>NZ_BAAHXR010000002.1:0-978608 GCF_054658035.1 Desulfuromonas carbonis | reverse complement strand
ATGACCCTCGGCGAGGCGGCGATGATCGCCTCCTTGCCGAGCTGCCCAGGGCGACGCTGCTCGCCAGGGCGAGGGCGCAGAAGAGGGTGAGGGGGAACCAGAGCACCGGCGGGCCTCTACGGGGAGGGGAGGGTATATCCGGTCAAGGTGGAGCAGGGGACTGACGGCCATCCCGCCAGCAGAGGTATTCTACACTGCCAGATCTTTTCCCGCCTCCCGTTCCAACACCTCGACGATGAACTTGTTCAAGGTCATTCCCCGCTGGCTCGCGGCGATGGCGACGCGCTGGTGCAGGGCGGCGCCGACGCGGACGTTGAAGGAGCCCTTGAATGGTTTTTCCGGGGCGTGGCCTGCCGCCTGGCAGGTTTCCAGATAGTCGTCGACCGCTTCCTCGAAGGAACGGCGCAGGGAGGTGACGTCGGTTCCTTCGTAACTCACCAGGGCGCGGATAAACTCCACGCGGCCGAAGAAGACGCGATCCTCGTCGCTGTAATGGACGGAACCGAAATAGTCCCGGTAACGCATCATGTCTTTCATAGTAAACCCTCTTGGGCGAGTGTTTCCTTGATCTGTTCCACTTGATAGTGCTTCAAGACCGGGGTCGGATGGGGTTTATGCAGGATGATGGGAGCCCGCGTCTCGTGCAGGAACCTGACCCGCGAACCTCCGGTCTTGCCGGCAACTGCCGGATGGTAGCCGAATCCAGCCAGCAGAGTTTCAAGCTCCTGCCAGGTGAAATCCTTCGGTCGGTTGCAGAAGCGCTGCAACAGCTTGTCACGTCTGGTCATTTCCCCCCTCCATTGCAGAAACTCTAGCAGATATTATTTAAAAAGTGCAACTGAAAATAGTTGCTTTTTGCAACGTGCCTGTTTGCCCCGCCCAGCAACAAAAAGAGTCGGCCCCTTTGCGGGAGCCGGCTCTTCTTATCGTAACCTTGAATTTCTCTTCAGTAGTTCCAGTTGAGCGTCACATAAAGATTGCGCCCCGGCTCGGGAACCTTGCTGCCGGTGGCGAAGGGGTCGCGCTGGTAGGAGAGGTGGGTGGTGTACTGGCGGTCGAAGAGGTTGTTGACGCCGGCGTAGAGCGACCACTGGCCGAGGGTGGCGCCGGCCTTGAGGTCGGTGGTCGCCCAGGCCGCGGTCTCAGATTCGTTCAGCGCCGGGTCGACGCGGTCCTGGCGGGCGGCGAGGTTTTCCGCCGCCTCGACGAACCAGGTGCCGTTGTCGTAGCGCAGGGCGAGTAGCCCCTTGCGGGGCGGCATCTCGGCGAGGGGTTCATTGCTGTCGCGGTTGTCACCCCAGCTGCAGGAGTAGGCGGCGCGCAGGAAGAGGTCGGCGGGGAGGGCCACCTGGCCGCTCAGCTCGCTGCCATAGATGGTGGCGTCGACGTTCTGGTACCCCTTGGTGGTGGCGTTGAGCTGGGTGAAGTTGATGTAATTGGTCAGGCGGCTGTAAAAGAGCGAAGCGCTGGCGAACCAGCGGCCGGTGGCGTATTTGACGCCGAGATCGGCCTGGTGGTTGACGGTCGGATCGAGGTCGGGGTCGCCGCTCCAGACGGTGCTGCCGGGGAGATGGATGTAGAGTTCCTCGGGGTCGGGGGTGCGCACCCCTCTCGCGATGCCGACGAAGATTTGGAGGGGGGTGCTCGCCTGCCACTGCAGCTGCAGATTGCCGCCGAGGGTGGAGAAGTCACGGTCGTCGCCTTTGGAGGTGGTCAGCCCATTGGCCGTCCCGGCCTTGACCGTGGTGACGTCGCCGCGCAGGCCCCCTTTCAGGGTGAGGGTGGCGGAGAGGGGCCAGTCGTACCCGGCATAGAGACCGAGGTTGACGATGACGACGTCGGGGATCATGTTGACCGGGGTGTAGGGAGTCATCATGGTGTACATCATGCGCTCGTTGACCGCGTCCCAGTTGCGGCGGTAGAGGTCGATGCCGGTCTTGACCGTGCCGGGGCCGGCGGCAATCTTGGCGCCGAGGCTGGCGCCGGCGGTCTCGGTTTTGGCGTCGGTCTGCATCATGTAGTACTTCGGCTTGGCGAGGGAGCTGGTGCGCAGCCGGTCGTCCATGACGTGGTTGACCTTGTCCCAGTAGGTCTTGAAGGCGACCTCCTTCACCCGTCCCGAGAGGTCGTGCCCCGTGAGGTTCCAGTTGAGCCGGTGGGTGCGGTCATAGTCGGCATCCATCTTCAGGTAGGGATAGAGGACGTGGTCGGCGTCCTGGTAGGTGTAGCCAAGCTCGCTGCGCAGGTGCGCGCCGCTGTTGACGCCCAATTTGAGCCAGCCGGTGTTCATCTCGTAGGCGCGCGAATCGATCGCTTCGGGGCGATAGTTGGCGACCTCGGTCTGGCGCTTGCCGTCACCGGAACGGGGGGAGAGGGAGTACTTGTAGGCGTAGCCGGCCAGCACGTCGTAGGCGTCGCTGCCATAGGCGGCGCTGGCCGCGAGGTTGGTCAGGTCGAAGGAGCCATAGGTCAGGTTGACGCTGCTGCCGAAACCGTGGGCGGGGCGCCTGGAGACCGCCTTGACGCTGCCGCCGATGCCGCCGGGGCTGGTGATGTCGTAGGGGCCCTTGATCACCTCGACGCTCTCGACCTCGGCGAAGTCGAAGTGGAAGGCGGGCGGGTCCATGCGCGCCGGGCAGGCGCCGTGGATGCGCACGTCGTCGATGGTGACGTTGATGTTGTCACGCTGGAAACCGCGCAGCACGATGTCGTTGGCGATCGCCCCCTTGCGCACGGTGTTGATGCCGCCGAGCTGCTGCAGCGCCTCGCCGATGTCGCGGGCCGGGCTCTCGCGCACCTCGCGCATGGTCAGGCTCTCTTCGATCGACGACTGCTGGTCGCCGCGAATATTGATCTCTTCGAGGAGCAGCGGTTCGGCGGCCGGGGCGAGCCGGGGGGCCAGGAGCAGGGCGCTCACCGCCAGGGTGAGCAGGATGCGATGAGATGACATGAACAGGACCCTCTTCTGCCTCGGGGCTCGGCCGGCTTGCTGCAGTGAGGCTGGCTGCAACGCGGCAACAGGGTGAATCAGCGCAACTGGAAAGCGACCGGCAGAATCAACTCTGCGGCGACTGGCGGTGGTGGAAAGGGGGCGGCCCGGTCGACCGCGGCCAGGGCCTGGCGGTCAAGCAGAGGCCGGCCCGAACTCTGTTCAATGCGCAAATGCTCGATCTGGCCGTCGGCGCGGATCAGGAAGGCGACGCGGGTCTCGCCCTCCCAGCCGTTGCGCCTGGCGACGGCCGGGTAGTTGAGCCGCTGCAGCACCCGGTCGCGGATATAGGCGAAGTTGGCCGCAAGGTAGTGCGCCTGGGCCGCGGCCGGGGAGGTCGATCCTTGAGTCAGGGGTGTGGCCGGTTCTTCGGCCACCCGGTCCGCCGTCTCTGCATTCTGACCGGGAAGGGAAGACTCGGCCACGGTCGGGACCGGAACGGGGAGAGCGGGAGGATGTGGCGCCAGGACCGGTTGCGGCAGTGCTGCCGGGGCGACCGGCGCTTTTCGTGCCGGAGCCTGGGGTGGCCGGGGCGCCGGGCGGGGCGCTCGCGGCGCTGGGGGCGGTAAGATGCGGTTCGTGGTCGGCGCCGCGCTGCTGAGATTGAACTCGATCAGCACTACTGGAGGCTTGCGCTGCCACTCGCCGGCGACGAGGGCGAGGATCAGAATCGCCAGGCCGTGAAAGAGCAGCGATGCCAGCAGGGAGAGGGAAAGGGGAGCGCCCCCCCGCATCATCCGGTCCATGGCAGCTCCTTTCGGGAGCGCTTGCGCTGGCGCGTCTGGGCGAGGACGAGCAGGCCGGACAGTAGCGCAGATGACATGGAATTCCCTCCCGGGACGATATAAAGTAAGGCAGGTTTTGGTGTGATTGAATTGTGATAACGGTCTAAATCTATAGCGGAAAAAGTTTGGCCAACAACAGAATAATTTTGAAAGTAACAAAAATAATGTTACATTGTTCACAATTTAGGTGGGGGAGGAGGAACGAGGGGATGCGAAGCGCGCAGCGCAGGAAAGAGATTCTGGCCATGCTCAAGGCCAAGGGAGGAATTTCGGTGGGGGAGATCGCCGAACGTTTCGGCGTTTCGAAGATGACCGGTCACCGCGATCTCGAGCAGCTCGAACAGCGCGGCGCGATCAAGCGCATTTTCGGCGGTGCCGTTCCGGTGGTTGAACGGACTGGCGCCGCCCATCCTGGCGGCGATTCCTCGCTGTCGCGGGTCTGCACTGTCTGCCGGCGCCCGCCCCCGGCCAACCTGCTCTATACCATCACCCTGACCAGCGGCGAGCAGCGTTTCGCCTGCTGCCCGCACTGCGGCATCTCCGCCCAGCTGGTGCTGCGGGACCAGGTGTCGCTGGCGATGTGCGTCGATTACCTCAGCGGACACCCTCACCCGGCCCTGGATTCCTACTTTCTGCTCGGGAGTTCGGCCGCCCCCTGCTGTCACCCCTCGCTGCTGACGTTCAGTGATCTCGAGGTGGCACGACGTTTTCAGACCGGCTTCGGCGGCAGCCTGGGGAGGATGGACGATGCGATGGAGTTTCTGCAGGTGGCGATGGGCGCCGGCAGCGGCTGCCCCAACTGCGGACCGGGGCGGAGCTCGTGAGGCGCGCCGTTACCGGTCCGGCAAGTTAACCGTTGCAATTTCCTGCCGTTTTCTGCACCATCAGGCTTCCCCGTAGGCCCTTAACGGCAACTGGCCCGCTCCCCGTCGCCCGTACAGGAACCGCCCATGACCGAGATCTCCATCGAACTGGTGCCGCGCAATGAAACCTCGCTGCGCCGTGAACTGGACGAGGTCCGGCGCCACTTTCCCGCCGTCACCCGGATCAACATCCCCGATATCCTGCGCTTCGACCTGCGCAGCTGGCAGGGGTGTCGCATTGCCGGCGAATATTTCCCCAGGACCATTCCCCACCTGCGCGCCATCGACTTTGATCCCAACAGCCCGCTGCCGATCTGCGAGAATCTGAGTTGCCGGGAGATCGAGGCGGTGCTGGTATTGACCGGCGACCTCCCCCAGGATATGGGACATAAATGCTACCGCACCAGCTGCCTGGAGATGATCCGCCGTCTCAAACGCGAGCTTCCCGCCCTCACCATCTATGCCGGCATGGATCCCTACCGCAGCGGCATCAAGGAAGAGATCGACTACCTGCGCGCCAAGCAGGATGCCGGTGCCGAAGGGTTCTTCACCCAGCCCTTCTTTGACCTGCGTCTGATGGAGATCTACCAGGGGTTGCTGCCGGACTGCCAGATATATTGGGGGGTCTCGCCGGTTCTTACCGAGAACAGCCAGAATTACTGGGAGAACAAGAATAACGCTGTCTTTCCGCCCGATTTTCGCCCGACCCTGGAGTGGAACCGGGGCTTTGCCCGCCAGGCACTGCAATTCGCCCGCGACCACGACAGCAACCTTTACTTCATGCCGATTCGCACCGATATTGCAGCTTACCTGGACGGAATTCTCTAGGGGCCTTTCCGCTGCCCCCAGAATTGTCCTACCTCAATCCAGAGGATCGAACTGGTCGCGGCTGGCGTAGCACATCGGGCAGACCCACCCTTCCGGCAATTCCTCGAAGGGGACCCCCGGCGCCACCTGGTTCATCGGATCGCCCTGCTCCGGGTCGTAGATGTAGCCGCAACAGCTGCAGATATACCGCATCTTTCCCTCCCTGAATCAATTACTAGACGGCAAAATATTTCGCCTGCGGGTGGTGGACGACAATGGCCGAGGTCGTCATCTCCGGTACCATCTCGCACGACTCGGTGAGGGTGACGCCGATCTCTTCCGGGCGCAGCAGCGCGAAGAGGGGCCGGTGCGCCTCGAGGTCGGGGCAGGAGGGGTAGCCGAAGCCGTAGCGGGAGCCGCGATAGCCCTGGGCCACGTAGGCGGCCGGGTCGCCGGCACTCTGTTGCAGGCCGAGTTCAATGCGCATCTGCTCATGCCAGTATTCGGCGAGGGCGTCGGTCAGCTCGACCCCGAGCCCATGCAGCATCAGGTAGTCGTGATAGCTGTCGGCCTCGTAGAGGGCCCGCGTCCGTTCGGCGAGGGCGGCGCCGATGGTGACGACGAAGAAACCGACCTTGTCCCCCCCTTCCGCGGCGCTGCGGAAGTAATCGGCGATGCACAAGCCCGGCGCCGCGGCCTGGCGCGGGAAGTCGAAGCGGTAGCCCGCACCGTGGTCGACCAGCAGACTGTCGCCGTCCCGGTGACAGTCGAAGTAACCGTAGGCGACCTGCGGCTGCAGCAGGCCCTGGTCGAGCAGTTCCCGTTTCAGTCGCTCATAGAGGGGGAGAACGGTCTCGTTGGTGAGGGTCTCGTATTCTTCCTTGCTGAGCTTGCCGCGCCGATAGCCCCAGCGCCCGCGAAAGAGCGCGGCAAGGTTGAGGTAGTCGAAGAGCAGTCCCGGGTCGATGTCCGTGACCAGCCGGCGGCCGGCAAAGGGGACGGTTGGCGGTTCGACCGTACGGTCGAGGGTTTCGATTTGCGGCCCCGGGCGGTTGGCGGGGGTCGCCGCCGCCTGCCAGGTGGTCGACTGCAGCGTGCCGGCCTCGAACTCGCGCAGCGCCTTGAGCCCGGCAAAGGCGTCGGCGCAGTAGACCACCGGCTCGGCATAGTTGGGAACGCAATCCTCGGCGACATACTTGCCGGTCAGTGCCGCGCCGCCGAGCAGGACCGGCTGGGTCAGGCCGGCGGCCTGGAACTGGGCGAGGTTCTCCTTCATCAGCAGCGCCGATTTGACCAGCAGCCCGGAGAGGCCGATGATGTCGACCCGGAACTCGCGGGCCTTGGCGATGATCTCTTCGGCCGGCACCTTGATGCCGATGTTGTGCACCAGGTAGCCGTTGTTGGAGAGGATGATGTCGACCAGGTTCTTGCCGATGTCGTGGACATCGCCGGCCACCGTCGCCAGCAGCACCCGGGTACGCCCCTCGGCAGCGAGTTTCTCCATGTGGGGTTCAAGCAGGCCAACGCTCTGTTTCATCACCTCCGCCGATTGCAGCACAAAGGGGAGGAGGAGGTCGCCGCGGCCGAAGAGTTCGCCGACCTCGCGCATCGCCGGCACCAGCAGGGTGTTGATGATATCGAGCGGCCGCCAGCGGCCCCGCAGTTCACTGAGCAGGTCCTCGAGCCCCTCCTTCTCCCCTTTCAGCACCTTCTGCCGCAGCAGTTCCTCGGGCCGCAGCACCTCTCCGCTCTCTTCGTTCTCCTCCACCGCCTGCTCGAAGTGATCGATGAAGTCCATCAGCGCCGACTCCCTGCGGTTGTAGAGGAGGTCGAGGCAGAGGGTGCGATCGGCTTCGCTGATCGCCGCGTAGGGGAGGACCTTGGCGGCGTCGACGATGGCGGTATTGAGCCCGGCGGCGACCGCTTCGTGGAGGAAGACCGAGTTAAGGACCTTGCGCGCCACCGGCCGCAGGCCGAAGCTGATATTGCTGACCCCGAGGGTGAAGCCGACGCCCGGCAGCTCACGCTTCACCTGTTTGATCGCCGCCAGGGTTTCGATGGCGGCGTTGCGCATCTTTTCATCGCCGGAGCCGACGGTGAAGGTGAGAAGATCGAAGAGGAGATCCTGCGGCCGCAGCCCGAAGCGGTGAACCGCCAGGTCGTAGATCTCCCGGGCGACGGCGACCTTTTTGGCACAGGTCAGGGCCATCCCCTCGACGCTGATGGTCAGGGCGACCACTGCCGCACCGTACTTTTTCGCCAGGGTGCAGATCCGTTCGAGGTTGGCGCCGCCATCTTCGAGGTTGATCGAATTGATGATCGCCCGCCCGGGATAGCGGGGGAGGATCGCCGCCAGCGTCTCCGGGCTGGTCGAGTCGAGCATCAGCGGCGCCTTGCAGGAGCCGGCAAAGAGTCTGGTCAGATGGATCATGTCGGCGAGTTCGTCGCGACCGGCGTAGGCGACGCAGAGGTCGATGACCTGGGCGCCGCGCGCCTCCTGGTCGAGGGCGATTTTCAGGCAGCCGTCCCAGTCTTCGGCGAGGAGCGCCTCGCGGAAGGCCTTGGAGCCGTTGGGGTTGCAGCGTTCGCCGATGAGCAGCGGCGGGATCTCCTGGTGCAGCTCGACGGACTGGTAGAGGCTGGCGACGGCCGGTTTCATGCGCTCACCTCCCGGATTTTCGGTGTCACCCCGGCGAGTATTTCAGCGAGGGCGCGGATGTGGGCGGGGCTGGTGCCGCAGCAGCCGCCGACCACGCTCACCCCCTGCTCGGTGACGAAGCCGTGCATCTGCGTGGCAAAATCGTCCGGAGACAAGGGGTAGACCGTCGCGCCGCCCACCACCTGCGGCAGCCCCTGGTTGGGGATACAGGAAATCCGCCCCGGCCAGTGGTGGCTGAGATAATTGATGTGCGAGGTCATGTCGCGGGGCCCGGTGGCGCAGTTGAGGCCGAGGGAGAAGAGCGGAAAGGGTTCGAGGGTGGTGACGACCGCGGCGATGTCGGTGCCGAGGAGCATCGTCCCCTGCTGTTCGATCGTCACCGAGACCAGCACCGGCAGCTCCAGGCGGGCTGACGCCAGCACCTCGAAGACGGCGACCAACGCGGTCTTGGTCTGCAGCAGGTCCTGGCAGGTCTCGACGATCAGGCAGTCGACGCCCGCTTCGAGCAGAGCTTCGACCTGCTCGCGGGTCGCCGCGGCGAGCTCGGCGACCTCGATGTGTCCCAGCGAGGGGAGCTTGGTCCCCGGGCCGATGGAGCCGGCGACATAGCGCTCCGGCCGGCCGGCGCTGGCGGCGCGGGCGTTGGCGACCGCCTGGCGATTGATCTCCTTCACCCGCTGCTGCAGGCCGTACTCGGAGAGCACCACCCGCGAAGCGCCGAAGGTGTTGGTCTCCAGGACCATCGCACCGGCATCGAGCATCTCGCTGTGGAGGCGGACGATGACCTCGGGAGCGTTGATATTGAGAATCTCGTTGCACCCTTCGCACCCCTGCCAGGCGGTGGCGGGGATCACCATCTGCTGCAGGTTGGTGCCGCAGGCGCCGTCAAAGATCAGAATCGGGTGATCAGCAAAGGTCATCTTCGGATTTTTCCTTGAATGTAGCGGGGGAGGCTGCGCTCCGCCCGGAGTGAGGAGCAATCATAACCGAAGGGGGCCGGAATGGAAAGACGCGGAAAATCCTCAAGGAATCTTTCCCGCTTCCTTGCTCCGGTGGCAGGGAAATTCCGGACCGGCAAGCTCCTGATGAAAAAGGCGGGGTACCGTTCCCGGCACCCCGCCCCCTGCTCCCGGGCTATCCTCGGGTCCACTCCTCGTAGAGTTCCGGGTTGAAGCCGATGACAAAGTCATTGCCAACCCGGTAGGTCGGGGCACGCAGGTTGCCGCTCGGTCCCATCGCCGCTTTCAGGACTTCTTCTTTCTCCCTGGCGACCTCTTCGAAGCACTGGAACTTTTTCCCCTTGGCGACGGTGACGGAATGGGCGGACTTCAAGAGGGCCCATGCCTGGTCGGCATCAAATCGCGTCAACCGGGCGTCGACGACTTCTTTCGGCTCGAGCTGCCTGTTCCCAAGAAACTCCTGGGCATTAATGCAGGACGTTCAGCCTTTTCGCAGGTAAGCCCAATCGATTTTCATGCTTTCCTCCCAGATCAATGTTTGACCAAGCATAGCATAACAGGGTGGCCGTCTGAAGGTTCCTGCTGCGAATCGGCCCTGTCCAGCTCCGTGGAGGTTATCCGTCGAGCCATTGTCCGCCGGAGGGAAGGGAACCTCCGGGAGGGATTTCCGGGGCAATTTTCTTATCGGTTCAGGCGAGCGCAATAATCAATTCCTGCCGTTAAGGTAGCGGGTCAGCCGCAGCAGCAGCCCCTGCTCGGTCAGCAGCGCTCCATGCGGGCAGAGCTCCTGGCAGCAGAAGCAACGGATGCAGCGGGCGTAGTCGATCTCCAAAGCCTCATCGGTGATCTGCATCGCCTGCGGCGGGCAGTGCTCCACGCAGAGTCCGCAACGGACGCATTTGGTATGGTCGGGTGACGGCCGGGCGGTGAGCGCGTTTTTCAGCGGCCGCCTGATGAAGGCCGGCAGGCCGAAGTTGACGTCGGTGGTCCTGGCGGGTCGGAACTGGCTGACCTGTAGCTCTTCCAGCACGGCTCCGAAAATATCGACTCCGGCCAGGTCGCTCCCTTCCCGCCCGGATTGAGAGGCGACCTTCTGCGTCCAGTTGACCTTTGGTCCGAGACCGAGCAGGGCGGCGGCGACGGTATCGACGGCCAGCGGGTTGGCGCCGGCGAGGAGGGCGCCGACCAGGACCGGGTCGCCACTGCCGGGGCCGTCCCCCTCCATGGCGACCACCGCGTCAACGATGGTCAGCGCCGGGGCGATCTGCTCGGCCAGTTCCAGCAGCATCAGCGCAAAGAAGGCCTTGTCGGTGCCGGCCTGGAGGTGGAGGCGCACCTTGCGCATGCCGACCACCGCGCCGAAGAGGTTCTTGACGCCGCAGGTCAAGCCCATCATCTGGTGGGTCTTGAGCTTCGGCAGATTGATGATCACCTCGGCGTCGAGGACGTCGCGGGCGAGCTCCAGCTCATGAAAGGTCCCCTGGCCGACGCGGACCCGCACCGACTCGCTGAAGGGGGCGAAACGTGCACCCTCCTCCTCGATCACCTGCAGCAGCCCGCAGCGCCGTGCGACCTGCTCGGGGGAACCGACGCCGGGGGAGTCGCCGACGCTGACCAGGCCGCCGGCGGCGCGCACCGCGCGAATCACGGCGCGCAGGATTTCCGGGTGGGTGGTGACCGCCTTCTCCGGCGCCTTGCCGGCGAGCATGTTCGGTTTGAGCAGCACCTTCTGGCCGGGGCGGACAAAGGTGGCGATGCCGCCGAGGGGGGCGAGGAGTTGGGCGAGGGCGGCACTAACGGCGGGCGGGCGGTAGTCGGCCAGTGCCTGGAGGCTGACGGCTGGTTTCATCCGGGCAGAATCTTCAGTTGCAGCGAGCGCCGGCGCGGGCCGTCGAACTCGCAGAAATAGAGGCCCTGCCAGGTGCCAAGGACGAGGTCGCCGCCGGCGAGGATCAGCGTCTCGCTGGCGCCGACCAGAGTCGCCTTGAGATGGGCGGCGCTATTCCCTTCGGCGTGCCGGTAGTTGTCGGCGAAGGGGACGATCTTGTTCAATTCCATCACCAGGTCGGTGACGACGTCCGGGTCGGCATTTTCATTGATGGTGATCGCGGCGGTGGTGTGGGGGACGAAGAGGCAGACGAGGCCGTCGCGCACCCCGCTGGCGCGGACGCTGGTTCGCACGGCGGCAGTGATGTCGATCAGCTCCACCTGGGCGCGGCTGACGATCTCAAGGGAGGGCATGCTCGGCTCCGGTTGGCGCTGGGGCAGAAGGCGATGCACACAGCCCTTCAATGAGGGCGTCGAGGGCGCTGGGGCAGTAAAGGATGCCGACGTGTCCCATCCCGGAAAGTTCGATGTTGCGTACTCCGCCAAGACGGGCACTCTGCCAGGGGAGGACGATGTTGTCGTGGCAGCTGCAGATGGCGGTGACCCGCTCGGGGCGCGGCAGGGGGGCCGCGTTGAGGCGGTTGAGGAAGGCGGAGCCTGGCACCAGCGCCTCGCCGAGCCGGGAGACGGCAAAGGGGGCGAGCTTGGAACCGTGGTTGGGCGCGGCGAGGAGGACGCAGCGGTCGATGCGTTCGCCGCCACCCCGGAGCTGGAGATAGTTGCGGGCGATGATGCCGCCCATGGAGTGACCGACGAGGTGGACGCGGTCGCCGGCCCCTGCCAGGCGCAGTTCGTCGATCTTCAGGGTCAGGCGTTCGGTGAGGCTTTCGATATCCTTCCAGGGGGGGAGATTGATGGTGTAGAGGTTGCGCAAGCCCTTGCGCCGCAGGCGGAACTTGACCCACAGCCAGCAGGCCCGGTTATGAAACAGCCCATGCAACAGGATGACCGGGGGACCGCCCCCGGGATCGAAGGGGGCCGGCCTGGGCGCCACCCAGCCAAAGGGATGCAGCAGAAGGGTGACGATCAGAAAAAAGGCTTCCTGCAGCAGCAGGCGGACGGCAAGCCAGAGCCGCTCCGGCGCGAAGCGGCCGGGGACCAGTTCCGGCTGGGCGCTGGCGCTCTCATACCAGGCAATGGCGTAAGAGAGTAGAACCACCAGTCCTGCCGCGCCGCCCAGGGCGCCCAAAATGACGAAAATAATCAACATGTTCCCTCCTGTCTGCGGCAAGTATGGCATGCCAGGCCGGGGTCGTCAATCGTCCCCCCGCCTCTTGTGCCGCCGGCGCGAGAATGCCATAATTCCGGCAGACCCGCCCAACCTCAACCGGGAGCTATCTGTGGACCGCCTGTTGGAACGCTTTACCCAGCACCTGAGCGTCGAACGGAACGTCTCACCCCATACCCTCGATGCCTATCGCCGCGACCTGCTCGGGTTCAATGCCTTTCTACATCACGAGCTGAAATGGGAAGAAGTGGACGCCGCGCTGTTGCGGCGCGTCGATCAGATCGTCCTGCGCCGTTACCTGGCCCTGCTGCACCGCAGTTGCAAGCGCTCGACTATCGGCCGGAAACTGGCGGCGCTGCGCACCTTCTTCCGCTACCTGGTTCGCGAAGGTCTCCTCGAGGTCAACCCCGGCGAACTGGTCGGGACGCCGAGGGCGGAGAAGTATCTGCCCAAAACCCTCTCCGTCGACGAGGCCTTCGCCCTGATGGAACGGGACGGCGGTGACCACCTCCTCGGTCTGCGCGACCGCGCGATCGTCGAGACCCTCTATTCCTGCGGCCTGCGCGTGAGCGAACTGACCGGGCTCGACATCCAGGGGCTCGATCTTGCGGCCGGCCTGGTCCGGGTCGTCGGCAAGGGGCGCAAGGAGCGGATCGTCCCGGTTGGTCGCAAGGCGCGGGAGGCGCTGCGTGACTATCTCGATGCCCGCGGCCCGGCGCCCCTCGATGCGCCCCTCTTCATCAACCACCGCGGCGGCCGGCTCACCCCCCGCAGCGTCCAGCGCAATCTCAAGGTCCGGCTGCTGCAGGCCGGCATCCTCAAGGAGGCGACCCCCCATTCCCTGCGCCACTCTTTTGCCACCCACCTGCTCGGGGGCGGCGCCGACTTGCGCGCGATCCAGGAACTGCTCGGCCACGCCTCCCTTTCCACCACCCAGAAGTACACTCAGGTCAGC
Source organism: Desulfuromonas carbonis (assembly GCF_054658035.1). Taxonomy (NCBI): domain Bacteria; kingdom Pseudomonadati; phylum Thermodesulfobacteriota; class Desulfuromonadia; order Desulfuromonadales; family Desulfuromonadaceae; genus Desulfuromonas; species Desulfuromonas carbonis. The sequence continues at coordinate 965,476 of NZ_BAAHXR010000002.1, read as the reverse complement.
ATCGAGCACCTCGCCCGGGTCTACGACGACGCCCATCCGCGCAGCCGGATAAAAAAAGACAAAAACGGTCAGTAATTCCTTGACACCTCCGGAGCAATCGGTAAACTGGTGCCAATTTGAACACTGACAACCGATTCAACCCCCTGAAAGGAGTAGTACAATGAGCGTTCTGGTTGGCAAGAAAGCCCCCGAGTTCACGGCTGCAGCGGTCCTGCCCGATGGTACCATCAAGGGGGATTTCTCCCTCGCCGATTACCACGGCAAATACATCGTCCTCTTCTTCTATCCCCTTGACTTCACCTTTGTCTGCCCCACCGAGCTGATTGCTTTCAGCCGCCGGATCCAGGAATTCGAGGAACGTGGCGTGCAGGTTATCGGCTGCTCCATCGATTCCCAGTTCACCCACGTCGCCTGGCGCAATACGCCGGTCGAGGATGGCGGTATCGGCGCCGTCAAGTACCCGCTGGTCGCCGACGTCAAGCACGAGATCTGCCGCGCTTACGATGTCGAGTTCGGTGATGCCGGGGTTGCCTATCGCGGCTCCTTCCTCATCGATGAGAAGGGGATCGTTCGTCACCAGGTCGTCAACGATCTCCCCCTTGGTCGTAACGTTGACGAGATGCTGCGCATGGTCGACGCCCTGCAGTTCACCGAGAAGTACGGGGAGGTCTGCCCGGCGGGATGGAACAAGGGGGATGAGGGGATGAAGCCGAACGCCGAAGGTGTCGCCAGCTATCTGAGCAAGAAGGCCGGGAGTCTCTGAAAAAGATTTCTGCAGCCGAAAGAACGAAAGAAAGAGAGCGCCGTCCCGCACAGGATGGCGCTCTCTTTCTTTCGGCTGGGCGATGTGGTCGATCAGTAGGCGATCGGCGCCATGGCGATCATCAGTGGGTAGGTCCCTTCCTGGGTTCCTTCGGCAAGGACGACACGCATGTCGAGGTTACGTGTCACTGCAACCGATGGCAGGGTGCCGACAACATGGACAGCCTCCGACAGGGCGGATTGACCATCTTTGACCAGGATCTGTTCCGGACCACCGCTGCTGATTTCGAAGCGGATGGCATCGCGGATGTTGGTCTGAACACTGAAGGTCAGGGCCTGGGGCAAATCAATGTAGCCGCGACGGATGTCTTCACTGGTCACTTCGTAGCTGGTCATAGGCTGATTGGCCGAGAACTTGATCCAGGGGCGGATAACGGCCTGGACCTGTACGATGGCGCTGCTGCTGGAGGACGCCTGTACCGTCGCGGCCCAGGGGCTGAGGATGGCAAGTGCCAGAATTACAGTGACGAGAAGTTTCATGATTGTCACTCCCTTCGGTAACCCGGCTATCCGTTCCACCTGCACCAATGTTCAGGTTGACGAGGACCCGTGGCTTTGCGTCGCCGGATTTCTCCGGGTTTGCCGTTGTCGCTGAAGTGTGCAGCCCTTTTACGGTGATCGGGGAAAGGCTGGTCGTTTTCGTTTTGCCTTTCCTGGATCCATGAACCTTGCAGGGCTCTTGATCAGTGTAAGCTGCGATTGTTGTGCCAAGCCTCAAGTTGTTGAAAACAGGGAAGAAAAAATATGGAGAGTCAATAACTTGGCAGGGAAGGATCGAAGGATTGGGGAAGGTTGGATCGTCAGTCCCGGCGGGGAGCTGGTAACTTGCTGATAATATACGGGGATACGAATCCTAGAGCAGTTCGTTGGCTGCTACAGGGTGGTTGTAATTTTGACGCGGAATCAATAATTTGACACTTTTCCTCCCGGGGAGAGGCCATAGACGTTACCACTGAATGGTTACCGTGATGAGGTCGCTGTAACTACCGGCGGCAACGTTCTGGCGGGGGGGGATTCTGCCGTAGATCGTTGCCGTCAAGGGTGAAGTTCTGGTTACATTGCCGCTGATGATGCTCGATGAACCGGAGCCGTCGCCCCAGATGGTGGAACAAGCCGCATTGGTAAAGAGATTGTAAACGAGCGGGGTGTTCCCCGTCCCCCGAAGCTGGCGTTGCGCGAAGGTCCCGGAATTGCCGGGGCTGAGGGAAACCGTGACCGGGAGCGGGGCGTTGGGATTTTGTTCCGGGGCATTGCAGGTGACGGTTATGGCGCCGGTGGTATCCTTGGCGACATTGTCGAACACATCGTAGCTGCCGAAATTGAGCCCGGTGGCCATGACATTACATTTAAAGGCGAGAGCTTCGGGCGCAGCGCTCAGCAACGTCAAAAACAGTCCCAGGGTAATGAAAAGTATGCGCATCATGTCCTGACCTCCGAAACGTTATCGTACGCCCGTTAAACCTAACACTATTCCTCCCCGGCTACCACCGTCATCACCACCCGACGGTTTCGAATCTGGCAACCTGGGGTGGATTCGGAGCAGAGGGGGTTTGCCTCCCCACGGCTGACGACGCGCAAGATTTGCCCTGCTTCGACACCCGCGTTGAACAGATAGTCGCGAACAGATTCGGCGCGCCGCCGGCCGAGCCTGAGATTGTAAGCCTCGGTTCCCCGGCTGCAGGTATAACCAACGATTTCCAGCTTCATTCCCGAATGAGATTGCAAATATCGAACCATGGGCTGCAGCTTTTCCCACTCCTGCGGGAAGGGGCGGGAACGATCAAAAGGAAATTGGAGGACGACCCGGTCGGGAATCGGCTCCGGACGCACTTCTGGTGTCACTGGTGACGGCGGGAGTGGTTCTTTCTCAAGGATGTTTTCCGCCTCGACGGCAGGCGGTGCTCCTGATGGTGGAGTTGGGCTCACGTTGATTGGAGGCGCCAAAGTGGCAGGCCCCACCGCGACAGGTTTTCCCAAAGCGATCCTGCGGCAGACCAGCTTCCCAAGGTCAACGGTTTCGCCGGTGCTGGTCGGGATGGTCACCTGGGCCTGATAGGTTTCATTCTCCAGTTTGACCGTGACCCCGTAGCTGCCGGCGGGGAGAAATTCGCCGGGGCCCTGCTCCAGAGCATCGCACCCCTGGTAGCGGTTGCTATCGACCGTCGCCATCTGGCTGTCGAAATAGAATTCGCCGTCTCCCCCGGTCCAGAAATCGACCGGGCCGTCCGGTGCGGCAAGAATCAACTCCGCGTTGGCCAATGGCTCGCCGCTGGCTTCATCCCGCAGCAGGGTGCCGGTGAAGGCCTGATAGCGGCGCAGGGGAAAGTTGAGGCAGGAGCCGCTGCGCAGGGGGGGGGAAACGAAGAGGCGTACACGCGGCATCAGGTAGTCGATAGGGATGTCCGTGTCTTCGATTGCAACCTGGTTATCGTAATAAGAGGTTAGATCGGGGATGACAGCTTTACCATGGATGTTGGTTCGCCCTGCCAACTGGCCGTTAGTGTAGACCCTGACCCCTTCGGCTTCTCCGACACTGACGAGGGAAAAACTGTCTCTTACCGGGCGGGTCGGGGCGAAGGTATCGCCTATGTGAACGAGGGCCCCATAAAGTGAGAGTCGCAAGTCCTTGGTGGTAGCTGCGGCACTGTCGTCCAAAGTGAAATCGCCGCGCAGGCTGGCATAGCGGGCGTTGTGTTGGGCGGTGGCATTCAGTAAATAGGAATCCCCCGAATGCTCGCCACGGAGGTCCCAGCCGCTACCTTCACCGAGCGGGATGGTGTTGCGGGCCTCGATAACCTGACTGCTTCTTCCGTTTTCGTGCTGCACCGAGCTTGTGAAGGAATAGCCCTTATCGAAATACCAGGAAAGGTTAAGGGCCGCTTCGTAGGAAGTACGGGGATCGCGGACCTGACGCATGGAGGCGAGGACATAAACATTGCGCCACAACAACCGCGACCAGGAAAAGTTAGTCACCTGTTGGTCAGTGCCGTTGAAAACCGTTGCACGGGAAAAATCGACGCCGAAGGAGCCGAATTGTTGCGTCGAATAGACGATGCCCGCCCGCAGATTCAACTCGCGCCGGGATCCGCTTTCGGTGTCATCGAGCGTCCTGTAGCCCCCGGAAAACTTTTGCAGGGACAAATGGATTCGAACCCGCGGGCTTTGGTACTCGTAGCTGATCAGTCCTGCGCTGCCCGAATTCCCCTCACCCGTGCTTCCGGCGACTTCAAAATGCAAAAGCCCAAACCCACCCACAGTCAGGGCCGATTCGCCCCCCAGGTTCAACAGGCCGTTCTTTGCTTCGCCACGCAGCCCCAGACTGAGACGGTCCGTCACGCCGTAGCGGTGAAAACCGCTGAAAACCAAATCCGCGTAGTGGTTGCTCACCTGCCCGAATTCCTGACGCATGAAGCCCAGGTTGTAGCTGTATTCATTCAGGCCACGACGCAGCAGTTGGCTGGTGAAATAGAAAGGAGCGGCGATTCGCTGCTCGCGTCCCAACGCGTCGCGGATCACCACCTCCACATTCTGTGCTCCGCCGATCCCTTGAAAATTGCGCAGTTCGAATGCCCCGGGCGCGAAGTTCTCGGAGTGGACCCGGATGCCATTCACGTAGAGGTCGACGGTCGAGGGGAGTGACACCAGGCCGCTGAAATCGAACAGCGGATAGAGGATGAAGTATGGATCGATACTGTATTGCTTGGAGATGCTCAGGCCACCCAGCTGCACCCTGCTGCCGAGGTTCCCGGAGGTTGCGTAGAAGTCGCCGCCCACCATCCGCCGCAACGTGGCGTGGTCGTCCCAGGTCAGGTTGGTATTGAGTCGGACGAAGTTGGAATTGTCGGGGGTTTCGGAGTACTGGGAGTCGTTGATCAGCAGCAGGTCGTTGTAACGCACGCCAAGTTCGTTGCTAACGGACATCCCGCTGAAGGCCAGGTTGTTGCCGCCAGCCGAATAATCGAGGCCATAGTTGAGAAAGATACTGTTGTCGTGGGGATAAAGAATGTCAGTGCGCCGGGCGGGGCTGAGGTCGATTGCCGTCCTGGGTAAAAGTTCTGGTGGGGCAGTGACTCCGAGCGTAAGGGTGGCTTGATCGAAATGATATGTCACTTCCGCCAGGGATTTCAGGGAAACGTAGGTGTCCCCATCCACCAACAGTTTTACCCCCGGGAGACTGCGGAATCCGGCGTCGTGAAGATCGGCAGCCCTGACAAGGAAGTCCCCGTCATCCCGAAAAATGACGAAAATATCACCCTTGATCTGTTGATTCAGGGTCAGCGAAACAATGATGGTCTGGTCGGCGAGCGAGGAGGAGGGAAAAAACAGACCGAGCGTGAGGCTGGCCAGCAGGGTCAGGGCGATGCAGGGGAGCCAGTGGCGCCCATTATTCTTAATTCGCGGTACACATGGCTGAATCGACATCGATCCTGTCGGTGAGTTGGAACTTGTCGGTTGTCAAGAGGATGTCGAGATTCCGGAGCCGTTCACAGTCCTGCTTGGGAATTGGGGCCGCGTAGCTGTGGGAGGTTCCGGGCAAAAGATACCAGCCGGGAAGATCCTTGGAAAATAATTCGTCACCAGAAACGTCTTTGCCGGAGAGCGCTACATCCGTGACACGAAAATGAACGTTCCCGGTATTTTTCAGTAAGATCGTGGCCAGGCCATTAACGATCCCTTTGTCGACGATCTTCCCTTCGGCAATGGTTTTCGCCGGTGCAGAGAAGATGGGCACCGCGAATTGAATTGCGATAGCGACGGTTGACCCTTTGGCATCTTGGGGTGCCGCCTGCTCGCGGATGAAGAGACGATATGTCTTCTCCTGGAGGATGGCGGGCGCTTTGATGCCGACCCGGATGACCCGCTCTTCATGGGCGCCGATGGTGAGGAGCTTGGGGAAGAAAATCACCTCATCGGTAGCCGCGTACTGGTCCTTACCTTCGGCGTCCTGAGTCCAGGCCAGGGCACTGATATCGAAGCTGATTTTCTGCTCGCCGTCGTTCGTGACGGTGATTACGCCGCTGCGGGTTCTCTGGTCGAAATCGAGGCGGATGGGAATGACCCGCCACTCCCCACAGAAGGCCTGCGAGGCAAACAACAGGACCATCCCCAGGATGATGCAGAGTTGGGGCTTGCCGGAGCGGACATGGTCGAGGAAGCTTGGTTTCATGCTGGCGAATCTACCCCATCCGGCCTGCTTTTGCAATTGTTTCGTGGGTTTTTAATTGCTGAGTTTCACCACATCGCTACGGGGTGATGGTCAGGGTTACCTGGTCCGAATAGCTCCCGGCAATAGCGGTCTGGTAGTCTGTTCCCAAAATGGTGCCGGTGACGGTCAGTGTCTGGGTAGTGTTTTTGGCGACACTGCCGGTTGCCGGGCTCAGGGACAGGCTATAGGGCAAAAAGGCAGTCAGGGCGGTGGCGTGCCGCATCCGGTTGCCGTTAGGCCCGAGTTCGTAGAGACCGTCGTCGTCGCTGATAAGAAAAGTCGCCACGGGCGCACTGCCGCGGCAGGTGTAAGTGACGGGAGGGATGGCGTTGACCGTTTTGTTCACCGGGTTGGTGGGGTCAAGGGTGCCGAAGTTCAGGGCGGCGTTGGTCGTTTGGAACTGGCAGTTGCTTTTGGAGAGGATGGTAGCGGAGATGGCGACGGTGACGGGGGCAGCCCAGGCAAGGCTGCCGGGAGCAAACAGCAGCGCTGTCGCGAGGCCAAAGAGCAGCAGTTTTTTGAGTCGCAGCGTCACCATTTGTGAAAATCTCATATCAATTTGCAGTTGCCTGTCCTTCGATCCGCCTTTCGTCGAAGACGGGAGGTTTTCCTAAGCCCGGCGACTGTTGCGACAGCCGCCGGGCCTGGAAGAGCCATGATCAATAGGTAATGGTAAGGGTAACGGTGTCGGTGTAGGCGCCGGCCGGCGCCGAAGCGTAATCGGTAGCGGCAACCGAACCCGTGATGGCAAGGGCCTGGGCAGTACCGGTGCCGGTGCCGCTAGCCGGGAAGGTCATGCTGTAGGAGAAGCTGTTGGTGCCGTCGGTGAGCAGGTAGGTGTCGCTGTTGTCGCCCACGGTGAAGGAGGCGCCACTGGTGCAGGTGATCGAAGGGCTGGTGGCCGTGGCGCTCTTGGTGCCAGTGTCGTTGACCGGATCGAGGGTGCCGAAATCCAGAGCGCCGCCGCTGTTGACCTTGCAGGTTGCCAAAACCGTCGCGCTAACGTCAACGGTAGCGTTCTGGCTTGCCGCCATTGCATTCCCCGCCGCGAAAATCCCGGTGAGGGCCAGAGCCAATGCTGCCAGTTTCATCGTTTTCATGTGTTCCTCCATTCTGTGGTTTGTGGGATGATCCCTGTTTGAGCCTGTCGATTCAGGCGTATATGGGCTAAACAAAAAGCGCCCGTCTTCAGCTGTTGCCGAAGACGGGCGCGCAGAAGTAACGGGAACTTGCGTCACCCGTCTCTTCGGCAACCCGGCGATCCGTGCCATCTTTCGATGACCGAGGACCCGTGGCTTTGCGTCACCGGATTTCTCCGGCTTTGCCAGTATCGGAGACTAAATTGGTTATAATTAGCGGAGCATCGCATAGTGTCAGGAGAAAGTCAATACCCAAAAATTCAATCCGCCAAGCTAAAGGCCTGTTTTTGCGATTTAATTTTTTACGGCCTTTAGTTGCCTGTGCATTGGTATATAGCATACAGCGTGCCAGCATTGCTATGACCTGATTCCAGGTGGTTGGAGGGTTCAGGGGGGGGGAGTAAAAAGTGTATAGGTATCCATTTTGGATACTCAAAATAGATACCTGGGGGGCTCGTTCACTTCCGGCTGACTTTTCAGCCCATTTTCAGGGCACCCTGAAGGAGGTCGAGCAGGAAGGTGATTGTGTTAAACGCGTTCGCTATCCTCTGGCATTCGCTGCACGCAATGACTTGTCGTCAAGTCTCCACGATTGAAATCCCGCACCCCCCAACGGATTCAGGTTTACCGCAACCCTTTTTTGTTCATCTTGGCCAGCAGGGTCGTCCGGTTCAACCGGAGCAACCGCGCCGCCTCTTTCTTGTTGCCATTGCTGAGCTGGAGGGCGTGCAGGATAAGGCGGTCCTCGAAGTCCTGGACCAAGGCGTCAAAATCGACTCCCTCGGGACCGAAGGGGTGGGCCAGAACCGCTGTCGTTGTCTGCGTATTGGGCGGGGAGTCTGATTGCCGGGACGGGGAGTACTTGTCGGGAAGCTCGGCAACGCCGATAGATCGCCCTCCATGCAGCACGACCAGGCGCTGAACCAGATTTTCCAACTCGCGGACATTTCCCGGCCAGGGATATTCGACCAGCGCCGCGAGGGCCGCAGGTTTGATTTCTTGCAAGCGGTTCGGACGATTCCGATTAAATATCTGGACGAATTTTTCCACCAGCAGGGGAATGTCCTCCCGGCGTTCGCGCAAGGGCGGGAGCGAAAGGGGGACGACGCTCAGTCGGTAGAAGAGATCCTCGCGAAAGTCTCCATCCGCGACCATTGCTTCCAGGTCGCGATGGGTGGCTGCGATGATGCGTACATCGACCGGCACCTGTTCCAGACCGCCGATTGGGACGAACGATTTCTCCTGCACCACCCGCAGCAACTTGGCCTGCAGGGAGGGGGACATGTCGCCAATTTCGTCGAGAAAGAGAGTGCCTCCTTCTGCATACTGGATTCGCCCGATTTTCGATTGAATCGCGCCGGTAAAGGCTCCTTTGTGGTGGCCGAAGAGCTCGCTCTCCAAAAGATCCTCGGGGATGGCGGCGCAATTGACAGGGACAAAATTTTTCAATCGGCGCCGGCTATGAGCGTGGATCGCTCGTGCCACCAACTCCTTGCCGGTGCCGCTTTCCCCCTGGATCAGGACAGTGCTGAGCCCGTCCTCGGCAACCTTTTCGATCAGTTGGTAGACAACGTGCATTTTTGGCGAGTCTCCGATCATACCGTAGAAGCCGTCGGTTTTACGGATTTTTGGGCCGCGCTTTTCCTGGTGAATCAGCAGATCGTAGAAGTAGAGGGCCCTGGCGACGGCAATGACCCCCTCGGTGAAGTGGTAAGGATGATTTAGGTAGGTAAAGCAGCCAACCTTGAGCGCCGCGACGATGGCCTCCTGGTTTCCCAGGGGAACCACCGGAATGACAAGCACTTGGGAATACTGCCTGAGCACGGTTTTCAGGAGGTTCGTCTCATCCTGGTCCGGGGGGAGAATGCCGATGACAAGGACGCAGACGGTTTCATTGGCGAGAATGTTAAGCGCCTCGGCCGAATTGTCCGCTTCGTAGACGACGCAGTCGATCTCCTTGCGGATCATGCCGGCAAGTTCTTCGCGGTCCTGCTGGTTACTTTCGGCCAGCAGCACACTGCGTAGCGCTTCGAGCATGCGGAACTCACGGTAAGGGAAGGGGGAAGGTGGTGGAAAGTATGGCACCCCAGGTAGGGGGTGTCAATGAAAGGTGAGAGAGCCCGTGCCGGCTGTTGCGTGTACTTTCGTCCAAGTCGCCAAAATTACATGAAATTCACCCATGCATTGTGCTGGTGTCGCGCAGAAATCGTTTGGAATTATCAGGACAGCATTAGATGCGGCGAGAGCTGGAAATAGCAGGCCCCCTTCTGCGGTATCGCCCGGGAAAGCCGTTCCAGGGAACAATCAATTTCCTCTTTTTGCAAAAGGCTGAACGAAAACTCTATAGGGTTAGTTTCTGGCCCTGGGGTCCATGGATACCCGAACAGATCAACTTTCAGCTTCCTCATCAATGCCGTAACGTGCCAGGCGACGCCGGAAGGTGTAGTAATTCATGTCCAGAAGTTGCGCGGCCACCATCTTTTTCCCATTGGCCGCCGCCAGGGCCCGCTTCAGCGCCCACTTTTCCACTTCCGCCATCTTAAGTGGGAGTCCTTCGGGGAAGGCGTCGAGGCCTTTCTCCTGCACCGCAGCCGGCTTGACGCCCGGATCGGGCTTGGTCGAAATCCCCTGCAAGATGGCGCAGGAGATCAGGTCGTCCGCCATGACAGCAGCATTCTTGATGACGTTGCGCAGCTCCCGGATATTCCCCGGCCAGGGATGTTCGCGCAAGGCGGTCATGGCATCGTCGGAAAACTCCGGCGGGGTTCTGCCGATTTCGTGACATGCCTCAATCAGGAACTTTGATGCCAGCACGGGGATATCCTCAGGAATGGCGCGCAAGGGGGGCATCTCGATCATGAAGGTCGCAAGGCGGTAATAAAGATCCTGGCGGAAAGTCCCGGCCGCGGCTGCGGCTGCCAGGTCCTTGTTGCTGGCAACAATGATGCGGATGTCGGCGTGGGCTTTGTGGGCGCTGCCGAGGGGGTGATAGCTTTTTTCCTCAACCAGCTGAAGCAGCATGGCTTGTATCGCCGGCGGGGCCGCATCGATATCATCGAGAAAGAGCGTCCCCCCTTGGGCGGCGTTGATGCGGCCCTCGCGTTTTTTCTCAGCGCCGGTGAAGGCACCCTTTTCATGGCCGAAAAGTTCAGCAGCGACCAGGGACTCGGGAATGGCCCCCAATTGTACGGTAACGAAGGGTTTGTCGGAACGCGAGCTGAGATTGTGAATCATCGAGGCCAGTAGCGATTTCCCGGTTCCGGTTTCCCCCTGGATGAGGACGGCGTAATGGCTGCGGGCGATGCGGCGGACCTGCGCGGCGATGGCTTTCAGCTTTGACCCTTTGCCGAGCATCTGTTCTAGCGACAGCTGCAAATCTTCTTTGAGTTCGGACAGCTGCCGTTTCTGCAGTATTGGCAGGGCTGCTTTTTGAAGGGTGGTCAGCAGCTTTTCGTCATCGCAGGGTTTGGGTACAAAGCCTGCCACGCCCAGTTCGATCCCGCGCAGCAGATTAGGAACATCGGAGAAGGCGCTGTAGAAAATGACGGGGGTTTCAGGACTGAGTTGGCTGAGTTCTTCGGTCAGCGTGATGCCATCCATTTCCGGCATGATGATGTCGGTCAGCACCAGGTCCGGGTTTTCCCGCTGAAAAATCTCCAGGGCCTCGCGGCCGTTAGCCGCCAGAAGCAGCTTGCCGAAATGGGGCGCCAGAAGGTCTGCCAGGGCATGGCGCAGCAAATTCTGGTCTTCAACAAACAGCAATGTCAAATGCTTTAAGGCGTTCATTCTCATCTAATGTAGGTGGCGGGTGGATGGCGGTCGTGAAGCTGTTTCGGATGCAGGGTCGCGGCGGGTGAGTGATCGTGGAAGCAAGAACAGAATTGGGGTGCCCTAGCAAAAAAAACACTGCTCCGGCCGTTTGAATGTGCGCCCCACCTCCATGGGCCTGCCCGCGTCCTTCCTGGCTGGGGCATCTCCTCTCTTGTGCAGTCCCCTCCGGTTGGGTCGTTGTGGGGTGCCTGACCTCCGGGTTCCCTTGGGTTGGCTCTGCTCAGCGTGAACAACACCACGCCGTTACAAGTGGCTATTTAAGGACGAAAGCGGATTGGAGTCAAGGAGAAACCCGGTCCGCTCTGATTTGAAATCCAGACAAAATACCCCCCGGTTTCCCGGGGGGTATTTTGTCTGGATGATGAAGTGGTGCAGTCGAACTATTCGCAGAGATCGACTTTGACGTCCCAGTTTTTCAGCTTCATGGTGCCGTTGCGCTCGAGATTGAGGTGCATCTTGAAGGCGCGGTCCCACAGCTGCGGCTCGTGGCCGACGCCACGGGAGAGGCAATCCTTGCTGGCAATCGCCAGGTACTCGTTGAGCTGGTCCTTGTAGTCCGGGTGCGCGCACTTCTCGATGATCAGCTTGGCGCGATCCTTCGGTGCCAGACCGCGGCAATCGGCGAGACCCTGCTCTGTGACGACGCAGTCGAGGTCATGCTCGGTATGGTCGATGTGCGAGCAGTGCGGCACGACGCAGGAGATGCCGGTCGGGTCGGTTTTGCTCGGACGGCTCGACGGGGTGTGCATGATCTTCAGGAAGCCGTTGCGCAAAAAGTCGCCCGAACCGCCGAGGCCGTTGATCATGCGGGTGCCGCCGACCAGGGTCGAGTTGGCGTGGGCGTACATGTCGATCTCGACCGGGGTGTTCATGGCGATACACCCGAGACGGCGGATCGGCTCCGGCGCGTTGGAGATCGACAGGGGGCGCAGGGTGATCTTGCTGAAGTACTTGTCCCAGTTCTCGAAGAAGCGCGGAAAGCCCGGGTTCTCGGAGAGGGAGAGGGAGCAGGAGGAAGCGCTGTCGAGACGACCGGAGTCGAAGAGGTCGAGCATGGTGTCCTGCAGCACCTCGGTGTAGACGCTGAGGTTGTAGAAGGGACCCTTGGCGAGGCCGCCGACGACGGCGTTGGCGATGGAGCCGACGCCCGACTGCAGCGGCAGCAGGTTTTTCGGCAGGCGCCCGGCCTTCACTTCGTTGGAGAAGAAGTCGATGATGTTGGCGGCGATCGCTTCCGAGGTCGCATCCATGTCGGTGAAGGCGCGCCCCTTGTCGCGCAGCTTCGATTCGACGACGGCGATGATCTTGCTCGGGTCGCAGGGGATCGAGGTGGAGCCGATGCGCTCGCCGGCCTTGGTGATGCCGAGGATCTGGCGATTCGGCGGGTTGTTGCAGGAAACCAGGTCATGGATCCCTTCGAAGGAGGGCTGTCCGGTGTTGACCTCGACGATGACCTTGTCGCAGACCATCAGGATTTCCGGAATGACGCCGCAGGAGCTGGTCGGCACCAGGCCGCCGTCTTCGGTGATCGCCGAGACTTCGATGATGGCGAGGTCGAGCTTTCCGGTAGGGGAGTCCTTGGTGTAGAAGCCGTAGCCGAGATCCTGGGCAAAGAGGGAGAGGTGCTTGTCACCCATGCGGATGCGCCCCTCGTTGATCCCCTTGGCGATGTTCTTGCCGGTCTGGTAGGGCCAGCGGCGGTCGATCATGTCGAGGGTTGCCCAGCGGTCTTCGGTCTCGGCGCCAACCGAGGCGCCGATGAAGAGATTGAACTTCATCTTCCCCTGCAGGTTGTTCTTCTCGACGTGGTCGGCCAGGGCGATGGGCACCACCTTGGGGTACCCGGCGGGGGTGAAGCCGGACCAGCCGAGGTTCATGCCGGACTTGAAGAAGGGGACCGTCTCCTCGGGGGTCATCACCTTGTTGAGCAGGGACTTGCAGCGAACGCGATCTTTCAGGGTACCGTAATCGGCCATCTCTCTCCTCCTACTGTAATATGTCGGTGGCGCACGAAATGGGTGCGTCCCGAAACGGGGGGTAAAAAAGTAAAACAAGGTCAAGCACTTTTCAGCTGAACCTTGTTTTGCTGTAAGTCACTTTAATTCAATGGAAAGTTTTGCCCTCTGTGGATTGTGGCAAACGAGAACGGGTGGGGAAAGGGAAGTCCTCGTCTGGTTGAATAGAATTCCGTTATAACAGTGACGACTTTTATATAATGCCGTAAACATCAAGTCAAGCAAAAAAGGGTGCCGGGCAGGGTGGCCCACAAGAGTAGCAAATATTTGAAAACAAAAGAAAAATTTCGGAAATTTGGGTTCCATTCAGGGGCCGCCGCAAGCTCCTGGTTGGAAGTTTCTCAGAATTTCTTTTCCACGTATTTCTGCGCCTGAAGGATATATTCGCTCTCCGGAAAATCGCGGTAAAGGGTATTGAATGCGATGACCGCCTGGTCCCGCTTGCCAGTCTCCAGGTAGGCCTTGCCGAGAAAAAACCAGGCCGAGTCGCGGCCGATGAAGTTGGGGTAATCCTTGAGCAGGGCTTGCAGTCTGCCGATGGTCGCCTCCGGATGACCGGTGCGCAGGTAAAACCGCCCGACGTAGAGCTCGTGTTCGGCGAGGCGGTCACGGCAGCGGCTGGCAAAGACGGCGACCTCCTCGCTGCGGTTCGATTTGGGGAAGCGCTTGAGGAAGGTTTCGAAGGTCACCAGGGCATTACGGGTTGCCGTCTGATCGCGATCGGCGGAGAGAATCTGGTGATAGTAGGACATGCCGAGCCGGTAGATGGCTTCCTCGGTCCGTTCATGGTCCGGGTGCTGCTTGAGAAAATCCTCGTAGGCGGTCGCCGCCTCGACGTAGCGTTCGCCGAGGTAGTAGGCCTCGGCGATTTTCATCTCGGCCAGCACATTGAGTTCCGGGGAATAGTAGCTGTCACGGACTTTTTCCCAGGCCGTAACCGCTTCGTCATAGAGTCCCTTGTCGAAGTAGTTCTCCCCCTCCTGGAAATAGGTGGCGGCAGACTTGGGTGGCGGAACGATGGTCGAACTGCAGGCGGCGAGAAAGAGGAGCAACAGCAGGAGCGAAAGGCGTGGCAACGACATCAGCGCATGACCTCTTGGGTGGGAATTTCACGGTTTCGAACCTGTTGAAGGTAAGGGAACCCCCGGCGTTTGTCAATGTCATTTGCGAGCGCCCGGCGCAGAAGGGAGCGCAACCTAAGGCGCCGTGCCTTGTCGCCGCACGGGGTTGGTGCAAAGCGCTCCTCGTCCTCGGCCCTGCGCCAGGCTTCCCACAGCGCGACCGTTGCCGGAGCCGCGCCGCGGGCGGCCAGCTCCTGCCGGATCCTTGCGCTGGTCAGTCCTTGCGGTGAGCGACCGAGGAGCTGGCGCAACAGGGTCGCGAGGCTGCGGCGGCGGCGCAGCTGGTGACGGGCCAGGCCGAAGAGGATCAGGAGGCTGAGGGCGACAGGAATAACGGGGAAGCTCCTTCCGCTATTTTGGCGGCCGGCGTGCAGTTGCCGGTATTGGCTGTGGCCGGGGTCGAAAATGGTCAGGTCGACCGAGGGCAGGGCCCGGGGATCGGCGCCCGGATCGTAAAGGTAGCGGAAGGTGCGGCTCCGCGGTCCCCCCGGGACCCCGGCCATTTCCTCGCCGAGGGGGATCAACCGTCCGCCCCGGGGCGGAGTGGCGGTCGGCACCGCGAACCCCTGCAGCCAGGCGTTCCCCCGCAGCGAGATGCTGATTTCGCGCAGCCCGGCGCCGGCCGCTTCGAGGGTAAGGTCGATCGCACCGGGGGGGCTTCGGAAGCCGGGTGGGCGACCGGCGCCGGGGAGGGGGCGGACCCGCAAGGGGAGGTCCGGGGCGGCCAGCAGGCGGCCATCCGCCAGACGTACCCCGCCCCCTTGCAGCAGCACCGGTCCCGCAGCCAGGGGACGCAGCAGCAGGCGCTGGCTTTCGATGATTTCGGCGGCTTCTCCCGCCACCGCGACCCGTCGCGGCCGGCTAGGCGGGAGCTCTTCGATGGCAAAGCGGTCGAGGAGTGGCCAGACCAGCGTGAGGTTTCCCGGGGGGCGCTGCTGGTACGCAAACTCCAGGGTCAGGATCAGCTCCTCACCGAGATAGGGGAGCGGATTGGAGGCGAGCAAGCGGACCCGGGGGGATTCGGTGCTCGCACTCCCGGGAACCGGAGCCGCACCAAGGACCAGGAGCAACAGGCAAAAGAGCAGGCGCGCCATCACCAGTCCTTTTCCGGGCGGCGTTCGAAGACCCTGCCGGTGGCGGTCGGCGGCGCCCCGGGGGCGGGGCGGACCGCTTCCAGCAGTTGCAGGGCCTGCTCGGCAGAAAAACCGTCAGCGCCATGGTCGGGGCGGGATGGCATTTCCTCGCCGACCCCGGCGCCGGCCTGGTCGCCGGCCTCCCGCAGCGCCAGGGCGAAGTTGCGACGGACCTCGGCGTCGCCGGGGAGGAGGAGCAGCGCCTCCTCCAGGAGCGGGAGCGCCGCCGGCGCCTGACCGCCCTGCAGCAGTGCACTGCCGCTGTTATAGAGAGCGATTCCCCGCTCCTCTCCCTCCAGGCTCGCTGCAGCGGCGGCAAAGGCTGCAGCCGCCCCCGGATAGTCCCTGGCGGCGGCCGCGCTCACGCCGCGGGAAAAATCGTCGCGACCCGGTGGTTCTTCCTGGGCCGGGGAGCAGGCGGCGAAAACCAGCAGGGCGAGG
This sequence comes from Desulfuromonas carbonis, assembly GCF_054658035.1. Classification (NCBI taxonomy): domain Bacteria; kingdom Pseudomonadati; phylum Thermodesulfobacteriota; class Desulfuromonadia; order Desulfuromonadales; family Desulfuromonadaceae; genus Desulfuromonas; species Desulfuromonas carbonis. The sequence goes on along the minus strand of NZ_BAAHXR010000002.1, from coordinate 949,768 downwards.
AGGCCGGCGGCAGCTTGCGGTCGCCAGCCCGGGAGACCGGGAAGCTGGCGGGCCAGCAGCAACGCCAGGGCGAGAACCAGCCAGGGGACCGGGGGGGCGGAGCCCGGGGATGACCCCAATGGTCGCAGGCGGGCGGCCAGACCCTCCGCGGCCAGGCCGGTCCCGGGCAACTCGACAATGCTGGCGGCGCAATCCCGGGCAAATTCGACCAGACCCGGTCGATCGAGGCGACTGGTGGCCGGTTTTCCGCGCAAGCTGTGCCCGGGAACGGTGGCGCCGGTCGTCGTCGCGAGGGGGACCAGGTAGACAGGGAGGTCCCGGGGCAGGGGAGGGGGCGGCTCGGGGTGAGTGCGCTCGAAGTCGCTGAAGAGAACGATCGCCCGAACGCCGCCGGCATCGGCCAGGGCCTGGCGGGCTGCTAGCAGAGCTTCCTGGGGCGCCGATCCGGGAGCGCTGACGGTGCTGCTGTCCAGCCCCGAAAGGAAGAAGCCGAGGGCGCGGGTATCGCTGGTCAGTGGCACCTGCAGGACCGCTTCGCCGGCAAAGGGGAGCAGGGCGAAGCGTGCGCCGGGAAGGGCCGTCAGCAGGGCCGCGATCTCGGCCCGGGCCCGGTCGAGGCGCGAGGGGAGGAGATCGGTGGCGGTCATGCTGGCCGAGACATCGACCGCGATGGCGATCGCCAGATCGGCAGTTCTTGTTTCCCCCTGCGGAACCTTGCTGCTGCTGAACAGGAGCAGACCGAGAGCGACCAGGGCGCAGGCATCCCCGGCCAGCCGTGGCAGGGTACGGGGTTGCAACCGGCAATAGCGCAGCAGCCGGCGACTGCGTCGTTCCGCCAACAGCAGCAGGGCCGCAATCAGAAGGAGCAGCAGCCCTGTCATGGCACCCTCCGCAGCCAGCAGCGCCAGAGGAGGAGTTCGAGCCCCAGCAGCAGGGCGGCGGCAAGGGCCAGCGCCGGCGCCAGGGGGGTGGCGCGCCGTTCTACCCTGGTCTCCAGCGGGCTGGTCTCGAGGGCGTCGATCTGGCGGTAGACTTCCCGCAGCGTCGACGCGTCGCTCGCCGGGAAATAACGGCCGCCGGTAAGGCGGGCAATCTCGCGCAGCGGTTCGGGATGAAGGCTCTCCCGCAACAGCGGGGCCGGACTGGCGAGGGGGACGGGGGCGCCGCTGCTGGTTCCGTAGCCGATGCTGTAGATGCGGATGCCGAGGGCCGCCGCGGCCCGGGCCGCCGCCACGGGGGTCAGGTGGCCGCGGTTGTTGCTGCCGTCGGTCAGCAGGATCACGGCGCGGCTGGCCGCATCCGAGCCGGCCAGCCGTGCCGCCGCAGCGGCGAGGGCGTCGCCAACGGCGGTGCCGCTCCCCTGGCGATCGGGCTCGATGGCGGCGAGACGAGCCAACAGCGGCGCCCGCTCCAGGGTCGGCGGTGCCAGCAGGTAGGGGATGCCGGCGAAGAGGACGACGCCGACCCGGTCGTTGCTTCTGCCGGCGATGAATTCGGCGGCGGCAGCGCGGGCGACGCTGAGCCGGTCCGGCGGGATGTCGGCGGCCCCCATGCTCGCCGAAATGTCGAGGACGAGCATCAGGTCGATGCCGCGGCGGATCACCCGCTGGTTCTCCGTGAACGCAACCGGCCCGGCAAGGGCGAGGATGAGCAGCAGCAGAGTTGCCAGCGCCACCACCGGTTCCAGCGCCGCCAGCCGGGTCCGCCAGCTGCGGCCGGCGGCGGCCAGGTGATCCAGCGTGGAGATCGGCACGGTCCGCACCCGGCGCGGCAGGAGCGGCAGCAGGGCGAGGGGGAGGGCCCAGAGCAAGGCCGGTTGTTCGAAAGCGAAATTCATGGCGCTGCCCCCCCGGTCTGCAGCGCTATTTTTTCGGCGAGGTGCGCGACCGCTTGCGGCGGACGGGGACCTGGGGCAAAACGCAACCGTAGCAGTTCCTCGTGCAATTGCCGCCAGGCCGGGTCCTCCTCGCCGGGCGCAGCCTCGAGTTGCCGCTGCAGCCGGGTGAGAAGCAGCTCCTCGGCATCGCCGGGGGGCCCGGTTTGCGGGCGCCGCAACCGCCGGCGCAGGAGCGGCAGCGCCAGGCTACCGGCGAGGAGGAGCAGGAAGCACAGGGGCCACCAGCGACTTGCCGGGGCTGGCGGCGGGGAGGGCAAGGATTTGAAAGGCGCGATCGCGCTGTCGCTGGCCAGGCCGCTGGCGACCTGGAGTTCGACGGCTGCTGTCTCGACCCGGGTGCCGGTTTGACTTTCGAGCAGCAGCGTGGGAATTCGCACCGGGCCGGGTCGCATCGCCACCAGGTAGAGGCGCAGTTCGCCATCCTTGGTGTGGGGCGGGGCGAGGAGTTCGAGGGGGGGGAGCGCCGGTAGCCCCGTCAGCCTCAGACCCGGTTCCGGGAGAGGGTAGCTGGCGACGAAGGGCTCACCGAGCCGGGGCCGGGGTGGATTGAGTTGCGGAGTAGGTCCTGCCGCGGTGAGGAGGAGCCAGCCAAGACCGAGGAGGCAGAACCGCTTCATGTTCGCCTCCGGCGCTGGAAGAGCTCGCGCAGGGCCGCCAATGGGGGGGTGCCGCTCTGCAGAAAAACATGGTCGATGGCACGCTGGCTGAATCGGGCCGCCAGGGTGCGGTCGCATTCCTGCCAGGCAGTGACGATGCCCCGGCGCTGGCGACTGTGCAGGTCGAGCAGCCCGTGCCGGCCCGCTTCGGCGTCACCGACCCGGAGTATGCCACCCGCCGGCCAGTCGCGCTCGCGGGGGTCGCGCAGGACCAGGGCCAAAAGGTCGTGACGGAGGTGGCAACGGTCGATGGCCGTGGCTGGCCAGGGGGCGTGGAAGTCGGAGAGAACGAAACAGAGGCTGCTACGCCGTTGCAGCCGGGCGGCGGTGGCAAAGGGGAGGGCGAGGTCGGTGCCGCTCCCGGCTGGTCGGCAGGCGAGCAGCTCAGCGAGCAGCCGGCGCAGGTGCGGCCAGCCGCCGCTAGCTGGAACCAGCAGTTCGATGCGGTCGGAGAAGGCGATCAAACCGACCCGGTCCCGGTGGTTGACGGCGACCGCTCCGAGCAGGGCCACGGTTTCGGTCAACAGCTCCCGTTTGGCGGGAGTACAGGATTGGGAGAGGTCGGCCAGCAGCACAATTTCCCGTGCCCGCTCTTCCTGCTGCAGGCGGACGTGCAAACGACCGCTGCGGGCCGAGGCGAAGGGGTCGATGGCGCGCGGGTCGTCGCCGGCCTCGTAGGGGCGCAGAGCGGCGAATTCCATCCCGCGGCCGCGCATCCGGCTGCGATAATCACCGGCCAGCGGCGTGTCGAGCAGGCGGCGGGAGTGCAGCTCCAGGCGCCGGACCAGGGCGCGCAGATCGGCGGGAGTGGTCATCGAACCTCAGGGCGGCGGGATGTGGCAGGCGACCCGTTCCAGCAGCTGGTCGGCATCGACCCCTTCGGCGACGGCCTGGAAGGAGAGCACCAGGCGATGGCGGAAGACCAGCGGCAGGACCTTCAGGATATCGTCGGGAACGACATAGGAACGGTGCGCGAGAAAAGCGTGAGCGCGGGCCGCGCGGGCGAGGAAAATGGCGCCGCGGGGAGAGACGCCATGCTCGAGGAACGGCGCCAGTTCGGCGAGGCCGCTGGTGGCCGGGTTCCGGGTCGCGGCGACCAGGTCGAGAATGTAACCTCGCAGCGAAGGCGCCAGGAAGATCTCACGTACTGCCGCACGGGCCGCCGCCAGCTCGGCCGCGGCGAGGACCGGCAGCACCGGGCGGCAGGACGCCTCCTCGATGGTGGCGAGGATCTCTTCCTCTTCGCGGCGGCTCGGGTAGCCGACCAGGGCCTTGAGCATGAAGCGGTCGAGCTGCGCCTCGGGGAGGGGGTAGGTTCCTTCGTGGTCGAGAGGGTTCTGGGTCGCGAGAACCAGGAACGGCTCGGGGAGGGGGAGCGATTCGTCGCCGATAGTCACCTGCTGCTCTTCCATCGCCTCCAGCAGCGCCGACTGGACCTTGGCCGGGGCACGGTTGATTTCGTCGGCGAGGAGGAGGTGGGTGAAAATCGGACCGCGGCGCACGCTGAAAGCGCCACTGCCGGGATGGTAAACGGGCGCCCCGAGCAGGTCCGACGGGAGGAGATCGGGAGTGAACTGGATGCGCCCGGAATCGAGGGCGAGGGCGCTGGCCAGGGTCTTTACGGTGCGGGTCTTGGCGAGGCCGGGAAGACCCTCGATGAGAACATGGCCGGAGCTGAGCAGGCCGATCAGCAAGGCCTCGACCAGCTCGCGCTGGCCGACGATCTGCTTGCCCATTTCATGGAAGAGCGGTTCGACAAAGGCGCTCAGGCGCGTGATGTCGCGCTCCTTGTCGGTCACTTGCTGGCTCGGGGTGGGGATCGGCACGGTTCCTCCCGGGATGAAAGCGCGGCCGGCGGCCGGTTATCCGAGTATAGACAGCTGCTCTCGGCAGTTCAAGAAGGAAGAAGTCGCACCGGAACTTGCCGGTGGTGCCGGATTCGATTGACAACTACCCCCGCCCGCCACTACTGTTGCCGGGTAAAAATATCACCTCAGAGCCCAAGGTGCCGCCATGTCAGGATCGACGGACCCGCTGCCGGAAAAGATGGATGTCGCCGTAATCGGCGCCGGTGTCGGTGGATTGACGGCCGCGGCCCTGCTCGCCCGCAGCGGTCTGCGGGTGGTCGTTTTCGAAGCAGAGTCCCAGGTCGGCGGCTACCTCGCCGGCTTTGACCGCCGCGGCTTCCGTTTCAGCAGTTCCATCGAATGGCTCAACCAGTGCGGTCCCAACGGCTTTGTCCGCACCATCTTCGGTCATCTCGGCGCATCCCCCCCCGAGTGTCCCCCTCTGCACCGTATCCAGCGCTTCAAGAGCGACCACTTCGACTATCTTCTGACCAGCGATCCGCGCCAGCTCTGCGGCGAGCTGGTGCGCGATTTTCCCGGCGCGGAGCGTGGTATCCGTGCCCTGTTCCGGGATGGCGAACGCCTCGGCCGCCGTCTGGAACGGCTCGACACCCGCACCGTCGGCGGCGCCACCCTGAGCGGCGTCGACCGGGCGCTGCGGGGGCTGCAGATGCTCGGCTGGTCTCTCCCCATCCTGCGCTACCTGCGCACCCCGGTCGAAAAGGGGCTGCAGCGTTACTTCGGAGCCAGCGGCGGCGCCGACCTGTTCGCCGGCCATGATTCGCTCATGGCGGTGATGGTTTCGATTGGCTGGGCTTTTTCCGGCAACTTCCAGGGCTGTCCGCCGGGAGGGAGCCAGGCGATTGCCACCTGGCTGTGCGAGCGGATCGAGGGGGCGGGATCGGAAGTGCTGCTCAATCGCAGGGTGGAGAAGGTTCTGCTCGATGACCAGGGTGCAGCGGCGGGGGTGCGTCTTGCCGATGGCATGGCAGTGAAAGCCCGTTACGTCATCGCCGCCTGCGACAGCCTCCATCTTTACCAGCGGATGCTGCCGGAAGGGACGATTCCCCAACGGTTGCAGCAGGCGTTGCAGCAGGCCGACCTCTACCCCTCCAGCTTCAGCATTTTTCTTGGCCTCGATTGCCCTCCGGCGGCACTCGGTTTCGGCGAAGAGGCCCTGCATCTGATGCGCAGCGATGCGACGCGGGCCGAGCATAACAGCGGCGACCCGCAGCGCTGCAGCCTCGTCGTCCTTGCCCCCTCCCATCGCGACCCCTCCCTGGCGCCGCCGGGGAAAGGGACCCTGACCATTCACTGCAGTGCCGATTTTGGTTACGAGAATTTCTGGCGAACGGAACCAGGGCTGGTCCGTGGCCCGGCCTACCGGGCACTCAAGCAGGAATTTGCCGCCACCTTGCTTGAACGGGTCGAAGCCGCCTTCGCCCCGGGTTTGCGGCAACATATCGAGGTGATGGAGCTGGCCACGCCGATCACCTACTGGCGCTACACCGGCAACGCCCGCGGCAGTTTTTCCGGTGTCAAACCGACCGGCCGCAACATCCGCGCCGGGGTCGCCCATCACCAGACGCCGGTTAAGCGCCTGCTGCTCGGCGGCCACTGCGGCGAATACGGCGGCGGCGTGCCGATGGCGGTCAAAGCGGCGGCCAACGCCAGCCTGATTGTCCTGCACGAGATGAACCGGCCCGGTTATGAGGCCCTGAAGAGCTTCCTCGATGATCCCCCGCTCACCCCTCCGCCAACACTTCCCTGAGCTTGCCCGGGATGGGGGCGGGGAAACACGCAAGCTTCCGTGGGCAGTTGGGTCAAAGCCTTGAAGGTGAACTTCCTGATGATCTTCAAATCTTCAAGGTACGACCCAATTGACCTCCGCATCCAGGACAAGCCGTTCCTGCGATCAAAGGTAGGGCAGTCGGGTCTTTGAATATTAGAAAAATACGAGGACTTTCCAACTTTCCAAGCCAGAAAAATTTTTATCCTATTGACCGGCGCCTTTAAATGGGGCACCCGATAGCCACTGGTCTATTCCATGATCAGGGCGTTGTCGTCGTCGTAGCCCGAGGGGATTTTCTCCAGGGCCCAGGCGACGTTGGCCAGGTCGGGGGCGAGGTGGCCGGTCAGCACCATGCCAAGCAGAATCGGCATGGCCCGGTAGCAGAGGTAGAGGTTGCAGGCGGGACAGTAGGGTTGGGAGCGGTTCTTTAACCGCTCGCCGCAGTATCGGCAGTGCAGGTGGAGGATTTGCGCCATGGGGTGTGACCTTTCTCCCTCCGCGGCGAAATCGTGCATCTGAGTATGAAAAAAGCCCCGGCACCGGCGACGAGTGCCAGGGCATGATTCAACTATAACCAAAATTGTCGGAAATTTAAGCAGATAATTCCAAAGAATGGGGAAATAGGGTCAGGGGGGCAGTAGGGCCTGGAAGGTTTTAAACTCAGCAGAATTTTCCAACTTTCCAAGCCCTACAGACATGTCCTTATACCATCTCGCAAACCCCTGTGACACATCAGGAACGTCCCGCTGGGGGTTCTTTACGCGGCATACAGAACCTCCCCTTTGCCGGCGAAATCGACGATCATGGAATCACCCGCCTGCCACTCCTTCGGCGTCATGGCGACCGCTTCGATCGGTGCATAGACCGCATAGATGGCATCGGTCAGGATTTCGATTCGCTCCCAGTAACTCTTCCCGGCAAAGCTCTCCGATACGACCACCACATCGATATCGCTGGCCTCGGTTGCCGTGCCGGCAGCTTGGGAGCCGTAGAGAATCACCTGCTGCGGCTGGATGCCGCGTGCCTGCAGTTCACGGGTGAACTGCTCAACTATGGTGACAACTGCTTTTTTATCCATACGACTACCTCCCTGCTGCGATCCAGGAGCTCTCGAACCACGTCGGCTGAATAATCCCGCTGCACTTTGGCAAGATCATCAGGATACCGGGTTGGTATGCTTGCTTCGCTGAGCTTGACGATCACTTTGCCCAGATATTCGGGAGGCCGTTCCTCCAGCTTCGTCATCAGCAGCACCAAGCTGTGGCTCTTCGGCGGAATCTCGCGGAGTCGATCGTAGAGGAGGCCCTTGAGGGCTTTTTCGATGGCCAGATGGCACATGAAGACGGCATAGATCTGCCGCCCGCTTTGGTACATGATTTCGGCGGTCTCAAGATCATAATCCGACTGGCGGAGCCATTCCTCGGTGCGCGTCTCCATGGAAATTGACTATATCAGCCAACCACCTGAAATGCCAGCGGGAAACTTCATTCCTGGGGAGGGTGATCTTTCTGTCTTTCGCGCGGGCGAGCAGATGAGTAGATTCTCCGGCTTTGACGAAGTGGTGGTGACGAGGTTGGTGTATTCAACGCGGAGGGACCAGAGGTCGCTGTCATCACAGCCGGTCATTTACCCGTGAGCGCAGCCGTCGAAATTAAGTGAGGCTTCCCCCGAACTCAGAAGGGGTTTGTGCGGGACGGCGCTATGGAAGCGGTCGATTTTAAGGCGGAAGAGCTTGGGAAGGAGGTTCGGCATGAGACCTTGATTCTGTGTGACAAAATATGGTTGCAACTATCTGTTACGGAAGAGGAGTTCCGGGCCTGTCCCCGCGAAATTCCGATCAATGCGCACCTCAATTAGAAAAATAAAAAGGGACGTCCCCTCTGCCCCCCCCGGCTTTGACGAAGTGGTGGTGACGAGGTTGGTGTATTCAACGCGGAGGGACCAGAGGCCGCTGTCATCACAGCCGGTCATTTACCAGGGAGCGCAACCGTCGTAATTAAGTGAGGTATCCCCCGGACTCAGAAGGGGTTTGTGCGGGACGGCGCTATGGAAGCGGTCGATTTTAAGGCGGAAGAGCTTGGGAAGGAGGTTCGGCATGAGACCTTGATTCTGTGTGACAAAATATGGTTGCAACTATCTGTTACGGAAGAGGAGTTCCGGGCCTGTCCCCGCGAAATTCCGATCAATGCGCACCTCAATTAGAAAAATAAAAAGGGACGTCCCCTCTGCCCCCCCCCATACAAGCGTCGGGGGCCCCTGGATAGAAATGGATTGTTCAAACATATTCGACATAGAACGACTTCTCATCAGCAGTGTCCGGTTAAGAAGTTGCACAAGCGCTTAATCCCCAATCAATGAAGCCGGGAGACGTTAAGCCGTCAGCCACCGCATCTTCGGCGGCTTCGTTTCGGATTTTGTTGCGGAACTCGCGCACCCGCCGGATGCTGACCCTCTCACCATGCTCCTCATGGCAATACATGGCCAGCAGCAGATAGGTAATCAATCCAGAGAGAATCTGCATCAGCAAGCCGTAGGGGCTGCGCGCGATGAGGTGGTAAACCTTGAGGTGGCGCTTCCACCACCCGAAAAAGGACTCGATCGTCCAGCGCAGCTTGTAAATCAGGGCGATCTGCTCGGCGCTCAAGTCAAAGCGGTCAGTGGCCACCCAGTAGGTTTTGCCGTCGGCCCTGTAACCGACCACGCGGACTTCCCGCGCGGTCTGGTTGATGTCCTTGGTGCCGAGCAACACCACGGCATCGTAAAAGACGTGACTGTCGGGACCGACAGGATTCTCTCGCAGCACTGTCTTGCGGGAAGAGGCCTTGATGCGACAGACGAAATGGCGCTTTTGCTCCTGCCAGTCGTCAAAGTTCTTGTAGCACTGATAGCCGCGATCGTAGACCCCCGTCTGGCCAGGAGCAACAAGACGCTCAGCCTGTTGCCGTTCATCGGCTTTGCCATCGGTCAGGACCATTTTGTGCGGAATGCTCTGGCCAATATTGAAGCCCAGGTGCACCTTGGCTTTTTTGACTTCGTCTCGGTAGTCGGCCCAGATCATGGAGAGTGTGGCATCAATCAGGGAACCGTCGACCGCGATCAGCTCCCCCAGGCCGTCGATCTCCTTGGCTATAGGGAGTTTGGCCGTGGCCTGTCTTTGAAGGTGCTCATAGACATGGGCCGCCTGTTCCAAACCCCGCGAGTTGATGGCCTCGAAGAAGGCGCTTTTCTGGATGCCGTGGGGTGGCGCGATGTGTGTTGCGGCGAAATCCTGCTGGGCAAGAACCTGCAGCAGATGCCGCCCCGAAGTGTGTTCTTCGAGGTGATAGTAGATCAGGATTTTTATCTGATCCTCGAACGTCATCTGCAAGGGTCTGTTTCCTCGGGCCTCAAGAGCGGGAGCATCGTCGACAGAGGCCGTAAGCGGCGTCAACATTCTGGTCAGGGACCGGGCATTGAGCCGGGCACGGTGAACGCGGGCAAGCAATGGCATTTTCGTAAATCCTTTAAAAGCAGGTATTTACGAAAAATCCGCGCGACCTCCCAACGGTTTGTCAACTGAAAAATCGCATAACTACTCGATTTTTCAGTTATTTCTACCCAATCAGTCGGATTGCATAAACCTAACCGGACACTGCTGAATTTTAGGATGCCTATACCCAAAACATGAAATTCTTTCGCCAAGCTTTGGAGGAATTAAATCTATTCGCGGTAATCGCCATTTGTATTCCGCTGCTTCTCTAGTAGTTGGAGTAAGTCTCATAATGGCTATATCAGTATAGCTACAAGACCATAACTGTGTTACATTCCATATCAGCCCGGATTTCCCACTGTCCAAAATTTGAAATAATTGCAGGTGAAAGGTTCCTGCCAACTTACTATTCGGTGGTGCATCAATATCGTTTCCTTCAAAATCACGAAAGAACCCGTTAATAACGTGTTGGGCTGTGATCGCAATGTATGGAGCAATAATTATTGCTGAACCATCCGCATAATATTTCCCATCCTTATGGGCCACTATTCCGAGAGCAAATTCAGTTATCGGGCTATTAAGGCCGGTACTGGTAAACGTTGGTTCTTTCGAGAATTTAGCAGGGTCCATCAATATTTCCTTTGATCGTTCATTTTATTGGCATAACATTAGTAATTCTGTTTCTTCTATCTTTTCCCAGAAATTCCCGACCGGACCACCCGGTTGGGGCGTATCTTGTTAAAATTAGCCAGGAAAAACTCCACGGCATGCAACATAACTCGCCAAATCGGGGGAGTTATGCTGCAGCGGCGGAATAACGGAGGGGGATTATGCTGAACGGTTTTCGAGGGTATCTGGCAACCAGCGGCACCGTCAAGGAAAAGAGTGTTCCTTATTACGGTCCCGGGGTTGGCAATGCCTACAGCCATTGCCGGGTGGGTTTGGCGCAGCCGTTGGCGACGGATCAGAAGAGTGTCTTTCTGACGGAGATGGCGAAATCCCATGAGGAGTGGCAGGTGAAACAGGGGCGCCTGCCCCTGCGGTGCTTCATCTGCTTTCTGACAACCTTGCGTGGCCACGAGGCGAAGAAGAATATCCTCGGGGTGCAAAGCCCGCTGGATGGCCTGTCGTGAGAGAGGCGACCCGGGCCGCTGCCGGCACCTCACCCTGGCGGAAAAAACAACGAGCCGCCCGCCGGATTCTGCTCCGGTCGGGCGGCTCGTGAACGTTCCCCGGTCTGGTCCTCTTCCCGGCATCATCCCTCCACAAATGCAATGGAATCAAGACCCTTGTTAAATACCGGAAATCGTAGCCGGCTGTCAATCATTTTGCCTTCTTAGCCGCGCCACTCCGCTTCCAGCGCCGCGGACCAGCCCAGCCGCCCGATCACCTCCGGGTGATCGGACTGGCGGGGGCAGTAGGGCCTTGAAGTTTCGAACATCCTGAAAATCTACAACTCTTCAAGGTACGACCCCATTGACCCAGGCTTGGTGTTCTCCCCCCTCGCGATCGCTGAAAACGAAAAACCGCCCGAGTCGGTGAACTTTCGACCCGGGCGGCTTCCCCGGTTGCAAATGCGCCGTTGGCTCGTTTTTTCCGCTGCTACGACGCCTCCGCCAGCACCCCTTTGAGCTTGCCCAGCGCCTGCTTTTCCAGCTGCCGGACCCGTTCGCGGCTGATGCCGTAATCGTCCGCCAACTCCTGCAAAGTGCGGGGGTCGTCGGCAAGGATGCGGTCCTGCACAATGTGCCGCTCGCGCGGGTTGAGGACAGCCAGGGCCTTGCCGACCCGGGCCGAGAGGCGGCTTTCGCTCTCCCGCTCGATCAGGAGTTCCTCCTGGCTCTGGCGCTGGTCGGCGAGGGTGTCGAGGAGGGAGTAGTCGTCCCCTTCGGTCAGTTCGACATCGAGAGAGGCATCCCGCCCGGCGAGGCGTACCGTCATTTCGTCGATTTCATCGGCCCGCACGGTGAGCTCTTGCGCCAGGGCTTCGGCGTCGCTGCTGCCGCCCAGGCGCTCGATCGCCTGGCGCGCCTGGCCGAGTTTGAAGAAGAGCTTGCGCTGGGCCTGGGTGGTGCCGATGCGGACCAGCGACCAGCTGCGGATGACGAAGTTCTGAATGTAGGCCCGAATCCACCAGACGGCGTAAGAGATCAGGCGGATACCCCGCTCCGGGTCGAACTTCTTCACCGCCATCATCAGACCGATGTTCCCTTCCTGGACCAGGTCTAGAAGCTTGATACCGTAGTTTCGATATTCGTTGGCGACCTTGACGACGAAACGCAGGTTGGCGCAGATCAGGGTGTGCGCCGCCTCCAGGTCGCCATCGCGGCGATAGCGCAGGGCGAGCTGATTCTCCTCCTCGCGGCTGAGAAGGGGGAAGCGGTGAACCTGGCTCATGTAGTGCTCAAAACTGTCGGTAGTGACCGAAAGGAGGGCGCTGTTCATCGATTGACCTCAAGATATCGCTGTTAATACAATAGATTGGCACTCTGTCCTTTAGAGTGCCAAATATAGCAAATCAGTTGCTTTAATGCAAGCGGCGGCGTCAGCAGGCCGGCGGGGTGCTTTCCAGCTCGAAATGCCGCCGGGTCTCTGGTAGAGTAAACAGCCAATTACGATATCCGCCATCAGGAGGCACCATGACCCCGGAACCCTCTATTTCCCACACTGAACTGCCGGCCTGGCGAGCCCTTGCGGCCCATGCCGAAACCCTCCGCGGCCAGCATCTGCGCCAGCTCTTCGAGGCCGACCCGGCCCGTGCCGAGCGCCTTGCCGTCGAGGCCGCCGGGCTCTACTTCGACTTCTCCAAGCAGCGCATCACCGACCAGACCCTGCAACTGCTGGTAGAGCTTGCCGTGGCGTGCGGTCTGGGGGAACGGATCGAAGCGATGTTCCGCGGTGAGATGCTCAACAGTACGGAGCAGCGGGCGGTCCTGCATGTCGCCCTGCGGGCAAACCGCGCCGCCACCATCGTCGTCGATGGGGTCAACGTGATCCCCGAAGTCCATGCCGTGCTCGACCGGATGGCGGAATTTTCCGGACAGGTGCGCAGCGGCCAGTGGCGCGGTTACAGCGGCCGGCCGATCCGCAATATCGTCAATATCGGCATCGGGGGGTCCGACCTCGGCCCGGTGATGGCCTACGAAGCGCTGCGCTCCTTCAGCCGGCGCGACCTCGTCTTCCGTTTCGTCTCCAACGTCGATGCCAGCGATTTTGTCGAGGCGACCACCGGCCTCGACCCGGCGGAAACCCTCTTTATCGTTGCCTCGAAGACCTTCACCACCCAGGAGACGATGGCCAACGCCCATACCGCGCGCGATTGGCTGCTGGCCGGGCTCGGTGCCGAGGAGGCGGTCGCCCGCCACTTCGTCGCCGTTTCGACCCATGCCGAAAAGGTCGCCGCCTTCGGCATCGATACCGCCAACATGTTCGGTTTCTGGGACTGGGTCGGCGGACGTTATTCGATCGATTCCGCGATCGGCCTTTCCACCATGCTGGCGATCGGCGCCGACCGCTTCCGGGAATTTCTCGCCGGCTTCCGCAGCATGGATGAGCACTTCCGCAGCGCCCCCTTCGCCGCCAACCTGCCGGTGCTGCACGGCCTGCTGACGGTCTGGAACGTCGACTTCTGCGGTGCCCGGAGTGTTGCGATCCTCCCCTACGACCAGTATCTGAAACGTTTTCCGGCCTACCTGCAGCAGCTGACCATGGAGTCGAACGGCAAGTCGGTGACCCGCGATGGCCGCCCCGTCGACTGCGCTACCGGTCCGGTCTATTTCGGCGAGCCGGGAACCAACGGCCAGCACTCCTTCTACCAGCTCCTCCACCAGGGGACCGAGATTATTCCCTGCGATTTCATCGGCTTCGCCCGGCCCCGCCACGACCTCGGCCGCCATCAGGCGCTGCTGCTGGCCAACCTGCTGGCGCAGAGCGCCGCCCTCGCTTTCGGCAAGACCGGCGCCGAGCTTCGTGCCGAGGGGGTCGCCGCGGAACTGATTCCGCACCGCAGCTTTCCCGGCAACCGGCCGACCACCACCATCCTCGGCGCGGCCTTGACCCCGGCGATGCTCGGCCGGCTGGTGGCCCTTTACGAGCACAGCGTCTTCGTCCAGGGGGTGATCTGGCAGATCAACTCCTTCGACCAGTGGGGGGTGGAACTCGGCAAACAGCTCGCTGGGAAGATCCTGCCCGATCTGGAGGGGTCTGGAGCGGCGGAACCGGGGCACGATCCCTCCACCAATGCTTTGATCCGGCGCTGCCGCAGCTGGGCGCAAGGGTAGGGCGCCGACAGGTTGCGCTTCCCCATGGTTGACAGCCACCCGGCGGCGGCAACATAATACGCGGGTCTTTTTCCTCTCCAACCGTGCGGGATCTGCCATGCAGCTCATCTATATCGGTCTTTTCGGCGCCTGCGGCTGTCTGGCCCGCTATCTCGTCTCCGGCTGGACCTACGCCCTTTGCGGGCGGACTCTCCCCTATGGCACCCTGGTCGTCAACGTCGTCGGCTCCTTCCTGCTCGGGCTGCTGATGGAAGGGAGCCTGCGCAGCACCTTCTTCTCTCCCGCGGTGCGAGTGGGAATCAGCGTCGGTTTCATGGGAGGCTTTACCACCTTTTCGACCTTTTCCTACGAGACCGTGCGGCTGTTCGAGGAGGGGAGTTTCTGGCAGGCCGGTACCAATATCCTGCTCAATATGATCGTCTGTCTCACATTTGCCGCCGCCGGAATCTTCGTCGCCCGCCAACTCTAGGAGGAGCCATGCGCAAACTGGAAGGGGAGCAGACCCTGATGCGGATCTTCATCGGCGAAAGCGACCGTTTCGAACATCGCCCCCTCTACGAGGCGCTGCTTGATCTGCTGCGGAGTGAAGGGTTCGCCGGCGCCACGGTCCTTAAAGGGGCGGCGGGCTTCGGCGCCGCCAGCGTCGTGCACAGCGACAAGCTGCTGCGGCTCTCCAGCGACCTGCCAGTGGTGGTCGAGGTGGTCGACAGCCGCGAAAAGATCGACTGTCTGCTGCCCCGGCTCGACACCATGCTCAAGGGGGGGCTTGTCACCCTGGAGAAGGCCCACGTCATTCGCTACTCGGAGTAATTTTGATGCTCAATCACCTGCGTCGCCTCCTGACCTCGGCCGCTAGCGAGGAGCGGAGCGCCGATAAACTGCAAATCGCCACCTGTGCCCTGCTGCTGGAGATGGCTTACGCCGACCGCAGCTTTGATCCCGCCGAGGAGGCGTTGCTGCGCACCCACCTGCAGCAGCATTTTCAGCTCGATTCGGCCGCCCTCGACGGGTTGCTCGCCAACGCTCGCCAGGCCCGCCGCGAGAGCGCCGACCTCTTCCAGTTCGCCCGTGAAATCAACGCCGTCTGCAGCCTGGAGGAGAAACTGGCGATCATGGAGACTCTGTGGCGGATCATCTATGCCGACGGGGTTCTCGACAAGTACGAGGATGCCCTGGCGCGCCAGCTCGCCGGCCTGCTCCGCCTCTCGCCGCGCCAGGCCATCGACCTGAAACTCCGGGTCCTCGGCGAGCAGGGACGTCCCTGAGGCCTCCCCCCCCGTGCCCCTGCCCGTCCCGCCACTGACCCGAATCGTCGCCTGGGCCCACTCGTTGGTCGGCGACTGTCTCACCGCCGGCGACCTGGCCGTTGACCTCACTGCCGGCTGCGGTCGCGATACCCTTTTTCTCTGGCAGCAGGTAGCCCCCAGCGGCCGGGTCCTCAGCTTCGACATTCAAACTGCGGCCCTGGCAGAAACTGTCGCCCGCCTCGAATCTGCCGGCGCTCCGGTCCATTCATCCCGGAAGCTCGGCGAACCGGCTGGCCCCGAACCCGGCGTCTACCCGGTCGCCGCCTGCCATAGCCGATTCGGTGAATTCCTCCCGGCCGCACCGCAGGTCATCTTTGCCAATCTCGGGTTCCACCCCGGGGGGAACCGGGAGCTCGTTACCCGGCCGGAAACGACCCTCGCCGCCCTGCAGGGGGCGGAGCGGCATCTGCTGCCCGGCGGCAGGCTGCTGGTTGCTGGCTACCCGGGGCATCCCGGCGGGGGGGAAGAGGCCGCGGTGGTCGAAGGGTGGTTCGCGGCCCTCCCCCCTCAGCACTGGGAGACCCTGCAGCTGCGCGTGCCTAACCGCGTGCATGCCCCGTTTCTGGTGCTGGCAGCGCGGCGCGGGGGTGGAGCTGCATAATCCGGGCTGCGAAAGGACCGGATTTCGTCATCGCCATATGACGGTAATTCCATGTCCGTTTTGGATTCAGCCCTAATTTGTGGGGCATATCGTCCCATCGCCAGGTCGTGCCTGCCTCGGCATGTACCTTGCTAATATTGTTTGGACCCATTTTTTACCAGCGATTCACTGGACGGTAGCCGACAAGACTAAACCATCCGTGAGGATGGGGCGGAAAGCCCAGGGTCTCTTTGAGATGGCCGGGATGCCGAAATATCGTCGATATTTTTCGCTCCGGCCTTTCCTCTTTGCGGGAGGCCGGGTTCCGAGGAGCAGGAGCTGGCATGTTCGAGCTGCATCAGGACGCAAACTGGATCGTGGTCGAGACCGCCGATGTGGTGGCCGTCTATCGGTCAGCGGCGCCCCAGCCATTGCGTGGCGCCCGGCCGGACCTCCCCCAACTCCAGGGGTTCGTCGTCGTCACCGGCAGCGGCGGTCGCCAACAGGTCTTCGCCGCCCTCTACAGCAGGGAGCTCAAACGCGGACTGGTCTTCCAGGTGCGGGAGGCCCAGCAGCCGGAATTGCCCCCCGATACTTTGCTGCAGCGCGCTTTCGCCCGCTTTTCCGCCCACGGCTTTCACCTCGAACCGGTCAATCTCAAGTACGGCGCAGCAATGCGGGAAGTGGTCATTCGCGATATCCCGGTCATCGCATCGCCGGAAACTGCCCAGCGGGCCCTGGAGCAGCACGCCGCCCTGCAGGCCGAACTCAAGTGGCAGGCCGAAGCCAATGAAGAGAATGCTCCGGCCGGCGAGAGCGATCTTTCTCCGGCCCGGCGCGCTGCCCTCGATCTGGCGCGCAAGGAGCGTCTCGGCCTGACCCGGGCCGCGTTGCGCAGACTGGAGGAGCAGCGCCGCGGCGACGCCTTGTTGACCCGGATCGGGCATCTCTTCAATGGCCGTCCGGAGGAGCAGGATCTTCCGCCTGGGGCGGAAGAGGTTCCCGCCCCGTCCGCCGCGCCGGAGGTTAACGTTCCCCTGCCGTCGACCGCGATTGCCGAAAGCGGAAGTGGGGCCGGAGAACTGAATGGGGCGGAACAGGAAATTGCCGAGCTGGCAATTGCAAGCCGGCAGGCGGCCGAGCTGATCGCAGCGGAACGCACAGAACGCGAGCGCCTGGCCGCGGAGAAGAGTGCGCTGGAAGAGCGCACGGTCGCCCTGACCAAGGCGGTGCGCCAGGCCGCGCGCAAGGCCCGCAGCGAGCAGGAAGAAGTGGCCCGCTTGCAGGCCCGCCAGGCCGAGGCGGAAGCCCTGGCCCGTGCTGCCCAGCAGGCAGAGCAGGCCGCTGAACGGGACAAGGAAAGCCTGAACCGGGAGAAGGCCGCGGCCGAAGCGCGCGCCAGCCGCCTTGCCGAAGAAGTCGCCGCCGCTGTCGCCCGGGCCGATCGGGATCGCAGCGAGCGTGACCGGTTGGCGGCGGAAAAGCGGGCGGCCGAGGAGCAGGCGGGGATCATGGCCGCCAACCTGCAGCAGGTGGAGGAGCGCCTGGACCTGGAGCGGAAGTTGCGCGCAGAGCTGGTCCGGGAGAAAGCCGAAGCGGAAGAGCGCCTGCGGGAACTCGGGGAGCAGGTTCGCCAGAACGCCGCCCGTGCCGCTGCCGAGGCGGCTGCCCGCGACACCCTCGCGCGGGAGCGGGCGGAACGGGAACGGCTGGCTGCCGAGAAGGCGGCCCTGGAAGAACGGGCGGCCCAACTCGCCGCTGTGGCCCGTCAGGCCGACGCGATGGCCCAGACCGAACGCGAAGCCCGGGAGCGTCTCGCCATCGAACAGCGGGAGCGGGAAATCCTGCTGGCGGAAAAGGCGCGCCTTGTCGCCGAGAAGGCGGCGCTGGAGCGCCAGGCGGCCGCTTTGGCGGCGGCAGCAGCCGCCGCCCGGGAAGAGACCCGGGCCAAGGGGCTCGACCAGGAGTGGTTGAGCGCCGAGAAAGCACGTCTGGAGCAGCAGGCCGCGGAGCTGGAACGGGTGGCCAAAATGGCGGTCGAAAAAGCAGAACGGGAGCGGCGCGACCGCGAAGCACTGCTCGCCGCCAAGACCCTGGCCGAAGAACGGCTGGCTCTCCTGCAGCGACAGGAAACCGCGCGAAAGGGGGGTGGAGCGGAGCCGGGGAAGGAAACCTTGCCAAGGTTTCCCCTGCAGGAGAAACCGGCGCCGCCACCGCCATCGGCGGCGCCGCCCCGGCGCCAGCGCACCGCTGTCTCCGGTGCTCCCTTTATTGCCGATCTCGATCAAGATGGAATCGCTTGTAACCCGGCGACGGATCTTCTCGAAGTCTGGCAATCGATCAACCAGACCCAGCTCTCCCTGGAGGGTTTTCCCAACCAGTACGCATCGGCCTGGATCATTGGCTGGCGCCGTGGCGGGGTGCCGACGCTGCAGGTCGTCTTTCGGCTTGGCAGCAGTCAGCGCACCCTCGTGTATCGCCCGGCGCGTGAACCGGTCGGCAAGGAGGGCTGGCACGCCCTGACCAGGGCCGCCTTGACCTTTCTGCAGGTGGCCGGTCTGGAGATGGAACGGTTGGACCTTGGCGAATCCCCGCAGGAACGGGGGAAGCTTTTGACGGCTATTCCTGTCTTTGTGGCGCCGGCCGGGCAGGTCCAGGGATTCTGAATGGTTCGGAACTTCAGGCAAGACCAGGGGGGCGGTGTCACCGCCCCCCTGGTTATTTCAGGCAGGTTCGAAACCGGCTACTGCGGCAGAACCGCGCAGCAGATGATCTCCACCCGCCGGTTCTCATAACGTCCTGCCGCGGTTTCGTTGCTGGCCACCGGCTTGGTTTCACCATAACCGCGGGCGTGAATCTTGTCCGGGCTCAAACCGTAATCGCGGATCAGGGCATCGCGCACTTCGGCGGCCCTGCGTTCAGAGAGTCGCTGGTTGTAGGTGGCATCCCCCATGGAATCGGTGTAGCCGGCAATGACAAAGTAGGGAACATTCGGATTGGCGCGGATGAAAGCCGCTGTGCGGCTGATATCGTCCTTGAATTCCGGTTTGATCTCCGTTTTGTTGGAATCGAATTTGATGTGCAGGGTCAGTTTCAGGGTGCAACCGGTCTTGTCGACCAGTTCGCCGGCCGGGGTTTCCGGGCACTTGTCCAGATCGTCGAAGACGCCGTCGCCGTCACTGTCGGGGCGGCAACCGTTCTGGTCGACGGGGATTCCCGCCTGGGTTCCGGGACACTTGTCCAGATCGTCAAAAACACCGTCGCCATCGCTGTCGGGGCGACAGCCGGCGGTATCAACCCGGACGCCGGCCGGGGTCCCCGGGCACTTGTCCAGATCGTCGAAAACACCGTCGCCATCACTGTCGGGGCGACAGCCGGCGGTATCAACCCGGACGCCGGCTGGAGTCCCGGGGCACTTGTCCAGATCGTCGAAGACGCCGTCGCCATCGCTGTCGGGGCGACAGCCGGTCTTGTCAACCCGAACCCCCGCCGGGGTCCCGGGGCATTTGTCCTCAGAATCCAGGATCCCGTCGCCATCACTGTCGGCCGGGGGAACGACTTTCGCCGGTGCTGGCTGCGCACCACCGAACTGGTACATTAAGCCGGCCGTATAGGCGAGGTTGTTTTCCGGGTGGTCGAAAACCAGCAGGTGACGGACGTCGAGGCGCAGTGCCAGGTTGTCGCTGCCGTAGATCTTGAGTCCGCCGCCCCAGTCGAACAGTCCGTTGGTTTCCTCCTCGTTGAAATACGGGTTGAGAGTCAGGCCGCCGAAGCCGGCAGCCAGGTAGGGGACGACCATATTCCCCGGGAAGAAGTGGTAGATTCCATCGATCCGGTAGAGGTAGCCATTGATATCCTTGCCCCCGCCCCGGTTGGTGTTGGCATTGATATACTGCAAGGTGGCCTCGGTGCCGAGATTCCGGTCGAAGTTGTAACCGAGGGCGAGCCCCAGGGTCGGCGCATTGCGCTCGACATTCTGCTGCCCTTCAAAGAGATAGCCTCCGACCAGCGGTGTCAGGGTATAGGTTCCTCCCTGGTTGGCTGCCAGTGCCGGAACTGCCAGGATTAAAATCAGGAAAATTCCAAAAATGGTACTGGTCATTCGATTCATAGATATTATGCTCCTTGCTAGAGGAAGGGACTACCATTCAGCGTCGGTCCAGTTTGAAGACTCTAACAGAATTTAGTTCCCTGACAATCGGTCACGTTTCTGGGGCCCCGGCGGCAGAGGGGCTTCCTTCGGTCATTTTTCCTGCTATTGTAGTAACGTTGAATTTGCCTGGGAGGAACCCAATGCGGCTGCGCATCATCATCTTCGAAGATGACCCCCTTGCCCGGGAGTTGCTGCTTCGCTCCATCGAGCAACTCGGGCACGAAGTTCTCGCCTTTCCCGACCCTTTGGCCTGCCCCCTCTACAGCAGGGATGACTGCTCCTGTTCCCAGCAGTACCCCTGCGGTGATCTGCTGATCAGCGATAATCGGATGCCGCGCATGACCGGACTGGAATTCATCCGCCGCCAGGCCGAGCAGGGATGCAAGGGGGCGGCGGTCAACAAGGCGCTGATCTCCGGGGCCTGGACCGATGCCCAGCGCCTCGAGGCGCAGCGCCTCGGTTGCCGGATCTTCGACAAGCCCCTCGCCCTGGATGAACTCCTGACCTGGATTGGGGAACGGGAGGCGGGCATCAACCCGGAGCGGCAGCTCGCTCCCCTTCCCGCACCCTAATGCCTATCCTCCTTCCCCTTGCCTGACAGGAGATTTGTTGATATGCGCTTTTCTCTGACCACTGTTCTTGCTGTCATGATCCTGCAGACGAGCTTTCCGGCTGCATATGCAGCGCCCAACGAAGAACGGGAGCGGATCGAGCTGGCGTCCATTATTCTCGACGAGATCATGCTGATCCCGGAAAAGGGGATGCCCGCCAACCTGCTTGCCAATGCGGCCGGGATTGCGGTCATCCCCAACGTTCTCAAGGTCGGCCTGATGGTCGGGGGGCGCTTTGGCAAGGGGATCCTGTCGCTGCGCAACGAGCAGGGGAGCTGGAGCGACCCGATCTTCATCTCCCTCACCGGCGGCAGCCTTGGCTGGCAGATCGGCGCCCAGGCGACCGATGTCATTCTCGTCTTCAAGTCGCCGCGCAGCGTCAACGGCATTCTCAGCGGCAAGGTCACCCTCGGCGCCGACGCCGCGGTGGCGGCCGGTCCGGTGGGCCGGAACATGTCCGGCGCGACCGACACCACGCTGCGTGC
The DNA here is from genome assembly GCF_054658035.1 of Desulfuromonas carbonis. Classification (NCBI taxonomy): domain Bacteria; kingdom Pseudomonadati; phylum Thermodesulfobacteriota; class Desulfuromonadia; order Desulfuromonadales; family Desulfuromonadaceae; genus Desulfuromonas; species Desulfuromonas carbonis. Next base: position 928,691 of record NZ_BAAHXR010000002.1, on the reverse strand, counting down.
CGAAATCTATTCTTATTCCCGCAGCCGCGGGCTCTTTGCCGGGGTGGCGCTGGAAGGGTCGGTGCTGCAGATCGATGACCCGGTCAACGCGGACTACTACGGCGCCCGCTACCTCTCGCCGCGCAGCATCATCAACGGCAATGCCAGTCGCGAGACGCCCGAGATCGGGCGCTTCAGGGAGAAATTGCGCCAGTACTCGGGACAGCCCTGAACTCATGCCGCCACCCCCTCGATCCGAGCCCTGCCTGATGCGGGGCTCTTTTTTTTTTAGAAGAAGTATTGCAGGAAGAGGCCGCCGCTGGCGCCGGTAGTGCCGAATTCGCTGCGCGGGGTGGCCGGGAAGGGGGGGGCGGTGGAACGGGGGGCGGGCCCGCGGCTGAAATTCCAGAAGAGTTGCAGGGTGGCGGCGTCGCTGAGGGAGATTTCAGCCAGCGGGCGCAGCAGGCAGGAACCGTCGTCAAGATTGGCGATCACCAGCCCGTCGAGCCGCAGCAGGGGGTGGACTTCCCAGGAGGGGCCGAGCAGCAGGTAGTGGCGGCCGGCGAGAAAGCTCAGGCCCTCCCGGAACGGGGCGCCGGCCCAGACCGTCGGGTAGGCGGCCGGCTCGCTGCTACCGGGCCCGTTGTAGAGGTATTCGGCGAGCAGCACCAGGCCGACGTCAAAGCGATACCAGGTCTCGACCGCCGCGATGGCGAAGTGGCGGGCGGGATCGCCGCCGGGCTCCCCTGACGACGTTCCCTGGTAGCCGGCCACTTCCCCCTTCAGTCCGAGGGGGCCGAGACTGCCGGCGAGGCCGAGACCGAGCAGGGAGCGGTGACGCAGGCTGCCAACGATAGCGAGCAGGTCGACGCCGCCCCGATTCTCCGTCAGGGTGAGCAGGTAGCTGTTGTGACGACTGCTGTCGCCAAAGACGACGGTGGTCCCGATCTGGCCGCCGAGGCCGAAATAGCGGACCAGGTTCACGGCATCGACCCCGGGGCGGACATCGGTATCGATGGCGTCGGGGGGAAAAGGGGCGATGACATCGAGGGGGGAGACCAGGGCGATGCGGCCGAAGCCGAGGGCCTGGCGTCCCAGCCGCCAGTTGAATCCGGCGTGGCTGCCGGCGAGATTGGCGCGGTCGACCTGCAGCCGATCGGCCCAGCGGCCGCCGTCGTTCCAGCTCCGGTCGAGATCGAGACGGCGATTGACGCCGGCCACCGGGAGGGGGAGGTAGCCGGGCGGGTCGCTGAACAATAACTGGTTGTCGAGGGCGAATTCGACATCGAGGCCGTGGCGCCAGGGACCTGTCAGCTCCAGGCGCAGGCGGTTGCTGCTGAGGGCGCCGTAGCCGTTATCTCCCCCCGGCGGAGCCTCAAGGTAGAGGTTGAGACTCTTCAGTGAGCCCCCCGGGCGAAGTTCGGCGATAGCGGGAAGCGGGGCGGAGAGGAGGATAATAAGGAAAAGCAGCCAGCCCGTTCTTTTCATCTCGCCCCCACCGAATCACTCTCCAGTTGGCCGTCGCGCAGGCGCACCACGCGCCGTGCCAGGGCAATCACCTGGGGATCATGGGAGCTGAAGATGAAGGTGGTGCCGTGCTCGGTGTTGAGGTTACGCATCAGCCGCAGCAGCTCTTCGCTGGTGTGGGAGTCGAGGTTGGCGGTCGGTTCGTCGGCGAGGACCACGGCCGGCTGCGAGATGATCGCCCGCGCCACTGCGACCCGTTGCTGCTGGCCGCCGGAGAGGTCGCCGGGGCGGCGCTCTTCAAGCCCCGCGATGCCGAGCTCGGCGAAGAGGGCGCTTACCTTCCGGCGCCGTTCCCGTTTTGGCACACCTTGCAGCATCAGGGTGAATTCGGCGTTCTCCGCCGCCGTCAAGACCGGGATCAGGTTGTAGGACTGGAAGATGAAACCGACCTGGTGGAGACGGAACTCGGCGAGCGCCTTCGGACTCTCCCCGCCGAGATTGCGCCCGGCGATAGTGACCGAACCGCGGGTTGGCGCATCGAGGGCGCCGATCAGGTTGAGGGCCGTGGTCTTGCCGCTCCCCGAGGGGCCGGCGAGGACGGTGAACTCCCCCGCCGCGATCGTCAGGGTCAGCCCGGCCAGGGCGGTCACCGTGCGGTTGCCGACAGGGTAGATGCGGGTCAGGTCGTTCAGTTCGATCAGGGGCATGGGCAGGGTCCACCTTTAAAAATGCCGCATCGCCTCGACCGGGCGAATGCGGGCCGCCTTGACCGCCGGGTAGAGGGAAGCGAGGAGCGCCAGGGCGAGAACGTAAAGGGCGATGCGCACCATCCAGGCGATGTCCCAGGTGGCGCGCAGGATCGGGTCAAAAACGACCCCGCCGAATTCGAGGTTTTCCGGCAGGAAGGTGCGCAGGTCGATGCCGACCGTCACCAGGTACCAGGTGGCGAGGCTGCCGAGGAGGCTGCCGAGCAGCAGGGCAGCCAGGCCGAGGATCAACGCTTCGGCGAGGATCATCCGCCGCAGCCGTCCCGGGGTAGCGCCGACGGCGAGGATCACACCGAACTCGCGGATCCGTTCCAGCACCGACATCAGCAGGGTGTTGACGACGCCGATGGTGACGATGAGCAGGATCACCACGAAGATAAACTTCTGGCTCGCGTAATCGAGGCGGATGGCGTTGGAGAGGTTCGGCATCGCCTCCTGCCAGCCGAGGGCGCGCAGTTCCGGGCGGTCGGCGACCAGGGCGGCCACCTGTGGCAGGGTCGCCGCCTCGTCCCCGGTCCCGCGCAGGACCAGGGCGAGCTCGTGAATCTCGCCGGGGATGCCGGCCATGGCCGCGGCGCGGCGCCGGTCGACCATGACCAGGGAGCGATCGACCTCACGGATGCCGCTCTGGACCACGCCGCGGACGCGAAAAAGTTCGCTCGCCAGCTCGCCGTCGCGATTCTGCACTGTGATGACGAATTTGTTCCCCGGCTGCAGCTTGAGTTCGTGTAGCAGCCGTTCCCCGACCAGGGCATCGCGGCTGTTGTCGGCGCGCAGCATCTCCTCGTTGCCGAGGTGGCGCAGGAAGGGGTTGATCGCCATCTCCAACTCCGGATCGACCCCGGTCAAAAGGATGCCGCGGCTCTCGCGGCTCGACTGGGCCAGACCCGGCAGATAGACCCGCGGCAGCGCCTGCAGGACCGCCGGCAGCGCCGCCGTCGTGGTTGGGAGTTGCGCCGCCGGGAATGAGAGCTTTTCGTTGCGGCTGGCGGCGTAATTGCCGCGGTAGATCGCGATATGTCCCGAACCGGCCCGCACCCCGCTGTCGATCATGCCGGCATAAACCCCAAAGGAGAGGTTGTGGAAGGCCTGCACCAGCATCAGGCTGAAGCTCAGCGCCGCCAGGGTGATCAGGGTCCGGCGCGGGTTGCGCCAGAGATTTTTCCAGGCCAGCTGTAACAAATCCATGGCTTCCCAGGGTCAGGTGACGAGCGACGAGCGACGAGGTGCCCGGAACTCAGAACGCAAAACTTCCTATCAGTCTTCCCGAAGCGCCTCGACCACCTTCAGCTTCGCCGCGCGATTGGCGGGGAGGAAGCCGGCGAGGAGGCAGACGACCAGCAGCAGCCAGGCCGGGAGGAGGACATTGCTGGCGACGATGACGGCATGCAGGCGCGGCGGCAGGGTGCCGCCGGCGTAGGTGATCGGCGTCATGGTGGCGGAGAGGTCGATACCGTAACGGGCCATGTAGAGACTCATCAGCAGGCCGAGGCTGACCCCGGCGACGAGGGCAAAAACGCCCATCACCAGGGTCTCGATCAGGACCAGGGCGCGGATTTTCCAGGGCCGCATGCCGATCGCCATCAGCACCCCGAACTCGCGGGTCCGCTCCAGCACCGACATGAAAAAGGTATTGAGGATGCCGAGGCCGGTCGCGAGGTAGAGGATGATAACGATGATCATCCGCGAGACATCGAAGCTGGCGATTACTTCTTTCATCTCCGGCAGCAGCGTTTCCCAGCCGACGGCGCTCAGGTCGGCCGGCAGCCACCGGTTGATACGGGCGGCGACGCTGGCGGCGGCCATCGGGTCGGCGAGGCGCACCGCGATCTCGTGGACCTTGCCGGGCAGGACCATGAGCCGCTGCAGCCAGCCAAGGTTGACCAGGACCAGGCCGTTGTCGTGGCTGCTGTCGCCGGTGGCGAAGATCCCCTTGACCCGTAACAGGTCGTTGCCGATGGAGCCGTCTGCGGCCTGGGTGACAAAGACCAGCTCGTCCCCCGGCTTGACCCCGAGCCGGGCCGCCAGGCCGGTGCCGATCAGGGCGCCGTCCTTCTCCCCGCTGTCGAGATAGCGCCCGCTGCTCAGCCGCCCGGCGAGGGTCGTCACCTGGCGCTCGGCCGCCGCTTCGATGCCGAGCAGTTCGGCCGGGTAGGTCGCCTGGCGATGGGAGACCAGTCCGAAGCCGCGCAGGCGCGGCGTGGCGCCGAGGACCGCGGGATCGGCGCGCAGGGATTCGAGGGTCTGGTCCGTCGGGCTGAAGTTGGCGAAGAGGTCATGGTCATCCTGGTAGCCGCTGCGGGCGATGACCAGGTGTCCCTGATACTGCTCGGTGGCCGAGGCGAGGATGTCGGCGAGCATGCCGGAGAAGACGCCGAGCGCGAGGATCAGCAGCGACGCGGAGACGACCATCGCCGAGAGGGTGAGGAGAGAGCGGCGCCGGTTGCGCCAGATGTTGCGCAGGGCGAGACGCAGTAGCATCTCAGCGCGCCTTGAGATTGCGCAGCGAGAAGTAGTCCTCCCCCAGCGGCAGGTCGAATTCGATGCTGTCATAATGGAGGACGGTCTGTTCCTCCGGTTTGTCGAGGGGCTGCACCGTCATCGTCAGCGGCAGGGTGCGGTTCCCGACCTTTTCCACGTCGCTGAAGGTGATGGTGCGGACCGGTTGCAACGCCTCGTCGAAATAGGTGACCTGCACCGGGACCCGGGGGGCCTTGCGAACCGTGTAGACGATCCTGCCCCAGACCACCGCAGCGTCAGGGCGGGGGGTTCCTTCGATGCGCCAGAGTTCCGGAGTCTCTTCGAGGAGGGTGAAGGTATAGTCCTGGTCGACGTGATTCGCTTTGACGAGGTCGTCGTTGGTGATGTGGCTCCCCATCCAGGCGCCCCCCATCATCGACGGCGGGATCTTGATCACCCGGTCGACCTTGGGGAGGTAGTTCCAGACCTCGCGGCGCACCTTGAGGGTGGCGACGCCGCGCTCCCTGGCCGGTTCGAGGATGCGGACCAGGAAGTGCTCGCGCCCCAGGGACCAGGCCTCCATGGTCAGGTTGCGCTGCCAGTGTGCGGTCGCTACTTGCATCTCCATCCGCGAATGGGAAGAGACCCCCATGTACTGCTGTTCGACATCGTGGATCAGCTGCTGCAGGTCGAGCGCCCGCGCCAGTGCGGGGAAGGCGAGCAGGAGGGAGAGCAGGACGAGAAATGCAAACCGGAATGGTGGTGTGGACATGGAAACTCCCGGGATTGGGGGCGGCAGCACGCCGCATGCTCCCAGTATAACCGTCCCCTCCCTGCTTGGCCAGATCGTGTCGAGTGGGGAGCGGAGAGTATACTGTAAAGAGCCGCGGGCGGTTTGGCATGCTTGCGGCCGCTTCCCGGGGTCGATAGCGCTTGACCCTCGCCTGAGCCTGCTTTACATTGGCCCTCCATTGCCAAACCGAGGAGATATCCCATCGTGACCCGCATTGAACTCCCCGCCGAAAAACGGAGCGGCCACCTCACCCTGTTGCGCCAGGCGCGCAGCATCACCCCCAGGGAATTCAACCTCCTGAGTGCCGAGGAACGCCTCGAACTGATCAGCTGCGCCCAGGGGGGGGAGAAATACCGGCTACTGCTCGAGGCGGCGGATATCGAAACCCTGGTGCCGCAGCTGGCGCCTCAGGAGCTTTACCTGCTGATCCGCGAACAGGGTTTCGAGGACGTCGCCGAGCTGCTGCCGATGATCAGCAGCGAGCAGTACAACCTGCTGTTCGATCTCGACTGCTGGGACCAGGATCAGCTCGAAGGGGACGCGGTCTTCAAGTGGCTGCAGGCGCTCCTCGACTGTGGCGAGGACAAGGTGCTGCAGACAGTGCGCGAACTCGACTTCGAGATGCTGGTACTGATGCTGAAAAAGCACCTGAATGTGATCGCCGGTCCCGGGGATTTCGTCGGTGATGATGAACGTGTCGAGGCCCAGGCCCGCGATGGCGGCTACCAGCTCGATTATTTCGACAGCGAGAAATCGAAGCCCCTGGCCCAGCTCCTCGGCGTGCTCTATCGCGGCGACCAGGATTTCTTTCGCGGCCTGATCGAGGCGGTGCGCTGGGAGCAGGAGGCGCAGTTAGAGGAGGATGCCTACCAGCTCCATTGCGGTCGTCTCGAGGACTGCGGTTTCCCCGACCCGCAGACGGCACAGCGCATCTACGCGCTGCTGACCGTGGACCAGCTGGAAGCTCCGGAAAAGGTGAAGACTCCCTTTGCCACCGGACGCGGCCGGGTCCCCTCGCCGGGATTCTTCCTCGCCGCGGCGCGCCCGCTGGACCTGCTCGCCGAGGTGCTCGCCGCCGGTATCAGTGAGGCGACCGCCCGGGAACTGGTCTACCTGATCAACAAGCTGATGATGGCCGAACGGGTCGATGTCGGTGAGCCACAGCAGGTGCAGGGGGCCGCGGAAAGCGTTTACCGCTATCTCAACCTCGCCCTCGAGGAGCTGGCCGGGGAGGATGCGCTGCGCGGCCGGGAACTCCTCAACGGGCACTATGTCGAACATCTCTTCCGGGTTGGCTTCACCCTGACCCAGGAGCTGCGGCGGCGGGCCGCCGCCCTCGCCGGCAAGAAACTGGCCCCCTACTACGACCCGGCTTTCCGGGCCCTGCTTGCCGCTCTCGACCGCCGGCTACCGCTCTTTTTTACCGGGATCGAGGATGCCACCAGCGGCGGGGTGCGCCCCTTTGCCACCCTGCGGGATCTGCGCCGGGCCGAGGAGTGGCTCGGCTGGCTGGAGGTGCAGGTGCGGCTCTTCGAAAAACATTTCGACTTCAGGCTCCCCAACCCCGCCGATCTTGACCTGGACGGCTGCCAGCCGTCTGGGGCCGAGGCGCTTACCCTTTCGACTTTCTTTCTCACCGCTCTCGCCAACCGTCTGCTCGGCGGCGCGTTTCTGCCCGAACCGGTCGCCGCGGGTCGCCTCGGCGAACTTCATGCCGGGGTCAGTCACAGTGGCAAGCTGGCAGCCGGCCTGCGCCGCGAAACGGTCGCCTGGCTGGACAGCCTGGAAGTGGGGGGCGGCGCATTTGCCAATGCCGCCCTTGATCGTTGGGAGGAGGAGTTCTGTGCCCTGGATGCCGACGATCTCGATCCCCGTTTTATCGGCGGGCTGATTGTCAGGATTGCTTGAGCCGCGAGTGGTGGGGGCAGGGGGAGGAAAATAGTGTCATGCTCTTGCCGGTAACCTTGCTCTGGGGAGGGGGGAGCGACGGTGGTTCCCCGCAACCACTTCAATCCCGATCCGAGCCGGCGGAACACTCCTTGACCGGCGCGCCAGACTCCAGAAGCAGTTCCCGCACTTCCAGCCCGGCGCCGCTGCGGGTCAGGTAGAGAAAGAGCCGCAGCTGGCGCCCGGTCCCCACCGGGAGCTGGTGAAAGACGGCGGCAAAATGCTGCAGTTTGACCCCCTGCCCGCGGATCTCTCCGGTCTCGCGCCGCACCGCCTCCCGGACCCTATCCTCTTCCTCCGCAGTCAAATCGATGTCGAAAAAGGCCGGGGCCTTTCCCGGCACCACCCGTTCGCAGCGGGCAAAGTCGCGGGCGAGGAGTTCCAGTATCTCCTGCCGGCGCTCCCCGTCGAAGGTGGCATGGACAAATTCGGCGAGGGCTTCGAACAGCGCACGCTGGGAGAGCGGGTGGCGAAAGAGCCCGCGGCGACGCCAGTCGGCTTCGACTTGCAGCAGGCCGCCGGCCAGGGAGCCGGTCGCCGCCGTGAGGCCGGCCGTAAAGCCGGGGAAGCGTCCGCTGTTGACAATCAGGTCGAAGAGCCGGCTCAGCCCGCGCAAGCGCTCCAGTTCGGTGAAATCGAGGTCCGGCGTCGCCAGCACGGTGTAGGGCGGGTTGGGGTCGAAGCGGATGCCGCGGGCTGACGCCTCGCGGCGCAGGGGGGAACCGGGGAGGAGCTTGACCGGCTCGATCTGGAGATGGTGTGGGGCCAGCGTCGCGACGCGGTCGACGGAGGCGACGAAGGCGTCGAACCCCTCGCCCGGCAGACCGGCGATCAGGTCGAGGTGAAGCTGGACCGCGGTCCGCTGGCGCAGCCGGCGCACATTGGCGAAGAGCGCTTCGAGGGGAGCGCGTCGGCCGATGGCGGCGAGGGTGGCCGGCAGCGTCGACTGCACGCCGATCTCGAACTGGAAGGTGTCGGCGGGGACCTGTTCGAGGAGCTCCAGGGTCGCCGCGTCGAGGAGATGGGCGCCGATCTCGAAATGGAGGTGGCTGCCGCGGTTGTTTTCCAGGATAAAGCGGAAAATTTCCCGGGCTCGGGCCGTATCGTAGTTGAAGGTGCGGTCGACCAGCTTGATCTTCGCTACCCGTTGTGCCAGGAGCCAGCCGAGGTCGCTGTGAATCCGCTCCATCGAGAAGGAACGGACCGTGGCATCGAGGGCGCTCATGCAGAAGGAACAGTCGTAAGGACAGCCGCGGCTGCTTTCGTAGTAGACAAAGCCGCGGTAGAGATCGGCCAGGCCGAGGGTGAAGGGGGAAGGGAGGGCATCGAGGTGGGCCAGCGGCGGCCCGTCCGGTCCTTCGACCACCTCCTCGGCGCGGCGCCAGCAGAGCCGCGCCACCCCTTGCGGTTCCCGCCCGGCACTCCAGGCGGCCAGCAGGCCGTGCAGCGGCAGCTCCCCCTCGCCGCGCACCAGGGCGGTCAGTCCCGGGTGCCGGTGGAAGAGGTCGGCGCCATCGAAGGAGACCTCCGGGCCGCCGAGGACGATCCGCAGTCCCGGCCGGGCGACCGCCAGGGCGTCGACCAGTTCCAGGGTTGCGCCGCGGTTCCAGAGGTAGACCGAAAAGGCGACCACCTCCGGCTCCTCGGCGAGCAGGGCGGCGAGGACACTCTCCTTCGGCTCGTGGAGGGTGAACTCCCGAATCGCCAGTTCGACCGGCAGGTCGCGGCAGTAGGCGGCCAGGCAGGGGAGGGCGAGGCTGGGGTGGATAAACTTGCTGTGCAGGGTGGCGAGAAGGACGCGCATAGGGGGAAGAATACCGAAGGAAGAGCGCCCTGCCAAGGAGAAAGCGGCGGCCCTGGCCGGACGGCGGCGCACCATTTTAATCAAAAGTTGGGTTCAATTCCCCGCAGCTTGCTGCGCGATTTTTACTAAGGGTGTAGGCTGTTGATACCCCGTAGCTTGCTGCGGGGTAGTTCATTCCCTTTAAGTAGCGAAGTTTCATCAATTAATAGTTGACAAAGCCGGTTATCTATGAGAAAAAGCTCACCGGCGCCGACCGGGGGAACGGAACCGCATCGTTACTTTTGAGGAGTGCTTTCATGCTCAGTCGCCAGGAAATCCGGATTCCCCTTGCCGATCTCATCGCCTGCCTTTCGGACGTCATCGACCTGATCAACCCGGAGCTGGTCGATCACCACAAACGGGTAGCCTACATCGCCTGCGCCATCGCCCGGGAGATGGGGCTGGGGGAGGAGGCGAGCACCGAACTGCTGGTGGCGGGCAAGTTGCACGACATCGGCGCCCTTTCCCTGCAGGAGCGCCTCCGGCTGCTGAGCTTCGAGACCGAGTCGGCCCAGCGCCATGCCGAGGTCGGCTACCTGCTGCTGCGGGACTTCGCCCCCTTCGGTGCCGTAGCCGAAATCATCCGCGGTCACCACGAGCGCTGGGGGGAAGTGCAGGGGCGGGGCGCCAACGACCTGGTGGTCAAGTCGCAGATTCTCCACCTCGCCGACCGGGTGGCAGTCCTGACCCGCAGCGGCCCGGACGCCCTCGGTCAGGCGGCGGGAATCCGCCGGGAGATCGAGGCGCAGAACGGCGGCGTCTTCCACCCCGAGGCGGTGGCCGCCTTCCGGCGCCTGGCGGCAAAGGACTACTTCTGGCTCGACATCGTCTCGCCGCTGCTCCGTTCCCGCCTGCAACGGCGGGTCGGCATGGAGGGGTTCCTGCTCAACCTCGACGGCCTGCGCGACCTGACCCGGGTCTTCGCCCGGGTGATCGACTTTCGCAGCCCCTTCACCGCCACCCACTCCAGCGGCGTCGCCGCCTGCGCCGAAACCCTGGCCCGGCTCTGCGGCTGGAGCTGGCGGGAATGCCAGCTGATCCAGATCGCCGGCTTTCTGCATGACCTGGGCAAGCTCGGGGTGCCGACGGAAATCCTCGAGAAGCCGGGACCCCTCTCCGCCAGCGAGCGCAACATCGTGCGCTGCCACCCCTTCTACACCTACCGGACCCTGGAGCGGATTCCTGACTTCGCCATAATCAATGTCTGGAGCTCCTTTCACCACGAGTGCCCGGCGGGGCAGGGGTACCCCTTCCATGTCGACCGCCACGACCTCCCCCTCGGGTCGCGGATCATGGCGGTGGCCGACGTCTTCACTGCCCTCGCCGAGGACCGCCCCTACCGGGCGGGGCTGGCGGGGGAGGAGATCCTCCATCTCCTGCGCGAGATGGCGGCCAGCGAGGCTCTCGACGGGGCCCTGGTGGCACTGCTGGAGCAGAACTTCACCGAGGTCAACGCCGCGCGGCTGACCGCCCAGTCCGCCTCGCGCGATCTCTACCAAACCATGCTGGAAGGGCTGGCCAAGGTGGCCTGACCCGCCAGGGGAACGACAAGAAAGGAACATCACATGGCCATCAACTGGGACGACTCTCTCCTCACCGGGGTAGACGACATCGACGACCAGCACCGGGAACTCTTCCGCCGCTTCAACAATCTCCTCGCCGCCTGCAACCAGGGGCAGGGGCGGGAGGAGGTGCTCCGTACCCTGACCTTCCTCGACGACTACATCCGCAGCCATTTTCACGAGGAGGAACTGATGCAGCAGCGCAGCAACTTTCCGGACTACCCGGCACACCGGGCCCAGCACGATAACTTCATCGCCACCACCGAGGCGCTGGCGGACCAGTTCCGCAGCGAAGGGGCCTCCCTCGGACTGCTGGTCAAGACCAACACTACCCTGATGGAGTGGCTGGTCGGCCACATCCGCAAAATGGACCGCGCCTTCGCCCGGCACCTGAACGCCGGCCGCACCGCCGGCTGAGGGCGGTCCCCCCAGGATCGATGATTGTCTCCCCGCCCCCGGCTGTGGTAGTCTCACCCTGCGGGCGCCCGCGGTGGGCGGTCTCCGGCGGTCCCGATCCCCTTACCGAACGTGCAGCCGATGGCAGTTGAAAAGACCATCCTCGCCGTCGTCGCCGACGAGCGGGGCGAAGTCTTCGAACATCCCGACCTGCTGCTGGCCGGCATGAGTGGCCTCGTTGCTCGCCGGCCCCGCTCCGAGGAGCTGATTCCGCTGCCGCAGGGGAGCCGGCTCTTTACCATCCCCGGCACCCCGCCGATCGGCTTCGATCGTCGCAGCAACAAGCTGCAGACTGTCAGTGAACTGCCGCGCAGCTGGGGTGGCGGCAAGGTGCAGGCGGTGTCGGCCTTTCTCACCCCCGCCTTCACCCGTACCCTGCTTCCTGCCGCCGACTGGCGCCGCAAGGGGTTGACTCTCCCCTTGTGGTCCTACACCGCCGTTGGCTGGTGTGTCGAGGAAGAGCGTTTCTATTGCGCAGCGGTGCGCGTCGATCGCAACGACCAGTGGCGTCCCGACCACTTCGACGATCGCGACATCGACCCGGTGGTGCGCCGCATCCTCAAGGAATTTCCCGACAACCGCCTCTTCGAGCAGCTCTCCCGCTGTGCCCTCGATTATCACTGCTTCGCCGCCAAGAACCTCTTCTATCGGCGCTGGGAGGCGCCGCTGCCGACCTCGCCGGTCTGCAATTCCCGCTGCTTGGGTTGCATCTCGCTGCAGGAGTCGGAGTGCTGCCCGTCGAGCCAGGAACGCCTCACTTTCGTGCCGACGGTCGCGGAGCTCTGCCAGGTGGCAGTGCCGCACCTCGAACAGGCCGAGAACGCCATCGTCTCTTTCGGCCAGGGGTGCGAGGGAGATCCGATCCTGCAGGCCGACACCATCGCCGCGGCGGTGCGGGCGATGCGCAGGGCGACCACCCGCGGCACCATCAATTTCAACTCCAACGCCTCCCTCCCCGACGCCGTCGAAGAGCTGGCGGCGGCCGGTATCGATTCGATCCGCATCTCCCTCAACTCGGTCCAGGAAGAGCTTTATAACGCCTACTACCGGCCGCGCGGCTACCGCTTTGCCGATGTCCTGGAGTCGTTGCGGCGGGCGCGCCAGGCCGGAATCTTCACCATGCTCAATTACCTGGTTTTCCCGGGGGTGACCGACAGCGCGGCGGAGGTGGCGGCGCTGGAAGAGGTTCTTGCCCGTGGCGAAGTCGACCTGATCCAGATGCGCAATCTCGCTATCGATCCGGTTCTCTACCGGGATGCGCTGGGCGTGGCCGGGGAAGGGATGGGGATGGCAACGATGCTGGCTCGGGTCAAGGGCAACTTCCCGGAAATCCAGTACGGCTACTTCAACCGCACGCGCGAAAATTTCTTTCCGGCCGGCTACCAGAGTGATTGGCCGCTACCCGCCTGAAGCTGCCGGCAGCATGACCCTTGGCCTGTTTTTGTAATTCGGGAGGGAGTCTGACGATGGGTTTTCTGGACCTTGCCCCGCAGGTATCGGCCTGGTCGGCGGACCAGGTGCGCGACTTTCTGACCAGCCATCACCCCGACAGCTATACCCTCCTCGATGTGCGTCAACCCCGGGAGTTTGCCCCCGGGCACCTGCCGGGAGCGATCAACCTTCCCCTCGATGTGCTGCTCGACCGGTTGCCGGAACTCGACGGCGTCGGGCCGGTGATCGTCTACTGTCAGAGCGGGATGCGCAGCCACGCCGCCGCCGCGGCACTCGCCCGTGCCGGCTACCACGACGTTCATCATCTGGCCGGGGGACTGCACGCCTGGGAGGGGGAGCTGGCGGCGGGCCATCCGGCGGTCGAACTCGAGCGCTTCCAGCGTTACACCCGGCCAACCGAACATGCGGCCCTGGCCTGGTGCCTTGAGGAGGGGACGCGCCGATTTTACGCCGCCGCCGCCGAACAGGCGGAGACCCCGGAACTGGGCACCCTCTTCGGCGAGCTGGTGAACGCCGAGGAGGGGCACAAAAAGATGTTGCGGGGGGTCTACGAAGCGCTCCGCGGCGCTCTCGCTCCCGATGATTTCCCGGCCTGCGAACTCGGCGCAGGCGCTGCTGACGACTACATGGAAGGGGGGATGGAGGTCGCAGAGGCGATCGCCTGGGCCCGGCAGCAGCCGGCGCGGGCGATTCTGGAACTGGCGATGGCGGTGGAGACGAGCGCCCTCGACCGTTACCTCTATCTCCAGCGCCGGCTGCCGGATGAGAACTCGCAGCGGGTCTTCGAGCTGTTGGCCGACGAGGAACGCCGCCATCTGAAACAGCTGGCGGCAGGTCTTGAACGCCTTCTCTGAAATGGCGCGACAGTCTGAAAGGAAAGGAGCGGGGTGGTCGGAAACGGCCACCCCGCTCCTTTATAGGAGCGGATGACGGCGCAGAAAGTCGCGGGCGGCGCCGAGGAATTCATCACAATCGGCAGCGAGCCCGGCGCGATGGCGCTGCAGCTCGTGCAGCCCGGCGGCGAGGTCGCGGGGGCGGCGCAGGCGCTGGCCGAGGCGCTCAAGGGCGCGGCCGACATTCTCCTGCTGGCAGTAGGAGGTGAGCCAGTCGTGGGCGATCATCCGCGGCGCCACCGCCTGGAATCCGGGCGGCAGCAGGGGCAGGTAGGTTTCGATGTCGCGGTAGACCGCCTCGGCAAAATCGCCGAGGGGAATCTCGGCGTGGCGGTGCCAGTGGCGGGCGAGGAAGTGGTCGTAAAAGAGATCGACGAGGATCCCCCGGCAAAGTCCGAAGGCCGGGTCGAGGCGTTCCCGGCTGCGCTGAAAAGCACGGTTCCCCTGGGCAAAGACATCGACCTGGCGATGCTGGCGCAGGCCGCGCAGCAGCAGCGGCGGCCAGCCATCCCTGAGTACGCCCTTGACAAAATCACCGGTCAGGTTGCCGAGCCGGCAGAGGGGCTCGGGGTCGGAGAGGTAGAGATGCACGAGGTAGTTCATCGGGCGGGGAGGGTGCCGGGGAGGGTCGCCAGCGGGTCGCTGGCCGCTTCTTCCTGCGGCAGGTCAAGGGTGGTCAGCTGGAGCTGCTCCTGCAATTCGATAGGGTCCAGGAGGCGTCTGGCGCCGAGCAGCCGCTGGCGGAAATAGCTGTTCGCAATGGCCGAGATGACGACGCGGTGGCTGCGCGAAGAAGCATGCAGCATGTGCCCCTCTCCCAGGTAGATGCCGACATGGGAAGCGTAGGGAGCATAAGTATGGAAGAAGAGGAGATCCCCGCTGGCCAGGTCTTTCGGGTCGACGGGATGGCCGAGACGGAATTGCTCGCGGGCGGTACGTGGCAGTTCGATCCCCAGCGGGCGGAAGAATCGTTGCACCAGGGCCGAACAATCGATACCGCTAAGGTCGTTGCCGCCCAAGCGGTACGGGATGGCGAGGTAGTCGCAGGCCGCGTCCGCCAGCGGGTCTTCCCCGCCGCACGCGGTCTTTTCCGCCCCGGCCGGCTGCTCCCGGGGCAAAGCGAGGCGCAGCCGCTGGCCGGGGTGAATCAGGTCGGAGCCCAATCGGTTGAGATGTTTCAGGTCCTTGACCGAGAGGCCGTTGCGGTGGGCGATGGCGAAGAGGGTATCCCCTTTGCGCACCTTGACCACGGCCGGGTCGGTTGCCGATGGCGCCGCCGGGGCAAAGCCGGGAACGAGCAGACTGAGCAGGCAGAAGCAGAAGGAGAGGGTGGTGGTGCGGCTCATCGACGTTCGATGTGGTCGATGCGCAGCTGTTTGCCCCACATGCGGAAACTGACGCCACCCTCGATCCGTTCGCCGCTGACCTGTACGGCAAGGCCATCCTGGCAGAACTCGACCGGCAAATTGACCGGGTCGTAGCGTTGTCCGTCTGCGGCGACGAGACCGCAGAAGCCGCCTTCGAGCTGCTTGAGGACGACTTGGCCGGAAAATTCAACGTGGTTGGCCGAAGCTGCTGGCTGCGGCCGCGCGGTGCCGGCACTTGCCGGACCGCTACAGGCCGGGAGGAAGGTGAGGAGCAGGAAAAGGGCGCAGGACGGAGCGAATCGAGGCATGACTGCTCTCCGGATAACGGGTTGGTTAGCGGGTAGCCGTTGCTGTCGTTGCGGCGGCCAGGTTCTGGCGACCTTCGAGGGCGGCGAGGAGCTCGCCGGCCCGGGCCTTGAAGGCCGGAAGGTTGGCCTTGGAGACCGGTGACGCCGAGGCACTCTTGAGCTTGGACGGGTTGAGGGGTGCCCCATTTTTGTACATGCGGAAGCAGAGATGCGGTCCGGTGGCGAGGCCGGTCGCACCGACAAAGCCGATGACCTGCCCCTGGGCCACCCGTTTCCCCTGTTTCATCCCCTTGGCAAAGCGGCTCATGTGCAGGTAGAGGCTCTCGATGCCATTGGTGTGCCGCAACTTGATGTAGTTGCCGTTGTACTTGGTGCGGCCGATCTTGACGATGCTGCCGTCGCCGATCGCCATGATCGGCGTGCCGGTCGGCGCCGCGTAATCGATGGCCGGATGGGATTTCCAGGTCTTGGTGATCGGGTGGAAGCGCCGCATGGAAAACCCCGAAGAGATGCGGCTGAAGGCGAGGGGCGCCCGCAAAAAAGCCTTGCGCAGGCTGTTGCCGTCGGCGTCAAAGTAGGCCGGCGTCCGGTCCCCATCCTGATACAGGAAGGCGTCGTAGTGGTCCCCCTGGTTGATGAACTGGGCGGCGAGGATCCGACCATAGCCGGCCGGCTGACCGTCGCGGAAGCGTTTTTCGACAATCGCCTGAAAGGCGTCGCCGACCCGGATATCGCGGATGAAGTCGATATCCCAGGCAAAAATATCGGCGAGGGCGATGGCGAGCTCGGCATTTTCGCCACTCTCGGTGACCGCCTCGAAGAGGCTGGTGGAGATGGTGCCGCGCACCAGGTCGGTCCGCACCGTATAGGCGATCAGCACCCGGGCGACATCGAATCCGCTTTCGCTGGGACGGATAATCAGCTGCTGGTCACGGTCGATGTCGTATTCGAACCGCTCGACCGCGTTATCCTGCAGGCAGAGCTTGAAGGGCTGGCCGGCGCAGATTCCGCTCAAGGGGAAGACCTTGCGGCTGGTCGTCGCCAGGTCATGCAACTGTTGCGGGTTGAAGTAGTCGCCGAGCAGGCCAGTGATGGTGTCTCCGGGCTGGATCGTTCCCTCGACCACCTTGCGGTGAACCTGGGCCTCCGGCGGCGGGGCGCTGATTTCGACCGGGTTGGTACGGGCCTCAAGCTGCGGCACCAGCAGGCGCAGCACCAGGAGCCCGGCACCGAGCGCCAGTACCACCGCCAGCAGCACGACCAGAGAACGGCGGGGACGGGCGGAGCGAGGCGGGGGGGTGCTGCCGAGGGGCGGGTTGAAGTCGAAATCCACGAAATTCCTCAAGGTTCGGAAATGCCGGTAACAAAAGGCTCGGAAAGTGGCGCCATCTTAACAGGAGCGACCGCCTTTTGTCCAGCCGCAGCAGGCCGTTCCTCCGGGCCATTTCTGTTGAAAAGGCGCCGGGGATGGGCTAAAGATGGGGGCACTCTTTTTAGCCCCCAGGTTATCACCAAGGAGCTCTTGTCATGATCGATGCCAATCGCCTTGCTGCCGAATTCGCCCGCATGGCGGAAATTGCCAGTCCTTCCCGCAAAGAGGGGGGGATGGCCCGCTATCTGGCCGGGAGATTTGCCGCTCTGGGCGCTGAGGTCCTCTTCGATGGCGCCGGCCACCAGGTCGGTGGCGAAACCGGCAACCTGATCGCCCGCTTTCCCGGTCAGGGTGAGCCGCTGATGCTCTCGGTTCACATGGACACGGTCGAACCCTGTACCGGGGTTCAGCCGGTGCTCCGGGATGGCCTCTTCACCAGCGCCGGAGAGACCGTCCTCGGAGCGGACGACAAGGCCGGTATCGCTGAACTGATCGAGGCCCTCGAAGTGCTGCAGGCCCGAGCGATTCCCGTTCCGCCCCTCGAAGTGGTGGTGACGATCTGCGAGGAGATCGGCCTGGTCGGTGCCAAGTTTCTCGACTATTCACTGATTCGCGCCCGGCGCGGACTCGCCCTCGACACCTCCGGGGTCGATGTGGTGATCCACCGGGCCCCCTGCGCCAACAAGCTGCGCTTCGAAATTACCGGCCGCGAGGCCCACGCCGGCATCGCTCCGGAGCGGGGAATCTCGGCCATCGAGGTTGCCGGCCGGGCCATTGCCGGGATGCGCCTCGGGCGTATCGACGCCGAGACCACGGCGAACCTCGGCACCATTGCCGGCGGCCTGGCGACCAACATCGTCGCCCGCAGTGTCATCATCGAAGGAGAGGCGCGCAGCCACGATTCGGACAAGCTGGCCACCCAGACCGCGCACATGGTCGACTGTTTCGAACGCGCCGCCCGCGACCAGGTCCGGGAGATCGACGGCCAGACCGTCGCGGCCCAGGTCAAGGTCGAGGTAATCAATGATTATCCCCTGGTCAACGTTCCGCTGGACGCCCCGATTCTCCTGCTGCTGCAACAGGCCGCCGCTAACCTCGGCCGCACCCTGGCGATCCGCGCCGAGGGAGGCGGTTCGGACGCCAACATTTTCAACGGTCACGGCATCGAGACGGTGATTGTCGGGACCGGCATGCGGGATGTGCACACCGTCCAGGAAGCGGTCAGCGTCGCCGATATGGTGCGGGTGACGGAGCTGCTGGTGGAGACGATCCGCCTCGCCGCCGAACCTAAGGTTAAGCCATGAAATTCAAGGTCTCGCCGCAGATCGAAGGGGTCCATTTTCCGCCGATTTCCGAGGTGCGCGGCTGGCTGGTGGGACGGAATTTTCCCGCGCAGCGCCCGCTGATCGATCTCTGCCAGGCGGTCCCCGACTATGCTCCTGCATCTGAACTGGTCGACCATCTCAGGCCGTTGCTCGATGATCCTCAGACCTCCCGCTACACCCCCGACGAGGGGCTTGAGGAGGTGCGCGCGGCCGTATGCGCCTGGTACGGGAGGCGCTACGGCGGCGGACCGCAGGCCGACCAGCTCTGCCTGACCATCGGCGCCAGCCAGGCCTTCTGGCTCGCCATGACGGTCCTCTGCCAGGCCGGTGACGAGGTGATCGTGCAACTCCCGGCCTACTTCGATCACCCGATGGCGCTCCAGGCTCTCGGCATCCGCTGCGTCTACGCCCCCTTCGAAGAGGCGTCCGGCGGCCTTCCCGATCCCCGGGCGATCGCCGCCCTGGTCACACCCCGCACCCGGGCGATCCTGCTGGTCTCGCCGAGTAACCCGACCGGCGCCGTGACCCCGCCGGAAACGCTGCGGCGACTTTTCGACATGGCGCGGGTCCGCAATCTCGCCCTGGTCCTCGACGAAACCTACAACGCCTTCCTCCCCGGCAACGTCCGCCCCCACGAACTCTTTTGCGATCCGGCCTGGAGCGACCATTTCGTCCAGATCGCCTCCTTCGGCAAGACCTTCGCCCTTACCGGTTACCGGGCCGGCGCGCTGATCGCCTCGGCTCCCTTTATCCGCCACGCCCTCAAGGTGCAGGACACGATGGCGGTCTGCCAGCCGCGCATCACCCAGCAGGCGGTGCGCTTCGGCTGCGATCATCTCGATGCCTGGGTTGTGGCGAACAACGCCATGGTGCAGCGCCGCCACGACCTCTTCCGCAAGGAATTCCGGCGTCCCGGCAACCCTTTCGAGCTGGTCGCCAGCGGCGGCTTCTTCGCCTGGGTGCGTCACCCCTGGGACCGCCTCTCCGGCCGTCACGCCGCCCGCCGCCTCGCCGATCTTGGCAACCTCAGCTGTCTCCCCGGCGAAGTCTTCGGGCCCGGCCTCGAACCTTACCTGCGCCTCGCCTTCGGCAATCTGCCGGAAGCGGCGGTGCCGGCGGCGGTGGCGCGCTTTCGGGAGCTGGGTGCCTGATCGCCGAACGAACCGTAGGTTGGGTTGAATGGAATGAAACCCAACACTGTTGGCACCCCACCGGAGATTTCCGGGTTGAATGCAATGAAACCTGACATCGATTCTTGTGTTGGGTTTCGCTTTGCTCTACCCAACCTACGCTGGTAATTGGCTGGCGGTCCGTGCTAGATAGGGCATCATGTCTGCACCCCTCCCCATCGACAAGGTTCTCCCTGAACTCATCACGGCCCTTGCCACCCACCCGGCGGCGGTCCTCGAAGCGCCCCCTGGCGCCGGCAAAACGACGCGGGTGCCGCTGGCGCTCCTCGACCAGCCCTGGCTTGCCGGGCAGTCGATCATTATGCTTGAGCCGCGCCGGCTCGCCGCTACCAATGCCGCCCGCTTCATGGCACGACTGCGGGGCGAAGAGGTCGGGCAGGCCGTTGGCTACGTCATTCGCTATGAACGCAAGGTGTCAAGGCGAACGCGCATCGAGGTGGTGACGGAAGGGATTCTCACCCGCCGGTTGCAGAGCGATCCGGAGCTCGCCGGCGTCGGGCTGGTCATCTTCGACGAATTCCACGAGCGCAATCTCAACTCCGACCTTGCCCTCGCCCTCTGCCGCGATGCCCAGCTCGGGCTGCGCTCGGACTTGAAGCTCCTCGTCATGTCGGCAACCCTCGACGCCGCCCCGGTGGCCCAGCTCCTTGGCGGCTGCCCGCGCATCAGCAGCACCGGGCGCAGCTTCCCGGTCGAGGTGCGCTATCTGCCCCAAGAGCCGACCGGCCGGGTCGGCGACTATGTTCCGCCGGCAATACGCCGGGCTCTTGGCGAGACCCGGGGCGATCTGCTCGTTTTTCTCCCCGGCAGCGGTGAGATCAGGCGCTGCGCCGAGCAGTTAGCCGATCTGGCCGGCAAGGTCGATGTCCGGCCGCTCTACGGTGATCTCCCTTTTGCCGAACAGGAACGGGCGATCCTTCCCGGCCCCAGGCGCAAGGTGGTCCTTGCCACCAACATCGCCGAAACCAGCCTGACCATCGAAGGGGTGGCGGTGGTGGTCGATGCCGGTTTTGAGCGGCGACCCCGTTTTGACGCCGCCCGTGGCATGACCAGCCTGGAGATGGTACGAATCTCCCGGGCCAGTGCCGAACAGCGCGCCGGTCGTGCCGGGCGCCTCGGCCCCGGGGTCTGCTATCGGCTCTGGACCGAAGGGAGCCAGGGAGCGCTGCTCCCCTACACCCCCCCGGAGATCCGTGGCGCCGATCTCGCCCCCCTCGCCCTTGAACTCGCCCACTGGGGAGTGCAGGACGCCAGCGAGCTCGCCTGGCTCGACCCCCCTCCCGCCGGCCACCTCGCCGGGGCGCATGCCCTGTTGCACCTCCTTGGTGCTCTTGACGGCCAGGGGCGCCTGACCTCCCGCGGTGAGGCAATGGCGCAACTGCCGGCCCATCCGCGCCTCTCCCGCCTCCTCCTCGCGGCGCAGGATGCCGGCGTGCCGGGCCTTGGCGCCGATCTCGCCGCCCTGCTCGGGGAACGGGACCTGGCCGGACGCGAGGCGCCAGCCCACGCCGGCGCCAGTGACCTGCTCGACCGGCTCGAACTGCTGCGGCGGCGCGGGGGGGAGGCGGCAGCGCGCGCGGCACGTTATTGGCGGGAAAAACTCGTGGTTGGTGCCGCGGAGGCTCCTCCCGACGCCGAAGCGGTCGGACGGCTGCTGGCAGCAGCTTTCCCCGACCGCATCGGCCGCGAACGGGAACCCGGCAGCGGGCGCTACCTGTTCAGCGGCGGATTCGGTGGCAAACTCTCGGCGCGCTCGGCCCTCAAGGGTGGGGAGTGGCTGGTGGCGGTGGAGGTTACCGGCAGGCCGGGCGGGGAGGGGGCAATCGATCTCGCCAACCGGTTACGCCGGGAGACGGTCGAGGAACTCTTCGGCCGGGACCTGGCCTGGGAGCGGGAGGTCGATTGGGATGAGCGCGCCGGGCGGGTGGTCGCCCGCGAGGTGCGCCGGTTGGGGGCGCTGCTGCTGCAGGAGCGGCCGGTGAAGGCAACGCCGGCGGATACGGTTCCGGCGCTACTGGCGGTGATCCGCCGCCGGGGCCTCGACCTGCTCGACTGGAACCCGGCCGCGCTGCAACTGCGGGCGCGCGCCGCGCTGGTCGCCGCCCATCGTCCCGGTTGGCCCAACCTTTCCGATGCGGGGTTGCTGGCCTCTCTGGAGGCCTGGCTTGCACCGCACCTGGCCGGCACCACCACTCTGGCCGGTCTGCGCAAGGTCGACCTCTGGTCCGCCCTGCAGAACTATCTTGGTTGGCAGCGCCAGCAGGAGCTGAGCCGCCTCGCCCCGGAGCGGCTGTCCGTGCCGAGCGGTTCGGCTATCCGCCTCGACTACGCGGCCTCCGAGGGCCCGGTCCTCGCCTGCAAGCTGCAGGAACTTTTCGGCCTGGCTGCGACACCGGCGGTCGTCGGCGGCACCGTGCCGGTCCTGATCCATCTCCTCTCTCCCGCCGGCCGGCCGCTGGCTGTCACCCGCGATCTGCGCTCTTTCTGGGACAGCGTCTACCCCGAAGTGAAGAAGGAGATGAAGGGGCGCTACCCCCGGCATCCCTGGCCGGATGACCCCTGGAACACGGTGGCGACCAGGCGGGTCAAGAAGCGGACCTAGGCGGGTACTCCCTGCCCACCTGTTGGCCCGGGAGGCCCGATCTGTTACGATGAGATCGCTATTGACCTTCGCCCGAGCGAGCCAATTTTTCCGAAAGGTTTGACACGATGACACCTCTGGACCAGGCCCTCAAAAGCCTCCATGACGACCCCGAAAGTCTCGAGAATCGGCATCACTTTTACAGCCTTTTTCTCCAGAGCAACTTTTTTGTGCCGATTTTCGACCAGGAGAGTGGCGGCGTGTCCAGTGCAACTGGGCCAAAGGCTGATCCGGAGAAGGCGTTGCCGCTGATCATGGAAGCCGACGGCAGCAACTTCATGATGTTGTTTGACGAAGAAGAGCGGGTGACCGCCTGGGCCGAGGAGGAGGTGCAGTGCCTCACCATGCCCGGCTACGTGGCAATTGCGATGGCGACCGAAGGGCTGCACCTGGCGATGAATGTCGGGACCGACCATGCCAAGCAGTTTGTGCCGGAAGAGATCAACTGGCTCAAGCAGGTCGTGGAAAAGAGCGCAGAGGCTGGCGCCGAGTAAGAAGTGGCGTGACCTACAGCTTATCGCAGACGCTGCGGATCTTCTCCTCCATCGTCTGCGTGCGATCGGTACGGGTGCCGACCTTGAGGGTGGTGGTGATGCGCGGCGCGCCCAGGGCGTGAACCGTCTCGTGGCAGCGCTTGACGGCGGCGAAGACGGTGTCCCATTCCCCCTCGATGTTGGTCCCGTAGGCATGCAGGTTGTGTTTCAGTCCGGCTTCCTGGATCACTTTTTCACAGGCGGCGATGTAGGGGGAGACCGAAACGCCGACTCCGAGGGGGACGATGCAGAGATCGATGATCACGTTCATGCTACCTCCAACTCAACTTCTTTTTCGATTGGCCTGATCCGGGTAATCCGATTTGATCCATGTCCAAAGGGTAGTGAAGTCAAGGTCATGTGGACACGGATTGCACGGATGAACACGGATTTCAGTCAAGGACAACCTATTCAGGGTTTTTGCCCGGTTGAAACGAATTAATCGGCTGAAAAGGCGTCGCGAATCTGCTCCAGCCGCCGGCGGTTGACGCCGAAGTCGGACCAGCCGCTGCGGGCGGCGCTGCGCATTTCGATCCGGTTTTCGTCGGCGGGGAGATAGAACTCGAGGTCGTCGACGAAACGGAAGATCAGCGAACGGGCCTCGGCATGCAGGTAATCGTCGCTGCGGGCGACGATGCGGGTGCGGGGCTGCGCGGCGACTACCTGCGCCAGTCGTTCCAGCGCCGCCGCACGGCTGCCGCTGTAGCTGAGCGGCGCGATCCGGTGGTCCGCATCACCTTCCTGACTGGCGAAGCAGTTAGGGCTTTTGGGACAGGCGGCGAGCCGCCCGTTCTGGAGACCAAGCCCCGGTGGGATCTCCCCGGCGCAGGCGGTCAGCAGCAGTCCAGCCAGCATCAATACCCACCTTCCCGCCTTTTTGTTTATATCCGCTCCACCTCCAACTGCTCTTCTGCGGCCAGCTCCCGGTTCGCAGCGAGCAGCGCCTCTTCGCCGCCGATCACCGAAACCACACTTGCGCTGCGTCCGGCGATCAGGTATTTCTCCGCCGCCGCCATCAGCTGCTGGCGATCAACGGCGAGGATCCGCTGCCGCAACTGCTGGCGCAATTCCAGGGTCATCCCCTGGCGGAGATTGGCGAACTCGCGGGCGCCGCGGCTGCCGGGGGCGAGGGGGCGGTCAAGGTCGCCGAAGACGGCGAGGACCGCTTCGTCGATTCCCTGGGTGTCGAAGTGGCCGCCGGCCGCCCAGTTCGCCGCCTCGTCGAAGACGCGCAGGGTGCGGGCGAGCTGCGGATCGCGGTAGGAGAGAAGAGAGAGCAGCCCCCCTTCCGCATCGTAGCTTGCCATGCCGCCGTAGGCGCCCCCCTTTTCGCGGATTTCGCGATGCAGGTAGCCGGTCCGCAGTAGCTTGGCGAGGACCAGCAGGGCGGCCGTGTCGGGTGCCGTGAAGGAGACTCCGGGGAAGACCCGGGTGACGTAATTCACCGGAACCGAGGTGGCCCAGCCGAAACTTCCGCGGCCACCCTCGAAGGTTGGCAGCGGGTGCCGGTTATCGGTGCCGGCCGGCAGAGATTCAAGGTAGCCGGCAAGCTGCCGGGAGAAGGTCGGCAGCTGCTCCTCCTCGCCGGTCAAGCCGCAGGTGAGGGTGGCGCGGCCAAAGAGGATGCCGGCCAGTTCCTGCAGGTTTGTCGCCACCTCCTGCAGCGCGGCCGGTTCCAGGGCGGCGAGGCGCCTTGCCTGCCGAACCTGGGTGAGGCCGGCCCAGCCTTCGCGCAGGGCGCCGCCGGGGGTCAGGCGGGCTGCGGCGGCACGGGCCGCGTAGCTGTGGCCGGAGCCGGTAATTGAATTGTCGAGGTTGGTACGCAGCTGGTTGAAGACGGTGCGCAGCCGCGCGAGGTCGGAAAAATCGGGAGCCCGGCTGAGATCGCTGAGAATGGCGAAGAGCGGGCCGGCGTTGCGCTCCAGGGCTTTGCCGCGCAGGCTCAGAATGGCCTGCAGCTGGCGGTGGTCGGCCGGGTCTTCGAGGAGGTCGGTGCTGATACTGATTCCGCCGGTGGCGGCCTCGATCCGTTCCGCCATTTCGAGGTAACTCCTGCCAGCGGCGCCGACCTGGGTGAGGAGGGTGCAGTAGAAGGGGATGAGCGGCAGCAGCCGGGGCGGGACCAGGGCGACCGGCATGTGGGCGTGGAGATAACCGATGCCGTTGGTCGGCTGCGGGAAGAGGTGGACCGCACCTTGTGCAAGGCTCTGCTGCGTTACCGGCACCGCAGCTTCGGACGGCGGGATATCCTGGCGACCGAGGCCGGGCAGGCAGGAGAGATCCTCGGCCGCTTCCTGGGCCTGCTGCAGTTCCTCGGCGGCGCGCTTGATCGCCTCCCGCTCGGCGGGAGTGAGGGTGGCGCCGACCGTCTGCAGCCGGGCGCTGGTTTCTGCTTCCTGGCGCTGCTGCAGCTGGTGGTCGGGGCGCAGGGTCAGGGTGACCCGTTGCGGGTTGTCGAGAAGCCGGCGGCGAATCAGCTGCTGGAAGAAGGGGCCGGCGGCCAGCTCCTGGCGCAGCCGGGCGAGATTGGCATCGAGCTGCAGCGGTGAGAGGGGGTCGTCGGCATGGAGCCAGGGACCGAGCATCCGCATCAGCAGGGCGAGGGGGTAGGGGTAGTGGTCGCCGGAGACCTCGCGATGACCGAATTCGAGGCGATGAATGGCCGCTTCGATGCGCTCTGCCGAGAAGCCGGTCTCTGCGACCTGTTCCAGGGTTTCGAAGATCAGGGCCTCGACCCTGGCGCTGTGCTCCGGTTCGCTCGCCTGCAGGCCGGCGGCGAAATAGGTGGTGCGGTTTTCGTCGTGGAAGCCCCCCCCGGGAGCGAGGTTGCCGCCGAGACCCGAGTCGAGCAGCGCCTTGTAGAGCGGTGCCGCCGGGTTGCCGAGGAGGAGGGTCGCGAGCAGGCCCAGGGCGAGGCGCTCGAAGCTGTCATTGACATCTCCGGCCAGCCAGCCGACCTGGATCATGGTCTTGGCCGTCAGCGCCTCGGCGGCATCGAGGGGATAGAACTCCTCCACCCGGCGCGGCGCGGTGAGCCCGGTCTCGGGCGGGACTGCACTGTCGACCTGGCGCGGCAGGGTATGGCGCAGCACTCTCGCCTCGACGACCCGCAGGTGCTCCTGCAGCGGCAGGTTGCCGTAGCTGAAGAACCAGGCATTGCCGGGCTGGTAGTAGTCGCGATGAAAGGCGCGCAGTCCTTCCCAGGTCAGCGCGGGGATCTCTTCCGGCTCGCCGCCTGAATTGTGCCGGTAGCAGGTGGTCGGGTAAAGGGCGCGACTTAGCCGTCGCGACAGGAGCGATGAAGGGGACGCCATCGCCCCCTTCATCTCGTTGTAGACCACTCCCTTGTAGGTCAGGGGGGAGGCCGGGTCGGTCGGGTCGAGAAATTCGAGCCGGTGCCCCTCCTGGCGGAAGTCGCGCTCCCGCAGCAGGGGGAAGAAGGCGGCGTCGAGGTAGACCTCCATCAGGTTGTAGAAGTCCTTGCGATTCTGGCTGGCAAAGGGGTAGGAGGTCCAGTCGCTGGCGGTCATGGCGTTCATGAAGGTATTGAGGCTGCGCTTGAGCATGGTGAAGAAAGGATCGCGCACCGGAAAGCGCTCTGACCCGCAAAGGACGGTGTGCTCCAAGATGTGGGCGACGCCGGTCGAATCGGCGGGTGGAGTGCGGAAGGTGACGGCAAAGAGGTTGTTGGGATCGGCAGTGGCGAGGTGGACATAGCGGGCGCCGCTCGCCGGGTGGCGCAGCTGGATGAAGGTGGCATTGAGTTCCGGCAGTTCGATCTGTCGAACAGTTTCGAATCCGTAGCCGAAGGGACCGGGCGCGGGGGTGGTTTCAGTCATTGGCAGGCAACTCCCAAGGTTAATTTGTCAGGTCGTAAGTTTAACCGACCGGAAGGGAATGTCACGGCCAAAGTCGCACCCTCACGGGCGACATGATGCCCAGGTCGCTGGCTGATTGAAGGGTTGCAGGTCGATTGTGGAGCCGGGCGGAGAGTCGGCAGGCCATGAAGGCCGATTTTGGGGTTGCAGAAAGTACGGGGGTGTGTTAGTAATCTCCCTCTTGTCGGGGCGTAGCGCAGCCTGGTAGCGCACCTGCCTTGGGAGCAGGGGGCCGCTGGTTCGAATCCAGTCGCCCCGACCATTCCGCGCCAGTAGCTCAGTTGGAAAGAGCAGCGGCCTTCTAAGCCGTTGGCCGAGGGTTCGAATCCTTCCTGGCGCGCCATTTCAGCCGTGTCGGGAAAACCCAAGATTCCCGTTGACAAATGGCCAGTTGCTTGGCTAGTATTGGCTCCGTTTTGTGGTGGGTGTAGCTCAGTTGGTAGAGCACTGGATTGTGGCTCCAGTTGTCGAGGGTTCGATCCCCTTCACTCACCCCATTTAGATTGGACTGGCCCGCCTTTTCCGTGCCTGAGATTTGTGGCTTTCCGGGCCACAGGTAAGTCGGCAAAAAAGGGCGGGCTTCTCTATTTTCCCATCGGCAGACAGGCGCACCCGCCGGGAAACCTTCCCGAGTGCCGGTTGGCCTGACCGCGTCGTTGGAAAATTCCGTGCGAGAGTGGCGGAACTGGCAGACGCACTGGACTTAGGATCCAGCGGGCAACCGTGGGGGTTCGACTCCCCCCTCTCGCACCAACCTCAATAATCGCGGCAAGGATCCTGGCCGCGCCCACGCATCCGACCGGTTGGCCATCAGGCCCCTTTGCCCTTTTTCACAGCTTCAATCCAAGGTGAGGAAAATCAGATGAACGTCAAGATAGAAGAGATCAGCAGCGTCCGGAAGAAACTTTCCTTCGAGCTCCCTGCCGACCATGTGGCGGCAGAGATCGACAAGGCCTACAGCAAGATTGGCAAGTCGGCCAAGCTTCCCGGATTTCGCCCCGGCAAGGTTCCGCGGGCTATCCTCGAACGGCAGTTTGCGCCGCAGATGGAAGAGCAGGTACTCAGCCGGCTGATCAATGATTCCTACTTCAAGGCCCTGTTCGAGCACAAGATTCTGGCCATCGCCGATCCGGAAATCGTCGACAGTGGTGTGATCGCAAAAGGGCAGCCTTTTACCTACGAGGCCCATGTCGAGGTCAAGCCGGAATTCACCGCCAAGGACTACACCGGGCTCAAGCTCGAAAAGGAGCGGTTCGAGGCCGATCCCGAGGTGACCGACAAGCGCATCGAGGAGATGCGGGCCTCCCGGGCCGAGATGGTGGTTTCCACTCGCAAGAAGGCGCGCAAGGGCGATTTTGTCGTCATCGATTTCGAAGGTTTCCTCAAGGGGGAGGCCTTTGAAGGGGGGAAGGCGGAAGGGCACCAGCTCGAGCTCGGTTCGGGGAGCTTCATCCCCGGCTTCGAAGAGCAGCTCGAAGGGATGAAACGGGAGGAGGAGAAGGAGATTCAGGTCACCTTCCCCGCCGACTACGGCAACGAGGAACTCGCCGGCCAGGAGGTCACCTTCAAGGTGCGTCTGCACGAGATCAAGGAGAAGGAACTGCCCGCTCTCGATGACGAGTTTGCCAAGGGGTTCGGACTCGATTCCGTCGCCGAGCTGCGCGCGCGTCTCGAAGAGAACTACCTCACCCAGGAGCGGAACCGGATCGACGGTGACCTGCGTGAACGCCTGATGGAAGCCCTGATCGCGGCGAACCCGGTCGAGGCCCCCGAGACCATGGTCTCCGGCCAGCTCGATTACATGCTCGCCAACATCCGTTCCCGCATGCAGTCCCAGGGGATGAGCCTGGAGATGCTTGGCATGAACGAAGAGTCTTTCCGCGCCATGTACCGCGACACGGCGGTCAAGCAGGTGCAGGGGACCCTGATCCTGGAGGCGATCGGCCGCCAGGAGGGATTGCAGGTCGAGGAGAGCGAGATCGACGGCAAACTCGAGCAGATTGCCGCCATGTCCAACGCGCCAATCGATGCCGTCAAGCGCCATTACGGCAACGAAGACGCCCGCCGCGGCCTGCTGCTGCAGATGGGTGAAGAGAAGGTGATCGAGTTCCTGCTGGCCGGGGCACAGATCAGCGAAGTTGCCAAAGCAGACCTGGCGGCCAAATCGACCGACGACAAGGAGTGAAGCTGATGACCCTGGTACCGATGGTGGTTGAGCAGACCGGACGGGGCGAGCGCGCCTACGATATCTATTCACGACTGCTCAAGGACCGGATCATCTTTCTCGGCGGAGCGATTGAGGATCATATGGCCAACCTGGTCATTGCCCAGCTCCTCTTTCTCGAGTCCGAGGATCCGGAAAAGGATATTCACCTATATATCAACTCCCCCGGTGGGGTGGTGACGGCTGGTATGGCCATTTATGATACAATGCAGTATCTGAAGGCTCCCGTATCGACCATCTGTGTCGGGCAGGCGGCGAGCATGGGGGCGGTCCTGCTGGCGGCCGGGTCGGAGGGGAAGCGCTTCGCTCTGCCCAATGCACGGATCATGATTCACCAGCCCCTCGGCGGTTTCCAGGGACAGGCGACCGACATCAATATCCACGCCCAGGAGATTCTGCGCATGCGCGATACCCTGAACGGGATTCTGGCAAAACACACTGGACAGAAGCTGGAGCGGATCGCGGCTGACACCGAGCGGGATTTCTTCATGGGTAGCGAGGCGGCGAAGAAATATGGTATCGTCGACGACATCGTGAAGAGCAAAATCTGAATCACCCCTGAACGGAGGCAGTATTGAGCCCGAACAACGAGCATTCCGGACAGCTGATCTGTTCCTTCTGTGGCAAGGCCCAGGACGAGGTCAAGAAGCTGATTGCCGGCCCGGCGGTCTACATCTGCGATGAGTGTATCGAGCTGTGCAAGGACATCATCGCCGAGGAAGCCAAGCTCGAGGAGTCTGGCGGCAGCGGGACTGGCAGCCTGCCCAAACCGATCGAAATCAAGGAAGTTCTGGACGAGTATGTCATCGGCCAGGAGCGCGCCAAGAAGGTCCTGGCGGTCGCGGTCTACAATCATTACAAGCGGGTGGAGAATACCGGCCGTACCGGTGATGTAGAGGTGCAGAAGAGCAACATCCTGCTCCTGGGACCGACCGGCAGCGGCAAGACCCTCCTTGCCCAGACCCTGGCCCGACTCCTCGACGTTCCTTTTGCCATCGCCGACGCCACCAACCTGACCGAGGCGGGTTATGTCGGTGAAGATGTCGAGAATATCATTCTCAATCTGCTGCAGGCGGCCGACTACGACCTCGAGAAAGCGCAGAAGGGGATCATCTATATCGACGAGGTCGACAAGGTCGCCCGCAAGTCCGATTCCCCGTCGATCACCCGGGATGTCTCCGGCGAAGGGGTGCAGCAGGCGCTGCTCAAAATCATCGAAGGGACCATGGCGAGCGTTCCTCCCAAGGGGGGGCGCAAGCACCCCCAGCAGGAATTTCTCAAGGTCGATACCACCAATATCCTCTTTATCTGCGGTGGTGCCTTTTCCGGCCTCGACACCATTATTTCCCAGCGTATCGGTGCCAAAGGGATGGGTTTTGGCGCCGATATCCGGCGCAAGAGTGAACAGAACCTGGGAGAAATCCTCGCCCAGGTCGAACCCTCGGACCTGCTGAAATACGGCCTGATCCCCGAATTTATCGGCCGGCTGCCAGTGGTTGCCACCCTTAACGAACTGGATGAGGAATCGTTGATCCAGATTCTCAAGGAGCCCAGGAACGCTCTCGTCAAGCAATACCAGAAGCTCTTCGAGATGGAAAAGGTCCATCTTCGCTTCACCGACGGCGCCCTGGTTGCCATTGCCAGGGAAGCGCTCAAGCGCAAGACCGGCGCTCGTGGCCTCCGCTCGATCCTCGAGAATGCCATGCTGGAGGTCATGTATGATATTCCGTCCCAGGACCGGGTCAAAGAGGTCGTGATCAGTGAGGAAACCATCATTGGCAATGCCCGGCCGATCGTCCTCTACGAATGCGCCGAGTCGGCGTGAACTGTTTGAACGCCGGCGTCGAGAAAGGTCATTCCACTCATGACCGATAAGACCGAACCTATCGCCGAAGAGATGCTCGACAGCGGGCTGTTACCCCTGCTGCCGCTGCGTGACATCGTCATCTTCCCCCACATGGTTACTCCCCTCTTCGTCGGTCGGGCGCGCTCCATCCAGGCGCTGGAATGGGCGATGGAGCGTGGCCGGGAAATCTTTCTGGCGACCCAGCTCGACCCCCGCACCGATGACCCGGAGTTCGACGACATCTACCATTCCGGCTGTGTCGGTCAGATCATCCAGCTCCTCAAACTCCCCGATGGCACTGTCAAGGTTCTGATCGAAGGGAAGGAACGGGCCAAAATCCTCGAAGTTGTCAACGGGGAGGGGTGTACCTTCGTCTCGGCGGAGCGTCTGGCCGATCTCCCGGTCGATTCCCCGGAGATCGAGGCGTTGCTGCGCAGCGTCCGCGACACCTTTGAGAGTTACATCAACCTGAGTAAAAAAGTTCCCCCGGAGATGGTGGCTTCGATCGCCGGTATCACCGAGCCGGGGCGGTTGGCCGATACGGTCATTGCCCAGGTCAGTGTGCGGATCACCGAAAAGCAGGAGCTGCTGGAACTGATCAATCCCCAGGAGCGTCTGGAACAGCTCCTCGCCATGCTCGAGCGGGAAGTCGAAATTCTGCAGATCGAGAAGAAGATTCGCAACCGCGTCAAGAGCCAGATGGAGCGCAGCCAGAAGGAGTACTACCTCAACGAGCAGATGCGGGCGATCCAGAAGGAACTCGGGGACAAGGACGAGTTCAAGCAGGAGCTGCGCGAACTCGAAGAGAAGATCAGTAAAAAACGGATGTCCCGTGAAGCCACGGAGAAATCGAACAGCGAACTGCGGAAACTGAAAATGATGTCGCCGATGTCCGCCGAGGCGACCGTCGTGCGCAACTACCTCGACTGGATGATCTCCCTCCCCTGGCGCAAGGCAAGCCGCGACCGGCTCGATCTCGCCTTTGCCGAACAGGTGTTGGAGGAGGATCATTACGGGCTGGAGCGGGTCAAGGAGCGGATCATCGAGTACCTTGCGGTCCAGGCCCTGGTCAAGAAGATCAAGGGGCCGATCCTCTGCCTGGTCGGACCTCCCGGGGTCGGCAAGACCTCGCTGGGACGCTCCGTCGCCCGTTCTCTCGGCCGGAAATTTGTCCGCATCTCTCTCGGTGGCGTCCGCGATGAGGCCGAAATCCGCGGCCATCGCCGGACCTACATCGGCGCCATGCCGGGCAAAATCATCCAGAGCCTGCGCAAGGTCGGGGTAAAAAACCCGGTCTTTTTGCTCGATGAAATCGACAAGATGAGCACCGATTTCCGCGGTGATCCGTCCTCTGCCCTGCTGGAGGTCCTCGATCCGGAACAGAACAACAGCTTCGGCGATCATTTTCTCGATGTCGAATACGACCTGTCTAGCGTCCTTTTTATCGCCACGGCGAACAATCTCTTCTCTATTCCCGGGCCGTTGCGGGACCGGATGGAAGTGATCCGCATCGAGGGGTATACCGAGGAAGAAAAGCTGAATATTTCCCGGCGCTATCTGG
This sequence comes from Desulfuromonas carbonis, assembly GCF_054658035.1. Lineage (NCBI taxonomy): Bacteria > Pseudomonadati > Thermodesulfobacteriota > Desulfuromonadia > Desulfuromonadales > Desulfuromonadaceae > Desulfuromonas > Desulfuromonas carbonis. The sequence continues at coordinate 896,827 of NZ_BAAHXR010000002.1, read as the reverse complement.
TGCCCAAGCAGCTCGCGGCCCATGGCCTGGCCCTTGACCAGGTTCAGTTTTCCGAAACCGCTCTCTACGAGATTATCCGCCGATACACCCGCGAGGCCGGCGTGCGCAACCTGGAACGGGAACTGGCCAACATCTGCCGCAAGATTGCACGGGAGCTGGTCAAATCAGAAGAGAAGCAGCGCCGCTTCAATGTCGCTGCCGCCCAGGTCAAGAAATATCTCGGCGTCCCCCGGTACAGTTACGGTGTTCGTGATGAGGAGAGTCGGGTCGGCATGGCCACCGGGCTGGCCTGGACCGAAGTCGGCGGTGAGTTGCTGACGATCGAGACGGCTATCCTCCCCGGCCAGGGCAAGCTGACCATCACCGGCAAGCTCGGTGAGGTGATGCGTGAATCAGCCCAGGCGGCCCTCAGTTACGTTCGTTCGCGCTGGACCGAGCTGGGCCTGGAGAAGGATTTTTACCAGAAGCTCGATATCCACATTCATGTCCCCGAGGGGGCCATCCCCAAGGACGGGCCGTCGGCCGGGATCACCATGGCAACGGCCCTGGCCTCAGCCCTTACCGGCCGTAGTGTCGACCGCGACCTGGCGATGACTGGAGAAATCACCCTGCGCGGCCGGGTTCTGCCGATTGGTGGCCTCAAGGAGAAGCTTCTGGCGGCCAGGCGGGCAGGGATTTCCAAGGTTTTAATCCCCAAGGAGAACGAAAAGAACCTGGAAGAGGTGCCGGCGCAGATACTCAAGGCACTGACTGTGACCCCGGTTGGACACATGGACGAGGTCCTGGAGAGGGCCCTGCTGGTCGACCTCCCCCTGAGCTCGCTCCCACCGGCTGAAGACTACCGCCCGGAGGCCGAAGAACCGCTCCACCATTAGGGTTGCGGCGGAAATATTCTCTTGACACTCTTTTTCCAACTCTGATATAAGTATCGCGATTTCAGCAGGGCTTTAATAATCCCTAATACGTGGAGGTATGTTGTGACGAAAGCGGATCTTGTTAATGCGATGGCAGAAAAAGCAGGTCTGAGCAAAACCGATGCCGAGAAGGCACTTAAAGCATTTGCCGATGCGGTGACCGATGCTCTCAAGGCCGGCGAGAAAGTCGCCCTGGTTGGATTCGGTACCTTCAGTGTTAGCGCTCGTGCGGCCCGTACGGGCAAAAATCCCCAGACTGGCGCCAAGATCAACATCCCTGCCGCCAAGACCCCCAAATTCAAGGCTGGCAAGGCTCTCAAGGATTCGGTCAACTAAATTGCTTCACCCCGCTGTCCTGCCACCAGCGGCTAAAAAATCAGGGAAATAGGAAACGGAAATAGCCGGCTTCGCTCCCACTTAACGACTATTTTTGTTTCCTATTTTCTGTCTAAGAAATGGGGCTGTAGTAGAGTCGGTTACAACGCCGGCCTGTCACGCCGGAGGTCGCGGGTTCGAGTCCCGTCAGCCCCGCCATTTCCTTTCCTTGTTTACTGGCTGCCGGGGCGAATAGCTCAGCTGGGAGAGCATCGGCCTTACAAGCCGAGGGTCACAGGTTCGATCCCTGTTTCGCCCACCAGTCCTCAGCGGTAGCAACAGAGTCAAACAGATATGGGGCTGTAGTAGAGTCGGTTACAACGCCGGCCTGTCACGCCGGAGGTCGCGGGTTCGAGTCCCGTCAGCCCCGCCATTTTATTGAATGCAAAGAGGAGGCGAACTCGCAATGGTTCGCCTCCTCTTTGTACTTTGGGTCTATGACTTGACTTTGCCTGAGTCGGTTCCCTATGATAACGGTTCCTGACCAATCCAATGAATCTCCCCGCAGCAAGCTACGGGGTATCAAAAGTTTAGATTGATCGCTTTCATCGAAGCAAGCTTCGGGGAATTCGACCCACCTGAGATTAAAGGAGATTATAAAATGCTTTATGCTTTTCGCGGCCTGGTTGCTCTGGTCTTTTTATGTGCCGGAATTTTTAATGTATCGGTGTTTGCTGCCGAGGCCGAAGGTGTTGCCCAGGTCGGAAGCCTGACGATCTCCAATCAGGAGATGAATCAGGCAATCCAGAAAGTTCTCCCCTTAAATGTCAGCTTTCATGGCGGTGTTTCACCGGAGAAGATTCAGGAAATCAAAAAGAAAGCCTTGGATGGTTTGGTTCAACGCGCGTTGAAAGTTCTGTACGCCCTCAGTGAGGAACTGGTTGTCGATAATGGTGAGGTTGACAGGCGTTTTCAGAAAATCCGGGACCGATTTAAATCGGAAGCTGATTTTAGGGATGCAATTGGCGCGGAGGGAGCCGGATTCCTGCGCGCCGACATTTACCGGGACCTTCTTGCTGAAAAGGCCGAAGAGGCTGCCGTTGGCAGTAAGGTCAAGGTACCGGAAACAAAAATCAAGGAGTATTACGAAACGAACAAGGCACGCTTCAAGCGCCCCAGACAATATCACGCAAGCCACATCCTGATTAAAGTCGACCCCTCATCCAACCAGGAAGAGCGTACCGTTCTGCTAGAAAAGGCCGAGGATCTTCTTGAAAAAGCCAAGGCTGGAGATGATTTTTATAACCTGGCATATTACAATTCCGATGACCGGACCCGTTACGTCGGCGGCGATCTTGGTACTTTTCATGAGGGACAGACTGTCCCTGAATTTGACGCAGCGTTAAAGTCGATGAAACCCGGTGAAATATCTGGACCCATAAAAACCATGTATGGGTATCACATAATTAAATTGTTCGAAGTCAAAGAGCCAAAGCAACTATCGTATGAAGAGATGCATGACAAGATCAAAAGCGACCTGGAAAAACAGCAACGGGAACAATTAACCAAGGATTGGATGGACGCCCTGAAAGAAAAGTATCCAGTTAAATATTATTAGGGGGTGTTGTACCTTGCTGCGCTCTTGGAGTTGGTTGGCTCTAGGCGGTCTGTTGTGCCTGGGTGGTTGTTCCTCCGGATTGTCATCCGGAGCGAGGTGGAGCAACCCTGAGATAAACCTCGCATGGCCCCAAGCTCCCTCGCCACCGCGAATCCGATTCCTGCGGACGGTTAATGAGGAGAACATTGGCGAAGGGGATGGCAGCAAAGGGAACAGGTTTTTCGAGTGGTTGGCAGGAAAGGATCGGACCCCGAGGCCGTTGGCCAATGCCTACGGGGTTGTCGCCGATGGCGAAGGACGCATCTGGGTCACCGATTCCGGGACCCCCGCTATCCATCGCTTCGACCTGACACGGGGAACGCACGAGCAGTGGCTTAGTGCTGCCAACCGGCCTCTGACCTCGCCGGTGGGAATCGCCGTCGATTCTGGCCAGGGGAGGATTTTCGTCGCCGATTCAATAGCACGAAGCGTTTCAATTTTCGACTATTCGGGGAAATGGCAGGGCTTTGTCCAGCCCAACAAACCCTTTTCCCGCCCCGGCGGTCTGGCGGTCGATTCCGCCGGGCAGCTCTATGTCGTAGATGTCCTGGAAGGGACCGTCGAGGTTTTTGACCGCAACCTGGCCTATCAGAAAACCATCCGCGGTTCCGGCCAAGGGGGAGGGTTTAATCACCCTACCGCGGTGGTGGTGGCCAAGGACGGTCGGATTTTTGTTGTTGATAGTTTGAATTTTCGCGTTGAAGTTCAGGATTCCCAAGGAAATTTTCTGGGGTACATCGGCCAGCTAGGCGACGGACCCGGGACTTTTGCCAGACCTCGTGGAATTGCCCTTGATTCGACAGGCAATATTTACGTGACTGATGCGGCATTCGATAATATCCAGGTTTTCGATTCGGAAGGGAATTTGCTGCTGTATTTCGGTCAGCCGGGACGAGGCGCCGGGCAGTTTTGTCTGCCTGCCGGGCTTTTCATGGACAACCACGATCGGCTATATGCTGTGGATGCCTGTAACTTCCGGGTACAGATCTTTCAGTACCTGGTCAGCCCCTGAAATCGAGTGGTGCCGCTGTAGCGATGGTGTTTTTCTTGCATTACCTAGCCAGGTCGGGGTGATTGCTATCCACATCCAGTTCTGCCCGTGAGACGAGATATGGTCTACCTAAAAAAAATTTTGCTGTACGGTCTGGGTTGCCTGGGGGGGGGGCTCCTGGTCCTTGGCACTGCTGACGCCGCACAGAAGCTGAGTGCAGGGACCGGCGGGGTCAACGACCATCCGCACAACCTTTCCAGCAACAGCCAAAGTGCCATCCATGCGACGTCGAATGAGAACGTGCAACAGGTTTGCGTCTTTTGCCATACGCCGCATGGTGCTTCCACCAAGGGTCCACTCTGGAACCGCAACGACCCCACGAGGCCGAGTGGCGGATTTCCCCTCTACGGCAATCTGGCGGCAATTTCCATCGACGAAATTCCCGCGGCCAAGTATACCAATACCGATCCCACCATCGAGTACCCGAACGGGGCGTCGCGACTTTGCCTTTCCTGCCATGACGGGGTTTCTGCGGTCGGCGAAGTCATCAGTCGGGGCACAATTGCCAACTTGACCATGTCCGCTCAGGGGACGATCGACTTGACGACCTCCCACCCGATTTCCTTTGTCTACGACGGGACCGTGCAAGGTACCCTGAGCGCTGTCGTCGGCAAAGGTAACTATATCGAGCCCCCAATAGAGTACCTGGATAAGGAAAAGCGAATGCAGTGCACCACCTGCCATGATCCCCACAACGACACGCGAAACGCCAGTTACGACCTCCCCATGTGGGCCCATTACACCAACGATGCCAGTGCTGTTAGCGATTATGACACGACCTGTAATGCCTGCCACGGACCGGCGTTCTCTTCCGGAGGTCTTCCCGCCGGAGGTGGGGTCGGGGCGGGGCATAACACCTTCTGACCATGACCAATTTTCGTCGACGGAATCTGATGCCTAAATTTGCGCTTTTTGCCCTGCTGCTTATAGTCGCGCCCTGGGCTGCGTTTGCCGCTCCCGGGGCCAGCATGCTGCAGGGTGTACACGGCGACAAGACCCTGCTGCCAAAATCCTGTCGTGCCTGCCACCGGGGGATGTCCATGAGCATTTCCGGAGAGGAGCAGGCCTGCCTCGTTTGCCACGGCGACAGCCAGGGACGTCAGGAGATGAGCCGCCGGGGCTACCTGAAGTCGGAGGGGGCCGGGGCCTTGCGGGATATCGGTGCGGAATTGCGTAAACCATACAACCATCCGGTTTTGGCGACCAGTGGGGTGCATCAGGCCAACGAGGCGCTTCCCGAGGAGTTGGTGAATGCGGCGCGGCACGCCGAATGTGTGGATTGTCACGAGCCGCACCAGCTGGATCGTGACACCCCCTTCCGGGGGCTTTCCGGAAAGCGGGTCGGTAATTTCACAGTCGAACTTACCGAAGAGTACGAACTTTGTTACAAGTGTCACGCCGAGAGTGCCAACCTGCCGTCCGATTCTTCCAACAAACACGCAGAATTTTCCGTTACGAACACCTCCTTCCATCCGATCGAAGGGGAGGGGCGAAATGCGTATGTGATCAGCCTCAAAACTCCCTACGCAACGCGTCAGGAGAAGCCTGGTGACATTTCTGTCATCTCGTGCCGGGATTGTCATGGGAATGACGACTCGGCCGGTCCCAAGGGACCGCATGGGTCGAATTACAGGGGTCTGCTCGTTAACAATTATGAGATGGAAGACGAACGGCCCGAGAGCGAGTTCGCCTACGCCCTGTGCTACAAGTGCCACAGCCGGACGAGTATCCTCGGTAATGAAAGTTTCCCTTATCATGCGCTTCATATTAAGGGTAACGTGGCAACTGGGAAACTTGGGACGACCTGTTTTTCCTGCCATGACGCCCATGGTAGCAACCGATATCAATTTCTGATTTCTTTTAACAAAGACTTCGTGCAGCCCAATGCCGACAACAAGCTCGAGTTTAATGCCCAGGGGGTGGCCAGCAGGCACGGCAGCTGTCTGTTGAACTGCCATGGCGTCGAACACAACCCGAAAAGTTATTGACGCAAAGGCTGTTTTGAATTTTTTTAACGGCCGGTCGGATACTATTCCGACCGGCCGTTTTGCAAGGTTTCTATTCAATTCCCGGTGGATTTGTGATATCTTTTCGACCCTATGCCAACCTACCTCTGTAAGCTCGGCACCGTCGACGGCCGGGTCCTCGAGAAAGAGTTCGAGGCCAGCAACCAGGAGCTGCTCCGGGAGAACCTCGAGACGCAGGGTTTCTTTGTCTTCCGGATCCGGAAGCGGCTCTTTCGTTCCCTGATACCGGCCCAGCTTTTCAGACGCCGTCTCAACAGCCGGCGTTTTTTGGCCCTCAACCAGGAACTCCTGGTCCTGTTGCGGTCGGGCTTGCCCATTCTTCAGGTCCTCGATGTCCTCATCGAGCGGATGGAGCCCGGGCTCATGCTCGACCTGTTCCGGGAGGTGCGGGAGGATATCAAGGGGGGCAGTTCCCTCTCCGAGTCTTTCGGAAAATTTCCGAAAATCTTTCCCCCTCTTTACATTGCGTCTTTCAAAGCGGGGGAAAAGACTGGCGATCTGGTGCTGACCCTGGGGCGATTCATTGCCTATCAGAAGCGGATCGAGGTGCTCAAGGGGAAGATCCGCAGCGCATCATTCTATCCGCTGCTGGTAACGATCGCGGTGGTGGCGGTACTCTCGTTCCTGATCTTCTACGTCATCCCCAGCTTTACCCAGATTTACGCCGATGCCAATGTGGAACTCCCCCTGGCGACCCGTCTCCTGATCGGGTTTTCCAAGGGGGCGGTCCGCTCGTTGCCGGTAACCCTTCCCCTGCTCGCCGCCGTCGCCCTCCTCCTGCGCGGGTTCCTGCGCACCGAAAGAGGGGGGCTGCTGGTCGACCGCGCACGGCTGGTCCTCCCTTTTTTCGGCGGGCTCTTTGCCGATTATGCCCTCTCCAGTTTCTGCCGCACCCTCGGCACGACCCTTTCGAGCGGGATTCCGATGGTGCCGGCCCTGCGCATGTCCGGCGGCACGCTCAACAACCGGGTTCTTGAACGGAGCCTCGGCCTGGTCGTCCGTCGGGTCGAGGAGGGGACGTCGCTCTCGGCCGCTCTTGAGCCGAGCCGCATCTTCCCCTTGATCGCCCTGCGTATGGTCGGGATTGGCGAGACGAGCGGCGCCCTGGCCGAAATGCTCACCGATGTAGCCGATTTTTATGAGGGCGAAGTCGAGAAACGGCTCGATCGGTTGACAACCATGATCGAGCCGCTGATGATGCTCGGCATGGGTCTTTTGGTGGGCGGCGTCGTCGTCGCCATGTATTTGCCGATCTTCCAGATGGCCGGTACCGTCCGTTGATAATTTCGGAGCAGGAATGAATTTCCAGCGCAGAAAACTCGGTGAAATTCTGGTCGAGGCGGGCGCCATTACGCCGGCGGAGGTCGACCTGATCCGTGCCCAGCAGGAGCTGCACGGCAAGCGTTTCGGCGAAACCGGCGTCGCCGAGGGGTTCTTCAGCGAGGACTTGCTCGCGCAATCGCTGGCCCAGCAGTTTGGCCTGGAGTTTCTCGATCTCGGGACCTTTATCCCGGACCCCGAACTGCTGGGCGAACTTGCGCCCGGGTTGGCGCTGCGCTTCCATTTCATACCGGTGCGGCGGGAAGCCGGCCGGCTGGTGGTCGCGGTCGCGGACCCCACGGATGTGCTTTCCCTCGATGAACTCGAAGCCCAGCTCGGCCAGCCCCTGACCCTGATGGTGACGGCCAGGGACCGCATCGACCGCTTCCTCGAAAAGGGAGAGGCCGGCTCCAAGCGGGTCTTGCGCGAAGTCTCCGAGGACTTCAAGCTGCAGCTGGTGAAGGAGACCGACAAGGGCGAAGAGGTCCTCTCCATCGAGAAACTGACCGCCGACACCAGCCCGATAATCCGCCTGATCGATTCCACCCTCTATGACGCCCTGGTCAAGCGGGCGAGTGACATCCATATCGAATCGAGCCAGGAAGGAGTCATCATCAAGTACCGCGTCGACGGCGTCCTTTACCGCGCCACCGAGCCCCTCGATGGCCGCTTCCAGAGCCCGATCATCTCCCGTATCAAGGTCATGAGCGAACTCGACATCTCGGAACGGCGCATCCCCCAGGATGGCCGCTTCAAGGTCCGGATCGGCGGCAAGTCGATCGACTTTCGGGTTTCGATCATGCCGAGTATCTTTGGTGAAGATGCGGTTATCCGTATCCTCGACAAGGAGTCGATCGCGGCCGACCTCAAAGGGCTGACCCTGGAGGCCCTCGGCTTTACCGAGCGGGAACTGGTACGGTTCCGGCGCAAGATCCGTGAACCCTACGGCATGGTGCTGGTCACCGGTCCGACCGGCAGCGGCAAAACTACCAGTCTTTACGCCGCCCTCCTCGAAATCAACAACGAGGAAGAGAAGATCATCACCATCGAGGACCCGGTTGAATACCAGGTCAAGGGGGTGGTGCAGATTCCGGTCAATGAAAAGAAGGGTTTGACCTTCGCCCGCGGGTTACGCTCGATTCTGCGCCATGACCCGGACAAGATCATGGTCGGCGAGATCCGCGACCCCGAGACCGCCCAGATCGCTGTGCAGTCGGCCCTGACCGGGCATCTGGTCTTTACCACGGTTCACGCCAATAACGTCTTTGATGTGCTTGGCCGTTTCCTCCATATGGGGATTGACGCCTACAATTTCGTCTCCTGTCTCAACTGCGTGGCGGCCCAGCGCCTGGTGCGCAAAATCTGTCCCCATTGCCGGCAGCAGGTTCCGGCCGATCCGCAGCTTTTGCTCGATTCGGGTCTCAAGATCGAGGCGATGGCCGACCAGGTGTTTTTCGAGGGGGCAGGTTGCTCCGAATGCCACGGCACCGGCTACATGGGACGCAGCGCCATCGTCGAACTGCTGGAATTGACCGACGAGATTCGCGAATTGATTATCACCCGGGCTCCGGTGACCGAATTAAAGCGGGCGGCCAAAGCCTGCGGCACAGTTTTTCTGCGGGATGCGGCTCTGGAAAAGGTCTTTTCCGGCATCACCACCCTGCGTGAAATCAACCGGGTGACCTTTGTCGAACCGACGGAGAGTCTATGATCCGCCGCACCTATCTCGGCCTCGATATCCGCAGCGGTGAGTTGCGCGCGGTCGCCCTGCACCGCCATGGCCGCTCCGGGCGATTGACCAACGGCCGCCTGCTGCCGTTGCGTGATGGCCTGCTCCGGCCGGCCCTGCGGGGCGCCAATATCCCGGACCGGAGGCTCTTTGTCAAGGCGCTGCAGGAGGTGTTGCACCCCCTTGCCGGCACGGAAGAACGGGTTGCAGTCTCCCTGCCGGAGGGGGCCGGCCGACTCTTGCTGACCGAGGTAGGGGAGACCTTCCGTTCGCGCGAAGAGGGGGTGGAGATTCTTCGCTGGCAACTGAAAAACCAGCTCCCCGGGGAAGCCAAGGAGGTTCATCTCGATTATCAGTCGATCGGGCCGGGGCAGAACGGGCGCACCCGGCTGTTGGTCGGTCTGGTCGCCCAGGATGTCCTGCTCGATTACGAGGAGACCCTCGCCGCGGCCGGCTACGGGGCGCAACTGATCGATTTTCATCCTCTCAACGTTTACAATTTCTATCGGCCGCGACTTGAAATGGGGAATGATTTCATTCTGGTCGGGGTCGACCGGCAGACGCTCTCGCTCCAGGTTTACCAGGACCGTGCCCTGGCTTTCTACCGGGCCCGGGATGTGGAGAGCAGCCCGACCCGGGTGTTCCAGGAACTGGCCCGTTCCCTCGCCGGGCAAAGCGAGAAAATCCCTGGCAGCGGCCGCGCCCCGGTTTTCCTCCATTGCGACTGGCCGGAAACCGGTGACGTTTCCGCTGCGGTTGATTCGGCCTTCGGTCGCGAATCAACCCTGCTGGATGTCAATCTCCAACAACTGGCCACCGGTGCTCTCGACCTCCCACCCTGGCGGGCGCGCGGATTGGCCGCGGCTATCGGCGTTGCGGAACGACTTCTTTGAGGTAAGGGGATGAATCCAAGTCTGAACCTGGCGACCAAAACCTACCTGAACCGCCGCCTGCTCTATGCCGGCTATGGGGTGGCGATGCTGCTTCTGCTGATATTGCTGGCGGGGCTGGGAGCTTATTTCTGGAGTTGCTGGCAGGAGAGCCAAAAACTGCGCGCAGCTATTGTCCAGATGGAGCGGGCAGCGCAGCCTGAAGTGGGTACTGCCGAAGTTCGCTTTTCCGCTGAGGAGTACCAGCGCCTGCGGGAACGGATTGCCTTTTTTAATGGTGTTCTGGCCAAGGATACCTTTCGCTGGACCGACCTCCTCGGGCGCCTGGAGAGGCTGGTTCCGGCGGGGATCGGGTTGCGCAGTATCCAGCCTGACTTTCGTGGCCGCTCGCTAAGAATCTCCGGCCTCGCCCGCAACCTTGACAAACTGCAGAATTTCCTCGATCGCCTGCTGGCGTCCGAGGATATTGCAGCGGTTTACCTGCTCAACCAGGCCCGCATTGAACCGGGCCGGGGGCAGACCGGGGGGGGGGAGGAACTGAGCTTCTCCCTGGTCCTCGAAGGAGCCTTTTGACATGGTCCGGGAATCGCTCTGGGCGGCTATCTGGCGCACCAACCGCGTGTTGCCAATACTAATCGGCATCCTGTTGCTGGTGAGTCTTGCCGCGGCAGCTGTGGCATTCTGGTACGTCGGCCCGCAGCTGGCTGCCCTGGAGAACGACTTTCTCCGTGCCCAGCAGAATTATCGTGACGCCCGCAAGTCCGGAGAGGTTGACGAATCACCCCAGGGGCTCTTCCGGCGCGGTCTTGCCGACCTGCAAACCTTGGCGGCGGCTATTCCCGATCGGACCGACTTCACCGGCCTGATCGGCGATCTCTTCGCGATGGCGGGTCAGTCCAGGCTTGCCATCGACCGGGTCAATTACGACCCCGCCCCGGTCAAGGGCGAGGAGGAGTTGCTCAGCTACACCGTCTCCTTCACGGTGACCGGCGATTACGGGCAGGTCAAAAAGTTCATCTACCTTATTGAGCATTCCCCGCGTCTGGTGGCCATCGAGGAATTGAACCTGAATACTTCTTCAGGAGCAGAGCGCCCCGACCAGATCAACCTCGGGCTGCGGTTGACGACCTATTTTCGGAAGCCGGCACCATGAAGCGAAAACCACTTATTCTCCTGCTGCTGCTCATCTGTCTCGGGCTCTCCATCGCCTACAGCTACTGGGCTTCTCCGCGTCAGGAACGCATTCCCCGGCAGAACCCGCCCGGCAAGGAACGTCCCTTGCCAACCCGGCTGACCACGCCCAAGGGCGATCCGGCCGTCGACGATACCCATCTTCACCTGGAGCTGTTCCAGGTAAATGAGGGGACGTTCCCCGGGTACAAGCGGAATATTTTTGGCAGCGTCGAACCGCCGCCACCGCCCCCCCCGCCACCGCCGAAGGTCGTCAGTGCCCCGGTCGTCGCGGCACCGCCACCTCCGCCGCCACCGCAGCCCACCCCGGTGGTGCAACGGGAGCTGGCGCGCTTCAGGTTTCTCGGTTATCTCGAAAAGGATCAGGAAAAGACTGTATTTCTAAGTCGTGACAAGGATCTTTATCTGGTAAAGAAAGGGACGCGTTTCGGTGATCGGCAGGAATTCACTGTCGGCGAACTGACTGCCACCAGGTTGGTAATCCAGGTGGCCGGCGACAGCCGTAAGATCGAGATCGAACTGGCCGAGAATCAGCCCCTGATCCCCCAATTCGGTACCGGTGGCGGAAATAAGACAGGACGCAGCCCGACCCCGGGGTCGCGGATTAACCCGCGGATGTTGTTGCCGGTGCGGCCATCAGCGACCACCATGCCGGTCATGACCGGGAGCGAAGAGGCTCCTGCCGTCGAGCCACTCCCCGATATTACCGTTCCTCCCGTCGAGGAGGGATTGCCCCCGGATAGCCCTTTGCCGGAATCTCCGGTCAAGGCGAATGAGGTTGGCCAATGATAAAACCAGCATCAAGCGTGTTTTGCGTTCTGTTCGTGTTACTTGCCCTGCTGCTTGGCGGTTGCGCGGCCAAGAAGTCTTTCGTCGCCGGCGAGGACTTGATGGCCCAGGGCCAATACGATGCGGCGGTTGAAAAGTATCTGGCTGCTGCCAGCGGGGACCCGGATACCGACGAGTACCGGGTCAAACTCGCCAACGCCCGGGCCAAGGCGGGTTGGGCACATCTTCAAAAGGGGCGGGAATTATCCGCCGGGAACGAATTGAATGCTGCTGTCGATGAATTCCGCCGCTCCATCAGCTATGACCCTAGTCTCGCGGTCGCCGGGCTGGAGCTCAAGCAGGCGGAGGCGCGGATCCAGGCCGGACTGCTCATTGACGAAGCCGAGGATTTTTACCGGCAGCGCCGTTTTGCCCCGGCCCGGAAAAACCTGCAACAGGCGCTGATTCTTGACCCGGAGAACCTCCGCGCCCGCACCCTGCTCGAAAAGGTCCAAAGCTCCGGGGGAACCATCCTGGATGGCCAGGAACTCGATGTTGCTTCGGACAAACCGATCACCCTCAAGTTTAAGGATGCGCAGATCAAGGAGGTCTTCAGCATCCTCTCCAAGCTCTCTGGGATCAATTTCCTTTTCGACGAAGATACCAAGGAGCAGAAGGTCACCGTCTTTCTCGAGGACGCCAGTTTTGCCCAGGCCCTCGAACTGCTGCTGAAGATGAACAACCTCGGCAAGCGGGTGCTCAACCCGAAGACCGTGATCATCTACAGCAGCAGCAAGGACAAGGAGAAGCAGTACCAGGACCAGCTGATCCAGACCTTCTATCTTTCCAACATCGATGCCAAGAAGGCGGTCAACCTGCTGCGGACGATGCTGCAACTGCGCAAGATCTATGTCCACGAAGAATTGAACGCCCTGGTGATCCGCGATACGCCCGATGTCATCCGGTTGGCGCAGCAGATAATCGAGGCCGCCGATCGCGGCGATGCCGAGGTCATTTATGAGCTGGAACTGGTCGAGATCAGCCACACCGACAACCTCGATATCGGCGCCCGGCTGAAAAGCTATGGCACCAGTTTCGGCTTCGTCAACCCGGGTGAGACCTCCATCGGGGACAGCATCACCGTCAACGGTATGAGCGGGCTGCGCAACCTCGATTTTCTCTACACCATTCCCTCTGCCACCTTCAATTTGCAGAAGACCCTGACCGATTCGGAGATTCTGGCCAACCCGAAGATCCGGGTGCGCAACAAGGAGAAGGCCAAGGTTCATATCGGCTCGCGCGAACCGGTCATCACTGTCACCACCACCGGGACTGATACCCGTTCCGACAATATCCAGTACGTCGATGTCGGGGTCAAGGTCGAGGTCGAGCCAAGCGTGCAGCTGGACAATACCGTGATCACCAAGCTCGGGCTCGAAGTCAGCAACGTCACCAACCGAATGACCACCGATAATGGTACCCTGGCGCTGACCATCTCCACCACCAACGCCAACACCTCCCTCACCCTCAAGGACGGGGAAACGACCATTCTCGGTGGCCTGATCCGTGACGATTACTCCAAGACCAAAAATACCTTTCCGTTCCTCGGCCGGATTCCTCTGGTGGGCGACCTCCTCTCCGGCCACAAGCGCGACAAGACCAAGCGCGAGATCCTGCTTTCGATCACCCCCCATATCGTCAAGGCCCTCGAATTGCCCAGGTCGGATGTCGCCAGCATCTGGTCGGGTGGGGAGGATGACTTGAAGGCGGGGCCGAACTTCAGCGCCTTCGCTGCGCCGCTCGAGGCACAGCAGAATAAAACCGCGCCCCCTCCCGCTCCTGGGCGCAACCCGGTTACTCAGGGGGCTGCTGTTCCTGGTGAAGCTGAGTTCTCCGTGTCCTCATTACCTGCAACTCCGGCGCAGCCGTTGCAGCCTGCGGTCACTTCTCCGGCAGGGGCAGGGCTGGAAGGTCCACCTCCAGCCACAATGAGCCCGGGCAACCCTGAGTCCGCTCTTCCCGTGCTGCCCCCACCCCAGGAGCCGCCGGCCATGATGGAAGTTCCCCAGGCTCAGATGCCGGCCGCCGCCAGTCTGCCGCTCGCGCTGCCCCCCCCTGGGACGGAAGGCAAACCCCTACCTCCCGGGAATGTCCCCGAGGTGACCCTGCCTCCCCTTGAATTGGCACCTGCCCCAGCCGAGGCGCGGATTTTTCTGAAGGGGCCTGGCCTGGTCACGGTTGGAGAGGAGTTTGTCGTCGAGGTTGCTGTGGATGCAATGCAGAACCTTTACAGTGCTCCCTTCTTTCTGTTCTTCCCTCCGGAGCTCTGCAGTTTCGTACGGGCCGAGGAAGGAGAGTTCCTCGGCGCCAGTGGCGCGAGCACGATCTTCACCTCCAGCGCCAATCGCGACAAGGGGCAGCTGATCATCGGTACCAAGCAGGGGGCCGCCGGAACCGGTTCCTCCGGCGCCGGAATCCTGGCACGGGTAGTTTTCACCGCCCAGGCCGTAGGCCGGGGCGAGATCACCCTCGATCGGGTGAATTTCCGGGACCCGGCCGGAAACCGGTTGTCAGTAGTGACCGACGGACTGCCGATCGAGGTGCGCTAGCTTGTCAATGCCCCGGCCTTTTTTTTCGCGAAGGGGTCAGCAAGGCCTGACCCTGCTCGAACTGTTGATCGCCATGGCTATCCTCGGCGTCCTCGCCTCGGCGATTCTGCCGATGGCCGAGGTCACAGTGACCCGGACCAGGGAACTGGAACTGCGTCGCTCCCTGCGCATGATCCGGGTCGCTATCGACGAATACAAAGCCGATTTCGATAAGGCAAAGGCGGAGAACAAGATCATTACCTCGGTCAATGAAACCGGCTACCCGAAAAGCCTGGAGGACCTGGTCGAGGGGAAGGAATGGGGAGATCTCTACCCCTTCCCGCGCAAATATCTGCGGCGCATTCCCGTCGACCCCTTCGATACCTATGGTCAGGGGTGGGGCCTGCGGGCCTACACCGATGAACCTGACTCGACGGTTTGGGGGGGGGAGGATGTTTACGATGTCTATTCCCAGAGTGATGCCACTGCGCTCGATGGCACGCCCTATAACAGTTGGTAGATCTGCGATGAAATTCAACATTTTACCTTGTAGTTGCAAACGCGGATTCACGCTGATCGAACTGTTGATCGTCATGACGATCATCGGCATCCTCGCCAGCATTGTTGTTCCCAACTACAAGACCAGCCTGATCAGGTCCCGGGAAACGGTCCTGATGGAAGATCTTTATCAGATGCGGCGCTCCATTGACGGCTATTTTGCCGATCACTCCCGCTATCCTGATTCACTCAACGAGTTGGTCGATGCCCGCTATTTGCGGGATATCCCGGTCGACCCCTTTACCCGCTCCGCCGATACCTGGGTGATCGAGCCACCCCAACCGACCCCGGAGGGGGCGCTGGCCGAAGGGGGTGTTTTCGATGTCCGCAGCGGGAGTGACCTGGTCGGACTCAATGGCATTCCGTACAACGAGTGGTAGGGCGATGATCCAGCTCTTCAACATCTGCAAGGCCTACCAGAAAGACGCCTCGGCGTTGTCCGATATCTCCCTCAAGGTTCCCAAAGGCGATTTCATCTACATTACCGGGGCCTCGGGCGCCGGCAAATCAACCTTGCTCAAGCTTCTCTACGCGGCTGAAAAACCGAGTCGCGGCCAGATCCTGATCAATGGGCTCAATGTCACCCGCATGGGGCCCGGCCGCATTCCTTATTTGCGGCGGCAACTCGGCATCGTCTTTCAGGATTTCAAGCTGATCCCGACCCGTACCATCTTCGAAAATGTGGCCTTTCCCCTTGAGGTCCAGGGGCGCAAACGCTTCGAGGTCAGTAAAAAGGTCTATCAAACCCTCAAACAGGTCGGTCTGGAGCACAAGCTGCACCGCCGCCCCCTCGAATTGTCCGGTGGCGAACAACAACGGGCAGCCATTGCCCGGGCGCTGGTCGTCGACCCCCTGGTTCTGCTGGCCGATGAGCCGACCGGCAACCTTGATCCGGAAATCACTCTCGATATCATGGAGCTATTCAAAGGGGCGAATGCCCGCGGTACCACGGTCCTGATCGCCACCCACGACCGGGCGATGATCAGCCGATTTCCCCGCCGGCAGATCATTCTCGATCAGGGTCGCCTGGTGGAAGACCGTACTCCCTAGATTTTTAACCGGCGCGGCAGGGGTCGAATCCGCCGCTTGCAAAAGGAACCTGGAGTGCTGGAACGGAGTCTCTACCTCTTGCGACGGGCCTTGCGCAACATTCGGCAAAGCCCGGTGTTGTGCGGCGCCGCAATTGGCACGGTGGCCGTCGCCCTGACCATCCTCGCCTTTTTCGGCATCCTCGTCCTGAATATCCAGAAACTGACCAGCCAGTGGAGTCAGCAAGTCCAGGTGGTCGCTTATCTTGACCAGGTTCCGGCACCCTCCGTTCTGGAGTCCTGGAAGAAATCGATCGCCGCTCTTCCTGAGGTGGATCGGGTCGTTTTCGTCAGTCGCGGCACCGCCCTCGAACGTTTTCGCCAACGGCTTGGCGCCGATGCCTCCCTGCTGGAAGGTGTCGAGGAGGACATCCTGCCCGCCTCGCTTGAAATCGGCCTGCGTCCCGAGGCCCGCAATCGTGCCGGCGCGGAGGTGGTGGTGGCGGCGCTGCGAGACCGGTTGGGGCTGGCCGATCTTCGTTACGGGCAGGACTGGCTCGACCGCTTTGAGGCGTTTCTCACCCTATTGCGCACCGGCTTTCTGGTCCTCGGCGGCTTTTTGCTCTTTGCCGCCCTCTTTATCGTCGCCAACACCATCAAACTGACGCTTTATGCGCGCAAGGATGAATTGGAAGTCATGGCGCTGGTGGGGGGGACCCCCTGGTTTATCAAGACCCCCTTTCTTCTCGAGGGCGGTATCCAGGGGTTGTGCGGCGGCGGCCTGGCCCTGGCCGGTGCGGCGCTGGTGTTTCACGGTTTCCTGCAACAGGGGCTGAGTACCCTGCTGCTGGCGGCAGGGGTTGACGGCATTACCTTTCTCCCCCCGATCTACCAGTTGTTTCTGGTTGGGCTCGGGGTCTTCCTCGGGGTGGCCGGCAGCCTGCTCTCCCTGCGCCGCCTGGTACGGGCCTGATGCGGTTGCACGGCGGTGCCCGGGGGAGGCGTATTGGCGTCGGCCTGCTCCTCCTGGTCCTGCTCGCCCCAGGGCCGCTCCGGGCCGATGAGCTGACGACAACCAGGCAGCGACTTGCCGAGATCGAGCGACGGATTGAAACTACGGCGGCAAACGCCGCCGAAAAAAAGGATCGGGAGAAACACCTTGCCGCGGACCTGGCGACCCTTGAGGAGGAACAGGGCCGGCTCGAAAAGCGCATTCGTGAGCGGCAGGTTTCGCTGCGGCAGCTGAGTGCCCGGATCGGTACCGAAGAGCAACTCGTCGCGGAAATCAAGCGATCGGTCACCGCCCTGGCAGCAAAGGTCCGGCAACGCCTGGTCGGCCTCTACAAGTCGGGTGATGGCGGCCTGCTGCGGGTCCTCTTCGGGGCAACCTCACCCGCCAGTCTGGCCGAAGACTATGACTTCCTGGGACGGATCATCGGCCGGGACCGGCAGCTGATTGCCGGCTACCGGGACACGTTGCAGCAGCAGGAAGCGGGCCTGCAGCGCCTGGCGCAGCTCAAACGGCAGGAAGAGGCCAGCCTGGCAGCGAGCCGGCGGGAACAGCAAACGTTGAAGGCAGCTGGAGCGCTCAAGGCGCGCCTGGTTGCCGAGTTGCGCCAGGAACGGGCCGGCCTCGAGCGGGAACTGGCCGATCTGCGCGAACGGGCGGAGCGGCTGGTGGCCCTGGTCAAAAGGCTTGAATCCACCAAAGGTGCCGAGTATAGTGGCGATTCACACTTGTTTGTCCAGCAGCAGGGCCGTCTTGCCTGGCCGTTGCCGGGTCCGGTGGAGGTCAGTTTCGGGACCGGAAGGAACCCGCAACTGGGTACCCTGCACGACAGCCAGGGGATTGAAATTGGCTGCCGGGCGGGCGAGGAAGTGCGGGCCATCTGGGCGGGGCGGGTTATTTTCGCCAATTGGTTCAAGGGCTACGGCCGGCTGCTGATCATCGATCACGGGGAGAGTTACTATTCGCTCTATGCCCAGGCGGCCAGCCTGACCAAGCAGGTCGGTGACCAGGTGGAGCGGGGCGAGGTTGTGGCGCTGACCGGGTACGAAGGCGCCCGCCGCTTCTATTTTGAAATCCGTCACAGCGGCACCCCCCTTGACCCGGAAGCCTGGCTGGCACCCCACCAAAATCACTGAGTCCGGAGGAGACGGATATGCATAAAAGTCGGCGTGCGACTCTTTTCATCCTGGTTCTTGCCCTGGTCCTGCTCGGCTGGCTTTCCAGCGGCAGGTTCAACCCGCCGGCGATTGCCGAATCGGGGCAGGATTACCAGGAACTCAAGCTCTTTACCGATGTCCTCGCGATCGTCCGCAAAAGCTATGTCGAAGAAGTGCCGATGAAAGACCTCATTTACGGGGCGATCAACGGCATGCTCGGTTCCCTCGATCCCCACTCTTCCTTCATGCCGCCGGACGTCTACAAGGAGATGCGCGTCGACACCCGGGGGGAGTTCGGTGGGCTCGGCATCGAGATTACCATTCGGGACCACGTGCTGACGGTGGTTTCGCCGATCGAGGATACCCCCGCCTTCCGGGCCGGGTTGAAGGCCGGTGACCAGATCATCATGATCGGTGAGGAATCGACCAAAGAGATGACGATCATGGACGCGGTCAAGAAGATGCGTGGTCCGAAGGGGACCTCGGTGACGATCAGCGTGATGCGCGATGACTTCGAAAAACCGCAGGAATTCACCCTGGTCCGGGAACTGATCAAGATCCAGAGTGTCAAGGCGAAGACCCTCGAAGACGGGTTCGGTTATGTGCGGCTTACCCAGTTCCAGGAGCGCACCGGGGACGATCTGCTGAAAGCCCTGGAAAGACTTCACCAGGAAAACCCCCAGGGGCTCTCCGGTCTCATTCTCGACCTGCGCAACAACCCCGGGGGGCTCCTGGATCAGGCGGTCAAGGTGTCGGATCTCTTTCTCGACAGTGGCCTGATTGTCTATACCGAAGGGCGCGAAGAGGGGAGCGCGATGAAGTTCACCGCGCACCAGGACGGGACCGAACCGGACTATCCCCTGGTGGTCCTGATCAACGGCGGTAGCGCCAGCGCCTCGGAAATCGTGGCCGGCGCCCTTCACGATCACGATCGTGCCGTAATTCTCGGCACCCAGAGCTTCGGCAAGGGCTCGGTGCAGACTATCATGCCCCTCAGCGACAACTCCGGTTTGCGCCTGACCACGGCCCGCTACTTTACCCCGGCGGGGATCTCCATCCAGGCCAAGGGGATAACCCCGGATATCGTCGTGCCGGCCATGGAGATCAAGGAACTCGAAGAGGGTAGCGGGCTGCGGGAAAAAGATCTCACCAATCATTTCGAGGGGGGGAGCCCGGCCGTGACCACCGAACCGGCGGCGACACCCAAATTCCAGCTTGACCAGGCAGCACGGCAGGATTATCAGTTGCTGCGGGCCCTCGATCTGCTCAAGGGGTATCGCATCATGCAGGAGCTGACCCACAAGGCCGCTTGATTTGTCGTCTTTTCCGGGGGCCCAATCCCCGTTGCTGCTGGAACCTTCATGTCCGCAAGGAAAAAACCGTCGCGGCGCAAATCCCCCCGCCGTTCGCACGGGGGGTCCCTGACCCTGAAACTTTGGCTCGCCGGGGTCTTCCTGGTCGGCTTTGTCCTGGTCAGCCTCATTCTGCTTGGCGAGCTGCGCAGCCGCTATCTCTCGCCGACCGTGCCGCCCCCCTCGCCCAGTGCCGGCGCCCCGGCAACTCCCCCGCAGGTAACGGAAGGGACCCGTTGGGAGGAAATCCGGCGCCGGCTCGAGAGCGCCGGTTGGCGGGGGGAACGGTTTGATGCCGAACCCGGTGCCGCCAGCTGGGAGTACCGGGTCGCCCGTCCCATCCCCCCATCGACCGAACTGGCGGCCATGGCCGAGTCGCTGTGTCGTCTGCCAGGGGTGGAGGCCGAGCTCCTGCCGGGACGAGGCCTGCGGATTCTTCATGGCGATCATCAGCAGGGGGCGATCCTTTTCCAGCCCCCAGCCCCTCCCGCCCAGCCCGGCAGGAGTGCCAGGGTTGCGATCATCGTTGATGATCTCGGGCGTGACGTCGCGACCCTGCGCCAGTTCCTCGGCGTCAAGGTGCCCCTGACCCTGGCCATTCTTCCCAACGAGACCCATGCCCGGGAGTCGGCCCGGCTTGCCCACGAAACGGGGCACGAAGTGTTGATCCACATCCCGATGGAGCCGCAGGGCTACCCGGCCGTCAACCCGGGGCATGATGCCCTTTTCGTCGCCGCTTCCGCCGATGAATTGCGGCAACGTTTCCAGGGCTACCTGACCGCGGTCCCCTTTGCAGTGGGCGGCAACAATCACATGGGGTCAAGATTTACCGAGGATCCGGCGGGAATGGCGGTGGTGTTGGGGCAGATGCGCGAGGCGGGGCTCTTCTTTGTTGACAGCCGGACGACCGGCGCATCGGTCGCCTTTGAACTGGCGCGGCGGGCCGGAATTCCGGTGGCCCAGCGCGATATGTTCCTTGATAATGTCCAGGACGCCGGCCTGATCGGCGGTGAAATCCGCAAGCTGATTCGCATGGCTCGCCAGCACGGCAGCGCCATCGGCATCTGCCATCCCCATCCCGCGACCCTGACCGCCTTGCGCCAGGCCCTCCCCGAACTGCGCGCCGCCGGCATCGAAGTGGTGCCGGTTTCGCAGCTGGTTGCGGTTCCGACCGCCCCTCAGTAGAACTGGCTGGCAATGCGCCGCCCGGCTTCCCGGAAGGCTTCCTGGGCTTCATCGTAGAGGATCTCTTCCGGCACATCGCTGCTCACCCTGCGCACCAGCAGGAAATCGTCCCCCAGTCGTCCCTGCTGGTCGCAGAGGGTCCTTAGCGCCAGTCGCTGCAACGGGTTCTCGGTTTCCCGGCCAAGCCCGTCGAGGTCGATTACCCGGTGGGAAACTTCGAGACCGCTTTCGTCGAAGCGGTAAAAAGAGAGCTGCTGGCGAAAGAAATTGCGGGTTCCCGGGGCACGCCGCAGGACGAAGTAGGAGCGCTGCGCCGATTCCCGGAACAGCTCCCGCAAAGGCTGACTGCCGCTCCCTTCCCGCGATGACTGGAAGATATGGCGGAAGACCAGCTCCGAGTAGCATTCCTCATCGAGGAAACCGGAGAGGCTGCCGCTTCCGGTTGCGGCAAAATAGCCCGCTGATTCGACTCCTCCCGGTCCGACCAGTTCGCGGTCGCACAGCAGGCAACCCGGGGCGATTTTGGCGAGACGGGCCGCAAAGGCGCTGCTGCGCTCCTGGCTCCGGCGCTCTTGCTCCAATGCTATGGCCGAAAGACGGAGTTCATTGCAGTCGCGCAGGTCGAGGAAGACCTGGCGGGCCAGGTGGCTGAACTGGATATGGACCTCCGTGCCGCGGCCATGGGTAATGACCGGGTAGATCTTGCCGTCGGGGTTGGTATTGAGAGATTCGACCTTGGGGCTCTTGGCGATATATCCCTCCAGGCAGCGGTAGCCGCGATTGATGGCATAGCCTTTGAGCAGCTGGTAGGAATCGCGAAAGGGGCCGTCGAAATGAATGCGCGAGTCGACCAGGCACGGGAGAATGCGCAGCGCCTTTTTACTCAGCCCCTGCTCGGCGAAGAAGGCGTAGAGGTTGCGGCAGTTTTCGAGGGAGGCCATATCCTTGACCGGGACGATAACCCGGTCGGCGGCGTAGAGGGCGTTGCGGGTGAAGTGGTCGAGGTCGGGGCGGGTGTCGATGATCAGAACCCCGGTCAATTGCGCTGCACAGAGCATCCTGGCGAGGAGGTCCGGGGTGGTCAGTCGCTCGCGCAGGCTGGTGAGGTCAGAGCGGGAAGGGATAAACTGGACGCCGTATTCGCCCAGTTCGACCAACGCCTCGGCGGGCGTTCCCTGTAGCAGGTCGGCAACATCCCCGCGCGGGGTTCCCTGGCCGATCCGGAACATGCGATCGACCGAGAAGTGGTTGTCGAAGCTGAACAGGGTGACCGGCAGGTCTTCGCACAATGCCTTGAGATAGATGGCGAGGTTGGTCGCCAGGGTGGTTTTGCCGACCCCCCCCTTTTCGCTGGCGATTGTCACCACGTAGAGTTGCGACATGACGGTTCCTTGATTCATTGAAGAGATTCCTATATATAGGGAATCAGGGCCGCTTTGTCAATTTAAAACCCCAATATCTGGTGGTCTAGGCATGGATCAGACAGCGCCGCGTTTGACCGTTTCCCGACTGGTAGCATTGCTGCGGGAGACCGTCGAAGACAATTTTGTCCAGGTCCTGGTCGAGGGGGAGTTGTCCAATTTTGCCGCACCGGCTTCGGGGCACTGGTATTTTTCCCTCAAGGATGAGCAGGCCCAGCTGCGTGCGGTCATGTTTCGCACCCAGAACCGGCTGCTCCGCTTCCAGCCGGAAAACGGCCTGCAGGTTGTCTGCAGTGGCCGGGTCTCGGTGTACAACCAGCGCGGGGAGTTGCAGCTCATCGTCGATACCCTGCATCCCCTCGGCGCCGGAGGGTTGCAGCTCGCCTTCGAGCAATTGAAGGGACGTCTCGCGGCGGAGGGGCTCTTTGCCGCGGAGCGCAAGCGGCCAATTCCCGGGCATCCAGTGATGGTCGGAGTGGTCACCTCGGCGACCGGCGCCGCGATCCATGACATTCTCAACGTCTTGCAGCGCCGCGCCGCCGGAGTGCGGGTGCTGCTCCGCCCGGTGCGGGTCCAGGGGGAGGGTGCGGCCGAGGAGATTGCCGCCGCGATCGAGGATCTCAACCGGCATGGCCGCGCCGAAGTCCTGATCGTCGGTCGCGGCGGCGGCTCGCTGGAAGACCTCTGGGCCTTCAATACCGAGGTGGTAGCACGGGCGATCGCGGCCTCAGGGTTGCCGGTGATCTCTGCGGTCGGGCATGAAACCGACCTCACCATCGCCGACTTTGTCGCCGACCTGCGCGCGCCGACACCGAGCGCTGCGGCCGAGCTGGTGGTCGCCAGCCGCCTTGAACTGGAGCGCCACCTCGACCACCTGGTGTTGCGGCTCGGCGCCCAGATCGACAGCCGGCTTGGCCTGTTGCGGGAGCGGCTGACGGGTCTGCAGCGGCGACTGCGCTCCCCCCTCGCCGACCTGGCGCTGTCGCGGCAACGGCAGCTCGCCCTCGAGCAGCGGCTCTACCTGGCCTGGCAATCCCGCTGGCAGGAGTACTCCGGGCGGCTCGCGGTTCTCGGCACTCGCCTCGATCTCCTCTCACCGCTGCGAACGCTGCAGCGCGGCTATGCCATCGCCTTGCGGGAAAGCGACGGACGGGCTGTCGTCGATGCCGCCACCCTGGTACCGGGCGAGGGATTGCGGCTCCACCTGGCCCGGGGAAAGGTGCGGGTGGTGGTCGCGGAGGAGGGGGAATGAAAATTCTTCTTCTGCTCGCTCTGCTTTTCTGGGCGACAGCCGCCGGGGCCGGTGAGCTGCAGCTCTCGGCGCCGCGGGTCGCCACCGGCGGAGTGGTCCGGCTGGCCTATCGCGGCGCGCCACCGGTGCTGGCCGTGGCGCGCTGGAATGACCGCTTGATCTACCTGGAGCGGGACCGAAACGGCGCCCATGCCCTGCTCGGGGCCGACCTGGCGCTGGCGCCGGGATCCTATCCGCTCACCCTGGCCGTAGTCGACCGCAGTGGCGCTTCCCACTTTTTCCAGTCCGCCCTCGAGGTCTTTGCGACCCCTTTCCCGGAAGAGCGCCTATCCCTGCCGGCGGCGATGGTCAACCCGCGGGACCCGGCTATCCTCGCTCGGATCGAGCGCGAGTCCAAGCGCCTCGCGGCTCTTTTTGCCAAGGAGACCCCGGGATTACGGGCCGGTCCCTTCCGGCGCCCGGTCCCCGATCCCGCCGGCAGCAGTTTCGGCCTGCGACGAATTCTCAATGGTTCTCCCCGCTCCCCCCACGGCGGCGTCGATTTTCGCAGCCCGCTGGGACGCCGGGTGCTGGCTGCCGGCGCCGGCCGGGTGGTCTTTGCCGGCGCCCTCTACTTTACCGGCAATACCGTCATTCTCGATCACGGCGAAGGCCTCTATACCCTCTATGCCCATCTCCAGAGACTGGACTGCCGCACCGGCAACGACCTGGAGGGGGGGGCTCTTTTGGGGCGGGTCGGCAGCAGCGGACGATCGACCGGGCCCCACCTGCACTGGGGGGCGAAGCTGCGCGGGGCACGAATCGACCCGCTGGCGCTGCTTGCCGTTACCGGGAAAAGCCTTGACTCACCCCGGACCCCCGGCAATAATGAACCTTCTCCTGATGGTGGCGATTTATGACGGCAAAAAAGAGTGTTCCTCCCGACTTCGAAGCGACGCTGAAAATCCTGGAAGCGGCGGTCGAACGCCTTGAACAGGGCGACCTGCCACTGGAACAGGCCCTCGCCTGTTTCGAGCAGGGGGTGCAGGCAGCGTCCCGCTGCCAGTTGCTGCTCAAGGATGTGGAAACCCGGGTCGACTGCCTGCTCAAAGATCGTGCTGGCAGCCTGCGGGTCGAGCCTTTCCAACCGGCCGAGGATGACTGATTCGATGGATCTCAAAGCTTACCTGGCCGAACGGCAGCTGCGGGTCGACCAGGCCCTTGATCGCTACCTCCCCGCCGCCGACACCCTCCCGGCCAGCCTCCATCAGGCGATGCGCTACTCGGTCTTTGCCGGCGGCAAGCGGGTGCGGCCGCTGCTGATGATTGCCGCCTGCGAGGCGGTCGGCGGCGATCCCGAACTGGTCCTGCCGGCGGCCTGCGCCATGGAGATGATCCACACCTATTCCCTTATCCATGATGATCTGCCGGCGATGGATGACGACGATTTCCGGCGCGGCCGTCCGACCAGTCACAAGGTATACGGTGAGGCAACGGCAATCCTCGCCGGTGACGGCCTGCTGACCGAGGCCTTCATCCTGCTCAGCAATCCTGACCTGCAGGAGGCGGTCCCCGTCGCGATCGTTCGCCAGGTGATCCATGTCATGGCCCGCTGTGCCGGCAGCCTCGGCATGGTCGGTGGACAGGTCGTCGACATGGAATCGGAAGGGAAGGAGGTCAATCTGCCGACCCTCGAATATATCCACACCCACAAGACCGGCGCCCTGATTCTTGCTGCAGTTCAGTGCGGCGGTCTGCTTGGCGGCGCCTCGGACTCCGCCTTCCAGGCGCTGAGCCGCTACGGTGAGGCCGCCGGCCTCGCCTTCCAGGTGGCCGACGATATCCTTGACGTCGTCGGCGACCAGGCCGAAATCGGCAAGGATGTCGGCAGCGACGCCGCCCGCGGCAAGGTGACCTATGTCGCCCTGCTCGGGCTGGAGCCGGCGCGGCAACGGGCCCGGGAACTGCGCGATCGCGCGGTTGCCGCCATCGAACCCCTCGGTGATGCGGCCGAGCCTCTGCGGCAGATTGCCCATTACATCGTCAACCGCAGTTCGTAACCTTTTACGTGGTGTCTTGCCTATGACGGAAATCCTCTCCCGTTTACAGTCTCCCGCCGAGCTCAAGGGCTTCACCCTGGCCGAGCTCGAAACTCTTGCCGGGGAGCTTCGCCAGACGATCATTGCCACGGTGGCGAGCAACGGCGGTCACCTGGCGAGTTCGCTGGGGGTGGTCGAACTGACCATTGCTCTGCATCGGGTGCTCGATACCCCGAAGGACAAGATTGTCTGGGATGTCGGTCACCAGGCCTATGCGCACAAGCTGTTGACCGGTCGGCTGGATCGTTTTCATACCCTGCGCCAGCTTGACGGCATCAGCGGCTTCCCGAAACGGATGGAGAGCCCCTATGATGCCTTCGATGTCGGCCATTCGAGTACCTCCATTTCGGCGGCGCTGGGGATGGCCGCCGCCCGCGATGCGCTCGGTGGTACCGAAAAGGTGGTGGCGATTATCGGGGACGGCTCGCTCACGGCCGGCCTCGCCTTTGAAGGGCTCAACCAGGCGGGGCACCTGAAGAAGGACCTGGTGGTCATCCTCAACGACAACGAGATGTCCATTTCCCAGAATGTCGGGGCACTCTCTTCGTTCCTCAGTCGCAAGATGACCTCCGATCTCTTCGTCCGTTTCCGGCGGGAAACCGAACACCTGCTCGGCACGGTCCCCCGCTTCGGCAAGGACCTGGTCAACCTGGCCCGCCGGGCCGAGGAGTCGGTCAAGGGGTTTCTCACCCCGGGGATGCTCTTCGAGGCCTTCGGCTTCGATTATGTCGGCCCTATCGACGGCCACCAGCTCGATGATCTGGTCGAGACCCTCGGTAACGTGGTACGCCTGAAGGGGCCACGCCTGGTTCACGTCGTGACCAAGAAGGGGAAGGGGTACGCCGCCGCCGAGCGTTCCCCCTCGGTCTTTCACGGGGTTGGCCCTTTTGACCCCGAGAGCGGGGTCGTTGCCGCTGGCAAGGGGGGGGCGAAGAGCTTTACTGGTGTCTTCGGGGAGACCCTTTGCGCCATGGCCGATCGCGATCAACGGGTGGTGGCGATCACTGCGGCGATGCCCGACGGCACCGGCCTGAGTCGTTTTGCCGAGCGCCATCCGGACCGCTTCTTCGATGTCGGCATTGCCGAGCAGCATGCGGTGACCTTTGCGGCGGGGCTCGCCTGCCAGGGGTTGCGGCCGGTGGTGGCGCTCTATTCCACCTTCCTGCAGCGTGCTTACGACAATGTCCTGCATGACGTCTGCCTGCAAAACCTGCCGGTAACCTTCGCCATGGACCGGGGCGGTTTGGTGGGCGCCGACGGCCCGACGCACCACGGGGTTTTCGACCTCTCCTACCTGCGACACATTCCCAACCTGACCTTCGCCGTCCCCCGCGATGAACTCCAATTGCAGCGCCTCATGGTGACCGCGCTGGCCGCGGAAGGTCCCTTTGCCTACCGTTACCCGCGGGGCAAGGGGCTCGGCCTGGAGCTGGCAAGCGACCCTCAGCCGCTTCCGGTTGGGCGCGGTGAAAAGCTGCGTGCCGGTGATTCCGGGGTTGTTTTTGCTCTCGGCACCATGGTTGAACCGGCCCTGCGGGCGGCGGAGACCCTGGCTGCGGAAGGTATTTCCCTGGCGGTGGTCGACCCCTGTTTCGTCAAACCGCTCGACCGTGAGCTGCTGCTCACCGAGGCTCAGCGAACCGGTAAGGTCATCACCATCGAGGAGAATGCCCTGCAGGGCGGTTTCGGCTCTGCCGTTCTCGAGCTTTTCGCCGACGCCGGGGTCACCCTTCCGGTTCTGCGCCTCGGGCTCCCCGACCACTTCGTCGAGCAGGGGAGCCAGGCCGAACTTCTGGCCCGCTATGGTCTCGATGCCGCTGGGATTACCAACGCCGTTCGACCTTTTCTGCAACAGTCGGGCGCGCAGGTGGTTTCCCGCTAAGTTCTGCAAACCCTTTCGAGGTTCCCCATCAACTCCCGCGGACCTAACTTCGACCACCTTCTTCTGCTCGGGTTCCTGCTCCTCTCTGGACTCTGGGTTGGGGATGCTTTGCTCGATATGCATGTCCGCAATGCCGCCACCTTGTCCGAGGCTGTCCTCGGTGAACCCCACGAGGTGCTGCTCCGGCTCCTTTCCCTCGCCCTGCTCCTCGGATTCGGCTGGTTGTTCCGCAACAGTCTGCGGAAGAACCGCCGTCTGACCGCCGATTTGACCCGCGCCCTCGATGAGGCCTCTCTGGCCCGCCAACGCAGTGACGGAGTGCTTGCCGCCATCGGTGATGGTGTCAGCATCCAGGGGACCGATTTTCGCATTCTCTACCAGAACGCCGCCCACCGGGAATTGGTCCAGGGCGATTTCGTCGGCCGCTTCTGCTATCAGGCCTACGACCACCAGGAACAGGTCTGCAACAACTGCCCGGTGGCACGGACCTTTGCCGACGGGGGAATTCACCGGTTGGAGAAGCGCCTGGAGGGAAAAGAGGGTCTGTCGCACATCGAGATTCTCTCTTCGCCCCTGCGTAACGCCGCCGGGGAGATTGTCGCCGGCATTGAGGTCGTCCGGGATATCAGCCTCAGCAAGGCGGCGACAGAAGAGGCGACCCTCCGCAGCCGATTTCTCCAAAGGCTCATCGATACCATTCCCAATCCCCTTTTCTACAAAGACAGCGCCGGCCGCTACCAGGGGTGCAACCAGGCGTTTCTCGACCTGCATGGCCTGACCCGGGAGGCTGTGGTCGGCCGCCAGGTGGAGGATCTCGCTCCCCCCGAGCTGGCCGCCCATTATCGCCAGCAGGACGATGCTCTCTTTGCCAGCGGCGGAATTCAAAGCTACGAGGAGCAGGTCTGTTGCGGTGATGGCCAGGTACGCGATTTTGTCTTCTCCAAGGCGACCTACGGTCCGGAGAAGGGGCCGCCTGCCGGCCTGGTTGGTGTCATGGTCGATCTGACGGCACGAAAACAGACGGAACGGGAAATCCGCCAGCTGAACCTCGAATTGCAGCGCCAGGCAGCAGAACTGGCCGCCAGCAACCGGGAACTGGAAGCCTTTGGCTACAGCCTCAGCCACGACCTGCGCAATCCCCTTTCCCGGGTCAGTCTTGCGGCGGAAATCCTCGAGGAGAGGGCCTTCTCCCAACTCGACGAGACCGGGCAATACTGCCTGGTTCGGATCCGGGAGGGGTGCGATTCGATGACGATGCTGAGTGATGCCCTGCTGCGTCTCTCCCGGCTGACTTTGAGCGAGTTGAAGCGGGAGGAGGTCGACCTGGCTGCCGTAGCACGCCGGATATTCAAGGGACTGACCCAGGAGGAAACGGGGCGCCAGAGTAGATTCATCGCTCCCGCTAATCTGATTGTCGAGGGAGACCCCCAGATGCTGGGGGTGTTGCTGGAGAATCTCATCGGCAATGCCTGGAAGTATACGCGCGATGAAGAGCTGGCGCGGATTGAGCTGGGGCGCCGGGAGCGGGAAGATGGACCGGTCTATTTCCTTTGCGACAACGGGACGGGATTTGATATGGCCCAGGCCGGCGACTTGTTTCAACCCTTTCGGCGGCTGCACAGCCAGGAACAGTATCCCGGCGCCGGCATCGGGCTGGCCACGGTAAAACGGGTGGTTGAACGTCATGGTGGCCAGGTCTGGGCGGAGAGTGCACCGGGAAACGGCAGCTGTTTTTTCTTTTCGTTGCTGCCGCCCGCCGGGTGAAATCCGGGTTGGTACCATCAAGGATCAGGACGACCGCGGGCACCCGGCAAGGGTGCCCGCGGTCGTTTTTTCTTTGCTTCAAATCGGGTGGTTGCCGGTCTGAACAGCGAGGGCGATGAGAAGATAGCGGAAGAATTTGCCGGTTCCGGCAAGTACCAGGAAGGAGCCAAAGTTGACGCGCAGCATGCCGCCGGCGAGACAGATCGGGTCGCCGATCAGCGGCAGCCAGGAGAGGAGCAGGCTCCAGCGGCCGAACCGCTGGTAGAGCCCTTCTGCCCGTTGGCGCTGCCCGGGGCTGATTCGCAGCACCCTGGTCACCAGCCAGTCGCTGCCGCCGCGGCCGACCAGATAAGTCGTGCAGGCGCCAAGGAGGTTGCCGAAGGTCGCCAGGGTGAGGAGTTGCGGCGCAGGGTATCCCTCGATCAGGAGGGCCAGCAGCAGCCACTCGGAACCGAGGGGGATCAGGGTGGCGGCGAGAAAGCTGAGAAGGAATAGGTTGAAGTAGGGAGAGGCCGTCAGCAGTTCCATGGCCGCTGCCGCGTCATCCCGGTTCCCCCCGGTGAGAATGTCTCCGCTTGAGCTGGTGAATAATGCCGGCCTTTTCGAGAGCCAGGGCCGCGTGATGGGAGAGCTGGATCAGGAAATGCATTTCGTGTTCGGTGAAGGGATGTTCCGGCCGCGTGCCGGAGAGGACGACAATGCCGACAACCCGGTCACGCAGCGTCAGCGGTGCAGCGAGGAGTCCCGGGCTGGAGAGGAGATCGGTCAATTCGTCCACATCGGCCAGGCGCTGCAATTTGGATGGCAATTCTCCCGGAATCAGCAGCGGTTTGCCGCGGCTGGCAAGCTTCGTGGTCAGTCCCGCGGGAATGGTCGTAGCATACTGGCGGCAGATGGCGGTCGGGATACCGGCGCCGACCTTGAGCCCGAGTTTTTCCGAGGAACGGTCAAAGAGAGCAAGGAAGCCGCGTTTCAGGTGCAGTTCCTCAACCGCCGAAGTGAGCAGTTCCATGAAGAGGGTTTCGATGTCGGTGGCCGCGGCCACCCGCTCGATGGAGGTATTGAGGGCTTTTAGCATGTCCAGGCTGTGGCTCAGAAAGCGGTTGTGCTGGGCCAGCTCGCTGAGGAGCTGGTTGTTCTGCTGCCGCAGTTGGATGTGGCTGAAGGCCCGGTCGAGCGCGTTGTGCAGGATTTCCCCGGTGTCAATGGGGCGAACGATAAAGTCGTAGGCACCGTTACGCAGGGCCTGGAGCAGATTATAGGAAGAGGCGTTGTGGGTGAGGAGGATGACCTCAACCTCGGGGTGCTTCTGCTTCACCTTCTGCAGCAGATAAAGACCGCTCTTGTTCGGGAGCTCGGTCTCGGTAAGGATCAGGGCAACCGGTTCCACGATCAACATGGCCAGGGCGCTTTCGCAACTGTCAGCCTCGAGCGTCACTATCTGCCGTTCCTCCAACAGCTGGCGCAGGCTGGCACGCCGTTCGGCAGAGTAGTCAACAATCAGCAGCCGCCGGACGTGGTCCTGTTGCTGCGCAGCGGTCATCATCGCCTAGGCTTCCCTCTCTGGGATGTGTCCCTCAGCTTCGTCCAATTGCAGAATGCGGGCACGAACCATCAGGTAGAGAAAATTGTACACCTCGAAATCGAGCATGGTCGCTTCGCTACAGATGGTGTGGATGGAACGGCGACCATCGGCCAGAGCGAGGACCAGCATCTGGGGGATGCCTGATATAGGCGTTCCTGGCCTTCCCGCGCCCTCCCGGGACGAATGCGAGGAGGGTATCGAGAGTCGGGATGGCCTTGCCCCATTTCCCCTGACGGCGCGGCAGAGATGACGGCCGTAACCTTTGGTCGTGCTGGCTCGACTTGTTACCACCGGCGGGTGACGGCGGTTACCAGTTCGGGGAGCTTGCGCTGGCGCCGACGTTCAGGCTGCTGCAGAAAGTCGTCCACCAGAAATATCGAAAGCCCGTGTAAACGATCCGTGTCGTCTGGAAGTTGGGCCCGTCTCCGGAATCAGCCATTAACTATAAGAAGAGACAGAGGTTTTTGCAAGGAAGAAACGGATCGTTGGAGAATATTCGTGTGGTCAGCCAATGTCGGGTCGGTCACCTCGCCGCCGTTTCCGGTAGAAGGAGACGAGGGCCAGGCTGA
The DNA here is from genome assembly GCF_054658035.1 of Desulfuromonas carbonis. NCBI lineage: Bacteria > Pseudomonadati > Thermodesulfobacteriota > Desulfuromonadia > Desulfuromonadales > Desulfuromonadaceae > Desulfuromonas > Desulfuromonas carbonis. The sequence goes on along the minus strand of NZ_BAAHXR010000002.1, from coordinate 865,537 downwards.
CGCCGGTCAGCATCGCCGCTGCCCCCGCGAGGGCGAGGTGCGCGCCCGGGTCGCTGTTGACGGTCAGCACCGCATAGGTCTGAAATATCGGTGCCAGCGGCGTCATCTGCAGTCCGGCGACGGCGGCAGCGCGCGGCAGTCCCTGCCGTAACGGGTACCACCCTTGCCAGAGGAGGCGGTCGGCGGTGACCAGCTGCAGCAAAAGCGCGGGATCGCCGAGGTTCTCGCTGCGGGCATAGGCGCGACCGTCGCTGCCGATCGAGGCATCGGGAAGAAAGCCGCGAACCAGCAGCGCGCGGTCACCACCGAGATCGTGCCGCGAACCGGGACGCAGTTCCACCTCGGCGCCATTGCCGAGCAGGAAGCGAAAGCCGGTCGGCTGTTGGCCGAAGCTTTCCGGCAGGATAACCAGGTCTTTCCAGATCAATGGGTGGTTGATGCGAATGGCCGCGGAGGATAGAGGGGAATCTCCCTGCAGCAGGGTCACCTTGCTGATCATGTCGATGGGGCGGCCATCGCGAAAGACCGGATCGAACTGATCGAGGCGCAGGTAGAGCCCGGCCTGCCCCGGCAACGGGACCGGGGCCCCCGGGGAAAAGCGCAGACCGGACTGCCGTGATCCGGTCATCCCGCCCCAGAGGTAGGCGCAGACGATCAGAAGAAAGCCGAGATGGAGCAGATACTCACCACTTTTGCGCCAGCGGCTGCGCAGCCTGATCAGCCAGTCGAGGAAACAGCAGCCGGTGTTGAGTGCCAGCAGCCCCATCAGCAGCACCAGGGCCGCAAGCCAGGCGGCGAAGAAGGGATGCTCGCGGCCGCGACCGAGGAACCAGGCGCCGAGAGGAACCTGATCGAGGTTGCCGAAGATGCCGGGCAGGAAATGGATCAGCAGGGAACCGCCCATGGTGAGCAGGGTTGCGAGGCTGGCGAGGAGGATCGTCAGCTTGAGGGAAATGCAATAGTCCCATATCTTCTGGCGCAGCGTCGGCATGGTTCAATCCAGGGGGTGGTTGCTGGTCAGCAGCAGGCCGATGCCGAGGTAGGTGAAGAGAACGACGGCGAACCCGGCGATCGACAGCCAGGCGTAACCAGTCCCCTGCCAGCGGCGGACGAACTTGGCGTGGCACATACCAGCGTAGAAGAGCCAGACGATGAAGGACCAGACCGCCTTGACGTTCCAGGAAAAATAGAAGCCCCAGGCGATGTAGGCCCAGAGGCTCCCCCAGAGCATGCAGAAGGTGAAGAGGCAGAATCCGAGAAAGATCGCCTCTTCGTTGAGGCGGCGCAACTCGGGGAGGCCGGGCAGGAGCGGCGAATGCCAGCGTTTTTGGACCAGGTAGAGAACGCCGAGGGAAAAGGCCATGGCAAAGAAGGCGTAGCCGAAGAAAGAAAAGCCGATGTGCAGGGTGAAGAGCGGGGTATCGAGGCTCGGGATCAGCGGCGGAATCGCCGGGTCGCGGGGGAGCGCGCTGCCGAGCAGGAGCAGGTTGAGGAACATGACGAAGAGGCCGGTCGCACCGATGCGGTAGCGCAGTTCGAAGTAAAGAAAGGTCGCGGCGAGGGCCCAGCTGAAAAAGAACTGGGTCGCGAAGAGGTTGGTCACCGGCAGGAACCCGGCCAGCCACCAGCGCTGTGCCAGGCAGATGCTCTGCAGAAGGAAACCAAGGCCAATCAGGCGCAGGGCGTTGCGCACCAGCCCCCGGTTTCGATACCGCAGTTGCAGCAGGTAAAGGATGACCGCCAGCAGGTAACTGGCGAAGGCGGCGGCAAGCAGAATGCGGGTCAACAGCAACATCGGCGGAAACTCCGCAGGCGGTGACGGTCCGGAGAGGGAAGGGAGGGTTTGGCCCGGTAGCATAAACCAAACCGGCGCCCGCGCCAAGCCCGTAACGACAGCCCGTAACGATTGTCAACCAGGCATCTCCTTGAGGTTGACAGGGCCGGGCCGTCATGCTAGCTTCTTCGCCCATGAATCCGACCCTTTACAGCCTGCGCATGCACAGCACCCGGGAGGGAAAACATATCTCCGGCGCCGAAAGGATCGTGCCTGCCGAAGAGCTGGCGCGCGCCGGCAGGGACCTGCTGCAACGGGCTCTGGACCACACCCGCGGTGCTGCTGACGAACTGCGCCTGAGTGCCGAGGCGCTTGATCCGGCAAAGATTCGCTACGGGCGCCTGCCCCAAGTACGGACGCTCCCCGTTGCCGATTACCAGGCCGGTCGCCGCCTAGCGGTCGATCTCCTGATCAAGGCCGGCGTCAGCAGGCTGGCCGTCGATCAGGCGCTGGCGGCGCTGGTCGCCGGTCCTGCCCCGGGCGGCGTCAGCATGCGCGGCGCGATGCTGGTCGACGCCGACAGCGGCGCCCGGCTCGAGGCGGACCCTGCCCGCGGGGTTCGCGCCAGCCGCATGGACCTGACCCGGTCGGCGGATCGTATGCTGCGCCGTCGCCTCGCCCGGGTCGGTCTGAACAACCCCCACGTTCGCGAGGCCCTGGTCCTCGCCGCCAAGGTCCTGGCAGCCCCGGGGATCGTCGCCGAGCTCTGCTGGTCCGATGATCCCGATTACCCGGCCGGTTACGTGGCGACGGCAGTGGACGGTTACCTGCGCCTGCCCCACCTCAAGCCACTCGGCGAAGAGCGCGGCGGTCGCGCCTTTTTCTGGCGTTCCGGCACCGCCAGCCTGGAGGAGACGGTGACCTTTCTCGAACGCCAGGTGCTGCTCATTGACCAGGTCGGCACCATCGCCCGCCCTCCGGCGCAGGAGTCCTGACATGGAAAAGTGGCGCCGTGAACTGGAAGCCTTGCGCGCCGACGGCATGTACCGCTCGCTGCGCACCGTCGACGGCCCCCAGCAAAGCCGGGTCATGGTCGAGGGACGCGAGCTCCTTCTCCTTTGCTCCAACAACTACCTCGGGCTCGCCAACCATCCGGCGCTGATCGAGGCGGCCTGCGCGGCGACCGCCCGCTATGGCGCCGGGTCCGGCGCCAGTCGCCTGGTCTCCGGCTCGATGCGCCCCCATGTGCGTCTCGAAGAGGCCCTGGCCGCTTTCAAGGGGTGCGAAGGGGCGCTCCTCTTCAATTCCGGCTATGCCGCCAACACCGGGATTCTGCAGGGGCTGTTCGGCCCCGGTGACGTGATCTTCTCCGATGCCCTGAACCACGCCTCGCTGATCGACGGCTGCCGCCTGTCCGGAGCCCGCACTGTTGTCTATCCCCACGCCGACTGCGCCGCCCTGGAAGCCCTGCTCGCTACCGAGGCGCCGCAGCGCAAGGGGCGCTGGCTCATCGTCAGTGACGGCGTCTTCAGCATGGACGGCGATCTGGCTCCACTCCCCGAGTTGGTCCGCCTCAAGGAACGCTTCTCCGCCCTGCTGATGATCGACGATGCCCACGGCACCGGGGTACTCGGTCCCCATGGTCGCGGCACGGCCGAGCATTTCGGCTGCCTCGACCAGGTCGACCTGCACATGGGAACCCTGGGCAAGGGGCTCGGTGCGGCCGGCGCCTACCTCGCGGCGGCGCGGCCGGTGATCGATATCCTGATCAACCGCAGCCGTCCCTTCATCTTCTCCACCAGCCTGCCGCCGGCGGTTGCCGCGGCGGCCGAAGCGGCGCTGGCCATCGTCGCCAGCGACGAAGGCGCCCGCCTGCGTCGGCAGCTGGAAGAGAACCGTCGCCGTTTCAGCGCGGTGCTGAGCGCCGCCGGTCTCGACCTGCTCGGCAGTACCACGCAGATCGTGCCGGTGCTGACCGGGGAGCCGCAACCGACCATGGCAGCCGCCAACCGTCTCTTCGAACGCGGTATCTTCCTGCAGGGGATCCGGCCGCCCACCGTCCCGGTCGGCAAATGCCGGCTGCGGGCGACGGTCATGGCGAACCACGATCCTGCCGAACTGGAGCGGGCCGCGGCAGCGATCGTCGCCACCCTGGAGAACCTGCCGTGAGGCGGCATCTTCTCGCCGATGGCCGCAACCTGGCCTGGCGCCAGCAGGGGAGCGGTGCGCCGCTGGTGCTACTGCATGGCTGGTCGATGTCATCGGCGGTCTTTGGCGAGGTGCTGCCCCTGCTCGGGGCGAGGCGCCTGGCCCTCGCTCCCGACCTGCGCGGGCACGGGGACTCCTCCCCGGGGCCCGGCTACGCCCTCGACGATTTTGCCGCCGATCTCGAAGGTTGGCTGCTCGCCAGCGGGCATCGGCAGATCGATCTCCTCGGCTGGTCCCTCGGCGGCCAGGTGGCGATCCGCCTGGCGCGCCGTCGTCGGATCGAGGTCAGGGCGCTGCTGCTGGTAGCAACAACACCGAAATTTGTCGCCGCCGGCGACTGGCCCCACGGCCTCCCGGCCGGGCAGGTTCGGGTCATGGCCCGCGACCTCGTCCGTGCCTATGCCAAGACCCAGGGCGACTTCTTTCAGCTCCAGTTTGCCGGCGAAGCGATTCCGCGCCAGCGGCTGCGCGAAATTGTCTCCTTTGCCGTTCGGGGCGGGAAACTGGCCCCCGTGGAGGTGGCGCTCGCCGCGCTAGAGACCCTGAAGGAGGGCGACCTGCGCCCGGAGCTGACCGAGCTTCCCTGCCCGGTCCTGGTCCAGCAGGGAGAACTCGACCGCATCACCCTGCCGGGTGCAGCCGCGGCTCTCGCCGCCACCTCTGCCCGGGGGCTCCTGGAGCTGCTGCCGGAGCGTGGTCACGCCCCCTTCCTCAGTGCCCCGCAGCAGAGCGTCGAAACCTGGGAGGCGTTCCTGTCATGACCCCCCTGCGTCCCGTCGACCGGGCCAGCGTGAAGCGCAACTTTGCCCGCCAGGCCAGCGAGTACGAGCGCCACGCCCGGGTACAGCGCCAGGTCGCCCAGCGCCTTGCCGGGCTCCTGGACGGTGTCGACTGGCCGGCCGGCCCCATCCTCGAGGTCGGATGCGGTACCGGGCTGCTGTCGGGCCTCTTAAGCTCCCGCTGCGCTGAAGCGTCCCTGATCCTTTCCGACCTCGCCCACCCGATGACCTGCTGTGCCGCCAACCTGCTCCCCGCTGCCTCCGCCGTCGATGCCGATGCCGAGACGCTCCCTTTCGCCAGCGGGAGCTGCGGCCTGGTCGCTTCCGCATCGGTCTACCAGTGGCTCAATTCCCTCCCCAGCGCCCTAGCCGAAGCGGGACGCATCCTGCGCCCTTCAGGCGTGCTGGCCCTCGCCCTCTTTGGCGGGCGGACCCTCCACGAACTGCGCACCTCACACCGGCGGGCGGTTGCCGAGAGCAACAGTCTCCAGCCCTCCCATGCCCTCGACTTTCCTGATCTCGGCGACCTTCAGGCCGCCCTGGCGGGGAGTGGCCTCTCCCCCCTCCAGCTTTTCAGCGACGAGGTGTCTGAAACCCATCGGGATGTCGCCAGCCTGTTGCGCGGTCTTAAGGGGCTCGGAGCGTCCAACGCCGCCCGTAGCCGCCCCCCCGGCCTGGCGCGCCGGGATGTCATGCAGCGGATGACCCAGATTTACCAGGCCGAGTTTGGCCGGCCCGGATCGATCCCGGCCACCTACGAGGTGATTTATCTGCTGGCGCGGAAAGTAGGATAGCTGCATCCTCGATGGCGATCAGAGGAGAAGCTTTGGGCCAGGGACTTTGGTTTTCGTGGGATGAGCAGGGGCAGGGAGGGTCAGAGGAGCTGCAGGATCACGCACTTGAGGTATTCGGTCTCCGGGCAGGCGAGCAGCACCGGGTGATCGAAGGCCTGGCCACGAACCTCGAGCAGGCGGGCCTCGCGGCCGGCCTGGTGGGCCGCCTGGCGCAGCAGGCCGAGGAAGGTTTCGCGGTCAAGGTGATGGGAGCAGGTGCAGGTGACGAGGATGCCGCCGGGGACGACCTGTTCCATCGCCCGGCGGTTGATGGTCAGATAGCCGCGCAGCGCTTCGGGAAGTTTTTTGCGGCTCTTGACGAAGGCCGGCGGGTCGAGAATGACAGCGTCGTAGCCGGGACCCTGCTGGCGCAGGCGCTCGAAGACATCCCCCTGTTCGAACCGGCAGACCTGGTCCAGACCGTTGCGGCGCGCGTTCTCCGCCGCCAGGGCGACCGCACCCGGGGAGATGTCGATGCCGGTGACACTGGCGGCACCGAAGTGCGCGGCGTGCAGGGACCAGCCGCCGCCGTAACAGAAGAGGTCGAGGACCCGCCCCCCGGCCACCCGGCCGCGCAGCGCCTGGTGGTTTTCCTTCTGGTCGAGGAAGGCGCCGGTCTTCTGCCCGCCGAGGAGGTCGACGCGGAAGCTCAGTTCCCCTTCGCGAAAGCAGAGCGGGTCGGGGAGGTCACCGGTCAAAAGCTCGACCTGCGGTTTCAGCCCTTCCAGTTCGCGGACGGCGACATCGTTGCGGGCGACGATCGCCCGCGGCTGGAAAAGCTCCTGCAGGGCCTGCAGCACCAGGTCGCGCCGGCAGTCGATCCCCCAGGTCAAAAACTGGACCGCCAGGACCTCGCCGTAGGCGTCGACGACCAGTCCCGGCAGCCCGTCCGCCTCGCCGTGAACCAGGCGCACACCGTCGCGGTGGCCATAGAGCCGATGGCGGTGGGCGGCGGCCTGCTCCAACCGTCGACGATAGAAGTCGGGATGATCGATATCTTCGCCGCTGCGGCTGAGGACGCGGACGGCAATCAGCGAGTGGGGGTTGAAATAGCCGTTGCCGAGATAGGCCTGCCGTGATGAGCGGATTTCCACGGCGGCGCCGGGCGGGAGGTCGGAGGGGAGGTGTTCGATTTCGTTGCTGAAGACCCAGGGATGGCCGGCGCGCAGGCGGCGATCCTGCCCCGGGCGCAGCAGAAGCTGGTGCTTCAAGGGCAACTGCCGGGATCGAAGAGGGCGCCGACAATCATCCGCGCCGGGTCGGAGATGACGGTGTAGAAGACTTCGACGCCGTCACGGCGCCCGTCAATGATCCCTTTGTTCTTGAGCAGGGCGAGATGCTGGGAGACGGTCGCCTGCGGCAGCCCGAGGCATTCCCAGATCTTCTTCACGTTACAGGACTGGGACATCAGGCCGGCAACGATCTTCAGCCGCACCGGGTGGCCGAGGACCTTGAGGATCTCCGCTTCACGATCGCAGTTGAGGTCCTTGTTGAATTCCACACGATCCATTGCTATTCTCCCGATCTCAGGCCCGAACGATTATTCGAATATGCGGATTTTAGTTGGGCCGGTGAATGCTTGTCAATACGATTTCGTGTATTATGTGGAAATAATTGGGTTCAAAGCCAGCCTCAAGTCTGCCTTCGACCCCTCACTTCTGCCGGTGCGGCGACCATCACTGGCCGCGCTTCTCGCCCTCGGAAAGGAACCGACCTTGTTGCAACGACTCCTCCTTCTGCTGATCCTGGTCAGCTGGCCGGCGACGCCTGGTGCCGAGGAAATAGCCGCGGACCGACCGGTCCTGGAAACACAGGTCCTTTCCTTCGACGAACTGGTCGGTCGTGAATTTTCCTACGACATCTCCTTCCTCTGGTTCGACCGCCTCGCCAAGGGGCGTTTCAGTCTCCTGCCCGGGGAGCAGCCCGGCACCTACCGGGCGGTGCTGGAGGCGCGGACCCTGGGCGTTGCCGCCTGGCTGACCCAGGACCGGGTGCAGAGCTACGTCGCCCTGATGGAGCGGCAGCCGGACGGCCAGCTGCGCTCGCTGCGGTACGAATCACGGATCATCCGGCGCCGCGACAAGACCTTGATCGAACGGACCAAGCGTTTCACTTTCGATCACGTGCGGCGGGAAGTGCGGATGGAAAAACTGGCCGATGGCAAGCAGGTCTGGGAGGAGGTCAAACCGATGGCGGAGAGTACGCCCAACGACATCCTCACGGCTTTTTTCAATTTTCGCGCCGGCTACTTCGGCCCTCTTGAAGCGGGTCGCCACTACCTGGTGCCGACCTTCAACCGTCAGGGGGCCGGCAATATCGAAATCGACCTGCTGGCGAGCAAGGACCGAAAAGGACTCGATTTTTTCCCCGGCGGCGGCCTGGTCGCCCGGATCAAGGTCGATCCGGAGATTTTCGATTCGGAGGATGGCGGGATCTACGTCTGGCTCGATGATCAACTCCGTCCGGCCCGCGGCATCGTCCAGAACGTCATCGGTCTCGGGGACGTGCGCGGCAGCCTGCGTCCCTGAAATTTCATCCTGAGGAAGTGCCATGACCCAACGCCGCATTTTCGTCGTCGGCCACCGCAACCCCGACACCGATTCCATCTGCAGCGCCATTGCCTATGCCCGGCTGCGCCAGCGCCAGGGGGTGGAGCATATCCTTCCGGCGCGGGCCGGCAACGTCAACCGCCAGACCGAATTTGTCCTTGAGGAGCTCGGCATCCCGCAACCGCAGTTGCTGATCGATGTCTATCCCCGGGTCAAGGATGTGGTCGGCCGGGAGGTGGTGACCATTGACGGTGGAGCACCCCTGTCGCGGGCGCTGGAACTCTTCCACCTGCACAACATCCGTCTGCTGCCGGTGGTCGACAACGATCGCCGCCCGGTCGGCATGCTGGTCCTGAAGCGGGTCGCCGAACGTTTCCTGGTTCCCCGCGAGGAGAGCGCAATCCGCCGCGTCCAGGCTTCACCGGCGTCGCTGCGCCGTTGCCTGAAGGGGACGGTGCTGGTCGGCGACGAGCTGGAAACGGTCGAGGAGCTCTCCCTCTACGTCGGCGCCATGGCCTCGGCCACCTTCGATGCCAAGCTCGCCGGACTCGAAGGCCGCCGTCTGGTGCTGCTGACCGGCGACCGGGAGAATATCCAGCGCAAGGGGATCGAGATGGGGGTAAGGGTGCTGATCGTCACCGGCAACCTGCCGGTCGCGCCTGGTTTGCTGGAAATAGCCGCGAAACGCGGGGTGACGGTCCTCTCCACCCCCTTCGACACCGCCACCAGCGCCTGGCTGACCCGCCTTTCGACCCCAATCTCCCACCTCGTCGACGGCGAGGTCACCAGCGTCAGTCTCACGGACCGCCTTGACGATTTGCGCCTCAAGCTGACCCACGGCAAGGACCCGGGTGTGGTGGTTCTCGACGAAGAGGGACGGGTGGCCGCGGTGGCGACCAAGAGCAACCTGCTGCAGAGTTCGCCGCTGCAACTGATCCTGGTCGACCACAATGAGCTCGCCCAGGCGGTCCCCGGTGCCGATAAGGTCGAGATCACCGAAGTCGTCGATCATCACCGCCTCGGCAATTTCCACACCGAAGCGCCGATCCGCTTTATCAACCAGCCCCTCGGCAGTACCTGCTCCGTCGTTGCCTCCCTCTATCGCCAGGCCGGACTCGAGCCGGAGCCGGAAATGGCCGGTCTGCTCCTTGCCGGTCTCCTCTCCGACACGGTGATCCTCAAGTCGCCGACCACCACCCCCAGCGACCACGAGCTGGCGACCTGGCTCGGGCGTCTTGCCGGCCGCGACCCCCAGGAGTTCGGCCGCCGGATCTTCGCGGCGGGGAGCGCCCTGGCCGCCTACGCCAGCCTGCGGCAACTGCTGCTGGCCGATTTCAAGGAATACAGTGCCGGCGAGCAGTCCTTCGGCGTCGGGCAGGTGGAGGTGGTCAGCTTTCACGAATTCCAGGGGATGAAGGAGGCGATCGCCGCCGAACTCGGCAAGCTGCGCGAAGAACGCCGGCTCGATTTCGCCGGGCTGCTGGTCACCGACATTGTCCGCGAGACCAGCCTGCTCCTCGCTGTCGGCGGGCGCGATCTTTCCTACCGCATCGGCTATTCCCAAGTCGACGCCAACCTCTTCGATCTCCCCGGGGTCCTCTCGCGCAAGAAGCAGCTGGTTCCGCACCTGCTCAAGGCCTTCAAGGCCTAGCCGCGGGGGCCAGCAGTTCCAGCAGTTTTGCGGCGCTATGGACCGGCGCCAGGCAGGTGTGGTCGCGGCAGAGCTGGGCGGTTGGTCCCGGTTCCGGAGCGGGGCCGCTGCCGCGCCGCCAGACCAGGCCGGGATAGAAGCCCTGCTGGACTGCCGCCAGCAGCGGACTTGGCGCCGTCTCCTCCGCGCCGGGCCAGAAACTGAGCTCCGCCTCCGGCGCGAGGGCGACATCGAGGGCGCAGAGCGCCTGGGCATAGGCCGCCGGATAGCGTTCGATTTCCGGCAGGGAAAGGGCCAGCAGTTTTAATCCACGCGCCGTCAGCTCCCGCTGGCCGCTCACCCGTCCCAGGCGCAGCAGCACCCCGATCGCCACCGAAGTGCCGGACGGGATCGCACCGTCCTGCAACGACCGCCCCCGGCCGAGCACCTCCTCGGCATCCCTGCCGATGTCAAAGAGCCCCCCTTCGCCGTCGCCAAAGAGATCTTCCATCGCCGTCGCCAGCTCAAGGGCGAGTTGCAGGTCTTCCGCGAGCAGCTGCGCCTGGTGCAGTTCGAGCAACCCCCAGCAGAAAAAGGCGTAATCTTCGAGGAAGGCGGGAATCGCAGCCTCGCCGTCGCACCAGCGCCGCAACAGCCGCCCGGTGGCGGTGCGCAGGTGGCCGCGGACAAAATCGGCCGCCGCCCTTGCCGCTGCTACCAGGTCCGGCCGGCCCAGGGCCGCTCCGGCCTTGGCCAGGGCGGCAATCGCCAGGCCATTCCAGCCGGTGAGGAGTTTGCGATCGAGATGGGGACGAAGTCGCCGGGTGCGGGCGGCCAGGAGCGCTATCCGGGCCTGTTCCAGCTGCTCCGCCGTCACCGGGTCCGGAGGGGAATGCCTTCCGAGCAGGTTCGGGATGCTGCGCCCTTCGAAGTTGCCCGCGGCAGAAATATCGAAGTGGCGGCAGAAGAGTTCGGCACGGTCATCGCCCAAAACGGCGTGAACCTGAGCCGGCGTCCAGAGATAGAAGGCCCCTTCCTCCCCCTCGGAATCGGCGTCCTCACCGCAATAGAAGCCCCCCTCCCGGTGCTGCAGGTCGCGCAGCAGGTAGGCCGCCGTTTCGATCGCAATCTGTGCCAGGGCGGGGTCGCGTCTGACCTGCCAGGCCTCGTTAGCCGCCAGGATCAGCAGCGCCTGGTCGTAGAGCATCTTTTCGAAATGCGGCACCAGCCAGCGCGCATCGACCGCGTAGCGGTGGAGGCCGAAGCCGAGCTGGTCGTAGATGCCCCCCCGCCGCAGGGCGAGGAGGGTCGCGACGGCCATCTCCTCGGCGTCTTCACTGGCGAAGCGGGCGCCGAGGCGCAGCAGCAGGGAGAGGTTGTGGGGGGCCGGAAACTTGGGCGCGGCGCCGAAGCCGGCGTGGGTAGCGTCAAAGGTCTGGCGATAGAGTTGGAGGGCCTGGCGCAGCGGCTGGCCACCTGGCTGCTTGTCGGGAGCGCTGCGGCTGTTGCGCTGGCGCAGGGAGACGGCGAGCTGGGTGCCGGTGGCGAGGACGCGCTGGCGCTGCCCCTGCCAGAGCTCGACAATCTTCTCCAGCAGCGGGATCAGGCCGAGAACCCCGGGACGGGACCGGGGCGGGAAATAGGTGCCGGCGAAGAAGGGTTGGCGCTCCGGGTCCAGGATGACCGTGAGCGGCCAGCCGCCGCTGCCGGTCATCATCTGGCAGGCCGCCATGTAGGTGGCGTCGATGTCGGGACGCTCCTCACGATCGACCTTGATGGCGACAAAATGCCGGTTGAGCAGGGCGGCGACTTCCTCGTCCTCGAACGATTCGTGGGCCATGACGTGGCACCAGTGGCAGGTCGAGTAGCCAATGGAGAGAAAGACCGGTTTCTCCTCCGCCCGCGCCCGGGTAAAGGCGGCTTCGCTCCAGGGATGCCAGTCGACGGGATTGTCGGCGTGCTGCAGCAGGTAGGGGCTCTTTTCCCGGGCGAGACGGTTCGATCGCGGCCGTTCCCGCGGGGACGGCTTGTCGCGGCCGGGGGGTGGGGCGGAGGGGGTGGGCATGACAGCACTCCTTGGCAGAGAGGCTACCATTCTAGCATGAACGCCGGGTGGGGCGACTGGAGGGGCGCGGCCGGGCGGTGGGCTGCGGACATAAAAAAGCCCCGTGAAGGAGGGGTATCACGGGGCAAAAACCCCCCGGCCTTTTGGGGGTGCCGGGGGAAGCATTGGCGGGAGTCTACCCGAATCGGCCCCGTCGTGCAACCGGAAAGAAATCATCCCGGGAGAATTTTTTTAAGGAGACGGTTGGCGGGCGGCGGACGTAAAAAGGCCCCGTACACGGAGGGGGGGTGCGTACGGGGCCAAACCTTTGGACTGGTAAACCAGGCCAAAGCTCGTGGCGATATTAAGGGGACAAAAAAGAAATTTCAAGGGAAAAATGGCCGATCTGATATTTTTCTCACCGGCCGTGAGACAACCCCAGCAATCCGGGAATTTCAGCGAGGGAGCGGATCTCCCGGCAGCCGGTGTGAAACGGGCCGCCGGCGTTCATGGCACCGGGGATGACGAGGCAGGAGAGGCCGGCGCCGAGGGCCGCCTCGGCACCACGGGGGGAGTCCTCGATGACAAGGCAGCGCTCGGGGCGGGCGCCGCTGCGGCTGAGGGCGAGCCGGTAAGGTTCCGGGTGCGGCTTGGAGTGGTGGTAGTCTTCGCGCACCAGGCAGAATTCGAAATAGGGGAGGAGGCCGCTGTGACGATGGATCGCCTCGAAATGGTGGCGACGGGAACTGGTGACGATCGCCATGCGAACCTGGCCGTGCAGCGCTTCGAGGGTGGCGATAACCGCCGGTTGCAGCGGCGCGCCGGCCGCCAGCAACTCACTGTAGCGCCGGTCGCGCCAGTCGCGCAGGGCGTCGATGGTCCAGGCGCCGAGGTCGGTGCCGGTGGCGAGCTGGAACACGCTCTCGCCCCGCTGCAGGGAAATGGTCCGGAAGTCTGCCAGGTCGAGGTCGATGCCGACCAGACCGAGGGCTTCGGCGCTCGCCTGGAAATAGAGGTCCTCGGTAGCGACCAGTACCCCGTCATTGTCCCAGAAAATCCAGTCCATGCCGTCTCCCCTTGGCGCAACGTCTCTGCCCAGTATAGGCCGACTCCCAGGCCAGGTCCATAACCGGTTACAGGGAGGGTCGCCCGCAGGGGAGGAGTCCCGGTCGCCCGGGGAATGAAAGCGGGATATAAATTGCCATAAAATGCTATTGGTGACTTTTCGTGGCATAATTAATGCGTTTCACTTGCTGATCTGGCGATCCTCCTGCGTTTTCCCGCCGCCGGACCCCTCTTGCTGCCCAACCGGGTGGCACCCCTGCTTGAAGGATAGGCTGAAATGACGATCCGAGTTGCTCTGAATCATGTGACCCATTACCGCTTCGATCGTCCGGTTTCCCTTGCGCCGCACGTGTTACGGTTGCGCCCGGCTCCCCACAGCCGCACCCCGATCCATGCCTACTCCCTGCGGATTCTCCCCGAGACCCACTTTCTCAACTGGCAGCAGGATCCTTTTGGCAATTACTTGGCGCGGCTGGTCTTCCCGGAACGGGCCCGGGAGCTGCGCATCGAAGTGGAGGTGATCGCCGACATGACGGTGATCAACCCCTTCGATTTTTTTGTCGAGGAGTCGGCGGAGAACTATCCCCTTACCTACGATCCGCAGCTCGGCAAGGAACTCGCCCCCTATTTCGAAAAGAGCGAGAAGGGGCCGCTCCTCAGTGCCTGGCTGGAGAAGGTCGACCTCAAGAAACGGCGCAGCATCGACTTCCTGGTCGAGCTCAACCAGCGGGTCAAGGACTCGGTCAACTATTCGGTGCGCATGGAGCCGGGGGTGCAGAGTTGCGAGGAGACCCTCGGCCGGGCGATCGGCTCCTGCCGCGACTCGGGCTGGCTGCTGGTGCAGATCCTGCGTCACCTCGGCCTGGCGGCTCGCTTCGTCTCCGGGTATCTGGTGCAGCTGACCGCCGATGAGAAATCCCTCGACGGTCCATCGGGACCCGAGGCCGACTTCACCGATCTCCACGCCTGGGCGGAGGTCTACCTTCCCGGCGCCGGCTGGATCGGCCTCGACCCGACCTCGGGACTCTTCGCCAGCGAGGGTCACATCCCCCTCGCCTGCACCCCGTCCCCGGGAAGCGCTGCTCCGGTCGATGGGGCGATGGAGCCCTGCGAGGTCAGCTTCGAATTCTCCAACACGGTTCGGCGCATCCACGAAGATCCCCGCGTCACCAAACCCTACAGCGACGAGCAGTGGGCCTTTATCGACGCCCTCGGCGCCAAGGTCGATGCCGACCTGCTCGCCGGGGATGTGCGCCTGACCATGGGGGGCGAGCCGACCTTCGTCTCCATCGACGACATGGAAGGGGCCGAATGGAATACCCGCGCCGACGGTCCCCACAAGCGCAAGCTCGCCCATGAGCTGACCCTGCGCCTGCGCGCGGCCTTCGGGCCCGGGGGGGTGCTGCACTTCGGCGAAGGGAAATGGTATCCCGGGGAGCCGCTGCCGCGCTGGGCCTATGGCTGCTTCTGGCGCAAGGACGGCGTCCCGGTCTGGCACAACCCCAAGCTCCTCGCCGATCTCACCCGGGATGACGGCGCTACGGTGGTGGACGCCGGCCGTTTCGCCCGCCAGCTCACCAAACGGCTCGGCATCAACCCCGGCTATCTCGTTCCCGGCCACGAGGATGTCTTCTATTACCTCTGGAAAGAGGGGACGATTCCGGCCAACTGCGATCCCCTCAAGGCCAACCTGAAAGATTCCCTGGAGCGCCAACATCTCACCCGGCTCCTCGACCAGGGATTGGGCGAGCCGATCGGCTTCGCCCTGCCGCTCAAATGGCGGGCCGATGCCGGCGGCTGGCAGAGTGGCCGCTGGGATTTCCGCCGCGGCGCGATGTTTTTGGTCCCCGGCAACTCGGCAATGGGGCTGCGCCTCCCCCTCGATTCGATCCCCTGGGTCGCCCCCGAGGAGCGGGAACCGCTGGCCGAGAACAGCCTCTTCGCCGAGCTGCCGGAGCTGGGCGATATCCACGGCGAGGTCGCCCGGCGCTACAGCCGTTTCGAGCCCGAACTTCCGGCGCACCCCGAGCTGCAACCGCAGTCGCCGGCCGACAGCGGCCAGCAGTTGGTGGAGATTCCCCATACCGCCCTCTGCGTCGAGGCCCGCGACGGCCGGATTCACCTCTTCCTGCCGCCGCTGGGGATGTTGGAGCACTACCTCGACCTGATCGCCAGCATCGAGGCGACCGCCGCCGACCTCTCCCTGCCGGTGGTGATCGAAGGGTACGAGCCGCCGCGCGACTGGCGCCTGGAGCGGCTGCTGGTCACGCCCGATCCTGGCGTCATCGAGGTCAACATTCACCCGGCGGCGAGCTGGCAGGAGCTGGTGAGCAATACCACCACCCTCTACCAGGAAGCGCGCCTGGCCCGCCTCGGCACCGAGAAGTTCATGCTCGACGGGCGTCATACCGGCACCGGCGGCGGCAACCATATCACCCTCGGCGGCGCCACCCCGGCCGACAGCCCGGCGCTGCGGCGTCCCGACCTGCTGCGCAGCCTGGTCACCTACTGGCAGCACCATCCGGGGCTCTCCTACCTCTTTTCGGGGATGTTCATCGGTCCCACCAGCCAGGCGCCGCGGGTCGACGAGGGGCGGGACGATCTCCTCTACGAGCTCGAGATCGCCTTTCAGCAGATGCCGGAAGGGGAGACCCCGGCCCCCTGGCTGGTCGATCGCCTGCTGCGCCACCTGCTGGTCGATATCACCGGCAACACCCACCGCTCCGAGTTCTGCATCGACAAGCTCTACTCCCCCGACAGCAGCGCCGGCCGCCTCGGGCTGGTCGAGCTGCGGGCCTTCGAAATGCCCCCCCACGCCCGCATGAGCCTGGTCCAGGCGCTGCTGCTGCGCACCCTGGTCGCCTGGTTCTGGAACACGCCCTACAAGCACCCGCTGATCCGCTGGGGGACCGAGCTGCACGACCGCTTCCTGCTCCCCCACTACGTGCGCCAGGACCTGAAGGACGTCGCCGCCGACCTGCAGCGCGCCGGCTATCCGTTCCAGCTCGAATGGCTCGATCCCTTCTTCGAATTCCGTTTTCCCCACTACGGTACGGTCCAGATCGACAACCTCGAACTGGAACTGCGCTTTGCCATCGAGCCCTGGCACGTCCTCGGCGAAGAGGTCAGCAACCAGGGGACCGCCCGTTTCGTCGACTCCTCGGTGGAGCGGCTGCAGCTGCGGGTCTCCGGCCTCACCGAAGGGCGCCACGTCGTTGCCTGCAACGGGCGCCGGCTGCCGCTGCGCAGCACCGGGCGCAAGGACGAGTTTGTCGTCGGCGTCCGCTACCGGGCCTGGCAGCCCCCCTCGGCGCTCCATCCGACCATCAAGCCCCACTCGCCGCTCGTCTTCGATGTCATCGACACCTGGAACGGCCGCTCCATCGGCGGTTGCTCCTACCATGTCGCCCACCCGGGGGGGCGCAGCTACGATATCTTCCCGGTCAATGCCTTCGAGGCCGAGTCGCGGCGCATCAGCCGCTTCTGGGACAACGGCCATACGCCGGGGCCGCTGCAGCCGGTTCCGGAGCTCGCCAGCCTCGGCAAGTTTATTCCCAGCGGCAGTCCGCCGCGCCCGATGGCGCCGCCGCCCGAGGATGTCAACGAAGAGTTCCCCTACACCCTCGACCTGCGCCGCGGGCGGGGGTAGCTGCATGCAGTCAGCCATCGGTGAAAGGTCGGCATGAAGATGCCAGATGAAATGAGCGGCGGCAGCGGCGCCCAGTACTATGCGACCCGTCTCGGCACCTATGACGAGATGCAGGCGACCGCCGGCGCAGTATTGCCGCACTGGGAGCAGTTGCTGAAATCGCTGGCGGCCTTCGGCGGCCAGGGGCTGGCACGCCGGCGCCAGGAGGCGGAACGCCTGCTGCGGGAGAACGGGGTCACCTACAACGTCTACAACGACCCGGAAGGAAACCTGCGCCCCTGGCAGCTCGACCCGATTCCCCTCCTCCTCGGCAGCGAAGAGTGGCTGCGGCTGGAGCGGGGCCTGCAGCAGCGCGCCGAACTGCTCGACCGGGTCCTTGCCGACCTCTATGGCGAGCAGGCGCTGATCCGCGACGGGCTGCTGCCGCTGGAGCTGGTCCACTGTCACGCCGGGTTCCAGCGCTCCTGCGTCGGCGTGCCGGTGGTGGGGGGGCGGCACCTGGTCCTCTACGCGGCCAACCTCGCCCGCGGCCCCGAAGGGCGGATGTGGGTCCTCGACGATCGCAGCCAGGCCCCCTCCGGTGCCGGCTACGCCCTGGAAAACCGCACCGTGATGACCCGCATCCTGCCGGGCCTCTTTCGGGACGCCCAGATTCAGCGCCTCGCCCAGTTCTTCCGTTCGCTGCGCCTCGCCCTGGCCCGGCTGGCGCCCCACAACCGCGATGACCCCCGGGTGGTGGTGCTGACCCCCGGTCCCTTCAACGAGACCTACTTCGAGCAGGCCTACCTCGCCGCCTACCTCGGCTATCCCCTCGCCCAGGGGGATGACCTGACGGTGCGCGATGGCCGGGTCTGGCTCAAGTCCCTGGAGGGGCTGCAGCAGGTTGACGTCATCCTGCGACGCCTCGACGATTCCTTCTGCGATCCCCTGGAGCTGCGTTCCGACTCCCTGCTCGGGGTTCCGGGCCTGGTCGAGGCTGTGCGCCGCGGCCACGTCGCCATCGCCAACCCGATCGGCAGCAGCCTGCTGGAGAACCCCGGATTCCTCCCCTTCCTCCCCGGCATCGCGCGCCACCTGCTCGGCGCCGAGTTGGAGCTCCCGGCAGTCGCCACCTGGTGGTGCGGCCAGCCACGGGAACGGGAGTTCGTCCTCGCCAACCTCGGCGAGCTGGTGATCAAGACCATCCACCGCACCCCCGGCAAGTCGTCGGTCTTTGGTGGCAGTCTCGACCAGGCCGGTCTGGCGCTCTGGCGGGAGCGGATCCGGGCCAAGCCGCACATGTATGTCGGCCAGGAGCGGATCAGCTTCTCCACAGTCCCGTCGCTGGTGGGGGAGGGGGTCGAACCGCGGCACGCCATCCTGCGCACCTTCCTCGTCGCCCGCGAGCAGGACTACCTCGCCATGCCCGGCGGGCTGACCCGAATCGCGCCGGCGAAGGAGAGCTTCTCGGTCTCCGGCCAATCGGGGGGGGTGAGCAAGGACACCTGGGTGCTTGTCGACGAGGTCGAAAAGCTCTCCACCACGACGCCCGCGCCGGAATCCCCTGGCACGGTGCAGCCGATGCTCGGGCCGTTGCCGAGCCGCTCCGCCGACAACCTCTTCTGGGTCGGCCGCTATACCGAGCGGGCGGAGAGCAGCGCCCGGCTGGTGCGCACCATTCTCAACAAGCTCGACGAGCAGCAGGAGATCGACGACCCCGGCGACGCGATCTGTCTTGAGCACCTGCTGCGGGCAGTCACCCACCTGACCAGCAGCTATCCCGGCTTTGTCGGTGAAGGGGGCGCCTCGCGGCTCTCGCAGCCGCTGCCGGAATTGCGCTCCCTGCTGCTGAACGAACAGCGCCCCGGCTCGCTGCCGGGGACCCTGGTCGCCTTCAGCCGCGCCGCCTTTACCGTCCGAGATCTCTGGTCCAACGATGCCTGGCGCGTGGTGGACGAAATCCAGCAGCAGTGGCGGCAGGTGCAGTCCTGGCCCCCGGGCGAAGCCCCCGAGTCGCTGCAGGACTCCCTCGACCAGTTGATTCTCAAGCTGGTCGCCTTTTCCGGCCTGACCACCGAGAGCATGGCCCACGACTCCGGCTGGCTGTTGCTCGATATCGGCCGGCGGCTGGAGCGGGCCAAGCTGACCACCGCCCTGCTGCGGGCGACCCTGGTCTCCTGCCATCACCCGGCGGTGGTCGGCCAGGTTCTCGAGGCGGTTCTCGCCACCACCGAAAGCCTGGTGACCTTCCGCCGCCGTTACCGTTCCCACCTGCAGCTGCCGGCGGTCCTCGAACTGCTGCTCCTCGACGAGAAGCATCCCCGGGCCCTTGCCTACCAGCTGCGCAAGCTGCAGAGTCATATCGCCTTCCTGCCGAAATCAAAGGCCTGGCCGACGCTGCAGGAAGATGAACGGCTGGTGCTCGAGGCCTTCACCCGGGTGCGCCTGGCCGATGTCACCCGGCTGGCGACGGCAGCCGAAAGTGATATCTTTGCCGACCTCGATGATCTGCTCGACGGGGTCACCTCCCTGCTCGCCCAGCTCTCCGATGCTCTGACCCGGGCCTATTTCAGCCATGCCCAGGGGCCGCGGCTGCTGGCGGCCGATCCGCTGGAGGTGGAGTTGTGAATTACCGCGTGGTGCATCGCACCGAATACAACTACAGCGAGCCGGCCTCCCTCTGCTACAACGAGGCGCGCCTGCAGCCACGCCATTCGCCGCGCCAGCGTTGCCTGCGCAGCGTCCTCGCGGTCGACCCGGCGCCGGTCGACTACCGCGAGCGGGTCGATTTTTTCGGCAACCGGGTCGCCTATTTCGCGATTCAGCAGCCGTACGAAAAGCTGGTTGTCACCGCCACCAGCGAGGTCGCCCTGAGCGAGGAGCAGGAAGCCTTCGTCTTCGGCAGCGACGTCCCCTGGGAGCAGGTCCGCGACCAGCTGCGCAGCGACCGTGCACCGGAGCTGCTCGCTGCCCTCGCCTACGCCCAGGACTCGCCGATCATTGTCACCGACGGCGAGATGGCCGATTATGCCGGCGACTCCTTCCAGGCAGGCCGGCCCCTGGTCGAGGCGGTGGAGGATTTGATGGGACGGATACACCGCGACTTCAGGTATTCGCCCGGCGTCACCACGGTGGCGACCCCCCTCTCCGAGGTCATCGCCCATCGGCGCGGCGTCTGCCAGGATTTTGCCCATTTTGCCATCGGCTGCCTGCGCGCCCAGGGGCTCGCCGCCCGCTACGTCAGCGGCTATCTCGAAACCCTGCCGCCGCCGGGGCAGGAGAAGCTGGTCGGCGCCGACGCCTCCCATGCCTGGTTTGCCGTCTTTCTCCCCGGCAGCGGCTGGGTCGATTTCGACCCGACCAACAACCTGCGCCCGACGCAGCGTCACATCACCATCGGCTGGGGGCGGGACTTTGCCGACGTCACCCCCCTCAAGGGGGTCGCCTTCGGCGGCGGCAAGCAGAAGCTGAAGGTGTCGGTCGATGTGCAGCCGCTGGGAGGGGAATTTGAATTTTGAATTTTGAATTTTGAGTCCGGCCTGCCGGTGAAGACCTTGTTGTGAGAAAGGATGGTCCTGCATGAATTTTGACAATTACCAGACCGATGGATTCTACGACGAGATGTTCGACGCCGATGGGACGCCCCGTCCCGGCGCCAATCTGGTGGTGGAGCGGATCAATTCTCTGCCGGCGGAGGAATTGACCCGCCGCCAGCGCGCTGCCGAGCGGGCGCTGCTCCACCTCGGCATCACCTTCAGCGTCTACGGCGACGACTCGGGGACCGAGCGGATCTTCCCCTTCGATATCGTACCGCGCATCGTCCAGGCGGGCGAGTGGGCGGTGATGGAGGCCGGGCTCAAGCAGCGGGTCCACGCCCTCAACCTCTTCATAAACGATGTCTACAACGACCAGAAGATTCTCAAGGACCAGGTTGTCCCGGCCGACCTCGTCTTTTCCGCCGACGGTTTTCGCAAGCCCTGCCTCGGCCTCAAGCCGCCGCAGGGGATCTGGTGCCACATCACCGGCACCGACCTGGTGCGCCACGCCGACGGCCAGTATTACGTCCTCGAGGACAACCTGCGCTGCCCGTCCGGGGTCTCCTACGTGCTTGAAAACCGGCTGGTGATGAAGCGCACCTTCCCGATGGTCTTTGACGCCTGCAGCGTCCTGCCGGTTACCGACTACCCGAGCCGGCTCCTCGACCTGCTGCAGTACCTGGCACCGAAGAAGGTGCGCGACCCGCTGGTCGCGGTCTGGACCCCCGGCGTCTACAACTCGGCCTATTTCGAACACAGTTTTCTCGCCCAGCAGATGGGGGTGCAGCTGGTCGAAGGGCGTGACCTGGTAGTGCAGCGCGGCAAGGTGATGATGCGCACCACCAAGGGGCTGGAGCGGGTCGATGTCATCTACCGGCGTATCGACGACGACTTTATCGATCCCGCGACCTTCCGCCCCGACTCGATGCTCGGCGTTCCCGGCCTGATGGCCGCCTACCAGGCCGGCAACGTGGCGCTGGCCAACGCCCCCGGCACCGGCGTCGCCGACGACAAGGCGGTCTACGCCTACGTCCCCGACATCATCAAGTACTACCTCGACGAGGAGCCGATCCTTCACAACGTGCCGACCTATGCCTGCTGGCGCCCCGACGACCTCAGCTACGTCCTCGAGCACCTCGGCGAGCTGGTGGTCAAGGCGGTCAACGAGTCAGGAGGCTACGGCATGCTGGTCGGTCCCCACTCGACCAAAGAGCAGCAGGCCGAGTTCGCCGAGCGCATCAAGGCCAAACCGCGCAACTACATCGCCCAGCCGACCCTGGCCCTCTCGCGGGTGCCGGTGATGGTCGACGATCACTTCGAAGGGCGTCACGTCGATCTGCGCCCCTACATCCTCTACGGCGAGGAGACCTACGTCCTCCCCGGCGGTCTGACCCGGGTGGCGCTGAAGAAGGGGTCGCTGGTGGTCAACTCCTCCCAGGGGGGCGGCAGCAAGGATACCTGGGTCATCGACAGCAGCTGCCCGCTGACCATGCCGGCGAATCCGCCGCTCAAAGAAGGAGGGGGCGAGCCATGCTGAGCCGCGTCGCCGAATCGATCTACTGGATGAACCGCTACATCGAGCGCGCCGAGAACGTCGCCCGCTTCATCGATGCCAGCTATCACATGATCCTCGACCTGCCGCGCGGGGCGAGCGAGCAGTGGGAGCCGCTGGTCGCCACCACCGGCGACGACGAGCTCTTTGCCGAACATTACCAGGGGATGACCCGGGACAACGTCCTCCAGTTTCTGACTTTTGACCGCAACAACCCCAACTCGATCCTCTCCTGTCTGCGCGCGGCGCGCGAGAACGCCCGCTCGGTGCGCGAGCACATCAGCTCGGAGATGTGGCAGCAGGTCAACACCTTCTACCTGATGGTCAACGAGGCGGCGCCGCGGGGGCTGAGCATGGACCTGCCGCACCAGTTCTTTGTCGACATCATGATGGCGAGCCACCTCTTCGTCGGCATCACCGAAAGCACCATGACCCACGGCGAAGGGTGGCACTTCGGCCGCCTCGGGCGGATGCTGGAGCGCGCCGACAAGACCTCGCGCATTCTCGACGTCAAGTATTACATCCTGCTGCCGTCGGTCGATTACGTCGGTACCCCCTTCGACAATATCCTCTGGGCGGCGCTGCTCCGCTCGGCGAGCGCTTTTGAGATGTACCGCAAGCGCCACGGCCGCATCGACCGCGAGAAGATCGTCGATTATCTGGTGCTCGACACCAAGTTTCCGCGGGCGATCCACTATTGCCTGACCACCGCCGAAATCTCCCTGCGCAACATCACCGGGCGCCCGCGCGGCTCTTTTTCCAACCTCGCCGACAAGACCCTCGGCAAGCTCCTCGCCGATCTCGACTACATCACCATCGAGGAGATATTGAACGGCGGCCTGCACGAATTTCTTGACAGCACCCAGACGCGCATCAACAATGTCGGCGAAGCCATCTCCGAAACCTTTTTCGCCCTGCACCCCCTCGGCGAAACCGGCCGATCCTCCAAACAGGAGCAACTGCAATGACCTTTTGCCTCGGCATGCGCACCAGCGCCGGGCTGGTCGGTATCGCCGACACCCGTATCACCTCCGGCTACGAGGCGATCACCGCCAAGAAAGTCACCATTTTCCACGCCGAGAAGTCGGCGATGTTCCTGATGACCTCCGGCTTGCGCTCGGTGCGCGACAAGGCACTGACCTACTTCGAAGAGTTCATCGAGGCCCAGGAGGTCCCCTTCGATCGCCTCTACAAGGCGGTCAATGCCTTCGCCGAGATGATCCGCAAGGTCGCCGAGGAGGATCAGCCGGCGCTCTCCAAAAGCGGCCTGATCTTCGACATCCACTGCCTGATCGGTGGCCAGATGGCGCGGGACGCCGAGCCCAAGCTCTACCTCCTCTATCCGCAGGGGAACTGGGTCGAGGTCGCCAAGGGGACCCCCTACTCGATCGTCGGCGCCAGCGGCTACGGCAAGCCGATCCTCGACCGTACCTTCACCTACGACGACCCCCTCAACTTCGCCCTCAAGGTCGGCATCCTCGCCTTCGACTCGACCCGCATCAGCGCCACCGACGTCGATTTGCCGGTGGACGTCATCATGTACGAGAAGGATTCCTTCCGCATCGTCGAGCACCGCTACGGCCAGGAGGATCTGCGCGAGATTTCCAACTGGTGGATGGAGCGCCTGCGCTCGTCAATCTTCGAGCTCCCCTCCGAGTGGATCGACCGCATTCACGCCAAGCTGGCAGCGCCGAACCAGGCGGCGTTGTGTCCGGTGGAGCGGAAAGAGAAGGCGTTCGAGGAGGAGTGACCAGCCCGATATTGACGGCAACCGGTCAAAATTCTAAAACCCACAACTTGACATTGAGGGACGTTTGTGTACTCTGTGGTGTACACGAATGGAGGTCGTCATGAAATTTCTAAGTGTTCGCGATTTAAGAGGCCAATCCGCAAAGGTTTGGAAAGAACTCCCTGGAGAGCGGGAAATGGTGATTACGAGCAACGGCCGACCCATTGCCATTCTTGCGGCGATCAACGAATCAAATCTTGAAGAGGCTCTTTCGGCATTCCGCACTGCACGTGCGGTCGAAGCAACTGCCTATCTCCAGCGCCGGTCAGTTGAACTGGGAACAGATCGGATTTCTCTGGAGGAGATCGACAGCGAGATCAAAGCAGTTCGCGGTAAACGCCCGCGATGAAAATCGTCCTTGACACAAATGTTTTGGTCGCCGGCCTACTGTCGCCTTTTGGTCCTTGCGGGGAAGTTGTTCGTATGGTGTCGTCTGGCGAATTGATACTCGCCCTTGATGCCAGAATCCTGACGGAATATCAGGATGTCCTTGCTCGACCCAAATTCAGATTTGATCAGGACAAGGTTGCAGCCATGCTTGATCTCATAGAACATTACGGCAGCATCGTCGCGGCTTCCCCCCTCAAGCAACCGTTGCCAGACCCCGATGACGAGCCATTTTTGGAAGTCGCCATCGCCGCTTGTGTAGCGTGTCTTATCACTGGCAACCACGTACATTTTCCGTCTGAGTCCTGCCAGGAGGTGACCGTTCTCTCTCCGGCTGATTTTCTGGCGTTCTACAGGCAGCACAGACCCTCCGGGGACGTTGTTCAATAGTTGACTAGCCTGTTTCGGATGCTAGTCTTTCAGCATGCCAAGAGCCGCTCGCCTCGATATTCCCGACTTGCTTCAACACGTCATCTTCCGCGGTGTCGACCGTTGTGATCTCTTTCGCGACGACAACGACCGCCGGCGATTTCTTCATAATCTTTCACGTCTTCTCATTCAGACCGGCACCGAATGTTTCGCCTGGGCGTTGATGACCAATCACGTCCATCTCTTGCTTCGTCCCCGCCAGACCTGCCTCGCACCCTTCATGCGTCGGTTGCTCACCGGCTATGCCATCTATTTCAACCTCCGGCACAAGCGTTCCGGACACCTCTTTCAGAATCGTTACAAGTCGATTGTCTGCGATGAGGACACCTACCTTCTGGAACTGGTTCGTTATATCCATCTCAATCCGTTACGGGCCGGGCTGGTGACGGACTTGACGGCGCTGGACGACTGCCCTTGGTCCGGCCATGCGGTTATCATGGGGCAGGGCGTTCTGCCAGGTCAGTCTGTGGATGATCTCCTTCGCCTCTTTGCCAGGCGTGAAGGCGAAGGACGGCGCCGCTACCGTCAATTTGTCGCCGATGGAGTTGAACAAGGAAAACGGGACGATTTGACCAGCAGCGGTAAGCGGCGCCTGGAGAACCCCGATGATCCGTATGACGACCGGATTCTGGGCGGGGGAGATTTTGTCGAAGACCTCCGCGGGCGCCGGGGGTTGGCTGCGGAGCTGCCGTCCCGTCTCGGCATCGCTGAACTGATCGCCAAGGTCTGTGATCGTTTCACCGTCGATTCCGCTCTGTTGCGGGAGAAGAGCCGCGCGGTGGGGGTCGCCGAGGTTCGCGGTCTCGTTTCGTATTTGGCCACCCGTTATCTTGGTCACAGCGGTGCCGCGGTGGGGAGGCAACTGGGGTTGAGTCGCTCCGGGGTGAGTATGGCTGTCCGACGGGGGGAACTATTGATCAAGAACGATCCGGCGCTGTTGTCGCTAATCGACTGATGAACGTCCCCGGTTTTGCGCTACCCGGAATTGCAGGCCTCGGAATCCTCAACGCTGTGCCCGGTACCCTTGTGGAATCCCCTCCTTGCTCAGCACGATCTGCCAGAGTTGATTGACCCGGGCGCGGAAGGCTCCGGCACAGGAGAGGAGATAGTAGCGCCACATGCGGTGAAAACGTTCGTCGTAGCGGCTGCGCAGCGCCGGCCAGGCCGCTTCGAATTTGCGGTACCAGGCCATCAGGGTCAGATCGTAGTCGGGGCCGAAATTGTGCCAGTCCACCAGCACAAAGACCTTCTCCAGGGCGCGGGCGATCTGTCCGGGCGAGGGGAGAACGCCGTTGGGAAAGATGTAACGCTCGATCCAGGGGTCGGTGGTCGCTGTCGGTCGGTTGCCGCCGATGGTATGGAGCAGGAAAAGTCCATTATCAACCAGGCAGCGGGCAACGACCTGCATGAAGGTTGCATAGTTGCGCGGGCCGACGTGCTCGAACATGCCGACGGAAACGACCCGATCGAAAGGTTCGTTGAGCGCGCGGTAGTCCTGCAGGCGGATTTCCACCGGCAGATCGTGGCAGAGTTCCCGGGCCAGCCTGGCCTGCTGTTCGGAGATGGTCACCCCCACCACGCTGACGCCGTAACGTTCGGCGGCAAAGCGCGCCATCGCCCCCCAGCCGCAGCCGATATCGAGCAGACGCTGCCCGGACCGCAGATGCAACTTGCGGCAGATCAGGTCGAGTTTCTGCTCCTGGGCGATTTCGAGGTCGGCGGTCTCCTTTCAGTAGCCGCAGCTGTAGTTCATGCGCGAATCGAGCATGGCCCGGTAAAGATCGTTGCCGATGTCGTAATGGCGCTTGCCGACCTGGCGGGCGCGGGCAACCGATTGGCGATTGCAAAGCCGCGCCTTGCAGGACGCCCAGAGCATGCCGAGGGTCCGCACCTTTGCATCCAGCCCCGCCTGCAGGACCCGATGGAAGAATCGGTCGAGGGCCTGGCAGTCCCACCAGCCGTCCATGTAAGCCTCGCCCAGGCCGAGGCTCCCTTCGGCCAAAATCCGTCGGAAGAGGCGGGTATCGTTTACCTCGATATCCCAGGGCCGGTTACCGTTCACCCGGACTCCGGCCAGGTCGAACAAGGCCTCGACCCGGTCCCGAAACGATTCCTCGGCCGTTTTCGCCCACTGCGGTCTTGCCAGGGGCTCCATCGGTCCAGGTTCCATCGATGCTCCTCCTATCGACAAGTCTGCCGCCGCTCCAAATAAACGACCCCGCAGCACGCTACGGGGTCGTTTATTCTTCAACCCAAGTCTTGCTCCTGAAAAGCTCGGTCGATACGGCCAGACCGGCAAGATTCAGGATCGCAGCCGGTTTACCCCGTTATTCGTTTGAACTTCTTTACCATCGTAGCATTCTCAGCCCTTTTTGTGACAGCCGGTACAGGCGGTCGGGGCATTGCCGCCCATGACCTGGTGGCACCCCTTGCAGAGCGTATGGGCGGAGGTCTTGTCGATGGCGATCTTCTGGGGTGGGTCGTTAGTGTGGCACTTGCTGCAGTCGAGTCGGGCGGCATGGGTGGCATGGGTGAAGGCGACCTTCCCCATCGACGCCGGGTAGGTGATGACTTCGGGCGCCTTCGGCGCCGGTGCTGGCGGCGGGGTCAGCGAATCGGCGACCACGGTCGCGGCGGCAGCGACTTCCTGCTTCGCCTTGGTGACAGTTTCCTCGACTACGGCTTTGCTCTCCGTTGCGACCTTGTCGGCCTCCTTGGCCACGACCTTGGCTCCCTGGACCGCCTCCTGCTCAACCTTGTTAAGGCTGGTTTCAACCTGCTGCGTCATCTTCTCTCCCGCCGTCGCGGGGGCCGGTTGCGTCTCCTGAGCCGCTGGCTGGGCCGGCTGCTGGACGGTGGCAGGCGTCGGTTGCGTCTCCTGCGCCGATGGTTTGACCGGTTCCTTGACGGGGGCAGGCTCCTGGGAGCAGGCCCCGGCGAGGAAGGTGATCATCACTGCCATGAGCAAGGTCGGGATGAGTCGCATCTTCTTCTCCTGGTTGGGGTTGGGAATCGATAACTCTTGCAAGGGTATCACCTCCACGCCCCAGCGCCAGTGGCGCTGCCCCTCGATCACTGAGGCAATACCAGCAGGGTCCAGCCTGGCCAGGCTGGACCCTGCTGGTATGCGTACTTGGGATGGCCACCTAGCCGCTGCTTCTACTTCTTTGCTTTCTTCAGCGCAAAACCGACCAGCGCCTCCGGCGCGATCACCCGGAAGGTGAAGGATTCGGTCATGAAGAGGTGGATCTCCTCGGCGGTGTGGTGGTGGTAGCCGATGGCGAAATCCTGGCCGATGGTCAGCTCGAGGTCGCCACCGCGGGTGGCGGCAAGGAGCGCGTCCTTGACGGTGGCGGAGTAGATCACCTGGCCGCCGAGCTGCTGTTCGAGCAGGCTGCGCAGGGTGCCGCCGGGGGTGCTGCGGGCGAGAAATTTCCAGATCTCGGGGCTGACCACGAGGTGGGCGGGGCCTTCGACGCCGTCGCGCAGCAGCTGCGCCTGCCCTTCGGAGACGGCATCGACGAAGGCGTCCATGTGCAGCTCCAGCGAAACCGGGCGGGATGGGATCTCGGCATGCAGCCCCTTGATGCCGGCCTCCTTGAAGCCATGGAAGATTGCCTTCTCTTCAAATCCGGCGATCTCGCGGGCGGCGGCGACCAGAGCGTCGAGCTGGGTGTCCTTGGCCCCGCGGTCGATATTGTCGAGCTCCCACTGCCTGAGGACAAAGTTGACCCGGGTTTCGATCAGCGGCAAGACCTGGTGGATGCCGTAGCGTACGCTGCCGTCTTGCTGGCCGGAGGGGAGGGCGAGGCGGCCGAGGTTGACGCAGGCGTGGGCGATGCCCTGGGGGCCATCGAGGTCGACGAATTTGCGCGCCGAGAGGGTGGCGACCAGAGCCTCGCGGGCCATGGCGTCGATCTCGGACCAGGCATTGGGGGTAACAGGGGCGAGTTCGCGTCTGAGCAGGTCCATGAGCATCTCCTTGGCAACGGGTGGAACGGCAGCGGCCGGGGTGGCGTCAGCCGGCGGCGTCCGTCGCTATTTTTTGAGGCTGCCGACACCGATGCCGCCGCCGCCCTGCTTGGCGGCCGGGGCGGGTGCAGCGTCGGCGGGAGCGGCGCCGAGGAATTCCTCCTCCACTTCCTGCGCCCCCTGCTGATAAAAAGTCTCCTCCTCCGGGTCGAGCTCCCTAAGCAGGCGCAGGAACTCACCGGCATGGACCCGCTCTTCGTTGGCGATGTCGATCAGCACCTGCTGGGCGAGGGTGTTGTCGGTCGACTCGGCGAGCTGCATGTAGAGCTGGATCGCCTCGTACTCGGCGGAGACCATGAAACGAATGGCTCGCACCAGCTCAGGCTGGGTCAGCAGGCGGTCGTGCTTGAGGCCGCTGAAGGGGTGTCCAAAGTCGGGCATGGCTAAACCTCCTAAAAAGATGATGGATGCAAGGGGTGGCGCCGCAACGCGGCAAATCAGTTCAAATTCAAACGTAATTCCCGGCCATGTCAAACCTTCCGGCGCAGCTCGCCGCCCATTGAATTGCCGCGAACGTGGATCAGAACTCCCCGGCCGCCTTCTCGAGGGATTTCCCGAGTTGATCATAGCTTTTGGCAAATCCCCGCTTGATCTCATCCCAGGCATTGCTCGAACTGTGTTTCCGTCCGCCGTACCATTCGGCGATATCCCGGCGCTCCTGCTGCAGCTCCTTCATCGCCGCGCGGGCCTGTTGCCGGGCCTCGGCGCTCATGCTTTGCCAGTTCTGGTCAATTCGCTTCTGCAACTGCTCGATACGGGCGTCGGTTTTTTCCAGGGCCTGCCTGGCGGCGGCCACCGCCGCGTCGCGCTGCTCGGCGCTGTAGCTGCCGATGGTCTGCAGGGCGTCGCCGATCTCCTGGCGGACATCGTTGGCGGTGGTCTTGGCGGTGCTGTTTGCTGCCGCGAACAGGGGCGTGGCGGCCAGCACCAGGGTAAGCAGGGTAACAGGTATCATCAGGTTCCATTCGGTTTTCATGGTTCAGTCTCCCCTTGGTAAAGAAGTTTTCGATCCTGCTTCAAATAATACCATGCCGGTCCGATCGACCGGCGAAGGGCAGACATCGTCTCTCCCCCGCGGGTGGCGCAGGCCGGTTCATGGCGTTATGATGAAAGTGGTTGGATTGGTCGTCCCCATCCTTGGTACCGACTTTCAACCTGGCGAGCCGAATGGTTCTGCCGAGTCTGAATCGCAGGCCGGAAAGGAATCTTCATGAGTCCGAAATCGACCGCAACGACAGCGCGGACCGTCTATCTCATCGACGGAGCCCGCACCCCCTTTCTCAAGGCGCGGGGCAAGCCAGGCCCGTTTTCGCCCGTCGACCTGGCGGTGCAATGCGGCCGGCCGTTGCTGCTGCGCCAGGAGATTCCCCGCGCAGCCTACGACCAGGTGATCCTCGGCTGCGTCAACGTCCTCGCCGATGAAATGAACCCGGCCCGGATAGCCGCGCTGCGGCTCGGCATGGGCGAGGCGATGCGCGCCTATACCGTGCAGATCAACTGCGGTTCGGGGATGCAGTCGATCGATTGCGCCTTTCGCGCCATTCGCGACGGCTCCCGGGAACTGGTCCTCGCCGGGGGGACCGAAGCCCTGAGCCGGTCGCCCCTGCAGCTGCGCCCCGAAGCGGTGCAGTGGCTTGCTGAGCAGCGCCAGGCCGATACCCTCTGGGAACGCACCCGCCATCTGACCGAACTGCGTCCCGACCTCTTCAAGCCGCTCCTCTCCCTGCGCCAGGGGCTGACCGATCCGATCGTCGGCATGAGCATGGGGGAGACCGCCGAACTGGTCGCCCATCTCTTCGCCGTCACCCGCCAGGAAGCCGATCAGTACGCCGTCATCAGCCACAAGCGCCTGGCCCGGGCGCAGCAGCAGGGGGGGCTCGACGTTGAGGTTGAAGCGGCGATCAGCGCCGATGGTGAGCTCTTCACGGCGGATGACGGGGTGCGGCCCGACAGCTCGATGGAGGCCCTGGGCCGGCTGGAACCGGTCTTCGAGCCCTTTGGCCAGGTGACGGCCGGGAACAGCTCCCAGGTGACCGACGGCGCCTCCTGGGTCATCCTCGCCTCGGAAGCCGCGGTGGAGAAGTACCGGCTGACGCCGAAAGTGGTGATCCGCGACAGCGCCTGGTCCGCCCTCGATCCCGGGATCATGGGCCTGGCGCCGGTGCTCGCCATCGCCGAACTTCTGCGCAGGGCGGAGCTGGATGTCCCCGAGGTTGGGTTGTGGGAACTCAACGAAGCGTTCGCCGCCCAGGTTCTTGGCTGCCTCAAGGCGATGGACGATCCCCACTTCTGCCGCGAAGCCCTGGGCCGCGACCAGCCCCTGGGCGCCATCGACCGGGCGATCCTCAATGTGGACGGCGGTGCCATCAGTCTCGGGCACCCGGTGGGCGCCAGCGGCAATCGCATTCTGCTTCACCTCGCCAACGCCATGGTTGACCAGGGGGTGCAACGTGGCATCGCCACCGAATGCATCGGCGGCGGCCAGGCCGGGGGGATGCTGCTGGAACGAGTCTGAGGCGAGCATAACGGCCGACGGTTGGCATAACCCCCTGGACAAAGCTTTTTTCCGCGAATCCGCGGCCTGATTTTCCCGAGGAGTTTTGATATGACCGGTCCCATTCTCAAGCTGCTGCAGCAACGCTTCATGGAGCTCGGCCCGCTGGCGGAACAAAGCGGCGGTGCAGGCTCCTGGCGCCACTGGCGTCTCGCCCGGGACGACAGGAAGATCGCCTGGCTCCTTTTCGACCGGCAGGATGCCAGCGTCAACGTCCTCTCCGAGTCGGTGCTGCTGGAGTTGGCGGAGATCCTGGCGCAATTGGCGGAAAATCCCCCCCATGGGCTGGTTTTGCGTTCGGCCAAGGCCTCCGGTTTTTGCGCCGGCGCTGATCTCAACGAGTTCACCGACCTGGATGAAGCGGAGGCGATCCTCGCCAAACTCCAGGCGGCGCACGCGGTCGCCGACCGCCTCGAAGCTCTTCCCTTTCCGACCGTCGCCATCCTCCATGGCAGCTGCCTGGGGGGCGGCGTCGAACTGGCACTCTGCTGCCAGCTGCGCCTGGCGTTGCCCGACCTGAAGCTAGGCCTGCCCGAAGTGCGCCTTGGCCTTCACCCCGGACTTGGGGGGACCGCCCGTTTGACCCACCTGATCGACCCCATCGAGGCGATGACCCTGATGCTCACCGGCAGGACGCTCGATGCCCGCCAGGCGAAGAAGGCCGGGGTGGTCGACCGGGTCATCGAGGAACGCCAGCTGCAGCAGGCACTTCGCGCCGCTTTTGCCGGGCGAATCGAGCAGCGGGGGGTGGGATTGAAAGGGAAGCTTTTGACCACCAGCGCGGCCCGCCGCCTCGCGGCCCGGCAGATGCGGGCCCAGAGCGCCAAAAAGGCCCGCCCCGAGCATTACCCCGCCCCCGGAGCCCTCATCGACCTCTGGGAGGAAGCAGGGGGCGACCCCGTGGCAATGCGCCAGGCCGAGATGAAATCCTTTTCCCAGCTGCTGACCAGCGCCACCGCCCGCGGCCTGCTGCGGGTCTTCTTCCTGCGGGAGAAGCTGAAGAAGAGCGCAGGCGCCGGGGGCCGGACTATCGGCCAGGTGCACGTGATTGGCGCCGGTGCCATGGGGGGGGATATCGCCGGCTGGTGCGCCATCCAGGGGCTGCGGGCGACCCTTTACGATCGGGACCCCGCGGCCGTCGCCGCTGCCGTCCGCCGTACCGCCGAGGTCTGCCGCGCCCGGCACCTCGGCGCGGCCGAAACCCGGGAGGTCCTTGACCGGCTGATCCCTGACCTGCGCAACCAGGGGATCGCCCGGGCCGACCTCGTCATCGAGGCGGTGCCGGAGAAGATCGAGATCAAACGCGAGGTCTACCGGGAGGTGGAACCGTTGCTGAAACCGGGGGCGCTTCTGGCCACCAACACTTCCAGCATTCCCCTCGAAGAGCTGCGCGCCGACCTCGCGGACCCGGGGCGCTTCGTCGGCCTGCACTTCTTCAATCCGGTGGCGCGGATGCAACTGGTCGAGGTGGTGGCCCCGGAAGCAGTGGCGCCGGCGACGCTGGAAGTCGCCCGCTCCTTTGTCAATCAGATCGGTCGCCTGCCGGTGACCGTCGCCAGTGCTCCGGGCTTCCTGGTCAACCGGGTGCTGATGCCTTACCTGATGGAGGCAATCGTCCTCCTCGATGAAGGCGTTGCTGCGGAGATCATCGACCGGGCCGCCGAGGATTTCGGCATGCCGCTGGGGCCGGTGGAGCTGGCCGACCAGGTCGGGCTCGACATCTGCCTCGATGTCGCCGAGATGCTGGAAAAACGCCTCGACCGGCCGTTGGCGGCTATCCCGGACTGGTTCCGGGAGAAGGTGGAGCAGGGGAAGCTGGGCCGCAAGTCGGGGGAGGGCTTCTACCTCTGGAAAGAGGGGCGGCCACAGAAGAAAACGATCGACAGCACCGACAATGACGACCTGGCCGACCGGCTGCTGCTGCCGATGCTCAACGCCTGCATGACCTGCCTGCGCGAGGGGGTGGTCGCCGACGCCGAACTCCTCGACGGCGCCTTGGTCTTCGGCACCGGTTTCGCCCCCTTCCGCGGCGGTCCCCTGCATTACGCCCGGCAGCGGGGTTTCGCCGAGATCGCCGGGGTTTTGGAAGCGCTGGCCGCCCGCCACGGTGAACGCTTTACTCCCGATCCGGGCTGGGTGCAGGAGTCCTGAATAAAGGAGACGTCATGACCAAAAATCGTCAAACCAAAGCCCGAGTTGTCGGCATCAATCACGTCGCCCTGGAAGTTGGCGATGTCGATGCCGCGCTGGAATTCTACGGCAGCCTTTTCGAGCTGAAATTGCGCGGTCGCCACGACGGCATGGCCTTCATCGATATCGGTGACCAGTTCATCAATCTCTCGCCGCGCCGCAGCCAGGAGCCCGACTCGGCCTGGCACTTCGGCCTGGTGGTCGATGACCGCGAGACGTTGCGCCGGGCGCTGGCCGAGACGGCGGCAACCATTCTGCCGAGCCGGGGGCTCGATTTCCTCGACCCCTGGGGGAACCACGTGCAGGTGGTGGAGTATCGGGACATCCAGTTCACCAAGGCGGACCAGGTATTGCGAGGAATGGGGCTGACAGGGCTGGAAAAGTCGGCCAAGGCACGCGCCGAGCTGGCGGAAAAAGGGATGGCCGACGGTTAGGCTGCTGGCGAAACGCGAGGGGCGGGAGGAAAATCATGGCAGGGAACCGGGTCGTGGTCATCGGCGGCGATGCCGCCGGCATGAGTGCCGCAGCAAAAATTCGCCGCGAAGAGCCGCGGCGGGAGATCCTGGTTCTGGAACGGACTGACCATACCTCCTATTCGGCCTGCGGCATTCCCTATTGGCTCGGTGGTCTGGTCGAGAATGCCGAAAGCCTGGTGGTGCGCTCCCCGGAAGTATTCCGGCGTGATTATGATATCGAGGTGAAGACCGGTCACGAGGTGCGCGCCATTGATCCGGTGGCGCAGCGGCTCCTGGTTCGCACTGCCGAGGGCCGCGAATGCCGGGAAGCCTACGACCAGTTGCTGATCGCCACCGGAGCTCACCCCTTCTGCCCCGACCTGCCGGGGAGTGACGCCCGCGGTATCTTCGGCCTCTCCACCCTGGCGAGCGGGGAGAGACTGGCAACCTTTATCGAGAAGGAACGGCCGCGCCGGGCGGTGGTGATCGGCGGCGGCTACATCGGCCTGGAGATGGCGGAAGCGCTGGTGCGCCGCAAGCTCGAAGTCGCCCTCGTCGATCGCAATCCCGAGGTGATGAACACCCTCGACCCGGAGATGGGAGCGCTGGTCTCCGCTGCATTGCAGGAGGTCGGGGTGGCCCTTTATCGCGGCGAGGAACTGCTCGAATTCCAGGTCTCCGCCTCCCGGGTGACGGGGGTGGTCACCAATGCGCGACAGCTGCCGGCCGATATCGTCATCCTCGGCATGGGGGTGCGCCCCAACGCCGGACTGGCCGCCGCAGCCGGGCTGGAGCTCGGGGTGAACGGGGCGATCAATGTCGATGGCCGCATGCAGACGGGTGATCCCAATATCTGGGCGGCCGGCGACTGTGTCGCCAGCGTCCATCGCCTGACCGGAAAGCCGATCTACATCGCGCTGGGGACTGTGGCCAACAAACAGGGTCTGGTCGCCGGCATCAACCTTGCGGGCGGCCAGGCCTGGTTCCCCGGCGTGATGGGGACGGCCGTGAGCAAGATCTGCCAGGTGGAGGTGGCGCGCACCGGGCTGCAGGAAAGGGAACTGCAGGAGCTGAGCATCGATTTTATCAGCGCCCGTATCGAGGCGCGGACCCGAGCCCACTACTACCCGGGCGCCGGGCCGATCACCGTCAAGCTCCTCGCCGAAGCCGGTTCCGGCCGTCTCCTCGGTGCCCAGATCGTCGGTCACGAGGGGGCCGCCAAGCGCATCGATATCGTCGCCACCGCCCTCACCGCCGGCATGACCGCGGCCGACCTGGTCGATCTCGACCTGAGCTACGCGCCCCCCTATTCGCCGGTCTGGGACCCGGTGCAGACCGCCGCCCGCCAGCTGGCAGGGTAGCGGAACGAATCCGGATAGGGCCCCTCCGGCGGAATCTTGGCCCGCAGATAAAGAATGGTTGCCAATTTCCCGGCTTCCCCTTAAGCTCGTGACTCAAGGGGGCAACCGTTCGAATTTGATCCGAACCCGCCCTTGCAACCGCAGGGAGTTTTGTCACACTTAAGGCGGACGGCGCGGGCCGGACGTATTTCTATCAGGGAGAGGTTTTTTTATGTATTCAATGGACAACGTGGGGAGAAGCACCATCGCCATGGTGCTGGCCGGGGGCAAGGGGGAGCGGCTCAGCCCCCTGACCCATCGGCGTGCCAAGCCGAGCGTCGCCTTCGGCGGCAAGTACAAGATCATCGATTTCGTTCTCTCCAACCTCTTCAACTCCGGCATCAAGAAGTGCTACATCCTCACTCAGTACCGGGCCTTTTCCCTCAACAAGCACATCCGTGAATCCTGGGGGAAGTGGACCGGCCTCGGCGAGTTTTTTGTCGCCATCTCGCCGGAGACGAGCAGCGAGAGCGAAGAATGGTTCAAGGGGACGGCCGATGCTATCCTGCAGTACCTGCGCTTCGTCGAATCGTCCGATGCCGATTACGTGGCGGTCTTCGGCGGCGATCACATCTACAAGATGGATATCACCCAGATGATCAACTTTCACCGCATGAACCGCGCAGATATCACCATCGCGGCGCTCGAAGTGCCGGTGGAGGAGGCGAGCCGCTACGGGGTCTTTTCCGTCGACGAGGATGCCCGGGTCACCGCCTTTACCGAGAAACCGGAAAAGCCGGAACGGATTCCCGGTCGCCAGACCAGTTTCGCCTCGATGGGGAACTACATCTTCCCGACCAAGAAGCTGATCGAGGTGCTGCTGGAGGGGAAGAAGAACCACGCCGATCTCGACTTCGGCAAGCATGTCATCCCGATGATGCTCAAGAACAACGACCGCGTCTTCGCCTACAATTTCAACGACAATGTCATCCCCGGCATGAAGAGCGAGGAGCGCGGCTACTGGCGAGATGTCGGTACCCTCGATTCCTACTACGAGGCGAACATGGACCTGGTCAACGTCTCGCCGCAGCTCAATCTCTACAACTACAAGTGGCCGATCCTCACCAACCAGGGGAACCTCCCCCCCGCCAAGACCGTTTTCGACGACGAGGCCCGCCGCGGCCAGAATATCGACTCCTACGTCTGCGCCGGCTGCATCACCAGCGGCAGCACGGTACGGCGCTCCATCCTCGGCCCCCTGTGCAAGATCAACAGCTACAGCCTGGTGGAAGACTCGATCCTGTTCGAGAACGTCACCGTCGGCCGCCACGTCAAGATCCGCAAGGCGATCATCGATAAAAACGTAGTGATTCAAGATGGTTCCGAAATTGGTTACGATGTCGCGGCCGATCGCGCCAAGGGCTACACGGTTACCGATTCAGGTATCGTCGTGGTGCCGCGCCGGGAGAAGTAAAATCTGGGGCTCCGGGTAAGGCCGAATTGCCGTGTTCACCCCCTGGTGGTGAACGCCGTTGTCTGGTGCAGGACCGGGCGGCGATTCCTGCAGCGCTCTGGCCGCGGCCAAAATAGACGAGGTGAAGATGTTCGTAAAGGGACTGGCCCTCGGCATTCCGCTGCTCCTGCTGGTGGCGCTTTCCACGGCGGTGGCCGGTGCCTCTGTGCCCGACCTGGCAGGTGGCCTGGAGCGGGAATTCTCCGGCAAGCAGGCGCGGGAGTGGGGTGAAACCGTGACGGGCGTCAGGACCCGGTTGGGGACGCCGGAGCGGGTGCTGGTGCTGACCCTCGATGCCTGCGGTTCGCCGAAGGGGAAGGGGGTCGATCAGGAGTTGCTCGACTTTCTCACCCGGGAGCAGGTTCCCGCCACTCTCTTTCTCAATGCCCGCTGGATCGACGCCAACCCGGAACTGTTTCAGCGCTTGGCGGCCAACCCCCTCTTTACCATCGCCAACCACGGCATGTGGCACAAGCCGGCCTCCATTGACGGCCGCTCGGTCTACGGCATTGACGGCACCGCCACCGTCTCCGAACTGGTGCAGGAGATCGAGCTCAATGCCCGCAAGATCGAAGCGCTGACCGGCACACGCACCCGCTACTACCGCTCCGGAACCGCCTACTACGATGAATACGCGGTCGCGGTGGCCCGGCGGCTCGGTCATGAGGTGATCGGATTTTCGGTGCTCGGCGATGCCGGGGCAA
Source organism: Desulfuromonas carbonis (assembly GCF_054658035.1). Classification (NCBI taxonomy): domain Bacteria; kingdom Pseudomonadati; phylum Thermodesulfobacteriota; class Desulfuromonadia; order Desulfuromonadales; family Desulfuromonadaceae; genus Desulfuromonas; species Desulfuromonas carbonis. The sequence continues at coordinate 828,546 of NZ_BAAHXR010000002.1, read as the reverse complement.
CCTACAGCGCTGCCGAGGTGGAGGCGGCGCTGCTGGCCGCGCAGCCGGGGGAGATCATCATCGCCCACATGAATCACCCCGAGGCCGGAACCGGCGCCGGCATCATCGCCGCCGTTCCGGAACTGCGCCGGCGCGGCTTCCGCTTTGTCCGGCTCTCCGACTACTCACTCGAATAGCGGGAAAACAGCTGAATAAACGCCAAAGGCCTGCCCCAGTTGGGGCAGGCCTTTGGCGTTGCACGGCACCTTGCGGTGAAGATCAGCGGTTTTCGTTGACCACCTTGCGCTGGTCCTCGGTCATTACCGCCTGGGCGTTGGTGTAGCGGTAGGTCTCGCCGCGGTAGTTCTTCAGGACAACCTCTTCGCCGAGACTCTGCAGGTAGTCGGGAAGGATCGGGATCTTGCCGCCGCCGCCGGGGGCGTCGATGACATAGGCCGGCACCCCCATGCCGCTGGTGTGGCCGCGCAGGGCGCGGATGATCTCGATCCCCTCTTCGACGCTGGTGCGGAAGTGGTCGGTCCCCTGTACCAGGTCGGCCTGGTAGATGTAGTAGGGCTTGACCCGGATGGTGAGGAGCTTCTGCATCAGGCGCTTCATCACCGCCGGATCGTCGTTGACGCCGCGCAGCAGCACGGTCTGGTTGCCAAGCGGGATGCCGGCGTCGGCAAGGCGGCCGCAGGCCTTGGCGGCGGTCTCGGTGATCTCGTCGGGGTGGTTGAAGTGGGTGTTGATGTAGAGTGGGTGATACTTGCGCAGCAGCCGCACCAGGTTGGGGGTGATGCGCTGCGGCAGGACCACCGGCACGCGGGTGCCGATGCGGATGATCTCGACGCTGGGGATTGCCCGCAATTCCTTGAGGATCCACTCGAGGCGCTCGTCGCCGAGGAGCAGCGGGTCACCGCCGGAGAGGATAACGTCGCGGATCTCGGGCTTGCTGCGGATGTAATCGATACCGGCCTGCAGGGTCTCGCGGGTAATGACCATATTCTCGCCGCCGACCTTGCGCTTGCGGGTGCAGAAGCGGCAGTACATGGCGCATTCCGACGACACCAGAAAGAGGGCGCGGTCGGGGTAACGGTGCACCAGGTTCGGTACCGGGCTTTGGTTCTCCTCCTCCAGCGGATCGGCGACGCAGACCGCGTCTTGCAGTTCCTCGGCGGCGGGAACCGCCTGACGCCAGATCGGGTCGCCGACCTCGCGGATCAGGCCGAGATAGTAGGGGTTGACCCGCATCGGGTAGGCTTCCGCCACCGCTTCGAGCGGCTGCGGATCGACGCCGAAGCGCCGGGTCAGATCTTTCGGACGGGTAATGCTTGCCTGCAACAGTTTCTGCCAGGTCTCCATCCTCTTTTTGTCTCCTCCTCAGGAAGAAAAGCGTTTGACGTAGGTGAGGCGATCATCGCCGGGCTTGTAAAAGTCCCGGATACACGACTCCTGGATATAGCCGGCCTGGTCGTAAAAGCGCCGGGTGCGCTGGTACCCCCCCTGGGAGGAGGTCTCCAGGCAGACCATGCGGGCGCCGCGGGCGCGGGCATCGGCTTCGGCAAATTCCATCAGCGCGCGGCCGAGCCCTTTTCCCTGCACCGCCGGATCGGTGGCGATCCAGTAGATGTCGAAGTTCCCCTCGGTCACCGGCACCGGGCCGTAGAGGATGTAGCCGGCAGCCTTGCCCTCGTGGTCAGCCACCGCCACCAGGTAGTCCTTCTGGGCCGGATCATCGAGGACGATATGCAGCAGTTCCATGGCGCATTCGACCTCCGGCTCGGTGAAGGCGCCGGTGGCGCGCAGTACGCGCTCCAGTTCCGGCAAGTCGGACCGTTCAAGCTTTCGCACTTTGCAGCTCCTTGCGTTTGAGGGCCATGCCGAGAATCCGCTCGATCAGTTTGCTATAGGGGAGCCCGCCGACGCGGGCGGCGCGGGCGAGGCCGGCGCCGGGGGAGATGTCGGGATTGGCATTGACCTCGAGGATGTAGGGGACACCATCGCGCAGGCGGATGTCGACCCGCGCGTAGTCACGGCATTCGAGGATCTTGTAGGCGCGCAGCGCCACGTCTTTGACCAGGATGCCTTCCTTGGCCTTGAGGAGGGTGGGGCAGACCGGTTCGGTGCGGACGTATTCGGGGGAATCTTCCAGCCACTTGCCGTCGTAACTGACAATCGAGTGCTTGAGCCCGGGCTGGAACAGGATTTCAGAAACCGGCAACACCTCGAAGGGACCGTTGCCGATCACTGCGGCGTTGAGCTCGCGCCCTTCGATGAATTCCTCGACCAGGGCGCCCTGGCGGTAGGTGTCGTGGACGTACTGAATCCGTTTTTTCAGGGCACGCTCGTTGGCGACGATGCTCTCATTGGTGATGCCCAGCGAGGCGTCTTCGAAGCGCGGTTTGACGATCAGCGGGTAGGTGAGGTCGCGGGTTTTCGGGAACTGTTCCCCCATCTTGACGAGGATATACTTCGGTGTCGGCAGACCGTGGCGGACCAGCAGGTCCTTGGTGCGGACCTTGTCCTGAGTGAGACCGAGAGCGAGAGGGGGCGCCCCGGTGTAGGCAAGCCCCAGCAGGTCGAAGAGCGCTGCGACGTGCAGTTCGAGGCGGCTGTTTCCCCAGAACCCTTCGCAGAGGTTGAAGACCAGTTCACTGCGGCTGCTGCGCAACTCCTCGATGAAGGGGGCGACGTCGCCGGCCAGCGGCAGCAGGCGCACGCTGTGGCCGAGCTCGGTAAGGGCCTTCTTGACCGCCCGCGCCTCGGCTTCGGCCCCCTCCTCGCTGATGCGGTCGGCGGCTTCCCCCTTGAAGAGCTTGGGGGGGACGCGGTTAAAGCATACGGCGACGTTCATCGGCAACCCCCGGGACCAGATTGAGCCGCGCGCAGGCGGCATCGACCACGCTGAGAATCATGGCGTCGTAGGTCAGGCCGGACGCTCGCGCCGCCTTGGGGAAGCAGCTGTTCTGCTCCGGACGCGGCAGGATGCCGGGAAGCGGGTTGAGTTCGATGATGTTGGGAATGCCGCGCGCATCGAGACGCACGTCGATGCGGCACCAGTCACGGCAGCCCATGGCGCGGAAGGCGCGCTTGCAGGTCTCTTCGATGTTGCGCTGCAGCAGCGGTTCGAGGGGGGCGGGGCAGGCGAAAATCTGCAGCGGGTTCTCTTCCTGGTCCCAGAGCCACTTGGCTTCGAAGGAGTAGATCGGATTGACCCCGGCGGGGAGGGTCGTGAAGTCAATTTCGACGATCGGCAGGGTACGCAGGGACTCGCCATTGCCGAGCAGGGCGACGGTAAATTCCCGCCCCGGCAGGTATTCCTCGATCAGGGCCGGTTGACCGTAACCCGACAGGACCCAGTCAACCTGGGCCAGCAACGCCTTGCGGTCCTGCACCAGCGCCTTGTCGGTGACCCCTTTGCTCGATCCTTCCAGGGTCGGTTTCACCAGGAGCGGGTAGCGCAGCCGGGCCGGCACTTCGGCCAGGGAACGCACCACATGGAAGCGCGGGGTTGGAATCTGGTGGTAGGCGAGGATCTCCTTGGTCCGCTGCTTGTCGAGGCAGATGCCAAGGGTGACCGGGTCGCTGCCGGTATAGGGAAGGCCGAGAAAGTCGAGCATCGCCGGCACCTGGGCCTCGCGGCTGGCCCCGTTGAGCCCCTCGGCAATATTGAAGACGAGGTCAGGGCGGAGGCGCCGGAATTCCCGGCAGGGGTCGTGCGCGGCGTTAACCAGGGAAACCTGATGCCGGCTGGCGAGGGCGTCAGCCACGGCACGAATGGTCTGAATGTCATCCCATTCGGCGTAGCGATCGTCACCCGGTTGCGAGGGAGGTTCGGACGGAGGTTCCGGGGCAGGCTGGTCAGCCGCCTGGACGGAATCCTCCCGCAGATTGAAGGCGAGAGCGATATGCATTTTTAACCCCTTTTCAAAGCCAGATCGTGCCGTAATTCTCCAGAAGGAGAGGCGGGTCTGTTCACTCGGTCCAGGGTGCCCGGAGGCGTTAGGCCATAAAAAGGGGTTGCTTTTTACGCTTGATCGTCGTGCGCGTCCTGGACCGGAACGTGACACCGTTAGAAATGCGTATACTCCTCATCGGAACGACCTGTCAACGGAAATATTTTTCGGAAAAAAAATACAATGAAATTGATCGGTTAACTGTTCAACTGCGGGATGAAAAAAGGGGGGATGGGGAAGAAAAGGAAAAATATTATTCGTGGCGGGAAAGGGTGACAAAAAGAAGGGGGTCGCTGCGGACAGCGACCCCCTTCTGGGCGAGCAGGTGGAACGGTAACTTATTTCTTGTGGCAGTCTTTGCAGCCGGTCGGGCCGCCTTTTTCCTTGTGGCAGTCCTTGCAGTGCTTGTGAGCCCAGTCCTTGCCGAAACCTTCGATCTTGCCGGGGCCGGCTTCGTGGCAAACTTTGCAGTCGCCAACTTTGGCCTGATGGCCGGCATGGTTGAAGGTGACTTCGCCCATTTTGGCCGGCAGTTTCATTTCGGCCGGGCCGTTGTCGGCGAAGGCGAGGGAGCCGGCGGCGATGAAAGCGGCGACGAGCAGGGTGACGATGAGACGTTTCATGTTGATTTCCTCCAGTTTCCGGGTTGATGGGGCAGGCGGGCGCTAACCACTATTCCGCCTGGCTAAGTTGGCTACAAGTATAAGAGGTTTTTCCCGACAATGCATTAGACATCGATCGCCGTACACCCCGATGTCGGGTTTTGATCATGTGAAATCAATGGGTTGGAATATGGAATGTCGGGTCAGCTCCAAGGATGAAGTCGGGTCGATGTTTAGGGTTTACAGGCTATCGCCGCTTTGCTAGACTCGGCGCGACTCTGTGAGGTGAATGCATGGCAAATAAAATCCTGCCGCCAACGGTCTGCCTTGACAGCAGCGCCGTGCGCCGCATTCGGGAAGAGAAAAAATTGACCCAGCTCTACGTGGCCAAGGTCGTTGGTGTCACCACCGATACGATTTCACGCTGGGAGAATAATCGCTACCCGTCCATCAAGCGGGAGAATGCCCTGAACCTGGCCGTTGCCCTCGAAGTCGAGGTCGATGAGCTGTTGCAGCCGGCCATCGAAGAGATGGCCGCGGTTGCGGAGGCCGCAGAAGAGACCACCCCCGCATTGATCAGGTACCTGCCGCTGCTCGGCGTGGTCGTGGTTTTGGCGGCACTATTCGGCTATTACCAGCGGCAGGAGAGTCCGGGCCTGGTCCTGATTGCGAAGCGGGTTCTGCCCGAGTTTGCCGCGCCCGGGGGGATTGTCCCGGTGCGGGTCCGGCTCGAAGCCGGACCGGAGACCAAGGGGTTTATCCTGCGCGAACACTTCCCGCCGGGGTGGCAATTGATCGAGGCGAACCCGCCCCCTTCGAGTCTCAATAATGAAGAAGGGACCGCACGCTGGATTGTCAAGCCGGATGAAACCCGTCCCCTGATTGCCTATCTGGTGCGCGCTGCCACCGATGCTCCCTTGGGATCAACGGGGTCCTTCAGCGGTGAAATCGTGGCCAACCCGAACGGGAACAATGCGCCGACGGCCCTTCTGGGGGAAAATAATATCAAGGTTGGCCCCTATCTCTGGGCCGATCTCAACGGGGATGGCCGGGTCGATGACAGTGAAATGCTCACCGCCTCCGACACCTTTGACGAGATGAAAGGGGTCCATCTCGACTGGAACCAGCTGGAAGATATCTGGGATGCCGAAGGTTACCGCTGGGACCCGGGCAAGAGAGTCTTTATCCCCGAACACCCGGGCAAATGAGGTCTTGCCGGGGCCGCACCGGTCACCACCAGCCGAGGAGCTGGCCATGCCGGAACAGATTGTAAATACCCATCAGTGCCACCATCATTCCTGCCGCACGCATCATTCCCTGCCGCATCCTCTGCCCGAGCCAATGGGCGCCGCTACCGAAAAATAGCAGGCCCGGCAGCGTTCCCGCGCCGAAGGCACCAAGCATCAGCGCTCCCTTCCAGGGGTCGGCACTCTGCGCCGCCGTGATCGCCAGGGCATAAAGGAAACCGCAGGGGAGGAACCCCATCAAAAGGCCAAGGGGGAGCCCGACCAGGGATGTCTTCGAAGCGCCCAGGCGTGTCGCGCCACGGGTCAGCGCCGGGAGGAGGGGGGCGCACTCGAGGCGATTGAGGTTGATGCGGGCCAGGAGCCCGGCAGTGCCGAGACCGAGGGTGATGATAAAGAGGTCCGAAGCGACTAGGATGATCCGGCTCCAGAGGCTGAAGGCGTCGGTGTAGGCAATCGCCGAGCCGAGCCAGCCGACGGTCAGGCCGATCAGGGTATAGGTCGTGATGCGGCCGAGGTTGTAGGCAAGATGAAACAGAGGGCCGCGCGGTCTGCCTTCGCCGGCCAGGCCGAGGGCGGCAACCAGCCCGCCGCACATGCCGAGACAATGGCCGGTGCCGAGCAGCCCGGTCATCAGGGCCATGCTGTAGAGCGGGTCGATCACTGAAGGAGGACCCGCTCAATGTCGAAGGTGAGATGATCAACCTCGGTGCCGTCACGGCGCAGGGTGACCAGCATCTGCCAGGCCCCGGCCATGGTGAAGATGGCTTCCCCGGCAAAATGGCCGCCAGAGCGGGTCACCCGCGGCCGGTTCTCGGGCATGGCCATGGCCGGCATGACCAGGGAGCAACTGGCGTCCGGTGCGGTCGTCTCCAGGCCGGTGGGATCCTGCAGGGTGAGGGTGAAGGCCGTCGGCCGCATCGTCTGCAGCGGTGACGCGGCAAATTCGAGCAGGCCGCGGTAGCCGGCCTGGCCAGAGGCGGCAATGCGGGTGCTGGCAGCCATGGCCCACCCCGGGAGGAGCAAGGCGAGGATGAGAGTGGTGACAACAAGCAGCGGGCGGTAGGGGGCAGGTCTATTGTTTCGGGCCATTCTCAATCTCCTCGATCGGCGGAGCAGGTTCATCTTCATCGAGCATACGGTACTTGGGCCTTTCGGCATCGTCGAATTCCCCCTTGCGGACCGCCCAGAGAAAGACCAGCCAGACCCCGGTAGCGAGGAAAAGGGAAAGGATAATCAACATCACGACGGAGGTCAACATCCGCGCTCCTCCGCAATCGAACTGCGCGCCAGGCGCAGGGAATTGCCGATCACACACAACGAGCTGAGCGCCATGGCCGCAGCAGCGTGAATCGGTGCCAGCCTGCCGCTGGCAGCGAGGGCCAAGGCCGCCAGGTTGTAGATGAAGGCCCAGAAAAGATTCTGGTGGATGACCCGCAGCGTGCGGCGGCCGAGGGTGATCGCCTCGACCAGGCGCCGCAGGTCGGGACGGGTCAGGACCAGATCCGAGGTTTCGATGGCAATGTCGGTGCCGCCGGCGAGGGCGCAACCGACATCGGCGGCCGCCAGGGCCGGCGCATCGTTGATGCCATCGCCGACCATCATCACCCGCTGGCCGGAACGGCGGCGATCTTCAATCCAGGTGCCCTTGCCGGCCGGAGTGAGGCTGTCACAGGCGTGGCTGATGCCGAGACGGTCGGCGACCTTGGCGACGGCCGCCGGCCGGTCACCGCTCAAGATGGCGGTTGTCACGCCCTGGCCATGGAGGGCGGCAAGGGCCGCCGCGGCCTCGGTGCGTAGCGGATCTTCGAGGCGGATCATGCCGAGATAGCGATTGCCCTGGCTGACATGGACCTCGGTCAAGGGGGTCCCGGCGCCAGGCGCGGAGACCGGAATCCCCTGGCCGGAAAGAAATTCGCGGGTGCCGACCAGGAGGCGCTCCCCCGCAAGGTCGAGGCTGACGCCCGCCCCGGGGAGGGTCCGCGCGCCGCTGCCGATCCTGGTGACCGGCCAGCCCCGCCGCGCGGTTTCACTGCGAATCCCCCGGGCGAGGGGATGACCGGAGCCCCCCTCGACGACCGCGGCGCAGCGAAGTAGCTCCTCTTCGCTGACCCCGCTCGCCGGGTTCAGGGAGCTGACCGTTGGCTGGCCGATGGTCAGGGTCCCGGTCTTGTCGAAGGCGACCAACTGCAACCGGCCGACCTTCTCGAGAACATCGCCGCCGCGAAAGAAAATGCCGCGGCGGGCGGCAGCCCCCGTTGCCACCATGACCGCGGTCGGCGTGGCGAGGCCGAGGGCACAGGGGCAGGCGACGACCAGGACGGCCACGGCGTGGAGGAGTGCGGTTGCGCTGCCGGCACCCCTGGCGAACCAGAAGGCGGCGGTGCCAATGGCGAGGAGAATGACGATCGGTACAAAAATGCCGGCGATGCTATCCGCGAGCCGTTGTACCGGAGCTTTGCGGGCGAGGGCTTCTTCGACCAGGGCCGCGATCCGGGCGAGGAAAGATTCGCTGGCGGCCCGGGTCACCCGCAGGGTCACGGCCGTACTCAGATTGAGGCTGCCGGAGAGAAGCGGGTCGCCGGGCCCGCGCAGGACCGGCAAGGGTTCGCCGCTGACCACGGCCTCGTCGACTTCGGTACTGCCGGAGACCACTGCGGCATCGACCGGGACCCGTTCGCCGGGGCGCACCAGAATCAGGTCGCCGGGGCGAAGCAGCGCACTGTCGACCAGCTCTTCAATATTGTCGGCAATGCGGCAGGCAGTATCCGGGGCGAGGGCCTGCAGGCGTTCGATTCCTTCCGCCGCCCGCTGGCGTGCACCATTTTCGAGCAAGCGGCCGAGCAGGACCAGGGTCACGATCATCGCCGCCGTATCGAAATAGACTTCGCCTCCCCGCAGCAGTGCCACCATGCTGTAGCCATAAGCCGCCAGAACGCCGAGGGCGATGAGCAGCTCCATGTCCGGGGTGCGGTTGCGCAGGCTGCGCCAGGCTCCGGTAAGAAAGGATGACCCGGAAAAGAAGATGACCGGGGTGGTGACGATGGCGGCAAGCCACTGCACCAGACTTCGGATGCCGGGGGCCATGCCCTGGAAATAACCGGCATATAGCGCGATCGAAAATCCCATCAGTTGCAGAGAGAGAAAGGCCGCGGTGGTAAAACGGATCAGCAGTCGGCGGCGTTCCTGCAGACGAAGCTGCGTTTGGCTGTCATGGCTGTCGAGGCGGGGGAGGTAGCCGAGGCTGCTGACGGTTTCGAAAATCGCTACGGGAGTGGTCCTGGCCGGGTCAAAACGGACCCGCGCCCGATGGCTTGCATAGTTGAGCCGGGCATCGAGCACTCCGGAAAGGCGGGAGAGAATCTTCTCGTTGAGCCAGACACAGGTGGCGCAGCGTACCCCCTCGACCAGAAAGGTTAGTTCGGCGCCGTCCGGGGTCATGCGAACCTCGTTGGCCAGGGTGGCCGGATCGAAGCGGCCGCGATAGGCCCCGGTCGGCAGACCGCTCTCCTCCCAATGCCGTTCACGGTAGAAACGATCGAGGCCGGCGCCGTTGATAATCCGGAAGGCGCCGTGACACCCCTGGCAGCAGAAATCGAGCCGGCGATCGGGCAGGGTTTCGCTGATGCGCTCCCCGGGCGGAATCGGCAGGCCGCAATGGGCGCACTGGTCAGAAGGAGTCATCATCGGGATTGGCTCGGAGCGGGGCGGAAGCGGGGCCCGCGTCTCAGAAGTTCAGTAACAGGCTGCGGTGCAGGCTGGTGCTCCCCTTCTCCAGGGTGAGCTGGGCCATGACCTGTCCATCCAGACCTTCGGGGAGGCGCACCAGGTATTGGCCGGGGTCCCCTTCGGTAAGGAACAGGTCGAAGCGTTTCATGGCGCCGGGACGGGATCCGAGCAGGACGATTTCGCCCTTGGCGCCGCTGACGCTGCTGCCGTCAGCGGCCTGCAGGCGGATCTCCAGGAGGGTGCCGTCAAGCTGGAAAGTAAGCGACCAGCTGCCTGTTGCACCAGCCTCAGAGCCCCCTGCGTTTTCATTGTAGGCGAGGCCGTGGCGATAATAATCCTGGTCGCTGACCGCGCTCCCCTTCTGCCGGGCCTGGTCGATGGCCCAGGCGGTCAGAGCGAGGAAAAGGACGATGAGAATCGTCAGCAGGGGCTGCCAATGGCGACGGCGGATGACTTGTTTCATTAATGACTCCCGGGTAACGGATCGAGGTAGGCCCGACTGCTGGCAAGGGGTTCTCCCTGGCTGTTGCTCAGCCTGAAATCGACTGCCTGCCGCTGCGGGGCGGCGGGGGCGAGAAGCAGAATGCTGAGTTGGCGCCGTTCATTCGGCTGCACCTGCAGTTGCTCAGTCGGACCCCGCAACTCCAGGGTGTGCCCCTTGTCGTCATGGGCAGAGAGGGTCAGCGACAAGGGAGCGGCACCGCGGTTGGCGATGACGGTGGTGAACATGGTGGCCACCCTTCCATCCTCCAGCGCGCGGGGTGCGATATTTCCCGCGCGCGCCAGTTTGAGAGTCGCCAGCGGCCGGTTGAGGGTCGCGACGACCAGCACCGCGGAGAGGAGGATGAAGGCAGCGCCGACCAGCAGCATGCGCAGATTGAGGAGGGCAGCGAAGCCATTGCCATCGACTCCGAAGGTATAACGGATGATTCCACTCTGGCCGCGACGGGCCATGACCTCCCGGCAGGCATCGAGACAGCGACCGCAGTTGATGCATTCTACCTGATAGCCGCGGCGAATGTCGATCTTCATCGGGCAGGCCCGGACACAGGCGCCACACTGGATACAGCGGTCGGCGTGGTCGGGGTGATAACGCAGGGTCAGGGTACCGGAATCGACCAGGACGGTCTGGAAACGGCCGTAAGGGCAAAACTCCTGACAAAAGAGCCGTCGCAGCCAGACCAGGTCGAGGTAGACGATCAGGGCCGTGCCCAAAAGGGAAATCACTGCGCCAAGGGGGAGCGATAGGGTAAACAGCCGGGGAAAGAAGCTGTAGGGGGAGATGAAATACCAGACCAGGTTGGCGCCGACCAGCAAGGCCAGCAGGATGAGGAGCAGGTGCAGCAGCCCGCGGCGCCAGGGAGCGCCGGAAAAGCCGCCCTGCTCCAGCTCCAGGCCGAGGCGGCGGGCGAGCCCCTCGCTGAGATCGCTCAGGGTCGTCTGCGGACAGGCCCAGCCGCACCAGGCCCGTCCGAACGCCAGGGTCACCAGCAGGAAGAGGAAGATCAGGGAGAGGGCCAGCAGCAGGAAGAGATAGAGCTCTTCGAGATGGAGGGTGCTGCCGAAGAGCTGAAGCGAGAGGGTCGGAATATCGAGCCGCAGCAGGCTTTGATCCCCGCTGCGGATAAACGGAATCACCACCAGGACCAACGAAGTGCACCACTGGAAAGTTCGGCGCCAGGGGCCGAGGCGATGGGGGGTGGACTTGGTCATGGCGGGGAAAAGGCCGGCGGGGGAGTAACTCCCCCGCCGGTTTCCTTAAAGCGATTCGATAAAGGCGGTCAGGCTGGCGATCTGGTCCTTGGAGAGCTGGTTGCCGAAGGCCGGCATGCCGCCCGGCCGGCCGCCGCTGATCGAGGTCTCGATGTCAGCAGTGGTACGGCCGAACTTGAGGGTTTTGGCCGTCAGGTCGGGTCCGATACCGCCGGTCGCAGCGGCGCCATGGCAAGCCGCACAATGTTGCGCAAAAAGCTCCTTGCCGGCCGCGACCTGGTCTGCCTGGCTCTGCTCGGCGGGCTTAGCCGCAACCGCTGCTGCTGATCCTGAAGGAGTCTTGCCGCCCTGCTGATCCACCTGCTGTTGGTGGGTCGCCATCTTCTGCTCGAACTCGGCCTCAGAACTCCAGCCGGAGAGCAGGTAGTAGGCGGAGAAGATGACACCCCAGAGAATCAGCCCGTAGAAGAGGACGGAGAAGTAGGCGGGCGGCGCGGTGACGCGATTTTCAATGATCCCGTCAAAATTGTGCACAGCGTGTTTGTGTTCGTGGTCGTCGAGCATGGCCATAGCGAATTCCTCCGCGAAAGTCAGTCGTCATCAAGCATACGGTTTTTCGGTTCCTCCAAGGTCTCCTTGCGCTTGCGGCTGTAGGTGCGCACCACAATAACCGCAAAGACCAGGAAGAGGCCGAAGGTGATCCCCAGATAAAGGAGCGAGGCCCATCTCATCAGTGGCGCTTGTGGTACTTGACGAAGGTGACGAGCTTCCAGACCCGGTCGGGACCGAGGGCCGCGAAGCCCGGCATACCGGCGTCGGGGATACCGTTGAAAATGATTTCGTAAAGGTCGGCATCGGGCAGGTCAAGGTCGTGGATGTCAGCAGCGATACCGCCGGTCATGTCGTCGCCGTGGCAGGCGGCACAGTGCTGGGCGAACAGGGCTCCCCCGGCTTCCAGGACGCTGGAATCGCTCTGGTAGGGGTTCTGCAATTCGCCGACCATGATCGTCTGCGCGGCCTGGCGCCAGGGGATGTCGCTGCCGAGTTTCTGCAGGTAAGCGACGAGGGCATCCATCTCGCTCTTTCCCTGCAGGGCGGTAATGTCAGCCTCCTGGTATGGGAAGTCCAAAACCTCCATCTTTTTTCGGGTGTAGGCCGGGTCGACCAGCCCTAAGCCGAGAAAGGCGTAGGCCGGCATGTTGGAACGGGGCACCATGGAAGTTGGCGCGGCCATGTGCTGGTAATGCCAGGCGTCCGGATACTTGCCGCCGATGCGGGCCAGGTCCGGCCCGGTACGGCGCGAGCCCCAGAGGTGGGGACGGTCGTAGACGAACTCACCCGACTTCGAATAGTCCCCGTAGCGCAACACTTCGGCGACCAGCGGCCGTACCGTTTGGGTATGGCAGTTGTTGCATCCCTCGCGGATATAGACATCGCGGCCGGCCAGCTGCAGGGCGGTATAGGGTTTGACGCTGGCGATACGGTCGGCTTCGGTATTGACCCAGGCGAAGGGAAGCACCATGGTGATGATGGTGCCAACCAGAATGGTCAGGGTAGCCAGCAGCAGAAAGAGGACCGGTTTTTTTTCCCACATGACGTCGACCTCCCCTCTCAAGCGTTCTGAGCGATTGCGCCGGCGGGCTTGCCGCGGCGAACCGTCATGAACAGGTTGTAGATGAAAGTGGCGAGGCCGACAAGGTAAATCACCCCGCTGATCGCCCGAATCCACCAATAGGGGTAGAGTTCGATCAGGGTTTCCATGAAGGAGTAGGCGAGGCTGCCGTCGGGATTGAGGCTGTGCCACATGCCGGCCTGCTGCACTCCGGCGATCCACATGGAGACGGAATAGCCGAGCTGACCGAGCAGAACCAGCCAGAAGTGAAGGTTGGCCAAGGGGATGCTGTAGAGCTCCCGGCCGTAAATGCGTGGCACCAGGTAGTAGATGGCGGCGAAAAGTACCAGGGAAACCCAACCCAGGGCTCCCATGTGAACGTGGCCGGGAACCCAGTCAGTGTAATGAATGAAAGCCGAAAAGGATCGTATCGCCTGCAGCGGACCCTGCAGGGTCTGCAGGCCGTAGAAGGTGATGCCGAGGATCAGGAACTTGACCAGGTAATTCTCCCGCATCTGGTGCCACTGCCCCCCCATCGACAGGTAGCCGTTGAAGACCGAACCCCAGGAGGGCGCGATCAACATTACCGAGAAGGCCATCGCCAGGGTCTGGATCCAGTCCGGCACCGGGGTCCAGAGCAGGTGGTGGGCGCCGGTCCAGAGATACATGAAGATCAGCGACCAGAAGGCGACGATGGAGAGGCGGTGGCTGTAGATCGGCACCCCGGTCGATTTTGGCAGAAAATAGTAAAAGACCGCCAGCGGCGGCGCCGTCAGCACCATCGCCACCGCGTTGTGGCCATACCACCACTGGACGTTGGCGTCATTGGTGCCGGCATAGGCCGAATAGGACTTGAAGAGAGAGACCGGAACCTCCGCTGCATTGACCAGATAGAGGATGGCAACGCCAACGATGGAGGCGAGCATGAACCAGAGCGAGATGTACATCTGCTCTTCCCGGCGCTTGATGATCGTCATGACGATGTTGATGGCGAAGACCACCCAGAGGATGACCACCATGACGTCCACCGGCCACTCCAGCTCGTGGTACTCCTTGGAGGTGTTGAACCCGAGCAGGAGGGTAATGGCGGCGGCGATGATGGTAGCGTTGAAAAACCAGAGCTGGAAGCGCGCCAGGCCATTGCTCCACAAGGGGCGGCGGGTGAGACGCTGTACCATGTAGAGGAAGGTGGCGAAGAAGCTGCCGATGGCCCAGCCGAAGATGCCGGCATTAGTGTGCAGCGGGCGCAGGCGGCCGTAGGTGAGGTAGGGCGGGAAGTTGAGGTCAGGGTAGACCAGCTGGAAGGAGATCAGGACGCCGACCAGCACGGCGACCAGCCCCCAGAGGATGCTCCAGCTGACGAAGCTGCGGACGATGGCGTAATTGTAGCCGGGTTGTTCCATGGCGCCTCCTTGAGATCGTGGCAGGTCCCTCCCGGTGTGGCCGGGAAGCGGGGCAGGCAGGGTCCCCCGCTGAAGGTAAAAGAGATAAAAATTGTCCTATATTACTCAGTGCCGGTTGGATGTCAACCCGGTTGTCGTATTTTGTTTTCCGGGCGCAGGTCAGCCCGGGTTCTGTAGCCTGGGTATGTAGTTCGGGGCATGTAGTTGACAGTTATATCACCGCTTCACTATGATGCCAGCACCGTGGCTGTTGCCCCGGTCGGAAAGGGGGCAGGGCTGTGCCATTGACGCTGGGGCGGAAATTCTTTCTCTATTCGGGCGGTACCCTGGTGGTGGTGCTGCTCATTGCGTTTCTGACCCTGGAACGGCAACAGGCCCGCCAGTGGGAGGACCACCTGCGGACCCAGAACAGCTCTTTTGCCCGGCTGGCGACACCTGAACTCCTGAAACTTTTCCGGGGGGACTTCCCCCCCCGGGAGAGCGTGGTGCTTCAGGATGTCTATGACTTCCTCAGTTTTAACCGTGACCTGGTGCGCTTCGAGATTTACAGCCCGGCCGGGCGTCTCCTGTTCCAGTCTCCCCAGTTTCCCGATTACCTCGATCTCCCCCTTAAACTTGACAGCATCGCGGTGGACCGCGAGCGTTTGAAGGTGCCGCGCATGACGGTGCAGACCTTGCACCTGGAGGATGGCCAGCGGCTTCTCGACCTGACCGAGCCTGCGTTCGGGCCGACCGGGGCCCAGGTGCTGACCATCCGCTACCTGGTCTCCTTCGATTCCGTCGACCGCCGCCTGCTCGAGATGCGTCAGCAATCGTGGCGCATCGGCGGTATTGCCCTGATTTGCTCCCTGCTCCTCACCGGGCTTGGCGCGCGGCGGGTGACCCGGCCGATCCAGGCCCTGACCGCCGGCGCCCGCGCCGTTGCCCGCGGCCAGTTGGCAACGCGGATTGCCGAAAACGGGCGGGATGAACTGGCGACCCTGGCCCGGGCTTTTAACGAAATGGCGGCGAGCCTGGCCGCCAACCAGGACGAATTGACGGCCAAACACGCCGCCCTGATCCGGGCCAACGCCGAACTGCAGGCGATCCAGGAACACCTGATCCGGGCCGAGCGCCTTGCCACTATCGGCCAGTTGGCGGCAGGAGTTTCCCACGAAATCGACAACCCGGTCGGCATTATTCTCGGCTATGCCGAGCTGCTGCTGGAAGACTTGCCGGAGACCGACCCGCGGCGCGAGGACGTGTTGGCAATCATCGCCGAATGTCAGCGCTGTCGGCGCATTACCGGCGGTTTGCTCGGACTGGCCCGCAGCACCCCGGTGCAGTGGGAACCCCTCGACTTCACCCTTCTGGTGCGCGAGACCCTGACCTCGCTGCAGCCCCAGAAGATTTTTCGCGGCATCGACTGTCGCCTTGCCATTGACCCCGATCTGCCGTTGCTGGTCGGCGATGCCGACCGTCTGCGCCAGGTGCTGGTCAATCTGTTGATCAACGCCGCCCAGGCTCTTGGTGGTCAGGGCATGATCGACATGGAACTGGCCCGGGAGGGGGGAGCCCTGGTGCTGCGCATTTGCGATGACGGGCCGGGGATACCACCCGAGTTGCGGGAACGAATCTTCGAGCCCTTTTTCTCCACCAAACCAAGCGGTGAGGGGACGGGGCTCGGTTTGCCGGTCTGCAGGAAATTGATCGAAGAGCATGGCGGGAGTCTCGAGGCTGAGGCTCGGGAAGGGGCCGGCGCCTGCTTCCGCTTGCAATTGCCCATTCAAAGCCCGGAAAAAAGTTTTGACAAGGGTTACGACGATTCTTTAGGATGACGAGAATTTCCTATTTGCCGGAGATGGCTTGACACTTATGGACAAGGTACTGGCCCAACTGAAAGACGATCTGCAACGGGTGGAAGCCCAGTTCAAGATCGACCTGACCTCGGATGTGGTCCTGATCCGCAAGGTTGGGGAATATGTCCTGGCCAGCGGCGGCAAACGGATCCGGCCGATTCTGCTCCTTCTTTGTGCGCGCCTGGCCGGTTACCGCGGCGACGCCCATATCGGTCTGGCCAGCGTCGTCGAGTTTATCCACACCGCGACCCTGCTGCATGACGACGTAGTCGACAGCGCCGTGCTGCGGCGCGGCAATGCTTCCGCCAATTCGGTCTGGGGGAACGAGGCCTCGGTACTGGTCGGTGATTTTCTGTTCGCCAAGTCCTTCTCGCTCATGGTTAGGGGCGGCAGCCTGGCGGTCCTCCAGGCACTCTCCGATGCCACCACGCAGATGGCCGAGGGGGAAGTCCAGCAGCTGATCAGTACCTGTGACCTCGATATCGACGAGGCGAGTTACCTGAATGTGATCGAGAACAAAACGGCCATTCTGATCTCCGCCGCCTGTCGCGTCGGCGGCATCCTCGGCAACCTGGAGCCCCAGCAGGAGGAAGCCCTCGCCGCTTATGGCATGGATTTGGGAATTGCCTTCCAGTTGATGGACGATGCCCTCGATTACGTGGCTGACCAGGACGAGTTCGGCAAGGCCAAGGGGCATGATCTTGCCGAAGGGAAAATGACCCTGCCGCTGATCCACGCCCTGCGCCAGTGTACCCCTGCCGAGCGCCAGGAAGTGGCTGTAATAGTCGAGGCCGAGGATTTGGACGATGTCGCCCTGACCCGGGTGACGGCGCTGATCGAGCGCTACCAGGGGATCGAATACACCCGCCGCCGTGCCGCCGATATGGTTGCCCGTGCCAAGTCCCACCTCGCCGCCTTTGCCTCCGGCCAGGAGCGGGACGCCCTAGAAACCGTGGCCGACTATGTCCTTAGTCGCCGTAAATAGACGGCGACCGACCGGTTAAATAACTTGAGAGGATTGGTCTGGTTCTTCCAGTGACGCCCGTGACGGCCCCGCCGTTGCGGGCGTCTCTCGTTTGCACCTGGGGAGATTTTCTGGTTGGCCTGAATTTTGCTCAAAAATAGAATCCATATTTTATTGGCGCCCGTCAGCCGGGCACTTTGGCTAAACCTGCCGAACCCCCGGGGGGGACGATTATGGAAACTCTGGTTCACACCACCCACCATGCGATTGCCGGAAACGATTACGAAATTCTGATCTTTCGGCGGGCGGATGGTACGCATGTTGCCAAGACTTTCTTTACCCCCCGTGACGTCATCATCAACGACGGGATTTCCCTCGAAGAAGCACTCTCCCGGCACCAGCGGCTGCTCCCGCTGGCGGTCAATTCCCGCGAATTGCTCTACGCGACCCGCCGCCTGAGCTGCTAATTTTTTAGCGACTGTCCCAACAGGGTGGTCGACAGCCCCGCCCTGCTGCTATACTCCCGTCCATGCCGCGTCTGAACCTGCACCGCAAGGTGCTCTATGCCTTCTGGGCCCTGTCGCTGATCCCGCTGATTCTGCTGCTGGTCAGTTCCAACCACAGTCTGCGGCTGGTGGAGTCACTGCTGCGCGCCAGTGCGACTGCCGCCATCGATCAGCAGGCCGCCCGGGCCTTGCAACTGCGCGCCGAGATGGTTGCAACCGATGTCGGCGACTTTCTGCAACGGGTCGAAGGGGACCTGCGCGACCTGGCACTCCTCCCCGCCCGGCCCGATTCCTACCTCGCCTTCAGTGCCAACCATCATCGCGCGATCTGGCAGCGCTGCGGAACCAATCGGGCCCCGCAGGAATGCCGCGACGAAATCCCCCTTTACCGGGAACTGGCATTTGTCGGTGCCGACGGCTTCGAGCGACTCCGGATTGTCGACGGGGTGGTGAGCCGGGAGTTGCGCAAGGTTGCCGACCCGGCCGATACGACCTATCGCAGCGAAACCTACTTCAGGGAAGCGGCCCGGTTGCCCGCCGGTGCGGTCTATGTGTCCCATGTCACCGGCTGGCATGTCGGACGCCAGGCGCAGCTGGGGGACGCCGCCAGCCCCGAGGAAGCGGTGGAGGGGGCGAGCTACCAGGGAGTGGTCCGCTTCGCCATGCCGCAGCGCGCCCCGGACGGCACCTTGCGGGGGGTGGTCGTGCTCTCTCTCGATCACCGTCACCTGATGGAGTTCACCCAGCACATCATGCCGACGGAGGAACGCTACGTCGTCTTTCCCTCCTACGACAGCGGCAACTACGCCTTTTTATTTGATGACGAGGGGTGGATGATCGCCCACCCCAAGTTCTGGGACATCCGCGGGCTGGATTCCCAGGGCCGGCTCGTTCCCCCCTATACCCTTGCCTCCAGTTTTGAGGATGTCCAGGCCGGGCGTATCCCCTTTAATCTCTTCAACGCCGGTTTCGTCCATCCCAATTATCCGGTCGTGGCCAGCGCTGTTCTCGACGGCCAATCGGGGGTGGCCGATGTCACCAATGTCGGTGGCTCGGAGAAGATCATGGCCTACGCGCCAATTCGGTATAGCGGGGGGAGTTATGGTGACCGGGGAATCTTTGGCGGCGTGACGATTGGCGCCGAGGTGCGCCAGTTTCACAAGACCGCTCTCGCCACCTCGGCAGTTATCCGGCGCGAAATCACCCGTTTCGTCAGCGGTTCCTCCCTGATGATCACCCTCACCGGGTTGCTGGTCCTGTTCGCTGCCTGGCGATTGTCGCGCGGGATTACCGGACCGCTCCTGGAGCTGATTGACGGGACCCGGAAGATGGCGCGGGGGAAGCTGGCCACCGAGGTGCCGGTCTCCGGCCATGATGAAGTCGGGCAGCTCGCCGCCTCCTTCAATACCATGGCCCGCGAACTCAATGAACGCCGGGGCCGCCTGCTGCGCACCCTCCAGGCCCTGCGCCGGTCGCGCAAGGAGATTCTCCGCGAACGCAACTTCAAGGAGACGATCTTCGAAAATGTCGAAACGGGAATCTTTACCCTTGACGCGGGCGGCAACGTGACTTCGGCCAACGGGCCGGCGCGGCAGATTCTCGATCTGCCGGTCCTTGCCGCACCCCAATCGGCCGCGGTACTGCTGGCCGGGTGGCCGGAACTTCTCGGCGCCCTCGGTGCAGGAGAGGCGGCCAAAGGGGCGCGCGGGATCTGGAGTGATTACGTTATTGCCAGCCGCGATGGCAAGGAGCGCACCTTCCGCCTTGCCCTGCTGCCGCTCAGTTTCGGCGAAGCGGGGGGGCAACTGCTGACGGTGGAGGATCTCACCGAGCGGGTCGAGATGCGCCATCACCTGGCGCGCATGGATCGCCTCGCCTCCCTGGGGCGGCTCTCCGCCGGGATCGCCCACGAAATTCGGAACCCGCTGACCGGGCTCAGTCTGTTGCTCGATGAACTGCACGACCGGCTGATCAGCAGCAGTGGCGACCAGGTGCTGATCCGGCGCGCCCTGAGTGAAATCGAGCGCCTCGAGGGGCTGGTCAATGAACTGCTCGAATTCGCTGCGCTCCCCAAGTTGCGCCTGCAAAACGATGCAATCGGCGGCGTTCTCGCCGACACCCTCTTCCTGGTCGAAGGGCAATGTCGCAAGGCCGGAATCTCCCTGCAGCAGAGTATCCCGGAGAACCTGCCCTCCTTCCCCCTTGACCGCGACAAACTGAAACAGGCATTCCTCAACCTCCTGACCAATGCCATCGAAGCGATGCCGGCGGGAGGGGTCCTGCGACTGAGCGCCGCACTCCAGGATGATCAGGTGCGAATTGCCGTTGCTGATTCCGGAGAGGGGATACCGGCAGAGCGTCTCCCCTTGATCTTCGAACCTTTTTACACCAGCAAGGGGGCGGGGACCGGCCTGGGGCTCTCCATCAGCCACAATATCGTTTCGGAGCATGGCGGCCGCATTGAGGTCGAAAGTTCACCCGGAGGTGGGACGACCTTCACGCTCTGGTTCCCCTTGCCGCCGAAGCCGATAACCGTCGCGAACGAGAGCCGGCCTCCCGCCAGGAAGTGAATTGGTGCGGCCGCTTTTTTGACAGTCCCAGCTGGAAATTGAAATCCGGGAGTATGTGCCATGGAAAATTTTCGTTTCAGCATCCCTTACACGGTTCGGGTGGCCGACATCAACTACGGTGGTCATGTCTCCAACGCCGCGGTTCTCAGTTTTTTCCAGGATGCACGCATTGCTTATCTGGGCCATCTCGGCGATTTCTCGGAACTCGATATTGGCGGCTGTGGCATCATCCTTCCCGAGGCACAGGTTCGCTACCTGGCGGAGATGTTTCTCGGCCAACAGCTTGAAATCGGCGTCCGGGTCAGCGAACTGCGCAACTCGTCTTTTATCATGAGCTACCGCATCGAACGGGGTGGTGCCGCCGTTGCCGAGGGGACAACCAGCCTGGTTGCCTTCGATTACCAGAGCCGGCGCCCGGTCCGGCTTCCCGGGCCATTTCGCCGGGCCGTGACCGCTTTCGAGGGGTTCTAGGCTTCCGCACCAGGGACCGCTCTGGGCGGAAGGGTAGCTCCTCACCCGTCCCTCCCTTGCATTTGCCGCCAGAGTGGTAGACTTCCTCCATGCCGGGCGACTGCAACTGTGCAGTCGTGACCATCATGGAATCCCGGTTGAAATCAGATTCACCCTTGAGAAGGAGATGAATGGGATGGCCATGGTGAAGGAATTCAAAGAGTTTGCCATGCGCGGCAACGTCGTCGACATGGCGGTCGGGATTATTATCGGCGGTGCCTTTGGTACCATCGTCAAGTCTCTCGTCGCCGATGTCATCATGCCGCCGATCGGCCTGCTGCTGGGAAATGTCGATTTCTCCGACTTGTATGTGGTGCTCCGGGAAGGGGCTACGGCCGCCCCTTATCTCACTCTGGCTGATGCCCAGAAGGCGGGTGCCGTGACCATCAACTTCGGTCTCTTTTTCAATGCGGTCGTCAGTTTCGTGATCGTTGCCTTTGCGGTCTTTTTCCTGGTCCGTTCGCTCAACAGGATGAAGCGGCAGGAGGAAGCTCCGGTGGCTGAGCCGACCACCCGGGATTGTCCCTTTTGTTTCACCGCCATACCAATCAAGGCGAGTCGCTGCCCCAACTGCACCTCGGAGCTTACTGCAGGCTGAATCGAGGATCAAAATTTCGCCAGGGGTCGTGACCAGAGCAGGAGCAGGAAAGAGATGCCAAAAGTTGTAATGCTCCTTCTTTCATCATTCCCGCTGTGGTGGCGGGCCTGGTATGAATTTTATGTCGACCGGAGGCGCAAGCGATGGAACAACGAGTATTTTTGAACTTTCTCGACCGCGCGGAGGTCGAGGGGGTGCTGAAACGACCCTTCAAGCCGGGCGAGGGGGTCGTCGAGGTTCTCCTCGAGGGGCAGGGTCGCGCACTGACATTCCGTCTCTCCGAGCTGGCCTGCATCAAGTTCTGTGGGCCGGCGGTAAAGATCGTCAATGCCGAGCTGGGGGGGGGGTACGAGGAGGTTCTCACCATGAACGGCGAGACCTTTCGCGTGCAGATTCCGGATCGGGACAAGTTCACCGCCGGCTTCTTTGGTTTTCCCGAAGATGGACAGGGACCCTACCAGTCGATTTTTTTCACCAGCCACGGCATCCGGCTGCGGCAGCTGCAGCGCCCGGTCGGGCAAATACTGCTGGAAAATGGGGTGTTGCGGGAAACCGATATGAACGCGGCTCTCGCCGAGCAGGATCGCTTGCGGCGTCGCCGGGTTGGGGAGATTCTCGCCGAGGAGAACAACCTCCCCCAGGGGACCATTGAGGCGACCCTGCAACACCCTCCTGCTGAGGGGAGTCTGCCGAAAAATGCGCGGGTTGGCGACATCCTGATTGCGGCCGGACTGGTGACCCGGGAACAGGTGGAGAAGGCGGTTGCCAGCCAGGAACAGGGGAAGAGCAAGCGGATCGGGGACCTGCTGATTGAACGGGGCCTGATTACCGAGGAACAGCTGATGGTCGCCCTGGCCACAAAATTCCGGCTCCCCCTGGTCGATCTGAGCGCGGTCGAGCCGCAGGAGGAGGCCCTTGCCGCCCTCTCCAGCGGCATGGCCTACCGGTTCAAGGTCCTGCCCCTGGAGCGGGACGGCAACCGGCTGCTGATCGCGACCTCAGCCCCCACCGACACGACCATTGCCGACAGCCTGCGCTTTGCGACCGGTTGCCACATCGATCTGGTGGTTGCCTATGCGGCCGCCATCGACGATGCCCTGACCCGTTATTACACCCCCGAGGGTTCGGTCGATTCGCTCCTCGGGCAACTCGACGGTGAGATTGCCACCTTCGAAGAGGATGAGGCGAAGGAGTTCGGCTCCGAGGTCAGCGAGAGCGACTCCCAGGTGATCAATGTCGTCAACCGGCTTCTCATCGAGGCCCACCAGGAGGGGGTATCGGATATCCACTTCGAGCCCGGTCCCGGTTCGGCCCCGCTGCGGATTCGGCACCGCATCGATGGCTCTTGCCTGGTGGCTCACAGAATCGCCGGCGTCTTCAAACGCGCGGTCATCGCGCGCCTGAAGATCATGTCCAACCTCGATATCGCCGAGCGCCGTAAGCCGCAGAGCGGCAAGATCCTGCTGCGGGTCGGGCGCAAACTCCTCGAATACCGGGTCGAAATCACCCCCACCGTCGGTGGCCAGGAAGACGCCGTCTTGCGGGTGCTGAGTTCCTCCAAGCCGCTGCCCCTCGACCAGCTCGGCTTCTCCTCTCGCAATCTCAATGCCTTCCATGATTTTCTGCGCAAACCCTATGGCCTGATCCTCTGCGTCGGGCCGACCGGTTCGGGGAAAACGACGACGCTCCATTCCGCGCTCGCCGTGATCAACACTCCGGAGCGGAAAATCTGGACCGTCGAGGACCCGGTTGAGATTACCCAGTCCGGTTTGCGCCAGGTCCCGGTCCATCCACGAATCGGTTTTGGTTTCGCCGAGGCGCTGCGTTCCTTCCTGCGCGCCGACCCCGACGTCATCATGGTCGGCGAGATGCGCGATGTGGAGACCGCCAAAATCGCCATCGAGGCGTCCCTGACCGGGCACCTCGTCCTGAGCACTCTGCACACCAACAGCGCCCCCGAGACCCTCACCCGGCTGATCGAGATGGGGATGGATCCGTTCAGCTTTTCCGATGCCGTGCTCGGGGTAATCGCCCAGCGCCTGGCGCGGGCGCTGTGCAGCCACTGTCGCCGGCCCCGGCCTGCGTCCCGAGAGACCTGGTCCGACTTGATCGCCGCCTATGGTGAAGAGCGGTATCATGCGGATGGCTTTCCCGCATGGTCACCCGATGCCGTCCTGATGCTGGCCGAGGGGTGTGAAAAATGTGACGGCAAGGGGTATCGGGGACGGGTTGCCCTGCATGAAGTTTTGGTCGCAACCGCGGAGATCAAGCATGCCATCAAGCGCAATCTTCCCCTTGAAGAGATCCGGGATCTCGCTCTCGACCAGGGGATGCGCAGCCTGAAAATGGACGGTGTCGCCAAGGTGCTGGCTGGACAGACCGATTTTGACCAGGTTATGAAGGTCTGCCTTTAACTCCGGTTCCCACCCAGCCTCAAATCCGGCTCGCCCCCAGTCCCATCCGTCTCCTGCCCCACGGTTTGCCCCTTGGGGCGCAGCTCACTTCCCTTGTTACCACAGCGTTCTTGCCGTTAGTGAATAGCGGCGACTTGCGCTGGAAACGGCCCAGGTCAGCCGTGACCACGGCGCCTTAGTTCGTCGGAGACCAGTTCTCTCTGGGCGGGGGAAAGGCGCCGGCCGGCGAGCAGGTTGTGCAGGTCGGGGGTGCGCAGGGCGGGGAGGAAGAGGGTGAACCAGATCGCCGGGGTCCGGCGGTTTTTGAGGATGGCGAGCCGCAGGTTGGGGCGGCTCTTCCAGCGCGGGTGACGCGCGACCATGGAGATGGTCTCGGCACTGGCGGCGGCGCTGTTGAGGAACTGCAGGATGGCCACTTCCCGGAGCTGCCCATTGGCGAGACAGGCCTCGACCACCCGGGGTTCTCCCTCCCGCAGCAACGCGGCGAGCAGCACCGGGGTGCCGCGCCGGGCCAGAGTCAGCTTGTGGCCAAGTTCGACCGTCGGCAGCCGCTGCAGGATGACCCGTTCGGCGGCAAGGCGCTGGTCGGGGGTGGTGCCGGGAAGAATGCAGAGATTGAGGAGTTCAAAGAGATAGAGGTGGGGGAGGAGGGTGAGGGTGACCGCTCCCGGGGTGCCGGGATTGGCGGCGAGGGCCAGCTTCAGGCGGTGACTGGTTTCGACCAGAGGGAGCTGGGACAAGGCCCGAAGCAGATCCTCGGGGAGATCCCGCCGTTTCAACAGGGCGAGGAGGTGCTCTTCGCGAAGAGCACGGTTTTTCAGCGCCGCGCGCAGGACCTCCGGAGCCGGATCCTGCAGAACCTGGAAGAGGTTGGCGGAGGTTGCGGTTAACGCTTGTCGCAGGCGGCCCACCAGGTCGGGGTCAAGCTGGCCGGCGGGGTGATTTTCACTCAACGGCGCCTCCCTGCGTCCGGGATGCGGGGCCTGGCATGGGTCCGGTTACTCGTCGCCGCCGCTCGTGCCATAAAGGCCCAGGAACTCGGCCTTGAAGGCGGCATAGTCGCCGCTCTCGATCGCTTCCCGCGCGCCGGCCACCATGTTCAGGTAAAAGCGTACATTGTGGATCGCCGCCAGGATCGCCGAGAGGATTTCATTGGCGTTGTAAAGGTGGTGGAGGTAAGCCCGGGTAAAGTTCCGGCAGCAGTAACAGTCACAGGCGGCATCAACGGGGAAGAAGTCGCGCCGGTAGCGGCGATGGGTGAGGCGGATCTTGCCGCGGCTGGTGAAGAGGGTGGCGCTGCGCGCGTAGCGGGTAGGGATGACGCAGTCGAACATGTCCATGCCGCGTTCGATGCTTTCGAGGATGTCCTCCGGCAATCCCACGCCCATCAGGTAGCGCGGCTTGTTGGCCGGCAGGAAGGGTTCGGTGTCGTCGACCACCTGCTTGAGCAGATCCAGCCCCTCGCCGACGCTGACGCCACCGATGGCGTAGCCGGGAAAATCGAGGGCGGTCAGCTGCTCGGCGCATTCCCGGCGCAGGTCGGGATAGACGCTCCCCTGGACGATGCCGAAGAGGGCCTGATCGGTGCGCTGGTGGGACTTGCGGCATTGCTCGGCCCAGCGGATCGTCTTGCGGATGGAGTTGGCGGCGTAGCCATGATCGGAGGGATAGGGGATACATTCGTCGAACGCCATGATGATGTCGGCGCCGAGAGCATTCTCGATCGCCATCGCTTCCTTGGGGCCCAGGAAAATCTCCTCGCCGGTTACCTCGTGACGGAAGAAAACACCGTTCTCGGTGATGCGTTTCTTGGGCAGGGAAAAGACCTGGAAGCCGCCGCTGTCGGTGAGGATCGGTTTTCCCCAGTTCATGAAGCGGTGCAGGCCGCCGGCCTTCTGTACCAGCGCCTCGCCCGGTTTGAGATGGAGATGGTAGGTGTTGGCGAGGATGATCTGGGCGCCGCATTCGCCAACCTGGTCGGGCGTCATTGCCTTCATGGCGGCATGAGTGCCGACCGGCATGAAGATCGGCGTCTCGATCACCCCGTGGGGCGTGTTGAGACGGCCGCGGCGGGCGCGGGTGGTGCGGTCGGTGGCGAGGAGCTGAAAGTCAAACATCGGAGTCATCCAGTTGGGGGCGAGCCGGGGAAAAAGAATAGCCCGAAATGATCCGGGCATGCCTTGCGGACTCTAGCAGATGCCGCCTTGGAAAGCAACCGGAGAGAGGGGCTGCGGACCGGCCTGGAAACGGCCCGGGAAGCGGTCCTAACACTGTTTGAAAGGTGTATACAATATGCACTTTTAAGTTGACACGTATACACCCCGAATGGTACTTAGAACCAGTTTCTGCCCCGTTAAAATTCTGCCATCTTCAAAGGGTGTCCGTGGTCTTTTGACCCTGGCGCCGGTTCCAATCCATTCCTTTTTCCCGAAAAGGGGGTCTGAATCATGAAATCCTACGGCGAATGGCGTGCTCCACCTGTTTCTTCACCGGTCTTCGGCGCCCACATTCTCTGTGAGTCCATCCGGAGAGCGGCGACGGGGCATAGCGCATAGAGGCCTGGGGTTTTCATGCCCCAGTTTGGCAAATGAAATTTCAATCGAGGGAAAAGACATCATGTTACTGACGCAAAGCTCCGTGGGCAGAAAGCTCCTGATGGGAATCACCGGGCTCATCCTGCTCCTGTTCGTGTGTGTCCACCTGCTCGGCAACTCGTCGGTCTTCGTCGGACCGGACGGGATCAACGCCTATGCCAAGCATCTCCATGATCTCGGTCCCCTGGTCTGGTTGTTTCGCCTGGTGATGCTGGTCGTGATCGGTATTCACATCGCACTCGGCGTGCAGCTGACTCTGGAGAACCAGAGCGCCCGGCCGCTGGCCTATTCGGTGAAGGAGAGCCTGCGGGCGACCTTCTCCAGCAAGACGATGATTATCTCCGGCGGCGTGTTGCTCGCCTTTATCATCTACCACCTCTTTCATTTCACCATCCAAAGCGTCGGCCCCTTCAGTGCCAAGGCCAATCTCGTCGATCTTCACGGTGAAATGGTTCCCGACGTCTACACCATGGTCGTGCTGAGTTTCAAGCAGCTTTTCATCACTCTGGTCTACGTGGTCGGGATGATCTTTCTCTTCCTCCACCTCGGTCATGGCGTCCAGAGCTTCTTCCAGACCATGGGCCTGACCAACGACAAGACCTTCCCGGGGATCGGCGTATTCGGCAAGGCGGTGGCGTTCGTGCTGCTGCTCGGCTATGTCTCCATTCCGCTTCTCATCATCATCGGCGCAGTCAACGGCTAGGGGGTACAACAGTGATTCTCGACGGCAAATGTCCTACCGGACCTATTCAAAATTCCTGGGATAAACACCGCTTCGACATGAAGCTGGTCAATCCCGCCAATAAACGTAAATTCAAGATCCTGGTGGTCGGCACCGGCCTTGCCGGCGGCGCCGCTGCGGCCTCCCTCGGCGAGCTCGGCTACAACGTCGAAGCCTTCTGCTACCAGGACAGCGCCCGCCGCGCCCACTCCATCGCCGCCCAAGGCGGTATCAACGCGGCCAAGGCCTACCCGAATGACGGCGACTCCATCTATCGCCTCTTCTACGACACCATCAAGGGTGGCGACTTCCGCGCTCGCGAGGCTGACGTCTGGCGCCTCGCCCAGGTCTCCAACAACATCATCGACCAGTGCGTCGCCCAGGGCGTTCCCTTCGCCCGCGACTACGCCGGCTACCTCGACAACCGCTCCTTCGGCGGTGCCCAGGTCTCCCGTACCTTCTACGCCCGCGGACAGACCGGCCAGCAGCTGCTGATCGGTGCTTACCAGGCGCTCTCCCGCCAGGTCAAGGCCGGGACGGTCAAGCTCTTCACCCGCCGCGAAATGCTCGACCTGGTCGTTATTGACGGCGTCGCCAAGGGGATTACCTGCCGCAACCTCGTCTCTGGCGAGATCGAGTCCTACGTCGGTGACGCCGTGGTCCTCGCCACCGGCGGCTACGTCAACGTCTTCTATCTCTCCACCAATGCCATGGGTTGCAGTGTCACGGCCAACTGGAAAGCAGCCAAGAAAGGCGCTTTCTTCGCCAACCCCTGCTACACCCAGATTCACCCGACCTGCATCCCCCAGACCGGCGATCATCAGTCGAAACTGACCCTGATGTCCGAGTCGTTGCGGAACGACGGCCGCTGCTGGGTGCCGAAGAAGAAAGAGGACTGCGACAAAAAGCCCCACGAGGTCAAGGAAGAAGATCGCGACTACTACCTGGAGCGCAAATACCCCTCCTTCGGCAATCTGGCGCCGCGCGATATCGCTTCCCGTGCCGCCAAGGAACAGTGCGACGACGGTCGTGGTGTCGGCCCCGGCAAGCGCGGGGTCTATCTCGACTTCCAGTCCGCCATCGACCGCGTTGGCCAGCCCACCATCGCCGAGCGCTACGGCAATCTTTTCGACATGTACGAGAAGATCACCGACGAAAACGGCTACAAGCAGCCGATGCGGATCTACCCGGCGCCGCATTACGCCATGGGCGGTCTCTGGGTCGACTACAACCTGCAGAGCAACGTTCCCGGCCTCTTCGTGCTCGGCGAGGCGAACTTCTCCGTGCACGGCGCCAACCGTCTCGGCGCCTCGGCCCTGATGCAGGGGCTGGCGGACGGCTACTTCGTCATCCCCTACACCATCGCCCATTACCTGGCGCAGATCAAACCGGGCCTGGTGAAGACCGACCACCCGGAGTTCAAGAAATCGGCCGAAGATGTCAAGGGGCAGATCGACAAGCTCCTCGCCATCAAGGGAAAGAAGACCGTCGGCGAAATGCACCGCGACCTCGGCAAGATCATGTGGGAGAACGTCGGCATGGCGCGCTCCAAGGAGAGCCTCACCAAGGCCCTCAAGGAGATCCCCGCCCTGCGCGAGGAATTCTGGAAAAACGTCAATGTCACCGGTGGTCCCGGCGAGGTCAACCAGCAGATCGAAAACGCCGGTCGTCTGGCCGACTTCCTCGAGTTCGGCGAGCTGCTTGCCAAGGATGCCCTCCATCGTGAGGAATCCTGCGGTGGCCACTTCCGTGTCGAGCACCAGACCGACGACGGCGAGGCGATGCGTGACGACGAGAACTTCACCTATGTCGGCGCCTGGGAATTCAAGGGCAACGACAAGGAGCCGGAACTCCACAAGGAGCCGCTGAAATTCGACAATGTTCATCTTGCCGTGAGGAGTTACAAATAATGGCCGCGAACGGAATGAATCTGACGCTGCATGTCTGGCGGCAGAAAGATGCCAACGACAAAGGGAAGTTCGAGCAGTACCAGGCGAAGAATGTCAGCCCCGACATGTCCTTCCTTGAAATGCTCGACGAAGTCAACGAGGACCTGATCCGGACCGGCCGGGAGCCGATCGTTTTCGACCACGACTGCCGCGAGGGAATCTGCGGCATGTGCTCGCAGATGATCAACGGAATCGCCCATGGTCCCGACGACCTGATCACCGTCTGCCAGCTGCACATGCGCAAGTTCAAGGATGGCGATACCATCTATATCGAGCCGTGGCGTGCCAAGGCCTTCCCGGTCATTCGTGACCTGCAGGTCGACCGCAGCGCCTTCGATCGCATTATCCAGGCCTACGGCTATACCTCCGCCCACACCGGCGGGGTGCCGGACGGCAACGCCATCCCGGTATCGAAGGTCGACGCCGACAAGTCGATGGATGCGGCTGCCTGTATCGGGTGCGGCGCCTGTGTCGCCTCCTGCCCCAACGCCTCGGCGATGCTCTTTACGGCTGCCAAGGTTTCCCACCTCGGTCTGCTGCCGCAGGGTGAGGTGGAGGCGGCCCGCCGGGTGCGCGCCATGATCCAGCAGATGGACGCCGAAGGCTTCGGCAACTGCACCAACCATTACGAATGCGAAGCCGCCTGTCCCAAAGGGATCAAGGCCACCTTCATCGCCCGTATGAATCGCGAACTGATGAAGGCCCTGCCCCAGGGCGAATAGGTCAGGAAGGTATTTTAACACCGCCGGCAATTGGCCAGCGGTCTCCAGTCGGGCGGGTCTTCGGACCCGCCCTTTTTCGCTGTACGCTGGCAGCAAATTGCCGGCAGAATGCCCCGAACTGATGCTTGAGAACCTGGATCAATTCGAGTTCAGCCGCCTGCGGCTGCGCCTTGACCTGGGCACGGCGGTCGAGCTGCCGGCTGTGGCCCTGCTCGGACTGCGCCGCGAGTTGCAGCGGCTGGGACGCCAGGTCCTTGGCGGGGGAGCGGCATATGCAGCCATTTTCGACCCACCGGTCCCGTCTTCTCCCTATGGGGAGCGGCGCTATCAGCGGCCCGGTCCCGCCTTCGTCCTGAACCTGGCGCCGGAACAGTGCGGAAGCTGCGCAGCCGGGGCAGGACTGCTCCTTGACCTCGTCCTCTTTGGGCCAGGGATCCGAAACGCAGACGCATTTATTGCCGTCCTTGACGCCCTTGGCAGACAGGGGCTGGCCCAGGGCGCCGGCCGTTTCGAAATTGGCGCCGTGCGCCTGTTCGATGCCGCCGGGGGCGGGGAGGACCTGACCGGCGCCGCATTCCCGGTCGGCGGAAGACTGCCGATAGTCAGCGCCCGCTGGTATCTGGAAACCTTCGCCGAAAGCGCGATCTGGTCTCTGCGGTTTTCGACCCCGGCGCGGCTACTGGTGGCCGGGCGCCCTCTCTTTCGGGGGACACTGCCGCGCATCGTCCCTTTTGTCATGCGCCGCGTTACTTCGATGGCTTATGCCCACTGCGGAGTGGAACTGGTTCGGGATCCCCGCCGCGTCCTTGCGGCTGCTGAGGCGCTCGTGCTCGACCGGGGACGTTTCTGGTGGCAGGACTGGCGCTCCCTGGAAGGGGGCGCGGAGAGTCTCGATCTCGGCGGGCTGGTCGGGTCGGCGACCTTTGCTGCCCCCGCGGACGAGGATCTGCGGGCGCTCCTTCTCCTGGGCGCCCTGGTCGGGATCGGCAAGGGGGCGGCGTATGGCGCTGGCCACTATGCAATTGAACCGTTGGCGGCGGGCCGGGCGTAACGCCTTTTGTGCCGATGGTGGTTGTAGTCGGGATATTGTTCGCTATACTTCCTAAAAAGGCAGTAATTACGGGGAGGTGTCGCCATGACAGATGCATGGGAGGAACGCAAGAAAGCGCTTGAAAACGAATACTTTTTCAAGCTTGAAAAGGAACAGATTGCGCGGATGCAGCATGATGCCCGCGAGCGATTGATCCGCGAAGCCTGCCGCAATCGTTGTCCCAAGTGTGGTGAGCCGATCGAACCGAAAGAATTTCGTGGCGTGCCTCTTGACCAGTGCCCTGGGTGCGGCGGTGTCTGGCTGGGACCGAAGGATTTGCAGATACTGGCCGAAAAGGATCACCGCACCTGGTTTGAGACCTGGTTTCAGCAGGAGCAGAAAAGTTGACCCTAACGGGGGCGGCGCCGATGCGCCGCCCCCGTTTTTTGAACCACCTTGCTAGGTCCTGTGGGCCTGCTAAGCTTCAGACTGGAAGAAGTAAACAGCAGCGAGTTGCTTCTGGGAAATTGGCCCCATCGGTAGAAGGAGTCGGGAAGATGAGCTTCGGGTTCTGGGTCGTGGTGGCTGCTGGCGGGGTTGGTGGCTATCTGGCATTTCGTCGTTTGCGGGAGATGGAAACAGAGATTCGTGGCGAGATTGCCGGTCGCCAGGAGAAACCAAAAAAGGACGAAGTATCTGCAAGGGAGCCGGCGCTGCCGTCAGGGGGAGGGTCGGAACCGGTGGCCGTTACCCTCGACAACCAGGTGCTGAGCCTGATCCGGACCCGGCCGGGCCGGCTGCAGACCGACATCTACCGGGAAATGAGCCAAGTTGATCGCAAGACCTTGCAGGAACTGCTGTTGCGGCTCGATCGCGGCGGCCTGGTTCGCAGGGTGAAAGAGGGGAGCACCTATAAACTCTTTCCGGCCTGAGCGTCCCGGGGATAGTGGTTCCCGTTTCTGCGGCGCGAGGTTTCGATCGGAGTATTGCATTAGAAAACCTGATTAGCCCTAATTCTCAGCTATGACACATTCTGTCGCACAGGAAGCATAGAGTTTGGCCATGGAACCCATGAAAAACAAGGAGGTTAGCACCCATGGCCATCAATCGTATCCAGTTTCAACCGGGGCTGAGCTTGGCTGATTTTCTCAAAGACTACGGTACGGAAACCCAATGCGAGGCGATCCTTGAGCGCTCGCGCTGGCCCCAAGGATTTGTCTGCCCAGCATGCAGTGCAAGCCGCGCGGTCCAGTTCCGGCGAGGACAGTCGAAAATCTTCCAGTGCAGTCGCTGTCGAAAACAGATCTCTCTGATTTCCGGAACGATTTTTCATGGGAGCAATCTACCGCTGACCCAGTGGTTTCTTGCCCTCTACTTTATGACACAAGGCAAGTCCGGCCTGTCGATGCTGGAGATGAGACGTATGCTGGGCTTGAGCTACAAGGCGGCTTGGCGACTCAAGCACAAGCTCATGCAGGCGATGTTCGAACGCGAAGAGACAACGGTTCTGGGTCAGCGAGTCGAGATCGACGATGCCTACTTGGGCGGAGAACGCTCCGGCGGGAAAGTCGGTCGCGGTTCGGAGAACAAAGTTCCCTTCATTGCGGCGGTGGAAACGAGTCATGACGGCCATCCGCTGCGAGCGGTTTTTAGCCGGGTGACGACCTTCAGCAGCCATGACGTTGATCAATGGGCCAAGAATCATTTGGCACCGACGGCGCTGGTCGTTTCTGATGGCCTGAATTGCTTCCGCGCGGTCACCAAGACTGGGTGCTACCATCAGCGAGAGGTGGTTGGTGATCAACGCAGAAGTACCGACATGGGCTGCTTCCACTGGATCAACACCATCCTGGGCAATCTTAAGACGGCCATGGCCGGAACGTATCATGCGTTTGACTTCGACAAATATGCGCATCGCTATCTGGCCGAGTTTCAGTACCGGTTCAACCGGCGGTTCGATCTGCGCAGCATGCTGCCAAGACTGCTTTTCGCCTGTGTCTCAATCGGCAAGCGGCCCGAGGCCTGGCTTCGCCGAGCTGAGAATTGGACCTAATCAGGTTAGAAAAAGGGCCGGTCCGGAATATTCCGGACCGGCCCTTTTGGTGAGAGCAGAAGTTACGCCGATCAGCGCAGGTTGTAGAAGACTTCGCGCCCGTTAAACTGTGCGACCTCGTCAAGTTCATCCTCGATGCGCAGCAGCTGGTTGTATTTGCAGACCCGGTCGGTGCGGCAGAGGGAGCCGGTCTTGATCTGGCCGGCATTGACGGCCACGGCGAGATCGGCCAGGGTGGTGTCTTCGGTCTCGCCACTGCGGTGGGAGATGACGGTGGTATAGCCGGCCCGCTTGGCCATTTCGATGGCGTCGAGGGTCTCGGTGAGAGTGCCGATCTGGTTGAGTTTGATCAGGATCGAGTTGGCGATGCCTTTGCTGATTCCTTCCTTGAGGATCTTCGGGTTGGTGACGAAGAGGTCGTCGCCAACGATCTGGATCCGTTTGCCGAGGCGGTCGGTAAGGAGTTTCCAGCCGTCCCAATCGTTCTCCGCCATGCCGTCTTCGATGGAGATGATCGGGTAGCGGTTGACCAGGTCTTCATAGAAGGCAACCAGCTCGGCCGGCGTCTTCACCGGCTGCTTCTCGTTTTCAAGGTGATACTTGCCGTCTTTGAAGAGTTCCGAGGAGGCGACGTCGAGGGCGAGCAGGATATCTTCTCCCGGCTTGTAACCGGCGGCTTTGATCGCCTCCATGATGACCTGGAGTGCTTCTTCGTTACTGCCCAGGTTGGGGGCGAAGCCCCCCTCGTCGCCGACGGCGGTGTTGTAGCCCTTCCCCTTGAGAACCGTCTTCAGGGCGTGGAAGATCTCCGCTCCCATGCGCAAGGCTTCCTTGAAGGAGGTGGCGCCGGCCGGCATGATCATGAATTCCTGGATGTCGACATTGTTGTCGGCGTGCGCACCGCCATTGATGATGTTCATCATCGGCAGCGGCAATTCCTTGGCGTTGGAGCCGCCGAGATACTGGTAGAGGGGGAGGCCGGCATCCTCTGCCGCCGCCTTGGCGCAGGCGAGGGAGACGCCGAGAAGGGCATTGGCGCCCAGGTTGCTTTTGAAATCGGTGCCGTCAAGTTCCAGGAGCTTGCGGTCGATTCCCGCCTGGTCGGAGGCTTCCCAGCCGACCAGCGCCTCGGAAATGACCTCGTTGACGTTTTCCACGGCCTTGGTGACCCCTTTGCCGAGGTAACGCCCCTTGTCGCCGTCCCGCAGTTCCAGCGCTTCCCGTTCACCGGTAGAGGCGCCGCTCGGAACCGCTGCCCGACCCATGGCCCCACTCTCCAGGTAAACTTCCACTTCGACCGTCGGGTTGCCACGGGAATCGAGGATCTCTCTGGCATAAATGTCAATAATTTCACTCATTTGAACCCCCTTGGGACTGGAATTATGTTGCCCCCGGCAGGGGCCGGGGCGAAGTGTTCCTTTTATAGCACAACGGGCCGGAAAGGAAAGCCTTTTTTCCCCCTTGCCGCGGCGCCTTCGGGGAAATGACGATTGATTTTCCCGGGGGGTGGTGCTATTGTTTGGCCTCCAAATTTCATGCGTGCATAAAAGGAAGTTTTTTGGATACTGATCCGACTGCAGGACATTTTTCGGCTGCTGATCAACACCTGGCGAACCTCCTCTTCGGCCGACAGAACCGCCATCTGAAGATTATGGAACGGGTGCTTGGGGTGCGCATCGGCTCCAAGGGGAGCGAGTTGCGCATCGAGGGGGACCCGCCCCAGGTCGGCCTGACCCGGCGCCTGCTCGATGAACTGCAGATCCTGCTTCAGGAAGGCTATCCCCTCTACCCGACCGACATCGATTACGCCATCCGCATTCTCAGTGCCGACTCCGGCAGCCACCTCCGGGATATCTTTCTCGATACGATCTACGTCTCTGCCCGCAACAAGGTTATCGCCCCAAAGAGCCTGGCGCAGAAGTCCTACATCGATGCCATTCGCGGCAATGACGTCGTCTTCGGTATTGGTCCGGCCGGGACCGGCAAGACCTACCTCGCCATGGCGATGGCGGTGGCGACGCTGATGAAGAAAGAGGTCAGCCGTATCGTCCTGGTCCGGCCCGCCGTTGAAGCCGGGGAGAAGTTGGGGTTCCTGCCCGGCGACCTGGCCGAGAAGGTCAATCCCTACCTGCGGCCGCTCTACGATGCCCTCTACGATATGATGGACTTTGAAAAGGGGCAGGCGCTCATCGAAAAGGGAGTGGTCGAAGTGGCGCCCCTGGCCTTCATGCGCGGTCGCACCCTGAATGATGCCTTCGTGATTCTCGACGAGGCGCAGAATACCACCGCCGAACAGATGAAGATGTTCCTTACCCGCCTCGGTTTCGGCAGCCGGGCGGTTGTGACCGGGGATGTGACCCAGGTTGACCTGCCGACCGGCCGCACCTCCGGTTTGGTCGAGGCGCTGCGCGTCCTGCCCGGGGTTGACGGGATCGCCTTTAACCACTTTACCGACCGCGACGTGGTCCGGCATCCGATCGTGCAACTGATCGTGCAGGCCTACGAGCGCGCTCCGTTGCCTGGCAGACCTCCAGTCGCCGGCCAGGATCTTCTCCGCCATGACCAAAGCTGAACGGAAACCGGAAAGTTCCAAGCGCAAGGGACGCTTCGCTCCCGAGCTGCCCGGACCGCCGTTGCAGGAACGAACCCGGCGCCAACTGCTGCTGATCTTCCTGGCCGTCGTTCTGACCATTATCATCATCCCCAAGGGGGGGCTCGTCCCTGACTACTACGAGCCGGGTGATATCGTCTCCCGGGATATCAAGGCGCCCAAGGATCTGCTCATCCCCGACCAGCCCCTGACCGAAAAGAAGCGGGTTGAGGCGGAAGCTGCTGTCCTCCCCTTGTACGATTACGATCCCGCGGTTGGCAGGGAGATCGCGGATCAGTTGGTGCAGGCATTGCGGCAGAGCCGCCGGGAACCGCCACCGGGAAGTGAATCCGAGAGCCTGCGCAAGGAGATCGAGGCAACCCTCGGGGTGCCACTGACGGAAGCTGACCTGGCCGGGCTGCGCAAGATTCCGGAGGGGGATGCATTCTATACCCAGCTCGGAACCGTAGTGGCTCGCGCTCTCGGCGGCAGGATTGTCGGGAATCTGCAGCTCTTCCAGGGCGAAAAGGAGCGGGGCGTCCTGGTCAGGGACCTGACCAGCCAGCAGGAGTCAAAACTTGAGGATATCTCCTCTGTCATCGGCCTGGGGGGGGCGCAGGACCGGATAGGGGAAGGTCTGCGCCAACTGAAGGAGCTCTCCCGGGGAGAGCGGGAGTTTCTCGACGGGCTGTTGCGCCGGCTGGTGCACCCCAACCTGACCTTCAATAAGAATGAAACCGAAGCGCGGCGGGCGGCCGCCCGCGCCGCCGTAGCACCGGTCCTTTTTCAGGTCAAGAAGGGGGAGATGATTGCCCGGGAGGGGGAGCGGGTCACTTCGGAGCAGATCTCCAAGCTGCGGGCACTGCGCGAATCGGGAAGTGATTCGAGCACGCTGCGAACCGGCGCCGGGATGCTCCTGGTCACGCTGCTGCTGATCTTTATCACCCACCGCTTCGCCAAGCTCAATGTGCGCAAATACCGGCCGGCAACCCGTGACCTCCTCTTTCTCGTCACTGCCTTTCTCGGGCTCTTTGTCCTGATCAAACTGGCGATCTTTATCTCCACGGCGCTGGAGAGCGCCTTCCCCTACATCGATTCCTCGAGCTATTTTTATCTCTTCCCCTTTGCCGTCGGCGCCATGCTGGTCCGGATCGTCCTCAATTCGGAAGTGGCGCTGATCTTTATCCTCCTCTCCACCACCCTGCTCGGGGTTCTTTTCGGCAACAGCCTCTTCATTACCCTCTACGCCATGAGCGGCAGCCTGGTCGGCGCCCACTGGGTTCGCCAGTGCAAAGAACGGACAAGCCTCTACCGCGCCGGTTTCCGGGTGGCCATTGTCAATGCCCTGATGATTCTCGGCCTGCAGCTCCTCGCCGGCCGGGGCTTCGATACGCAGTTGCTCTACAAGATCGGCTTTGGCCTGGGGGGCGGTTTCCTCTGTGCGGTAATCGTCACCGGCCTGATTCCCCTGGTCGAGCATCTTTTCAAGTACACCACCGATATCAAGCTGCTGGAACTGGCCAACATGAACACCCCCGTGTTGCGCGAGCTGATGGTGCAGGCGCCGGGGACCTACCATCACTCCATCATTGTTGGCAACCTGGTCGAAGCCGCCGCGGAAGAGATCAACGCCAATCCGTTGCTGGCCCGGGTGGCGGCCTACTACCATGACGTCGGCAAGATTCGCAAACCCCTCTATTTCATCGAAAACCTCGGCGGGCAGGAGAATCGCCACGACAAGCTGGCGCCATCGATGAGCGCGCTGGTGCTGATGGCCCACCTCAAGGACGGGGTCGAGATGGCCCGCGAGTGCAAGCTCGGCGAGCCGCTGATCAATATCATCCGCGAGCATCATGGCACCTCGCTGATCAAGTTCTTTTACGACAAGGCCAAGAACAAGTCCGACCCCGATGTCCAGCAGGTCGACGAGCGGGATTACCGCTATCCCGGTCCCAAGCCGCAGACCCGGGAGGCGGCGCTGATCATGCTCGCCGACGCGGTGGAAGCGGCCAGCCGTACCCTCACCGACCCGACCCCGGCCCGCATTCGCGGCATGGTGCAGAAGATTATCAACAATATCTTCATCGACGGCCAGCTCGACGAATGTGAGCTGACCCTCAAGGACCTCGACAACATCGCCAAGAGTTTCAATCGCATCCTTTCCGGTATTTTCCACCACCGGGTCGATTATCCCGAGCCGGCCTACAAGGAGCGGGAAAAGGATCCCAGCAAAAGGAAAAATGGTGAAGATTCAAATCGAGAACCGGCAAAGGAAGCAAAAGATAAGGAAACTGCCACTGCGAAGGGTAGCACGGAGGATCTTAAGCGCCTCGGGATGTCCTGATGCCGAGCTTTCGATCCTGGTTGTCGACGACGCCGGAATCCGGGTCATCAACCGGGACTTTTTGCAGCGCGACAAGGCGACCAACGTGATCTCCTTCGCCATGCAGGAGGGGGAGGGGAGCGGCATCAACCCGCTGCTACTCGGCGATGTGGTCATTTCCGCCGAGACCGCGGCGCGGGATGCCGCCGAAGCGGGCATCGGCTTCGAGGAGGAACTCTGGTTCCTGCTCCTGCATGGCATTCTGCATCTGCTTGGCTATGATCATGAGCGGGGGACGGCTGCCGAGGCCCGGCGCATGGAGGCCCGGGAAGCGGAGCTGTTCGCCCAGTTGCGCAGGGAGTTTGTGACCGGGTGAGCAGGGAGAAAATCAAACCGGCCAACTGGGTGGCGGCGATCAACTGCGCCATTGAGGGGATTCTCTGGACCACCTCGACCCAGCGCCACATGCGCGCCCACTTTCTGGCGGCGGTGCTGGTCCTGCTGCTGGCGATTTTTCTGCGGGTTTCGACCCTTGAGTTTATTCTGCTGACCTTCGCCATCACCCTGGTTCTCTTTGCCGAGCTGGTCAACACCGCTTTTGAAGTGCTGGTCGACCTGGTCTCCCCCGACTATCATATCCTCGCCAAGCGGGCCAAGGATGTAGCCGCCGGCGCGGTTCTGGTCGCCAGCTGCGGTGCGGCGGTGCTGGGGTTCTTCGCCTTTGCCCGCTACCTGGTTCCGCCGCTGGGCCGGAATCTCGACCTGCTCGGTCACCCGCCAGGAGAACTCTCGATCGCGGCGGTCCTGGTCGTCACCCTGCTGGTGGTGCTGCTCAAGGCGCGCTTCGGTTACGGCACCCCGTTGCAGGGGGGGATGCCGAGCGGCCACGCCGCGGTCGCTTTTTCCATTGCCACTTCCCTGGCCCTTGCCGGGCCCGGTACGGTGCTGGTCCTGCTGGCGCTGGGGATGGCGGTCATGGTCAGCCAGAGTCGCCTGCTGCTGGGGATCCATAGTCTGCGCGAAGTCCTTGCCGGTGCACTGCTGGGGAGTGGTGTGACGCTGGTTATCTACCTGGTCTTTGGCTGATCTGCCGCGCTGAGCGGATCGAATATTTTTTTGCTGGGGAGGAGAGGGTTCCTTGGACGAAGACGGCAGTAGTAACGGACATTCGGGTCTCTGGAAGGGTACCTTGCAGCGGTTGCTGTTCGGCCGGCGGCGGGCGCTGACCGAAAAGGACCTGCAGGACATCATTCAGGAATCGGAGGAGGAGGGGCTGATCAACGAAGATGAGGGGGAGATGCTCCACTCCATCTTCGAATTCGGTGACACCATCGTGCGCGAGGTGATGGTGCCGCGACCCGACATGGTCTGCTGCAGTTGCCAGGCGCAACTGCCGGAAGTCCTCGAGGCGATACTCTCCTCCGGGCATTCCCGGATTCCGATCTATGAGGGGGTGGTCGATCGGATTGTCGGTGTCGTCTATGCCAAGGACCTGCTTCGCTACTGGGGGGCGGCCGCCGAGGATCTCCGCCTGACCGAGGTGATGCGCCCCCCGTTTTTCGTTCCCGAATCGAAGAATATCGAAGATTTGCTGCAGGATTTTCGCAGCCGGCGGGTCCACATGGCGATCGCCATCGACGAATACGGGGGGACCTCCGGCCTGATTACCATTGAGGACCTGATCGAAGAGATCATCGGCGACATCCAGGACGAATACGATACCGAGGAAGAATGGCTGATCGAGGAGGGGGACGGCTCGGTCCTGGTCGATGGCCGGCTCAATATCGAAGACCTCGAAGAACATTACGCGATCCAGATCCCGCGGGAGAAGTTCGATACGGTCGGCGGGTATCTCATTCACCTGCTCGGTCATGTGCCACGCCAGGGGGAGGAGGTTTGCGATGCTTCTCTCTCGCTGACGGCCGTCGATGCCGATGAGCGCAAGGTGCGCAAGGTCCACGTCCGGCTCCTGCGCGATCCCGCTAGCGGGGAGAACATCCCCTGATGCGCTTGCGCCCTGATCGCGGCCTGGCCGCCGCTTTGCTCTCCGGCCTGCTGCTCGCACTCGCCTTTCCCCGCCCCGACCTGGCCAGCTGCGCCTGGTTCGGCCTGGTCCCGCTGCTGATATTCAGCGGCGAGCGCCCGCTACGGGACGGTTTTGTCGCGGGCGCCACCTTCTTTGCGATCGTCCTTTACTGGCTCAATATCGTCATGACCACCTATGGCGGGCTCAACCCGCTGCTGTCGGTGGTCGCCTACCTGATGCTGGTCGCCTATCTCAGCCTCTTTATTGCCGTTGCGGTCTGGGGCGGCTTTGCGCTGCGGGATCGGTTCAGGCTGCCGTTGCCGTTGACCTTGCCGGTCCTCTGGGTCGGTTTAGAATTCCTGCGCTCCTTCCTTTTCAGCGGCTTTCCCTGGGCGACCCTCGGTTATTCCCAACAGAGTCATCTTGCGCTGATCCAGTCCGCCGACCTCTGCGGCGTCTACGGGATCAGCTATCTTTTGCTCCTCGCCAACACGGTTCTCTCCTGTCTGCTGCAGGCTGGATACCAGCGGAAGCTGGCAATGACCCCCCGCTGGTCGCTGGTCGCACTCCTCCTTTTGGTGCTGGCTGATCTCGGTTACGGGCAGTGGCGGCTCGGGCAAGATATCGACCGCCGCGATACTACCCTGGAGACGGTCCTGGTGCAGGGGAATATCGACCAGTCGATCAAGTGGGACCCGGCGTTCCAGGAAGCAACCGTCGAACATTACCGCGACCTCTCCCTGCAGGGCGCCTCCGGGCTGACCGGGGCGCTCATCGTCTGGCCGGAGAGTGCGACCCCCTTTTACGCCCAGGATCCTTCTCCCCTGCAAAGCCTGGTGCATCAGGTGCCGCGGGTCACCGACTCCTGGCTCCTCTTCGGCAGTCCGGCCTATGAACGCCGGAATAACGTTGTCCGCTATCTGAACAGCGCCTTTCTCCTTGCCCCGACCGGTGCCGTCCTGGGACGCAGCGACAAGGTTCATCTCGTCCCCTTCGGCGAATATGTGCCGTTGAAAAGCTTTTTCCCCTTTATTGACAAGCTGGTCGTCGGTATCGGTGACTTTTCTCCCGGCAGCGTCGCCCCCTTGCGCCTCGATGGTCACCGCCTCGGGGTTCTCGTCTGCTTCGAAGGAATTTTCCCCGAACTGGCCCGGGATTTCGTCCGCCAGGGGAGTGACCTGCTGGTGAATATCACCAACGATGCCTGGTTCGGTCGTTCCTCGGCCCCGTTTCAGCATCTCGCCATGACCCGCTTTCGCGCCATCGAAAACCGCATCTGGGTCGCGCGCGCCGCCAATACGGGAGTCTCGGCCCTGATCGCGCCCTCGGGGCGGATTCCCGACCAGACCGAAATCTTCCTTTCCACTTTTCTGCGCGGCAGGGTTGGCCTGGGGAGTGGCCATGCCTTCTACAGCCGCTATGGCGACATCCTGCCGGGGGTCTGTCTCGCCCTCTCCCTCTTCTGGTTCCTGCGCCTGCTGCGCCGCCGCTACCAGCGCCCGCTGCCCTGAGTTTCGGTCCGGCCCGGGTCCCGCCCCCTTCGGCCCTGTTGGCAAGAGAAGTCTGGCAAGAGAAGTCTTGTGGAAAGCCGCGGCAGTCGCTATAATCGCAAACCTTGCCAAATCCAACGGGAGCGCCGCTATGTACCGTGAAGAAATCGAAGCCCTCAAGGAACTCCAGGACAAGCTCGCCGAGCTGAGGAGGTATCTTTGACTTAGCCGCCAAGCAGGAACGGGTGGCTGAGCTGGAAGCCGAAATCGCCAAGCCCGATTTCTGGAATCAGGGGGACCGGGCTCAGGAACTGCTCCGCGAGCGGACCACGTTGCAGAAGGTGGTGGAGGACTGGGAGGGCGCTACGCGCGAGCTGGAGGATCTGCTGGTCCTGTGCGAACTCGGTGAGGAGAGTGAGGACGAGGCGACCCTGGTCGAGGTACGGGAGCTGCTGCCGGCCCTGGCAGCCCGGGTCGCGCGCATGGAGTTCGCCCGCATGCTCTCCGGCGAGCATGACGCCAACAACGCCATTGTC
The DNA here is from genome assembly GCF_054658035.1 of Desulfuromonas carbonis. Taxonomy (NCBI): domain Bacteria; kingdom Pseudomonadati; phylum Thermodesulfobacteriota; class Desulfuromonadia; order Desulfuromonadales; family Desulfuromonadaceae; genus Desulfuromonas; species Desulfuromonas carbonis. The sequence continues at coordinate 786,871 of NZ_BAAHXR010000002.1, read as the reverse complement.
AGCATCAACGCCGGCGCCGGCGGGACCGAAGCCCAGGACTGGGGCGAAATGCTGCTGCGCATGTACCTGCGTTTCTGCGAACGCAAGGGGTTCCGTACCGAGATCACCGACTATCAGCCAGGCGACGAGGCCGGGGTCAAGGGGGTGACCTTCACCGTCGAGGGCCCTTACGCCTACGGCTACCTGCGGGCGGAGATGGGGATTCACCGGCTGGTGCGAATCTCCCCCTTTGATTCCAATGCGCGCCGCCACACCTCCTTCTGTTCCATCTTCGTCTTCCCCGAGATCTCCGACGATATCGAGGTGGTGATCGACGAAAAGGATCTGCGCGTCGATACCTACCGCTCGAGCGGCGCCGGCGGTCAGCACGTCAACAAGACCGAATCAGCGATCCGCATCACCCATATCCCGACCGGCGTCGTCGTCGCCTGCCAGAACGAGCGCTCCCAGCACAAAAACCGGGCTACCGCCATGAAGCAGCTCAAGGCCCGGCTCTATGAACTCGAAGTGCGCAAAAAAGAGGAAGAGGCGGATTCCATCGCCGGCGAAAAGAAGGAGATCGGCTGGGGAAGCCAGATTCGTTCCTATGTCCTGCATCCTTACCGGATGGTCAAGGACCACCGCACCGGGCATGAGGTCGGCAATACCGACGCGGTGCTCGACGGCAATATCGAAGATTTCATCGAGGCCTATCTGCTGAGTAAAAAATAGCCGGGCCGTTCACCGCGGTGAGCGGCAGGGAGTTGCAAAAATGAAGCGTTGCAATATCTGGAATGGGATGACCCTGGTGATGGGGTTGCTGCTCTCTGGACTGCTGCTCACCAGTTGCGGCAGCAGTCAGGAGGATCTTGTCGCCCCCAGGATAACCTTCGATGGCGCCGCTGCCGATACGACCTCCCGTACCCGCTACCTGTCGGGAACGGTCGAAGCCGGCGCGACGGTCGAGGTGACCCTCGGCAACGATCTCCTCCCGGCAAGCCAGGTGCATGTATCGGGCGGCTACTGGAGCTGCGTGATCGACAATCTGGCCGCCGGCAGCAACCTGGTGAGCGTCACCGCCGTCGATGCCATCGGCAACCAGAATATCCTCTCCTTCTTCCTGGTTTACGATCTGCTCACCATCGACACCTACGTTTCCCCGCTCCCCGGCACCAGCCAGACGATCGGCGGTCAGGTCGATCCGGCCCTGGCGGCGCCGGAGGTGACCCTGAACAGCGTGGTTGTCGGTAATGGCACAGTAAGCGGCAACCGCTGGAGTTTTGATCTCACCGGGTTGGTCGAAGGCAGCAATGCCCTCGAGGTCAGCGTCACCCACCCGGTTTTCGGCCTGGTAAAAAAGAATCTTACCCTCCAAGTCAATACCCTGGCGCCGATTATTACCATCGACCCGGTGGTGACGCCGACGGTGGCTGCCGACCAGAACCTGAGTGGCAGCTACACCACCGCCCCGGTGGTCTCGGTGGCGACGGCCACTCCCGGCACCCTCAATGCCGCGGCCGGGCTCTGGGACCTTTCCCTTTCCGCCCTCGCCGCCGGGAAGAATATCGTCATCACCAGTGACAGCGCCAACAATATCACCGCCACGGCGCGGACCCTGATCACCCAGCAACTGGTCGCGGACCGGATTCCTCATCCCGGCGCCTTCGATGTCGCTGCCGCGACGACCGTCAGTGTCACCTTCCCGGTGGCGATGGCCGCAGCCACCATCACCGACAGCAGCTTCACCCTCAGCGCCGGCGATCCCGCCGTGGCGGTCGCCGCCGTGGTGACCTATGACGATGCGAGTCGTACCGCCACCCTGACGCCGGTCTCCCCCCTGGCGCCGGGGACCGTCTATACGGCGACGCTGTTGGCGCGCGACAGCAACGGGGGCGTCTTGCCCTCCGCCATCACCGACCTCTCCGGCCAGCCCCTGGCGCGGAATGTGAGCTGGTTTTTCACCACCCTTTGATGAATACCGGTCGCCCCTTATGGGCTGCGACCGCGACCTGAATCCGGCAGGAAAGGCAGAATCGAACCATGGAAGAACTCAACGACCTGGTCCTTCAGCGCCGCGCCAAACTGGCCGAGCTGCGCTCCCAGGGGCTCAACCCCTACGCCAATGATTGCCCGGTCAGCCATACCGCGGCGGAAATCCACGCGGCCCACGCCGACCAGGATGCGGCGGCTCTGGAAGCCGGGGCGCCCCATTACGCCGTCGCCGGCCGGATCATGGCCCGACGCGATTTCGGCAAGGCCGCCTTTATCCAGCTGCAGGACCGCAGCGGCCGGTTGCAGGTCTACGTCGGTCGCGACCTGATCGGAGAAGCGGCCTTTGAGCAGTTCAAGAAGCTCGACCTTGGCGATATCGTCGCTGCCGGCGGCGTACCGTTTCGTACCAAGACCGGGGAACTCTCGCTGCGGGCCGACAGCCTGCGGCTGCTCACCAAGTCGCTGCAGCCGCTCCCCGAGAAATGGCACGGGCTGACCGATGTCGAGACCCGCTACCGCCAGCGCTATCTCGACCTCATCGTCAACCCCGATGTCCGCGAAACCTTTCGCAAGCGCAGCCGGATCATTGGTCTGATCCGCGATTTCATGCAGCAGCGCGACTTCCTCGAAGTCGAGACGCCGATGATGCAGCCGATTGCCGGCGGCGCCACCGCCAAGCCCTTCATCACCCACCACAATACCCTGAAGATGGATCTCTTCCTGCGCATCGCTCCGGAACTCTATCTGAAGCGGCTGGTGGTCGGCGGCTTCGAGCGAGTCTTCGAGATCAACCGCAACTTCCGCAACGAGGGGATCTCGATTCAGCACAACCCCGAGTTCACCATGATGGAGTTCTACCAGGCCTACGCGACCTACCATGACCTGATGAACCTCACCGAGGAACTGATCTGCCACGTCGCCGCCGAGGTCTGTGGCAGCCTGCAGATCAGTTACGGCGGCCGCGAGGTTGACCTCTCCCCCCCCTGGCAGCGCCTGACGGTGCGCGAGGCGATCATCCAGTACGGCGACATCGATGCCGCGGCGTTGGAAGACCGGGAGCAGGCCCTCGCCTATGCCCGCAGCATCGGTCTGGAGCTGGAGCCTGGCATCGGCCACGGCAAGCTGCTGACCGAGCTCTTCGACGCCGTCGCCGAGCCGCAGCTCTGGCATCCGACCTTCATTACCGAGTACCCGACCGAGGTTTCGCCCCTTTCCCGGCGCAATGACGCCAACCCCGAGGTCGTCGACCGTTTCGAGCTCTTCATGGTCGGCCGCGAACTGGCCAATGCCTTCTCGGAGCTTAACGACCCCGACGACCAGAAGGAGCGTTTTCTCAAGCAGCTGGCCGAAAAAGAGGCGGGGGACGAGGAAGCCCACGCCATGGACGAGGATTATGTCCGCGCCCTCGAGCATGGTCTGCCGCCGACGGCGGGCGAGGGGATCGGCATCGACCGGCTGGTGATGCTTCTCACCGATTCGGCCTCGATCCGCGACGTCATCCTCTTTCCGCAGTTGCGGCCCGAAAAGAACTGACCGCAGCGGGGGACGGGGGAGGCGGGACGCGAAGGTTCCCCACGTCGAAACCACCCCCTTTCGTCCCGCGTTCCGCGTCCCGGACCTACTATGAGCTACGAACTCTTTGTCAGCCTGCGCTACCTGCGGGCCAAGCGCAAACAGACCTTCATCTCGGTCATCTCCTTCATCTCCATCGCCGGGGTGACGCTGGGGGTGGCGGCGCTGATCGTGGTGCTGGCGGTGATGACCGGCTTTCACGATGGGGTGCGCAAGCAGATCCTCGGTAACATTCCCCATGTCCTGGTACAGAAACAGGGCGCCGATATGAGCGGTTACGAGGAGGTAGCGGCCTCGATCCGCCAACTCCCCCATGTCACCTCCGCCACCCCTTTTGCCTCCAGGGAGGCGATGCTCCTCTCCCGCGGCAATGTCGCGGCGGTCAACGTCAAGGGGATCGAGGCAGGGAACAAGATCTTTCAGCAGAAGTTTCTCACCCTGGATGGCAAGAGTGCCGAGGAGCTGCTCTTCCAGGCGACGGACGGTCTGCCGGGGATTATCATCGGCCTCGACACCGCGACCACCCTCGGGGTGGCGGTGGGTGAGTCGATCAACGTTATCCCGCCCCTCTTCACCATTACCCCCTTCGGCATGATCCCGAAGATGAAACCGTTCCGGATCGTCGGCATATTTCGGCAGCGCGGGGGCTTTCTCGACACCTATTTTGCCTATATCCAGCTGCCGGTGGCGCAGACCTTCTTCGATGCCAAGGACCGCGCCAGCGGCATCGAGGTCGAGGTCGACAACTTCGACCAGGCGCGTCCGGTGGCGGCCGAACTGCGGCAGGAGCTCTCCTTCCCCTACGTGGTGCGTTCCTGGGAGGACCTTTTCGGTTCCTTTCTCTCCGCCCTCAAGCTGGAAAAACTCGGCCTCTTCATTGTCCTGGGTATCATCGTTCTGGTCGCCGCCTTCAATATCGGCACCACGCTGATCATGGTCGTCATGGAAAAACACAAGGACATCGCCATCCTGCGCTCGATGGGGGCGAATGCCCGCAGCATCATGAAGATCTTTGTCCTCGAAGGGCTGATTATCGGCACCGTCGGCACCCTCCTCGGTACCCTGCTCGGCCTGCTGCTGGCCAAGAATGCCGATCCGATCATCAAGGGACTGGAGAGTTTGCTGCACGTGAAGATTTTTGACCAGAGTGTCTACGGCATGGATACCTTCCCCTCGGTGGTCAACTCCGGCGACGTGCTCGCCGTGATTGCCGTCGCCATGGGGATTTCGCTCTTTGCCACCATCTACCCGGCCTGGCGCGCGGCGAAGATGGACCCGGCCGAGGCGCTGCGCTATGACTGAGGCGGTGGCAACAAGCCTGCTTAGGGTTACCGGCCTGGCGAAGAGCTTTGCGACGGCCGGCGGGGTGGTCGAGGTGCTGCGCGGCATCGATATCGAAATCCGCGCCGGGGAGCGGGTCGCCGTGGTTGGTGCCTCCGGGGCGGGGAAGACCACGCTGATGCATATCCTCGGCGCCCTCGACCGGCCGACCGCCGGCACCGTCACCTTTGCCGGGCAGGACCTTGCCCGACTGCGCGGTCAGGCCCTCGATGCCTTTCGTAACCGTAGCGTCGGCTTCGTCTTCCAGTTTCACCAGCTCCTCCCCGAGTTCAGTGCCCTCGAAAATGTCATGATGCCGGCGCTGGTGGCCCGCAAAAGTCCGGCGGCGGCCCGTGCCCTGGCCGAGGAGTTGCTGCGCGAAGTCGGCCTTGCGCACCGCCTCGATCACAAGCCGGGGCAGCTCTCCGGCGGCGAGCAGCAGCGCGTCGCCATCGCCCGTGCCCTGGTGATGTCCCCGCGGCTGCTCCTCGCCGACGAACCGACCGGGAATCTCGACAGTGGCACCAGCGACGAGATCTATCGCCTGCTCGACGAGCTGCACCGGCGCCATGGTCTGACCATGGTCATCGTTACCCACAGTGAACGGCTGGCCGGACGGCTGGACCGGATTATCCGCATGCGCGACGGGTTGCTCGATTGCTAGTTTTTTGGTTTACACGCTGGCGGGCATTTTCTATAATGACGCCCTTTGGCAGCGGATTTTCAGGAGTTTTTTCTGTATGTTGAAATGTTTGCTCATGCTGCTGGCACTCCTCTGGCTCCCCGTCGCAGCCTGGGCCCAGCCCTACCTGATCAGCGCCGTGCAGGTCGAAGGGGTGCTGCGGGTGGAACCGAGCGCGGTGCGCGCTGTCATTTCGGTGCAGCCCGGGCAGACGGTAACCCTGGACGCGATCGACAAGGATATCCAGGCGATCTTCAAGCTCGGCCGGTTTACCGATGTCAGCGCCGATATCACCGAACAGGGGGGCGCCACTATCCTCACCTACCGGCTGGTCGAACGTCCACTGTTGCGCAAGGTGGTCTTCTCTGGCAACAAGGAGTTCACCGAAGAGAAACTGCGCACCCTGATCAGCCTGAAAATTCCCGATATCTACAATCCGCGCCTGGTCGAACAGAGTACCACGGCGATTCGCAAGGCCTACGTCGAAGAGGGCTACCACGCGGTGGTCATCACACCGGAACTGGTCGCTGGAACCAATGGCGAGGCGACCCTGACCCTGGCCATCAAGGAGGGGGAAAAGGTCCTGATCGATACGATCCGCTTTGAAGGGAATACGGTCTTTTCCGACCGCAAGCTGCGCAAGGTGATGCAGACCAAAGAGCGCTGGTTCCTCTCCTGGCTGACCGATCGTGGCACCTACCGCGAAGACCTTCTCGACAACGACCTGGAACTTCTGGCCGACCAGTATTTCAATCAGGGCTATGTCCAGGTCAAGGTGCGCAAGCCGCAGATCACCCTGGTCGACGAAAATCGCTACATGGATATCCTGATCGTCATCGAGGAAGGCCCCCAGTTCCACGTCGGCAAGATCGAGGTGGCCGGAGACCTCATCAAGCCGGCCGCAGAAATCCTCGCCCTGACCAAGCTCAAGGCCGGGGATGTCTTCAGCCGGGAACTGCTGCGCCAGGATATTACCACCATCAACGACCTCTACGCCGATCAGGGGTACGCCTACGTCAACGTCGCACCCCTCTCCACCACCGATCCCGACCAGCGCACCATCGACCTGAAATACGATATCGAGCAGGGGTTCCAGGTACATATCGACCGGATTCGCGTCTCCGGCAATACCAAGACCCGGGACAAGGTGGTGCGCCGGGAAATGAAACTGGTCGAAGGGGACCTCTACAGCGCCACCGCCCTCAAGGAGAGCCGGCGCCGGCTCAACAACCTCGGATTCTTCGAGGAGGTCAACCTGGCGACCGCCAAGGGGCCGGAGGAAGCGCTGATGGATATCGATATTTCCGTCAAGGAGAAGCCGACCGGAACCTTCAGCCTCGGCTTCGGTTATTCTTCCGTCGACAAGTTTATCGGCCAGGGATCGATCACCCAGGCCAATTTTCTCGGCCGCGGCCTCAAGCTGAACCTCTCCGGGTCGATTGGTGGCACCAGCACCACCTACCAGCTCGGGCTGCTCGATCCCTATTTCCTGGATCGCAACCTCTCCCTCGGTGGGGACCTCTACAAGACCGATCGCGAATGGACCGATTTCAGCAAGAAGGCGACCGGGGGCGACATCAAGCTCGGTTTTCCGCTGACCGATAATTCCCGGGCCTTCTTCATCTACCGGTACGAGCAGAAGGATCTCTACGATGTCGACCCCAACGCGTCCCGGACCATCAAGGACCAGGCTGGGCAGTCATCCCTCTCCTCCATCTACGCCTCGGTCAGCCGGGACTCGACCGATTACCGGCTCGACCCGAGCCGCGGCGGCGTCTCCGAGTTTTCCATTGAATATGCCGGCCTCGGCGGCACCGACCGTTTTGCGCGGACCATCCTCGATCATCGCCATTTCTGGCCCTGGTTCTGGGGGACGGTCTTCTCCATTCACGGCCAGGTCGGCTATGTCGCCCAGGTGGGTGGCCGCGAGATTCCCATCGACGAGCGTTTCTACCTGGGGGGGATCCGGACCCTGCGTGGCTTCAAGTCACGGGAGGTCGGGCCGCGGGTGCGACGGGTCGGCAACAGTGTCGATCCGGTAACCGGGGCGGTTCTCTCCACCGGCGAAGATTTCGAGTACATCGGCGGCACCAAGGACGCCTATTTCAACGTTGAATATCTCTTTCCCCTGGTCAAGGATCTGGGCCTGAAGGGGGTGCTCTTCTACGATACCGGCAACGCCTGGAGTGAAGACCAGGACTATTTTACCGATATGCGTTCCAGTGTCGGTGCCGGCATCCGCTGGTTCAGCCCCTTGGGTCCGCTCCGTCTCGAATGGGGCAAGAACCTCGATCCAAAGGAAGGGGAGGGCGCCTCCCAGTTCGAATTTTCCATCGGTAATTTCTTTTAGGTTTTCACCCTATCCCGCAAGGAGTTCGTCATGAAGAAGGTGCTGATCCTGACCCTGTCCCTGATTTTCTTCGGTGCTCTCGCCGCCTCGGCTGCCGAGACCAAGGTCGGCTTCGTCGACCTGCAGAAGGCGCTCAACCTCTCCGCCGAGGGGAAGGCGGCGAAGGAGAAGATCACCGCCAAGGTCAAGGAATACGAGTCGGTCATCGACAGCCGGCAGCAGGAGCTGAAAAAGCTCAAGGAGGATCTGGAGAAGCAGGCGGTCCTCCTTTCGCCCGAGGCGCGCGACGCCAAGGAGCGCGATTACCAGCAGAAGCTCAAGGAATTCCAGCGTTTCACCAAGGATGTTCAGGAGGAGCTGCAGCAGCAGGACAGCGACCACACCAACCGCATCATCGAGAAGCTGGTTAACCTGGTGCAGGAGATTGCCAAGCGCGATGGCTACGACCTGGTTGTCGAGCGCAACAGCGGCGGTATCATCTACGGTGCCGACAAGGTGGATCTCACCGCCATTGTTCTCAAAGAGTTCGATGCCCGGTTCCAGAAGGGCGCCGGGAAGTAAGGGGGGATGATGGCGACCCTCAAGGAACTGGCGGAACTGGTTGGCGGCAAGGTGGTGGGGGACGACCGGCTCGAGATTCTCCGCGTCGCGCCGATCGACAGCGCTGGACCCGGCGAGATTACCTTTGTCGCCAACCCCAAATATCTGCCGCGCCTGGCCGAGACCCGGGCGGCGGCGGCCATTGTCAGCGCCGGGATCGAGAGCCCCGGGTTGCCGCTGGTGGTCTGCGCCAACCCCTATCTCGCCTTCGCGAAAATCCTGACCTGCCTGCAGCCCAGCCGTCCGCAGCCGCAGGGGGTGATGGCCGGGGCGTGCGTTGATCCCTCGGCCCATCTGGCGGAGGAGGTGACGATCCACCCCGGCTGCGTGGTCGGGCCCGGGGTCCGTATCGGTCGCGGCACCATCCTGCATCCCGGGGTGGTCCTCTATGCCGGGGTGGAGGTGGGAGCCGACGCTCTGCTGCATGCCGGCGCGGTGGTACGCGAAGGGTGCCGGCTCGGTGACCGGGTCATTCTGCAGCCCAACGCCGTGATCGGGTCCGACGGTTTCGGCTTCGCCCCGGACGGCAGCCGTTACTACAAGATCCCCCAGGTCGGCATTGTCGTGATCGAGGACGATGTCGAGGTCGGCGCCTGTTGCTGCATCGACCGCGCTGCCATGGGGGTGACCCGGATCGGGCGCGGCACCAAGATCGATAACCTGGTGCAGATCGGGCACAATGTCGCCATCGGCGAAGATACGATCCTCGTCGCCCAGGTCGGTATCGCCGGCAGCACGGTGATCGGCAACCACTGCACCTTTGGCGGCCAGTCGGCGGTGGTTGGCCACATCAAGGTCGGCGACAACGTGATGCTCGGCGGCCAGAGCGGGATCGCGGGGAATACCGAGGGGAACCAGGTGCTCTCCGGTTCGCCGGCGATGCCCCACCGCGAATGGCTGAAAGCCTCGATGAGCTTTGCCAAGCTGCCCGAAATGCGCAAGGAGCTGACCCGGCTGCGCCGGCAGCTCGATGAGATGGAAACGCTGTTGAAGGAGAAGAGCCAAGGATGAAACTTGACAGTCTGCAGATCATGAAGATTCTTCCGCATCGTTACCCCTTTCTCCTCGTCGACCGGATCGAGGAGCTGGTCGAAGGGAAGCGCGTGGTCGGGATCAAAAATGTCACCATCAACGAACCCTTCTTTCAGGGGCACTTCCCGGGCCATCCGGTGATGCCCGGGGTCCTGATTATCGAGGCGATGGCCCAGGTCGGTGGCGTCTTCGCCATCATTTCCGACAAGATCGGACCGGACAAGGTCACCTATTTCACCGGGATCGACAATGCCCGCTTCCGGCGCCCGGTCGTTCCCGGGGATGTGCTGCGCATGGAGCTCGAACTGACCAACTGCCGGCGCGGGCTCTACTGCTTTTCCGGCAAAGCCTACGTCGGCGATCTGCTGGTGACGGAAGCCGATCTCAAGGCAACCTTCGCCCCCAAGGAAGGGTGACGACGATGATTCATGCCACGGCCATCATTCACCCCGGTGCCACCCTGGAAGAGGGGGTCAGCGTCGGGCCCTATGCGGTGATCGGCGACCGGGTCAGCATTGCTGCCGGTACCAGCATCGGTCCCCACGCCGTCATCGAAGGCCCGACGACCATCGGCCGCGATAACCGGATCTTCCAGTTCGCTTCGGTCGGCGCCGTCCCCCAGGATCTCAAGTTCCACGGCGAGGAGACCTTTTTGAAGATCGGCGACCGCAACACCATTCGCGAGTTCGTCACCATCCATCGCGGCACCGAGGACGGCGGCGGCGAGACAGTGATCGGCGATGACAACCTCTTCATGGCCTACTCGCACGTCGCCCACGACTGCAGGGTCGGCAACCGCGTCATTCTCGCCAACTGTGCCACCCTGGCCGGCCATGTCGAGATCGATGATCATGCCATCCTCGGCGGGCTCTCGGCGGTGCACCAGTTTACCCGGGTGGGCAGCCACACCATGATCAGTGGCGGCTCGATGGTCGCCCAGGATGTGCCGCCCTACACCATCGCCCAGGGGGACCGGGCGAAGACGGTAGGGATCAATATCGTCGGCCTCAAGCGGCGCGGCTATTCGGAAGGAGTCCTGCGCTCGATCAAGACCGCCTACAAGCTGGTCTTCCGCAGTGACCTGCGCCTCGAAGAGGCGTTGGCCCGCATCGACAGCGAACTCGAGAAGAGCCCGGAACTGGCGCTCTTTGTCGATTTCATCCGCAACAGCCAGCGGGGGATCGCGCGCTGAGGCGATGGATGCGGAGCCGTCCATGAACCAGATGGGAAGGCTGCGGCGGGCCTTGGTTGTCACCGGCGAGGCCTCGGGCGACCTGCACGGCGCCAACCTGATCAGGGCAGCCCGGGATGTCGATCCCGGGCTCTCCTTTTTCGGTATCGGCGGTTCACGGATGGCGGCCGCGGGGTGTGAAATCATCTTCCCGGCCGAAGAACTGGCGGTGATGGGGCTGGTGGAAGTGCTTGGCAAGCTGGCGACGATCCGGCGCGCCTTTCGTCGGCTCAGGGACGCCCTGCAGGGGGCGCAGCGTCCCGACCTGGTGATCCTGATCGACTATCCCGGCTTCAACCTCCGCTTTGCCCGGGAAGCGAAGCGGGCCGGCATCCCGGTCCTCTACTACATCGGTCCCAAGGTCTGGGCCTGGAAGCGGGGACGGGTCAGGACCATCGCCGCCCGGGTCGACAAGCTGGCGGTGATCTTCCCCTTTGAGCCGGCTCTCTACCAGGGGCTCGGACTCGACGTGGAATATGTCGGCAACCCGCTCCTTGACGAATATCGGCGGGAGCAGGAGCGGCCGGAGTTGCTCAGCGGCCATGGCCTAGATCCGGGGCTGCCGGTAGTCGGGCTCTTCCCGGGGAGCCGCGCCGCCGAGCTCCGCTACATGCTCGGCACTCTGCTGGAGAGTGCCCGGCGGCTCCGCGAGGGTGGTGTGGCCAGGCAATTTCTGATGCCGGTGGCCCCGGGGGTTGATCGCTACTTTCTGGCGGAACGGATTGCCGCGGCCGGTCTCCCCATCGCTCTGGTCGAAGCGAATATCTACGATGTCGCCGCCGCCTGCGACGCGATTCTCTGCGTTTCCGGTACCGTGACCCTGCAGGCCGCCCTCGCCGGAACGCCGCTGGCGATCCTCTACAAGGGCGCCACCCTGACCTACGAAGTAGGCCGGCGGCTGATCCGAATCGACCACTTCGGCCTGCCCAACATTGTCGCCGGCCGCGAGGTGGCCCGCGAGTTTCTGCAGGATGCCGCCTCTCCGGAGGCCCTGGTGGCGGAGATAGAGCGCCTGCTGCAGGACGAGACTTACCGGCAAAACGCCCTGGCCGGCCTCGCTGCCGTTCGCGAGCGCCTCGGCGCCCCCGGATGTTCACGGCGGGTGGCGGAGATTGCCGTTGAAATGATTACCAACAGCAAGACGAAAGGGACCTCGTGAAAGAGCAGGGCCTGACCCTTTACCGCCGGCTTTTCGCTTATGCCTGGCCCTACCGCTGGCGCATCGCGCTCTCGATCGTCGCCTCGCTGGGGGTTGCCGGGACCGATGCCGCCACCGCCAAACTGGTTCAGCCCTTCGTTGACCGCCTGATCGTCGCCGGTGACCGCACCATGGTCGCCCTGGTCCCCTTTCTCGTGCTCGGCCTCGCCTTTTTCAAGGGGGGCTCCCGCTATGTCCAGGAATATTTCATCAAGACCACCGGGCAGCTGGTCATCCAGCGGATTCGGAATGAACTCTACTGCCATGCCATCGATCTGCCGATGCGCTTTTTCTCCCGCACCCCGGCGGGAACGTTGATGTCCCGGATCCTCAATGATGTCGGCGTCATGCAGGGGGCGGTTTCAGATGTGCTGGTCAACATCATGCGGGAAGGGGTGACCCTGGTTGCCCTGACGGCGGTGGCCTTTTACACCGACTGGAAGATGGCGGCCATCGCCTTCATCGTTCTTCCGGTCGCCGGCTGGCCGGCCTCCTTCATCGGCAAAAAAATCAAGGGTTATTCCCGCAGCGGCCAGGTAGCGATGGGGATCCTGACGACTTCTCTGGAACAGACCTTTTCCGGCATCAAGGTGATCAAGGCCTTCGGCACCGAAGAGTTCGAAAAAAGCCGCTTCCTCGCCGTCAACGATCGATTCTACAAATTCATCCGCAAGGTGATCAAGTACGATGCCGGCTCCTCGCCGATGATCGAAATCCTTTCGGCTTTCGGGGTGGCCGGCGTCCTCTGGTTCGGGCTGGCCCGGGTGATGTCGGGGGCGATGACCCAGGGCGAGCTCTTTTCCGTCCTCACCGCGATCCTGCTGATGTACACTCCGCTCAAGCGCCTGACCCGCACCAACAACATGGTACAGCAGGCGATGGGGGCAGCGGAGCGGGTCTTTGAAGTGCTGGAGGAACGCTCGACGATCCAGGACCCCGCCGCGGGGAAATCGCCAGGACGGATCCAGGGCGCGGTGCGGTTCGAAAATGTCGAATTCGCCTATGACGATGAGCCGGTGCTCAGGGATTTCTCGATCACGGCCGCCCCCGGCGAAGTGGTCGCCCTGGTTGGACCCTCCGGCGCCGGCAAGTCGACGGTGGCGGGACTGCTCTGTCGTTTCTACGATCCCACCGGCGGGCGGATTCTCGTCGACGGCTGCGACCTGCGGGAAATGAGCCAGAAGAACCTGCACGACAATATCGCCCTGGTCGACCAGGAGACCTTCCTCTTCAACGAAACGATCCGCGACAATATCCGCTATGGGCGCTTCGCGGCGAGCGAGGCCGAGGTGGAGGAGGCGGCGCGCCTCGCCTATGCCGATGACTTTATCCGGCAACTCCCCGATGGCTACGAGACCTCCATCGGTGACCGCGGCCTGCGCCTCTCCGGCGGTCAGCGCCAGCGGCTCTGTATCGCCCGGGCGATTCTGCGCGATGCGCCGATCTTGATCCTCGACGAGGCGACCAGCGCCCTCGATACCGAGAGCGAAGCGATGGTTCAGCAGGCGCTGGCCAACCTGATGCGCAACCGGACCACCTTCGTCATCGCCCACCGGCTGTCGACGATCATGAATGCCGATCGTATCGTGGTCCTCGAAGCGGGGCGGGTGGTCGAGTGCGGCCGCCACCAGGAGTTGCTGGAGGTGAGCGGGCTCTACCGGCGCCTCTATGAAATGCAGTTCAAGGAGTCGTCATGAAATCGCGCCTCGGCGAGGGGCTGCTGCTCGCTCTGGCGCCTGCGCTGGCCGCCCCGGTGATCCTGCTGCTCCATGCCAGCATGCGCATCGAGATTCGTGGCGAGGAAGGTCCGCGCGGCTACTGGGATCGGGGGGAGCGGGTGATCCTCGCCTCCTGGCACGACCAGCTCCTGATGATGCCGCAGGTCTACCACGGACCGGGCGCCAAGGTCCTGATCAGCGCCTCCCGGGACGGCGAACTTCTGACCCGCACCCTGAAGCACTTCGGTCTCGGTACCGTGCGCGGCTCTTCCAGCCGCGGGGGGCGGGAGGCCTTCCGGGAGATGGTGGAGCTCGGCCGGCAGGATTTCGATCTCGGTATCACCCCCGATGGCCCGAAGGGGCCGCGACACCGGATCAAGCCCGGCGTCGGGGAACTGGCCCGGATTACCGGCCGGCCGGTGATTCCCCTCGCCTTTGCCTGCAGCCGCGGCCATCGCTTTGCTTCCTGGGACCGCTTTCTGCTCCCCTATCCCTTCAGCCGGGCAATCTTCCGCTACGCGGCGCCGGTTTGCCATCAGCGCGGCGAAGACCGGGAGGCCTTTCTCGCCCGGCTGCAGGAGGCGATGGAAGAGAATGACCGGCAGGCACGGGCCTGCCTGGAGGCTTTCGGTGTATCTGCTGTATGACCTGATGCTCCTCGCTTCGAGCTTGGTGCTGGTCCCCTACTACCTGTTCCGGGGCCTGCGCTATGGCAAGAGCCGGCGCGGTATCCGCGAACGGATCGGCTTCTTTGCGCCCGACCGCCTCGCGCCCCTCGCCGGCAGGCGGGTCTTCTGGGTGCACGCCGTCTCCGTCGGCGAGACCCGGGCTGCCATCCCGCTGGTGCGGGCGCTGAAAGAGGCCTATCCCGAGGCGGCGGTACTGATCAGCAATATGACCGAGACCGGCCATGCGGTGGCCGAAACGGTGCGCGAAGCCGACCTCTGCCTCTTCTTCCCCTTCGACCTCTCCTGGGTGGTGCGGCGGGTGCTGGCACAGGTGCAGCCGGCGATGCTGATCATTGTCGAAACCGAAATCTGGCCCAATTTCGTTCGTTTCGGCCATCGTCTCGGCATCCCGGTGGTGCTGGTCAATGGCCGCCTCTCCGACCGCTCTTTCCCCCGCTACCGGCGCATTCGCCCCCTGATGGCGCCATTGCTGGCGAAGTTTTCCGCCTTCTGCATGCAGTCGGAGCTGGACGGCGAACGGATCCGACAGCTGGGGGCCGACCCCGGGCGGGTCGAGGTCACCCATAACCTCAAGTTCGACATGCAGGCGCCGCTGCCGGACGCGGCTGAGGTTCTGCGCCTGCGGGATTGCTACCAGCTTTCTCCCGAGGTCAAGGTCCTGGTCGCCGGCAGCACCCATGCCGGGGAAGAGGAGACGGTGGTCGCCGCCTACCGGCAACTCCTCGCCAGTGGCCGCCAGGCCGTCCTGATCCTGGTCCCGCGCCATCCCGAGCGTTGTCGCCTGGTGGCCGAGATGCTCGGCGCGGCCGGGCTCCCCTGGGTGCTGCGCAGCGAGGTCGAAGGGCGCCCGGAGCGGCTTAGCCCCGGCGCCGTGCTGATCGGCGATACCCTGGGAGAAATGCTCCGTTTTTATGCCGTCGCCGACCTGGTTTTTGTCGGCGGCAGCCTGGTACCGGTGGGCGGGCACAACGTCCTCGAGGCGGCGCTGGTCGGCAAACCGGTCCTGTTCGGCCCGCACATGCATAACTTCAAGGAAATCTCCCGGCTGCTGCTGGTGGTCGGCGGCGGCATCCAGGTGGCCGATGGCGAGAGCCTGGCACGGGAGGCTGGAAAACTGCTCGATTCTCCCCAGGCCTGCCAGGCGATGGGGGCGAAGGGACGCGACCTGCTGGCCGCCAACGCCGGGGCGACGGCGCACACCTTGCGGGTCATTGCCGGCCTGCTCGGGGAGGCGCATGGCTGATCTCGGGGGATGGCATCGGCGCCTGATCGAGGGGTGCGCGAATTCCTTTTCGCAGCAGGCCCTGCTGTTTCTGCTGCGGCTGCCAGCCTTCTTTTTCAGCCTGTTGGGGCGCCTGCGGGTCGCCTGCTACCGTTGGCGCTGGCTGCCGGTCTACCGGGCACCGGTCCCGGTGATTTCCGTCGGCAACCTGGCGGTAGGCGGTACCGGCAAGACGCCGGTGACCGACTACCTGGTCAAGCTCCTCCTCGCCCGCGGGTTGCGCGTGGCCGTGGTCAGCCGCGGTTATGGCGGCGCCGGGGTCGAGGGGGAGGGGCTGGTCAGCAGGGGAGGTGGGCCGATCGTCGGCCCGGAGGCCGCCGGCGACGAGCCCTATCTGCTTGCCCGGCGCAATCCGCGGGCGCTGGTGCTGGTCAACCCCCGCCGTCGCGTCGCGGTCGCAGCCGCCGTCCGGCAAGGCGCCGAGGTGGTGGTTCTCGATGACGGATTTCAGCACCTCGCCGTCGTCCGCGATCTCGATATCGTCCTTCTTGATGCGGCGCGCCCCCTCGGCAACGGCCGGGTGCTGCCGGCCGGGCGCCTGCGCGAGCCGGCCGCGGCCCTGAAGCGGGCCGACCTGCTGCTCTTGACCCGCTACTGCGGCGGCGATCTCCCTGTTCTGCCAGTGGAGAAGCCGACCCTCTGCTGTCGGCACCAGCTGGCGGCAGCGGCCATTGATCTGAAGGGTGAACCCCGGCCACTGGCGGAACTGACCGGGCGCCGGGTGGTGGCCGTTGCCGGCATCGCCGATCCCCAGGCCTTTTTCGCCGCCCTGACCGCGCACGGGATGGTACTGGTGGCGACCTTTCCGTTGCCCGATCACGCCAGCTACGGCCAGGAACTGCGGGCGCAGCTCAGCGCCGCCGCGCGGCAGGCCGACTGCCTGGTGACCACGGAAAAAGACGGCGTCAAGCTAACAGGGGCGGACTTCCCCGTCCCCTGTTACCAGCTGCCGCTGGAGATCGTGTTCGACGCACCGGAGCGTTTCGCAGCCATGATAGAGAACTGCCTGCATGGCAAGGAGGTGGCATGAGTCTTGACAAAAAGCTTCTTGAAATCCTCGCCTGTCCCAAATGCAAGGGGCCGGTCGAGCCCCGGCCCGACGAGTCGGCCCTGGTCTGCCAGGCCTGCCGACTGAGCTACCCGGTCCGGGACAATATCCCGGTCATGCTCATCGACGAGGCGGAACCTTTTTGATTCCAGGCACCGACATCAGAGGCCGGACGCTGCTGGTCCTCAGCGACGGCAAGCCCGGGCACCTGAACCAGTCGCTGGCCTTTGCCGACCTGCTCGGGCTGCAGGCCGCGGTGCGCGAGGTCGCCTTTGCCTTCGCCGGCGCCAAGGGGCTCTCCTATCTTCTGGATCGCTGCGGGCTGCATTCGCCGCACCTTTTCCAGGTCAAGGGAGCGCTGCCTGACTGCTGCGCTGTGGCTGCCGCCGGTTCCGCCACCTACTACGCGGCCAAGGTGATTGCGCGGCAACTCGGGGTGCCGGTCGCTGCCATCATGCTCCCCCGCGGTTACCGCTACGATTTCGACCTGATCCTGGCCCAGGCCCACGATCGGCCGCCGCAGCGCGCCAATATCCTGACCCTGCCGATCAACCTCTGCCGGCCGCGTCCGCAGGGGCTGGTCGCGGCCGTTCCCGGAAAGACGAGTGTCGCCCTGGTGATCGGCGGCCCGAGCCGGCATTTTCAGATGGACCCGGAGACCCTGCGCAGCCAGATCGAGGCGATCTTTGCCCTCTTTCCCGGCGCCGATCTGCTGGTGACCAGCTCTCGGCGTACCCCGGCAGCGGTGGAGGCGCTCCTTGAGACCTTCCCCTTCCGGCGCCGGGTCCTCTACTCGCGGGAGCCGATCAACCCGATCCCCGACTTTCTGGCGCTCAGCGACTACGTCTTCGTTACCGAGGACTCGACTTCGATGATCAGCGAGGCGGTCAGCTTCGGCGCGGCGCGGGTCGAGGTCCTCCCCCTGCAATCGACCGGGGCGCGCAACAAGGTCGGGACCATGGTTGCCACCCTGGCGCAGCGCGGCTGCCTGCACATCTTCGACGGCACCCTCGGGGACTGCGACGAAAAGATCGATCTCGCGGCGCTGCTGCAAGGGGTTCGGCTATGCGGATAATCCAGCTGCTGCCGGAACTGAACGAAGGCGGGGTCGAACGGGGGGTGGTGGAGCTGAGCCGGGAGTTGGTCAGGCTCGGGCATGACAGCCTTGTCCTCAGCGCCGGAGGAAACCTCGCCCCGCAGATCGCGGCGGACGGCGGGCGCCATATCAGCTTCGACCTCTGCAGCAAGAATCCGCTCACCGCTCCGCTGCGGGTGGTGCAGCTGCGACGGCTGCTGGAAAATCTCCGTCCCGATATCCTGCACGCGCGCAGCCGCGTTCCGGCCTGGCTCGGCTGGCTCGCCAACCGCTCCCTGCAGCTTCCCTTTGTCACCACGGTACACGGCTTCAACAGTGTCAATGCCTACAGCCGGGTGATGACCTTCGGGGACCGGGTGATCTGTGTCAGCAGCGCCATCCGCGACTATGTGCAGCTCCACTACGGCGTTCCCACCGAAAAAATGGTGGTCATTCCGAGGGGGGTCGATCTGGTGCGGTTCGATCCGGGCCAACTTGACCGCCAATTCCAGGAGAATTTCAGCAGGGAATACGGGCTCGAGGGGCGTTACGTCATTACCAGTGTCGGCCGCATCACCCAGCTCAAGGACTATGAAACCTTCATCGACGCCCTGGTCCGGGTCAAGACGGTCCTGCCCGAAGTCCTCGGGCTGATCGTCGGTGGGGTGCGGGAGGACAAACAGACCTATTTCCGGCAGCTGCAGCAGCGCATTGCCAGCGCCGGAGCAGAAGAGTACATCCGTTTTACCGGCAGCCAGCGACAGGTGGCGGAAATCTACGCCCTCAGCGATCTGGTCGTCTCCGCCTCAAAGAAACCGGAGAGTTTTGGGCGCGCCGCCGCCGAGGCGCTGGCAATGGAGACGCCGGTGCTGGCAACGAATCATGGCGGTGTGGTCGATATCGTCCGGGACGGCGAGACCGGCTACCTCTTCCCGCCGGGGGAGGCCGCCCTCCTCGCGGACCTGATCCTCCGAGCCCGGCTCACTTCTTTTGCCGGGTTACGGGACTTTGTGGCGAAAAACTTCACCCTGGAGCGGATGGTGGCGGAGACCCTGACGGTTTATAAATCAGAACTATCCAAAGGTTCTCCGGGACCGAACCACGAGGATTCTTAATGCTGGAGGTCACTAAATCGACGTGCCTGCCCTTGATTTTTTCGCCGCTAACCAGCATTCTGTGGCCGACTGTTGCCTAGGGGACCGACGATGAACAGCAATCAACCCATAGCCAGCATCATTGTTCCTGCCTACAATCACGCCAACTACATCCGTGATTGTCTGATGTCCATTTATCGCCAGACTTATCAGAATCTGGAACTGATTATCATCGATGATGGATCCCGAGATGCAACGGCGGCGGTTATTGAGGCCTTTTTGGCAGAATATGAGGCGCGTTTTGCCCGGGTTGAATTCCGTTCCCGGCCCAACCGGGGGGTGAGTGCGACCCTCAACGAACTGGTCTCCTTAAGTCGTGGCGAATGGATCCATCCCCTCTCCTCCGACGACATGTATCTGGATAACAAGGTGGAGGTGATTTGGCAGGCCTACCAGGAATGGGGGGTCCCGGAAGTGGCGTTGATCTATGGCGACACCCTCTTCATGGACATGGACGGCAACCCCGTCGAGATGCCCAAGGGGGTCAGGCCGCCCCCTGGCCCTAACCACCAAGGCTACCTCGAACTTTTTTTCGCCAACCGCCTCAACGGGCCGACCATGGCATTCAGGCGCCGGGCCATCGAGGCGATCGGTGGTTTCGACGAAAGTCTGCCGATGGAGGACTGGGACTGCTGGCTACGTCTCTCGGCGCGCTACCCCATCGGCAGGGTGCCGGAGCCGGTCAGCAGGTACCGCTATCACGCCGACAACAGCCACCGCGGCCAGGCACGCATGCTGCGGGCCATGCTGTTAACTTTTGGTAAGTTCCTGGCCAAGGACGCAGAGCTCCTCCCCGCGGCTCTCATCCGGAAGAACTGGCGCAAGAATCTTCACCGCCTTTATCGCTGGGCGCGGCGGGAAGACCCGGGTTTTCTCCCGTGGTTGTTGGCGCAGGCGTTGCAGTCTCCCTTGCGCCTCCCGACCCCGGCGGATTATACACTGGCGGCAAAACGAATTGCGCATCGTTTGGAGGGGCGCTCGTGAAGTTGCTGCTGGTCGCCAAACCCTGGCGCGGCGGTCTGGCCGATTATCTCTACCAGGCGTTGACCGAGATCGTCCCCGGTTCGGTGGAGTGGTGGCCAACCCGCCCAGTGACTCTGGGTGGGCGGCTGGCCTTCGCGCGGGATAAAAAAGGCTGGTATGCACGACTCTGGGAACGGATCGACCGGTGCGCGGCGGAGGCGCAGATCTTTATCAATTATCCCAGAGAACTCCCACCCCTGGCGCCGAGGAAAAACCGCATTCTCTGGTTGACGGACGGACCTCGTCCCCGCCCCGGAGAACTGGACCCTTTTGGCCGGGTCTGCCTTTCCGATCCCGGATACGTGGGCGAGGTCAAGGCGGCACTTGCGGCGGAGAGCTTTGGCGGCGAAGTTTCTTTCGGTTACTGCCCGGCAGTTCACGCTCCACGAGCCCCTGAAGGCCGGCGGGAGGGAGCCTGCTTCATCGGTAACCGCGATCCCAAGCGGGATCGTTATCTGGCCGCCCTCTTTCAGGCCGGGCATTTTCCGTTGGTCGTAGGCAATTACTTTTTGCATCACCCGTTCTTCTGGCGCCATCCGCTCAACTTCCGCCCCGCGGTCAGTAATCAAGCCATGGGACGCATTTATGGGCGGCACCAGCTTAGCCTGAATATCCATGCCGAAGTAGTGCGGGAAGGGACCAATATGCGGACCTTCGAGTGCGCTGCCTACGGCATTGCCCAACTGGTCGAAAAGCGTCCTGGCCTGGAACGGTTCTTCGACCTGGAGCGGGAGCTTGCAGTGTTTAGTGAAGAGACGGAGCTGGTCGAGAAGCTGGCCGAGCTACTCGCAGCCCCGGAACGGGCAAAAGCTTTGGCCCACCGAGCCCGGCAACGGGTTCTGGCCGAACATTCCTATTATCACCGGGCGGTTCAGTTGCTTGACGGGGTTCTGCCCGCGGCCGTGCTACGTGGTCGACTACAGGCGGCCATGGCCCGCTGGTCCTCCTCGCAAGGAGGGAGCTTCCGCTGACGAAATTTCAACCGAACGGCAGTGCGGCAGCACTCCGTTTAAGGGGGTCGACACCATGGAAAAGGACAGTAGCAAATCGATTGTCATCATCGGTTCCGGAGAGACGGCGGCCATTGCCTATGAATATTTCACCCACGATTCGCCCTACACCGTGGCCGGATTCAGTGTCGAGGCAGCCTATCTCAAGGAACCCAACTTCAACGGCCTTTCGTTGGTCCCCTTCGAGGAGATCGAGGAACACTTCCCACCAGAGGGATACCAGGCCTTCGTCGCTGTCAGCTCAACCAAACTCAACCGGGTGCGGACCCGACTCTTTCATGCAACCAAGGAGAAGGGGTACCAGTGCGCCAGCTATGTCAGCAGCCGGGCCTTCGTTTGGCATAACGTGAAGATCGGCGAAAACTGTTTCATCTTCGAGGACAATACCCTGCAGCCCTTTGTGGAGGTGGGGGAGAATGTGGTGCTCTGGAGCGGTAACCATATCGGACACAACAGCCGAATTGGCGACAATTGCTTCATTGCCTCACAGGTGGTGGTGTCGGGTTTTTGTGAAATCGGCGCCAACTGTTTCCTCGGTGTCAACAGCACCGTCATTAATAACATCAGCATCGGCCGCGACTGCTTCATCGGCGCCGGTACGCTCATCCAGAAGAATACGGGTGAGGGGGAAGTCTATCAGGGGGAGAGCACCAAGCCGTCGGCGGTGACCAGTCACCGTTTGTTCCGTATCAAGGAGTAGTCAGCATGCGTTGGCAAAAGATCGGCCAGGTCTATGCACCTTCCGGCTCTGAGGGGTGGGCCCGGAATACCGCTCTGACTCCGACCCCGGTCCTGCTCGAGGATCGAATTCGGGTCTTTGTCGGCATCCGCGACCAGGTCGGGGTCAGCCGCATCGGTTTTGTCGATGTCGATCCGATTGATCCCTTGCGGGTGCTGGAAGTCGCAACGACCCCGGCCCTCGATGTGGGATCCCCGGGTACCTTTGACGACAATGGGGTGATCCTGGGAGATATTCTTCCCCGGGGGGAGTCGTTGCACCTCTATTATGTCGGGTTTCAACTGGTGGCCCAGGTTAAGTTCTTGGCCTTTACCGGTCATGCGATCAGCAGTGACTGCGGCCGAAGCTTTCAGCGCAGCAGTGATGCGCCCGTGCTCGACCGTTGCCATCGGCAGCGCTACATTCGAGCGATTCACTCAATCATGGAGGAGGATGGCCGCTTCCGGGTCTGGTTCGCCGCCGGTGACGGCTGGGAACTGATCGACGGCAGGCCCTATCCCCGCTACCACATCCGCTATATCGAATCACCCGACGGCACGACCTTTCGGGGTGAAGGTGTCCCCTGCATCGATGTCACCGGGCGGGAATACCGGATCGGCCGCCCGCGGGTTTTCAAGGCTGGCGGCTGTTACCACATGCACTACACCCGGGGAACCCTGGACGGCGATTACATTGCCGGATATGCCCGCTCCGATGACGGTCTGACCTGGACTCGGATGGACGATCAACTGGGGATCGGGCTGAGCGAGGGTGGCTGGGATTCCCTCCACCTGGCTTACCCGGCCATTCTGACGTGGCGAGATCGGACCTACATGTTCTACAATGGCAACAACATGGGGCAGACCGGGTTCGGCGTGGCCCTGCTGGAGAGTTTATGAGGGCGGTTCGCTACCGGGGTGAGGAGCGACCCGCCTGGGATAACTTCGTACGCAAGGCGAAGAATGGGCTCTTCCTTTTTTTCCGTGATTACATGGATTACCATGCCGATCGTTTTGAGGACCATTCCCTGCTTTTTTATGATGAGGCGGATAAACTCTGCGCCCTGTTGCCGGCCAACCGCCGGGAGGAAGCGCTGATCAGCCATGGCGGCCTGACATTCGGCGGGGTGGTGAGTGATGAGCGGATGACCACGGCAAAAATGCTGGAGGTTTTTGCCGCCATTGCCGACCACGCCCGCCAGGAGGGGCTGCACCAGCTGGTTTACAAGGCGGTGCCCCACATATACCACACCGTTCCGGCCGAAGAGGACCGCTACTCTCTCTTTTTGCAGAATGCAATCCTGCTCAAACGCGAGGTAACCAGCGCCATCAACCTGGCGACTCCGCTGAAACTGAGCAAGGGGCGCAAGTGCGGGATAAGTAAGGCGAAAAAGGCCGGAATTGAAATCCGGCCCTCCGACGACTATGACAGCTTCATGGCGATCGAAGCGCGACTCCTTCTGGAAAAATACGGCACCAAACCGGTACATAGCACGGCGGAGCTGCAACTGCTGGCTGGCCGGTTCCCGGGAAATATCAAACTGTTCGGTGCCTTCTGCAATGACGAACTGCATGCCGGCCTGATCATCTACTCCGGTGCGAATGTCGCCCATGTCCAGTATATGGCCACTACCGAAGCTGGTCGGGAGTGTGGTGCCCTCGATCTGCTTGTCCAGCAGGTGATCGCCCTCTACGCGGATCAGGTGCGCTTCTTCGATTTCGGCATTTCGACCGAAGAGGGGGGGCGTATTCTGAATGCTGGTCTGCTCGCCCAGAAAGAGATGTTCGGGGCCCGGGCAGTGGTTCACGATACCTACCAGTGGGATTTGACCTGAGGAGTCTGCATGAGCTTGCTCGAAGAATGCCGGATCGTTGAACTGCCCAAAATCCAGGACCCCCGCGGCAACCTCACCTTCATTGAGGGGAGCCAGCATGTTCCCTTTGCCATCGAGCGGGTTTACTATCTCTATGATGTCCCCGGCGGTGCCTCGCGCGGCGGTCATGCCCACAAGGGGTTGCAGCAACTGATTATCGCCATGTCAGGAAGTTTCGACGTGGTTCTCAACGATGGATATGGGGAGCAGCGCTTTCACCTCAATCGTTCTTATTACGGCCTTTATGTCTGCCCGATGATCTGGCGGGAAATCGACAATTTCTCTTCAGGTTCAGTCTGTCTGGTGCTCGCCTCCAACCATTATGACGAAGCGGATTACTTCCGGGACTATCCGGACTATGTCGCTGCGCGCGGGATTACCCCATGAATCACCCTTTGATGAAGCTCCCCTTCCTTGACCTTCAGGCCCCTGGCCGGGAGCTTCGGAAAGAACTCGAGGCTGCTTGGCAGCGAGTAATGGAATCTGGCTGGTTCATCCTGGGGCCGGAGGTCGAGGCATTCGAGGCTGAGTTTGCCAAATATTGCGGTGTCAAGCACTGTATCGGGGTCGGCAACGGCCTCGACGCTCTGCACCTGATTCTGCGCGGCTACGACATTGGACCGGGAGACGAGGTGATTGTCCCGGCCCATACCTTCATCGCCACCTGGCTGGCAGTCTCCCAGGTTGGCGCCACTCCGGTGCCGGTCGATGTACTCGATGAGACGGCCAATCTTGACCCGGCGCAGCTTGCCGCCGCGGTTACGGGACGAACCAAGGCGATTCTGCCAGTCCATCTTTACGGTCAACCGGCCGCCATGCAGGAGATTCTGGCCGTGGCCGAGTCCTGTGGTCTGCGGGTGATCGAAGACGCGGCCCAGGCCCATGGAGCCCGCTACCGCGGTCGGCGGGCCGGCACCCTCGGCGATGCTGGCGCTTTCAGTTTCTACCCTGGGAAGAATCTTGGTGCCATGGGCGACGGCGGAGCGGTGACCACCGACGACGACCAACTGGCCGAACGCTTGCGGGCGCTGCGTAATTATGGGTCCCAGGAGAAATACGTCCACCAGGTGGCGGGTTTCAATTCCCGACTCGATGAACTTCAGGCCGCCCTGCTGCGGGTCAAACTCGGCGTACTCGACGAATGGAATGGTCGCCGGATGCGCCTGGCGCAGCGCTACACCGTTGGCCTGGCCGATTGCGGCCTCGGCCTGCCGCAGGTACCTGACTGGGCCGAGTCCTCTTGGCATCTTTATGTGATACGCTCGCCGAGGCGCCACCAATTGCAGAAGGCATTGCAAGCAGCCGGCATCGGTACCCTGATCCATTATCCGATCCCTCCCTACCGCCAGCAGGCCTATGCTGGTCTAGGAGCCGATCCAGCCCGTTTCCCAGTAACTGAACGGCTCAGCGGCGAGATTCTCAGCCTGCCGATGGGGCCTCACATAGAAGATGCCCAGGCCGAGGCGGTGGTTGCTTCGGTTCGGGCGGCAGTCTGAGGCGTCGGTGGTGAAAGCTCCCGCAATCACTGTCAATGTCGGCAGGCAGGGCGATGGGAAGAGGACGGTACTCTGGTGGGGGCATTTTGACCCCGAATACTCGCGCAACCGTATCCTGCGCCAGGTGCTTGCCAACTTCGGTTGGTCGGTACGGGATTTTCGTCCACGTTCCAGCGCCCTGGGAGACCTTGAAGCCACCTTGCGTGGAATAGAAACCCCCGCGCTGGTCTGGGTCCCCTGTTTTCGCCAGCGGGACATCGTCGCCGCCCATCGTTGGGCTCGACGGCGTGGGGTGCCCTTGTTGGTGGATCCCCTCATCAGCGCCTATGACAAACAGGTTTTCGAACGTCGCAAATTTAATGTCGACAGTGGCCGGGCCAGGCGGCTGCTAACTTGGGAGCGGCGTTGCCTGGGATTGGCTGACAGGGTCCTGGCTGATACGGTTGCCCATGCCGAATATTTCAGTAAAACCCTGCAGGTGTCGATCGAAAAGATCCAGGTGGTGCCGGTAGGTGCCGAGGAGGGGCTATTTTCCCCCGGCCCCTGGCCCTCCCTTGGCACTGGCGGAGCGTTGGAGATACTGTTTTTCGGCAGTTTTATTCCGCTACAAGGCCCCCGGGTTATTATCGAAGCAGCACGGTGTTACCGGGGACCGGCGGTACGCTGGGTACTCGTTGGCGATGGTCCGCTGCTTGCCGAGTGTCGTCAGGCAGCCGCGGACCTCGACCAAATTTCTTTCGAACCCTGGGTTCCTTATCAGCAACTACCTTGTCGGATTTCCCAAGCTCATATCTTGCTCGGGATATTCGGAGCCACGCCCAAAGCGTCGCGGGTGATTCCCAATAAAGTGTACCAAGCCGCTGCCTGCGCCCGTCCGGTAGTTACTTTGCACGCCCAGGCATACCCTGCTGAATTGATTGCAAAGGAAAATTCAGGTTTTTTCTGGGTTCCGCCTGGAGATCCCGTTGCCTTGGCGGCAGCGGTTGCCGACCTGGCCAGCGACCCGTGGTCTCTCCCCGTGTTCGGGGCGGCGGCACGGCAGAGCTACGAGGCCTTTCTCTCTGTGGCGCATATTGAAAAGCAACTCGTGCAAGTTCTGATCGATCTCGGGTTGCATCCTCGTTCCTGAAATAGAGGGTAATCATGGCTCATTATCTCGTCACCGGCGGCGCCGGCTTCATCGGCTCCCATATCGTCGACGAACTTCTCACCCGCGGTGAAACGGTGCGGGTACTCGACAACTTCGCCACCGGCAAGCGGGAGAACCTCGCTCACTGCGCCGGCCGCATCGAACTGATCGAAGGGGACATTCGCGATTTGGAGACCTGCCGCGGCGCCTGCACCGGGGTCGATTTCGTGCTGCACCAGGCCGCCCTCGGTAGCGTACCGCGCTCCATCGCCGACCCGCTCACCTCCCACGAGGTCAACGTCACCGGGACGCTGAAGATGCTGCTATCCGCCCGCGACGCCGGCGTAAAGCGCTTCGTTTATGCCGCCTCTTCGTCGACCTATGGGGATCATCCGGAGCTGCCCAAGGTCGAAGGGCGCATCGGCAACCCCCTCTCCCCCTACGCGGTGACCAAGTACGCCGATGAACTCTACGCCCAGGTCTTCGGCCGCTGCTACGGGCTGAAGACGGTCGGACTGCGTTACTTCAACGTCTTCGGACCGCGCCAGGATCCCTTTTCCCAGTACGCGGCGGTCATTCCGCTCTTTGTCAGCGCCCTGCTGCGGGGGACGGCGCCGACCATCAATGGCGACGGCGAGCAGACCCGGGATTTCACCTTCGTCGCCAATGCGGTGGCCGCCAACCTCCTCGCCTGTTCCGCCCCGGAAACGGCGGTGGGGGAAGTCTTCAATATCGCCTGCCATGAACGCACCTCCCTCAACCATCTCTACGCCCGCCTGCAGCAGCTGCTCGGGACCGCCATTCCTGCCAACTACGGCCCGGCCCGGGCCGGGGATGTGCGGGACAGTCTCGCCGATATCAATAAGGCGAATCGCCTGCTCGGCTACCGCGGGGCGGTCAAGGTCGAGGAGGGGTTGCAGCGCTCGATCGCCTGGTATCGGGAAAACCTGTGAGGGCAATTTTGAATTTTGAATTTTGAATTTTGAATTTTGAATTGGAGGATTGTCCATGGCTGGTGAAAATATGACACGGGATTTGATCGAGGTGAACCTGGCTGAGCACCGGCGGACCATGGAATTGGTCGCGGCGGAGCTGAGCGGGGCGATCGCTGGCTGCGCCGAGCTGCTCTGCGGCGCCCTTGCCGGTGGCGGCAAGGTGCTGGTGATGGGCAACGGTGGCTCGGCGGCGGACGCCCAGCACCTGGCGGCCGAGCTGGTCGGGCGCTTCCTCCGCGAGCGCCGGGCGCTCCCCGCCGTGGCGCTCACCACCGACAGCTCGATCCTGACCGCGGTCGCCAACGACTACGGTTTCGAACAGATTTTCTCCCGCCAGGTCGAGGCGCTGGCCGCCCCCGGCGACGTGGTGATCGGCATCTCCACCAGCGGCAATTCGGCCAACGTCCGGATCGCCCTGGCCTCCGCCCGCGCCATCGGCTGCAAAACCGTCGGCCTGCTCGGCGGCAGCGGCGGCGCCATCGCCGCCGGCGTCGACCTGGCGCTGGTCGTGCCGACCGCGGCGACGCCGCGCATCCAGGAGGCCCACGCCACCATCATCCACATCCTCTGCGACCTGGTCGAACGCACCCTGTGCGACCAGCCGGGTGCCGCTTCTGGGGAGTCGCCATGAGCAAGACCTATCGTCCCATCGACCTGAGCGGTGTACACACCTATTCGATCCGCAGCCGCGACAACAAGGTCAACGTCCGCGAGCATTTTGCCCAGCCACCCAAGGTTGGCGGCAGCTTCAGCCAATTCTTCGACGCGCTTCCCAATCTGCTTGGCGCCGAGAGTCTGCGTGGCGTAGTCGCGGCGGTGATCGCGGCGCGCCGCCGGCAGCGGCCGGTGATCCTCGCCATCGGCGGCCATGTCATCAAATGCGGGCTGCAACCGGTGCTGAAGAGCCTGATCGAGGCGGGTGCAGTGACGGCGGTGGCGATGAACGGCTCGACGGCGATCCACGACTACGAGGTCTCCCTGGTCGGTGCGACCTCGGAGGATGTCGGCGCGGTGCTGCACTCGGGGGATTTCGGTTTTTCGGAAGAGACCGGCGGCGGCATGCATCGGGCGCTGCGCACCGGCCTGGCGGCGGGTCAGGGCTTCGGTGAGGCGCTCGGTCGGCAGATTGTCAACGCCCAGCACCCCTTTGCGGATTACAGCCTGCTGGCGACCTGTGTCCGTGCCTCGATTCCGGTGACGGTGCATGTCGCCATCGGAACCGATATCATCCACCAGCACCCGGCCGCCGACGGCGCCATCCTCGGCGAGATGTCGTTCCGTGATTTCCGCCTGCTGACCGCGGTGGTCGCCGATCTTGGCGACGGCGGGGTCTGGCTCAACGTCGGCTCGGCGGTCCTCCTCCCCGAGGTTTTCCTCAAGGCCCTCTCCATCGCCCAGAACCTTGGCCACCACGTGGAGGACTTCACCACCGCAAATTTCGACATGATCCAGCACTATCGCCCGCTGCAGAATGTCGTCAAACGCCCCACCTCCGGCAGCGGCCGCGGCTATACGCTCACCGGCCACCATGAGATCAATATCCCGCTCTTCGCCACCGCGGTGCTGGAGGGACTGCGGGAGCTGGAGCAACCAGGGGAGGGCGCGCGCTGATGGGACTGCCCGATATCGATACCTTTCTGAGCCGCGCCGCCGGACTGCGGGTGCTGGTGGTCGGCGATCTGATGCTCGATGAATATCTCTGGGGGCGCACCGAGCGGATCTCCCCGGAGGCGCCGGTCCAGGTGGTCGAGATCGAGCGCGACGAACTACGTCTCGGCGGGGCCGGGAACGTCCTCAACAACCTGGTGGCACTCGGCTGCCAGGTCGAGGTGGCCAGCGTCCTTGGCGACGATGGCGACGGGCGGCTGCTGCACGGGATGCTGGTGGGGGAGGGAATCGCTGCCGGGGGCGTTTTCTTCGCGCCGGGGCGGACCACTAGCCGCAAGACCCGGGTCCTCGCCAGCCACCAGCAGATGCTGCGTATCGACCGCGAGAGCCGCACCCCGCTGGCGACCGAACAGGAGGAGGCGCTGCTGAATTACCTGCGCGGTGCGCTCGACGCTTTCAGCGTTATCCTGGTGTCGGACTACCTCAAGGGGGTGCTCAGCGAGCGGGTGCTGGAAGCGCTCTGCGCCCAGGGGCGGGCCCGGGGGATCCCGGTGGTGATTGACCCCAAGGGGCGTGATTTTGCCAAGTACCGGGGGGCCACTGCGCTTACCCCCAATCGACGGGAGGCGCAGACCGCCGCCGGCATCGACATCGTCGACGAGGCGAGCCTGCTGGCGGCTGGCGAAAAGCTGCGCCGGGACCTCGACCTGGAGACCCTGGTCCTGACCCGCAGCGAAGAGGGGATGAGCCTCTTTTTCCGGGACGGCGAGCATCTGCACCTGCCGACGGAGGCGCGGGAGGTCTTCGATGTCTCCGGCGCCGGCGATACGGTGCTCGCCTTTTTGGGCGCCGGGCTTGGTTGCGGTCTCGACATCGGCGCGGCGGCGCGCCTCGCCAATCTCGCCGCCGGGATCGTCGTCGGCAAGCTCGGCACCTCGACCGTCAGCCCCGACGAACTGCGGCACGCCGCCCTGTTGCAGAGCAGCGACGGCGGCGTGAAGATCCGCAGCCGGGAGAGCCTCGCCCCGCTACTCGCCACTGCCCGCCGCCAGGGGCGCAAGGTGGTCTTCACCAACGGCTGTTTCGATCTGCTCCATGTCGGCCATGTGCGCTACCTGCAAAGGGCGCGACAGCTTGGCGACCTGCTGGTGCTCGGACTCAATTCCGACGCCTCGATCCGCCGCCTCAAGGGACCGAAACGCCCCCTGATCGGCGAGGAGGAGCGCGCTCACATCATGGCTGCCCTCGACTGCATCGATTTTGTCACCATTTTCGACGAGGATACGCCGCTGGAGCTGCTGGAGCTGCTACGGCCCGACATCCTCGTCAAGGGGGGGGACTACACCCCGGAGCGGGTGGTCGGCAGGGAACTGGTGGAGAGTTATGGCGGTCGGGTCGAGTTGATCCAGTTTGTGGACGGCAAGTCGACCACCGGTATCGTCGAGCGGATTCTCGAAAACTATCGTGATCTGTAGCCCCCTCACTATTGAACCCTTAGCAGCAAGGCCCTATGAAAACGCCCATTGATCTCCCCGCCGACTCCTCCATCCGGCGAATCCTCGTGCTGAAGTGGAGCGCCATGGGGGATGTGGTTATCTCCAGCGCCCTCTTCGAGGATATCCGGCGCGCCTTTCCGGCGGCGACCCTCGATCTGCATACCCTGCCACCCTGGGCCGGCCTCTTCCGCCACGATCCCCGCTTCGCCGAGGTCTGCACCATCGATGTGCGGCGCAAGCAGGGGGGGCTGCGCGGACTGCTCGCCTGGCTGCGTTTCGTCCGCAGCCGTCGCTACGACCTGATCGTCGATCTGCAATCCAACGACCGCAGCCGCAGCCTGATGACCCTGCTGAAACTGACCGGCGCTGCGCCGCGCCACCTGATGGGGAACCACCGGCGCTTCCCCTATACCCTCGCCCCGGAGCCGGCAGCGGGGGTCATCCACGCCTTCGATTTACAGCAGGAAACGCTCCGCGTTGGCGGTATCCCGACCGTCACCCCGCGGCCGGTTCTCTATCCCGGGCCGGAGCACCTCGCCCATGCGCAGGAGCTGCAACGGCAGTTCGGACTGGAAGCGGACAATTACGCGGTGTTATTGCCGGGAAGCCAGGCAGCGGGGCGGCTGAAGCGCTGGGGGTGGGAACGCTACGCGGCGCTGGCCGGGCTGCTGCACCAGCGGGGGCTGGCCAAGGTGGTCCTGCTCGGGGGGCCCGACGAGATCGAGGAGTGCGCCCGGATCGCAGACCGCTGCGGCAGCGACTGGCTGGTCAATCTCTGCGGTCAGACGCAGATTCTCGAACTGGTCCCGCTCTGCGCCGGCGCGCGCCTGATCGTCGCCAACGACA
This sequence comes from Desulfuromonas carbonis, assembly GCF_054658035.1. NCBI lineage: Bacteria > Pseudomonadati > Thermodesulfobacteriota > Desulfuromonadia > Desulfuromonadales > Desulfuromonadaceae > Desulfuromonas > Desulfuromonas carbonis. The sequence goes on along the minus strand of NZ_BAAHXR010000002.1, from coordinate 755,755 downwards.
CCGGAACCGCCCATGTGGCATCCGCCACCCCGACGCCGATGGTGGTCATCTGCGGGCCGACGGACCCGCTGCGGGTCAAACCGGTGGGGGAGAACGTGGTGGCCCTGCAGACGACCGGTCTCGCCTGCATCAACTGCTACTGCAAGGCCCCTTGCGAGCACCACAGCTGCATGGTCCGCATAACGCCGGAGATGGTGCTGGCCAGGCTGCCGGAAGGGCTTATTGCGGGGCGCTCCTGAGTTCGGGCGCCGGCGCGTCCTGCGGCAGCCGCGAGGTGCCAAGCCGCTGCAACTGCTGATGTTCGAAGAGCTTCGCGTACTTGAGGAAGGCATAGAAGGCGCCGGTGACCGAGGCGATGAAGCCGGCCCAGCCATTGAGGAAGTTGCGTTTGAAGAGGTAGAGGCGCAGGAAGAAAAAGGGGGGGTAGACGATCATCAGCCAGGGATTGGCCCGCTTGCCCCGGGCAAGTTTGTCGGCGACCAGGCCGGTGGAATAGGCATTGACCTTGTCGACCTTGGTATGGATGTCGGTCTCGCCGTAGTGGTAGAAGGGGGCCTTGAGGCGCCCGACCGGGCCGTCCACCTCGGGCGCGGCGTGCACCGGCATGTTACTGACCCGGCCACGGCTCTTGTCGAAGAGGCGCAGGAATCCATTGAGGCGCGAGGCGGTGCTGGCCATCTGCCAGAACATCTGCTCCTGGCGCGGCAGTTCGTAACCGGCCTGGTCCGGACCCCGTTGCAGCAGGTCGCGGATCTCCTGCTGCAGTTCGGGGGAGAGGGCCTCGTCGGCATCGAGGAGGAGAACCCAGCGGTGGCTGGTATGTTCCAGGGCCAGCTGTTTTTGCGGGCCGTAACCGAGAAACCGGTGCTGGAAGAAGCGGCAGCCGTAAGCGGCGGCAATCTGCGGGGTATCATCCGTGCTGAAGGAGTCGAGAACGACAATCTCGTCCGCCCACTTGACGCTCTCCAGGCAGGCAGGCAGGGTGCGTGCATTATTGTAAGTGGTAACGAATGCCGAAAGTTTTTCCATGCCGGAATCTCCGTAGTAGGGCCGCAGCCGGGTTCGTGGCTGCGATAGTACCCTGTGCCGGCGAGTGCTGCAACCGTCTTTGTGCGATCGCAGACAGGGGCCGACGGACTCCTCCCGGGATAAGGATTTTATGAAACCGACCTTGCAGCCGGCCGTTTTTCTCGACCGTGATGGCACCCTCAACGTCGAAAAGGACTACCTCTACCGGGTCGAGGATTTCGAGTTCATCCCCGGCGCCGTCAACGCCCTGCGCCGGCTGAAGGCAGCGGGATTCCTGCTTTTCATCGTCACCAACCAGTCGGGAGTGGCCCGCGGCTACTTTACCCTGGAGGATGTCGAGCGCCTGCATCATCATGTGCAGCAGGAACTGGTCCGCCAGGGGACGGCCATCGATGCCTTTTATGTCTGCCCCCATCACCCGGAACGGGGCCTTGATCCCTGGCGGCGAACCTGTGACTGCCGGAAGGGGAATCCCGGTCTGCTGCTGCAGGCTGCCGGCGATTACGGGGTCGATCTCTCCCGTTCCTTCATGGTCGGGGACAAGGTGGCGGATATCGAGGCGGGCCGCCGCGCCGGTTGCACCCCGCTGCTGGTGCTGACGGGCTATGGGTCCGCCAGCAGTGTCGAACTGGGGGACGATCCGGTTGTGCGCTGTGTCGATCTGGCCGCGGCCGTGGAGTGGATTCTGCGGATGGCTGGCTGAGGGCTGCAATGGGGTTTTTGTTTGACCGCCCGGGGCGGCTCATGGTATCTAATTCTTTTTTTGCCTGGCCACTTAATTAATTGATTTCCATCAGATTTACCATGCGATGTGCCGCAGCTGGGAGCAACGGTCAAGCAGACCGCACGCATTGCAATCCTCCCCTCAAGCCCTGAAGAGGTCCTATGCTCTCCATTGACGATTTGACCGGCCGACGTGCCAAGCTGGCGGTGGTCGGTCTCGGCTATGTCGGTCTCCCCCTCGCTGCGGCTTTCGGCAAGGTGGTCGAGGTCATCGGTTTCGACATCAGCGCCAAAAAGATCGCGGAACTTAAAGAGGGATTCGACGCCACCGGCGAACTCACCCGGGACGACCTGGCGGCCACCCGCATCGATTTTACCCTCGACGCGGCTCGGCTTGCCGAGGCCTCCTTTCTCATCGTCACCGTGCCGACCCCCATCGACGAGGCCAAGCGTCCCGACCTGCGGCCGGTGGAAAGCGCTTCGCGCACCATCGGCCGTCACCTCGCCAAGGGGAGCATCGTCGTCTTTGAATCGACCGTTTACCCCGGGGTCACCGAGGAGATCTGCGTGCCGATTCTCGAGGCCGAGTCGGGCCTTAAGTGCGGTGTCGATTTCAGCGTCGGCTATTCGCCGGAGCGGATCAACCCCGGCGACAAGGTCCACACCGTCGACAAGATCGTCAAGGTCGTCTCCGGTCTCGATGCCGCGACCCTGGCGACGGTGGCGGCGGTTTACGAGCTGGTGGTCAGCGCCGGCGTCCATCGCGCCGCCTCGATCAAGGTCGCCGAGGCCGCCAAGGTGATCGAGAATACCCAGCGCGACCTCAACATTGCCCTGATGAACGAACTGGCGCTGATCTTCGGTCGCCTCGGCATCCCGACCCGCGACGTTCTCGCCGCCGCCGGCACCAAGTGGAACTTCCTCAAGTTCACCCCCGGCCTGGTTGGCGGCCACTGTATCGGCGTCGATCCCTACTACCTGACCTTCAAGGCCGAAAGCATCGGCTACCATCCGCAGGTGATTCTTGCCGGCCGGCGCATCAACGACGGCATGGGCAAGCATGTGGCGGAGATGACGGTCAAGGAACTGATCCGTGCCGACAAGGCGGTAAAGGGGGCCCGGGTGCTGGTGCTGGGGCTGACCTTCAAGGAGAATGTCCCCGATATCCGTAACAGCAAGGTCATCGACATCGTGCGCGAACTGGCCGAGTACGGGGTCGAAGTGGTGATTCATGACCCGGTCGCCGACCCGGCGGAAGCAGCGCACGAATACGGCGTCACGCTGACCCCCCTTGACGCGGTGCAGGACGTCGATGGGGTGGTCTGGGCGGTGGCCCACCAGGAGTTTGCCGCCCTTGATTTTTCTCGCCTCGGCAAACTCTACCGGGACGGTGGCAGCGGGAAGGTGCTGATCGATGTCAAGGCTCAGCTCGATCCGGTCGCGGCACGGCAAGCCGGTTACTATTACTGGTCCCTCTAGGAGTTCGATGATGAAAACGATGCTGGTGACCGGTGGCTGCGGCTTTATCGGTTCGAATTTTGTCCGTCTCGCTCTCGCACGGCATCCCGGCCTGCGCCTGGTCAATCTCGACAAGCTGACCTATGCCGGGAACCTTGAAAACCTGCGGGACATCGAATCGGACGAGCGTTACCGTTTTGTCCACGGCGATATTTGTGACGGAGCCCTGCTGACGGAGCTGTTTGCCAGCGAGCAGGTCGACACCGTTGTCCATTTCGCCGCCGAGTCGCACGTCGATCGCAGCATCGTCGGCCCCGGCGAGTTCATCCAGACCAACATCGTCGGCACCTTTGCTCTCCTCGAGGCCGCCCGCCAGGCGTGGAGCGGGAAGGCTGTCGGCGCCTGCCGCTTCCTGCATGTCTCCACCGACGAAGTCTACGGTTCCCTGGGCGATAGCGGCTACTTCACCGAGTCGACCCCCTATGACCCGCGCTCCCCCTACTCGGCGAGCAAGGCCTCCTCCGACCACCTGGCGAGTGCCTATTATCATACCTATGGCCTGCCGGTGACGATCACCAACTGCTCCAACAACTATGGTCCCTTCCAGTTCCCCGAAAAGCTGATCCCGCTGGTGATCAACAATGCGCTCCACGGCAAGGAGCTTCCGGTCTACGGCGATGGCCGCAACGTGCGCGACTGGCTCTACGTTACCGACCACTGCGCCGCAATCCTCGAAGTTCTCGCCAGGGGAGGTGCCGGTGAGACCTACAACATCGGCGGCAACAGCGAGAAACAGAATCTCGAAGTGGTAACCACGATTTGCGAGCTGCTCGACCGGAAAGTCGGTCTCCTCCCCACCGGCCAGCCTCGCACCACCCTGATCCGCTTCGTCAAGGACCGCGCCGGGCATGACCGGCGTTACGCCATCGACGCCGGAAAAATTCGCACTGAACTCGGCTGGAAGCCGTCGCTCGACTTTTCCACCGGCATGGCTCAGACCATCGACTGGTATCTTGCCAACCGGGAGTGGATGGAAGCGGTGCTCGATGGCAGTTACCGGGAATTCTACCAGCGGATGTACGGAGCCGAGGCATGAGTAGCCAGCCGGTCAGGGCGGCATTGATCGGCGCCAGCGGGATGCTGGGGCAGATGGTGCGGGAGGTTGCTCCGGACCATTACCACTGGAGCGATTTCGACCTCCCGGCCTTCGACCTGAGCTTGCGCGGCCAGGTGCTGAGCGAAATCGGCCGCGGCGGCTTCGACCTGATCGTCAACTGTGCGGCCTATACCGATGTCGACGGCTGCGAGAGCAACCCGGAGCTGGCAAACCGGGTCAACGGCGACGGCCCCGGGCTGCTGGCCGAGGCGGCGAAGCTCAGCGGGGCGACGCTGGTCCACATCTCCACCGATTACGTCTTCGACGGCCTGGCGACCAGGCCCTACAGCGAGACCTCGGCCACGGGACCCCGCTCCGCCTACGGCCGCTCCAAGCTCCTTGGCGAAGAGGAAATCCTCGGTTCGAGGCTGGAGAAGTTTTTGATTATCCGCACCAGCTGGCTGTTCGGACCGGGCGGGAAAAATTTCGTCGAGACCATGCTGCGCCTGGCCACGGAACGGGAGGAACTGCGGGTGGTCGATGACCAGGTCGGTTCCCCGACCTATACCGCCGACCTCGCCCAGGCGATCTTTGCCTTGCTGGAGAAAAAAGCGTACGGTCTCTTTCACTTCGCCAACGCCGGGGTCTGCAGCTGGTATCAGTTCAGTCGCGAAATCGTGCGCAAGTATGTCGAATCTGGCGGGGAGGTGGCACTGCAGCGTCATCTGGCGATCACCACCGCCGACTACCCGCTGCCGGCCGCGCGGCCGGCCTACTCGGTCTTTTCGACCGCCAAATATCAGGCCGCCACCGGGAAGGCGATTCCCTCCTGGCAGGACGCCCTCGATCGCTATCTGGTGCGGCGCCGGCAGCTCAACCGGCCCGCCCGGTAACCTGTTGTGAACGGAGGAAGAGAGATGGCAGGAATCAAAAAGGGGATCGTTCTCGCCGGCGGCGCCGGCAGCCGCCTCTACCCCTTGACCTTGGTGGCGAGCAAACAGTTGCAGCCCGTCTACGACAAGCCGATGATCTATTACCCCCTCTCGACCCTGATGATGGCGGGGATCAACGACATCCTGATCATCTCCACCCCCCACGACACCCCCCGCTTCGACGCGCTGCTCGGTGACGGCAGCCGCTTCGGTATCCGGCTCTCCTACGCGGTGCAGCCGGAACCGAAAGGGATCGCCCAGGCCTTTCTGGTCGGTGAGGAATTCATCGCCGGCGACCCGGTCTGCCTGATTCTGGGCGACAATATCTTCTACGGCAAGATGGCCCTTGATCGTATCGCCGGAGCGTTCTCCGGCGGCGCCATGGTCTTCGGCTACCCGGTCCACGATCCCGAGCGCTACGGGGTGGTGGAGTTCGACAAGTCCGGCACCGTTCTCTCTATCGAGGAGAAGCCGGTCGCGCCCAAATCCCACTACGCGGTGCCGGGCCTCTACCTCTACGACGGAGAGGTGGTTGAGGTGACGCGCGCGATGAAGCCCTCAGCCAGGGGGGAGCTGGAGATCACCGATGTCAACCTCGCCTACCTGCGCAGCGGCCGCCTGCGGGTCGAGAAGCTGGGGCGCGGCATCGCCTGGCTCGACACCGGTACCCATGAGAGCCTCCTCGAGGCGAGCCACTTCATCGGGACCCTCGAAGCCCGCCAGGGGCTGAAGATCGCCTGTCTGGAAGAGATTGCCTACCGCAAGGGATTTGTCGATCGCGCCGGTTTTGAGGCGATTATCGCGGCCACACCAAGATCGGGGTATCGCAGCTATCTGGAGATGATTTTGAGGGACGAATTCTGATGCAGGTGACGCCAACCGCGATACCAGATATCCTGCTGATCGAACCACGGGTCTTTGGCGACGATCGGGGATTTTTTTTCGAAAGCTTCAATCAGAAGCAATGGACGGCGCAAACCGGCCTCGACATTCCCTTCGTGCAGGACAACCATTCCCGCTCGGCGCAGGGGGTACTGCGCGGGCTGCACTACCAGATCGAACAGCCCCAGGGGAAGCTGGTGCGCTGCGTGGCCGGAGAAGTCTGGGATGTGGCTGTCGATTTGCGGCGCAGTTCGGCCTCTTTCGGTCGCTGGGTCGGGGTTCATCTCTCTGCGGAGAACAAGCACCAGCTCTGGATTCCGCCCGGCTTCGCCCACGGCTTCCTGGTGCTGTCGGAAAGCGCCGAATTTCTGTACAAGACCACCGACTACTATGCGCCGCAGCATGAGTGCTGTATCCGCTGGGACGACCCCGACCTCGGGATCACCTGGCCGATGGCGGCACCGCTGTTGTCGGCCAAGGATCGTGCCGCACAAGGATTTCGGATGGCCCCAACCTTCCCCTGACCCTTCCACTGTCCGTCCTCTTGCGGCGGAGCGGGAAGGAGAATTGGACACCAGACCATGATCAAGAGCATGACCGGCTATGGCAAGGGGCAGACCGCCGTCGATGGCTTGACCGTCACCGTCGAGGTGCGCTCGGTCAATCATCGTTACGGCGATGTCAGCGTCAAGGCCCCGCGTGGGCTCCTCGCCAGCGAGCTGGAGATCAAGAAGCGGGTTGCCGAGCGGCTCAAGCGCGGCAAGATCGACGTCTTTATCACCCAGGAGACCGCCGCCGGGAACAGCGCCCTGCCGACGCTCAACCTGCCGCTGGCCGAAGCCTACATGCAGCTCTTCGAAAAGCTTGCCCGGGACTTCCCGCTGACCGGCGGCGTCCCCCTCGAACTCCTCGCCGGGCAACGGGACGTCGTCCTGCTGCAGGAGGGGGGTGTCGCCGAGGATGCCCTCGCCGGCGCGGTGGAACTGGCGCTGACGGCGGCACTCGACATGCTGGAGAAGATGCGTCTTGCCGAAGGGGCGGCGACCCTGGCCGATTTCGAACAGCGCCTGGCGACGGTCGAAGAGCTTCTCGGTCAGATCGAGTCGCGGGCCCCCCAGGTCCCGCTGGAGTGGCAGCAACGGCTTAAGGAACGACTCGCCCGCTACGCCCAGGAAATAGAAATCGACCCGCAGCGCCTCGCCCAGGAACTCGCCGTCTATGCCGACCGTTGCGACATCAGCGAGGAGCTGACCCGTTTTCGCAGTCACCTGCAACAGTTCCGGACTCTCTTCGTCGCGGCAGAGCCGGTCGGCCGCCAACTCGATTTTCTGGTCCAGGAGCTGAACCGCGAAGCCAACACCATGGGCTCCAAGTCCAATGATGCGGAGCTGACCCGATCGGTGGTGACCCTGAAGTCGGAACTGGAGAAGATTCGCGAACAGGTGCAGAATGTCGAGTGAGCAGGGGACCGGGAGTCCCCGGCGCAACGGCAATGTCTTTGTCATCTCCGCCCCATCGGGTGCGGGAAAAACCTCGTTGTGCAAGGAACTTATTGACTTTTTTCCGACCCTGCGGCATTCTGTCAGCTACACGACGCGCCCTCCCCGCAACGGCGAAGGAGAGGGTGTCGACTACCATTTCGTGACCAGGGAGCGTTTTCGCGCGATGGTCGCCGAAGGCGCCTTTGCCGAATGGGCCGAGGTGCATGGCAACTGTTACGGCACCGCCCTGGCGACCCTGGCAGCCGCCCGACAAAACGGACAGGATATCCTCCTCGATATCGACTGCCAGGGCGCCGAGCAGTTACGTCGCACCCTCGATTCCGGGGTCTTTGTCTTCATCCTCCCCCCCGATTTCGACGAGTTGCGGCGACGCCTCGTCCATCGTAATACCGATAGCAACCAGGTTATCGAGCAACGCATTGTCAACGCCCGCGGGGAGATCGCCCACGCCCCCCGCTACGATTACCTTGTCGTTAACGATGACTTCACCAAGGCGCTCGACCAGCTGAAGGCGATCATTATTGCCGCAGGGCAGCGGACGTCGCTGGTCCTGCCGACGCTGAAGGGTCGCTTCGATTTTTCTCCCGGCTGATCGCCGCTAGGGTCGATCACCGGCAACACTGTAGAAGGAGTTCACTAATCCCATGGCACGTATTACCGTCGAAGACTGCCTGAACCAGGTCCCCAACCGCTTTCTGCTCGTCATGGTCGCGGCAAAACGCGCCAAGCAGCTCTACAAGGGGAGCCAGGGGCTGATCGAGAACCGGGCGGGCAACAAGAAGATCGTCCTCGCCCTGCGGGAGATCGCCGCCGGCAAGGTCGAATTCGAAATCCCGGCCCGCAAACGCTGAACAGCAGTCACCGCAGGCGGCCATCGGGTCGCCTGCTTTTTTTTGTTTCATGCCTACCACCGCCGCTTGCTGCTGACGGTGTCCCGCTCTCTTCCCCGACTCCGGATGATCACCGGTAAGAATCGCGATGGTACGTTTCAACGAAATTCTCGAAAAAATCCTCGCCTATAATCCGGGGGCCGATCTCGACCCTCTCCGCAAGGCCTATGTCTTCAGCGCCAAGGGGCACCAGGGGCAGGTCCGCCTCTCCGGCGAGCCCTACCTGACCCACCCGCTGGAAGTGGCGGAAATTCTCGTTCAGCTCAAGATGGACGTACCGACGATCGTTACCGGTCTGCTCCACGACACCATCGAGGATACCCTGACCACGCCCGAAGAACTGGAAACCCTCTTCGGGGTCGAGGTCGCCAGCCTGGTGGAGGGGGTGACCAAGATCGGCAAGATCACCTTCCGGACCAGCGAGGAGCGCCAGGCCGAGAACTTCCGCAAGATGCTGCTGGCGATGGCGCGCGATTTGCGGGTGATCATGGTCAAGCTCGCCGACCGTCTCCACAACATGCGCACCCTCGATTTCCAGCCGCTAGAGCGCCAGCGCCGGATCGCCCGGGAAACCCTCGACATCTTCGCGCCGCTGGCGAATCGCCTCGGTATCAGCTGGCTGAAAAGCGAGCTCGAAGATCTCGCCTTTCGCTACCTCGAACCGGAGGTCTATGCCGATCTCGACGCCAAGGTGGCCAAACGCAAGCGGGAGCGGGAAACCTACATCGAGGACGTCAGGAAGCAGATCAGCGCCAAGCTCGTCGAGCATGAAATCCGTGGCGAGATTTCCGGGCGCTACAAGCACCTCTATTCGCTCTATCAGAAAATGCAGCGCCAGGGGATCGATTTTGAACAGGTTTATGACCTGGTGGCGTTTCGCATCCTGCTCGACAATATCCGGGACTGCTACGCGGTCCTCGGCATCATTCACGCCGCCTGGAAGCCGGTCCCCGGCCGCTTCAAGGACTACATCGCCATGCCCAAGGCGAACATGTACCAGTCCCTGCACACCACCGTTATCGGTCCCTTCGGCGAGCGGATGGAAGTGCAGATCCGCACCTTCGACATGCACTCCATCGCCGAAGAAGGAATTGCCGCCCACTGGAAGTACAAGGAGAAGGGGGCCTCGGTAGTGGTCGACAGCGAGGACAAGCGTTTCTCCTGGTTGCGGCAGATGCTCGAATGGCAGAAGGAACTCAAGGACTCCCGGGAATTTCTCGACACGGTCAAGATCGACCTCTTTCCCGAGGAGGTCTATGTCTTCACCCCCAACGGCGACGTCAAGGAACTCCCGCGGGGGGCCACCCCTGTCGATTTCGCCTACAGCGTTCATACCGATGTCGGCCACCATTGCAGTGGCGCCCGCGTCAATGGCAAGCTGGTGCCACTCAAGACCGAGTTGAAGAACGGCGATGTCGTCGAGGTGATCACTTCACCGCATCAGAACCCCGGCAAGGACTGGCTTAAATTCGTCAAAACGCCGCGGGCCCGCAACAAGGTGCGCCAGTGGATCAAGACCCAGCAGCACGAAAAGAGCCTCGAACTCGGGCGCAGCCTTCTCGAAAAGGAGTTGCGCAAGCATGGCTTCAGTCTCAATCGGGCCCTTACCTCGCCGGAACTGGCGGCAACCGTAGAAGAACTCGGGTTCCAGCAGGTCGACGATCTGCTGGCGGCGCTTGGTTACGGCAAGGTGACCGTCGGTCAGGCGATCGGCCGGCTGGTCCCCCACGATAAGCTGAAGAAGGAATCGACCAAGCCCAATCGGCTCGGCCGGGTCCTGGACAAGATTCGCAAGCGCCCGTCGAGTGCGATGAAGATCGACGGCATCGACGATATCCTGGTGCGCTTCGGCAAATGCTGCAATCCCTTGCCGGGCGATCCGGTCACCGGCTTCATTACCCGGGGGCGCGGGGTCACCGTGCATACCCTCGACTGTTCCCATGTCGCCGAGGGTGACCCCGAACGGCGGGTCGATATCGAATGGGACATGAAGAAGAAAGCCTCCCGGCCGATCAAGATCCGGGTCTACTGTCTCGATCAGAAGGGGATGCTGGCCGGAATCACCGGTGCGATAACCAGTTGCGAGGCGAACATTATCAGTGCCAATGTCGTCTCCACCGCCGACCACCGTGGGGTCAACAATTTTGAAATCGACATCCAGGATCTCGACCATCTCAACCGGGTGACCAGTGCCCTGCTCAAACTGAAGGGGGTGACCGGGGTGGAACGTTTGCGGAACTGAGGTAAGATCAGTAGGCAGGAATGGCGAAGGCCTTTTGTTGGCAGTCTTGCATTGTGAACCATGAGGAAGGAGTGGCAGATGAAGACCACGGCAATCGCGACCGATCGGGCTCCCGAGGCGATCGGGCCCTATTCCCAGGCGATCCAGGCCGGCGACTGGATTTTCCTGTCCGGCCAGATCCCCCTCGATCCACGTACCGGCGAATTGATCGGCACCGGCATCGAGGCGCAAACCCGCCAGGTCATGGCCAATCTCAAGGCGGTTCTCAACGCCGCCGGAGTTGATTTCCATGCCGTGGTCAAGACCACCATTTATCTCACCGATCTCAACCACTTCGCGGTTGTTAACGGGATTTACGGCGAAGCCTTTCCCGCCATCCCCCCGGCCCGGGTCACGGTGCAGGTGGCTGCCCTCCCCAAGGGGGCGCTGGTCGAGATCGACTGCATCGCCTGCCGCAAGGATTAGACTGCACTGCTCCAGGTAAAATGGAAGGGCCTCCCGGGTTGCATCCGCGGCAGGCCCTTCTTGTTTGCCCGGGGCACTTGCTTGCGGCATGGAAGCAAGCTGCTATCCTGCAATCTGGTGACCCCTGCACCTGACCCGACAGCGCCCGATGGGGTGAAAAACCAAAACGGCATAGATTGGAGGCAGCAATGTACCGGCAGATCCTCGACTTCTGGTTTGTCGAAACGGAACCCAGGATGTGGTGGTCCGCCAATCCGGACTTCGACAATCTGATCAGGGAGCGTTTCCTCACCCTGCTGGAGCGCGCCGCGCGAGCTGAACTCTATTCCTGGCGCCGGGAACCGAAAGGGCGCCTAGCCGAAATCATCCTCCTCGATCAGTTCTCGCGCAACCTCTACCGGCAGACGCCGGCTGCATTCTCCCAGGACTCCATGGCCCTGGTGCTGGCGCAGGAGGCGGTTGCCGCCGACGCCCTTGCCGACTTGACTGCGACCGAACGAAGTTTCCTGTTGATGCCCTATATGCACAGCGAATCGCGGGAAATTCATCGTTGGGCGGAACAGCTCTTCCGCGACCACACGCCGCCAGCCAGCTACGAGTTTGAACTGCGGCACAAGGCCATTATCGATCGATTTGGTCGCTATCCCCACCGGAACCAGATCCTGGGGCGTGTTTCCAGTGCCGAGGAACGCGATTTCCTGAAACAGCCCGGCTCAGGTTTCTAGACCGCCCAAAGGGCCAGACTTCCCGTTGGAAAGCTGGCCCTTTCGCTTGGTTCAGTGATCGCCCGCGGCCATCACCGGCCGGCTCTTTCAGGGGATGGCGGTTGAGCGCTGGTCGGTCAACCAGTAAAAGCGGAACGGGGGGATGACCAGTTGCCGGTTGAAAAGGGCGGGGGACTCACCGCTGGCCAGATCCTGGGGGACGCCGAACTGGAACCGGCCGCGCTGGCCAAGGTTGTCCATGTCAAGATGCTGGGGCCTGCCATCGAAGTTGGCAACGACGAGGACATTCTCGTTGCCGTGTTGCGGATGGCTGCGCAGAAAGACAAAGAGGTGCTCATTGTCGACCTCGACGAGATCGCGATTGTTGAAATCGGCAAAGGCCGGGATCGATTTACGCACCGCGATCAACCTCTGCAACCCCTGGAAAATCCGGTACTCGATGGTTCCGCGCTGGTGGCGGCGCTCGGCCTTCTCCCAGTCGATCTGCGGACGATGGATCCAGCGGGTATCGGCGGCCTTTGAAGCATCGCCGAGGTAGCTGAAATCATTAAGGGTCCCGATGGCGTCGCCGTAGTAGAGGAGGGGAATGCCGCCGAAGGAGAGGATCATGCCATGGAGCAGCAGGATCAGATCGACGGCGCGGTCAATTTCCTGCGGATCCTCATGGGTGAGGGCCGCCTCGAGACCGATCAGCGAGGCGAGTGACCCGGCGATACGGGTATCGCCGGTCCTGCCGTTGCGACCGAAGGGGAGCCCGCGGGCTTCGGAGGCTGCATAGGCGCCGGTAAAATAGTCGACGAGAAACTGGCGGTGGGTGGCGGGATCGTAGCCGCAGCGGACGATGTCGGCATCGTCAAAGCCGAAGCCGATGTCGTCATGGCAGCGCACGTAATTGAGCCAGGTTGCCCGGTCGAGTTTGTTCGGCAGGCTCTTGATCCCGCGGTTGAGCAGCTTGGCGTTGCGGGTGGCGACAGCGTCCCAGAGCAGCGCCATGAAGGTGGCGTTGTAGGCAATTTCGCACTCCTTGGCGATCACCGCGTCCTCACCGAAATACTTGATGATTTCGACCGGTGCCACGATCGCTTCGGCGATGAAGAGGACTCCGGGGGCGGTCACCTGGCAGCAATCCTTGAAAAGCTGCAGAATCAGGTGGGCTTCCCGCAGGTTCTGGCAGTTGGTGCCGATCTTTTTCCAGAGAAAGGCGACGGCATCGAGGCGGACGATGTCGGCGCCGAGGTTGGCCCAGAAGAGGATGATATCGACCATCTCGATGAAGACATCGGGGTTGCTGTAGTTGAGGTCCCACTGGTAGCTGTTGAAGACCGTCATCACCCACTGTTGCAGGGCGTCATCCCAGGTGAAGTTGCCCGGCGCGGTTTCCGGAAAAATCTGCGGCATGGTTTCTTCGAACATGTCCGGCACGTCGCGACTGGGGAAGATGTAAAAGTAGTTCTGGTATTTCTCTTCGCCGCCGCGTGCGCGGCGTGCCCATTCATGTTCATCGGAGGTGTGATTGACGACCACATCGAGCGTCAGCAGGATACCGCGCTTGCGCAGGGCCGCGGCAAGTTGGCGCAGCTCTTCCAGGGTGCCGATACGCGGGTCGATCTCCTTGAAGTTGCTCACGGCGTAGCCGCCGTCGCTGGCGCCGACCGGGCAAGGCATCATCGGCATGATGTGCAGCAGGTTCACCCCGAGTTCCTGCAGGTAACAGAGTTTCTCCTGGACCCCGGTGAGGTTGCCGGCAAAGCCATCGGCGTAAAGCGCCATGCCGATCCATTCCTGGCTGAGAAACCAGTTGTGCTCCTTTTCCCGGCCCTTGTCGCAGGACTCCAACTCCGTCGAGCGTTCGATGTAGCGGCTCGCCATGACTTCCACCAGCTCGACCATCTTTCGCCGAAAGTCCTCGCGTTTGCCGTAAAGGTGATGAAACAGTGAATGAATGACATAGAAATTGGCGCCGAGGCGGGTATAGAAATGGCGCAGGTCCTGGCGACGGATCTCGGGTTTGAGTTCGTCAAGGATTTCATTGAGCAGGGAGTGGGATACCTGTTCGTACATAGATCAGTCTTCCTTTTTCCAGGCTGAGCGCAACTGCGCATAGAGGTTCAGGTCGTGACTCAGGGCGCCGCGCAGGCCGACGATCTGGCTGGCGAACTGCTGCGCCCTGGCCAATGTCTTGGGCAGGGGCCAGGCGCGTAGCAGGCCGAGGATAGAGACCGCGGCGAAGGCGTCACCGGCGCCGACCGTGTCGATGACCCGGGTCTTGCCCGCGGGCGCCACCTGGTGGCAGCTGCCGGCCCGATCGAGGGCAAATGCCCCCCGTGCTCCGCAGGTGACCAGGAGCAGTGCCAGCTCGTAACGCGCGATGAACTTTTCGGCCTTTTCCTCCAGGGTGCCCGGTCCCGGGGCCAGGGTGTGGAGCTCGTCCTCGTTGATCTTGACCCAGTGGGCGCGCTGCAGCAGCTTTTCGACCTGCTCCCGGCGCCACCAGGGGGGCCTCAGGTTGATATCGAGAAAGACCTGGGCTTGGGTGGTATCCAGCAGGGCACCCAGGGCTGCCGCCGCAGTCGGATGACGGACCCCGAGACTGCCGTGATAGACCAGCGCAGTCGGGGGGAGGGCGGGAAAGGCGGCCGAATCGATATAATCGAAGGCGCGCTCGGCAGCGATGTCGAAGGCGGGTTGGCCATCGGCCAGAAGGACCCGGACCAGGCCGGTGCCGCGATCCGGGTCGCGTTGCAGGCCACAGGTCGCCAGATGCCAGTGCCTCATCCTGGCGTAGACTTCGTCCCCGGCAGGATCGTTGCCGACGCGGCTGATGAAGAGGGGCGGGACGCCGAAGGCCTGCAGATGCCAGGCGACATTGAAGGGGGCGCCGCCAAGGATTCGACTGCCGTCTTCGAAGCAGTCGAAGAGGACTTCGCCGAAAATGACCGGCGACAGCAGCGGGGGCGAATTGTCAGGGAGCCTAGTCATGGGATTCCAGGGCCGAGGCGAAGAACTCGACCAGTTCGGGATGAAAGTGCGCGACACCTTCCAGGATGCCGGCGCTGTAATTGCCATTGAGCCCACAGAAATTGCCACCGGCCAGGTAAAGCTGTTCCCGGTTGCCGGCCCGGTCGGCGGCGGCGACGGCTTCCGCACGGACCTCGGCAATGGCATTGGCGACCAGGACCGCTGGAATGGGGCTGGCCAGGACCTCGAGATCGTTGCCGCTATCGCCGGCGAAGAGGCATTGGCGCCACGAAAGCCCGAGGGCTGCGCCCAGAAACTCCACGGCCTGCAGTTTGCCGGCCCGCCGCGGCAGGATGTCGAGCAGGCCGACGCCGGCGGTTTCATCCGTACTCCAGACCAACCGGGTGGCAATGCCCAGGTTGTTGAGCCGCCGGTCAAGGGTAGCAGCGAGCCGTAAACGGTCGGCGTTTGCCGGGACGAAATAGCTGAGCTTGAATTCGCCCTGCTGGTCCTCCCGTTGCAGGTGGAGGGGCGTGTCCTGCGCCAGCACCGGATGGAGCTGGCGCCAGCTCTTCCCACCCCAGTCGGCGGCAATCCGCTGGCGCCATTCTTGCCAGAGCTGCCAGGTCCCCGACCGCAGGTCGTAAATCGTGGTGCCGACATCGCCGATGACAAAGTCGGGGGCGGGGAGCTGAAATTCCGCCATGGCGGCGAGAACCCGCTGGCGATCGCGGCCGCTGACGAATGCGAGACTGACCTCGGGATGGGCGACCAGGGCCGCCAGTCCCTGGCGGGCCCGGGGCGACTCCCGCTGCGGCCCGTTGGGGAGCAGGGTGCGGTCGAGATCGGTGCAGAGCAACAGGCGCTTGGCGGTCATGGCTGCGTTGCTTCCTCCTCCGGGGGCTGGCAGCGCCCGAAGAAGTCGTAATGCTCCATCGCCTCCAGGATGCCGCGCGCCCCCGGCGCCCGGGCGAAATAGATCCGATCGAGATCGGTCAGGTGGGAAAGCTCTTCCTCGTGACGACTGCCGACCACCGCGGCCAGGGTGTTGCCGCGCATCATGTCTTCATCGGCACCGGAACCGCCGCAGGCGAGAATCCGTTCCAGGGGGAGTTCGCGCAGGGCGGCGATGTAGCGCAGCGCCAGTCCCTTGGAGGCGCGGATCGGCAGGATGTCGAGAAACTGGCCGAAAGAGAGAATCACGTTGACGGCCTGTTCCTCCCGCGCCAGCAACTGGTTGATCTCCTCAAGGCTCGGCGCGAGGTCGGGGTCGATGTAATAGCTGATCTTGAAGCGGCTCTGGTCCTGTTTCTTTTGCAGCCATAAGCCGGGCAGACTGGCGAGAGTCCGCCGTACCACCTGGGGGGTCCAGCGGGTGTCGATATGTTGGGGCCAGGCGGTGTCCTCGGTCAGTTCCGGCGCATAGTGGATCTCGGTGCCGCCACTGGTGATGAGAAAGTCCGGTTCCGGGATGCCGTATCTGCGGATGACCTCCAGCGCCGAGTCGAGGCGGCGACCGGTGGCAATGCCGAAATAGGCCATATTACGATTTTCCCGCAGCACCCGGGCGAGTTCCGGAATGGCTTCAGGGTCGGCGAGAAGGTTCTGGTCGAGGTCGCTGAAGATTGCCCGGTCATGGTAAAGGCGTTTCTTGCGTGTCTTGCGTTGGCGGAACAGGGGGGTTCCTGCGCTGCTGATGACGGCGCTGACCATGGTCAGGTAACTCTGCACATGGGCATCCCAGGAGTAATGGGCCTCGACCCCGGTGATACCGTTGCGGGAATATTCATCCCAGCGCGCCGCCTGGAACAAAATCGATCCTATCCTGGCGGCGATATCCTGCGGGTCGAGGGGGTCAGTGAGGAGGCCGTTGTGGCAGTTGGCAATAATGTCACGCGGGCCGCCATCCTCGGTGGCGACGATCGGCAGGCCGCTGGCGGCCGCCTCAATCAGGGTCAGGCCGAAGGGTTCGGTCAGCGCCGGATTGACGAAGACGCCCCTGGTCCTGGTCGCCAGGCGGTAGATCAGCGGTACTTCGCTGGCGGCGTGATGCTTGGGGTAGGCGACCCGGCCGTAAAGATCGTACTGGTCGATCTGTACCAGCAGCTGGGTCAAAACTTCCTGGGCGCCGCTTTCGAGGTTTTGGATGTCGTCGCGGTTGCCGAGGACGATCACCAGGTTGGCGGCCTTTTGCAGCTGCGGGTCCTCGCCAAAGGCGGTGAGCAGGGCGCCGACGTTCTTGCGGGCATCGGGGCGGGAGAGGGCCAGGATCATCGGCTTGTCAGGATCCTGCAAAAAACGCCGGATTTCGGCGGCGATGGGCGCCTTTTCTTCATCTCCTGCCGGCGGATGAAATTTTTCCAGGTCGGTCCCGGGGGGGATCACCTGCATCTGCTCGGCCTGGTAATAGTCGTAGAGGGCGTACTGCTCCTCGATCTCCTGGCGGGTGCTGGTAATGACCCGTTCCGCCGAGGCGAGGGTCAACTCCTCGGCTTCGATGCGCCGAGCCATGGCGTAGCGTTCCTCGATCTGGTTGGAGCTCAGACCGGTCGCCAGCAAGCGGCGGCGTTTGACCCGTCCCAGGGAATGACCGGTATGAATCAGCGGAATGCCACGGATGTGGGCGAGACGGCTGCCAACGTAGCCGGCATCGGCGTAGTGGCTGTGCAGCAGGTCGGGTTGCCGTGGCTGGCTGTGGAAATAGGCAATGGTATTGTCGACAAAGGTATCGAGGTGATCCCAGAGGGTTTCCTTGGCGAGGTAGCCCGGGGGACCGGCTTCAATGCGGATGATACGGGCATTGGCGGCCAGGGCCTCGATCGGCTCTGCATAATCGCCGCTGACCTGGGCGTCGACCACCTGGCGGGTCAGCAGATCGACCTGGGCGACCTCCGGGTGTCGCGCCAGGGCCCGGGCGAGTTCGACCACGTACTTGGTCTGCCCCCCGGTGTCGGCGTCGCGGCCGAGTTCCAGCTCTTCACCGCGAATCAGGCCATGAATACTGATGAGGCAGAGGTAGAGACCCTTGCGCGTGATTTGTTCCTGACCGGCAGCTGACAACAGAAGCTCCTCCCAATCTTATTGCATAGATACTAAATAGTAACATACTCGTCAAATCGGGAGGTCGATTGACGGGTGGTTACAGCTGGTGAAGTTCCGGCCGCAGGGTAGGGGGTGGTTCAGGCGCGGGGTTTCCAGAAGAGGGGGGAAGCAAGGTAGACCAGGGCGGCGCAGAGGACGATCAAAAGGGGTGCGGTGTACTCATCGTGGCGGAAGCCGAGGGCGAGCAGGAAGAGGAACCCCCCCAGGGTGAGAACCTTCACCACGCGCGGGATTCTCGGCAGGATGGCGCGACCGAAATGGGCGTAAGGAATTCTCGAGACCATCAGCAAGGCGGTGGTGAGAACGATTGCCCCCGAAATGAGATCGGACCCGATCAGGACGCAGGCGGTACCGGCCAGGAGGGCTCCGGCCGGTGATGGCAGCCCGGCAAAGGTGGCAACGCCGCCGGCAATGCCGGCCTTGCGTTTTTCGACGACGAAACGGACCAGGCGGTAGACGACGGCGACCAGGTAGAAGCTGCCGATCGCCACTCCGACCCAGAAGTTGGTAAACGAGAAGGTGGCGATCAGGCCGATGGTCAGGCCGAAACTGGTGCCGTCGGCGACGTCGTCGAAGACCTCGCCCCGGGGAGTGGAGCCCCAGCGTTCCGCGGCCCGGCCGTCGAAGAGATCGAGGAACTGGCCGAGAAAGACCAGGCCCAAGGCGTAAACGGGGGGGCCGTTACGGAGGATGACCCAGCAGCCGGCAATCCCGCAGGCGAGGTTCATCAGGCTGAGGATGTTGGCATACCAGTAGTTGGGAATCAGCTTGAAGGAGGTCGAGCAGAAGGCGAGAAAGGCGCACATGCCAAGGAGTGGCTGGATCGCGCGGCCGAGCAGGGGGAGCGGACCGTAGAGCCATTCGAGACCAACCACGATCAGCAGCACCACCACCAGGAAGGTCTTGGCCTTGCCGAAGAGGTTGGCGGCCTTGATCTTGATGAAATGACGGGAGGCCTGGCCGATGATATCGAAGGCGACGAAAAAGCCGAGGAAGACCGGGTTGAGCCAGCCGCGCCAGGCAAAATAGATCAGCATCGGCAGGTACATGAGCTTGTCGGAAAGGGGGTCGATCGACTCCCCCTTTTCGGTGTGGAGGTCGCATTTGCGGGCGATTTCACCGTCGGTGATATCGGTGATCATCCAGAAGGTGAAAAAGAAGAGGCAGGCGCGGGGATAATCGAAATGGAGCAGCAGGACCGAGGCGATCCCCATGGGGTAGCGGGCGCGGCTGATGGCGTTGGGGTGCAGCCACCAGTGGCGGCGGACCCAGGCAATCTGCGCGGGGGTGCGCAGGAAATAGCCGACCACGAAACGTTCCGCGATCAGCATCGCCAGGATCGGAAGGCCGATTTCCAGCAGGATGGGGGTGAGCGACGTCATAACGCCCCGGTCGATGAAGCCGGCGCGCCGGCCGGTTTGGTTGCGGGGGAGCTGGTGCTGGAGCTGTCTCCCCGGTCTGGTGCGAGGAAGCAGAAAGAGGGGGGCGGAACCGGTTGTTCCGCCCCCCTCTTCGGGTTTCTGCCCTGCGAAAGGGGGATCAGACCGCCTTGGTCACGGCGCCGGCACGCAGGCAGCGGGTGCAGACCTTGATCGAACGGACGGTTCCCTTGTCGATCGCCTTGACCTTTTGCAGGTTGGGATACCAGACCTTGCGGGTTTTGTTATGGGCATGACTGACGTTGTTGCCAGTCGTCGGTTTTTTTCCGCAGATTTCACAAATACGGGACATGGTACCTGACCTCCTGGAAGTTTAGAACGTGAATTTCTAGCATGCCCGGCACCTGAATGCAACATTTTTTTCTCCCCCGGGGTGCCTGCCTTGGATCATGCCGGTTTTCGACGGAGACGGCGCTGGATGGCAGTGGCGACCGAGAGACCGGTGAGGATTTCACCATTACTGCCGAGGCCGGGCAGGATCGCTTCCGAAGAGTGATAGATGCCTGGTGCGGGAACCGCCCGCCTGATTGCCTGCCGCAAGCCGGGCGGCAGGTCCGGCACTGCCGGGCGCGTTCCCCCAGGGATGGCGAAGGTGGCGAAAGGGAGCAGGGCCTCCAGGCGGGCCTTGAGGGCCTTTGCGGAGAGTTCTTGCCGGCATTCGACGGTTACCCGGCGCTGGTCTCCCGAGCCGGAGAAAAAGAGTCGCAGTGGCGGCGCTCCCGCGAGCACGACATGATCGGCAAGCACAGGTGGAACCTTGTCGCCGAGGGGAATTTGAGGCGGCTGCTGGCTGTCGGCGACGGTGAAGGTTTGCAGCGGTTGGGGGAGAAATGCTGCCGCAGCGCCCCCCCCGACGACCACGGCGCTTGCCGTCATCTGTTGGCCACCGCGAAAATGGAGGCGGCTCGGTTGGTGGCGTCCGGGATCGAGAGATTCGAGCCGGGCGAGGTCGTCCTCCTGGCCATGGAACTGCTGGTAGCGGCGCTGGAGCAAACCCTCCAGCCCGGCAGCCGAGGCGGCCGTGGGACGCATCACCCCATGCCAGAGAAGAGCGGCCTCGGCCAGGCTCAACTCCTCGGCGCTGCGCAGCGCCAGGCCCGGCAGGAGGCCGGAAAGGAAGCCGGCTGCCACCGTCGAGTCGAGTTCGTCGAGGCGGTCGCCGAGAGGTTCGTGCAGGCGCCCCTGGGTCAGCCCCTTGCGCAGGCAGCGGAAGGCAAAGGACCAGCGCGAAGGCAGCCCGGAGAGGGGGAGCCCGCCCTGCTCCCAGAGCAGGGTTGCCAGCTTGTCACCCAAAGCCGCCAGGGTCGAGGTCGTGGCGAGGATTTCATCGGCCGCAGTGGGAAATTCCCGCCGAACTTCCTCGGGAAGCGGATTGCGGCCATGAAAATCGAGACGTACCTCATCGGCCAGGTATTGAAACGGTTGCGGCTTGGTGAGGACCGCGCGGCCATCCAGCTGATCGAGGATTCGCTCCAGCAGCAGCGAAGAAAAGAACCAGGTCGGCGTGGGGAGGGTTTGGGCCGGACGCAGGGTCAACAGCCGGCAGCCGGCGCGGGCCAGGAGGGCGCCGGTAATGCGGGCGGCGAGGCTGTCGCCGAGAATCACGGCGTCGAAATGATGGCTCTGTTTCATGCTGTCGGTCGTCTGATCAAGGGGCGGCGCCGGGAGGAAGTTGCCCGGGGGCGGCTGGGCAAAGGCGGAGCAAGCTGGAACATGGGCAGACTCCTAGGCGGAAAGGTCCTCTTCGCTGATGACGGCGATCCCTGCGCGCAGCAGCAGGGCGCAGGCGACCCCCTGCCCGGCAACCACCCGGCCGGCACGGTGAACCTGGTGGCGGCCGCAGGAGGGACTCCGCTCCTTGAGCAGGGCGGATTGACAACCGCAGGCGCGGAAGGCCTTGAGGGTTTCCCGGGCGCCCTGACGAAACGCTGCACTGACGTCCCGCTGGTCGGTTGTCAGCAGGCGTCCCCGGCCGTCGAGAATGTCATGGCCATCACCGCTCTCGAACTGGCACGGTGGTCGCGGTGTCGGCAATCCGCCCAGTTGTTCCGGACAGACCGGGACCGGGACCAGGTCCTGCGTCGCCAGCCAGGCGATGACCCGCTCGTTGCGCCGGGTGGAACCGTCGTAGCGGGTGTCGAGCCCAAGCAGGCAGGCGCTGACGAGGATCGGCTGAGACATGCGGGTGGTCCGGATGAGAGGTGGCTAGGTTGCAGACGCCAGCGGCGGATTGATCAGTACCCCGGAGGGGAGGGCGGCCGGTGGAGAAATCCGTACCTTTCTGCCGTCGATCTGGAGGCGACCGGCGGCAAAGAGCCGGATCGCTTCGGGGTAGATGCGGTGTTCCTGTTCGAGAATGCGGGCGGCGAGGGTCGCCTCGCTGTCGTCTTCATGCACCGGGACAACGGCCTGGATGATGATCGGGCCGGTATCGACCCCGCCATCGACGAAATGGACGGTGCAGCCGGCGAAACGGGCGCCATATTCGATTGCCTTGCGTTGCACGTGCAGTCCCGGGAAGGCCGGCAGCAGGGCTGGGTGGATATTCATGATGCGACCCGGGAAGGCGTCGATGAAGACGGGGCTGAGGATGCGCATGAAGCCGGCGAGGACGACCAGCCCGGTTCCCGCATCCTCAAGGGCGGCCACCACCGCGCGATCGAATTCCTCGCGGCCGGCGAACTGGCGATGGTCAATGCAGCAGGTTGCAATTCCCGCTTTGCGGGCGCGCTCGAGGGCGCCCGCCTGCGGGTTGTTGCTGAGCACGAGACCGATGTCGGCCCCCAGCGATCCCGCGGCGGCGTGATCGATCAGTGCCTGGAGGTTGGTGCCGCCGCCGGAGGCGAGGACAGAGATGCGCATGCTCCCGGCCATCCTGGCGCTCCTAGGTCAACTCGACCTGATCTTCGTCATCGCCGCACTTGGCGATTTCGCCGATCAGGAAAGCGGTCTCCTTCAGTCCGACGAGCCGCGTCATGATATCGTCCACTTCCCGCTCCGGGACAACCAGGACCATGCCGATTCCGTAGTTGAAGGTGCGGTACATCTCGGCTTCCTCGATATTGCCCCCGGTTCGCAGCAGCTCGAAGATTGCCGGCTTCGGCCAGCTCTCCTTGGCAATGACCGCCTTGCAGTGCCTGGGAAGGACGCGGGGGACATTTTCGAGGATGCCGCCGCCGGTGATATGGGCCATCCCCTTGATCTGGAAGTCGCGCAGCAGGTTGAGAATCGCCTTGACGTAAATCCGGGTCGGGGTCAGCAACTCTTCGCCAAGGGGGCGCTCCAGCCCTGCGGGGGTGGCATCGAGGGGGAGCTGCAGGATGTCGAGGAAGACTTTGCGGGCGAGCGAGAAGCCGTTGGAATGGAGGCCGCTCGAGGCGATGCCGATTACCCGGTCGCCGACGGTGATTGACGAGCCATCGATGATCCTGGTGTTGTCGACCACGCCGACGGTGAAGCCGGCGAGGTCGTATTCGCCGTCGCCGTACATGCCGGGCATCTCCGCGGTCTCGCCGCCGATCAGGGCGCAGCCGGCCTGGACGCACCCCTCGGAAATCCCCCGGACGATCTCCACCGCCTTCTCCGGTGCGAGCTTGCCGGTCGCCAGGTAGTCGAGAAAGAAGAGGGGCTCGGCGCCCTGGACGACGATATCGTTGACGCACATCGCCACCAGGTCGATGCCGATCGTGTCGTGCTTGTCCGCTAGGAAGGCAATCTTGAGCTTGGTGCCGACGCCGTCGGTGGAGGCGACCAGGGTCGGCTTCTCGTATTTGCCGGCGTTGAGGGAGAAGAGACCGCCGAAGCCGCCGATGTCGGTGAGGACTTCCGGGCGGGAGGTGGCTTTCACCAGCGGCTTGATCAGCTGGACAAAACGATTGCCGGCATCGATATCGACGCCGGCATCCTTATAGGTTACCTTGCTGTCTGTGCCCAATTGTTTTGACTCCTGTAAATTTGGTGGCCCATTAATAAATCAAGCTCCGTGTGATTGTCAACGGCAAAGTCCCCCCTGGCAGCCGGCACGGAAAGACTTTACAGGTGGTTGGGCGTGACATAGAATGGCCGGCATCCTGACCGGCGCCGCCGCCTGCCGCACTAATTCTAACTGCTTTGGCGGCGCTTGTCATTCACAACCTCCCGACGATGACGAACCATGGCGGAAGTGCCCAGCCCATCGGAAATCCGCCCGGCCACCGCCGCCGATCTTCCGGCCATCCTGGCGGTGGAGCAAAGCTGCTATTCGCAGCCGTGGAGCGAGGTCCAGTTCCGGGACGAGCTCGGTACTCCCCACGCCCACCTCGATTTGCTGCTGATCGACGGAGACTTGGCCGGTTACCACTGCTGGTGGCTGTTGTGTGGTGAACTCCACGTTCTTAACCTCGCCACCGCCCCCTGCTTCCGGCGGCGCGGGGTCGCCGCCGCGCTCCTCGAGGAGGCCCTGCGGCAGGGCGCGGCTGTCGGAATGGAGCGGGCCCTGCTGGAGGTGCGGGCCGGTAACGACGGAGCCATCCGCCTCTACCGCCGGTTCGGGTTTGTCGAGAGCGGGAGGCGGAAGGGGTATTACCCCGACGGCGAGGACGCCCTGCTGATGGAGAAGGCGAGCGGGTCCAGATCAACAGGTAGGTTGGGTTGAATGCAATGAAACCCAACGCTGGTGGCATTCGGTAACGAACAATCAATTCATCCCGATGGGGGAATGCATTCCCCGCTGCGGGATTGCATTCCCCGCTGCGGGATTGCATTCCCCGCTGCGGGATTGCAACCGCGGGGTTCGCCGATGTTGGGTTTCGCGGAGCTCAACCCAACCTACGGTCCTGATGACAGGTAATCGTGAGAGGAAGGGTCGATGAAAAACTACGCAACCATCATTCTCTCCAACCAGGAGATTTCGCCGGCTTACTTCCGGATGCGCATCCTGACGCCCGGGTTCGCCGCGGTGGCGGCGCCGGGACAGTTCGTCATGGTTCGGCCGGAGCTGGGGCTGCCGACCATGCTGCGGCGCCCCTTCGGCATCTTCCGCACCGGCTGCCTGCCGGCGGAGTGTGAGGGGTTGCCGCCGCGGGAATATATGGAGATCCTCTACAAGGTGGTCGGGGAAGGAACCCGCATCCTCAGTGAACTCCACCAGGGGGACCGGGTGGAGCTCCTCGGCCCTCTCGGCAACGGTTTCGACCTCGGCGCCCCCGGCAGGGAGAAGCTTCTGGTCGGCGGCGGCATCGGCCTGGTGCCCCTCTTCATGCTCGGCGAAGCGCTCCTCGCCCAAGGGAGCCGGGTGCGGCTGCTGATGGGGGGGCGCACCCGGGACGACATCCTGGCACTGACCGAATTCGAGCGCTCCGGGGTCGAGACCTACGTCTCCACCGATGACGGCAGTTTCGGCGAAGCGGGACTGGTCACCAAGGTCCTGGAGCGCAAGCTGCGCAAATATCCGGACGCCGAGGTCTATGCCTGCGGTCCAATGCCGATGCTGAGGGCGGTGGCGGATCTCTGTGCCTCCCTGCGGGCCGACCTGCAGGTCTCCCTCGAAGCTCACATGGCCTGCGGCGTTGGGGCCTGTCTCGGTTGCGTCGTCAAGGGGGTCGGTCACAGCGAAGCCACGCCCCGTTATCTCTGTACCTGCAAGGCCGGCCCGGTCTTTGCTGCCGCAGCCCTCGACTGGGAGCGGGCGACGGTTGCCAGCGACGGCTGCGGGGGTGAGTGCAAATGATCGATTTCACTCAGAAGGATGCTGCCATGCCCGCCACCCGTCCCAGTCTCGCCGTCGAGATCGCCGGCCTTAAGTTGCAGAATCCGGTGATGCCCGCCTCGGGGACCTTTGGTTACGGCGAGGAGTACGCCCCCTACCTCGACCTCAACCGCCTCGGCGCCCTGGTCACCAAGGGACTTTCCCTCAACCCCAAGGCCGGCAACCCGACTCCGCGCATCGCGGAGACCACCAGCGGCATGCTCAACGCCATCGGTCTGCAGAATGTCGGCGTCAGTGAATTCATCCAGGGCAAGACACCCCTTTACCGGCAGCTGACGACGCCGGTAATCGCCAACTTCTTTGGCAATACGCTGGAGGAGTACGGGGAAGTGGCGCGGCGGCTGGCCGACATTCCCGAGATCGCCGCGGTAGAGCTGAACATCTCCTGCCCCAACGTCAAGCAGGGGGGGATCGTCTTCGGCACCGAGCCGACCGCCGCCGCCCAGGTGGTCACCCTGGTGCGCAAGGCGCTGCAAAAGCCGCTGATCGTCAAGCTGACCCCCAATGTCACCGACATCACCGTTATCGCGCGGGCGGTGGAAGAAGCGGGGGCCGACGCCATCAGCTGCATCAACACCCTTACCGGCATGGCGATCGACGTCAAGAGTCGCAAGGCGAAGATTGCCAACCGCACCGGTGGTCTTTCCGGTCCGGCGATTCGACCGGTGGCGGTGCGCATGACCTACCAGGTGGTGCAGGCGGTGAAGATTCCGGTCATCGGCATCGGCGGCATCATGTGCGCCCGCGACGCCCTCGAATTCCTTATCGTCGGTGCCCGGGCGGTGCAGGTCGGCACCGCCAACTTCATCGACCCCGGGGTGATGATGACGATCATTGACGATCTCGAACAGTTCCTGGTCGATGAGGGGCTGACCGACATCAACCAGGTGATCGGCAGTTTCACCGGCTAAACCCAAAAAACCAGGGGCCGCGGGACGAGGTACGAGGAAGAGCAGAGCCCTTCAAGGTCGGGTAGACTGTAGTCAGTTCCCAGGAACGGTTGAGGATCGGGTCATTCCTCCTCCCCCGTCCCGCATCCCGCTTCCCGGTCTTATGGATGTCATCACCACCCACATCAATGCCGACTTCGACTGCCTCGGTGCGATGATCGCGGCGCGCCGGCTCTACCCCGATGCCGAACTGGTCTTCGCCGGCGCCCAGGAGAAGAGCCTGCGCGAGTTCTTCCTGCGCAGCACCGTCTACGCCTATGGCTTCAAGCGCATCCGCGACATCGACCTCGATGCCATCGAGCGCCTGGTCCTGGTCGATGTCCGACAATCCGACCGCATCGGTCCCTTCGGCGCCGTCGCCAAACGCGCCGGAGTAGCGCTGCACATCTTCGACCATCATCCGTCCGGGCAGGCCGATCTCGTTGGCGCCGTCGAGGTGATCGAACCGGTCGGTGCCACCGTCACCCTCTTCTGCGAACTCTTCCGCGAGCGGGGGATCGAGCCGACCCCTGACGAAGCGACGCTGATGATGCTCGGGCTCTATGAGGATACCGGCAGTCTGCGCTTCAATTCCACCACCGTTCGCGACCTGCAGGCGGCAGCCTTTCTCCTGGAACATGGCGCCAACCTCAATACCGTTTCCGATTTTCTCACCCAGGAACTGACCGCCGAACAGGTCGCCCTTCTCCATGAACTGATCGAGTCGCGTACCGTCCTCAACGTCAACGGCATCGACATCTCCATCGCCCAGGCTTCGACCGACCGTTTTGTCGGCGATCTCGCGGTCCTCGCCCACAAGCTCAAGGACATGGAGAACCTCGATGCCCTGCTGGTTGCAGTGCGCATGGGGGAGCGGGTCTTCCTGGTCGGTCGCTCGCGCATCCCGGAGGTGAATGTCGGCGAAATCCTCGCTGAGTTCGGTGGCGGCGGGCACGCCTATGCCGCCTCGGGAACGGTCAAGGATCTCACGCTGCTGCAGGTGGTCGAGCGTCTGCCGCAACTGCTGCAGGGGCAGGTCAACCCCCACTGGGAAGCCCGCCACCTGATGTCGCACCCGGTCAAGAGTGTTCCGGTTACCGCCAACATCGACCAGGTCCGGGAACTCTTGACCCGCTACAACCTCAACGCCGTGCCGGTGCTGGAAGGGGAGCGGGTCGCCGGCCTGGTGACCCGGCAGGTGATGGACAAGGCGGTCCATCATGGCCTCGGCCGCGCCTCGGTGGTCGACTACATGAGCACCGAATTCGTCACCGTCCCCCCCGATGCCTCGCTGGAGAGCCTGCGGGAACTGATCGTCGATCGCAACCAGCGCTTCGTCCCGGTCCTCGACGGCGACCGTCTCGCCGGAGCCATCACCCGCACCGACCTGCTGCGCCACCTTGCCTCGAAAGGGCGTCTCTCCGCCCGCTCCGGGAGACCGGGCGGTGATGCCGGCCACGGTCTCAAGCGCCGCCAGGTGCTGCGCCTGCTGCGCGAACAACTCCCCACACGGGTGCAGGAGCTGCTGCCCGAGCTCGGCCGGGCCGCCGATGAGCTCGGGGTCAATGTCTTTGCGGTCGGCGGCTTTGTACGCGACCTGCTGCTGCGCCAGGAAAATCTCGATATCGATATCGTCGTCGAGGGGGACGGCATCGCCTTTGCCCAGACCTTCGCCCGCCGCCACGGCTGCCGGGTGCGGTCGCACCAGAAGTTCGCTACCGCCGTCATCGCCTTTGCCGATGGTTTCAAAATCGACGTCGCTTCGGCGCGCATGGAGTATTATCTCGAACCCGGTGCCCTGCCGAATGTCGAACACGCCTCGATTCGCCTCGATCTGGCGCGCCGCGATTTTACCATCAATACCCTGGCGCTGGCGCTGAACGGCGACAGCTTCGGCGAACTGCTCGATTTTTTTCAGGCCCAGCGCGATCTGCGGGAAAAGGCGATCCGCGTCCTGCATAACCTCAGTTTCGTCGAGGATCCGACCCGGGTCTTTCGGGCCATTCGTTTCGAGCAGCGCCTCGGCTTCCACCTTGGCCAGCATACCGAGCACCTGCTGGTGAGTGCGGTGCGCACCGGCTTTCTCGACAAGGTCGGCGGCAGCCGGGTCTTCAACGAGCTGGTGATTATCCTGCGCGAAGCCGACCCCCTGCCGGCGGTGCTCCGCCTCGATGCCCTCGGCCTGCTCAAGGCGCTCCAGCCCAGGCTGGCCGTCGGCGAGCGCCTGCGCGAACTCTTCACCGAGACCCGCCGTGTGCTGAACTGGTTCGACCTCCTCTTCACCGGGGAGGCAGCGAGCCGCTGGCAGGTCTATTTCCTCGGCCTGAGCAACGATCTTGACGAACCGTCCCTGGACGCCCTCTGCCGGCGCCTTGCCATTCCTGAAAAATACCGGCCTCTCTTCTGCCAGCAGCGCCAGGAGGGGTTGCTGGTGCTGCGCCAGCTCGAACGGCGCCGGGGCAAGCGGGCCCCGCGGGCGAGCGAGATCTGCCGGCTGCTGCAACCGCTGGCGATCGAGATGGTTCTCTTCCTGCTCGCCGCCACCAGCCGGGAAGAGGTACGACGGCTCCTCTCCCTCTATGTCACCCATCAGCGCGGGCAGCGCCCGGAACTGACCGGCGCGGACCTCGCCGCCCTCGGCCTGGCGCCGGGCCCGGTCTACCGCGAGATTTTCGAATGCCTGCTCGCGGCCCGGCTCGACGGCCAGATCGCCAGTCGTGAGGAGGAGCTGGAACTGGTCCGCCGCCGCTTCCTTGCGGGAGAAAAAAAGGGTGCGGGGCGAGAGACGTGACGGCTCCAGTCCCGCGTTGACTTCCCCGCCTCCTTTTGCTACAAAGACGAAGTCTTTCCGGAGGTTTTCAATCCCCGTAAGGATTCCGCCACCGGGGCGGCGCCTGTGGATTCCCCCAGCCATCTGGTCAAAGGCATCGACTTGGAACATATCCTCGCCAAGATTTCCATCATGCTGGTTCCGGCACTCCTCGCCGTGACCCTGCACGAAGTCGCCCATGGCTTCATTGCCGATAAACTCGGTGACCCGACTGCCCGCCTTCTGGGGCGACTCACTCTCAACCCCATGCGTCATCTCGATCCGATCGGGACGCTGGCGCTGCTGATCTTCGGGTTCGGCTGGGCGCGACCGGTGCCGGTCAATTTCCTCAACCTGCAGCGGCCGCGCCGGGACATGATCCTGGTCTCGCTGGCCGGCCCGGGGACCAACTTCGTCCTTGCGCTGGCGTCGGCACTCCTGCTGCGCAGTCTCGCCTGGCTGGCCGGCAGCGGCGTGGCCGATGGCTCCCCTTTGGGGGCCGCCGTCGAACCGCTGCGACTGATGGCTGGATTCAGCCTCTACATCAATATCATCCTCGGGGTTTTCAACCTGCTGCCGATCCCTCCCCTCGACGGCGGGCGGGTCATGACCGGACTGCTGCCCAAGCGGCAGGCCGAGCTGCTGGCACGGCTCGAACCCTTCGGCTTTGTCATTATCATCTTCCTGGTCTTTTTCACCAGCCTCTGGCGCGTTGTTCTGGGGCCGGTGGTCTATCATCTGGTCGCTCTGCTCGCCGGACCGCAGGCGGCCATCGTCCAGCGCGCCATGCAGTTCCTCTTCGGTCACTAGGGGCGCACGGATGGGTTACGATATTCATCTGGAAAAGTTCGAGGGGCCCCTCGACCTGCTGCTGCACCTGATCCGGAAAAACGAGATGGATATCTACGATATTCCCATCGCCGAGATTACCACCCAGTATCTCGGAATTCTGGATGCCATGCAGCATCTCAACCTCGATGTCGCCGGAGAGTTTCTGCTGATGGCGGCGACCCTGCTCCACATCAAGTCGCGGCTGCTGCTTCCGGTCAGCGAAGAGGAGCTGAGCGAGGAGGAGGAAGACGACCCCCGGGCGGAACTGGTGCGCCGGCTTCTCGAATACCAGAAATACAAGGATGTCGCCGGTTCCCTCGAACGGCTCCCCCACCTCGGGCGCGAGGTCTTTGCCCGCAAGTTCCCGGCCGCAGAGCTGGAAGAGGCCGAAAATACCGAACTGGAAGCGGTCGGCCTGTTCGAGCTGGTCGAAGCGTTTCGGGCGCTGCTGCAGCAGGCGCCCGAGCCCTACATCCACCAGGTCGAAATGGAACGCCTGTCGGTCAGTGACCGGATCAACCTGATTCTCACCCGGCTCGATGGCAGGGAGAGCCTCGCCTTCAACGAGATCTTCAGCACCCGCCCCGAGCGCAACGAGGTGGTGGTCAGCTTTCTCGCGATCCTCGAACTGGTCAAGATGCGCCTGGTCCGCCTGCTGCAAAATGCCCGTTTCGGCAGCATCTGGCTCTATCCGGCCGTCTCCGAGGAGGCCGCCCCAACTGCCGCTGTGGATGAGGGAAGTCTTGGATATCTCTGAAATCAAGCCGATCGTGGAGAGCCTGCTGTTTGTCGCCGATGTGCCGTTGCGCCCGGACCGGATCAGCGAGGCGCTTGAGCTGCCCCGGCCCCAGGTCGAAGCGGCGCTCGCGGCGCTGGTTAACGAATACCAGGAGGCCGGTCGCGGCTTTTTTCTGCAACAGGTCGCCGAGGGGTACCAGTTTCGCAGCCGCCCGGAATATGCCGACTGGGTCCTGCGGCTGACCAAGACCCGGCCGGTGCGATTCTCCCGGGCGGCCCTCGAAGCTCTGGCGATCATTGCCTACCGCCAGCCGGTTACCCGCTCCGAGATCGACTATCTGCGGGGGGTCGACTCGGGGGGGGTGATCAAGACCCTGCTGGAACGCCACCTGATCCGAATCCTCGGCAAGAAGGATGTCCCCGGCAAGCCGCTGATTTATGGGACGACCCGTGAGTTTCTCGAATTTTTCGGCCTGCGCGACCTCGCCAGCCTGCCGACCCTGAAGGAGTTCAGCGAGTTGAACCCCGAGGAACTGGCGGCGGGGGAGGCCTTGCTGCCCGGGTTCGAACCCCTTGCCGAGGAAGGCACCCCCACCTGATTCGCAACCCTGTTGCCACGCCGGGAACACCCCGGCGTTTTTTCATTTCCGGAGACCTTGATTAATGCCGCAACGCCTGCAAAAGTTGATCGCCGCTGCCGGACTGGCGTCGCGGCGAACTGCCGAAGAGTGGATCGCCGCCGGGCGGGTGAGCGTCAATGGTGTCATCGCCAGTCTCGGCGACCGCGCCGATCCGGCGCTGGACACGATTCTCATCGACGGGCAGCCGCTAGCCGCCGCCGAAGCGCACCATTACCTGCTCCTTTTCAAGCCGGTCGGTTATGTCACGACCCTGCAGGACCCGGAAGGGCGCCCGACGGTTTGCGACCTGGTCCGGCAGGTTCCCGGGCGCCTCCATCCGGTGGGACGTCTCGATCTGACTACCGAAGGTCTCCTGCTTTTGACCAATGACGGCGCACTGACCCAGCATCTGGCCCACCCCCGCCACCAGGTCGACAAGACCTACCTGGTTCGGGTGCGCGGGCAGGTTGCACCGGAGACCCTGCGTCGTCTCGCTGGCGGGGTCGTGCTCGAAGATGGCCCGACGGCGCCGGCCAAGATCGCCAAGGTCCGCTTCAGTGCCGGGCATACCTGGTTCGAGATCACCATCCACGAAGGGCGCAATCGCCAGGTGCGGCGTATGTGCGAAGCGGTCGGCCATCCGGTCAGCCGCCTCAAGCGGGTGCGCTTTGCCTTCCTCGACCTGGCGGGACTGCGTCCCGGCGAGTTCCGGCCCCTGACGGCAGAGGAAGTCTCACGATTGAAAAGGCTCTGACTTCTGCCATAATCGGACTGCCGCGCCGTGGCGGCTCCCCCCGCGGTCGGGACCGGTTCGGGGATTCCGCTGCACCTCATGCCGGCGCTCCCGCAAACCTGGCCACAAGACCTTCTCCGCGGCGCATTTCCGGCCTTCGGGCGGTTCTAAAATGCTGCATTCTCAAGGAAATTCCGCCCTCTTTGACCTTGACAGGTCTGCTGGGATTGGTTTAGATTCAATGCTTATTTGTGCTGTTTTCTCCTTAATGGGTGGCCATTTTGTCGAATAAGGAAAAACTCCTCGCATCGGCGCAGAAATACCTGGCAAAGGGCCAGGTCGCGCGCGCCATCAAGGATTATCAGAAAATTGTCGAGCTCGATCCGCGCGATGTGCGAAACCGGCAGAAACTCGCCGAGCTCTACAGCCGTGACAACCACCCCGCCGAGGCGGTTGAAGCTTACGAGGGAGTCGCCAAGCATTACGCTGAAAATGGCTTCTACCTCAAGGCGATTGCCGTCTACAAGCAGATGCAGAAGCTCGAACCGACCCGGGTCAGCATTTATCACCGACTGGCCGAGCTCAACGAAAAGCAGGGCCTGGTCGGCAACGCTCTTGCCGAATATCGCAGTCTGGTCGCTTATTACGAGAAGAACGGCATGCTTCCCGAGGCGATCAATGTCTTGCAGAAGATGCGCGAACTGGAGCCGGAAAACCTGAATATCCGGGTCAAGATTGCCGAGACTTTTGCTTCGGGAGGGCTCAAGGAAAAGGCCCGGGAAGAGTTCCTGGAAATTCTCAACCTGCTGCACCAGAAACAGGACTTTGCCCGGATTCTCAAACTCTATGAACTCTTTCTCCCCCGCTTCAACGGGGATATCGATCTGGAGATCGGCCAGGCCGAGACCCTGATTGCAAAGGGCGACATCGACCAGGGCCTCGATAACCTCAAGGGCTTGCTCAAGAAGGCCCCGGACAGCACCGAGATCCTGCTGGTGCTGGCCCATGGCTACCATAGCAGGGAAGATTTTGAAAACGAACGCCTGACCTACCAGCACCTGCTGAAGAATGCTCCCGATGAGCTGGAATTCCGCGAAGGGTATATCCGCGCTTGCCTGAACCAGGGCGACTCCCCGCGGGCGCTCGATGAGCTGGAGGACTGGAAAGAGACCTTCTTCGCTGCTGGCAAGGTGGCGTTGCTGAAAGAGTTTTATGAACGGCTGAAAGACGCGCACCTTGATGACGATCGGGTCATGAAGACCCTGCACTCCATTTACGAGTTGACCGGGGAAGGGGAGAAACTCTTTGCGCTGATCTCTGCCATGCCCGCCGCTGTCGACGGTTTCGATACCGGCAGCGAGAACGAGGAGGGGGAGGAGATCCTCGACGGCTCCATCCTCGAGGAGGCGGTGGAAGACCTTGAAGAGCTCGAAACCATCGACGAGATCGAGCCACCGCAAGACGTCCCTGATCTGGACCAGGCAGCGACCGAAGCGGAGCTGACCCAGGAGGTTGCCGAGGAAGCACAGGAAATTCCCCTCGAGTTCCTCGAAGGGGTTGGCGAGCTGGTTTTCGATGACCCCGTCATCGAGGACGAGCCGGTTGCGGCCGATGCGGTCCCGACCGCTGGCGAGGAAGGGACGGTTGCTGCCGAGGACGATCTGGAACTGGAACTCGAACTCGACCTGGAGCTGGACGAGGAGTTGCAGCCCGTCGCCGAGGAGGTTGACGCTCCCTCTCTCGAAACCTTGTCCCCCCTGGAAGAACTGGAGCCGGTCACCGAAGTCGCGATGGACGAAGAGACCGGGTTTGCCGAAGTCGAGCTGGAGCTGGAGGAGGACGCCCTCCTGCCGGCCGAGCCCGAACCTGAATCCGGACCGGAATCCGAACCGGAAGCGATCGTGGAGCCGGATGCCGAGACCTTGGCGAAAGCCGCTGCCCAGGCGATCCGGGCCGACCTTGAGGAAGCTGAATTCTACTTTCAGCAGGGATTGTACGACGACGCCACGCGGGTTTTGGGTGGTTTGCTGGCGACCGCTCCTGATTGCGCGGAAGCTCATGCAAAGCTGGCCGATATTCGTACCCTCGTTGCGGCCCAGACTGTTGCCGAAGAAGCGCCCCCGGAAGCACCGGCCGGAGACTATTTCGACCTGGCGGGTGAACTTCGTGCCGAAGCCGAAGGTCCTGTCGCGGCAGAGCGTGGGGAGGGCGCGCCAGGGTTCCAGTTTGACGGGAGTCTCGCCTCCGGAGCCGGCGAAGGGGTTGACCAGATCGACCTCGAGGATGCCGAGTCCCATTACAACCTCGGCATCGCCTACAAGGAGATGGGGCTGACCGACGATGCCATTGTCGAGTTCGACAAGGCGGCACGCAGTCCTGCCCGGGCGCTTGACGCGATCACTCTGAAGGGGATCTGCCTGGTCGAAAAGGGGGAGCATGCCGAGGCAGAACAGACTTTCATTGCCGGGCTCGGCCGGCTGCGCCTCTCCAAGGACGAGGCGGCCAGTCTGCGCTATGAACTCGGCCTGCTTTACCAGGACTGGCAGCGGCCGCAGCAGGCGCTGGAAGCCTTTGAAGCCGTTGCGGCTGAGGACCACTTCTACCGGGATGTCGGCGAAAAGGTGGCTGCATTGCGGGCTGAACTCGGGGTAGTCGACGGGGAGTCAGCCGGCAGCGCTGCCGCTAACGGGAAAAAGAACCGGGTGTCCTATCTCTAGCTCTGACCTTTCGCACCCGCCAGGAGTTTTTTCATGAGCTACATCGAGCATTACAGCTTGGAACGGGAACCCTTTTCCAATGCTCCGGATGCCCGTTTCTACTACAACAGCGAACGCCACAGCCAGGCCTTGCTGCGCCTGATGTACGCCGTCGATTCCAACAAGGGACTGGCCGTTCTGGTTGGCGGCGTCGGTACCGGCAAGACCACCCTTGCCCGCCGCATGCTCGACAGCCTGCCCGAGCAAAAGTATGAATCCTCCATGCTCGTCATGGTCCATTCCGGCATCACCCCGGAGTGGATCCTGACCCGGATTGCCCTGCAGCTGGGGGTTGCCAATCCTGCCAGTGACCGCCTGGCCGTTCTCAAGCAGCTCTATGATCGCCTGCTGCAGATCGACGAGGCCGGACGCCGGGCAGTGGTGCTCATCGATGAAGCGCAGATGCTGCAAAGTCGCGAATTAATGGAAGAATTTCGCGGTCTGCTGAACCTGGAACTCCCGGGCAAGAAGCTCCTCAACATCGTTTTCTTCGGCCTCTCCGAACTGGAGGAATGTCTGAAGCTGGACGAACCCCTGGCCCAGCGGGTGGCCGTCAAATATCACCTCAAGTCCCTGACCATTGACATTACCGAGTCCTACATCAAGCACCGGCTCCAGGTTGCCGGGGCCAAGCGGATGCTCTTTGCCGGCGACAGTATCGGCCTGATCCACGGATATACTGGCGGGGTTCCGCGCCTGATCAACACGGTCTGCGACAATTGCCTGTTCGAAGGGGCGCTGCGCAAACAGGCGACCGTCGATGCGAGCATCGTGCACAGCGTCGCCGAGGATCTCGGCCTGTTGCGGCAGGATTCCGCCGCACCGGTAGCGGGGGACAGCCGCAGCGAACTCGATGAAATAGAAAATATGCTGGATCGCCTGGAACAGAAGTTCTGACGGCCTGCCAGGCAGCCACACATATGCAAACGGCCGGGGCTCCCCGGCCGTTTGCATTTCCCGACCACGTTCGCCCGGAGAGGGATGATGACCAACAGGATCCGCATTCTCGAGGAGAATCTTTGCAACAAGATTGCCGCTGGCGAAGTGGTGGAACGGCCGGCGTCGGTCGTCAAGGAGCTGCTGGAGAATGCCCTTGACGCCGGCTCCACAGAGCTCTCCATCGAGGTGGAACAGGGGGGGAAGGGGCTGGTCCGGGTCAGCGACGATGGTGAGGGGATGGACCGCGATGATCTGCTCCTCTGTGTCGAACGCCATGCCACCAGCAAGATTGCCAGCGACGACGACCTCTTCCGTTTGCGGACCTTCGGGTTTCGCGGTGAAGCCCTGCCGTCGATCGCCGCCGTCTCCCGACTGACCCTGAGCAGTCGTACCGCTTCCGCCGAGGCGGGCTGGGAAGTCTATCTCGAGGGGGGCGTTGTGCGCCGCTCAAACGCCGTCGGGCTCCCCTGCGGGACGGTGGTCGAAGTCCGCAACCTCTTTTTCAATACTCCGGCGCGGCGCAAGTTCCTGCGTCGGGACGAGACCGAACTTGGCCATATCGGCGATGTCGTCACCAAGCTGGCGCTGGCCAATCCCGAGGTCCGGTTTCGCCTGCAGCACAATGGCCGTACCCTGATCGACGTCTACCGCAACCATAGCCTGGAGGAGCGGGTTGCCGCGCTGCTCGGCAGGCCGCTGCTCAAGGATCTGCTCCCCCTTTGCCAGGACGGGGAGGGTCCCTTGGCGCTGCACGGGCTGATCGCCCAGCCCGGGCAGAACCGGTCGACCTCCAATACCATATTCACCTATATCAACGGGCGCTATATCCGTGACCGGGTGGTTCAGCATGCCGTCATGGAAGGGTATCGCAACCTCTTGCTCAAAGGGCGTTACCCGGTGGTGGTCCTCTTTCTCGATCTCGATCCGGAGTTGGTCGATGTCAATGTGCACCCGACCAAGCATGAGGTCCGCTTCCGCGACCAGCGCCAGGTCCACGAGTTCATTGTTGCCAGCCTGCGGGCAACCCTGCGCCCCACCGGCTGGCTCGGCGCCCCATCGGAAACCGTTGCGGCGCCAGCCGGAATTACGGATCCGCCGAGTGCCGCCGCTGCCGCCGTCGGCCGCATCGAAGAGGCGCTGCAGGCCTATGCCACCAGAAGCGGAACTTCCGACCTCTTTCCCCAGCGACCCCAGGCACCCCCGGCACCCCAGTCGTGGCCCTTGCCCATGGCCGCCGACAACGAGCCGCCGGCAAGGTTGCCACCGAGCCCGGAGGGATACTTCGCTTCGCTGGCGATCATCGGCCAGTACCGACGCAGCTACCTCCTCTGCCAGGATGGGGATGACATGGTGCTGATCGACCAGCATGCGGCCCACGAACGGATCGGTTTTGAACGGCTCAAGGCACAATTCCTTGCCGCGGGTATCGAGCGCCAGCTCCTCCTCTTCCCGAGTCTGCTCGAACTCGATTTCCGGGAAGCGGCCTGGCTTGGCGAGCATCTCGACGATCTCGCCCGGCTCGGCTTCGAGATCGAGCCCTTCGGCGGCAATGCCTTTGTCGTCAAGGCGACGCCGCAGTTGCTCGGCGAGGTCACGGTAAATGACCTGATCCGGGACGTCGCCGGCGAACTCGCCGCTCTCGGCAACAGCGGTCTGCTGGAAGACGCTCTCGACAAGGTACTGATCCGCATGGCCTGCCACGGCATGTTGCGCGCCAACCAGACCCTCAGCCCGGCCGAAGGTCGGGCCCTGCTGGAAGACCTCGACCGTGTCGATTTCCGCGGCAACTGCCCCCACGGCCGGCCCGTGATGAAGCGGTTGACCCTGGCTGAGGTCGAACGGATGTTCAAACGGAGCTAGCAGGCTGATGACGGAAATGGCACCTGCCAACGGGAAGCAGACTCCCGTCGTGGTCCTCTGCGGGCCGACAGCTTCCGGCAAGAGTTCCCTCGCCCTTGCGCTGGCGGCGCACTGGCCGCTGGAGATCGTCTCCGCCGATTCCCGCCAGGTCTATCGCGGCATGGATATCGGCACCGCCAAGGCGAGCGCTGCCGAGCAGGCTCTGGTTCCCCATCATCTCCTCGATGTCGCCGACCCGGACCAGGACTTTTCCGTGGCCGATTTTCTCTCCCTGGCACGCCAGGCAATCGCGGCCATCGGAGAGCGCCAGAAAGTGCCGTTGATTGTCGGTGGTACCGGCCTTTATCTGCGCGCCCTTACCGCTGGCCTGCTCGACCTTCCCGGCGCCGACCCAAAGCTGCGCGCCGCCTTGGCTGCCGAAGAGGAAGACTCGGGCCCCGGAACCCTGCACCGCCGCCTGGCGGCGGTCGATCCGGTCGCGGCGGCGAATACGCCGCCGCGCAACCTGGTGCGGATCATCCGCGCCCTCGAGGTCTGGACCCTGACCGGAGTTCCGATCTCCCGTCATCAGGCGAGCCACGCCTTTGCCGAGCAGCCCTATCGCTGCTTCAAGCTCGGCCTGGCACCCCCCAGGGCGGAGTTGCTGCAGCGGATCGAGCAACGGGTCGATGCCATGCTTGGCGCCGGACTGGTCGCCGAGGTGGCGGGCCTTCTGGCCGCGGGCTACGGGGAGAATCTCAAGGCGCTGCAGACCATCGGTTACCGGGAGGTGCTGGACTATCTCCACGGCCGATGCAGCTCCGCCGCGATGCGGGAGCGAATCATCATCAATACCAGGCGTTATGCCAAGCGGCAGCTCACCTGGTTCCGGAGAGACAAATCAATTATTTGGGTTGATTCCTCGCGAGAGTCTGCTAGAATCCTGTCGTTATTTGACGATTTTATGCCCCAATGAAGGAGCGGACATGGCCAAGACACCATTCAATATTCAGGACCAATATTTAAACCAGGCCCGCAAAGAACGGGTTCGCGTCACCATCGTCATGATGTCCGGCGAGAAGCTGGAGGGGTATATCAAGTCCTTCGACAGTTTCTGTGTTCTGATCGAAAGCGGCGGGGATATCCTGCTCTACAAACACGCGGTTTCGTCCATCACCTCCAGCGACGGGTCTTTCCGGCTGCACGGCGGGAAAGACTGACCAGCCCGCACGGGCGGCTGACAGCGCACGGCACGACAGGTCCCTGCCTGGATGGGTCAACCTCCCGGCAGGGACTTTTCCGTTTGCGATGGGGAAGCCGCGCAGCAAAAGCCCGACGTCCCGTAACGATCCGTCTCCCGGTCAGCGCCGCCGGTTTGCTGCGCGACAGCCTGACCTCCTCGGCCCTTTCGACCCGCGGCAAAGGCATCCGATCCGATGCTTGAAATCCTCGCTGTAACCCCTGGCAGTATTGCCGCTGAACTCGAACTGGAAGCGGGTGACTTCCTGCTTACCATCAACGGCCACCCGCTGCGGGACCTGGTCGATTATCTGGTGGCCGAAGCCGAAGAAGAGCTGCTCCTCGAAGTGCAGAAGAAGAACGGCGAACTCTGGGACCTGGAGCTGGAGAAGGATGCCCCGCAGCCCCTGGGACTGGAACTGGAGCACCCGCAACCGACCCAGTGCGGTAACAACTGCCTTTTCTGCTTCGTCCACCAGCTTCCGCGCGGCATGCGTCCGACCCTCTATGTCAAGGACGAGGACTTCCGTTTCTCCTATCTCTATGGTGCCTATGTCACGCTGAACAATGTGGCCGAGGCGGAGATTCACCGCATTATCGATCAGCGGCTGTCGCCCCTCTACGTTTCCGTGCATGCCACCGATGACCGGGTGCGGCAGGCCCTGCTCGGCCATCCCGGTCCTTCGATCCGGGAGCTGCTGCAGCGACTGACGGGCGCCGGCATCGAAATCCACGCCCAGATCGTACTCTGCCCGGGGATCAACGACGGCACGGTCCTCGAACAGAGCATCCGCGAGCTGCAACAGCTTGCCCCCGGGGTCAAGAGCCTGGCGGTGGTCCCGGTCGGCCTTACCGGGTATCGGCAACGCCTGCCCGCCCTGCGCCCTCCCGACCGCAGCGAGGCCGCGGCGATCCTTGCCCTGATCCATGATTGCCAGGAACAATTCCTGGCTCAGATCGGGACCCGCTTTGTCTTCGCCGCCGACGAGCTCTACCTCAAGGCGGAGCAGGAGGTGCCACCCCTTAGCGCCTACGAGGAGTTGTTCCAGCTTGAAAATGGCGTCGGGCTGCTCGCCCAGTTTCGCGCTGAAGCGGCCGAGGTGCTGGCGGAGGCCGGACCGCTCGCCAGTGACCCCGTCGCCGTCGTCACCGGTGCATCGGCCTGGGGGGAAGTTAAGCGTTTTGTCGATGCGCTGGCTGCCGCCACGGGCGTGACGATTCGGCTCTACCCGGTCGCCAACCGTTTTTTCGGTGGCCATGTGTCGGTTGCCGGGCTATTGACCGGCGCCGATCTTTTGGCGGCGCTGAAAGGGAAGGACCTCGGGCGCATCCTACTCCTTCCCGCGGTGATGCTGCGCGAGGAAGACAGTCTGCTCCTCGACGATATGGCGCTCAGTGATCTGGAACGGGAACTGGGCGTGCCGGTACGCGTTGTCGGCGCCTCCCCCTGGGGACTTCTCGATTTTCTCGAGGAGTTCTCCGCCGGGCGGGAATAGCCCTGGTTAGTCCCGGGCCGGCCGCCAGACTGGTGGTCCGGGCCGGTTAACGAACAGCTAACTCGGCGCCCCCCGGGCGCGAGCAAGGAGCAAGGACGATGGCAGAATTAGACGATGTCTTGCGGCGGGGCCGCGAAGCCCTGGAAACCGGCGATTATCCGAGCGCCATTGCTGAACTGCGCCAGCTGACGCGAAGCGCCCCGGAAAACGCGGAAGGGTGGCAATTGCTGGGGGAGGCCTATGCCGAAACCGGGCGCCTGCAGGAGGCGATCGAGGCCTTGCTGACGGCAAGCAAGCTCGCGCCCGACGACCTCGACCTCCTCTTTGCCCTCGGTGATGCCTACTTCGAGAAGAACGATTTGGCCAAGGCCCTTGCCACCTACCAGGCCATCCTCGATCGCGACGGCGAAGAGGCCGATGCCCTGGTCAGTATCGGCCTGGTGCACTTCAACCAGGAGCAGTTCGCCGAGGCGGTCGCCTGTTATCGCCGGGCCCTCGAAATCGACCCCGAGTCCCTGTTCGCCCTCAACTCCCTCGGGGATGCCCTCTTTGCTCAGGGGGACGCTGGGGCTGCCCTCGAAAGTTTCCGACGCGCCCTCGAACTCGACCCGGAGGATGCCCAGGCCCACTACAACCTCGGCGAAATCTACTACGAGCGGGGCGAGCTGGCGGCTGCCGAAACCGAATGCCGGGCCGCGCTGCGCTTCGACCCCGGGCATGCCTTCGCCTGCCTGACCCTCGGGAACATTTTTCTTGACCAGGAGCAGCCCCGGGAAGCCCTGCACTTTTTCCAGGAATTTCTGCTGCGGGAGCGCTCGCCGGCGGCGGCGGAGATTCGCGACGAAGTCGCCGCAGTGATCGCGGGGCTCAAGGACGAACTCTAACCGGGGGAGGGGGGAGGGACGATCATGGTACGCGGATTTGCCGTGCTGCTCGGTCTGCAGTTTCTCGGGGAAGTCCTGGCGCGGGGCCTGGGTCTCCCCATCCCGGGGAACGTCCTCGGGATGGGCCTGCTGCTGATCGGCCTGCTCCTTGGCTGGATCGAGGAGGGCTCGATCCGAGACGCCGCCGAACTCCTCCTCTCCCACATGGCCCTGCTCTTCGTTCCGGCCGGGGTTGGTGTCATGGTCTACTTCGACTTGCTGCGCCGGGAGTGGCTGGCGATCATCGTCGCTCTGGTAGTCAGCACCTTCGTCGTCATGGCCGTCACCGGCTGGACCGAGGCCTGGCTGGAGAAGCGGGGAGGGGCCCATGTGGATTGACCTGCTGCGCACCCCCCTGTTCGGCGTCGGGCTCACCCTGCTCGTCTTCTTCCTGGCGCAACGGCTCTACCAGAAGAGTGGGAGCATCCTCTTCAACCCGGTGGCGATCGCCATCGCCGCGATCATCGCGCTGTTGCAGCTCGGTGGAATCAGCTACCAGGACTATGCCCGCGGCGGCGACCTGCTCCTCTTCCTGCTTGGTCCCTCGGTGGTCGCCCTCGGCCTCC
The DNA here is from genome assembly GCF_054658035.1 of Desulfuromonas carbonis. Taxonomy (NCBI): domain Bacteria; kingdom Pseudomonadati; phylum Thermodesulfobacteriota; class Desulfuromonadia; order Desulfuromonadales; family Desulfuromonadaceae; genus Desulfuromonas; species Desulfuromonas carbonis. Next base: position 714,148 of record NZ_BAAHXR010000002.1, on the reverse strand, counting down.
CTCTTTACCAGCGGCGCCGGGAGATCCTCGCCCGGAAGCTGCCGATCCTGGCCGGCGTCACCGCCGGCGCGCTGACCTCGATTGTCACGGCATCGGGGCTCGCCTGGCTGCTCGGCGGCAGTCGCGAAGTGATCTGGTCCTTCGCCCCCAAGTCGGTCACTACCCCGATCGCCATCGGCATCGCCGAAAAGGTCGGCGGTCTGCCGCCGCTGACCGCGGCCATCGTCGTCATCACCGGCTGCGTCGGTGCCATCTGCGGCCCGGAATTCTGCCGCCTGATCGGACTGCGCCACCAGGCCGCCATCGGCCTCGCCGTCGGTACCTCGGCCCATGGTATCGGCACCGCCCGCATGCTCGAAGTCGATCGGCTCGGCGGGGCGGTCGCCGGACTGGCGATCGGCCTCAACGGCCTGATCACCGCTTTTCTGGTGCCGCTGGTCTATCTGCTCTTTGGTTGAGCGGCAGGCAAAAGAAAAGAGCAGATGCCTGCGCACCTGCCCTTTTCCTTGCTGTTGTTGTGGCCCGGATTACTTCTTCTTGGCCGATGCCTTCTTGGAGGCCTTGAGCGGGTTGACCTTGGCTTCGACGGTCTTGATTTCGACCTTGCGGTGGGTCGCCATGTTGCAAAGGCCGGCTGCCCATTTACGCTCCGGAGCCGGGGCGACGGAGCAGACTTTGCCGATGGTCCCCTCGACGATGCGATCACAACCTTCGCACTCGGCGACCACGTTCTGGCAGCTGCTGCCGTTGAAGTTACAACCCTGCTTAGACCAGAAGGTACACTCGGTACCGGGAAGAACGGTTTGACATTGCATCTGCGGTGCCTCCTTGCGTTTGCGGTTTCGGTGACAAAAAAAGATTATCAGGGAACAGCCGGAAAATTGTCAACAAAAATTCTTTATCGGGCCAGCATTTCCCTTGACCCTGTCACCAGGCATTGGCTACCGTAACAACAGGAGGCAAATGATGACCACCCGGTCCTGGGAAGCGAAATGCCGGCGCTGCGGGCGCTGCTGTTATGAGAAGATCGAATTCGAGGGGACGGTTTACTATACCGACCAGCCCTGCGAATATCTCGATCGCGAAACCCGTCACTGCACGGTTTACCGGCGGCGCCATGAGCTGCGCCCGGACTGCGCCCCCCTGACGCCGCGCCTGCTGCGCCAGGGCCTGCTGCCGGGCGACTGTCCCTACGTCGCAGCGATTCCCGGCTATTGCGGGCCGCAACTCTGGGACGAGGAGGAGATTCCCTGAACCGCCGGCTGTGCCCCGGTGGTGGCTGTGGTATGCTTTCCGGCGATGGTCCCGTGATCACTGCTGGCACTCACATTGAACTGGAGGAGACTTTTTATGCGGATCACCTTTGGCACTTCGGGCTGGCGCGGCATCTTCTGTGAAGATTTCACCTTCGAAAACGTCAAGATCGTCAGTCAGGCGATTGCCGATCACCTGCAGGCGCTCGGTACCGCCAGCCGCGGCGTGGTGATCGGCCACGACAGCCGTTTCATGGGCGAGCGGTTCGCCCGGGAGACTGCCCGCGTTCTCGCCGGGTCCGGAATCCACTCCTTTCTCTGCGATCGCGATACGCCGACCCCGGTCATTGCCTTCGAAATCATCCGCCGTCAGGCCGCCGGGGGGATCAACTTCACCGCCAGCCACAATCCGCCCGAGTACAACGGTCTCAAATTCTCTCCAGAGAGCGGCGGGCCGGCCCTGCCCGAGACGACCCGCGATATCGAGAAGCGGGCCAATGCCATGCTCGGCGAAATCTGCTACCGGGAAATGGACCTGAAATCGGCCTGCCAGGCCGGGCTGGTGGAAGAGATCGACCCCCGTGCCGACTATTTCGCCCGCCTGCGGCAATTGGTCGATTTTGCCGCCATCGCCAGGGCGGGGATGACCATTGCCGTCAATCCGATGTATGGTGCCGGACGGGGCTACCTCGATGTTCTGCTGCAGGAGGCGGGAGTTGAAGTGGTTACCCTCAATAACCACCGCGACCCCTATTTCGGCGGCCTGCCGCCGGAGCCATCAGCCGAGCATATCGAGGATTTCATCGACCTGGTCCGCAGCGATGCAAAGATCCGCATCGGGCTGGCGACGGACGGTGACGCCGACCGCTACGGGATTGTCGACTTCGACGGCAGCTTCATCGAACCGAACTATATCCTCGCCCTGCTCTTCGACTTCCTGGTGCGGGTCAAGGGGAAGAACGGCGACATCGCCCGCTCCGTCGCCACCTCGCATTTCGTCGATGCCGTCGCCCGCCATCACGGCTTGCAGGTGCTGGAGACGCCGGTCGGTTTCAAGTACATCGGCGAGTACATCAGCCAGGACCGCATCCTCATCGGCGGCGAGGAGAGCGCCGGGCTGACCGTGCGTGGCCACGTTCCCGACAAGGACGGCATTCTCGCCTGTCTGCTGGTGGCCGAGATGGTGGCGGTGGAAGGAAAGTCGCTGGGGGAGCTCCTCGCCGATCTCTACCGGCGGGTCGGTGAGTTCCACACCCGGCGCGAGAATATCCACCTTTCGCCGGAGCTGGAGGCGGGGTATGGCGCCAAGGTCGCCACTCCTCCGGCCGAGATTGCCGGCAAAAAGGTCGAGCAGGTGATCACCATTGACGGTGTCAAGCTCCTCTTCCGTGACGGTTCCTGGGTACTCTTTCGCAAGTCGGGGACCGAGCCGGTAGTCCGGGTCTATGCCGAAGCCGACAGCGCATCGGAACTGGAGCGGCTGCTGACCGCCGCTGCCGACTTCGTGCGCAGCTGATCCGGGGAAATTTTCGAGGAAAACGACAAGGGCGGAGCCATCTGGCTCCGCCCTTGTCGTTTTGCAGGAGAGGTCGGCACGCGACCGGCAATGGTCCGCCTCAGGAAAAGCCGGAACCGGACGGGGCGGCGCAGCAGGCGTTGTCACTGGTATCTATTTCAGTTCCGGAATGCAAGGGTGATTGGAACGGGGCAGGGCGGTTTGGGGTATACAGGATGGGGTATACAGGATTGCTCCCGGGGGCCGGCTGTGTTAGCTTTTTCGCGCCGGCCGGTCTGCCGCCGCATCCCTTGAGGAGGTCATTGCCATGCTGGTCACCCCTGCTACCGTTGCCGCCCGCTACCGCGCCGAAATCCGCCAGGAAATCCGTGCCCTGGCAACCGAACTGAAGGTGGTCGGTTTTCTTGCCGGCGACTATGGGCCGTCATTGACCTATGCCGAGTATACCCGCAGTGCCTGTGCCGATCTCGGCATCGTCTATGAGCTGCGCATCCTGCCGCGGCTCAAGCTGGAGCAGGGGATCCGTCAGGCCAATGCCGACCCGACGGTGCACGGCATCATGGTCTACTACCCGATCTTCGGCAACGAGCAGGATCGCTACCTCAAGGACCTGGTCGATTATCGCAAGGATATCGAGGGGCTGGGCGCCTACTGGATCGGCAAGCTTTACGAGAATGAGCGCCTGGTACGCGGCGCCGAACAGAGCGGCAAGGCGGTGGTCCCCTGCACCGCCCTCGCCATCCTCAAGGTTCTCGAGGCCAACGGCGCCTACGGCGCGAGCGGCACCCGGCCTGCCGAGGGCAAGACGGTGGCCATCTTCAATCGCAGCGAAGTGGTCGGCCGGCCGCTGGCGGTGATGATGTCCAACGACGGCGCGCGGGTCTTCTCCTTCGATGAGCAGGGGCCGCTCCTCTACCGCGACGGCCACGCCGAAGAGACCGAAATCAGCCGCAGCGAGGCTCTGCGGCAGTCGGACCTTGTCATCACCGGCGTCCCCAGTCGCAGCTTCCCGAAGATCCGCCTGGAGGAACTCCCGCCTCATGCCATCTGCCTCAACTTCGCCACCGTCAAGAACTTCGCGCCGGAGGTGGAGGAAGAGGCCGAACTCTTCATCCCCCGGGTCGGCCCGGTGACGGTGGCGATGTGCATGCGCAACACCCTGCGCCTCCATCGGACCTACGGCGTGCGTTGAGACGGGCGCTGCGACCCCTCGTTATTTCTTCAATTCCTCCACTGCGCCGCCGGCCGCTTTCCAGGCCTCGAAACCGCCCGCGATGTGGCAGACGTTCTCCAGCCCCATCTGCTGGGCGACCTGGGCTGCCAGGGCCGAGCGCCAGCCGAGGTTGCAGTAAAAGACGAAGCGCCGCTCCTCGGTGAAGAGGGGCTTGTGGTAGGGGCTCTGCGGATCGATCCAGAATTCGAGCATCCCCCGCGGGACATGCCGGGCGCCAGGAATTTTCCCTTCCCGCTGCAGCTCGCGGATATCGCGCAGATCGACGAAGAGGGTTTCTTCCCGGCTGGCGGCGTCCAGCGCCTGGGCTGCGCTGATGGTTTCGATCTCCGCCTCAGCGCGGCGCACCATCTCTTTAAAACCGACCTTTATCTGCATGGTTGGACTCCTTTTCTGATAATTAAGGTTAAGGGCGAAAGGGGCCTTCGCAGATTGTTTCGGCCAGGGGACGCCGGTCATTGGGCATCTCCTTGGCGCGTAAATTTTCGGGCAGGGAGTCCTTCTCTCCCGGCATCCCGACCGCCACCATCGCTTCGACCTGGTAACCTTCCGGGACGGCGAGAACTGTCCTGGCCCGTTCGTAATCGAACCCCTGCATGCCATGGGCGACATAGCCGCGCAGCAGCGCCTGCAAGGCGAGGTTCTCCCAGGCGGCGCCGGTATCGAAAGAGTGGGTGCGCGCCGGCTTGCCGTTGTGATCGAAGGTCGTCTTCGACAGGAAAAGGAGCAGGGCAGCCGCATTGGCGGCCCAGGCCTGGTTCGACTCGACCAGCAGGTCGAGAAAAAGCGGCCAATGCTCGCTCTCCCGCCGCGCGAAGAGGATGCGCCAGGGCTGGTTGTTGAAGGCTGACGGCGCCCAGCGCGCCGCCTCGAACAGGATCATCAGCTCTTCTTCCGGGATCCCCTCCCCGGACATCGCCCGTGGCGACCAGCGGTCGAGAAATAGGTTGTCCACCGGGTAGTCGGCCCGCCTCTGCTTACTCCCTTTTTCCATCCTCGTCTCCTTTTCCGGGCCAGTTCCGGGTCCCGTTGGTTTTCTCCCCATTATACGGTCCTGCTGGCGGATTGCCTGGAATTTGCAACCGCACGGCCTTTTGCCATGAAGGTTTCTGCACGGCGACGGGCCATCCTGTCGGGGCGCGGTTGTAAACTGCAGGCAGGATAAAGCAATCAAACAACTACGTTCCCCCCATAACCACGCCGGGCTATCAGATAATTGTCAGAGTTGCCAAGGTAGGATAACGGTCTCAATGCGAGGAAGTTCCTTTCACCGCAGCAGGAGGGGGAGTGGATGGACAAAGAAGAAGGCACCTTGGCGCCAACCGAAGGGCAGCCACCCAAACTTCTCGACCGGTTGAGCCACGAACTGCGGGCCCGTCATTACAGCCGCAGGACCGAAGCAACCTACCGCGAATGGATTCGGCGCTACATCTTCTTTCACGGAATCCGCCATCCTGGTGAGATGGCCGAGCCGGAGATCAATGCATTTTTGACCCACTTGGCCGTCGACAAGAAAGTCAGTTCCTCCACTCAGAACCAGGCATTGGCCGCCCTGTTGTTCCTTTACCGTCATGTCATCGGCCAGGACGTGGGAGACCTGGGGGACGTCATTCGTGCCCGAAAGCCGACCAGGCTTCCGGTCGTGATGACCCGCGAAGAGGTGAAGATCGTTCTGGACCACCTGGAAGGGGACAAGTGGCTCATGGCCACGCTGATGTACGGGGCCGGGTTACGCCTGATGGAATGCGTGCGATTGCGGGTACAGGACATCGATCCACCGCGCAGGGAGGTTCTGGTCCGGAATGGCAAGGGAGCGAAGGATCGCATCACCATGTTGCCGGAGGCTCTCGATGGGCCACTCCAGGAACATCTCGCCAAGGTCAAGATCATCCATGAAAAGGATCTGGCCGACGGCTGGGGAAGGGTGCAACTGCCGGAGGCGCTCGATCGGAAATACCCCAATGCCCCAGCGGAGTGGCGCTGGCAATGGGTCTTTCCCCAGGAGAAGCGTTGGACCAACCCGAAAACCAGGGAGCAGGGGCGTCACCACATCGATGCCTCTCTGGTTCAAAAAGCAATGCGCATTGCCGTTAACCAGGCAGGCCTGGTCAAACGGGCAACCTGTCACACCTTCCGGCACTCGTTCGCAACGCATCTTTTGGAAAGTGGATACGACATACGAACGGTTCAGGAACTCCTCGGCCACAACGACGTAAAGACCACCATGATTTATACGCATGTCCTCAATCGCGGGCCATCAGGAGTAAAAAGCCCCATGGACGGCCTCTGATATCTTAGGACTGCCGGGCGTCTTATACGGATCCGTATAAAACTCCGTCATAAGACGTTGTTGGTTGAAATTGCCTGCGGATTAAGCTATTTGTAACCCGTTCGACAATTTGCAAAATTGTGGGATTTTGGCCATCGGGGCCAAGCCCGGCGTCTTATACGGATCCGTCTAAACACTGTTCTGTCATCGAGGGAAGGAATTGATGAGAAGTCTCTTTGTGTGTCTCGCAAAACTACTTGGGCTGCTACAGGTCTACTGGTCACTCACGTATCTAACGAGCGTCAGTGCCGCACTGAAAGCGATGACAAGAATCCCAGGCGCTCAGGGTCAGGGTTCGGCAATGTATGCCGTCGGCCTTGTGGTTTTCGTAGTCGCATCATTCGGACTGGCTTGGGTGCTCATGTTCAAGACTCAGTGGCTTGCCGACCGGCTCAGAATCATTGAGCAAGGCGCGCCAGTTGGACTGGATGCTGGCGCGACCCTACGGACAGGAATTGCCCTTGTCGGAGTATTCACATCTGTGGAGGCAATCCCTGAACTGATCAAAGCGCTCTCTGAATGGATGACACATGCCTACTCAAGCAATTCACTCGCTCACGCAATGTCAAGGCAGATGCTGTGGCAAACGCGGTACAGTGAACTTTGGACGAGCGTATTGCCTACCGCCATTCAGTTTGTCCTCGGCATCTTCTTGATGCTCAAGTCAAACACCGTGGCTAAATGGATCACGAGAGAGACAGAACAACACGTTCGACAGGTATCCTCTGAAGCCGCGCCGAGCGCGCCTCCAGACGAACCGTCAACGTGAACGTTAGGCCCCATGCCCACCACGATGCGCGGGGCAGGCTGCATCGCAACACCATCGGCCACTGCCTTCAGCAGTGCCATGTACCGCGCGTCCACCCCGCAGGCCATCCTTGACAAGCCTAGAAGATGATGTTTACTTCATGAAAGATTAGCGATCAAACCTCCGATAATGGCAAACCCGGAGAAATCCGGCGACGCAAAGCCATGGGTCCTCGGTACCGCATCCTGCGGGACCCGGATCGCCAGGTTTCCGACGAGGGAGATCCGATGCAGGTGCCTGGAACCGTTGCCAGCACTCAACCCGTTTCGGTGTTGAGTGCTGTTTTATATTTGGAGCAAATTCGCTCCGCAGGCTGAAGGGGCGGTACCCCATCCACTCCGTGAGGAGAGAACCCTATACCTTTCCCGCTGGCGTCGCCTGTTGGGAACAGCGGGATGAACATCGTATCGGAGGATTAGATGACCAGACTGGCCCTGTGCGCGTTCTTTTTTTTGTTGCTCTCCGCATTCGTACCCCTGCCTCCGGCGAACGCCGCCCTGCGGATTTTTACCGAGGCCTATCCCCCGCTCAGTTTCGCGGCGGACGGCCAGGTGACCGGCCTGGCTACGGAGGTGGTCCGGGAGTTGCTGCGCCGGACCGCGACTACGGCAGAAATCCGCCTGGTCCCCTGGCGGGAAGGGTACCGGTTGGTGCGGGAAGAACCCGATACGGCGCTCTTCTCCACCGCCATGACTCCGGAGCGTAAGGAACAGTTTCAGTGGGTCGGGCCGATCGGTATCCTGGAGACCAATCTCTATGCCCCCCGCGGGTCCGAGATAGAAATCCTCACCCTGGAGGCGGCGAAAGGAGCCCACCGGATCGCCACGGTCGCCGGCTACTACAGCGAACAGCTTCTGAAACAGGCCGGTTTCGCCAACCTGGAGAGTTGTGACAGCGAAAAGGAGGCACTGGAGAAGCTGCTGGCCGGGAAGGTGCAGTTGGTGGTCGGCAACAACACTGCACTGCCGGCGGTCCTGGAAAAAATCGGGGCGAACCCGGGTGACGTGAAGAGCGTCTTCAACCTGTCCACGGACCTGACCTACCTGGCCTTTTCCAGGGCGACCCCGGAGCAGCAGGTGAAACGCTGGCAGCAGGCGCTGGATGAGATGAAACGGGACGGCACCTTCGGGAAGATTTACGCCCGCTGGCTCCCTGCCGAGGCGCCTCCCGGCATCCTCCAACTGATGACCGAGCATTATCCGCCCGTCACCTTCCTGAAGAACGGTAAGGCGGGTGGGCTGGTCACCGACATGGTCCGGGAGATTGCAGCGCGCCGCAGTCTCCCCGCTGACATCCGCGTCACCTCCTGGAAGAACGCCTATGATCTCGCCCTGCACCAGCCGAACGTGGTGCTGTTCAGCACCGAGCGCACCCCGCAACGGGAAAAACTGTTCCAGTGGGTCGGTCCGGTCGGCCGCAACAGTGCTGTCTTCTATGCCAAAAAGGGCTCCCATGTCGAGGTGAAGAATCTGGCGGATGCCCGGGCGTTGGACGCCATCGCTACCACCAGCAACTGGTTCACCGAGCAGTATCTGAAGGAGGAGGGGTTTGCCAATCTGGTCAGTTCGCCGGAGCCGGCCGAAAGTGTCCGGCAACTGATGGAGGGGAGGGTGCGGTTATCCATCTTCACGGACCTCACCGTTGCGGAGATCGTTCGGGAGGCCGGCTACCGCATGGAGGATCTGGAACCGGTCTTCACCGTCACCCGGACCGATTTCTACATCGCTTTCTCCCGCGGGACCCCCGCCGCCGAGGTGGCGGCGTGGCAGGCGACCCTGGACGCCATGAAAGGGGATGGCACCTTTGCAGCGATCTGCCGGCGTTATCTGCCTGCGGCCGATCTGGCGGACCTGATCCGCACGGGAGCGCATTGACGGTTGCCTCCGGGAACGGACTGTTATGCGGGCATCGTGGGGCGGTCAGGAAATTGACCGGAAGGGGTGAGCCTGTTGCTCTCCAGCAGTCCCAGCACCGAGGCGCTGAGCCGCCGGCTGCGATCATCGCAGCCGGCTTCACGCAACCCTTCGGCCAGGGCGGTGAAAGCGCTTTCATAGACCTGGCCGTGACACAGGTCGGCCGTCAGTGACAATGTCTCGCCAAAGACCGCCCGGACTCTGGCCTGCTCGCAGTCTTCCGCGCTGGTGGAGGTCAGCTTGCGGCAGAGCAGGGGGCGCACCGGGTGAATCGAGCAGTTCCCCGCCGCATCCAGGAACGCGCAGGGGCGCTGCATCACCAGGCGTTCTTCATCGGTCATGCCGGCGGTCTCCCAATCGAGCTTCCGTAGTCGTTCCCGCACCTTTGCTCGCTGCTGCGGAGGGAGCCTGTTCACCTCCCGGGCCACCAGCAGCGCTTCGGGTTCCAGCACCGCGACGTTGACGATGCAGCAATGGCCGCAGCCGGGCCCGCAGGCGACCAGAGATGCTTCCTGGCGCAGGGTCGGCAGGATCGCCTCGGTTTTGGCGTGCATGGCCATCGCCGCCGCTATCTTTTCCTGATCACCGGTCCCGCTGCTAAATTCCCCCCGCACCTCGTTGAGGAGTTCGGCGTGAAAGGCCGGCCAGTCCATTGGGGTGAAAGATTGCCCGGCGGGACGGGGAATAGTCGGCGGGTCGATCATGCGGCCTCCTGGTTCAGCTTTGGCCGACCAGGGCCAAAAAATCCTCATATTGGGAAAAGCCGACCAGCCGCCGCTCCTGGCAGAGGTGGGTCGGTACTGCGCGTACGCCCAAGGTGCGGGCCCGTTCCCAGTCAGTATCGACCGCCGCGGCGAAAAGCCCGCCGGCGAGAACCGCCTTCGCCTCGACCGGGTCAAGGCCAAGGTTGGCGATGATTGTCAGCAATTCCTCTTCCTGGCTGATGTCGCGCCCTGCGCTGAAGTAGGCGGCGAAGGTGGCCATCCGGTAGCCTTCGCCCAGGCCCTTTCCTTCTGCCCATTTCCCCAACTCCTGAGCGCGGCGGCTGTTGACGGTGCGACTGCGGGGGACGATGCTCAGCCCCTCGTCCCGGGCCAGCCCTTGCAGGCGCTCCTGCAGCGCCCTGATCTCGGCCGCACTGCGTCCGAAAAGGTCGGCCAGTTCCGTCCCCTCGGGCGGCGTCTCCGGGTGCAGGGGAAAGACGCTCCAGCGCAGTTCGACCCCGCATTCGCGCTGCAATCGGTCGGTACGCACGGTACCGAGGTAGCACCAGGGTCAGATGTAGTCGAAGAAAACCTCGACGACGGGTGCGGCGGTCATCGCTTAATCCTCCCTCTTTTCACTCCACCACGGTGGTCAGCCTGTGATCGATGCGGATGCACCCGGTCACGCTCATCGCCCCCGGGCATTTTTCGATGTAGTTCGCCAGTGCCCAGCGGGCATCGGCTTCTTCTTCCGCCTTCAATTTCAGGGTGTAGTGAACCCGGATGACGGTGATCTTGAGGACGCCGTTGACATCCTCGATATCCCCCTCGATTTCGGCCCGGAAGCGGTCGGTATGACTCCTGATCTTTCTGGTCGCCAGCACGCTGGCGAAGGTTCCCATCATTCAGGCCGCGACGGCGCCGACGATGTGGTCGAGGGTGGCGGCGTGCTCCTCGACCGGATCGACCTGGTAGAACTTCTGGATGCCGCCGTGAATCCCGTAATAGACCGGGTCCTTGAAGCCCTCGATGCGGGCGATGCGGATCGGGCCGCGGTCGCGGGTGATAGTGATGCGCGAGGTGTGAATCGGTTCGGCCATGGCAAGGTCTCCTGGTGGGTCAGTTTCCAGCTGAATTTTGCTCGACAGTTAAACCTTACCATGCCGGGCCCGGGAAGCAAAAAGGGGGGAGTGTGCAAAGGAGATATCGCTCCAGCGGTCTGTTTTGACCTCGCTGGCGCGGTGCGTTACATTGGGTGCGTTGACAAAATCTACCTCTATCAAGGGAGAAGGCATGGATGTAATTGAGAACTATTTTGCCTCGTTCAGCTGGGATGCCATCATTAAGACCGGGCTGCGCGTCACTCTCATTCTGGTGGCAGCCTGGATTGCCACCAAGGTGTTGCAGCAGTTTATCAAGAGCTTTGAAAGGCGGTTGCTCGAAAAGAGCGCGGCCGGGGAGGAGCCGCCCAGCGAATCGGAAAAACGGATCGAAACCATTGTCCGCCTGATCCGGCAGGGCGCCCTGCTCATGCTGTGGCTGACGGTCGGCCTGGTGGTCCTCAAGGAATTCGGCGTCGAGATCGGTCCGATCATCGCCAGCGCGGGGATCGTCGGTCTTGCGGTCGGCTTCGGCGGCCAGAACCTGGTGCGCGATATCATCGCCGGCTTCTTTATCATCCTGGAAAACCAGATCCGCGTCGGCGATGTGGCGATTATCAACGGCACCGGCGGACTGGTGGAGAAGATCAACTTCCGCACCACCGTGCTGCGCGATCTCGGCGGCGTGGTGCATATCTTCCCCAACGGCACCATCAATACCCTCAGCAACCTGACCAATGAATGGTCGGCCAGCGTCTTCGAGATCGGGGTCGCCTACAAGGAGAATACCGATCGCGTCATCGCGATCATGCAGCAGGTCGGGGAGGGGATGCGGGGGGATGAGTACTTCGGTCCCCTGATGTTGGAAGCGCCGGAGATTTTCGGCGTGGACAAGTTCGCCGACTCCGCCGTCATCATCAAGGGGCGCATCAAGACCAAGCCGATCCGCCAATGGGAGGTCGGCCGCGAGTTCCTGCGCCGGGTCAAGTTCGCCTTCGATGAAAACCGCATCGAAATCCCCTTCCCGCACCGCTCTCTCTACTTCGGCGAAAAGAGCGGACCCTTCGAGTTCAACCAGCTGGTCAATAGTCAAGGGGGAGCCGCAGAGGATGTCACCTCCGCTCCGGGTAAATAGTGCAACCGCGACCGGGAGAGGAAGGGAGCGTACCCCTGCCGCCGGTTCTGCCACGCAAAAAGCCGGGCCCGAAATGGGCCCGGCTTTTTGCCGCTGGACAGCCTGGTGATCGATCAGCCGAGGATCTGCTTGAGATCGCCTTCGGCAGTGCCGATCGGGCCGATATTGAAGTTCTCGACCAGGAAATTGAGGACGTTGGGCGTGACGAAGGCCGGCAGCGACGGGCCGATCTTGATGTTCTTGATGCCGAGATGGAGCAGGGTCAACAGGATCGCCACCGCCTTCTGCTCATACCAGGAGAGGATCATCGACAGCGGCAGGTCGTTGACCTCGCACTCAAAGGCGCCGGCGAGAGCGACCGCGATCTGGATCGCGCTGTAGGCATCGTTGCACTGGCCGACGTCGAGCAGGCGCGGGATGCCGCCGATGTCGCCGAGGTCCATGGTGTTGAAACGGTACTTGCCGCAGGCGAGGGTGAGGATGACAGTATCCTTCGGCGCCTTCTCGGCGAACTCGGTGTAGTAGTTACGTCCCGACTTGGCGCCGTCGCAGCCGCCGACGAGGAAGAAATGCTTGATCTGGCCCGCCTTGACCGCGGCGATCACCTTGTCGGCGACGCCGAGGACGGCGTTGTGGCCGAAGCCGGTGAGGATCTCCTGGCCGGGATTGTCGGCAAAACCTTCACATTCCTGGGCCTTCTTGATGACGGCGGAGAAGTCCCAGCCCTCAACGTGCTTGACGTCGGGCCACTGCACCAGCCCCCAGGTGAAGAGGCGGTCCTTGTAGGCCTCGGCCGGGCGCTGGATGCAGTTGGTGTTGAAGATGATGGCGCCGGGGAAGGCAGGGAATTCCTTGGCCTGGTCCTGCCAGGCGCCGCCGAAGTTGCCGGCGAGATGGGCGTATTTTTTCAGGCCGGGGTAGCCGTGGGCGGGGAGCATCTCGCCGTGGGTATAGATGTTGATCCCTTTGCCTTCGGTCTGCTTGAGGAGTTCTTCGAGCATCTTCAGGTCGTGGCCGGAAACGAGGATCGCCTTGCCGGCCCTGGTGCCGAGTTGTACCTGTGTCGGCACCGGATGGCCGTAAGTGTCGGTGTGGGCGGTGCTGAGCAGCTCCATGGTGACCAGGTTGATGCGGCCGCACTCCATGGCGAGGCCGACGAAGTCCATCAGCCCGAGACTCGGGTCGAGGGTGGCGGCGAGGGCCTTGTGGGTGAAGGCGTAGATTTCGTCATTCTCGCGGCCGAGGATCAGGGCATGGTCGGCATAGGCGGCGTACCCCTTCATGCCGTATACCACGATCTCCTGGACCGACTTGACGTCGGGGTCGATGCTGTCGCTCTTGACGCCGTGGGCGGCGCCCTGGGCGATCAGCTCAGCGGTCGAACCAGCCGGCTGGAAACTGGCGGCGGCGGGGATGGACCCGGCGACGGGGCCGGCAAGGGCCTTGGCTTTCCCGAGCAGGGTGCCGGCCTTGCGCAGGGTCTTGGCGATATCTTCAGCGTCGAAGTCGACGTTGGTGACGGTGGTGAAGAGCCCTTCGATCATGAAACGGTCGATCTCGGCGTCCTTCTTGCCGGCGGCGCGGGCCTTGTCGGCCCAGAAGGCGATCCCCTTCAGGGTGTAGACCAGCAGGTCCTGCAGGGCGGCGACCTCGGGTTGCTTGCCGCAGACGCCGATCTTGGTGCAGCCCGTACCCTGAGCGGCTTGCTCACATTGGAAACAGAACATGTTCTCCATTGGTGTCCTCCTTGTGGTTGGTTGATAGGTCGTGGTTTCGGGGAGAGCCGGCAGCGGGAAGGATTCCTTGACAAGTGGTACGGTGCAGGGAAAACTTGCCGCGGCAACTGTTATAATTCCTGCACGCAGGTAAATCTGCTGCAGGTGGCGCTACCCTAGCGGTAAATTCTGGAAGCGGCTTTGACTTTGATCAAAAAGGGAAACAACAAATGAAAAAATTTCAGGACCCAGGCAGATGAAGGCTGTCATGTGCCGCTACTGGCTGCTGAAGTCGGAGCCGGGTTGTTTCTCCTTTGCCGATCTGCAGGGGGCGCCGGAGAGCACCAGTTCCTGGGACGGGGTCCGCAATTACCAGGCCCGCAACCTGCTGCGCGACGAGTTGCAGCCCGGTGACGGGATCCTATTTTACCACAGCAATATCCCGGCGCCAGCGATCGTCGGGCTTGCTGTTGTCGCGAGCAGGGGGTACCCCGATGCCACCGCCCTCGATCCGCGGGCGGAACACTTCGACCCCCGGGCCAGCGTCGACAACCCGATCTGGTTTCTGGTCGATGTCCGCGCCCTGCGGCCCCTGCCGCAGCCGCTGACCCGCGACGACCTGCGCCGGCATCCGGCACTGGCCGGAATGGAGCTGCTGCGCAAGGGGAGCCGGCTCTCGGTGCAGCCGGTGCGTGAAAGCGAATGGCGAGTCGTCCTCAACCTGGCCGGGGTCGCCGATCCCCTGCAGGAAATCTAGCGCTCCGCCTCTGGGTGGAGCAGGTTCTTGGGAGGTAGGAATGAAACGGATTGGACGCTGGCTGGCGATCGTCGCCGTCGTGGTGGTCGCTTTGCTGATCGCCGGATTTGTGCTGGTCAAGCTGCTGGTGACGCCGGAACGGGTTCGGGCCACCCTGGTGCCGCTGGCGGAAAAGGCGCTGCAGCGGCCGGTCGCCCTCGGTGAGATCAACATCGGGCTCTTCTCCGGGGTGCAGGTGGCCAACCTGGAAATCGGCGAACCCGATGGCCGTGAAAGCTTTGTCGCCGCCGACAAGGTGGTGCTGCGCTATCGCTTCTGGCCCCTGTTGCGGGGTCAGGTCGTCATCGACGAGGCGCGCCTGGTCGGACCGAAAATCCGCATCGTGCGGCTGGCCGATGGCCGTTTCAACTTCGACGACCTGGTCGCCGCGCCACCTGCAGGTTCGGAAACGCCAGCAGCGCCAGCGTCGCCAGGATCGGGAACCCCTATTGACCTAAGCATCTCCCGGGTCGCCATCGAAGGGGGGGAGGTGGTCTTCCTCGATTACCGAGTCGACGCCAAGGCCCCCTACCGGTTGAAGTTCTCCGCCATCGGCCTGGAGCTGCAGGATGTCTCCCTGACCCGGTCTTTCCCCTTCGAACTGCAGGCACGGATCAACGATGCCCAGCTCGAAATCAGCGGTGACGCCGACCTAGGGGCCCGCAAGGGGAACGCCCATGTGCGCCTCACCGATCTCGACGTGACCGGCTTTGCCCCCTATCTGCGCGGCCACATCCCCGGCACGCTCGGCGCGCTCAAGGTCAGCACCGACCTGACCCTGGCCGGTGATGCCAGCCAGCTCACATCCAGGGGAGAGCTGACCCTCGCCAACCTCGACCTCACCCTCGATGCGCTGCCGGATGCGCCGCTGCGCCAGGCCCGCCTCGGTCTCGACTATGCGATCAGGCTCGACCCGACCCGGCAGCAGCTGGCAATCGACAAGGGGCATTTCACCTTCAACGGTATCGCGGCAGAGCTGAGCGGCAGCGTCGCCGACTACGGGACCACCCCCCGGGTCGATCTCCAGCTGGCCCTGCCGGCCCTCGACCTGCGACAGGCCCTCGACGCCCTCCCGCCCGGGCTGGTCGCCGCGACGGACGGACTCGATCCGGCCGGAAAGCTCGATCTGCAGGCCCATCTCGCCGGAACCACCGATCACCCCGAGGCTCTCTTGCAGGAAGGGAGCCTGCGCCTGAGCGCGGTGCAGGCGAGCCTGGCCGGTCTGCGCCCGGCGCTCAATGGCAGTTTCGCCCTCAAGGGGGGCGCCCTCTCCAGCCAGGGGCTGCAGCTGGTTGCCGGCGACAATCGGGCCGATCTCGACCTCAAGGTGGCGAACCTCTTCGCCCGCCCGCTGGTGGTGAGCTTGAAAGTGAGCGCCGACCGCCTGCTGCTCGATCCACTGGTTGCCGCCGGCAACCCGCCCCCGGATACCCCGGCCGCGGATGCGCCGCCGTCTCCACCGGCAACCGAAGCGGGCCCCCTCGATCTGCCGCTTACGGCGGACGTCACCATGACAGTAAAGAAAACGATCTACCAGGGACTGGAGTGTCAGGATCTTTTCCTGCACGGGACGCTGGTGAAGAACATCCTGCAGATCGACAGCCTGCGCGGCAACCTCGCCGGGGGGAATTTCACCGACACCGCCCGCATCGACCTCGGTCGCCCCGGGTTCGCCTACCGCACCCACCTGGTGCTGACCGATATCGAGCTCGAGCCGCTGGTGGGCGCCCTGCAACCCGAGGCCAACGGCAAGCTGTCGGGAACCATTGCCCTGGTCACTGACCTGGCCGGTAACGGGACCCTGCCGGCGACCATCCGCCGCGAGCTCTCCGGCAACGGCGAGGTCACGCTCCGCAATGGACGCCTCGACGGCGGTGAACTGGCCCGGGGGCTGGCCACGGTCCTCGGCCTCGACGAGCTGCAGCGTCTGACCTTCCAGCAGTGGGACGGCAACTTCCGTATCGAGGCGGGGAAGGTGAAGTTCGACAGCCGCTTCAGTGGGGGTCAGCTCCGGTTGTCGCCGCAGGGGTCGGTCGGGCTGGACGGCAGCCTCAATGTCGTGCTCGATACCCGGGTCGCGCCGGAACTGACCGCCAAGCTCGACCAGCGCGGAAAGGTCAGCTCCTATTTCAAGGATGCTGACGGCTGGGGGCAGTTGCCCCTGAAACTGAGCGGCAATATCGACAAGCCGCACTTCGAGATCGACGCCCGCGCAGCGACGCGCCAGGCCGGGGAAAAGCTGCAGCAGAAACTGGAGCAGAAGCTGATCGACAAGCTCGGGCCCAAGGAGAAGGGGGAGCCGGCCGGCGGCACTGACCAGAAGAAGCTCCTCGAAGAGAGCATCCGCGGCCTGTTCAAAAATTGACAGGGGCGCTCTCCATGCAGTACAAAGAACGATCTTTTTTATGAAAGGGAGCCCGGCAAGATGGCAGGAATGGAAGACTACAGCGGTTTCGAGGTGATTCGCGCCGCCATGGAAATCGAGAAGAATGGCCACCGCTTCTACAGCGCCATGACCAATAAGGCCCGCAGCGAGCTGGCGCGGGAGATCTTTTCCTGGCTCGCCCAGGACGAAGTGCAGCACCTGCGTACCCTGGAGCGAATGGTGCCGCAGTTCCAGGAGGGTCAGTTCTGGGAGGACGAGGAACTCTTCCTCCCCTACCTGAAACGGTTTGCCGAGGAGAGCATCTTCCCCGCCCCGGAACGTCTTGAGGCGATGCTGGGAAGTGGTGATTCCGACCTGCAGGCCTTTGACCTGGCGATCGAGGCCGAAGAGAAGTTTGCCGCCTATTTCAACCTCGCCGCCAGCCAGGCCCGCAGCGCCGACGGGCGCCAGGCCTTTGCCTGGCTGGCCGGGGAGGAAGAGCGCCACGCCGCCGCCCTCAAGGAGCGCAAGGCAAAGCTGCAGGGCGCGGTCTGAAGAAGCCGTGCGCAGTCGCTGGGGAACCCTGCTTGGCTAGCCGTCGGTAACTACCCGTTTTGACCATTGTTATTTTTATCGTGAAATGGTACAAGGCACTGGTTCTACGCTTATTTCATGAATTCATTCAATGTTGGAGGCTGGCATGGCCAGTGACAAGCGCAATATCAGGCGGCACCGCAAGCGCCTGCAGATAAAGTTCGGAGTGGACGAGGCGGGCCGCTTCGGCTTCACCGAGGACATTTCCGATACCGGGATTTTCATCAAATCGGCAGTGGTGCAGAATCCCAATTCGGTTCTCAAGCTGGAGCTTACCTCTCCCGGCGGCGAGGTCATCCACCTGGTCGGAAGGGTGATGTGGGCGAAAAAGGTTCCGCCCAACCTGCTGCGTCGTCTCAAGGGAGGGATGGGGGTGCGCATCCTGCGTTTTACCAGTGGGGAGCCCCTCTATCGTTCTCTGCTCAGCGAACTGCAGGAGCGCACCTAGAGGCGTTCCTGCAACCCCTGCCGCACCGGAGACCATGGTCATGCGCGAACGGATTCTCCGCTGGCTCCCCTTCTTCCTGACTGCCTACCTGCTCGGTGAATGGCTGGTCAGCCTGCTCCACGAGTAGGTCGACCCCCCGGTTTCAGGTCACGCATAGAAAATCCCGCCCCTCCACCAGGCCGCGCTGCCTGGACCATTCACGGACCTGCTCCCTGGCGCCCCTGGCGCCGATCGTCACCAGAATCCTCGCCCCGCCCGCCTGCAGGGCATCGACAGCCACAACCGGCGCCTTGTGAATGACCTGGCCGATCTTGCGGCGGTCGACCTCGACCCAGCCGCTTACAGCGATCCCTGCCTCTGCCAGAGACTTGCGCCAGGCCTTCCCCTCTGTGCCGGCCCCCCATAAGGTTACCTGGGTCGCCCCGGCGAGAAAGGTCTGACGCAGGTGATGAATCTTGCAGGCGCGAAATGCTGCCGGACTGCAGGCGGGACTGGTGCGGGTCAGGCGGCGATCCCGGTCGCGCCAGAAAAGAAGCGGCTCCGGTAATCGGGCGAAGGTTCCCGGCCGGCGCGCCAGGCGCAACCAGAGGTCATAATCCTCGGCCCAGCCGAGATCGCGGTAGCCGCCGGCGGCCAGGACCTGCCCGGTCCGGAACATGACGCTGGGGTGGGCAAAGGGGGACTCGACGTAAAGGTCGCGGCGGATGGCGGCATCGTCGAGAAGGCTGTTCTGCCAACGCTCGTAGTCACGCATGCCACCCGCCAGCCGCGGCCGGGGAAAGTGGCGCACCCGGCTCGCTACCAGCAGGCACTCAGGATGATTCTGCAGGTAGCGCCACTGCCGGGCGAGGCGCTGGGGGTGGCAGACATCGTCCCCGTCCATGCGCGCCACCAAGGGCGCCCGGCAGGCGGCCAGGCCGCTATTGAGGGCGCTCACCAGCCCTTGCGGCGGCAGGGTCAGGAGGCGCACCCGGGGATCGAGAGCGGCGGCCGCGAGAAGTTGCGGGGTGCGGTCGGTCGAGCCGTCGTCGACGGCGACCAGCTCCCAGTCGGTAAAGGTTTGGCGTTGCAGGGAGGCGAGGGCGGCCGGCAGGAACTCTTCCTCGTTGCGGACTGTCAGCAGGATCGAGACTGCCGGGGAATTCACAGCCCGAGGGTCCGCAGGATCAGCAGGGCGATGGTGTAGGTGCCGGCGGAGAGGAGGGTTGAAAGCATGACGATGGAGGCCGCGAGTTCGGCATCGCTCTTGAGCTGGTGGGCCATGATGTAGGTTGCCGTCGCCGCAGGGGTTCCCGCCATCAGCACGCCGATCGCCAGGTCGATGCCGGAGACGCCGAGACCGACCAGGAGCAGGGCGGTGCCGAGGGGGAGCCAGAGCAGCTTGATGCCGGTGGCAAAGGCCGCCCGCACCAGGTCGCCGCGCAGCTTTTCGAGGGAAAAGGAGCCGCCGATGGCGATCAGGGCGAGGGGGAGGGTCATGCCGGTGGCGATATGCAGGCTGCGGTCGAGGACGGCGGGGAAGGGGAGCTTGAGAAAGCTCCAGGCGATGCCGGCGAAGGAGGCGATGATCAACGGATTGAGGAGGATCTGGCGGCCCCAGAAGCCGTAGCCGCGGCCGGTTTTCCTGTCGCGCTGGGGGAGGAGCAGGGCGAGGATGGCGAGGAAATTGAGGACCGGGACGAGAAAGCCCATGAGGATGCCGGCCCGGGTCAGGCCGTTTTCGCCGTAGGCATTGAAGACGATGGCGAGGCCCATGTAGGCGAGGTTGCCACGAAAGGAGCCCTGGCTGAAGGCGCCGTGCGCCGGCGGCGGATAGTGGCGCAGCGCCCCCCAGCCGTAGCTGACCAGGAAACCGGCGCCGATTCCGGCGGCGGAACCGAGGACCAGGGTGGGGTTGAAGTTGGCAAAAAAGTCGGCGCTGCCGATCTTGTAGAAGAGGAGGAGCGGCAGACAGATGTAGTAGACGAGGCGGTTGGTCTGCAGCAGGAAACCGGCGTCGATCAGCGCGAGCCGACGCAGCAGGTAGCCGAGGCCGATGACCAGGAAGACCGGCAGGACGATATTGAGGATGTCGAAAAAGAGCACCGGGGGAGGACCTCGCTTTGGATGGCGTTCCGGGAGGATACCCCGGGGAGGAAATCCTCTTCAAGATTATTCTCGAAGTCGCTTCCCCCTTGACGGCTGCCTGGCCGCACTTCACAATCGCAGGTATGCATCGAATCGACCGCTCGCGGATTGCCATCCTGTTCGTTCTGGTAGCAGGGATCACCGCCCTGCACTACCTGACGACCATTCAGTATGCCCAGTTCCACGATATCTATCGGCGGCTCTACTATCTCCCCATCGTACTTGGCGGGCTCTGGTTCGGGCTGCGCGGCGGCATCGGGGTGGCGCTGGCGGTCTCCCTCCTCTACCTCCCGCACGTGGTGCTGCAGTGGGGGCATCATCCGCTGACCGAGGTCGAGCAGTACCTGGAAATCCTCCTCTACAACGTGATCGGCGGCCTGACCGGTCTTCTTTCCCAGCGCGAGCGACTGCAGAAGGAGCGCTACCAGCAGGCGGCCCGGATTCTCGAGGAGAATTACGCCAAGCTGCGTCAGCAGGCCGACCAGATCCTCGAGATCGAGGAACAGCTGCGCCGCGCCGATCGCCTCTCCGCCCTCGGCGAACTCTCCGCAGGGATGGCCCACGAAATCCGCAACCCCCTCGGCTCGATTCGCGGCACCGCCGAGATTCTGCGCGACGGCATGGCGGTCGATGATCCGCGCAGCGAGTTTGCCGCCATCCTGATCCGGGAGGTCGATCGCCTCAACCGGGTGGTGCAGGATTTTCTCGAATTCGCTCGCCCCGGCGAGACCGGCCGCAGTCCCGTCGATCTCAACCAGCTGCTGCAGGAGCTGCTGCTGCTGACCCGGCAGCCGACCCGCAGCGGTGGTGTCGCAGTCGACTTTGCGCCAGGATCGATTCCGCTGGTCCAGGCCGACAGTGAACAGCTGCGGCAGGCCTTTCTCAACCTGATCCTCAATGCCTTGCAGGCGATGCCCGATGGCGGTACCCTGCAGATCGCCTCGCGCAGCGACGGGGAGACGGTTTCGATCGAGTTCCGCGACAGTGGCGGCGGCATCCCCCCCGCCAACCTGAGCCGGATTTTCAACCCCTTCTTCACCACCCGCAGCGAAGGGACCGGGCTGGGGCTGGCGATTACCCACCGCATCGTGCAGGGGCACGGCGGCCGGATCGAGGTTGCGAGCCAGCCCGGCGTCGGAACCCTCTTCACCCTGACTTTCCCGGCTCTGGCAACGGGCTGAAATGAAATGGAACCGCGAATGATTGAAGTTGGGACGAGCAGCGTACTGTTGATCGATGACGACGATTCCCTGCGTCGGGTGATGGAATTTACTCTCGATCAGGCAGGGTGGCGGGTATTGCTGGCGGCCGACGGCGAAGCGGGTCTGGCCCTCTTCCGCCAGGAACGGCCTGCGGTGGTGGTTACCGATATCCAGATGCCGGGGATGTCGGGGATGGAGCTTCTGGCCGCGGTGCGGGAGCTCGACCCGAGCGCGGTCGTCGTAATGATTACCGCCTACGGCACCGTGGAGAAAGCGGTCGCGGCGATGAAGCAGGGGGCCTACGATTTCCTCACCAAACCCTTCTCCCGCGACGAGCTGCGCCTCGTCCTGGAGCGGGCCTGGAGTTTCCTCGACCTGCAAAAGGAGAACCGGCGCCTGCGCGATGCCCTCGCGACCCGCGAGGACTTCAGCCTGGTGGTCGGCAACTCCGATGTCATGCGGGAGGTCTTCGAACGGGTGCGTCGGGTCGCCGCCAGCGAGGCGTCAGTCCTCCTTGAGGGGGAGAGCGGGACCGGCAAGGAGCTGATCGCGCGGGCGATTCACCAGCAGAGCGACCGGCGCGACGGTCCCTTCGTCGCGGTCAACTGCGCGGCGATTCCCGCCGACCTGCTCGAGAGCGAACTCTTCGGCCACGTCAAGGGGGCCTTTACCGGTGCCATCCGCGATCGCCGCGGCAAGTTTGCCCAGGCCGATGGCGGCACCCTCTTTCTTGACGAGGTCGCCGAACTGCCGAGCGAGATGCAGCCGAAGTTGCTGCGGGCCTTGCAGGAACGGGAGATTGAACCGGTCGGCGGTCTCCCCGGCAAGGTCGATGTGCGCCTGGTCGCCGCAACCAACCAGAACCTCGACCAGGCACTGGCGCAGGGGCGCTTCCGGGAGGATCTCTATTACCGGCTGGCGGTGGTGCCGTTGCGCCTGCCGCCGCTGCGGGCGCGGCGGGAAGATATCCCGCTGCTGGTCCGGCACTTTGCCGGCAAGTACGGCGGCGGTGACTTTGCCCCGGCCGCCCTGCAGGCGCTCACTGCCTATCCCTGGCCCGGCAACGTGCGCGAACTCGAAAACGCGGTGCAGCATGCGCTGGTCCTGCGGCAGGGGGGAGTGGTGGAGGTGGCGGATCTGCCGGAAAAGATCACTCGTACGCCCCTTTCCCCCTCTGGCGGGGTCGTTACCCTGCCGGAGGGGGGCTACAGTCTCGAGGCACTGGAGAAAGAGGTGGTAGTCGAAGCGCTGCGGCGTTGTGGCGGCAACCAGACCCGGGCCGCCGCCTTTTTGCGGATACCGCGGCACACCCTGGTCTACCGGATGGAAAAATATGCCATCCCGCGGCCGTCGGATGACGGCGCGGAGGCAGCGACGGCGACCGCTGACGTCGCTGGAAAGGAAGGCACCCGTCCGTCATGAAAGGTATCTTCACCCTGCTGGTGCTGCTCGCTACCCTGTTGCCCGCCTCTCTGCCGGCCGCCGAGCGGCGCAGTCCGGTGGTGGCGGCGATCGAGAAGGCCGGCCCGGCCGTGGTCAACATCCGCACCGAACAGATCGTCAAACGCCGGCGCGCGCCGGTCTTCGGGTTCGGCGATTCGATCTTCGACGAGTTCTTTCGCAGCTTCGCCGCGCCCCAGGTCTACAAGACCCAGTCCCTCGGCTCGGGGGTGATCGTCGATCGGCGCGGTTACGTCCTGACCAATGCCCACGTGATCGAACAGGCGTCGAAGATCTTCGTCGCAGTGCCGGGACAGACCCGGGAACTGGCCGGGGAACTGGTTGGGAGCGATGAGCGCCTCGACCTGGCGGTGGTCCGCATCCAGGGGGAGGGGGATTTTCCTTTTCTGGCCCCGGGCCGCTCCGACGACCTCCTCCTCGGCGAGACGGTGATTGCCATCGGCAACCCTCTCGGACTCGGCCATTCGGTGACCACTGGTGTCGTCAGCGCCGCCTCCCGGCGGTTGCCGATGGACGACGGCGTCGTCGGTCATTTCATCCAGACCGATGCGCTGATCAACCCGGGGAACTCCGGTGGCCCGCTGCTCAACATCAACGGCGAGCTGATCGGCATCAACACCGCCATTGCCCGCCAGGCCCAGGGGATCGGCTTCTCGATCCCGATCGATCTCGCCCGGCGCGTCGCCGGAGACCTGATAAAACATGGCCAGCGCCGCCCGGTCTGGCTCGGCCTGCTGCCAGGATCGGTCAATGTGGCCCTGACCCGCAGTCGCGGCGCTGGCGGGGTACTGGTGACCGAGGTCGACCCGGGTTCGCCGGCCGCCAAGGCCGGGGTGGAGCTGGCCGACGTCATTCTTGGCATCGACGGTCTCGAGGTCGAGTCGCCCGCCGAGATGCTGCAACTCCTCTCCAGTTACACGCCCGAAGATCAGCTGCGCTTGCGGTTGCTGCGCGGCGACCAGGAGCAGGAGGTGACGGTCGTTCTCGCTCCGCTGCCGCCAGAATATGGCTTGCGCTATGTCGAGCGAATTTTCGGTTTCCGGGTCCGGGAAGGTTCCCGTGGTCTGGTGATTGCCGCCGTCACCGCCGGCAGTCCGGCCCAGCAGGCCGGCCTTCAGGTCGGGGATGTGGTGGCGGAAGTCGGGGGTCAGCGCTTTAGCGGCGCCAGGGAGTTCGGGGCCTACTTCGAAGCCCATCTTGGCGAACTGCCGCAGAGCTTCCTCTTCGGCCGGGGGGACCGCGGCGCCTACATCGATCTCCCCTGACCGGGAACCCTCATCTTCGACGCCACCGGCGTCTTGACTGGAGTCAGCCATGGCACGCATGCTGGTCGACGGTACCCTTCCGCGGCAGCCGGGATCGCCACAGTTCGAGCTGGAGGGATGGATCGATACCGCCCCCTTCGAGGACCTGCTCGGCATGACCATCGAATCGGTGGGGGAGGGGGCCGCAGTGCTGAGCCTCCCCTTCGTCGTTCGCCTCGCCCAGGGGGGCGGCGTGCTGCATGGCGGGGCGCTCACTGCCCTCGCCGATACCGCCGTGGCCATGGCGATCAAGTCCCGGCTGCCGGCCGGGACGATCTTTGCCACCACCGAACTGACGACCCGATTTCTCGCCCCGGTAGCGTCCGGGCGGGTGGTGGCCCATGCCAGGGTACGCGGTCCCGAGGGGCGCAGTTTTTTCGGCGAGGCCCGGGTCGTCGCTGAGGACGGTCGCGAGGTGGCGCATTTCAGCTCGGTCTTTCGGGTCGCCCGCGGGCAGGGGATCGGCGAATGAACCGCCAGGACTTCATCGCCCTGGTCGAGCGGAGCTGGGCCGCCATTCCCGGGGAATTTCTGGAGCGGGTCGACAATCTCAGTCTCCAGGTCGAGGACTGGGCCGATGTGGAGACCCTGGCCGAGGTCGGTTTCGAGGACCCCCGCGATCTCCTCGGGTTTTACCGCGGGCTCCCCCTCGATGAACGCGGTTTCGACCAGCTGCCGGGGCTGCCGGATGTCATCGTCCTCTACCAGCGGGCGATCGAGGAATATGCCCGTGAAAGCGGCGAAGGACTGCTGCGGGTGATCCGCGAAACCCTGCTGCACGAGCTGGCCCACTATTTTGGCTTCTCCGAGGAGGAGATGGACCACATCGAGGCGCACTGGGCGGAATCGGGTCACTGAGCCGTACCGGCAGGCTGCGCCGCCGGGGTGGCCTCCGTCTTGACATTTCCCCCGCTGACGGGTAGAAATGGGCCTACCCTTCTGAAAGGAAACCTTCCCGATGTTTCGTCCTGTCTGCAAAATAGTACCGCTCTTGCTGCTCCTTTTTTTCTCCCTCTCCGCCAACCTGGTCGCCGCCGGCACCTCAAAGGCCGGTCCGCCGCGGGTCGGGCAGCTCGCCCCCGACTTCACCCTCAAGGATGTCAAGGGGCGCAGCTACACCCTGTCGGAGTTGCGCGGCAAGGTGGTGCTGGTCAACTTCTGGGCGACCTGGTGTCCGCCGTGCCGGGCGGAGATGCCGTCGATGGAGAAGCTGAGCGCCATGCTTTCGAATGATGATTTCGTGCTCCTCGCCATCAACGCCGAGGAGGACGCCCTCGATATCGTCCAGGAGTATCTCCAAAAGTCACCCCACTCCTTTCCGGTCCTCCTCGACGGCGAGACCGCGGTGCAGCAACAATACGGGGTTTATGCCTTTCCGGAGACCTTTATCATCCGCCGCGACGGGATTATCGCCGATCACGTTATCGGCGCCATCGACTGGACCGGTCCCAAGGTCCTCAACCTGATCAAATTCCTGATCAACGGGTGAGGATGTGACCG
The DNA here is from genome assembly GCF_054658035.1 of Desulfuromonas carbonis. Classification (NCBI taxonomy): domain Bacteria; kingdom Pseudomonadati; phylum Thermodesulfobacteriota; class Desulfuromonadia; order Desulfuromonadales; family Desulfuromonadaceae; genus Desulfuromonas; species Desulfuromonas carbonis. Next base: position 688,647 of record NZ_BAAHXR010000002.1, on the reverse strand, counting down.
CTAATGCCGATGTGACGGTCTGGATTGCGCTTTCCGCCGGGGTTCTCTCGTTCTTTTCCCCTTGCGTATTGCCCCTGATCCCTTCCTACCTTACCTACATTACCGGACTCTCCTTCCAGCAACTGCAGGAAGCCCACCCGACCGCCAAGGTGCGGGTCGTGGTGCTGCTCCATTCGCTGACCTTTATTCTCGGGTTTTCCCTGGTTTTCATCTCCCTCGGGGCCCTTGCCGGCCTCGCCTCCGCCTCCTTTCAGAGCCACCTGCGCGAAGGGCTGGTCTGGGTGCAGCGGGTCGGCGGTTTGCTGATTTTCCTGTTTGGCGTCCATATGAGCGGTCTCTTTCATTTCGGGGTTCTCCTCGGGGAAAAACGGGTTCATATCCAGACCAAGCCGAGCGGGTTCATCGGAACGCTGGTGGTCGGCATCGCCTTTGCCGCCGGCTGGACCCCCTGCATCGGGCCGATTCTCGGTGGTATTCTCGCCATGGTCGCCGGCACCAGTGGCGGCGCCGGCCGCGGAATTCTACTCCTCGCCTGTTACTCGGTAGGGCTGGGGATCCCGTTTCTCATCTCCGGCCTGCTATTTCATGGGTTCCTCGGGTTTTTCAACCGCTTCCGGAAACATATCCGCATCATGGAAATTTTGACCGGGGTGCTGCTGATGGCGGTGGGGGTGATGCTCTTCTTCGGCTTTTTCGGCAAACTCTCCGGTTACCTCTATCGTTGGTTGCCCCTGACCGGCTGAAGGCGCAGCGCGTTTTCGGCTTGACAGCGGCAGCCCGCTTCTCTATGGTTGAAAACGATTTTCAATTTTGGAGAGAGCCATGCCCGGAAAAACCCTTTTTCGCGACTATCTTGCCGCCAAGGGATTGAAGTCGACCCGGCAGCGGGAGGTTATCCTCGACGAGTTCCTGCGCTGCGCTTCACACCCTTCGACGGAAGAGCTCTACCTGCGTCTGCGAAAAAAACACCCGGGGATCGGCTACGCGACGGTTCATCGCGCCCTCAAGCTCTTCTCCGAATGCGGGATTGCCGAAGAGCGCAATTTCGGTGACGGCCAGACCCGCTACGAGTCACGCAGTGGCGAAGAACACCACGATCACCTGATCTGCCTCGGTTGCGGCGCGATCATCGAATTCGAGGATCTCCGTATCGAGGAGCTGCAGGCCAAGGTGGCCGCACAGCACGGCTTCGTCATCGAAAACCATCGCCTCGAACTTTACGGGCGTTGCGGCAAGTGTGCGCAAGGGTGATCCCGGTTTCACCCCGTAGTGAAAATGAATATCCATCTTAGGTGTGAAAGCTGTTATTGATGCAGACCCCTCCCGCTGATTCGAATCACCCCAAAATCGTCCTGGTCGGCAACCCCAACGTAGGGAAGAGTGTGCTCTTCAATGCCCTGACCGGGGCCTACACCACCGTCTCCAACTACCCCGGGACCTCGGTGGAGGTCTCCCGTGGCCACTGCGAAATCGACGGCACCCGCTACGAGGTGCTCGACACCCCGGGGATGTACGCCCTGCTGCCGATTACCGAAGAGGAGCGGGTGGCGCGGCAGATTCTCCTTGCCGAAACCGGCCACATCATTGTTCACGTTATCGACGCCCGCAACCTCGAACGGATGCTGCCGATGACGCTGCAGCTGATCGAGGGCCGGCTACCGGTGCTGCTGGTGGTGAATATCCTCGACGAGGCGGAGCGCATCGGCATGCAGATCGATACCGCGCTGCTGCAGGAAAAACTCGGCATTCCGGTGATCGGCGCCGCCACCGCCCGCAAGCGGGGGCTGAAGGAGATCCGCGCTGCCATCGCCGCATTCGACAGCACGCGCCGCCCCACCTTCGCCTATGCCAGTGACCTTGAGCGCGATATCCTGCGGATTGCCACCACCCTCGCCAGCGACTACCCCCTCGATCGCCGCGCCATCGCGCTGCTCTTGATGCAGAAGGACGAGGAGGTGCTGGAGCTGGTCCGGACGGCGGAAGGGGAAGGGTTTGCTGCCGTCGAGACGGCGGTGCGGGCGGTCGCTTTCGAACGCCGCGTCGACTTGCATCTGCGCATCAGCCTGGAGCGCAAACGGGTCTGCAAGGGGGTTCTCGACGGCGTGGTCAGCCAGGATTCCGGCGCCCGCACCCCCTTCAGCGAACGGCTGTCGGGCTGGATGATGAATCCCTGGAGCGGCTTTCCGCTGCTGCTGCTGGTGCTTTACTTCGGGCTCTATCAGTTCGTCGGCAACTTCGGCGCCGGGACGGTGGTCGACCTGCTCGAAGGGCATCTTTTCGAGCAATGGCTCAATCCCTGGGCGATCGCCCTCTCCGATCGCTTCCTTCCCTGGTACTGGCTGCGCGAACTGATCACCGGCGAGTACGGCATCTTTACCCTCGGCATCCGCTACGCGGTCGCCATCATCCTGCCGATTGTCGGGACCTTCTTTCTCGCCTTTTCGGTGATCGAGGATACCGGCTATTTCCCGCGCCTGGCGATGCTGGTCGACCGGATTTTCAAGCAGATCGGCCTCAACGGCCGGGCGGTAATCCCGATCGTCCTCGGTTTTGGCTGCGACACCATGGCGACCATGGTCACGCGCACCCTGGAGACGGTCCGCGAGCGGTTGATCGCCACCGTCCTGCTTGCCCTGGCGATCCCCTGCAGCGCCCAGCTCGGCGTCATTCTCGGGCTCCTCTCCGGCGCCCCCGGCGCCCTCCTGGTCTGGACCTTGTGCGTTGCCGCCATCTTTCTCGTCATCGGCTTTCTCGCCGCCCGGGTGACGCCCGGCGAGCTGCCGATGTTCTACATGGAGATTCCGCCGCTGCGCCTGCCGCAGCCACGCAACGTCCTGGTCAAGACCCTGACCCGGATGCAGTGGTACCTGCTCGAAATTTTCCCCCTCTTCATCTTCGCCTCGGTGCTGCTCTGGGCCGGCAAGCTCAGCGGCGCCCTTGGCGGACTGATTACCCTGCTGCGGCCGGCGATGCTCGCCCTGGGGCTGCCACCCGACACCGCAGCGGTCTTCGTCCTCGGCTTCTTCCGGCGCGATTTCGGCGCCGCCGGGCTCTACGACATGCAGGCCAACGGCGTCCTCAGCGTGGTGCAGCTGACGGTAGCCGCGGTCACCCTGACCCTCTTTGTCCCCTGTATCGCCCAGTTCCTGATGATGAAAAAGGAGCGGGGCTGGCCAACGGCGACCGGCATCTTTGTCTTCGTCACTGCCGTCGCCTTTGGTTGCGGCTGGCTTCTCAACCAGGCCCTGCTTTTCACCGGAGTCCTTTCATGATCTGTGGTTTCTGCGGCCGGGAGATTCCCGACCGTCTTCCCCAACCGGAAGACCGTTGCGGCGCTTGTCCCGGTGGCTGTCGCAAAGTTCATTGTCCGCACTGCGGGTACGCCAATCCGTCGGTGCCGGCATTTCTGCAAAAACTGACTCGTTCCAGGGCCAAGGGGGAGAAGGAGGATTCATGATGATCTCGCACCAGGCAGAAGATATCCTCGAGGCGCTCTGGATTGCGACCGAGGAGAAAGGGGACCACGGCGCCCTGCTTGAGACCCTCGGGCTCCGTCCCGATGACGCCGCTCTGGAGGAACTCGACCGGCTCGCCTTTGTCGATATCCAAGGGGAGCGGGTTCATTTGCGGGAAGAAGGGCGCGAGGAGGCGCAGATGGCAGTGCGCCGGCACCGGCTGGCCGAACGCCTGACCATGGACATCTTTGATATCCGCGGTCCGGAAGGGGACGAGAAGGCCTGCGAATTCGAGCACCTGTTGCGCGGCGCCGTCGACACCAAGCTCTGCACCCTGCTCAACCACCCTGCGACCTGTCCCCATGGCCGGCCGATTCCTCCTGGCCGGTGCTGCCGTGACGCCAAACAGCAGGGTGCGCCCGGGGTGGTCGCCCTGACCGAACTCAAAGCGGGCGAAGTCGGCGAAATTGCCTATCTCTCCACCGCCGAGCCGAAGAAGATGCAGAAACTGATGAGCATGGGCGTTCTTCCCGGCAACCAGTTACTGCTCAAGCGCGCCTACCCGAGCTACATCTTCCGCATCGGTCATTCCGAATTCGCCGTCGACCAGGAGCTGGCGCGGGAAATCTTCGTCCGTCCCGGGCCGGGGAGCTGAAACCAACCTGTTGCCATCTCTCCTGTCCCTCTCGGAAGGGGACCCCATTTGCGAACCTGGAGCGTCTGTCATGGGTGACAATAATCAGCTGACCATTGCCAAAGGGGCGGACTTCATCGGCATCCTGCCGACCATGGCGAACCGGCACGGACTGGTCGCCGGCGCTACCGGTACCGGCAAGACTGTTACCTTGCGGGTATTGGCCGAGCAATTCAGCGCCCGCGGCATTCCTGTCTTTGTCGCCGACGTCAAGGGGGATCTTTCCGGCCTGGCCCACCCCGGCGGCGACCAGCCGCGGATCCAACAGCGGGCCGCAGACCTTAGGCTCACGGATTTCAATCCGGCCGGCTTTCCGGTGGTCTTCTGGGATCTTTTCGGCGCCCAGGGGCACCCGGTGCGCACCACGCCGACGGAAATGGGGCCGCTACTGCTGGCCCGGCTCTTCGACCTCAATGAGACCCAGGCCGGAGTCCTCAACCTGGTCTTCAAGATAGCCGACGACCAGGGGTTGCTGCTGCTCGACCTCAAAGACCTGCAGGCGATGGTGCGTTTCGTCGGCGACCAGGCGGCGACCTTCCGCACCCAGTACGGGAACATCTCGGCGGCGAGCATCGGTGCCATTCAGCGTGCCCTGCTCGCCCTCGAGCAGCAGGGGGGGGGCGCGTTTCTTCGGGGAACCGGGTCTCGATCTCGAGGACCTTTTGCAAACTGCCGGCGACGGTCGCGGCGTCATCAACATCCTGGCCGCCGACCGGCTGATTCAGCAGCCGAAGCTCTACGCCACCTTTCTGCTCTGGCTGCTGGCGGAGCTCTTCGAGCGCTTGCCGGAGGTCGGCGATGTCGACCAGCCGCGCCTGGTCTTCTTTTTCGACGAGGCCCATCTCCTTTTCGCCGATCCGCCCAAGGCGCTGCTCGAGACCATCGAGCAGGTGGTGCGGCTGATTCGCTCCAAGGGGGTCGGGATCTATTTCGTTACCCAGAATCCCCTTGATCTTCCTGACACCATCCTCGGCCAGCTCGGCAATCGCGTCCAGCACGCCCTGCGTGCCTTTACTCCTCGTGACCAGAAAGCGGTACGGGCGGCGGCGGAGACCTTTCGCTCCCGTCCCGGACTCGATGTCGCCCGCGCCATTACCGAACTCGGCGTCGGCGAGGCGCTGGTCTCGGTGCTCGATTCCCGCGGTGCGCCGACGCCGGTGGAACGGGCACTGGTCTGTCCACCCCGCAGCCGCCTGGCCCCCCTTACTCCTGCCGAACGGCAGCAGGTGGTCGCCGCCTCGCTGCTGGCCGGGCAGTACGAGCAGACGATTGATCGCGATTCTGCCTACGAACGCCTCAAGATCCGGGCTGCCCGGGCGGTGCCCGAGGTGGGGAACGGGAAGCCCCCGGCCGCCCCGGAAAACCGGCAGAAGGTGCTGCTGGAGGCGGCCGCCAAGAGCGCCGCCCACGCCATCGGCAGTCAACTCGGGCGCCAGCTGTTGCGCGGCCTGCTCGGCTCCCTTTTCGGCGGCCAGCGCCGCCGCTGATCCCTTGCGGGTCGCGGCCTCGGGCGCGTTCCCCCCGCTGCTGCATGGCTTGACTTCCCCCTGCGATTTCTTTACTCTACGGGCGGCTTCCAGCAGCAGTGAAAGGATTCGTTCCATCATGCGCGTTACCGCGATTATTCCCGCCCGCTTTGCCTCCACCCGCTTTCCGGGCAAGCCCCTCGCCGACCTGCTTGGCAAACCGATGATCCAATGGGTCTGCGAGCGGACCGCCCGGGCCTCCGGGATCAACCGGGTGGTCGTCGCTACCGATGACCAGCGCATTGCCGACGCCGTGCGGGCATTCGGCGGCGAGGTCGAAATGACACGGCCGGATCATCCCACCGGCACCGACCGCCTGGCCGAGGTCGCTGCGCGCATCGAAACCGATCTGGTCGTCAACGTGCAGGGGGACGAGCCCCTGATCGACCCGAAAATGATCGAACAGGCGCTGGCGCCGCTGAAGAAGAATCGCGGCATCCCGATGGGGACCCTCAAATGCCCCCTGACCTCGCTGGAAGAGTTCCGCAACCCCAATGTGGTCAAGGTGGTGACCGACCGCCAGGGGTTCGCCCTTTACTTCTCCCGGGCGCCGATCCCCCATGCCCGCGACCTCGGCGACCTCCTCCCCGAGGATCTTGCCGGCCTCAATTGCTTCAAGCATGTCGGTCTTTACGTCTATCGCAAGGATTTCCTCCTCACCTATCCCAAACTGGCCGTCACCCCGCTGGAAAATCTTGAAAAACTTGAGCAGTTGCGGGCGCTCGAACACGGTTTTCGCATCCGCGTGGCGGAGACCGCTCTTCCGACCCAGGGGGTCGATACCCCGGCGGATCTGCAGCGGGTCGTCGAACTCCTGCGTGGCGGCAGGGTCAAGGGGTGAAATTGGGGTTTTCTTTTGCCACCCCGATGTGTAAAATTTCGATTTTGATCCTGCCTGCTTCGGCATTGGGGCAGGTTTCCGTGCTGCCAAAGGAGTCCCCATGAAGACCAAGTTTATTTTTGTTACCGGCGGTGTCGTCTCCTCTCTGGGCAAGGGACTCGCCGCCGCCTCCATCGGGGCTCTCCTCGAAGCCCGGGGTTTGCGGGTTTCCATGCAAAAGATGGATCCGTATATCAATGTCGACCCCGGGACCATGAGCCCGTTTCAACATGGCGAGGTCTTTGTTACCGATGACGGGGCCGAGACCGACCTCGATCTCGGTCACTACGAGCGCTTCACCACCGCGACCCTGTCGCGCAAATCGAACTTCACCACCGGCCAGGTCTACGACTCGGTCATCCGCAAGGAGCGCCGTGGCGACTACCTCGGCGGGACGGTCCAGGTCATTCCCCATATCACCAATGAAATCAAGGGAAAGATCCTCGAGAATGCCAAGGGGGTCGATCTTGCCATCATCGAAGTCGGCGGGACCGTCGGCGACATCGAGTCCCTGCCCTTTCTGGAGGCGATCCGCCAGTTTCGCACCGACCGCGGCCACGAAAATGTTCTCTACATTCATCTCACCCTCGTCCCCTATATCCCCACCGCCGGTGAACTGAAGACCAAGCCGACCCAGCACAGCGTCAAGGAATTGCGCGAGATCGGCATTCAACCCGACATTCTCCTCTGCCGCTGCGACCGGGAAATCCCCCGGGACATGAAGGCGAAGATCGCGCTCTTCTGCAACGTCCGTGAAGAGGCGGTCATCACCGCCCGTGACGTGCAGTCGATCTACGAGGTCCCCAAGGTCTACCACGACCAGGGGCTCGACGAGCGGCTGGTCGAACTCCTCAATATCTGGACCAAGGCGCCCGACCTTTCCGACTGGGAGCGGATCGCCAAGCGGGTGCGCGAACCGGCCGGCGAGACGACCATTGCCATCGTCGGCAAGTATGTCGAGCTGACCGAGAGCTACAAGTCCCTGGCCGAAGCCCTGACCCACGGCGGCATCGCCAACGACTGCCGCGTCAATCTGACCTACGTCGATTCCGAAGCCCTGGAGCGCCATGGCGTCGGCGACACCTTTGCCGGTGCCGACGGCATCCTGGTACCGGGCGGCTTCGGTGAACGGGGGAGCGAAGGAAAGATTGCGGCGATTCGCCATGCCCGGGAAAACCAGCTCCCCTTCTTTGGTATCTGCCTCGGTATGCAGATGGCGGTGGTCGAATTTGCCCGCCACGTCTGCAATATCGAGGATGCCTACTCTTCCGAGTTCCGGGAAGAGGCGAAAAATCCGGTCATCCATATCATGGAAGGGCAGAAGGGGGTGAAAGGGAAGGGGGGGACGATGCGCCTCGGCGCCTACCCCTGCGAGCTCGCCGCCAAGACCCAGGCGCGCCGGATCTACGGCCAGCAGTCGATCAGCGAACGCCATCGGCATCGCTACGAATTCAACAACCACTACCGCGATACCCTGCGCAAGGCCGGTCTGGTCATCTCCGGCAGCAATCCCGAGCTTGACCTGGTCGAGATTGTCGAGCTCGCCAACCACCCCTGGTTCCTTGGTTGCCAGTTCCACCCCGAGTTCCGCTCGCGGCCGATGGCGCCCCATCCGCTCTTCGAATCCTTTGTCGGCGCCTGCCTGAAACATCGTGGGGAGAAATAACATGACCCGTGAAATCCGTATCGGCAACGTCGTCTTTGGCGGCAATCGCCCCCTGGTTCTGATCGCCGGCCCCTGCGTCATCGAGGAAGAGTCTCTCACCCTGCGGATTGCCGAATTCCTCAAGCGGCTGACCGGGGATCTCGGTATCGGCCTAGTCTTCAAGGCTTCCTACGACAAGGCCAACCGGACCTCGATTGCTGCCTTTCGCGGTCCGGGGATGGAGGAGGGGCTGAAGATCCTGGCGCGGATCAAGCGTGAGTTCGACGTGCCGGTGGTCTCCGACATTCACGAGATCAGCCAGGTCGAGATCGCGGCCGAGGTCCTCGACATCCTGCAGATCCCCGCCTTCTTGTCGCGGCAGACCGACCTGCTGCTCGCTGCGGCAAAGACCGGCAAGGTGGTCAATATCAAGAAGGGGCAGTTTTTGGCCCCCTGGGATATGAAGAACGCGGTCGGCAAGATGGCCGCGGCCGGGAATGACCGGGTCTTGCTGACCGAGCGCGGCGCCTCTTTCGGCTACAACAACCTGGTGGTCGACATGCGGTCGCTGCCGATCATGCGCGAAACCGGCTGCCCGGTAATCATGGATGCGACCCATGCGGTACAGCTCCCCGGCGGCGCCGGGACCTCTTCGGCCGGGCAGCGGCAGTTCGTCGGTACCCTTTCCCGCGCCGCCGTGGCGACCGGAATCGATGGGCTGTTCTGGGAAGTCCACGAAAACCCCGAAGCGGCCCTCTGCGACGGACCGAACTCCCTTTACCTTAAAGACCTGCGGCCGATGCTGGAAGACCTCCTGGCGATCGATGCGATCGTCAAGAAATAGCCGGCCCTTTCATCAACCGCAGGCCTCTGGAGAAATTACCGATGCTGGAAAAGGCAAAACAGGTGTTGCGCATCGAGGCGGAAGCCATCCTCGCCCTCGTTGACCGGGTCGATGCCCGTTTCGAAGGGGCGGTGGCGATGCTCCTCGCCTGCCAGGGGCGGGTGGTGATCACCGGGATGGGGAAGTCGGGTCTCATCTGCCAGAAGATCGCCGCCACCATGGCCTCCACCGGCACCCCGGCGCTCTTTCTCCACCCTGCCGAAGGGATTCACGGCGACCTCGGGATGTTGATGAAGGGGGACGTGGTGATTGCCGTTTCCAACTCGGGGGAGACCGAAGAGATCACCCGGATCCTGCCGGTGATCAAGCGCATGGGGCTCCCCCTGATTGCCATGAGTGGCAATCCGAAAAGCACTCTGGCCCGGGCCGGAGATGTCTTCCTCGACATCTCGATTCGCGAGGAAGCCTGCCCGCTCGGGTTGGCGCCGACGGCCAGTACCACGGCGACCCTGGCCATGGGCGACGCCCTGGCGGTGGCCCTGCTGGTCGAACGCGGCTTCAAGGAAGAGGATTTTGCTCTTTTCCACCCTGGTGGCGCCCTCGGTAAGCGGCTGCTGCTGCGGGTGGAGGATATCATGCACACCGGGAAGGACATCCCGATGGTGCCGGAATCGACCCTGCTCAAGGAAGCCCTCTTCGAGATTACCAGCAAGAAGCTGGGCATCACCGGGGTCGGCACCGCCGACGGTCGTCTCTGCGGAGTATTTACCGACGGTGACCTGCGCCGCGCCCTTGGTGAAGGGATAGAGATTCTAAACCGGCCGATCGGTGATTTCAGCAACCGCAACCCGAAACGGATCCTTCGCAGCAACCTCGCTGCCAAGGCGCTGCAGAAGATGGAAGAGCATTCGATTACCTCTCTCTTTGTCTTCGAGGGGGAGGCGGATCAGGTTCCGGTCGGCATCATCCACCTGCATGATCTGCTCAAGGCGGGGGTGGTCTGATGAAGGAGCGTTGCCGTGCCATTCGCCTGCTCCTGCTTGATGTTGATGGTGTCCTCACTGACGGGCGCATCGTCTATGACGACCATGGCGTCGAAACCAAGGCTTTCGATGTCAAGGACGGTCACGGTCTCAAACTGCTGCAGCGGGCCGGAGTGCGTATCGGCATCATCACCGGACGCCAGTCGCGACTGGTCGAGGTGCGGGCCGCGGAACTCGGTATCGATATTCTCCACCAGGGGATCAAGGACAAGCTTGAGCCCTACCGGGCGATCCTCGCCGAGCTTGGCCTGACCGACGCGGAAGTCGCTTATGTCGGCGATGACGTCGTCGACCTGCCGATTCTGCGCCGGGTCGGGTTTGCGGCGACGGTTGCCGACGCGGCTGAAGATGTCAAGCCGCATGTTCACTATGTTTGCCGGCGACCTGGCGGCAGGGGCGCGGTCCGGGAAATCTGCGACCTGCTGCTCAAGGAGTCGGGAGCCTGGACCGCCGTAACCGCTCGCTATTTTGCTGGCGGCTGAGGGCCTTATACAATTCCCGTGCCAAATCTGCCGATTGGTCTTTACACGCCCTTGCGCCGAGTGTTATACTGGCCCAGCTTATGAAAAAGAGACTGCAACTACGCAATGGCCTGGCGTTTGTAATCTTGGCTCTCGCCTCCGCCCTCGCCCTCTTCATTGCCAGCAACCTGAAAGGGAATGCTCCGGAAGAAGTTCTTGAGGGGCTGCCGAAGAACGTTGACCTCTCGCTGAAGAAGATTGACTATACCGAGACGCGCGACGGCAAGCGGACCTGGACCCTGACGGCCGATTCTGCCGCGCATAACCTGACCGAGGGGGTTGGGCGGATTGAAAATGTGCGCATGACCTTCTTCGACCAGCGGCTGGGTGAACTCAGGGTTCAGGCCGATCACGGCGAATTGTCCCCGGAAAAACGCGAGGTGACCGCCACCGGGAACGTGGTGGTTCGCAGCCCCGCCGGGTACAGCTTTTATACCGAGCGCCTTGATTACCGTGAAAACGACCGTTTTATCAGGACCAACCTGCCGGTACGGCTGGAAGCTCCGACGGGGACTATCCGTGGCCGTGGCATGCGCCTGAATGTCGTCGACCGGACCTTGACCCTGCTTGCCGACGTAAAAGCCGAATTCCCCCGGGGATTTAGCAGGGAGCACCCATGACCCGATGGCTGGCAGCTCGATTTCTCATTCTCGCTCTTTGCAGCGGAGTGCCGGCATTCGCCCAGATTGCGCCGCCGGGGTTGCAGGCCGATGCCCCGGTCTCGGTTACTTCGGACCGGCTTGAGGCCGACGACAAGCTTCATCAGGTCCGCTTTTCCGGCAATGTTGTCGCCCGCCAGGGAGACGTGGCCATCTACGCCGGTGAACTGATGCTGGTCTATCCTGAATCGGGACGGGATATTGAGCGGATCGATGCGACTGGGGCGGTGCGAATCGTCCAGGGGAACCGTATCGCCACGGGCGAAAAGGCGAGCTTCTTCAACGCCGAACGAAAGATCGTTCTGACCGGGTCGCCGCGGGTTTACCAGGGGGATGACTTTCTGGAGGGGGATGAGATTATCGTCTTTCTCGACGAGGAGCGCAGTATCGTCAAAAGCGACCAGGGCTCCCGGGTTAATGCGGTCTTTCATCCCCGGGGGGTGAAGCCTTGAAGCGGCGCTTGCTGGCCCGGGGCCTCTGCAAGGCCTACCGGGGCCGCGAGGTAGTACGCAACGTTGATTTCGAGGTTGCCTCCGGCGAGGTGATCGGTCTGCTCGGCCCCAACGGCGCCGGAAAGACGACCAGTTTCTACATGGTGGTCGGACTGGTTCGCCCCGACCAGGGGCAGGTTTTTCTGGACGATACCGAGTTGACCCCGCTCCCCATGTATCAGCGCGCCCGGACCGGGATCTCCTACCTCCCCCAGGAAGCCTCGGTTTTTCGCAAGCTGACCGTGGAACAGAACCTGCTGGCGATCCTGGAGACTCTTGATCTCGATTCCCGTCAGCAGCGGCGGCGTTGCGACCAGTTGCTCGAGGAGCTGCGCCTGACCCATATCACCCGTTCTTTCGGCTATTCCCTCTCCGGCGGCGAACGCCGCCGGGTGGAGATTGCCCGGGCGCTGGTCCTGGAACCATCGTTCATCCTCCTCGACGAGCCCTTTGCCGGCATCGACCCTATTGCCGTCATTGACATCCAGACGATCATCGGGCAGTTGCGCGAGAGGGGGATCGGGGTGCTGATCTCGGATCACAATGTCCGGGAGACCCTGGGGGTCTGTGATCAGGCCTATATTCTCAGCGACGGCGAAATTCTCGAATTTGGCGAACCGGCAAAAATTGCCGCGAGCCCCCGGGCGCGACAGATTTATCTGGGAGAAAAATTCAGCCTTTGATGGTTGGGACCTTCTGTCCACTTGATGGTCACCGGCTGCAGGAGAACAATGGCCCTTGAAATCCGACAACAACTGAAACTGAGCCAGCAACTGGTGATGACTCCCCAGCTGCAGCAGGCGATCAAGCTTTTGCAGTTGTCACGCATGGAGTTGGTCGAACTGGTGCAGCAGGAACTGGAGGAGAATCCCGTCCTGGAAGAAGGCGCCGAGGAAGTCCAGGAAGCAGAAACCGTCGCGGCCGAGGCCGAGAGGACGGATGAGTCCGCATCCGCTTCCGAGGAAGTTAAGGAAGTTGCCGGTGGCGACGAGGGGTTGAATGATATCGACTGGCAGACCTACCTCGAAGGCTACAACCTTGGCGGTACGGTGGCCGACTCCTACGAAGAAGACGAAGATCGCCCCTCCTATGAAAACCTGCTGACCAAGAAGAGCACCCTTTCCGATCACCTCCTCTGGCAGTTGGGACTGTCGCGAATATCCGGGTTGCAGCGGCTGGTGGCTACCGAGATCATCGGCAACATCGATGACGACGGCTACCTGACCGCTACACCCGAAGAAATCGCCGGGGCCTGCGGCTGTACCAACGGGGAGGTCGAGACCGTCCTGGGCCAGGTTCAGGCCTTCGACCCGCCCGGGGTGGCCGCGCGAAGCTTGCAGGAGTGCCTGCTGTTGCAGGTCCGGCAACTGGACATGGCCGGCACCCTGGTCGAGACCATTCTGCGGGATTTTATCGGTGAACTCGAAAACCGGAAATTCCAGGCGATTGCCAAGGCGGTCGGGGCGACTCTCGACGAGGTTCTGGGCGCGGCCAAGGTGATCAGCCAACTCGATCCCAAGCCGGGTACTCCTTTCGGCCATGACGATGTCCACTATATCATTCCGGATATCTTCGTCTACAAGATCGGCGAGGAGTATGTCGTCGTGCTCAATGACGAAGGACTGCCGAACCTGCGGATCAACTCCTTCTATCGCCATGCCCTCTCCGGCGCTTCGAGCATCGATGCCAAGGCCGGGGAATACATCCAGGAGAAGATGCGCGGCGCGGTCTGGCTGATCAAGAGTATCCATCAGCGCCAGCGGACCATCTACAAGGTCACCCGCAGCATCGTCAAGTTCCAGCGGGATTTCTTCGATCGGGGGATCGAGCACCTCCGCCCCCTGGTTCTGCGCGATGTCGCCGAAGACATCGAGATGCACGAATCGACGATCAGTCGGGTGACCACCAACAAGTATGTCCAGACCCCGCAGGGGCTCTTCGAACTCAAGTATTTCTTCAACAGCGGCATCAACACTACCGAAGGTGAATCGGTGGCGTCGGAGAGCGTGAAGAGCAAGATTCGGGATATCGTTGCGGGAGAGAACCCCAAGAAGCCCTATTCCGACCAGAAGATTGTAGACATACTCAAGCGCCATGGCATCGATATCGCGCGCAGGACCGTCACCAAATACCGTGAAATGCTTGGGATCGGTTCTTCCACGGAACGCAAAAGGCTCTTCTAGTCAGGCCGGTCGTGGCCATCGCAGCAGCCGGTGGTATAATCACAACAAATAACTGATATCACCCCCCGGACGGGGATTTTCCAGGAGGTCCACATGCAAATTGCCGTTACATTCCGTCACATGGAAACGAGTGAGCCGGTTCGCGCTTATATCGAAGAGAAAGTCTCCCGGGTCAAGAAATACATCGACGAGCCGATCGATGCCCAGGTTGCCATCTCCGTCGAGAAAAAAATCCGCCACCGTGCCGAGGTGACCATCGTCGCCAAGGGGATCACCATCAAGGGGTCGGAGGAGACCAACGACATGTATTCGGCCATTGATAACGTGGTCGACAAGATTGAGCGTCAGCTCAAGCGTTACAAGGAAAAAATCAAGATGCACAAGCCCCACGCCGGAAAGGAGCGCCAGGTCCAGAAATCGGTGCTCGCGGCGGAAAGCATTGACGAGGGGCAGGGCGAACCGGTCATCATTCGGACCGACAGCTTCCCGGTCAAGCCGATGGAGGTGGAAGAGGCGGTCATGCAGATGGACCTGCTGCACAAGGATTTCCTGGTTTTCACCGATGCCAGGACCGAGGAGGTCAATGTTGTATACCGGCGCAAGGACGGCAATTACGGTTTGATTATTCCCCAGGCAAGATAAGGGGCGATGGCTACCGGACGGAGAGGGCAGACTGTGCCGCTCCGTCCGGTTTTTCAGCTTCTGGAGGCGAGAACAATTAGCTATGAAAATCGTTGATCTGCTGGACCCCCTGGCCATCGCTGCCGAACTTCGCGGGACGACCAAAAACGAAGTGCTGGGTGAGCTGACCGATGCCCTGCTGCGTGTCGAGAAATCCCTTGGCCGCGACGAGGTGGTGCGGGTGCTGCAGGAGCGGGAGCGCCTTGGCAGCACCGGCATCGGCGAAGGGGTGGCCATTCCCCATGGCAAGCTGAAGGATCTTGACCGTCTGCTGATTTCCTTTGGCCGCAGCACCTCCGGGGTCGACTTCGATTCGATGGATGGCAAGCCGGCCCATCTCTTTTTCCTCCTGGTTGCGCCGGAAGAGTCGGTCGGGATTCACCTCAAAACCCTGGCGCGCATTTCCAAGCTGCTGAAGAACCCGCAGGTCCGCAAGCGTTTGCTCGAAGGTCAGGACGCCGCTGACCTGCAGCGTATTATTGCCGAGGAAGAGGAGAAACTCTAGACCTCGGCCAAGGCCAGTTGGGAAGAATATACAGCGGGGGGCACGGAACGGGACTGGGCATGGCTGGATTGACTATTGAGGAGCTGCTGGCCGAAACGGAAGCCGGACTCGACCTGCAACTGCTCTCTGGGGCGGCCGGTCTCGCCAGGCGGGTGCAGGTGCCGCGCATCCAGAAACCGGGGCTGGCCCTTGCCGGTTACACGACCAATCTTCATCCGGACCGGATTCAGGTGCTTGGCTCGACCGAGTTGACGTACCTCGGGCAACTCCCCCCGGACCGGGCGGAAGAACACCTGATAAAGCTCTGTCACCTCGATATCTCCTGCTTTATCATTACCAAGGGACAGACCCCGCCCCCCCTGCTGATCCGCGAGACCGAACGCAACGGCATCCCGCTGTTGTCCACCCATCACCAGAGTTCAACTTTCATCTCCCTGATCACCAAGTTTCTTGAGGAACGGCTCCTCCCCTCGACCACGGTGCATGGCGTTCTCGTCGATGTTCTCGGGGTGGGGGTGTTGCTCCTCGGCAAGAGCGGGGTCGGCAAGAGCGAGTGTGCCCTGGAGTTGGTTCTCAAGGGACACCGGCTGGTCGCCGATGACGTGGTCAAGGTTCGTCTCAAACTCCCCGCCGTCCTCTTCGGTGAGGGGAGTGATCTGCTCCATTACCATATGGAGATCCGGGGGCTGGGGATAATCAATATCAAGCACCTGTTCGGGGTAGCGGCAATTCGTGAGCGGAAGAAGATCGACCTCGCCATCGAACTGGTGGAATGGGACGAGGAGAAGGAATATGACCGCCTCGGCATCGAGGACCAGACCTTCGACCTGCTCGGTGTCAGGATCCCGCTGCTGCGCATTCCCATTCGCCCGGGACGCAATATGACCTCGATCGTCGAGGTTGCCGCGCGCAACCAGCTCCTTAAGGAAATGGGTTATCACAGCGCCCTGGAATTCCAGGATCGCCTGGAAAAACGGATGGCAGAGATGGCGCGGCTGCATGCCCATGAGATCATCGGGGATAATCTCGAATGACCCAGAAACGGCTGATCATCATCACCGGACTCTCCGGGTCGGGAAAGACGACGGCGGCCCGGGCGCTGGAGGACGAAGGGTTTTTCGTCGTCGACAACCTGCCGATACCGCTTTTGCCGCGCCTGCTCGAGATCAGCCCGGCGGCGGCCTCCGCCGGTGGCGATGTTGCCATTGTCCTCGATATCCGCAATCGCAGTTTTCTGGCTGCCAGTGAGACGGTCTTCGCCGAGATCCGGCAGGCCGGTTATCGTCTCGAGATCCTCTTTTTCGAAGCGAGCGACGAAATTCTGTTGCGCCGCTATTCGGAAACCCGCCGCCGCCACCCGGTCGGTGGCGGTGTCGGCGTCCTCGACAGCATCCACCGCGAACGGGAGCTTCTGGCCGGACTTCGTGGCCAGGCGACGATGATCACCGACAGTTCGCAGTTGACCCCGCACCTCCTGCGGGCCCGGGTCACCGCCCTCGTTCTGGGCGGCAACGATGCCACCCCTCTGGCAGTTCTGGTGCAGTCGTTCGGATTTCGCTATGGTATCCCCCCGGGTACTGATCTGTTGATGGATGTGCGTTTTCTGCCCAATCCGCATTTCCATCCCGATCTGCGCGGTCAGACCGGGCTTGACCCCGCAGTCCGGGATTTTATTTTCGACCAGGAAATCTGCCGGGAGTTTCTCGACCGGTTCCGGGACCTGCTGCAATTCCTCCTCCCCCATTACCGCCAGGAGGGGAAGAGCTACCTGACGATATCAATCGGATGCACCGGCGGCCGTCATCGCAGTGTTGCGCTCGCCGAGGCGCTCAGCCCTCTCATTGCCGGCACCGGAATCACCGTGCAGACAACCCATCGGGATCTCGACAAGGGATAAGAATTCGATGACCGGTCTGATTATCGCCACCCACGGAAACCTCGCCGAAGAGTTTTTGCAGGCCTGCAGTACCATTATCGGTCCGCTTGCCATGGCACGCAGTATCGCCATCCGTCGGGAAGACGCGGTGGAGGAGATCCGCGGCCGCCTGGCCGCTGCCATCGAGGAGGTTGGCGGTGACGGCCACGGGGTGCTGATCATGACCGACATGTTCGGCGGGACTCCCGCCAATCTCAGCCTTACTTTTCTCGATCCCGGGAAGGTCGAGGTGCTGACTGGCGTCAACTTGCCGATGATCCTCAAGTTTTTTAATACCCAGGAAAATCTTTCCCTGGTCGAGCGGGCCGTCCTGGTCAAGGCGTATGGCCAGCAGGGCATTACCCTGGCAAGTGAGTTTCTCACCAAATAGGGGTGCGGTTGAAGGTCTTGTCTCCATGAGTATTGTTCTGGTCCGTATCGACAACCGACTGATTCACGGACAGGTGCTGGAAGCCTGGGTCCCGGCGGTCAGGGCCAATTGTATCGTTGTGGCCAATGATCAGGCCGCCTCCGCTCCGTTCCAGCGCATGCTGATGGAAGCGGCGGTGCCGAAGGGAATCAAGGTGCTTATTGGCAGCGTTGCCGAAAGTTCAGCGCTCCTGTCGACCGGCGAACTCGATGACTTCCGGGTCCTGCTGCTGTATGCCACCTCCGAAGATGCCTTGCGGGGGTTGCGCAGCGGGGCACCGTTTCACGAGCTCAACCTCGGCAACATGCATGCCGGTGCGGGGAAACAGAAACTCTCCTGCACCATTGCCCTCGATCCCGAAGATATCGGCAACCTGCAGCAACTGGAGGCGGATGGAGTACGCATCATGTCCCAGTGTATCCCCTCGGACCGGGAACGCCCCTGGAAGAACCTGTTGCCGCTGAGCGATGGTTGACATGCCGATAATTGATCTCTTCTGGGTCACCCTGCTGGCGGTGGCCGCTGGTCTCGACCGCACCGCGGCGATGCAGGTAATGCTGGCCCGACCGATTGTGGCGGCGCCTTTGGCTGGCCTGATTCTTGGCGCCCCCCAGAGCGGACTGCTGGTGGGCTCGGTGGTTGAATTGCTCTGGCTCGGCCGGCTGCCGGTCGGAGCGGCAATTCCCCCGGATGACACCCAGGTGGCGATTGGTGGGACCACCCTCAGTGTCGTCATGGGGCAGGCTCTTGGTCTGCACGGTCCAGGGTTTGTTCTGCTCTGCGTGCTGGTTGCCCTGCCGATCGGAAAGATCGGGCAGGTTTCCGATCGCCTGGTGCGACACTGGAATGATCGCCTGGTACCGGCGGCCGAAACGGCCCTGGCCGCCGGGCGGCTGGGGCGGATCGAGACTTTGCACCTGCAGGGGCTCGGTCATTTTGCCCTGGCTTCCCTGACCACCTTCGGCGCGATTGTGGGGGGTGGTTCCCTGGCGCTGCTGCTGCTGGCGCCGGTTTTTGCGCCCTGGTTTTCCGTCGCCGCGATCCCCTTGCAGCTCGCATTACCGCTGGTCGGGGTCGCCGTGCTGCTGGGAACCGTCAACGTCAATCGCTCCTGGACCCTGTTCGGGGCTGCTTTCGGCAGTTCCCTGCTGGTGCTCTGGCTGGTTTAGGGGGGCGTATGGTGAATCGGGAACTTCCCGGCGCAGTCCTTGTGGCAGTGATGCTGCGTTCCTTTCTGCTGCAGGCGAGCTGGAATTTTGAGCGGATGCAGAACCTGGGGGTCATCTTTACCCTGGCACCGGCCCTGCGCCTTCTTTTCCGGGGGGAAGCGTTGGTGCAGGCCTACCAGCGGCACTTGGTCTACTTCAACACCCATCCCTATTTCGCCGGGCCGGTCTTCGGTGCCACCCTGGCCCTGGAGGAAGATGCTGGCCGCGGCGGTGCCGCTTCCCCCGGGGTTGCCGAGTTCAAGGGGATGATCATGGCGCCCTACGCCGCCATCGGGGACGCGCTCTTCTGGGGGGGGCTGCGACCACTGGCTGCCGGTGTCGCCCTCTTTATCGCGGTCAAGGGGTCGCTGTGGGCGCCCCTGGTTTTTCTGATCCTTTTCAACCTTCCCCACCTTGGATTGCGGTGCCTGGGGCTGGTTCAGGGGTATCGGCTCGGGATGGGGCTGGTCGCGTTCATCCAGCGCTTTCAACTCCCCGATCTGGCCGTGCGCTGCAAAGAGGCGACCGTTGTGCTGCTCGGGGTGCTGAGCGGATTTCTGGTCTATTCCGCCTGCCATCGCCAGGAGGTTTCCGAACTTTGGGGCTTCTTCCTGCTTGCTCCGGTCTATCTGCTGGCGGTTCTGGCCCGTCGGGGCTGGTCGGCCCTGTTGCTGGTTATTCTGGTTACCGCCCTGGTACTTGCCCTGGCGGCTATGGCTGTCTCCTGATAAAGGACCTGAAGAATGCAAAAAGCTGACTTTACCATCGTCAACCGTCTCGGCCTGCATGCCCGGGCTGCTGCGCAGCTTGTCCAGACCGCCAACCGCTTCCGCAGTGAGATTACCGTCGCCAAGGATGACGAGGAGGTCAACGGCAAAAGCATCATGGGAATTCTGATGCTTGCCGCGCCCAAGGGTTCCCAGATTACGGTAACGACCAATGGCGAGGATGAGCAATTGGCCATGGAGGCCGTCGGCCAGCTGATCACGGATGGATTCGGTGAAGACTGAGATATCGAGCGATACCTTCCTCGTCGGCATCGGGTCGTCGCCGGGGATTGCCATCGGCGAAGCCTACCTGGTCAACCGGGCACGGATGGCAACCATTGACCGCCAGATAACGCCGGCGGAAGTCGACGGGGAGGTTGCTGCCTTTCGCGCCGCCCTCGACCTCTCCAAGCAACAGCTTCGGGATGTGCGCGACGGGGTCGACGATGCCCAGCTCTCAGAACATCTCTACATCATCGATACCCATCTGCTGATCCTGGAAGACCAGATGCTGGTCGAAAAGACCATCCGCACCATCCGGGAAGAACTGGTCAATGCCGAAGGGGCGCTCAAAGCGACCCTCGACCGGGTGCGGGCGGTCTTCGACAAGATTGAGGATGAATACCTGCGCGAGCGGCGCTCCGATATCGATTCCATCGGGGATCGGTTGCTGCGCAACCTGAAAGGGGTAGGGCAGCAGTCGCTGCGGGATATCGATCGCAAGGTCATTATCGTCGCCCACGACCTATCTCCCGCCGACACCATGCAGATGGACCGCAGCAAGATCAACGGCTTTGTCACCGATGTCGGCGGCCGGACCTCCCATACGGCGATTTTGGGGCGTTCCCTTGGGATTCCGGCGGTTGTCGGCCTGGAATCGGTGACCTCCCTGATCCCGCCGGGGACCCCGCTGATCGTCGACGGCAGCGCCGGCACCGTCATTCTCAACCCGTCCCCGGAAACCTTTCGCGAATATCTGCAGAAAAAACAGGCTTATGAATACCAGGAGCAGCAGCTCCTCTCCTTTTGCGAACTGCCAGCGGCGACCCGTGACGGCGAGCGGGTGGCGCTGCGCTGCAACATCGAGACTGCAGCCGAGATTGCCGGGGCCCTCAACCTCGGCGCCGAAGGGGTTGGCCTGTTTCGTACCGAATACCTCTTCATGAACCGTCCGCTTCCCCCCGACGAGGAGGAACAGGTCCAGGTCTACCGCGAACTGGCCGAACGGATGGCGCCGCATCCGGTCACCATCCGCACCCTCGATGTCGGCGGCGACAAGTTCGTGCCGGATATCAACCTCAGCGACGAGAGCAATCCTGCGCTCGGCCTGCGGGCCGTTCGTTTCTCCCTCAAGGAGCGCCGCCTGTTCCATATTCAGCTGCGGGCGATTCTGCGTGCCGGCGTCCATGGCAACCTGCGGGTGATGTTCCCGATGATTTCCGGGGTCGCCGAAATCCGTCACTGCAAGGAATGCCTCGCCGAGGCCCGGGACGAGCTGCTCGCCGCAGGCATTCCGGTAGCGGACAACCTGCCGGTGGGGGTGATGATCGAAACCCCGGCCGCCGCGATCATCGCTCCCCTGCTCGCGGCCGAGGTTGACTTCTTCTCCGTCGGCACCAACGACCTGATCCAGTACTGCCTCGCTGTCGACCGCAGCAACGAGCATGTCGCCTATCTCTACGAGCCGCTCCATCCGGCGGTGCTGCGGGCCCTGCAGATGACCTGCCAGGCTGGCCGGGACGCCGGAATCGAGGTCGGCATGTGTGGCGAAATGGCGGGTGAGCCCCGCTACAGCCTGATCCTGCTCGGCCTCGGTTTCCGTGAATTGTCGATGAACGCCACCGGCATTCCACGCGTCAAGCAGATCCTCCGGGAAATCCGCCGCGAAGACGGGGTCCGCTTGCTCGAAGACCTGCTTCAGCTCGCCACGGGGGTGGAGGTAGCCGCCACCCTTGAGAATTACATGGACCGGAATTTCCCTGCGATATTCGGCAATCCGGAGATTTGAAGAATCTCCCGACCCAACCCGGGCTCTTGACAGACCCTTCCGCTCTAACCTAAGATGCGAAACCTTGCCATCTGAAACCGGCACAAAGGAGGACATCCCGCCCATGGCCATGACAGACTTTCTCTTTACTTCCGAATCGGTGACCGAAGGACATCCGGACAAGGTCGCCGACCAGATATCCGACAGTATCCTCGACGCCATCCTGGCCCAGGATCCGAAATCCCGGGTCGCCTGCGAAACCCTGGTGACGACCGGCATGGCGATGATCGCCGGCGAGATCACCACCAGCGCTTACGTCGATATGCCGGTGATCGTACGCGAGACGATTCGCGACATTGGCTATGGCGACTCGTCGATGGGCTTTGACTGGGAGACCTGTGCCGTCCTGACCTCCATCGATCGGCAGTCGCCCGACATCTCGCAGGGGGTCACCGAGGGAGAGGGGCTCTTTACCGAGCAGGGGGCCGGCGACCAGGGACTGATGTTCGGTTACGCCTGCAACGAAACCCCCGAACTGATGCCGATGCCGATCACCTTTGCCCACAAGCTGACCAAGCGGCTCAGCGAGGTACGCAAGAGCGGTCTGCTCAATTTCCTGCGTCCCGACGGCAAGTCCCAGGTCTCGATTCAGTACATCAATGACAAGCCGATTCGCGTCGACGCCGTGGTCGTCTCCTCCCAGCACAGCCCGGAGGTGACCTACGAGAACCTCAAGGAAGGGATCATCGAGGAGGTCGTGCGCAAGGTTATTCCGGCCGATCTGCTGGACGAGCGGACCAAGTACTTTATCAATCCGACCGGCCGCTTCGTCGTCGGTGGACCGATGGGGGACTGCGGCCTGACCGGCCGCAAGATCATCGTCGATACCTACGGCGGCCAGGGCTCCCACGGCGGCGGCGCCTTTTCCGGCAAGGACCCCTCCAAGGTCGATCGCAGCGCCTCCTACATGGCGCGTTATGTCGCCAAGAATATCGTCGCGGCCGGGCTGGCCGATAAATGCGAGGTTCAGGTCGCCTACGCCATCGGTGTAGCCCAGCCGGTGTCGGTGATGATCAACACCTTCGGGACCGGCAAGATTCCCTCCAACGATATCGCCCGGATTGCCCAGGAGGAATTTGACATGCGGCCGCGGGCGATCATCGAGACCCTCGATCTGCTTCGTCCGATCTACCGGAAGACCGCAGCCTACGGGCACTTCGGGCGTGAACTCCCCGAATTCACCTGGGAACGTACCGACCGGGTCGAGTCGTTGCGCAAGCGGGCCGGGATCTGAAACCGGTCGCGAGCGAGTTACTCCAGGCGGGCCGGCAGCGGCCCGCCTTTTTTATCTGACCGGCTGCCGCAGCGAGGAGGCTCCGCAGTGGTTCAAGGTGATCTGGCGCCGCAACTCTCCATTATCGTCCCGCTGCTGAACGAGGAGGAAACCCTGCCAGGTTTGCTCGCCAACCTCGGGGGGCAGTACG
Source organism: Desulfuromonas carbonis (assembly GCF_054658035.1). Taxonomy (NCBI): domain Bacteria; kingdom Pseudomonadati; phylum Thermodesulfobacteriota; class Desulfuromonadia; order Desulfuromonadales; family Desulfuromonadaceae; genus Desulfuromonas; species Desulfuromonas carbonis. The sequence goes on along the minus strand of NZ_BAAHXR010000002.1, from coordinate 665,729 downwards.
GGGTACGTATCGAGCTGATCCTTTGCGACGGCGGGTCGACCGACGGCACCCTCGAACTCTGCCGCCAGGCCACCGCCGCGCCCAACGTAAATGCGCGCCTGGTTCTTTCCCCCGCCGGGCGCGGCCAGCAAATGAATGCCGCGGCCCGGGTGGCCACAGCAGCAACCCTCCTCTTTTTGCATGCCGATTCCCGTTTTTCTTCTCCGCTCGCCCTCAGCGAAGCCCTTGCCGCCTATCGAAGGGCCCGATCTGCCTCCGGACCCGGGCCCCTCGCCGGCCATTTCCGCCTTTGCTTCAGCGGCCCCGGCGCCGATACCGCCCCCTACTATTTTTACTCCTGCAAGGCGCAAAGCGGGCGCCCCGGAACCATTCACGGAGACCAGGGGTTTTTGATCGGACGTAAGGCCTTTTGCGAAATGGGTGGTTTTCTCGAATCCCTGCCGTTTCTGGAAGACCATCGCTTTGCCGAGCGGGTCTTGGCGACCGGTGACTGGCTGCTGCTGCCGGCAGAAATTCTTACCTCGACCCGCCGTTTTCACCGGGAGGGTCTGTTGCAGCGCCAGGTTCTCAATGCGTTGGTCATGAATTTTGCCGCCATCGGCTGGGAGCTTTTTTTTGCCGAGGTTCCCGGACTCTATCGGCAACAGGACACGACGGCGAAATTGCAGTTGCTCCCCTTTCTCAATCGCATCCGCGAACTGCTGGCAACCCTGCCGGTGGCGGAGCGGCGCCGGCTGTGGCGGCGGACCGGTGGCTACGTACGCAGCCAGGGCTGGCAGCTGGGACTTGCCCTCGATTGTCGCGCAAATCGCCGGGCCGGCCATGCCCCCGGAGCCGGCCCGACCCCCTGGTTACAATGGTTCGACCGCTGGTTTGAGCAGATAACCGATCACCCGCCGGGGCGGGCCCTGACGACAGTGCTGGTCTTTTGCTGGTTCCATCTGACCCGGTTCCGACTCGCCCGTCGGCAAGCCCGGGAGGGCGCAACGGTCGGGGATCGGGCGCTGTGAATTCGCTGGCGCACGTCGGGCTGGTCCTGTTGTTGATCGCGCCGGCGGTGATAGAATAAAATCTCAGCAAAAGGAGATTCCGATGAAATCGTTTCGTTTCGTGATGTCGCTGACCATTTTGACCTTCCTGCTTGCATCCTGCGCTTCCTACCAGAGCCAGGAGCTCCCCTTCCGCCCGCCGGCCGCCTACCCCGGAATGCAGGTTGTCGCCGGCGCCCAGGTCGCCGCCGAGGGGTATGCCGACAAATCGAAGGCCCGGGAAGCCTTCGGGTTCGATATCCGCGAGGCCGGACTGTTGCCGGTCCAGGTCGTCATCGACAATATTGGTTCGACTACTCTGGAAGTGGTGCCGGCCCAGACCTTCCTGATCGACGCCGTCGGCAACTACTGGAACCTGCTCGATCGCCGAACCGCCTACGAGCGGGTGGAGAAGAGTTCCGAGTACGCCAGGATTGCCAAGGGGTCGGGGCGGAGCGCAGTACTGGGTGCCGCCGGTGGTGCCGTCATCGGCGCCGCTATCGGTATTCTCACTGGCGAAAGCGTCGGCGAAGCGCTCGGTAAGGGGGCGGCGGTGGGCGCTGCCGGCGGAGCCCTGCTTGGTGGCGTCGACAGCGGGACCTCCGGGGAGGAAGAACGGCAGATCTCCCGGGACCTGGCCAACAAGTCCCTTGAAAATCGCAGCATAAGGCCGGGAGTTCTGGGGCGCGGGTTTCTCTTTTTCCCGGGGGAGGCGCCCTCTGCCAGCCAGCTTCGGCTGCAGCTGAAAGACCCGGAGTCAGGGACGCTGTTCAACACGACCCTGGCTCTTTAGGGGTGGCACGCATATCCGCTGGCGAGGAGTTGGGTCCTTCGGGATCCAGCTCCTTTTTCTTGACCTTTGGGGCGGAGCGATGATATATCAAGAAAACCTGATTTAACAACAACAGGCCACATTGATATGTCGCTGCTCGAAGTTCTCAAGGCCCTCGGTGATGGCACCCGGTTACGGCTGGTCGCGGTTTTGGCCCAGGCCGAACTCACCGTCCAGGAGTTGACGGATATCCTCGGGATGGGGCAATCCCGGATTTCACGGCACCTGAAAATACTTGCCGATGCCGGGCTACTCGCCGTTCAGCGGCAGGGAACCTGGCGTTATTACCGCAGCCTGGTCGATCAGGAGCCGCTGCGCTCCTGGTGGGCCGTCCTTGCTCCCGGTCTGGCCGGGGATGACTTCCGCCGCGACCTGGTGCGGCTGGAGATGATTCTGCAGCGCCGGCGCCAGGCGAGCGTCACCTTTTTCGATCGTCATGCCCGGCACTGGGAGGGGCTGGCCAAGCGCTTTCTGCCCCTCGAAAACTGGCGCCCCCTGGTTCTGGCCAGTCTCCCGCCAGCGGGTGTCATTCTTGATCTCGGGGTCGGTACCGGTGCCCTGCTGCCGGCCCTCTGCGACAAGGCGCGCCAGGTTGTCGGTATCGACCAGTCGCCGGCGATGCTCGCCGAAGCCCGGCAGCGGGTCGCCGGCGCGGGGTTGACGGAACGGGTCGACCTTCGCCTCGGCGAAATGACCCATCTTCCCCTTGCCGATGGGAGTGTCGATGGCGTGCTGTTGCACCTGGCTCTCCATCATGCCGATCGTCCCCGGGCCATTATCGGCGAACTGCTGCGGGTGCTGCAGCCCGGCGGCCGACTTGTCATCCTCGACCTTTTGCGCCACGAGCAGGAGTGGGCGCGGGAAGAGCTCGGTGATCTCTGGCTTGGTTTTGTTCGCGAGGATATCACCGGCTGGCTGCAGGATGGCGGTTTTGTCATGGAGTCCTACCGTGAACTCTCCGGAGAGCCCGGGCCGTTCACGGCTTTTCTGCTTTGCGCTCGAAAAGCAGTAAATTGAAACCTGCCGGCTTGGCCGGCCCGCAACGAAAAGAGGTTAGCATGTCACAGCAGAAAATGAATAATCCGGTTCTGGCCCGGGGCGACTTCAAGGTCAAGGACCTGGCCCTCGCCAGCTGGGGGCGCAAGGAGATTGAACTGGCTGAAGTTGAAATGCCCGGCCTGATGGCGCTGCGGGAAGAATTCGGCGCGGCGCGTCCCCTTGCCGGCGCCCGTATTACCGGTTCGCTGCATATGACCATCCAGACCGCGGTCCTGATCGAAACCCTGGTCGCTCTTGGCGCCAAGGTCCGCTGGGCTTCCTGTAACATCTTCTCGACCCAGGACCAGGCGGCGGCGGCGATCGCCGCCGCCGGCATCCCGGTCTTCGCCTGGAAGGGGGAGAGCCTCAGCGAGTACTGGTGGTGCACCGAGCAGGCCCTCTCCTGGCCCGATGGCCAGCTGCCGAACATGATTCTCGACGATGGCGGCGATGCCACCATGATGGTCCTGCATGGGGCCGACTGGCAGCGCTCCGGAGTTCCGGCGGTCGGGGCGGACGCCCCGGAGGACTGGCGCGAACTGGTGCGCTGCCTGGAAGCGTCGATTGCCGCCGGCAAGAACGACTGGAGTGCGATCTGTGCCTCGATCAAGGGGGTTACCGAAGAGACCACCACCGGTGTCCATCGCCTCTATCAGCTGCAGAAAGAAGGGAAGCTCCCCTTCCCGGCGATGAACGTCAATGATTCGGTCACCAAGAGCAAGTTCGACAACGTCTATGGCTGCCGCCACAGCCTGATCGACGGGATCATGCGCGCTACCGATGTCATGCTCGCCGGCAAGGTTGCCGTGGTCTGCGGTTACGGGGATGTTGGCAAGGGGTGCTGTCAGTCGTTGCGTGGGCAGGGTGCCCGGGTCATCGTCACCGAGATTGACCCGATCTGCGCCCTGCAGGCGCTGATGGAGGGATACGAGGTGAAGACGCTGGAGGATGTGGTGGCCAGCGCCGATATCTTCGTTACCGCCACCGGCAACTTCAACATCATCACCCCGGAGCATATGGCGCGGATGAAACACAACGCCATTGTCGGCAATATCGGTCACTTCGACAACGAGATCGATATGGCCGGGCTGGCCAAGGTGCCGGGGATTCGCAAGATCAACATCAAAAACCCGCAGGAACACGGCAACCAGGTCGACCAGTGGCTCTTTGCCGACGGCCACGGGGTCATCGTTCTCGCCGAAGGCCGCCTGCTCAACCTTGGCTGTGCTACCGGCCATCCTTCTTTCGTCATGTCCAACAGTTTCAGCAACCAGGTGATCGCCCAGATCGAGCTGTTCGCCAACACCGGCCTTTATGGCAACCAGGTCTATGTCCTGCCGAAACTCCTCGATGAGAAGGTGGCCCGCCTGCATCTTGAAAAGCTCGGGGCCAGGATGACGACCCTGACCCCGGCCCAGGCCGAATACCTCGGTGTTTCTGCCACCGGCCCCTTCAAGCCGGACCATTATCGGTACTGAGCCGGTTTGGCAGCATGCAACAAAACGAAAAAAGCCCCGCAACTGCGGGGCTTTTTTCGTTCGAGGCGCCGCCGGGTGCTGCTGCTCGACGCGTTATCTAAGGGGCCTGGATGGTTACCGCGGCACTCTCCCGGCCGCCGGGGTTGATCACCTTCAGAGTGATCGGTTTCGGTTGGCTGCTGTAGGGACGGCGGTGGTAGACGATGGTCCGACAGTCGCCGAGACTGGCACTTTCCCGGCCGGGCGGCTGCCGGTCAACGAGGGGAATGCGCTTGCCGTCGACGAGTAGCTGGGAGGAGGCGAGGAAGTTCTTCCCCTCGATGATCAGTGCATAGGTAGTGACATCGTCGGCGCCGATCCGGGTAGAAAAGATTACCGGGGTGCCGTTGACCAGCAGGCCACGGGGGAGGGAGCGGCTGCCGGCAGGGTTGGCGACCTGCACCTGGTGGGTTCCGGGGGCGAGGGGGGGGAGGGTCAGGGTAATGCGGTCACTGGAAATTTTCTCGACACCAATCGTCACGCCATCAATCAGCAAGCTGCTGCCCGATTGGAAGCCCTGCCCCTCGACGGTCAGTTGCGCTGGCGGGTCGGTATCGCAGACGTCCACCTCCACCGGCTGCAACGAGCTGATCCGCGGTTCGGATTCGGTCACCCGGAAGAGCAGGGGGCTTGCCGAAACCCGGCCTTGCTCGGCCAGGCGCAACAGGTATTGGCCGGGGGGGAGCTCCGGCAGGGAAAAGGTCAGGCGCCGGTCCGAAACGGCCTGGGGCGTGATCCTGATCTCGCCAAGAAGGACTTCGATCTCATTGGAAAAGGGGCCGCCGGTGACGGTGATTTCGTCCCCGGGGGCGGCGCTGTCCGGGCTCATCGAGGTAATCTGCACCGTCGCCAGGGCCGGCAGTGACGTAGAGAGGAGGAATCCCAGCAGGAAGAGGAAATATTTGCGCATGCTACTTCTCCTTGACAGTCGTAGCTTTAATCTCAGGTGGGTCGAATTCCCCGAAGCTTGCTTCGATGAAAGCGATCAATCTAAACTTTTGATACCCCGTAGCTTGCTGCGGGGAGATTCATTGAACTACCCCGCAGCAAGCTACGGGGTATCAACAGCCTACACCCTTAGTAAAAATCGCGCAGCAAGCTGCGGGGAATTGAACCCAACTTTTGATTAAACCACAGGCCGCTGTGGAGACAAGGGGATCAGTCGCGGGCGGAGAGGAGGAGCCAGACGCCAATCAGAACGAAGAGGAGATTGGGCGCCCAGGCTGCGACCAGGGGGGGAACCACGGCCGAGTAGCCAAAGGCGAGAAGGGTCGCCTGGACCAGGTAGAAGACGACTCCGACGGCAATACTGAGCGCTACCCCCATCGCCAGGTTGGCATTGCGCCCTTTCTGCAGCGCAAAGGGGATGCCGAGAAAGGCCATGATCAGGCTGGTGAAGGGGGTGGCCAGGCGGGCCATCATGTCAACCCGGTAGCGGGTCGCCGAAAAATTCTCGGATTCGAGCCGCTCGACCATCTGGTGCAGTTCCCGGTAGGAGAGGTCGTCATTGCGGAATTCGGGCGTTGCGAAGTCCTTCGGTGTCTTGGCCAGCGGCAAGACCTCTTCTTTCGCGCGCACCAGGGTCATCGACTCGCTTCCGTCGGCGGCAAAGGTGCGGGTGGTCAGGTTCTGGAACAGCCAGTGGCCATCCTGGTATACGGCACGGTCGGCGTCGATGCGGGCGAGAAGCCGGAAATCACGGTCGATACGGAAGAGGGAGATGCCGTAGAGAAGTTTTTCGGCGGGGAGGACGAGGCGGACATTGATCAGCTGGTCCCCTTCACGGAACCAGACCCGGTCCCGGCGCAGCAGCTGGCTCGGTTCCCCCTTGATGATGGTGCGGTTGATGAAGTTGACCTTTCTGGCCGTGTAGGGGACCACATATTCGTTGGCGGCCAGGGTGGCGACGGTGGCGAGCAGAGCCACGCCCAGGAGCGGCATGCTGATACGCCAGAGGCTGATGCCGCCCGCCCGCATCGCCGTCAGCTCATTGCTGCGGGAGAGACCGCCAAGGGTCATGAAAACCCCGAAGAGGATGGCCATCGGCGTCACCTGGGTGAGGATCTGCGGGAGCTTGCCGAAAAAATAGACAAGATATGCGGTGGCTGTCGCCTGGCGGGCGATGAAGCTGTCGACGTTTTCGACAAAGTCGACCAGCAGGTAGATGCCGGCAAAGGCGACCAGAGAGAGGAGGAAGACCCGGGAAAAGGCCTGCAGAAGGAAACGGGTAATCAGGGTCATGCCAGCCCCCGGCGGCGCAACAGCCGGCGTGCCACACGCCAGCGGTCCCTGATCCAGTCGGCCAGGGGGAGGCGTCTCTCGCTGGCGGTGATCCGCAACAGGTAGATGCTGGCGGCGAAGAAGAGGACGCTGGGGCTCCACATGGTGAGGATTACCGGGAAGTTCTTCTCTTCGACCAGGGTCTGGGCGAGGGAAAGGAACATGTAGTAGAGGAGGAAGACGATCAGCGCCAGGGCGAACCCGCTGCTGCGACCGCTGCGGTTGGACTGCACCCCGAGGGGAACCCCGATCAGGGCAAAGAGGAGCGGTGCCAGGGGGAGGATCATGCGGCGCTGGAGTTCGATGCTGAATCCTGCCCGGTCGGCGGCGTCAGGTGCCGTGCGCAGGCTGGTAATCAGCTCGCCGAGGGCGTATTCCGAGGGCTTGCGGTAGCGGTTCTCCTTGCTGGGGGTTTGCTGACCGAGGTTGAGGTTGATGTCATAGTTGGCGAAGCTGACCAGCTGGTAGGTTTCGCCCGATTTCTGCTCGGGTTTGCGATGAATGGTGCCGTCATTCAGGCGCAGGGTGACAGCCATCTGGCTCGAATCGGGGATGATCCGTCCCGAGCGGGCGAGGATCACGGCCGGAGCGCTGCCGGAGCGTTCATCGGCGATCAGGATCCCCTGCATGGTTCCGCTCTGCTCATCGACGCCATTGGCATAGATGGCGAGCCCGTTGAAATCAGTGTTGAAGGTCCGGGGTTGCAGCTTGATGCTGGCCTGGTTGAGGGCGATTTCAAAGACCTGGCTGCGAAAGAGCTGCTTGCAGGCCGGGGCGATCACCAGGGTGGCGAGGGCGGTCAGCGTTGATGCGGCGAGGGCGCAGAAGAGAACCGGTCGCAGCAGGCGGTAGAGGCTGACGCCGGTCGACTTGAAGGCCGTGATCTCATTGTCGGTCGAGAGCCTGGTGAAGCCGAGAAGGACGCCGAGGAGGAAGCCGAGCGGGATGGTGATCACCAGAAAGGTTGGCATCAGGTAAGCAAAAAGGGTGGTGATCTGGCCGAGGGGAACGCCCTGGTTGATGACCAGCTCCGCCAGCTTGAGGAGCCGCCCGAGGATCAGCACGAAGGTGAAGACCAGCAGTCCGAGCAGGGCGGGGATGGTGACCTCGCGTGCAATATAGCGATGGATTCGATGGGCTGACATAGGCGGACATCCTAGTATAGAAGGGCGTCCTTGTAAACTGGAATCCCCCTATTTTTCCCTTGCCTTGCCAGGGGGGTGCATGGTATAGACACACGTTATTCAAATCGCACGCTTCGGTGGCTCTCCGCGCGGTGCCCGGACTGATGACGGGTTGCGGAACCAGAGCCGGGGCGGAGGAAATCAACCGCTAAAGGAGAAGGTAAAAGATGTCCCAGATCACCATGAAGCAACTGCTCGAAGCCGGGGTCCATTTCGGACACCAGACCAAACGTTGGAACCCCAAGATGAAACCTTATATCTTCGGGGCCCGTAACGGTATCTACATCATTGACCTGCAGAAGACCGTGCGCTATTTCAAGACCGCCTACAACTTCGTCAAGGAGACGGTCGAAGGCGGCGACAAAATTCTTTTCGTCGGCACCAAGAAGCAGGCGCAGGATTCGATCGCCGAGGAGGCAGTTCGCGCCGGCCAGTATTTTGTCAACAACCGCTGGCTTGGCGGGATGCTCACCAACTTCAGCACCATCAAGGGGAGCATCGACCGGCTGAAGAAGATTGAAACCATGTCCCAGGACGGGACCTATCAGTTGATCACCAAAAAGGAGGCTTTGCAGCTCGATCGGGAGAAGGAAAAGCTCGAGCGAAGCCTTGGCGGCATCAAGGGGATGACCAAGATGCCTGGTGCGATCTTTGTCATTGATCCCAAGAAAGAGGGGATCGCCGTCAAGGAAGCCCGCAAACTCGGTGTTCCCGTGGTTGCCGTGGTTGACACCAACTGTGATCCTGACGAAATCGATTACCTGATTCCCGGCAATGACGACGCCATTCGCGCCATCCGCCTCTTTGCCGCGCGGATTGCCGACGCCTGCATCGAGGGCGCCCAGGCCCGTGAAGCTGGTCTGCGCAGCGACGCCGAAGGTGGCGAGACGGCCGCTGAAGTTGCCGTCGAGGCTGCTCAGCCTGAAGTTGTTGCCGCAGCGGGTCCGGCCGCAGAGGCCTGATTCCCAACTGCTGTGAAACGCCCCGAGGGCGGCCGGCACCTGTCCGGCCGCCTTTTTGCCGACAATAGCCGTTCGCGGCCGGTTGACAGATCCGGGCCGGCGGATGGCCTTAACCAATAGAAGATTTTCAGAGGAGGAAAGCGTGGCTAACATTACTGCATCAATGGTCTCTGAACTGCGCGGGAAGACTGGCGCCGGCATGATGGATTGCAAGAAAGCCCTTGCCGAGGCGGATGGAAATATTGAGGAAGCGGTCGATATCCTGCGCAAGAAGGGGCTCTCCGCCGCCGCCAAGAAGTCCGGCCGCGTTGCCGCCGAGGGGATGATCGCCTGTGCCGGTGAGGGGAACCGGGGCGTCGTTGTCGAGGTCAACTCGGAAACCGACTTTGTCGCCAAGAATGAAGCCTTCCAGAGCTTTGTCGCCGGCATTGCCGCGGCGGTCCTCGAACACGCTCCCGCCGATGTCGAAGCCCTCAAGGCGCTGACCTTTCCCGGTGGCAGCCGCACCGTTGGCGAGGAACTGACCCACCAGATTGCCACCATCGGCGAGAATATGAATATCCGCCGCTTCGCCCGCTTTGAGGCGCAGGGGGTCATTGCTTCCTATGTTCACGGTGCCGGCAAGATCGGTGTGCTGGTCGAGCTCGGCACGAGCCGCGGTGACGATGAGCGCGTCGCCGGCCTGGCGCGGCAGGTGGCGATGCATGTTGCCGCTGCCAGCCCCCAGTTCCTGCGGCGCGACGAGGTCCCGGCCGAGGTGATCGAGCGGGAAAAGGAAATCATGCGGGCCAAGGCTCTTGAGAGCGGCAAGCCGGCCAACATCGTCGAGAAGATCATCGAAGGGCAGATCAACAAGTTCTTCGGCGAAGTCTGCCTGCTGGAGCAGGCCTTCGTCATCGATCCCGATCAGAAGGTCGGCAAGGTCGTCGAGGCCCTCGGCAAGACGATCGGTGCCCCGCTGACTCTTGATCGTTTCGTCCGCTTCCAGCTCGGCGAAGGGCTGGAGAAGAAAGAGGACGATTTCGCTGCGGAAGTAGCCTCCCTGTCCAAATAAACCTTTGGAGTTGCCATGGCAGGCGAAGAACCGATCTACCGCCGCATTCTGCTTAAACTGAGCGGCGAGGCGCTGGCCGGCACCCAGGGCTACGGGATTGACCCCGAGGTCATCGGTGCCATTGCAGCAGAGATTCGTGACGTGATCGCCCTTGGCGTCCAGGTTGCCCTGGTCATCGGTGGCGGCAATATCTTCCGTGGCGTTGCCGCCGCTTCCCGGGGGATGGACCGGGCCAGCGCCGATTACATGGGGATGCTGGCGACGGTGATGAACAGCCTGGCGATGCAGGATGCCCTGGAGAAGGTCGGGGTCGTCACCCGGGTCCAGTCGGCCATCGAAATGCAGGAGGTCGCCGAACCGTATATCCGGCGCCGCGCGGTGCGACACCTCGAGAAGGGGCGGGTCGTCATCTTTGGCGCCGGGACCGGGAACCCGTACTTCACCACCGATACCGCCGCCAGCCTGCGGGCCATGGAGATCAATGCCGAAGTGATCCTCAAGGCGACCAAGGTCGACGGGGTCTACAGCGCCGACCCGGCCAAGGACAAGAACGCGGTCAAGTTCCCGACCCTTACCTACCTCGACGTTCTGAAGATGAATCTTCAGGTGATGGATGCCACGGCAACGTCGCTTTGCATGGATAATAACCTTCCCATCGTGGTTTTCGATCTGACCCGGCGCGGCAACATCCAGAAGGTTGTGCTCGGCGAGGGGATCGGGACCATCGTGAAAGGAGACTGACCATGTACCAGGATCTCATCGGCAAGGCTCGAGTCGGCATGGAGAAAGCGATCGAGGCACTGAAAAAAGAGTTCACCCGGGTCCGTACCGGGCGGGCGTCGGTTTCGCTGCTGGACGATATCCGCATCGATTACTACGGCACCCCGACTCCCCTCAATCAGGTCGCAACCCTGGTCGTCCCCGAACCGCGCCTGATTACCATCCAGCCCTGGGAAAAGAAGCTGATCCCCGATATTGAAAAGGCGATTCTCAAGTCTGATCTTGGGCTGAATCCCGCTTCCGACGGGGTTCTGGTGCGCATTGCCATTCCGGCCCTGACGGAAGAGCGGCGCAAGGAAATGGTCAAGCAGATCAAGCGCATGGGGGAAGAGGCGAAGATCGCCATCCGCAATGTCCGCCGCGATGGCAACGAAGGGCTGAAAAAACTGGAAAAGGAAAAGGAAATCTCCGAGGATGAGCTCAAGCGCGGCGAGAAGGAGATTCAGGATTTGACCGACCAGTTTGTCAAAAAGGCTGACGAGGTGGTGGCGGTCAAGGAAAAAGAAGTGATGGAGATCTGATCTCCACAAACCAAAACCAAAAGGAGGAACTTAGAAATGGCTCTTAAAATCACCGAAGACTGCATTGCCTGTGGAACCTGCGTTGATACTTGCCCCCTGGGCGCCATCGTCGAGGCCGGCGACAAATTCGCCATCAACGACGACTGCACCGAGTGCCGTGCCTGCGAAGACAGCTGCCCGGTAAACGCCATCGTCGACTGAACCGAGCCGGGGCGCCGCTTGCGGCGCCCCTTTTTTGCCCCAAATCCTCGCTCGCGGCGCTTGCCTGAAGGTGCGTTTCATGCTACCTATAAAGGCCTGAATTTCCAGCTGCGAGAGCCTCCCATGCCTGCTCCCCGACATATCGCGATCATCATGGACGGCAACGGCCGCTGGGCCGAAAACCGTCGGCTGCCCCGTATTGTCGGCCATCAGCGTGGGGTCGAGGTGGTGCAGAAGATCGTCACCGATTGCCGCGAATCGGGGATTCCTTTCCTCACCCTCTATGCCTTCAGCTCGGAAAACTGGGGACGCCCCGCCGCTGAAGTCAACGCCCTGATGGGGCTGCTCGGGCGCTACCTGCAGAGCGAACTCGATTCCCTGCTCAAGCAGGGGATCCAACTCCGCGTCATCGGCGAAATCAATCGGCTCCCCGCTGAAATCCGGCAGATTCTCGAGTCGACCATCGAGAGTACCGCGTCGAACCGGGAGATGGTCCTGACCCTGGCGCTCTCCTATGGCAGCCGCAACGAGATTCTGCGGGCGATGCAGGCGGTGGCCCGCGATGTTGCCGCCGGCCGTCTCGACCCGGCCCGGATCGACGAGGAAGAGTTCGCCGGCCGCCTCGACACGGCAGGTCTCCCCGATCCGGACCTGCTGATCCGGACCAGCGGTGAGCACCGCATCAGCAATTTTCTCCTCTGGCAACTGGCCTATACCGAGCTCTATTTCAGCGAGGCCCTCTGGCCCGATTTTTCCCCCGTTGAACTGCACAAGGCGATCGATGAATTCAGCCGGCGCCAGCGGCGCTTCGGTCTGACGGGCGCCCAATTGGCCCGGGACCGGGATTCGTCCTCGGAGGATTGTTATTAGACAGCGAATTCTGACCGGCCTGATTCTCCTGCCGTTACTGGTGCTGTTCGTCTATTTCGCCGGACCGGCCTGGTTTGCCGCCCTGGTCACGGTGGTCGCCATCCCGGCCTTGCACGAACTCTTCAGTATGAGCCTGCCGGCCGACCGGGTTCTTGAAAAGCGCATCGCTGTCGTTGCGGGTGCGCTCCTGGTTCCCCTGGTCAGCCTTGCCCCCTCGCCCTGGGGCCTCGGTGGCATTGCCCTCGCTTTTATTTTCATCGCCATCCTTTTTCTGTTGCGCTTTCGGGATCTCGCCTCGGTCATCACCCAGATCAACCTGATTCTGCTCGGTTTCATTTACGTGCCACTGCTGCTCGCCCATCTGGCGATGCTGCGGGGGCTCCCCGACGGCCGGGGCTGGGTTTTTCTCGTCATGCTGGTGGTGATGGCGGGCGATTCCGCTGCCTACTTCAGCGGTATCAACTTCGGTCGCCATAAACTCTACCCCGCCATCAGCCCGAAGAAGAGTATCGAGGGCGCTATCGGCGGACTGCTTGGCAGCCTGGCTGGCGCCTTTCTGGCCAAACTCTGGTTTCTGCCGATGCTGACCGGGATCGATACGCTGTTTCTCGGCCTGGTCCTTGGCAGTGTCGGTCAACTGGGTGATCTCTTTGAGTCGATGCTGAAGCGCAGTTTCGGCGTCAAGGATTCGGGGACCCTGATTCCCGGCCACGGTGGCATTCTCGACCGCCTGGACAGCCTTCTTTTCGTCTTTCCTCTCGCCTACTATTACGCCCTGCTACGGTTCGGTGCCTGACCATGCCGCCTGCCGATCACAAATGTCTCGCCATCCTCGGGGCCACCGGTTCTATCGGCGTCAGCACCCTCGACATCGTGGCCGCCCATCCCGATCGCTTTTCCGTGGGTGCCCTCAGCGGCGGGCAGAACATCGAGCGCCTCGCCGACCAGGTCCGCCGCTTCCGGCCGGCCCTGGTCGGGGTATTGAGCGAAGACCATCGCTCCCAATTGCAACAGCTGCTCGGGCCCTCCCCGGTCGAAATCGTCAGCGGCATTGAAGGGCTGATCGCCTGCGCCACCTTCGCGGGGGTCGACATGGTCGTTTCGGCCATCGTCGGGGCTGCCGGGCTGGTGCCAACCATGGCGGCAATCGAGGCGGGCAAGGGGATCGCCCTTGCCAACAAGGAGACCCTGGTAACAGCCGGCCCGCTGGTGATGGCCGCGGTAGCGCGCAAAGGGGTGAAGCTGTTCCCGGTCGACAGTGAACATTCCGCCATTTTCCAGTCCCTTGAGGGGCATCGCCATGCCGATGTCAGGCGCCTGATCCTCACCGCCTCCGGCGGTCCGTTCCGGACCCGCAGCCTGGCGGAACTCTCCGGCGTAACTCCGGCCGATGCCCTTGCCCACCCCAACTGGCAGATGGGACGCAAGATCAGCATCGATTCGGCGACGATGATGAACAAGGGGCTGGAGGTGATCGAGGCCCGCTGGCTCTTCGACCTCCCCGGAGAGCGGATCGCGGTGCACATCCACCCGCAGAGCATCGTCCATTCCATGGTCGAATATCGGGACGGGTCGGTTATCGCCCAGCTCGGGATACCCGACATGAAAACGCCGATTGCCTACGCCCTCTCTTACCCCGACCGGCTGCCCCTTGATCTGCCGCCCCTCGACCTCTGCGCCTTGCAGAGTCTCACCTTTGATGCGCCGGAACAGGGACGTTTTCCCTGCCTGGAACTTGCCTACGCCGCCCTCGCCGCCGGGGGGAGCGCCCCGGCGGTTCTCAATGCCGCCAACGAAATTGCCGTCGAAGCCTTCCTCGGCGGCCAGATCGGTTTTCTCGATATCCCGGCGCTGATCCAGCAGGTTCTGGACCGGCATCCGGTTTCTCCCCTGCACCATATCGATGACGTCCTCCACGCTGACCGCTGGGCTCGCGAAGAAGCCCGCCGGCAGATGGCCGTCCTACTCTGACCGGGAGGTCCAATGATCACCATTCTGGCCGGGATTATCATGCTCGGCATCCTGGTTTTCGTCCATGAACTCGGACATTTCTGCGTCGCCAAGTGGGCCGGCGTCAAGGTTCTCAAGTTTTCCCTCGGATTCGGTCCCAGGCTGGTCTCCCGGACCTGGGGCGAAACCGAGTACATGATCTGCGCCGTTCCGCTTGGCGGATACGTCCAGATGCTGGGCGAAGGAGGGGGGGAGAACGGTGAAGATGCCGAACTGACCGCCGCCGAGAAGGAACGTTCCTTTGCCGACAAGTCGGTATCGCGGCGTAGCGCCATTGTCGCCGCCGGTCCCTTGATGAACCTGATCTTCCCCTTCCTGATCATGCCAGTTGCCTACCTGGTCGGGGTGCAGCTGCCGGCCTTCCTCGAAGAGCCGCCCTGCATCGGCTTTGTCGCTGCCGATTCCGACGCCGGTCGCAGCGGGTTCCTGCCGGGGGATTGCATCGAGCAGATCAACGGCGACCCGGTCTCGACCTGGAATGAGGCCAACCTCTCCCTCCTTGCCCACGCCGGGAGCGTGTTGCAGGTGGAGGGGCGCCGTGACGGGCAGCCGCTGAGCCTCATCCTGACGCCGGCCAATGGCGGGCTTGAGGGCCTGCGTTCCCTCGGGCTCTTTCCCCGCCAGGAGGCGGTGGTCGGTGGCCTCGCACCGGGCATGCCGGCCAGCGCCGCCGGTCTCGAGGTCGGCGATCGCATCCTTGCCATCGACGCTACTCCCATCACCTCCTGGTACGACCTCAAACAGGTCATCCAGCAGGGGGAGGGCGCTGCCATGACCTTTCACATCGAGCGCCAGGGCAAGCCCCTTGCGCTCACCCTGACCCCGGTGCGCGAAGACGGCCAGGGTTCGGACTACCTGATAGGGATCGCCCCGGACCAGGCGACGGTCTTCAAGCGCTTCGGCCTGTTGGCGTCGATTCAGGCGGGCGGAAAGCGGTCGATTGAGCTGATCGAGCTGACCCTGGTCTTTATCCAGAAGCTGGTCGCCGGACAGGTCTCGACCAAGAACATCGGTGGTCCCATTACCGTGGTGCAGATCGCCGGACAGGCGGCGCAGACCGATCTCGCCAGCATTCTTTCGGTGCTGGCCTTTTTGAGTATCCAGCTCGGGATTCTCAACCTCTTTCCGATCCCGATTCTCGACGGTGGTCATCTCTTCTTCAATCTCTTCGAGGCGGTGCTGCGGCGCCCCCTGTCGCTGCGCACCCGGGAAATCGCCCAGCAGGTCGGCCTGGCGCTGCTGATCATGCTGATGGTTCTCGCCTTCTACAACGACATCGTGCGGTTGCTCTTCGGTGGTCAGTGATGGACCCACGCCTGCTCCTGATCAACACGGCTACCCCGGCGGGAAGTATCGCGCTCACCGCCGGTGAGCAGGTGCTCGCCGAATTGCTGCTCAACCTTGCCAGCCCCCATTCCGATCGCCTGTTGGCCGGGATTGACCGGCTTCTCGCGGATACCGGTACCAGCCTTTCCCAACTCGACGCGATCGGGGTGGTGCACGGCCCCGGCTCCTTTACCGGGTTGCGGGTCGGAATCGCAACCGCCAAGGGACTCTCGCTGGCCACCGGCAAGCCGCTGGTCGGCATCTCCTCGCTGCAGGCGCTGGCCTGCCAGTTCCCCGCCTCTTCCCTTCCGGTCTGTGTCCTGCTCGATGCCCGAAAAAAGGAAGTCTATGCCGGGCTTTACCGATGGTTTGAGGGTGTTCCGCAGTTGCAGGGGGTAGAGGCGGTGATCGACCCGGAAGGGTTGCTCGACGACCTTGCCGAGACGACCCTCTTTGTCGGCGACGGCGCTCTGGTCTACCGGACCCTTATTGTCCGGCGTCTCGGCACCCGGGCTCACTTTGTCCCCTGGCCGGGGAATCTTCTTCGTGTCAGCTTTGCCGCTCCCCTGGTGCAGCAGGCGCTCGCCGCCGGGGAGGGCTGCTCGGCGGCCGCCCTGAAAGCCCGCTACATCCGTCGCAGCGAAGCGGAAATCATGCATTCCCGGCGGACCGCCGCCGGCGTTCTAGATGGTTGACAAGTTTTTGGCCAATCGCTATTTTAAAAAGGCGTTATTCGCTCCGTGTTAACCCTTGCCCGGGAGGTGCTCGATGGAGGAGAAAGACCAGACTGTGGTTCAGACGCTGTTCGACAGCAATCCTCGCTTTCGTCTGCTCTACGAAGAACACCGCTTGCTGGAAAAGGAATTGAATCAGCTTGAGGATCGGCCCTTTCTGACCCCGGAAGACGAGATAGAAAAGAAAAAAATCCAGAAACTGAAACTTGCCGGCAAGGACGAGATGGAGCGAATTATCGCCGGCCACCGGCACTGACCGCCAGCTTTTGCACGGCAAGGGGTTCCGTGAGCACCGGAACCCCTTGCTGTCTCAGGATGATCCCGCCTTGGGTGGGAAATCGAACGAAGGACCAGTTGCGGACAGGGGTCTGACCGACCCCTGTCCGCTTATTCTCAGCATCCAGACAAGGATTCGCCCTGCCATGAGCAAACGCAGTGACATGATCACCCAGGGTTTCGAACGTACCCCCCATCGCGCCCTGCTGATGGGGACCGGTGTCCCCCGGGAACAGATGGACCGCCCCTTCATCGGGGTTGCCACCTCCTTCACCGATCTCATCCCCGGCCATACCGGGATGCGCGACCTGGAGCGCTTTATCGAAAAGGGCGTACACAGCGGTGGCGGCTATTCCTTCTTTTTCGGGATTCCCGGCGTCTGTGACGGCATCGCCATGGGGCACAAGGGGATGCACTATTCCCTGCCGACCCGGGAGCTGATTGCCGACATGATCGAATCGGTCGCCGAGGCCCATCGCCTCGATGGCCTGGTGCTCCTCACCAACTGTGACAAGATCACCCCGGGGATGTTGATGGCCGCAGCGCGGCTCGACATCCCCTGCATTGTCGTCACCGCCGGACCGATGCTGACCGGCCGCGGCGAGGGGACCCGGCGCTTCTCCTTTGTCAGCGACACCTTCGAGGCGATGGCCCGCTACAAGGCGGGGGTGATCGACGCCAAGGAATTGCAGATGTGCGAGGACCAGGCCTGTCCCACCGCCGGTTCCTGCCAGGGGCTCTTCACCGCCAACACCATGGCGATCCTGACCGAGACCCTCGGCATGAGCCTGCTGCGCTGCGGAACGGCGCTGGCGGTTTCTTCCCTCAAACGGCGCATCGCCTTCGCCTCCGGGGAGCGTATCGTGCAACTGGTGCGCGACCAGATCACGCCGCGCCAGATCATGACCCGGGCCGCCTTTGAAAATGCCATCCGCGTTGACCTCGCCCTCGGTGGCTCGAGCAACACGGTTCTGCATCTCCTCGCCATCGCCCGGGAGGCCGGCGTCGAGCTGCCGCTGGAGACCTTCGACGAGCTCGGGCGCACCACCCCGCAACTGGCGTCGATGAACCCCGGCGGCAAGCATTTCATGGAAGACCTCGACGCCGCCGGCGGCGTCGCCGCGGTCCTCTACCAGCTGCGCGATCGCATCAACGACAACCCGACCCTGACCGGACCGACGGTGCAGGAGATCGTCGCCAGTGTCGAACGGGTCGACGAGGAGGTCGTCCACCCGGTGAGTGATCCGGTGCGCGCCGAGGGCGGGATTGCCGTCCTCAGCGGCAACCTCGCGCCGGACGGGGCGGTCGTCAAACAGTCCGGCGTGTCGGAACAGATGATGCTCTTCGAAGGGAAGGCGGTCTGCTTCGATTCCGAGGAAGGGGCAATGCAGGCGCTGATGAATGGCGTCATCGTCCCTGGTGATATCGTCGTCATCCGCTACGAAGGGCCCAAGGGAGGACCCGGCATGCGCGAGATGCTCGCCCCCACCGCGACCCTGATGGGGCTTGGCCTCGGCGACAGCGTCGCCCTGATCACCGACGGGCGCTTCTCCGGCGGCACCCGCGGGCCCTGCATCGGGCATATTTCGCCGGAAGCGGCGGAAGGAGGTCCCATCGCCCTGGTCGAAAATGGCGATACCATCCTGCTTGATATTCCCAACCGCAAGCTGGAACTCAAGGTCGATGCGGCCGTTCTGGAGGAGCGCCGCAGCCGCTGGAGCCGGCCCGAGCCGAAAATCAGTGGCGGCTGGCTCGCCCGTTATGCGGCCGTCGTCACTTCGGCCAATACCGGGGCGGTGACCAAGGCATGAATGACAATTTTGAATTTTGAATTATAAATTGTGAATTTAATTCAAAATTCGAAGTTCAAAATTTAACATTGCTTTTAAAAATGGGGAGGTTTCGGTGAAGAAAACCGGATCGCAGATTCTGCTCGAAAGCCTGGTGCTGGAAGGGGTTGATACCGTTTTCGGCTATCCCGGGGGGACTGTCATCAATATTTACAACGACTTGATGGATTATCCGATCAAGCACATCCTCAACCGCCATGAGCAGGGGGCGGTGCATGCCGCCGACGGCTATGCCCGGGCCACCGGCAAGGTCGGTGTCGCCATTGCAACCAGCGGTCCCGGCGCCACCAACACCATCACCGGCATCGCCACGGCCTACATGGATTCGATTCCGCTGGTCGTCATCACCGGCCAGGTGCCGACGGCGCTGATCGGGAACGACGCTTTTCAGGAGGCCGACATTATCGGCATCACCCGCCCGATCACCAAGCACAACTACCTGGTCAAGGATGTCAAGGACCTGGCGCGGATCATCAAGCAGGCCTTCTACATCGCCCGCACCGGCCGCCCCGGGCCGGTGGTGATCGACCTGCCCAAGGATGTGCAAATGGCCTCGACCAAATTCGAATATCCCGAGACGGTCGAGATTCGCGGCTACAAGCCGACCTACAGCGGCAACCCGCGCCAGATCGAGAAGGCGGTGAAGATGATCCTGGCGGCGAAAAAGCCGGTCATCTATGTCGGCGGCGGGGTGACGCTGTCGGACGCCAGCAACGAACTGCTCGGTTTTGCCGAAACCATCCAGGCCCCGGTGACCACCACCCTGATGGCGATGGCTTCCTTCCCCCGCAACAACCCGCTGAGTCTTGGCATGCTTGGCATGCACGGCACCTATTATGCCAACATGGCGATCACCCATTCCGACCTGCTGATTGCTGTCGGTGCCCGTTTCGATGACCGGGTGACCGGGAAGATCGCGACCTTCGCCCCCCACGCCAAGATCATCCATATCGATATCGACCCGACCTCGATCAAGAAGAATGTTCGCGTCGATCTGCCGATCGTCGGCGACCTCAAGGATGTCCTGCAGAAAATGGTGGCCGACCTGGGCGGGCATGCTGACAAGGTGAAAGAACTGGTCGCGACCCTCGCGCCCTGGCGCCAGGAGATCGACGGCTGGAAGGCCAAGCATCCGATGGCCTACCAGGCCTCCGACAAGATCATCAAGCCCCAGTACGTCATCGAAAAGCTGCGCGAACTCTCGAACGACGATGCCATCGTCACCACGGAAGTCGGTCAGCACCAGATGTGGACCGCCCAGTTCTTCGAGTTCCGTCAGCCCCGGACCTTCCTCACCTCCGGCGGGCTCGGCACCATGGGCTACGGACTGCCAGCGGCTCTCGGGGCCCAGGCCGCCTTCCCCGAGCGCCAGGTGATCGATATCTCCGGCGACGGCTCGTTCCAGATGAATTCCCAGGAACTGGCGACCCTGGTACAGTACCGCTTGCCGGTGAAAATCGTCATCCTCAACAACAATTTTCTCGGCATGGTCCGCCAGTGGCAGCAGCTCTTTTTCGATCGCCGCTACAGCCAGACCTGCATGGAACTCCCCATCGATTTTGTCAAACTGGCCGAAGCCTATGGCGCCACTGGCCTGCGGGCGACCAGCCCCGACGAGGTCGAGGAGGTGATCAAGCAGGCGTTCGCGACCCCCGGTCCGGTGATCATGGAGTTCAAGGTGGCCCGGGAAGAGAACGTGCTGCCGATGGTTCCGGCCGGCGCCGGACTCAACGAAATGGTGCTGGCGTCTTAAGGGCCAAGGACCAGGACCCATAGGACCACTGGGACTTATGGCGCTTCATCGGTCCTATTCACATCGATCGACTGCAATGCAACTCCAAGGAGACTCTTCCGATGAAACATACAATTTCGGTGCTGGTGGAGAATGAGTTCGGCGTCCTGACCCGGGTGGCCGGGCTCTTTTCGGGGCGCGGTTTCAATATCGAGAGCCTGTCGGTGGCCCCGACCCTCGATCCCTCGATCTCACGGATGACCATTCTGACCCGGGGCGACGACCAGATTCTCGAACAGATCACCAAGCAGCTCAACAAGCTGATCGATACCATCAAGGTGATCGATTTTACCGGCCAGGACTTTATCGAGCGGGAGATGGCGCTGATCAAGGTCACCGCCGAAGAGGAGACCCGGGCGGAGGTCCTGCGCATTGTCGATATCTTCCGCGCCAAGGTGGTCGATGTCACGCCCCGCTCCTATACGGTGGAGATCACCGGTGCGCCGGCCAAGATCGATGCCATCGTCGAACTGCTGCGGCCGCTGGGGATCAAGGAACTGGTCCGCTCCGGGCCGGTGGTGCTCGGACGCGGCAGCAAGGGGTGGAAGGGGGCCGAGTAGGGGGCCGGCCGGCCGCCGCTCGCTGATGTCGCTCCCTTTACGGTCCAGGTTAAAAGGGTTTGGCACCGGAGTGCCGTTCATGTTATAAGGATTGGCTCAATAGCGACTATGTTCCGTAACGAGGAGGAAACCAGACTATGAAGGTTTATTACGACAAGGATACCGACCTCTCCCTGATCCGCGGGATGAAGGTTGCCATCATCGGCTACGGTTCCCAGGGGCATGCCCACTCCAACAACCTCAAGGATTCCGGGGTTGATGTCACCGTGGCCCTGCGTGAGGGCTCGGCCTCGGCGAAGAAGGCCCAGAATTCCGGCCTCACCGTCAAGCCCGTCCCGGCCGCCGTGGCGGCGGCCGACCTGGTGATGATCCTCACCCCCGACGAATTCCAGTCCCAGCTTTACAAAGCGGAAATCGAGCCGAACCTCAAGCAGGGGGCGACCCTCGCTTTTGCCCACGGTTTCGCAATCCATTACAACCAGGTCGTCCCCCGTGCCGACCTCGATGTCATCATGATTGCCCCCAAGGCCCCGGGGCACACCGTGCGCAGCGAGTTCACCCGCGGCGGTGGCATTCCCGACCTGATCGCCGTCTTCCAGGACGCTTCCGGCAAGGCGAAGAATGTGGCGCTCTCCTACGCCAGTGCCATCGGTGGTGGTCGTACCGGCATCATCGAGACCAGCTTCAAGGATGAAACCGAAACCGACCTCTTCGGGGAGCAGGCGGTCCTCTGCGGCGGCGCCGTGGAACTGGTCAAGGCCGGGTTCGAAACCCTGGTCGAGGCCGGCTATGCGCCGGAGATGGCCTACTTCGAGTGCCTCCATGAGCTCAAGCTGATCGTCGATTTGATGTACGAAGGCGGCATCGCCAACATGAACTACTCGATCTCCAACAATGCCGAATACGGCGAGTACGTGACCGGCCCCCGCGTCATCAACGAAGAAAGCCGCAAGGCGATGCGCGAGTGCCTGAAAAACATCCAGACCGGTGACTACGCCAAGCGCTTCATCCTCGAGGGACAGACCAACTACCCGGAGATGACCGCCCGCCGTCGCCTCAACGCCGCGCACCCCATCGAGCAGGTCGGCGAGCGGCTGCGCAGCATGATGCCCTGGATCCAGAAGATCGTCGACAAGAGTAAAAACTGATCATGAGCGGGGGGCCGGGGAGTCGATGGACTTCCCGGCCCCCCGCTCGTATTGCAGAAGGGACGATCACGGTGCGTAATCAGAACCAACCGGTGGCGAGCGAAGGATATCCTTTTATCGCCCTTTTTTCTTTTATCACCCTGGTTTTTGCTCTTTTGGGCTGGTCGCTGCCGACCCTGCTCTTCCTCGGGCTGAGCCTCTTCACGGTCTACTTCTTCCGTAATCCCGAGCGGGTGACGCCCGATGAAGCGGATGCCGTGATCGCCCCCGCCGACGGCAAGGTGATCTTTGTCGGCGAGGTCATGGAGGATCGCTATTTCAAAGGGAAGGCGACCAAGGTCAGCATTTTCATGAACGTCTTCAACGTTCATGTCAACCGCGCCCCGGTCAGCGGCACGGTGGTCGAGAAGTTTTACAACAAGGGCGCCTTCGTCAATGCCTCCCTCGACAAGGCGAGCCTGCAGAACGAGCAGGCCGGTCTGCTGATCGAAACGCCCGAGGGACTGCGGCTCCTCTGTGTCCAGATCGCCGGCCTGATCGCGCGGCGCATCGTCACCTACCCGGACGTTGGCGATACCCTCGAACGCGGCTGCCGTTACGGCCTGATCCGCTTCGGTTCCCGGGTCGATCTCTATTTCCCCCCCGGCTCTGAAGTCACGGTCCGCAATGGCGAGACGACCGTTGCCGGGGAATCGATCCTCGGGTTCCTGCGCTGACCGAAAAATCGATTCGGGGGAATCAAACCGAGTCTGGCCCGCCGGAAAAACGTCATGCCGGCGTTTCAAAACCGCGGAACAGGCTTGACAACCCCCTGGATCTTCTGGTCTATTTACTGGGCATATGCAGAAAGGCGATGAAGAGGAGTAGTAGGCTCCCCTCCTGTCCCAGAGAGCCGGCGGTCGCTGCAAGCCGGTACAGGAAAAGCTGAACTCGCCTCGGAGCCGCGGAAGTGAACCTGCCAGGGCAGCTCAGCTTTCGCCGCCAGCCAGCGTAACCGGCCAATCAAGGGTCCCGACGGGACTGAATCAGGGTGGTACCGCGAAGCGCAAGCTCTCGCCCCTGTAAAGGGCGGGAGCTTTTTTTGCGACGTCGGCAAGACCTGCCGACGCCGGCAGCAGGGAAAGGAGGTGGCCGTATGGAAGCTGACCTAGGTGAACTAGCCGAAGGACGCGTGTTCGATGCGTCCGGAACCAGGTTTTTGCGGTCACTTCGGACCAGGCGGTCCGCAACCATTCAAGGAGACGAAGCATGAGCGAGCCCAAAAGAATCCGAATTTTCGATACCACCCTCCGCGATGGCGAGCAATCCCCCGGCGCCAGCATGAACATCGAGGAGAAACTGCGCATCGCCCACCAGCTCGAAAAGCTCAATGTCGATGTCATCGAGGCCGGCTTTCCGATCGCCTCCGACGGCGACTTCGAGGCTGTAAAACGGGTCGCCCAGACCATCCGCGGCCCGCAGATCGCCGGCTTGTCGCGGGCCGGCGACATGGATATCGATCGTGCCTGGGAAGCACTCAAGTACGCCGGTGAGCGGGGCCGGATCCATACCTTCATCGCCACCAGCGACATTCACATGAAGTACAAGTTGAAGATGAGCGAGGACCAGGTCGTCGAGACCGCCGTCCGTGCCGTCAAGCGCGCCGCCGGCTACACGCCGAACGTCGAATTCTCCGCCGAGGATGCCGTACGCACCCGCCTGCCGTTTCTGGCACGGGTGATCGAGGCGGTGATCGATGCTGGCGCCATCACCGTCAATATTCCCGACACCGTCGGCTACACCATCCCGTCGGAATATTTCAATATCATCCGCTACCTCAAGGAGAATGTGCCGAATATCGAAAAAGCGATTATTTCGGTCCATTGTCATAACGACCTCGGCCTGGCGGTCGCCAACTCCCTGGCCGCAGTCCAGGCGGGTGCCGAGCAGGTGGAATGCACCATCAACGGCATCGGCGAGCGTGCCGGCAACTGCTCGCTGGAGGAGGTGGTGATGGCCCTGCGCACCCGCCAGGACATCATGCCTTTCAAGACCAATGTGGCGACGGAACATATCTATGCCGCCAGCAAGCTCCTCTCCACCATCACCGGCATCGTCGTTCAGCCCAACAAGGCGATCGTCGGCGCCAACGCCTTTGCCCACGAGGCCGGCATTCACCAGCATGGTGTGATGATGGAGAAATCGACCTACGAAATCATGACCCCCGAGTCGATCGGTCTCAATACCAACAAACTGGTCCTCGGCAAGCATTCGGGACGCCATGCCTTTATCGAGCGATTGAAGGAACTCGGCTACACCCTCTCCAAGGAGGACTCGGAAAAGGCTTTTGTTCGTTTCAAGTCCCTCGCCGACCAGAAAAAGGAGATTTTTGACGAGGACCTCGACGCCATCGTCGCCGACGAGATCATCCGCGTCCCCGAGCGCTTCAAGCTGTTGCAGATGAACGTCTCCTCCGGCTCCTTCGCCGCGCCGACGGCCACCGTCGAAATGGAAATCGACGGCCGCAAGCGCAAGACCGCCACCATGGGGGACGGACCGGTCGACGCCACCTTCAAGGCGATCCGCAAGCTGACCAAGAGTTCGGCCCGCCTCGTCACCTTTACCGTCGGCGCTATTACCGGCGGTACCGATGCCCAGGGGGAATGTACCGTCCGCCTGGAAGAGGGCGGTCGCGAGATCATCGGTCAGGGAGCGCATCCCGACATCATCGTTGCCTCGGCCAAGGCTTATATCAATGCCATTAACAAGGTCGCCTCGACACCGAAGCGGAACCCGGTCCATTTGTGAAGAGGAGCTGCCAGCAGGCAGCCAGCGGCAAAACGCGAACAGCCGAAGCTATCAAGGAGTGAACATGGGCAAGACCATTGCTGAAAAGATTTTCGATGCACACCTGCGTGATGAACCCTTCCCGGGGACCAAGGTGCTTGACCTCGACCGGGTTCTTTGCCACGAAATCACCACTCCGGTTGCGATTGCCGACCTCGAGTGGCGGGGAAAGGATCGGGTGTTCGACAACACCAAGATCAAGGCGGTGATTGACCATGTCACCCCGTCCAAGGACAGCAAAACTGCCCTGCAGGCGAAGATGCTGCGCGACTGGGCCCGGCGCCATGACATCAAGGACTTTTTCGATGTCGGGCACAACGGGGTCTGCCACGCGCTCTTCCCGGAAAAGGGCTATATCCGTCCAGGTTACACCGTCATCATGGGTGACTCCCATACCTGTACCCATGGTGCTTTCGGCGCATTTGCCGCCGGCGTTGGTACCACCGACCTCGAGGTCGGCATCCTTAAAGGGGTATGTGCCTTTCGGGAACCCGCTTCGATCCGGGTTGATCTCGTCGGTACCCTGCCCGCAGGTGTCTATGCCAAGGATGTGATCCTTCACGTCATCGGCCAACTCGGCGTTAACGGCGCCACGGACCGGGTCCTGGAATTCCGCGGGCCGATCGTCGAAGCGATGAGCATGGATGCGCGAATGACGCTTTGCAATATGGCGATCGAGGCGGGTGGGACCTGCGGCATCTGTCTTCCCGATGCAACCACGGTCGATTACCTCTGGACCTTCATTCAGGACGAGTTTCCGAACAAGGCGGCGGCAGTCGAGGACTATCGGGTCTGGCATTCAGACGCCGATGCGGTTTACGAAAAAGTGTTGACCTTCGATGTCTCCGGGCTCGAGCCTCAGGTTACCTATGGCTACAAACCGGATCATGTCAAGGCGGTTGGCGAATTGAGCGGATCCCGCGTCGACCAGGTCTATATCGGCACCTGTACCAACGGGCGGATCGAAGACCTGCGCCAGGCCGCGGCGGTGCTCAAGGGGAAGAAGATTGCCGAGACCGTGCGCGGTATCGTCTCGCCGGCGACCCCCAAAATTTTCAACGAGGCTCTCGCCGAGGGGATAATCCAGGTCTTCATGGAGGCCGGCTTCTGTGTCACCAATCCGACCTGCGGCGCCTGCCTCGGGATGAGCAACGGTGTCCTCGCCGAAGGGGAGGTCTGTGCCTCGACCAGCAACCGCAATTTCAACGGCCGCATGGGCAAGGGCGGGATGGTCCACCTGATGAGCCCGACCACGGCAGCGGCCTCGGCCCTCACCGGGGTCATTACCGATGCCCGTTCGCTCTGAAGCGGTAGCGTGGCGCACTATTTTCGCACAGTCTGAAAGGGATTCATCGCTATGAAAAAGGTTTTTGGCGGCCCGGCGCTCCTTCTCGACCGTTCCGATATCAACACTGATGAAATCATCCCGGCCAAGTACCTGACCGAGGTGACGAAAGAGGCCCTCAAGCCCTATTGCCTGGAGGACCTCAAGCTCGAAGGTTTCGACCCCCGGGGGGAAACCCTGAAGCAGGCCCGGGTGATCGTATCCCGGGAGAACTTTGGTTGCGGCTCCTCCCGGGAACATGCGCCCTGGGTCTTCGAAGTCAACGATATCCATACCATCATCGCCGAGGGCTATGCCCGGATTTTCCGGCAGAATATGTTCAATGGCGGCATGCTGGCGATTGAACTTCCCAGGGCGGATATCGACCGGCTCTTTGCCCTGCAGGCGGCCGGTCCGGTCGAAGTCACCGTTGACCTTGCCGGGCAGCAGCTTTCCGCCCGAGCAGGGGGCAAAAGCGAAGCTTTCCGGTTCGAAATCTCTCCCTTCGACAAGGCCCTGGTCGAGGCGGGTGGCTGGGTCGAATTCGCCGATGCCCGCTATTGAGGAGACTGGGAAAACTGAATGACAAGGGGCCGGCCAGTTTCGCCGGCCCCTTGTCATTCGGGCGGGTGCAAATCAAATTGACGCTCTCCAGAGAATGACGTAATTTGCACGGAGGGTGAGCGGGACCGGGGAGAGCAGGGCCCGGCGGGAAATTCAATTCAGCAAGAGCGGAGTAGCCGCAGATGCAAGGAATCGTTCGGGTTGGAAGTCTGCTGGCACTGTCAATGCTGCTGCTGGTCGCCTGTTCCGGGGAGCCGCCTGCGGCGAAAACCGCGCCGCCGTTACCGGTCGCCGTCGCTGTGGCCCGTCTGCAGGCGGTGCCGGTGGAATTGCAGGCAGTCGGCCAGGTCGAAGCTTCAGCGACGGTCCAGGTCCGCTCCCAGGTCGCGGGCGTCATTACGGCGGTCCACTTCCGGGAAGGGGAGGAGTTAAAAAAAGGGACTCCCCTCTTCACCCTCGATCGGACCCCGTTGCAGGCGGCCGTCGCCCGGGCGCAGGCCGATTTGAACCAGGCCCGGGTCGAAGCCGCTAATGCCGCCAGGGATGCGCAGCGTTATGCGCAACTGCTCGTCGACGGCTTTATCAGTCGCAACGAGGCCGAAACCGCCCAGGCCCGGGCCGACGCCCTGGCCGCGGCCGTTGCGTCGAGCCAGGCCAGTCTCGATAATGCCACGATCCAGCTCGGTTACGCGACCATCCGCGCGCCCCAGGACGGTCTGACCGGCGCCTTGCTGGTCCACCCGGGGACGGTGGTCAGGGCCAACGATGCTCCAGACCTGGTGACGATCAGGGCGCTGCAACCGGTGACGGTCGCTTTCCATATTCCGGAACGCCTCCTCGGCGAAGTTCGTCGCCACCTCGCCACCGAACCGCTGCGGGTGAGTGCCTTGCTGCCCGGCGCCGCGGAGCCGGCCGGGGAGGGGGTGGTCACCTTTCTCGACAACAGTGTCGATCCGGCCACCGGCACGATCCGGCTCAAGGCAACCTTTGCCAATTCGGACCGCCGGCTCTGGCCCGGGCAGTTCGTCCAGGTTCGGGTTCTGCTCCAGACCCTCGAAGGCGCTCTGGTGGTGCCGACCGCCGCTGTGCAGACCGGACAACAGGGAAGTTACCTCTTTGTGGTCGGGGCCGACGCCACGGTCGCCTCGCGTGCGGTCAGCGCCGGGATCACCTGGAACGATCTGACCGTCATTGACAGCGGCCTCGAAGCGGGAGCAACCGTCGTCACCGATGGCCAGTTGCGGCTCTTTCCCGGTGCCCGGGTGACGGTGAAGACAGCGGCAGCTGAATCGGCCCGGACTGGGCAGCCATGAACCTCTCCGCCCTCTTCATCCGCCGGCCGGTCATGACCAGCCTGATCATGCTGGCGATCATGATCTTCGGCCTCTTTGCCTACCGCAATTTGCCGGTCAATGATCTGCCGAATGTCGATTTCCCCACTATCCAGGTGCGGGCCAGTCTCCCCGGTGCCAGTCCCGAGACGATGGCCAGCGCCGTCGCGACCCCCCTCGAACGGCAACTCTCCACCATCGCCGGCGTCGAATCCCTCAGCTCCACCAACGGCCAGGGCTCGACCATTATCACGCTGCAGTTCACCCTCGAACGGGATATCGATGCGGCGGCTCAGGATGTACAAACTGCCATATCCCAGGCCGCACGCCAGCTGCCACGGGAGATGCCGAGTCCTCCTTCGATCCGCAAGGTCAACCCGGCCGACTCCTCCATCCTCTACCTGGCGATGACCTCATCGACCCTTCCCCTTTCGGAGGTCAACGAATTCGCCGATACCGTCATCGCACCGCGCATCTCCATGGTCAACGGAGTCGCCCAGGTCAATGTCTACGGATCCCAGAAGTATGCGGTGCGGGTCGGACTCGATCCAGAGCAGCTGAAGCGGCGCGGCATCGGTCTCGACGAGGTGGAAGCGGCACTGGGACGCTGGAACGTCAATTTGCCGACCGGCGGCCTGCAGGGCCAGACCCAGTCCTTTACCATTCAGGTCGGCGGCCAGCTCTACAATGCCGAACAGTTCCGCCAGCTGGTTGTCGCCTACCGCGGCGGCGCTCCGGTCCGGTTGCAGGATATTGCCGAGGTCAGCGACAGCGTCGAGAATAACAAGGTCGCCGCCTGGTTTCGCACCAAGGAGGGGAATGCCCGGGCCGTGGTGCTCGCCATCCAGCGTCAGCCCGGCACCAATACCATCGAGGTGGTGAACAGCATCCGCCAGCAGCTGCCGAGCTTGCGCCAGCAACTCCCCGGCGCGGTGGAGCTCAATCTCCTCTATGACCGCTCCAGTTCGATCCGGGAGTCGGTGGCCGAGGTCAAGTTCACCCTGATGCTGACCATTGCCCTGGTCATCCTGGTGATCTTCCTCTTCCTGCGCAATCTTTCGGCGACGATTATCCCCAGCCTGGCGCTGCCGCTCTCCATCGTCGGTACCTTCGCGGCCATGGAACTGCTCGGCTTCTCGATCAACAATATCACCCTGCTCGCCCTGACCCTTTCCGTCGGTTTCGTCGTCGATGACGCTATCGTCATGCTGGAGAATATCGTCCGCCATATGGAGGCCGGCGAAAAGCCGATGGCCGCGGCCTTCAGCGGAGCGCGGGAGATCGGCTTTACCATCATCTCGATGACCATCTCCCTGGTTGCCGTCTTCATTCCGGTCCTCTTCATGGGCGGCATGCTCGGCCGGGTGCTGCACGAATTTGCCGTTACCATTGCGGTGGCGATCCTCCTCTCCGGGCTGGTTTCCCTTACGCTGACACCGATGCTCGCCAGCCGTTTTCTAAAACCGACCGGGGAGAAGGTTCACGGCAGGCTCTACAACTGGATGGAGCGCTTTTTTGACGGCTGGCTGCGCCTCTACGAAAAGAGTCTCGGGTGGGTGCTGGGGTACCGGCGGACGACGCTGGTGCTGACCCTGGCGCTGACCCTGGGCGTGGTCTGGCTCTTTACCCGGATGCCGACCGGGCTCTTCCCGCCCGACGATATCGGCGCCATCCGCGGCATGACCTCGGGCCCGCAGGGGGTTTCCTTTGAGGAGATGAAGCGCAACCAGGCCCAGCTCGCTGACATCATCATCCGCGACCCCGATGTCGCTGCCTTCATGTCCTCGGTCGGCGCTGCCGGTTCGCGGGTCGGGTCGAACAGCGGTTTCATGTTCATCAAGCTCAAGGATCGCGACCAGCGTCAGGCCAGCGCCGACCAGATCATTCAGCGCCTGCGGCCGCAGCTCTCCGGGATTCCCGGCATCCGGATCTATCTGCAGAACCCGCCGCCGATCCGCCTCGAATCGACCTCCTCCAAGGCCCAGTACCAGTTCGTGCTGCAAAGTCCCGATACGGCCGAGCTCTATCGCCAGGCGGCCGGGTTCGAGGAGAAACTGCGCAATCTGCCGCTGTTGCAGGATGTCAACTCCGATCTCGAGATCGATAACCCCCAGGTCAACCTGGCTATCGACCGCGACCGGGCCGCGGCGCTCGGCATCACGGCCGAGCGCATCGAAAATGCTCTCTATTCGGCCTACGGCGAACGCCAGGTGTCGACGATCTTCTCGCCGACCAACCAGTACCGGGTGATCATGGAACTGGAGCCTCGCTTCCAGACCGACCCATCCTCCCTCGACCTGCTCCATGTCCGCTCCGACAGTGGCGAACTGGTCCCCCTGGCTTCCCTCGTTACCGTGACCCGCAGTCTCGGTCCCCTGTCGGTCAATCACCTCGGGCAGATCACCGCCGTGACGATTTCCTTCAATCTGCGCCCGGATGTGCCGCTTGGCAATGCGGTCAAGGCGATCGAGGCCGAGGCCACCGCGCTGCCCGCCTCCATCTCCACCGGGTTCCAGGGTGCGGCCCAGGTTTACCAGGCCTCGACCAGGGGCCTGGTATGGTTGCTGCTGCTGGCGATCGTGGTGATCTATATCGTCCTTGGGATTCTCTACGAAAGTTACATCCACCCGCTGACGATCCTCTCCGGGCTGCCCGCCGCCGGTTTCGGCGCCCTGGTCACCCTGCTCGCCTTCGGCAAGGACCTTAACCTTTACGCCTTTGTCGGCATCATCCTGCTGGTCGGGATCGTCAAGAAGAATGCGATCATGATGATCGACTTCGCCCTCGAGGCCCAGCGCACTGAAGGAAAGGCGCCCCTCGATGCGATCTACCAGGGGGCCCTGGTCCGTTTCCGCCCGATCATGATGACCACCATGGCGGCATTGATGGGGACCCTGCCAATTGCCATCGGCATCGGGGCTGGCGCCGAATCGCGCCGCCCCCTTGGCCTGGCGGTGGTCGGTGGCCTGCTGGTTTCGCAACTGCTCACCCTCTACATTACTCCGGTTATCTATTACTACTTTGACCGTCTCCAGGGCGCGGTGCGCGGTTGGTTTGGCAAGCCCCCGGTTGCCGCAGCCACAGCGGGTTCCGATGGCACGGCCGGTTGACCCCGATTGTCATTGTGTGCCACAATTGGCGCGCAGCCTGTGCCAGGTTTGGCTGACATCGGACCCGGATCGGGAGGTTGGCAGAAAAAGCATTTGACAAAGAATTGACCCCTTCCTATAGTGGCAACCATTCGAAAAAAGGGGACTTTGCCGGGTCCACAGGGGTGGCCCGCCAGGTTGCTATGACATTGCAAAGGAGATGAAACAAGATGTCGAAGGTTTTCAAGGTGGCGGTCCTGTCCGGTGACGGTATCGGCCCGGAAGTAATGGCTGAAGCGTTGCGGGTCCTCGATGCGGTCGAGGCGAAATATGCGGTGCGTTTTGAACGGACCCTGGCCAATGTCGGCGGTATCGCCATTGATGTCGAAGGAAAGGCGCTGCCGCAGACCACCATCGATATCTGCAAGAATTCGGACGCCATCCTCTTTGGCAGCGTCGGCGGTCCCAAGTGGGAGAGCCTCCCCCCGGACGAGCAGCCGGAGCGGGGTGCCCTGCTGCCGCTACGGAAGATCTTCGGTCTCTACGCCAACCTGCGGCCGGCGATCATCTTTCCCTCCCTGACCGGCGCCTCCTCCCTCAAGGAAGAAGTGATCGCCGGTGGTTTCAACGTCCTGGTGGTACGGGAGTTGACCGGCGGTATCTACTTCTCGCAGCCGAAGGGGATTGAAGGGGAGGGGAACGCCCGTATCGGTGTCGATACCATGCGCTACAGCGTCCCCGAGATTGAACGCATCGCCCATGTCGGCTTCCAGGCCGCACGGAAACGGGGCAACAAGCTCTGCTCCATCGACAAGGCCAACGTCCTCTCGACCTCGGTCCTCTGGCGCGAGATCGTGACCCGGATCGGCAAAGAGTACCCGGAGGTCGCCCTCTCCCACATGTACGTCGACAACGCCGCCATGCAGCTGGTCAAGTGGCCGAAGCAGTTTGACGTCATCCTCTGCGAGAACATGTTCGGCGACATCCTCTCCGACGAGGCGGCGATGCTCACCGGATCTCTCGGCATGCTCCCGAGCGCCTCGCTCGCCGAGGGGACCTTCGGCATGTACGAGCCCTCGGGCGGCAGCGCCCCCGACATTGCCGGGCAGGGGATCGCCAATCCGATCGCCCAGATTCTTTCGGCGTCGATGATGCTGCGTTACTCCTTTGGCCTGGTCGAGGCGGCCGACGCCATTGATGTGGCGGTGGAGGCGGCCCTCGACCAGGGCTTGCGTACCGGCGATATCTTTCAGGGAAAAGCTGGCGAACAGAAACTGACTACCCGGCAGATGGGGGACGCGATCATCGCGCTCCTTCAGGGCTGAGCCGGTTTAAGGGTTATTTAACCAGAAAAGGAAAGCAGCAGATGAAAGTCGGACTTGTCGGATGGCGCGGAATGGTCGGATCGGTCCTGATGCAGCGCATGCAGCAGGAGAACGATTTTGCCGGCATCGAGCCGGTCTTCTTCTCCACCTCCCAGGCCGGGGCGCCCGCCCCGATGAACGCCGGGACCCTGAAGCGGGCGGAAGATATCGCCGAGCTCAAAAAGCTCGACGTCATCCTTACCTGCCAGGGGGGGGACTACACCAAGGCGATCCATCCGCAGCTGCGCCAGGCCGGCTGGCAGGGGTACTGGATCGATGCCGCCAGCACCCTGCGCATGGAAAAGGACGCGGTGATCATTCTCGATCCGGTCAATCGCGGCGTTATCGATGCGGCGCTGCAAAATGGCCAGAAAGACTTTATCGGCGGCAACTGTACCGTCAGCCTGATGCTGATGGCGCTGGGCGGGTTGTTTCGTGCCGGCCAGGTCGAATGGCTCACTTCGATGACCTACCAGGCCGCCTCCGGCGCCGGCGCTCCGAACATGCGCGAGTTGATCAGCCAGATGGGCGCCATCCACGGCTCGGTCCACGAGCGGCTTCAGGATGTGGCTTCCGCGATCCTCGAAATTGACCGGGAAGTGACCGCCATGCTGCGCAGCGACCTGCTGCCCACGCAGGAGTTCGGCTTTCCGCTTGCCGGCAGCGTGCTCCCCTGGATCGATCGGGAGGTCGAGGATGGCCAGAGCCGCGAAGAGTGGAAAGGACTGGTCGAAACCAACAAGATCCTCGGCAGCAAGACGCCGATCCCGGTCGACGGCATCTGCGTGCGGGTCGGTGCCATGCGTTGCCACAGCCAGGCGTTGACCATCAAGTTGAAACAGGATCTGCCCATCGCCGACATCGAGGAGCTGATCAAGAACGACAACCAGTGGGTCAAGCTGATCCCCAATACCAAGGCCGCTACCCTGGCCGGGCTCACCCCCACCGCCGTTTCCGGCACCCTGAGCGTGCCGGTCGGCCGGGTACGCAAGATGAAGATGGGGCCGCACTACCTCTCGGCCTTCACCTGCGGCGATCAGCTGTTGTGGGGCGCCGCCGAGCCGCTGCGGCGGATGCTCCGGATCCTGCTCGAACGCTGAGCGGTTATCCCGTATGACAGCCAGGGGCACCGAGGCGGCGCGATAGGCCGCCCCGGTGCCCCTGGCGCATCTCCTCATTCCGTCTGCCGCCGAAAATGCCGGCCATGATCCCAGAGACCGACTTCCCCATCGGCAGCTACCTGCCGGGCCATTCCCTGCTGCATCGCCTCGATCCACGACTCAAGCTGGTGGCGGTGCCACTGCTGGTGGCGGCAACCTTTGCCGCTATAAGCCCGGGGCAGCTCGGCGGCTTGAGCCTGGTGGCCGGCAGCGCCTGGATGCTGGCCGGACTGCCGCCGCGAATGCTGGCACGCCTGGCCTGGGCCCTGCGCTGGCTCCTCCTCTTTACCCTCGTGGTCCATCTCCTCTTTGCTCCCGGGCACACCCTGTTCGGGCTCAGCTGGCTCTCGATGGAGGGTCTGCAAGACGGCCTCTTCGCCTGCTGGCGCCTGCTGCTGGCGCTCCTCTTTGCCGCGCTGCTCGCCGCAACAACCCTGCCGGCGCAACTGACGGCCGCGCTCGCCTGGCTGCTGCGGCCCCTGGAATACCTGCGGCTGCCGGTGGCAGCGGCGGCCGACCTGATTTTGCTGGTCCTGCACTTCATCCCGCTAATGCGGGTCGAGGCCCTGGCCGTCCATGCCGGGCTGGTGGCTGAAGCGGGCGGCATCCCGCCAACCGGCTATCTGGCCCGTGGCCGCTTCGTCTGCCGGATGCTGACCCCGCTGTTGCTGCGCCTGGTCGAGCGCGCCGATCGCCTCGCCGCTCAGCTCGCCGCCGGGGAACCTGTCCCCGGGCTTGAACTGGCGTCACCCCTTGCTCCCTGTCGAGCAGGGAGTGTCGCCCTCTTCGGTCTCATCACGCTGCTCGCCGCTCTCTGCTACGGGAGGCTGGCATGACGAACATCGGTCTTCGCCTCGAGTTCGACGGCAGCGCCTACGTCGGCTGGCAACGGCAGCGCAACGGAGTTTCGGTGCAGGAAACGGTCGAGGCGGCGCTGGAGCGGCTGCTCGGTGAACCGGTACGCCTGGTCAGCTCCGGGCGCACCGACGCCGGAGTTCACGCCCGGGGGATGATCGCCTGCTTTACCAGCCCGCGGGCGTTGCCGCTGACCGCCTATCGCGAAGGGGTCAATCGCCTCCTCCCCGGCGATATCGCGATCCGGGAGGCCTGGGAGGCGGCACCCGGTTTTCATCCCCGCTTCGATGCCCGGGGAAAATGGTACCGCTACCAGATCTACAACGGCGCGATTCGCTCGCCCCTGGTTCGCCGCAGCAGCTGGCATCTGCGTGCGCCTCTCGATCTTCCCCCGATGGCTGCTGCGGCGGCTGCTTTTGTCGGCCGGCACGATTTTGCCGCCTTTCGCTCCAGCGGCTGTGACGCGGTTACGACCGAACGGGAGATATTTGCCACCCGGGTTGCGCGCCACGACGAATTGATTTTCTTCGATGTCTGCGGCAGTGGTTTTCTGCGCAACATGGTGCGGGTGATGACCGGTACCCTGGTCGAAATCGGCCGCGGCCGGCGGCCGGCAGGGGACATCGAACGGCTGCTCACCGCCGGCTGCCGACCCGAGGCGGGTCTCACCGCCCCGCCCCAGGGGCTCTGCCTGATGGAGGTCTGGTACGACCAGGGCTGTCCCGCCGGCCCTGAGCCGTCGGCTGCAGCGAAAAAACTTCTTGACAACCGGCAAACATTTAGCTAATTTCACCACTTCTGTGAGCCCCGTTCATATCACAGATTTCACTATAGAGAGGAACTTCCATGAGTACGCAGGTTATCAGCAAAAGCGACGTGCAACGGGCCTGGTTCGTCATCGATCTCGATGGCAAGGTTCTCGGTCGCGCCGCTACCGAGATTGCCCGTGTTCTGCGCGGCAAGCACAAGGCGATCTACCATCCGAGCGTTGATACCGGCGATTTCGTCGTTGTCGTCAATGCCGAAAAGGTCAATTTCACCGGCAACAAGCTCGGTGACAAGATGTACTACCACCACACCGGTTATCCCGGTGGCATCCGCTCCATCAACGCCGAGAAACTCCTTGCCAAGAAGCCCGAGGAGGTCATCAAGAAGGCGGTGAAGGGGATGTTGCCCAAGAATAAACTGGGCCGCCAGATGTTCCGCAAGCTGAAGGTTTATGCCGGCGCCGATCATCCCCATGCCGCCCAGCAACCCAAGGAACTCTCCCTTTAAGGGTCAAGGAGATAGAATAAGATGGCCGAACAGAAATATTACGCCACCGGCAAGAGAAAAACCTCCGTGGCCCGGGTCTGGATCAAGCCTGGCTCCGGTAACATCGTCGTCAACCGTCGCAGCATCGACGATTACTTCGGTCGCGAGACCTCGAAGATGGTCGTGCGTCAGCCCCTCGAGCTGACCAACAATGCCGGCAAGTTCGACATTATGGTCAACGTCTGTGGCGGTGGCCCCTCCGGGCAGGCCGGCGCCATCAAGCATGGCATCACCAAGGCGCTGCTCGCGGTCGATACCGACCTGCGCGGCGTTCTCAAGAAGGCCGGTTTCATCACCCGCGACAGCCGGGTCAAGGAACGGAAAAAATACGGACGTCGCGCGGCACGCCGGAGCTTCCAGTTCTCCAAGCGTTAACCAGAAGCGCAGCGCCGGGTGGTTCCCTGGCAGCAACGTTATCGAAAAGGGAAGCCCCAAGGGTTTCCCTTTTCGTTTTCAGGCAAAGGATAAGGCTATGGTCAAGGTTGCCGTCGTTGGCGCCAGCGGCTACACCGGGGTGGAATTGCTCCGGCTGCTGGCAGTTCATCCCGAGGTCGAGGTCAGCTGCGTCACCTCGCGGCAGAATGTCGGCGAGGATATCTCCCGGCTCTTTCCCTCCCTGCGGGAGCGGGTGACCCTCAGCTGCGATCCCGGCGACCCGCAGCTGGTGGCCGGCAAGGCCGATTTCATCTTCACCGCCCTGCCGCACCAGACCGCCATGGAGGTGGTTCCCGACCTGCTTGCCGCCGGCAAGAAGGTCGTCGACCTCTCGGCCGACTACCGCCTGCATGACGTGGCCGTCTACCGGCACTGGTACCAGGAGCACACCAGCCCGGAGCTGCTCGATGAGGCCGTCTACGGCCTGCCCGAGTTGAACCGGGCGGCGATTTGCAGGGCCCGGCTGGTGGCCAACCCCGGCTGCTATCCGACCAGCGTCGCCCTTGCCCTGGCACCGCTTCTGGAGCGGGGGCTAATCGATCATCGCACCCTGATCATCGACAGTAAATCGGGGACCAGCGGCGCCGGTCGCAGCGCCAAGGTCGGCAGCCTTTTCTGCGAGGTTAACGAGGGGTTTGCCGCCTATGGGGTCGCCTCCCACCGGCATACGCCGGAGATCGAACAGACCCTGACCCAGCTGGCCGGGGAGGCGGTGACCGTCAACTTCACCCCCCACCTGCTGCCAGTCAATCGCGGTATTCTCTCGACCTGCTATGCAACCCTGAACGGCGCCAGCGACAGCGCCACGTTGCTCGGATATTACACCGAACGCTACGGTACAGAACCCTTTGTCCGCGTCTGCCCGCAGGGGAGCCTGCCGAATATCGCCTTTGTCCGTGGCAGCAATTTCTGCGATATCGGCCTGGTCAGCGATGCCCGTACCGGGCGGGTCATTGTCGTGGCGACCATCGATAATCTCGTCAAGGGGGCGGCGGGGCAGGCGGTGCAGAACATGAACCTGATGCTCGGTTTTGCCGAAACCGCCGGTCTCGGCAACCTGCCAATCTTCCCCTGACCAGGGGAAGTAGCGGCGGGGACCCGCCCACCAAGGAGGCCGGCCTGCGGCCGGATTTTCACCATGGAATGCACGGCCAAATCATCCCCCACCCATTGCAGCTGCAGTTACCCCGGCTGCGACAAGCATGGCAACTGCTGCCAGTGCGTCCTCTTTCACCGGCAGCGTAACGAGATTCCCGGCTGTTTCTTTTCTGCTGCCGGAGAACGCAGTTACGATCGATCTCTGAACCATTTTCTGAAGGATCGCTGCCGCTGACTTCCGTTACCTTTGCCCCTCTGCCAACCAACCGGGAAGAACTCGCCGCCCGCGGCTGGGATGAGCTCGACATTCTTTTCATCTCCGGTGACGCCTACGTCGATCATCCGGCCTTTGGAGTTCCGCTTCTGGCCCGGCTGCTCGAAAGCGAGGGGTTCCGGGTCGGGATCCTGGCCCAGCCTGACTGGCGCAACCCCGAGTCCTTGCGGGTGATGGGGCGGCCGCGCCTCTTCGCCGCGGTCTCCTCCGGGGCGATGGATTCGATGGTCAACCGCTACACGGCGGCGAAAAAAGTCCGCAACGATGATGCCTACACCCCGGGTGGCAAGGCCGCCGCCCGTCCCGACCGGGCGGTGATTGCCTATACGGCGGCGGTCAAGGGGGCCTTCCGCGGTCTGCCGGTGGTGATCGGTGGCATCGAAGCGAGCCTGCGCCGCCTTGCCCACTACGATTTCTGGAGCGACCGGGTCCGGCGCTCCATCCTCGTCGATGCCAAGGCCGACCTGCTCGTTTACGGCATGGGGGAGCTCGCCCTGACCACCATTGCCCGCCGGGCTGCCAGCGGGGAAGCCCCGGTCACCATGACCGATATCCCGGGGACCGCCTCCTTTGCGCCGGGATCGGTCCCGGACGCGGTAATCCTCCCGGGCTTCGACCGGGTCTGCGCCGACCCCGCGACCTACAACGAGGCGTTCCGGCTGGCGGCGGCCGAACAGCGTCCGCAGGGCAGGCCGCTGCTCCAGGACCAGGGAGGGCGCCAGGTGCTGGTCCAGCCGCCGGCCCGCCCCTTGAGCGGTGCCGAACTCGACCGCCTCTACCAGCTCCCCTTCAGCCGGCGTCCCCATCCCGGTTACCGGGAGGAGATCCCCGCCTACCAGCAGATCCGCTTTTCGATCACGACCCATCGCGGTTGTTATGGCGGTTGCGCCTTCTGCGCGATTACCGCCCACCAGGGGAAGACAATCCAGTCCCGAAGTATCGAGTCGATTCATGCCGAGGTCGACCAACTCGCCGCCCATCCTGACTTCCGCGGCACGGTGACCGATCTTGGCGGGCCCACCGCCAACATGTACGGCACCGCTTGCGGGGCCGGCGCTGGCGGAAGGGACTGCCGTCGCGAGAGCTGTCTTTTTCCCCGCCGCTGTCCCCACCTCCGTGCCGAAGGGCGCAGTGCTGTTGCCCTGCTGCGGAAAATCCGCGGCATCAGCCATGTCCGCCATCTCTTTGTCGCCTCGGGGGTTCGCTATGACCTGCTCGAGACCCAGGCCGATTATTTTGCCGAACTGCTCGATCACCACGTCGGCGGTCTGCTCAAGATTGCACCCGAGTCGACGGTCCCCCAGATCACCGCGGTCATGCGCAAGCCCGGCCCCGAAGCGCTGCTCGCCTTTCTCGAATTCTACCGGCAACGGTCGGCCCGCAACGGCAAGCGCCAGGGGGTGGTCCCCTACCTGATCGCCGGGCATCCCGGTTGCCGGTTGGAGGATATGGTCGAGGTCGCGCTCTTTCTGAAACGCAACGGATTGCGGGTGGAGCAGGTCCAGGAGTTCACGCCCACGCCGGGGACCCTGGCGACCTGCATCTATTACAGCGGCGTCGATCCCTTTACCGGCCAGTCGCTTCATGTGCCGCGCTCCCCGCGGGAACGCCGGCTGCAGAAGGCTCTGCTGCTCTGGCATCGCCCCGAGGTGCGGGGAGATATTCTCGAGGCGCTGAAATTGTGCCGCAGGGAATCGGTCGCCGGCGAACTGCTCGGCGCCGGTGGAGGTAAGGGCGGCAGAAAAAATCGGGGCCGGCAGCGTTAGCTGCCGGCCCCTGGATCTTTCGGCGGCAAGGTCAGGCGTCGGGAGTCCAGGCCACCACCCGGTTGCGCCCGGCTTCCTTGGCCCGGTAAAGGGCGCGATCGGCCAGGTCGAGGAGCTCGTAGAGATCCTTGCTGTCGGTGGGGAACTCGGCAACCCCCAGGGAGAGGGTCAGACGGCCGCCGGGCTGACTCTTCTGGGCGCCGGCGAAGGTCTCCTGTTCCACCCACTGACGCAGCTTCTCGGCCGCGGCAGCCGCCCCCTCGCGGGTGGTTTTGGGGAGCAGGATGACAAACTCCTCGCCACCGAAACGACCGACCAGGTCGATGCCGCGGGTATTCTGCAGCATGATCGAGGCGACCTTTTTCAGGACCACATCGCCGCGCAGGTGACCGTGACAATCGTTGAACGCCTTGAAATGGTCGATATCGGCCATGATGATGGCGAAGTGGGAACGAAACCGCTGCGCCTGCGACAGCTCGCGCGCCGAGATTTCCTGGAAGTAGCGGCGATTGGCCAGGCCAGTCAGCTCATCAGTGTTGGAGAGGTTGCGGGTTTTCTCATAGAGCTGGGCGTTTTCCACGGCGATAGCTGCCTGGTTGGCCACGGCCTGGACCAGTTTGATATCCGAGTCACTGAAGGCGGCCGTCTGCTCCTTGTGCAGGTTGAGAACCCCGGTGAGGCGCCCCTTGATGACCATGGGGACCGAAAGCATGGAGCCCTTGCGCAGGATTCTCCCCTTGTAGTTCAGGTTGCGGCTGTCGCTCATCAGGTCACGGATATAGACGACGTCGAGGGAACTGGCGCATTGACCGGTAATCCCTTCGTCGAGTCGGAAGGAGATCCCCTGCAGCGCCTCCGGATCGAGGCCGAGGACCCCGCGGACCTCCAGCTCCTCGGCCCCGCTGTTGTAGAGCAAAAGGACCATCTCGTTGCAGGCAATGACATCCTGCAGCGACTTGAGAATCCGGTCGAAGAGGAGATTCAGGTCGAGGGTGGAGATCATCGCCTGGTTCAGCTGGAAGAGGGTCGCCATTTCGTGCAGGTGGGTCTTCAGTTCGCGGTTGGAGGCTTCGATCTCGGCATTCTTGGCCTGGAGGATATCCTTGTAGCGCAGCTCTTCCTGCGCCAGGGTCAGAGATTTTTCATGGCCGAGCCGTTCCTGGTAGAGCTGGCCGATTTCACCGAACATGGCGTTGAACGAGTGGGCGAGCGTGCCCATTTCCCCGGCGGGTATTTCACGGATCCGGTAATCGAGATTGCCATGGCCGATCGCCTCGGTGGCAGTCAGCAGGTCGTCGATGGGGTTCATGATGACGCGATTCACCAGGCGGAAGAAGATGTAGCCTCCAAAGAGCAGGACCACGAGGATGGTTAATACGGAGCGGGTCGTCATCGCTCCGATGACGGCGTCCAGCTCGGTCAGCGGGGTATCGAGGGCAAGCAGGACAAGATCGGTCGTTCCCAGGGGGATGGCACTGAAAAGTTGCCGATGGGGCAACGGCATATTGACGGTCTTGAACAGGCGTTCGCCGTCCAGAACCCGGGCCAGCTCCTCCGGCTGCAGTAGCGGCGCGGCGCTCCCCTCGTCGCTGGCGGAAAGGAGTTTCCCTTCCCGGGAGAGAATGTAGGTGCGAATCGTAAAAGGGCCGGTCATCTGGTGCAGGAAGGCGCGGCTGATAGGGGTCCGCAACGCGAGGAACTCCTGCGCTGCGCCCTCCTTCGTCACGGTGTGAACCACGGTCAGGTCGGGGGCCTGTCCGGGGGCAGAGACGAAGCGGAACCGCGGCCGGCCGCTGCGCAAAGCCTGATCGAAAAGGTCCCGTTGTGGCTGGGTCGGAATGTCGATAATGGTAACCGGATAATAATCGAGCCGGATATTGGCGCCGTTCAGGGCACTGGCGACATGCTTTTCCAGCACCGCCCTGGCAGCAAGGTCGATCTTTTTTTCGAGGGAGACGGCGCGGGTATAGGCGAGGAGATCGGCGTAGGTGTCAAGGAGGAGTTCCTGTTCGGTAATCTCCCGAAAGACGATCTCCTGGATGGCGAGGAGCCGCTGGCCGGCGTCCCGCGAAAGGGCTTCAATGATGACCATGCCGGAGCCGATGGTCGCCGCGGCTCCGAGCAGCACCAGCAAGAGTGAGAAGGGGAGGAGGAGCCGGCGCCGCAGCGACCAGCCGTGGTAGGTGGGTGTTGTCTGCATCATGCCCTGCCCATCAGGCAGTCAAACCGATGTTTTCACAAAGATCGATAAAAGCTGCCGCCACCTCGGGGTCGAACTGGCTTCCGGCACAAGCCTGGATCTCGGTGATCGCGGTCTCATGGCTCAGCGCCTTGCGATAGGGCCGATCCGAGGTCATGGCATCGTAGGTATCGGCGACTGCCAGAATCCGTGCCTCCAGGGATATCTCCCGCGCCGCCAGGCCGCGCGGATAACCCTTGCCGTCGAACCGTTCATGGTGCTGTTCGATAATTTCCCGAACCCCCGTCAAAAACCGGATCGGTTCGAGGATGCGCACGCCGATGGTCGGATGCTGGCGCAGGATTTCAATATCCTCGCCGGAAAGTTTCCCCTCCTTGTGCAGCAGATAGGTGCCGATGCCGATTTTGCCGATGTCGTGCAGAATCCCCGCCTGTTCGAGGCGACGGATCGCCTCGGGGTTGACATCGATATGCCGTGCCAGGGCGAGGCTGTAGCGGGTCACCCGCTCGGAGTGGCCCCGGGTGTAGGCGTCGCTGGCCTCGATAGCGGAGACCAGGGCCTGGACCGTATTGAGATAGGTCTGCTGCTGCTCCTCGTAGAGGCGGGCATTGTTGATGGCGATGCTCGCCTGGGCGGCGATGGTTGACAGCAACTCCAGATCGTCGGGCGTAAAAGCGGTTTCGTCGAGCTTGTTGGCGATGGTGATGGTGCCGATGATCTCGTCCTTGATCACCAGGGGCGCACAGATGACCGACTCCCGGGTAAAGCCGAGGCGACTGACCCGGCTGAATTCGGAGTTGTCACCGATATTCTGGACCAGCAGCGGCTGGCGATTGTTTATCACCCAGTGGGAACACCCCCCCGGCTTGAGGGGGA
Source organism: Desulfuromonas carbonis (assembly GCF_054658035.1). NCBI lineage: Bacteria > Pseudomonadati > Thermodesulfobacteriota > Desulfuromonadia > Desulfuromonadales > Desulfuromonadaceae > Desulfuromonas > Desulfuromonas carbonis. Next base: position 623,290 of record NZ_BAAHXR010000002.1, on the reverse strand, counting down.
TCCGCTTGCCCAGGTCGAAATGAACCGGCAGCCCTTCGGCGCTGGCGATGTTCAAAACCCAGCTCTCACGGTCGAGGAGAAGAATGTAACCGATGCGGGCCTTGAGGGTGGTCAGGGTCTTGTTTACCAGCAGGGCGAAGAGGCGTTCGATGTCCATCGTCGAGTTGATGCCAAGACCCATCCTGTAGAGAGCCGAGAGCCGGGCCACGGCAGTCTCCAGGGTCGTGTTCTTGTCCTCGAGTTCGCTCGCCAGGTCGGCAATCTTGTAGTTGGCTTCCTCGATCTCTTCAATCCGTTCCTCGAGGGTAATGTTCAGGTATTCAATCTCCTTGAGTCGCTCCTCAAGGGTGATGTTCATGTTGCGGATTTCATCGTGGTGCGTCAGTTTTTCCTGACTGACGGCAATTTCCCGCTCGTGCAGGACGGTGGTGTCGATCAATCCCTTGAGCCGGTCCACCATCAGGTTGAACTTGCTGGTCAGCAGTTCCATCTCCTCGGAACTGCGAACCTGGGTGTGGGCCTTTTCGAAGTTGCCGTTCTCCACCTGGGTCATGGCGTTGACCAGGCGACGGATCGGACGATCGACATAGACCAGGATGAAGACCGAGATCGTCAGGACCAGAATCGCCAGCATACCGGCGGAGGAGATCAGGGTCGCTTCGCGCCCCTTTTGCTGCAGGCTGTCGAGGACGTTCAGCGAGAGGTGAACGTTGAGGATGCCAAGGACTTTCCTCTCCTCATCATGGCAGCGAAAGCAGAGCGGTGCATTGTAAATGGGGACGGTGGTGCTGTGGAATTCCTGCCCTTCGGTCATTTCCGCAAAGGAGAATTTGCGTGAGCGATAGGCGAGCAGGTCGGCCGACGGGACGAGGTCGCCGATTTCTTCCTGTATCCCCGAAATCAGGATGCGCCCCGATTCATCGAAAATCCGCACCGACTCGATGGCCGGCTCGCGCTTGATCTTCTCCAGGATGTGGCCAACCTCGGCGTTCTGGCCATTGGCCATATGGGTGATGATACTGTTGCGGATCGTTTCACCGAGAACCCGGCTGGTCTGCTCGGCAAAGCGGGTCAGCATGGCCCGTTGGGTCTTGAGGTTATGCCAGGCGGTCAGGCCGACCGCCATCACCATGATGGCAGTGGTCAAGCCGAGAATTTTAATCTTTAAAGAGTTCATCAGTTTCCTGAAAGGGGAAAGCGAACTTCCGGTCCGTGGTTTGGCAGCAAAACCCGCACCGCAGTGACGAAAAAACCGGGTTTTCAGCGCGGCCAATCTAGCAGAGAAAGGAAGTTGAAGTACAATGATTTTTCTTTAAGAGAGTGAGCCTTTCCGCATTCGTTGGGCGCCGGCCGGAGGCTCTCCCGTTCCTTGACACTGATGCGGGAAGGTTCTAGTATGCTCCGCCCGTTGAACCCTGTCCCATTTTTGCAAATAACCTGCCAAACGATTCAGGGACGCGGGATGGAGGGAATGTGAAGTCGTTGCTGGTAGTGGTCGGGCTGGTTTTTATCTTCGAAGGGGTTCCCTGGTTTCTGTCGCCGCTGCGGGTCAGGAAGCTGCTCCTCGTCCTGGCCCGTCTGCCGGAGCCGCTTCTGCGCGGCTGCGGTCTTCTGGCCATGGTCATCGGTCTGTTGCTGGTCTGGATCGGTCACTGATGGGCCACGAAAGAACATTGACTTTGCACCCTCATTATGGTTTCTTTAAGCGCTGAATTTTGAGCGTTTGGGAGTGTTGTGCGGCTAGATGATTTCGACTTCGACCTCCCCGGTGAGCTGATTGCCCAGGAACCGGCTGCACGGCGCGAGGATTCGCGGCTCATGGTCCTTGAGCGCGCGACCGGGGCCGTGAGCCAGCGACCGTTTACCGCGATCACCGAATCGTTTCGCGCGGGAGATCTGCTGGTCGCCAACGATACCCGGGTGATCCCGGCTCGTCTGCTCGGCCGCAAGGAGAGTGGCGGCCGGATCGAAATCTTCCTGGTGCGCAGATGCCCCGGCGTCGAGGAGACCTGGGATTGCCTGACCCGCGCTTCCAAGCCGCCCCGGCTGGGCAGCGCGGTCATCTTCAAAGACGGGCGACGGGCCGTCTTTGTCGCCGGTGGCGAATCGACCCTGCGGCGGGTTCGCTTCGAGGGGGAAGGTGATTTTTCGGCCTGGCTGGAAGCCCATGGCGAAATGCCGTTGCCCCCCTATATCCGCCGGGCGGCCGGAACCCTTGACCGGGAACGCTACCAGACCATATTCGCCCGGGAGGCCGGCGCCCTTGCCGCACCGACCGCCGGTCTTCACTTTACGCCGGTGATCCTTGAGGAACTGCGCCAGCGCGGCGTCGAAATCCAGGCTTTGACCCTCCATGTCGGGCTGGGAACCTTTCTGCCGGTTCGGGTCGAAGACCCCCGTGAACACCGGATGCACCACGAAACCTACCTGGTGCCGGAAGTGACGGCGGCCGCCGTCAACCGTGCTCGCAGTGAAGGGCGTCGGGTCATCGCTCTTGGCACCACCAGCGCCCGCGCTCTGGAAGCGGCGGCGGGCAGCGACGACCGGCTGCTGGCCGGCCCCGGCGAGACCGATATTTTCATCTATCCCGGCTACCGCTTCCGGGTGGTTTCGGGGCTGGTGACCAATTTCCATCTGCCCCGTTCAACCCTGCTGATGCTGGTCGCGGCCCTGGCAGGCCGGGAATTTGTCCTCGAAGCCTATCGCCAGGCGGTGGCAGCCCGGTACCGTTTTTTCAGCTACGGCGACTGTATGCTGGTCCTGTGACCGGTTGCGGGTGATCTTTTGGACCCTTTCAGCTTTGTTCTTTTACACGAGGATGCGCAAACCCGTGCCCGTCGCGGCCGGCTTCTGACCCGCCGCGGCGTGGTTGAGACCCCGGTCTTCATGCCGGTCGGAACCCAGGGGACGGTCAAGGGGATGCTGCCCGAATCGCTGGTCGAGGTCGGTGCCCAGATCATTCTGGCCAATACCTACCACCTTTTCCTGCGGCCCGGCCACGAGCGGGTGGCGCGCCTCGGCGGTCTGCACCGGTTCATGAACTGGAACCGGCCGATTTTGACCGACAGCGGCGGATTTCAGGTCTTCAGCCTCGGCGACCTGCGCAAGATTGATGAGGAAGGGGTGCGGTTTCAGTCGCACCTCGACGGCTCGTCCCAGGTCCTGACGCCCGAGTCTTCGATTGCCGTTCAGGAGGCACTCGGGGCCGATATCATCATGGCCTTTGACGAGTGCATTCCCTATCCCGCCAGCCGGGACTACGTGCTCCAGTCAACCCGGCGTTCCGGACGCTGGGCCCGGCGGTGCCGTGACGCGCGCCGCACCGATGACGGGGCCGCCCTGTTCGGCATTGTACAGGGCGGGATGTTTCCCGAACTGCGAGCCGAGAGCGCCGCCGAGTTGATCGAGACCGGCTTTGAAGGCTATGCTTTGGGAGGGCTGTCGGTCGGTGAAGAGGCCGACTTGATGTACGCCATGATGGAAGAGGCGGTGCCGCTCCTGCCACGGGAGAAGCCGCGTTACGTCATGGGGGTCGGAACCCCGGAAAATTTGATCGAAGGGATCGCCCGCGGCGTCGACATGTTCGATTGCGTGATGCCGACCCGCAACGCACGTAACGGCGTCCTCTTTACCAGTTTCGGTCGCATCAGCATCAAGCAGGCCCGCTTTGCCGACGACGCCGATCCCGTCGACCCGGAGTGCAGCTGTTATGTCTGTCGCAACTACAGCCGGGCCTACCTGCGGCACCTCTACCAGAGCAACGAGATTCTCGCCTCGGTTCTCAATACCTGGCACAACCTGCACTACTATCAGCAGTTGTTGATGCAGGCGCGAGAAGCCATTGAAAAAGATCGATTCGATTCATTCCGTCGCGAATTCTATTCCCGGCGGACGGGACCTTAACCAGGCTGTCCAGTTCTTCATTACCCCATACTGCCCAAGGAGGAAATATTATGATCATGAATCTTTTTACCGCGTCCGAAGCCTTTGCCATGGCCGGCAATCCCCAGGGCCAGCAGGGTGGCGCTCCCGCCTACCAGGGGATCATCATGCTGGTGATCATGTTCGCCATCTTCTATTTTCTGCTGATCCGGCCCCAGCAGAAACGGGCCAAGGAGCACAAGGCCCTGGTTGAAAGTTTGGCCGCCGGTGATCAGGTCGTCACTGCCGGGGGAGTTCACGGCAAGATCGTCAGCGTTCAGGAGACGATCGTAACGCTGGAGATTGCTACCGGCGTCAAGATCAAGATCAATCGCAGCTCCATTGTTGGAACCAGCCGCGAACAACAATAAATCCGCCATCGTCTCGGCTGCGGGCGGCGTTTTAGTCGCCCCGATCCGGGTATCCGAAAGGAGTTACAGGCTGTCATGTCCAAAAGCTTAAAGTTGCGGGGATTCGTGGTTTTCCTCTCGCTGGTCATTGCGGTGATCGCGTTGGCGCCGACCTTCGCCCGGGAGAGCCTCCCCGAGTGGTGGACCAGGGCGGTTAATCCGATTCATCTCGGTCTCGACCTACAGGGGGGCATGCACCTGGTCCTCGGCGTCGAAGTCGATAAGGCGGTGGATAGCCGTCTTGACAGTATCATCGACCAGACCGACGGGCTGCTGCGCGAGAAGGACATCGTCTTCAAGCGGATTGTTCGGTCCGGTGACGACCGCCTGACGATCATTGTCTATGATCAGGAGGCCGGCAGCCAGGTCGATGCGCTGATGAAGGAGAGCTTTCCTTCCCTGGAGGCGCTCTCCCTGACCGACAGTGGCGGATACATCGAAAAGAACTATCGCCTCAGCGCCGGGGAGATCGATTCCATCAAGGACTACGCCGTGCGCCAGGCCCTGGAAACCATGCGCAACCGCGTCGACCAGTTCGGGGTCAGCGAACCGACCCTGCAGCGCCAGAGCGATAACCGGATTCTGATCCAGCTGCCGGGGGTGAAAGATCCCCAGCGTGCCATCAGCCTGCTCGGCAAGACTGCCCGCCTCGAGTTCAAGATGGTCAACGAGGAGGTCAACCCCCAGGACGCGGTCAAGGGGAACCTCCCGCCCGGTTCGCAGCTCCTCTACGAACGCCGGGTCGATCCGCGGAGTGGGGCCGTCAGCGAGACCCCGCTGGTGGTTTATGACAAGACCGCCCTGACCGGAGACCTCCTCTCCGATGCCCAGGTGCGCATCGATACCCGCTTCAATGAACCCTATGTCGCCATCGATTTCAACAGCGTCGGGGCCAAGCGTTTCGACCAGATCACCGCGGCCAACGTCGGCAAGCGGATGGCGATTGTCCTCGATGATACCGTCTACTCGGCCCCGGTAATCCGGGAGCGGATCTCCGGCGGCAGTGCCCAGATCAGCGGCTCCTTCACCGAGCAGGAGGCGACCGATCTCGCCATCGTCCTGCGTGCCGGTTCCCTGCCGGCCCCGGTGAAAATCCTCGAGAATCGTACCGTCGGACCGTCCCTCGGTCGCGATTCCATCGAACAGGGGACCCTCTCGGCGATCGTCGGCGCGATCCTGGTGATCATCACCATGCTGATCTACTACCGGCTCTCCGGAGTGGTGGCCAATATCGCCCTGATCCTCAATTTCGTGCTGATCCTGGCGCTTCTCTCCCTCTTCAAGGCGACCCTGACGATGCCCGGTATCGCCGGTATCGTGCTTACCCTGGGGATGGCGGTCGATGCCAACGTTTTGATTTTCGAGCGTATCCGCGAGGAACTGCGTCTCGGAAAACCAGCGCGCGCGGCCCTCGACGCCGGCTTTTCCAAGGCCTTTGTCACCATTATCGACGCCAACGTCACCACCCTGCTGGCGGCTCTGATCCTGTTCCAGTTCGGGACCGGTCCGGTCAAGGGGTTTGCGGTAACACTCTCGGTGGGGATTCTCGCCTCCCTTTACACGGCCATCTTTGTTTCCCGCGTCATTTTCGACTACTTCCTTGACCAGCGCCAGGTCAAGCGGTTGAGCATTTAAGGAGCCCGGCATGCAAATCGTCAGACCGGATATCAATATCGACTTTGTCGGCAAGTGCAAAATGGCCGTCATCTTCTCCTGGGTGCTGATCCTGATCGGCATCGGTTCGCTGGTGGCCAAGGGGGGACCCAACTACGGCATCGATTTCGCCGGGGGGACTCTGGTCCAGGTCAAGTTCGAACAACCGACCGATGCCGGCGCCATCAAGGCCGCCCTCAAGGAGCTCGATCTCGGCTCGATCAGCGTGCAGCAGTTCGGTGACCAGCCGAACGAATTCCTGATCCGGGCCCAGAACACCAGCGACGAGCTCGAAGGCCTGTCACAGAAGGTGCAAACGATGCTCGAGCAGACCTACGGCAGCGGCAAGGTCGATCTGCGGCGGGCTGAAATGGTCGGGCCCCAGGTTGGCAAGGACCTCCGCCAGAAGGGGCTGCTGGCCGTTGTATGGGCCATTGTCGGCATCCTGATCTACATCACCTGGCGCTTCGAATTCCGTTTTGGCCTCGGTGCGGTTATCGCCACCCTCCACGACGTGCTGATCACCCTCGGCGCCTTTTCCCTCTTCAACATGGAAATCGACCTGCCGATCATCGCTGCCTTCCTCGCCATCATCGGTTATTCCCTCAACGACACCATCATCGTCTGCGACCGGATCCGCGAGAACATGGGGAAACATTCCAAGGATGGGCTGGCTGCGATCATCAATCGCAGTGTCAACGAGACCCTGTCGCGAACGATTCTCACCTCCGGGACGACCCTGCTGGTGGTTCTCGCCCTCTTCATCTTCGGCGGCGGGGTTATCCATGGCTTTGCCTTCGCCATGCTCGTCGGCATCCTCATCGGCACCTACTCCTCGATCTTCGTCGCCAGCCCGGTGATTCTCTTCTGGGAGCGGCGCAAGGGGAATGCTGAACCGGTCAGCAGCGGGAGGGGCGCATGAAAAAGGAAGTCTGGTTTTTTGCCGGAGTGGCCCTGATCGTCGGCATCCTCGTCGGGGTCCTGGTCGCCAGTCGTCTTCAGGGTCCCTCTTCCACGACAGCCTCCTCTGCACCGCCGACGGCACCGGTGCCGGCGGTCAACTACCAGCAGCAGATCTCGATGCTGGAAGGGATCGTCGCCCAGGATCCCGGTAACCGCAACGCCTGGGTGCAGCTCGGGCACAACTATTTCGATTCGCAGCAGCCGATGAAGGCGGTCGAGGCCTATGGCAAGGCCCTCGAGCTTGACGGCAACGATCCCGATGTCCTGACCGACCAGGGGGTCATGTTCCGTCAACTCGGCTGGTACGACCGCGCCATCGAAAATTTCAACCGGGCCAACCAGATTGCGCCCGACCATGCCCAGAGCCTTTTCAATCTCGGGATTGTCTACCGCTACGACCTGAAAGACCTGGAAAAGGCCCGCAAAGCCTGGGAACGCTACCTCGCGATCAGCCCCAGCGGCCCGGGGGCCGACAAGATCCGGGCCGAACTCGAATTCCTGAAAGCGCACCCGGAGTTGCCGGCCGAGGCGACCCAGGGGATGAAATAGAACCCCCTCCTTCCGGCCGGCGCAGAGCGCCGGCCGGAAGCGTTTTGGAGTCCCATGATTCCGCGCCGCCAATCCGCTCTCCTTGTTTTCCTTCTGCTCACCCTCCTCCTCACCGGATGTCAGCCCCAGCGGGTGCTGCGTGGCGAGCTGAGCGGGGACCTCTTCTGGCAGGGGACGGTCTATCTCTCCGGTGACGTCACCCTCCTTGCCGACAGCCAGCTGCGGATCGCCCCCGGCAGCCGGGTGCTCTTCCTCCCCCCCGGCCCCGGTGAGGATCTGCTGCAGGACCACCCCAATTTCCCCGGCAGTGAACTGATTGTCCGCGGCACCCTGGTGGCCGATGGCCTGCCGGAAAAACCGATCACTTTTGCCGCCGCCGATCCTGGCGCACCCGCCGGAAGCTGGGGCGGGATCAACCTCAGCGCAAGTCCGGGCAGTCGCTTTAGCAACTGCATCTTTCGGCAGGCGGACAGTGCCCTGCACAGCCAGGAGTCGACCCTCCTCGTCGAAAATTCCCTCTTCGACGGCAATCTGGTCGGCATCCGCTTTTTCGGCAGTGCCATCCGCATCGAGCACAACCTGCTACGCAACAACGGCACGGCGATCCGGTTTCATTACGGGGCTCCGCGCATTCGGGGCAACCGCCTGGTTGAAAACGTCCGCGGCATCTTCATTACCGCCGAACCGCGCGACTATCTCATTACCGGCAACGAAATCCTCGCCAGCCATGAATTCAGCGTTGTCCTCGGCGAAGACGTCCCCGAAGATGTCGAACTGGGCGGGAACTTCTGGGGGAGTCGTGACCCCGAAATGATCCACCGCGGATTTTTTGACCACAGCCGGGTCGATTATCTCGGTCGGGTCCTGATCGAACCCTACCGCGTTGCACCGATTGCCGGTGCGGGGCCGCCATGGAGCCGGTAACCGAGCGCCGCTGGCGCCAGCGCGGGACGGAAGCGGACGCTCCGTCCCTCACCCGCCTCTGTCGCGACCTCGGTGTTGGCCCCCTGACTGCGCGGGTTCTGCACGGGCGCGGTTTCACCGACGGCGATTCGGCCCGGGCCTTTCTCGCCGCCGGGCTGCGTGACCTCCCCGACCCGACCGCCCTCGGCGGGATGGCAACGGCGGTGGCGCGCCTGGTTCGCGCCGTCTGCGGCGGGGAGCGCATCCTGGTCCATGGCGACTACGATGTCGACGGCATCACCGGCACCGCGCTGCTGGTGGAGAACCTGCGGAGTTTCGGCGCCGAGGTCCTCTCCCACATCCCTCTGCGTCTGCGCGACGGCTACGGCCTGTCCGCTGCCGCCCTCAAGGAAGCGGCTGCCCAGGGGGTAACGGTGGTCCTCTCCGTCGACTGCGGCGTCTCCGCCGTTACCGAAGCCCGGATCGCCCGTGAGCTGGGCCTCGACCTGATCATCACCGACCATCACCAGCCTCCCGACCCGCTCCCCGTCGCCCACGCCATCGTCAATCCGCAGCTCCCCGGTGAGACCTTTCCCGGCCAACAGCTCGCCGGCGTCGGCGTCGCCTTTTTCCTGCTGGTCGCCCTGCGCCAGGCACTGCGCGAAATGGGTCACTTTTCAATCCGCCCGGAACCCGACCTGCGCTATGGCCTCGATCTGGTCGCTCTGGGGACGATTGCCGACCTCGTCCCCCTGACCGGGATCAACCGCATCCTGGTCAGGGCCGGGCTCCCCCTGCTCGAACAGAATCGGCGCCCGGGGGTCAGGGCCCTGCGCGAGGTCGCCGGGGTGCGCCGGGTGACGGCCGGCAGCGTCGGCTTCCAGCTCGCCCCGCGCCTCAATGCCGCCGGTCGCCTTGAGGATGCCGGCCGCGGCGTCGACCTCCTGCTCGACCGGGAAGGGCGCGAGACCAAGGCGCTGGCCAGCCAGCTCGATCGTTTCAACCAGGAACGGAGGCGTCTTGAGGAGGAGACCCTGCTACAGGCGATTGCCGCGCTCGAATCGGTTGCGGACCAGGCCGACCAGAGTATTGTCCTGGCCGACGAGCGCTGGCATCCGGGGGTCATCGGCATCGTCGCGAGCCGCCTGGTCGAGCGCTACCACCGGCCGACGGTCCTGATCGCGCTGGAAGGGGAGCAGGGGAAGGGATCGGCGCGCTCGATCCGCGGTTTTCACCTCTACCAGGCCCTGGCGGCCTGCCGGGAATACCTGGAGGGGTTCGGAGGGCACGAGTTCGCGGCCGGTCTGAGCCTGGCGGGATCTTCTCTGGAGCTTTTCCGCCGCGCCTTCGAAGCGCAGGCGCGGCAACGCCTGGTTGCGGAAAACCTGATTCCCGAGGTTCTCTTCGACGGGGAGCTTCTGCTCGCGGAGCTCGATGCCGCCGCCGTCGAAGACCTCGAGCGGCTCGCCCCCTTCGGGATGGGGAATGCGGAGCCGGCTTTCGTCCTGCGCGACATATCCGCCCGGCAGGTTCGCCTGCTCGGCGAGGAGCACCTCAGGTTTACTGCCCAGCAGGATGGCTATAGCCTCCCCTGCGTGGCCTGGCGGCTGGCCGGACAGCGGCAGCTGCTCGATGCCCCGGTCGACCTTCTGGTCCATCCGGAATTCAACGAGTGGCAGGGGCGAAGACAGTTGCAATTGCGGGTGCGGGATGTGCGACCGGCGCTGGGGACGGATTGAGTGCTGGGTGCTGAGTGGTAGCAGAGGAAGTGCTCAGGCCTTTTTCAGATGGACGAACCAGTAGGCGAAGGCGACGAAGACGACACCGCCAATGATGTTGCCGAGGGTGACTGGAACCAGGTTGGCGACAAAGAAGTTGGTCCAGGTCAGGCCGGCGGCGGGGGTGCCGAGGCGCTCGGCGAGAAAAAGCCCGGTCGGAATAAAGTACATGTTGGCGACCGAGTGTTCAAAACCGCTCGCCACGAAAGCCATGATCGGACCGTAGCAGGCGAGAATCTTCCCTGGGATGTCGCGGGCCGCGGTTGCCATGAAAACCGCCAGGCAGACCAGCCAGTTACAGAGAATCCCCCGCACCAGGGCGACGTCGAAGGGGAGGGCGGTCTTGGCGGCGGCGATCCTGACGGCGTGCTCGGCGACCTGGCCGCTCTGCCAGAGGTTGGAGCGGAACATCAGCCAGGCGAAGAAGAGCGAGCCGAGAAAGTTGCCGACGATCACCACCAGCCAGTTTTCCAGCAGCTTCCCCCAGGAAATTTCCCGCACCAGCGCCGCCTTGGTCAGCAGGCTGTTGCCGGTAAAGAGTTCGGCGCCGCAGATGACCACCAGCATCAGGCCGAGCGAGAAGACGCTCCCCCCCAGGAAACGGGCGACCCCCTGGCCGAGGTGGATCGCCGCGTCCTCGGTGACGACCGTCGCCAGTTCGGCGCCGAAGGCGATATAGAAGCCGGCCAGCAGGCTCAGCACCATGGTCCGCGACAGCGGCTGGGTGGTCACCCGGCGGCCGGCAGCGACAATCGCCTCGACGGTTTCAGCGGGGGAGAGAAATCGTTTTTCCATTAATTAGATACCGTGACTCGTGATTCGTGATTCGTGATTCGTGATTCGTGATTCGTGATTCGTGATTCGTGATTCGTCGTCTCGCTGCCCTCAGAACTCAGAGCTCAGAACTCAAAATTCAAAATTCAAAATTCAAAATTCAAAATTCAAAATTCAAAATTCCCCCTAAAGCCCCGCCTCTTTCGCCACTTTCTCCCAGGCCGGCAGGCTGCGCTGAATGATTGCCGTATCGATGCAATAGGCGATGCGGAAGAAGCCCGGGGCGCCGAAGCCGGTGCCGGGGACGAGCAGGATGTTGTGCTTCTGGGCGAGCCGGACGAAAGCGAGGTCGTCGGCGAGGGGGGATTTGGGGAAGAGATAAAACCCGCCTTGCGGTTTGACCATCGAAAAGCCCAGGGCGGTCAGGTTGTCGTAGAGGAGGTCGCGCTTGGCGCGGTACTCCTCGACGTCGACGCTTATCCGCTGCAAGCCGGCGACCAGTCGCTGCATCAGCGCCGGCGCATTGACGAAGCCGAGCACCCGGTTGCAGAAGATCGCCCCCTCCAGAAAGAGCTTGACGTCTTCCAGCGCCGGGTTGACCGCCAGGTACCCGATCCGCTCACCCGGGAGGGCGAGGTCCTTGGAGTGGGAGGTCGCAATCACCGCGTTGCGCACGTAACGGAAAATTCCCGGAACCTCGACATCGTAGCTGAGGCGGGCGTAGGGTTCGTCGGAGATGACGAAGATGGTCCGCTCCAGCTCCTGCTCCTTGCGCGCCAGCATTTCCCCCAGCGCCTTAAGACTGGCCGCCGGATAGACGACGCCGGTCGGGTTGTTGGGCGAATTGAGCAGCAGCGCCCGGGTGTTCGGGGTAATCGCCTTTTCAATCGCCGGAATGTCAAGCTGGAAGGTCTCCGGGTCGGTCCAGACCTCCCGGGTAACGCCGCCGTGATTGTCGACGTAAAACTTGTATTCGACGAAGTAGGGGGTGAGAATAATCACCTCCTCGCCGGGGTTGAGAACCGTCTTCAGCGCGACGTTAAGGGCGCCGCCGGCGCCGCAGGTCATGATCACATGCTCGGCGCCGAGCGGTTGCGGGGACTTCTCGGAGACGACCGCGGCAACTGCGGCCCGGGTCTCCTCGTAGCCGGCGTTGTTCATGTAGCGATGCATGCCGGGGAGGGGCGCGGCGGCGAGGCGCGCCAGCTCAAGGCGCAGTGCCTCCGGCGGCTCCACCGAAGGGTTGCCGAGGGTAAAGTCAAAGACATTTTCGTCGCCATGGATGGCGCGCAGCTGCGCCCCCTCCTCGAACATCTTCCGGATCCAGGACGAGCGTTCGATACAGGCGCGAACCTTCAATGAGATGGACATACAGGCCTCCGGCGGCAGATTCGGGTCAGTGGCGAGCAGTTTAGCCGCGCCCGGCGAGGTGGTCAAGGGAAACTGCGGCCGGGCGGCCGGCGCCGACGGGAATTGCAATTTCGTGGCGGATGGGCTACATTTCCCATCCCTTATGACTGTGACGAGGTGAGCAATGGCGGCAGGAAAGCTGGACGGGTTGCGAAAGAAGATCGACAGCATCGACGACAAAATACTCGACCTGCTCAACGAGCGGGCCCGGGTGGTGCTCGAGGTCGGCAAGGCGAAGGCCGGAAGCAGCCAGCAGTTTTATGTTCCCAGCCGGGAGCAGGCGATCTACCGGCGCCTCGCCGAGCATAACCCCGGTCCCTTTCCGACCGATGCCATCCGCCGCGTCTTCCGGGAGGTGATCTCTGCTTCCCTCTCCCTCGAACAGCCGATGAAGGTCGCCTTTCTCGGGCCGCTGGCCACCTATACCCATGTCGCCGCCATGCAGCAGTTCGGACTCTCGGCGCAGCTGGTGCCGCAAAAGGGGATCGCCACCGTCTTTGACGAGGTGCTGCGCGGGCGCGCCGACTATGGCGTGGTGCCGGTGGAGAATTCGAACGAGGGGGTCGTCTCGCACACCCTCGACATGTTCATGGAGTCCGAGCTGAAGATCCATGCCGAGATTCTCCTGGAAATCTCCCATGATCTATTGTCGCGCTCCGGTGATCTCAGCCGGGTGCGCAAGGTCGTTTCGCACCCCCAGGCGCTGGCCCAGTGCCGCAAGTGGTTGCAGGAGAACCTTCCCGACATCCCGCTGGTCGATGTCGCCAGCACCGCCCTGGCGGCGCAGATGGTGGCCGAGGACGACAGCGCCGCGGCGATTGCCAGCGAAATGGCCGCCAACCTCTATGATCTCCAGGTGGTGAAAAAGAAGATCGAGGACAATCCCAACAATTTCACCCGCTTTCTGGTGATCGGCATGCAGACGCCGGCCCCGTCCGGGCGCGACAAGACCTCGATCATGTTCAGCGTCCGCGACGAACCGGGGATCCTCTACCGGATGCTCGAACCCTTCAGCAAGCGCCAGCTCAACCTGTCGAAAATCGAGAGTCGTCCCTTCAAGAAGAAGGCCTGGGAATATATCTTCTTTCTCGACCTGGAGGGGCATGCCGAGGAGCCGTCGGTGCATGATGCCCTCGAAGAACTCAAGGGGTACTGCACCCTGTTCCGGGTGCTTGGCTCCTACCCGAAGGCGCGATAAGGGCGGAAATCCTGTCGCGGCATCTTCAAGATCTCCATCCATTTCTACAGGAAGCATCCATGGCTGGTTCGTCTCAGGATAAGTTGTTCATCCCCCGGCTCGCGGTTATCGGGGTCGGTCTGATCGGCGGTTCCCTCGCCCTGGCTCTGAAGCAGGCCGGTGCGGTCGGTGAAGTGGTCGGTATCGGTCGCGGCCTGGCGAATCTCGAGACAGCCCTGCGGCTCGGCGTAATCGATCGGATCGAAAGTGATACGGTGGCGGGCGTTGCCGACGCCGACCTGGTCTTCCTCGCGACCCCGGTGCTGAGTCTGGCTGCGGTGGCGGCCCGGGTGCTGCCGGCGATGAAGCCGGGTGCGATTCTCACCGATGGCGGCAGCGTCAAGGGGGCGGTGATCGAAGCGATCGCGCCCCTGGTTCCGGTCGGGATCCACTTTGTCCCCGGCCATCCGATCGCCGGCACCGAAAAGAGCGGCGCCGAAGCCGCCTTCCCGACTCTCTACCAGGGGCGGCGCTGCATTCTCACGCCGACGGCGGCCACCGACCCGGACGCCCTCGACCTGGTGCGCCGGGTCTGGGAGGTTGCCGGCAGCGAAGTGGTGGTGATGGGGGTGGAGAAGCACGACCGGGTGCTGGCGGCGATCAGTCATCTGCCACACATGGTCGCCTATGCCCTGGTCAACGCGGTCGGCGCCTACGACCGTTACCAGGAGAATATCCTCGAATATTCGGCCGGTGGTTTTCGGGACTTTACCCGTATCGCTTCCTCCGATCCGACCATGTGGCGCGATATCGCGGTGACCAACCGTGAAGCGCTGCTGGAGATGATAGAACAGTTCGAGACCCACCTCGCCGAACTCAAGGAGGATATCCGCCGCAGTGACGCCGAGCGCCTCTACGAGTTTTTCCTCCGTTCCAAGCAGAGCCGCGACGCCATACTGTAAAATCGGTTTTGAGTTTTGGGTAGAAGCCCTAACCCAGAACTCAGAACTCAGAACTGACTCATTCTTTGAGGTTTGCATGGAAACCCGCACTGTCAAATCGGTCACCGGCCTGCGCGGTGAAATCACCGTTCCCGGCGACAAGTCGATTTCCCATCGCTCGATCATGCTCGGCTCCCTCGCCCGGGGAACGACCGTCGTCAGGGGCTTTCTCCATGGCGAGGATAATCATTCGACCCTCAACGCCTTTCGTGCCATGGGTGTCGAGGTGACGGAAGGGGAGGCGGGCGAACTCCGCATTGCCGGTCTCGGCCTGCACGGCCTCAAGGAGCCGGCCGATGTCCTCGATTGCGGCAATTCCGGGACCACGATTCGCCTGATGACCGGCCTTCTCGCCGGCCAGAACTTCTTTTCGGTTCTCACCGGCGATCGCTACCTGCGCAAGCGGCCGATGAAGCGGGTGCTCAATCCCCTGGCCAGCATGGGAGCCCGGATCTGGGGGCGCGGCGGCGGCGACCTGGCGCCGCTGGCGATCCAGGGCGGCTCCCTGCGGGGGACCAGCTACGATTCACCGATTGCCAGTGCCCAGGTCAAGTCAGCGCTGCTCCTCGCCGGCCTCTACGCCGAAAGCGAGACGACGGTGCGCGAACCCCACCTGAGCCGGGATCACAGCGAACGAATGCTGCGCTACTTTGGCGTCGACGTGCGTCCCTTCCCCGGCGGGGTCACCCTGGTCCCGGGGCAGCCTCTGGAGGGGCGCGAAGTTCTGGTCCCCGGGGATATCTCTTCCGCGGCCTTTTTCCTCGTCGCGGCCCTGATCACCCCGGGTTCAGAGCTGCTGATCCGCAACGTCGGCGTCAATCCGACCCGCAGCGGCATTATCGACATCCTGCAGGCCATGGGGGGCTCCATCGAGCTGCTCGAGCCGCGGGAGCTCTCCGGCGAGCCGGTGGCCGACCTGCTGGTGCGCAGCAGCGAGCTGCAGGGGATCGAGATCGGCGGCGAGGTGGTGCCGCGGGCCATCGACGAATTCCCGGTCGTCAGTGTGGCGGCCGCCTGTGCCCGCGGGGTCACGACAATTCGCGACGCTCGCGAACTGCGGGTCAAGGAGACCGACCGCATCGCGGCCATGACCACCGAACTCGGCAAGCTCGGGGCGCAGATCGTTCCCCGGGAGGACGGAATGGAGATTACCGGCGGCAGCCTGCTGACCGGAGCCCGCGTCTCTTCCCAGGGGGATCACCGCATCGCCATGAGCATGGCGATCGCCGGGCTGGTTGCGCAGGGAGAAGTGACGATCGAGGATACTGCCTGTACCGCCACCTCCTTCCCGACCTTCTGGGATTTGCTGGGGACGGCGGGTAACTGATTATTTACGAGGGGACAGCTGGAAGCCAATGACAGATAAGCAGCCAATCATTGCCATTGACGGCCCGTCCGGGGCCGGGAAGAGCACCTTGAGCAAACTCCTGGCGCGCGAGCTGGGGCTGGTCAATATCGATACCGGCGCCATGTATCGTTGTGTTGCTCTGGCGGCGGCACGGCGCGGCATCGACCCGGAAGATCATGCCCGCCTCGGTCAGCTCTGTGGCGAGCTGCGCATCGATTTTTGCCGTTCCGCAGCGGGGGAGCGGGTCCTCCTCGATGGGGAGGATGTCTCCCTGGCCATCCGCACTCCGGAGATCAGCCTGCTGACCTCCCGGGTGGCCGCTTCCCCCGCGGTTCGCCAGGCGCTGGTCGGACTGCAGCAGGCCCTCGGCAGAGCCGGCGGCGTCGTCCTCGAAGGGCGGGATATCGGTACCGTGGTCTTCCCCCGCGCCGACGTCAAATTCTTCCTGATGGCCAGCGCCGAAGAGCGCGGCCGCCGCCGTTTCGACGAGCTGCGCGCCCGGGGGGTGGAAGTTGACCTGGCACAGACTATTGCCGAGGTCCGGGCCCGGGACGAGGCCGACAGCGATCGCGAACATGCGCCGCTGCTGCAGGCTGCCGATGCCGTCGTCATCGATTCCACCGGCAAGGGGATCGACGCGGTGCTGGCGGAGATGCTGCAGATCATTGAGGAACGGACAGCGTGCGCCAGGTCCTGAGGCGGACCCGCACTTCCGGTGGAAGGGAAGCCTGGTTATGAAGATCATCCTCGCCAAGAGCGCCGGTTTCTGCTTTGGTGTCAAGCGTGCAACGCAGATGGCCTTTGATGCCGCCGACCAGGTGGAACGCATCTGCTCCCTCGGCCCGATCATCCATTCTCCGCAAATGGTGCGCAAGCTGGAGGAGAAGGGGGTCAGGGTGGTCGGGCGGGTCGAGGAACTGGAGGATACCGCCGTCATTATCCGCTCCCACGGGGTGACCGCCGAGGAACTGGAGAGTATCGTCGAGCGGGAACTGGTCGTCGTCGATGCCACCTGTCCCTTCGTCAAGAAGGCCCAGGATTATGCGGCGCTGCTCAGCAGGGAAGGGTACCTGGTCGTCCTGGTCGGAGAAAAGGATCATCCCGAAGTCCAGGGTATTGTTTCCTACGCCCGTCATGGCGAGGTGCGGGTCGTGGCCGATCGTTTTGAGGCCGAGACCCTGCCGCGCGTCGCCCGGATCGGAATTGTCGCCCAGACCACCCAGTCCCTCGAAAATTTCCAGGAGGTGGTCGCGGTCTGCCTGCAGCGCAGCAAGGAGCTGCGGATTTTCAACACGATCTGCGATGCGACCGCGGTACGCCAGAACGAGGCCCGACAGATTGCGGAAAAAGCCGACCTGATGCTCGTCATCGGTGGCTTCAACAGTGCCAATACCAACCGCCTGGCCCAGCTCTGCCAGGAGCTGCAACCGCGCACCTATCATGTGGAAACTGCCGAAGAAATCGACGCCGCCTGGTTTTCCGGGGTCGGGACGGTCGGCATCACCGCCGGGGCTTCGACCCCGCGCTGGATCATTGACGAGGTGGTCTCCCGGGTCGAAACCATCGCCGCCGGACGGGCTTGATTGCCGGCGCGCAGGACCCGGTGCCGGTCCGAAATAATAATTTGTTTTTTCAGGGACCTTGTGTTAAGGTCCCTTTTCATGGCCGCACGGCCAGCTGTCGGAAACGACAGCAAAATCGTTAGGGGGTAACAGGTTTAATGGCGGACAATAACAGTACTTTCA
This sequence comes from Desulfuromonas carbonis, assembly GCF_054658035.1. NCBI lineage: Bacteria > Pseudomonadati > Thermodesulfobacteriota > Desulfuromonadia > Desulfuromonadales > Desulfuromonadaceae > Desulfuromonas > Desulfuromonas carbonis. The sequence goes on along the minus strand of NZ_BAAHXR010000002.1, from coordinate 605,658 downwards.
ACCAGCATGACGAGGCCGAACTGATGGACGACGACAAAGAGTTCGGCGAAGAAATGGAACAGAGCTTCGAGGACATGTTCGAGAACAGCCTCAAGGAGCTCAAGCCGGGCAACGTCGTTACCGGCACAGCCGTTCAGGTCACATCGGATACCGTCGTTGTCGATGTCGGTGGCAAATCCGAGGGCGTGATTCCGCTCAGCGAATTCGTCGATGAAAACGGCCAGATGAAGGTCGAGGTCGGTGACGAATTCGATGTTCTGATCGAGCGCACCGAAAATGAAAACGGGCTGATCAGTCTCTCCAAGGAGAAGGCAGACCGGCAGAAGGTTTGGAACGCTCTCGAAGAGGATGCGGTCGTCGATGGCCGGATCATCTCCCGCATCAAGGGGGGCCTCTCGGTCGATATCGGCGTCAGCGCGTTTCTGCCTGGTTCCCAGGTCGATCTGCGCCCGGTTCGCAATCTCGACAAGCTGATCGGCGAGACCTTCCAGTTCAAAATCATCAAGCTCAACAAGCGACGCGGCAATATCGTCCTTTCCCGCCGGGTTCTGCTTGAGGAGCAGCGTGAGAGCCAGCGCAGCGTAACCCTGCGCACCCTCGAAGAGGGTCAGGTTGTCGAAGGCGTGGTCAAGAATCTTACCGATTACGGCGCCTTTATCGATCTTGGCGGCATTGACGGCCTGCTGCATATCACCGACATGTCCTGGGGGCGGGTCAATCACCCTTCGGATATCCTCGCCGTCGGCGACAAGGTTAACATCAAGGTCCTCAAATTCGATCGGGAGAAGGAACGCGTCTCCCTCGGGCTCAAGCAGATCACGCCTGACCCCTGGCTCGATGTTGACACCAAATACCCGGTGGGCAACAAGGTGACCGGCAAGGTCGTCAGCCTGACCGATTACGGTGCTTTCGTCGAACTCGAGGAAGGGATCGAAGGGCTGATCCACGTTTCGGAAATGAGCTGGACCAAGCGGATCAAGCATCCCAACAAGATCCTCAATGTCGGTGACGAAGTCGAGTCGGTCGTCCTGGCCCTCGATATTGCCAACCGCCGCATCTCCCTGGGCCTTAAGCAGGTCGAACCGAATCCCTGGGACGTCATCGGCGAGAAATTCCCGATGGGGACGATCATCGAGGGACAGGTGAAGAACATCACCGATTTCGGCATCTTTGTTGGTGTCGACGAGGGGATCGACGGGTTGGTGCATATCTCCGACCTCTCCTGGACCAAGCGCATCAAGCATCCCTCCGAGCTTTACAAGAAGGGGGACCTGGTCAAGGCCGTTGTTCTCAATATCGACCGTGAAAACGAGCGCTTCTCCCTTGGCGTCAAGCAGCTGACTCCCGATCCGTGGTCGGAAATCCCCAAGCGTTATGCGCCCGGGACGATTATTCGCGGCAAGGTGACCTCGGTCACCGACTTCGGGATCTTCCTGGAGGTTGAGGAGGGGATTGAAGGTTTGATCCACGTCTCCGAAATCAGCAAGGAGAAGATCGACACTCCCAAGTCGTTTGCCAATATCGGTGACGAGCTGGAAGCGGTCGTCCTGCATGTCGATACCGTTGAGCGCAAGATCGCGCTTTCGATCAAGCATCTCGCCGACCAGAAGGAAAAGGCGGAAGTCGACGCCTTCCTTGGCGCCCAGCGCAACGCCACCTCGAACCTCGGTGACCTTCTCCAGGGTGCCATTGGCAAGAGTAACAGCGAGAAGGGCGAAGAGTAATAACTGACCGTGTCGAGAGCCCCCGTAGCAACGCTGCGGGGGCTCTCAGACTTCGGGGTTCTCTCATGAAAAAGCGTCCATTTTTGATGGCCCTGTTGACTCTTGGTGCCATCTTTCTTTTTTTTCTGTTCCTGATTGTCGCGGTCTCCGGGCTGCGTGGGCCAGCGTCCGGTCTCGCCCTTGGCGATAAGGTCGGGGTTATCGAGGTGCTCGGGGTAATTGCCGATTCCCGGGAACTGACCCGGCAGATTGTCGATTTCCGCAATAACGAGTCGGTGAAGGCGGTCGTTCTGCGGGTCGATTCGCCCGGCGGTGGCGTCGGTCCTTCCCAGGAAATATGCGAAGAGGTCGGCAAACTGGCCGCCGTCAAACCGGTCGTGGTATCGATGGGGTCGGTGGCCGCTTCGGGTGGTTACTATATTGCGGCGCCGGCGACGCGGATCCTCGCCAATCCCGGGACCATTACCGGCAGTATCGGCGTCATCATGGAGTTTGCCAACATCGAAGAACTGTTGGGAAAAGTCGGGTTGCGCAGTGAAGTGGTCAAGAGCGGGGCGCACAAGGATATCGGTTCCCCGACGCGCACCATGACGCCGGCCGACCGGGCGATTCTGCAGGGGATGATTGACGATGTCTACGATCAGTTTGTCAACCAGATCGCCCATTCCCGCAAGCTCCCCCTCGACCAGGTGAAGGCCCTCGCCGACGGCAGGATTTTCAGTGGCCGCCAGGCTCTTGCCCAGGGGTTGGTGGACGAACTGGGAAACTTTCAGGATGCCGTTGCTGTCGCTGGTCAACTCGCCGGCCTGGAGGGCGAACCGCGCCTGCTCTATCCCCCGCAAAAGAAACCGGCGTTTCTCGATTACCTGGTGGAGGAGACGACCACCCGCTTTGCAAAAGGACTCACCGGGGCGATGTCGCCCGGTTTGCAATATCTCTGGACCCACTCGAATTAGGAGGTGTCAGGTAATGACCAAAAGTGAATTGATCGAACAACTTTCCGTCAATGCTGCGGCCTTGAACCGGAAAGAAGCGGAGATGGTCGTCAATACCATTTTCGACAGCATCGGCAACGCGCTGGTAGGGGGGGATCGCGTCGAAATTCGCGGCTTCGGTTCTTTTACCATACGCGAACGGGATGCCCGTGAAGCGCGGAACCCGAAGAGCGGCGAGGTGGTGAGGATCCCTTCCAAAAAGACGCCCTTTTTCAAGACCGGGAAGGAGTTGCGCGCCCGGGTCAACGTCGGCGAAGCCTGAGTGTTTCCAGGTCGACCTGTTGCCGGTTGGAACGACCAAGGGCCCCGTTGTTTCAACGGGGCCCTTGGTTTTGGTAAGGCAACTGGCAACGCGGGAGGATGGTTCGGTGCCGCAAAGGTCTTCTCAGCCGGCATCGTGATTCCAATTGCGTCTGCCAATTGCCTGTCTGTCTCTCCGGGATGCCGGCCGCTGCTTCAGAGTGGAACCTTGGGGAAATTAGCGCTATCCTTGAAAATCGCTTCAGGCGTCCTGCTCGGTGGCAGGCTGGCTCACCACGACTTTGACCAGGGGCGCGCAAACTGTGTGTTGGTTACAGCCTGAGCCGCATGTCATGCATCCCAGAGAATTCAAAGAGCCGTTTGTAGTTTCATGCTAACAGGTGAAAATGGGCTGTCAATGCAAAAAATGAGAAAATGCTTATCTCGCATTTTGTCGAAAAAATGGGTTGGCTGCAGTTCCTCCCGCCACTCTGGCATTGACCTAAACCGGGGGCGCGGTGGGCGCTGAAATCTGGCGGCATACCGTAGCGGCCGAAGACTCCGGGCTGCGCCTCGACCAACTTCTCGCCCTGCGGCACGGGGAGCTCTCCCGCACCCTGGCGCGCAAACTGGTGGAACTGGGGGGGGTACACCTCGAAGGGCGGCGGGTGCGCAAGTGCGGGCAGCTTTTGCAGGCCGGTCAAAAAATCGAACTATTCCGGGATGAGGCTCCCCTGGAGCCCTTCATCCTCGGAGAGCGTCATCTCCTGTTCCGGGATCAATGGCTCCTTGCAGTGGCCAAGCCCGCCGGAATCGAAACCCAGCCGACGCCGGCCCGTTACCGCGGGACCCTGTACGCGGCGCTCCTCGATTTTCTGCACAACCCTTTTCGTCCCCTTGACCGTCCCTCCCTCGGCATGGTGCAACGTCTCGACCGTGAGACCTCCGGCGTCATGATCTTCTCCATTCATCCCCGTGCCCACAAGGAACTGACCGCCTGCTTCACCGCGCACCGGGTTGAAAAAATCTACCTGGCCCTGGTTCAGGGCGTTGTCGCCGCCGACAGCGGGGAATTCTGCAGCTATCTTGCCCGCAGCCGCCACGGCAACCGGGTCAGTTCCGTCCCCCGGGGGGGCAAAGAAGCCGTAACCCGGTTCCGGGTCCTGGAACGTTTTCCCAGCGCGACCCTGGTCGAGGTCGAAATCCTTACCGGGCGCACCCACCAGATCCGGGTTCACTTCGCCGAAGCCGGCCATCCCCTCCTCGGCGACCGCCTTTACGGTAAGGCGAGCGGGGAGCCCCGGCGCCAGATGCTCCACGCGTTCCGTCTCACCCTGCCGCATCCGCTAACCGGAAAGCTGCTGGCTCTTGAGGCGCCGCTGCCGGCGGATATGGCGGCCGTTCTCGAGCACCTTCGCAGCGGCGAAGCGATCGAAAACCTGGCACTCTCCTGACGCTCTGACGAGGAAAGATTGACCATGATCCCTTATCCACAGATCGACCCGATTATCTTCCGCCTCGGCCCCCTCGCCGTACGCTGGTACGGCATGATGTATCTGCTCGGTTTTGTCGGCAGTTACTTCAATATCCGCTACCTGGCCCGGCGCCGCAACCTGCAGCTGGGGGACGACCAGCTGTCGGACCTGCTCTTCTGGGGGGTCTGCGGGGTCATTCTCGGCGGGCGTCTTGGCTATACCCTCTTCTATAACGCCGAGTTCTATTTTCGCCACCCCCTGCAGATCTTCCGCATCTGGGAAGGAGGGATGAGTTTCCACGGCGGGATGATCGGCGTGGTGACCGCTCTCGCCATTTTCTGTATGCGCCGGAAATTGCCACCGTTGCTGGTGGGCGATATCGTTGCCGCCGCGACCCCGATCGGGCTCGGTCTCGGACGGATCGGCAATTTCATCAATGGTGAACTCTGGGGGCGGGTGAGCGATCTCCCCTGGACGATGGTCTTTCCCGGCGCCGGCCCCCTGCCGCGTCACCCCAGCCAGCTCTACGAGGCGGTCCTGGAAGGCCCCCTGCTCTGGCTTATTCTCTGGTATCTGCACCGTCGCCAGGTTCGCCCCGGAATTCCCATGGCCAGCTTTTTCCTTGGCTACGGGGCCTTCCGTTTCCTGGTCGAGTTTTTTCGGCAGCCTGACGCCCAGCTCGGGTTCTTGTGGGGGGGGGCGACCATGGGGCAACTTCTCTCACTGCCAATGATAATTGGCGGCCTGGTCGGACTTCTCTGGCTCGGGAAACAACGGGGAGGCGCCGGATGAAACCGGTACGGGGGATTATCTACGACTGCGACGGGGTTCTTTTCGAAAGTCGCGCTGCCAACCTCGCTTATTACAACAGCGTGCTGAAAAGTTTTGACGCAGCGCCGGTCTCGGCCGCGGACCGGGAACTCGCCCGGATCTGCCATACCGCCGCCAGTCCCGAGGTCTTCAGCGCCCTGCTCGGAGCGGACCGGGTCACATCGGCAATGGTAGTGGCGCAGGGACTCGACTACCGGCAATTCATTCCCCACATGTCCCCCGAACCGGGCCTGGTCGAGGCTCTTGCTACGCTTTCCACCTTTTTGCCTCTCGCTGTGGCGACCAACCGCGGCAACAGCATGAGCGAGATCCTTTCCCATTTTTCCCTGGGCCAGTTCTTCCAGGTGGTGATCACCAGCCGGGATGTGCCGCGGCCAAAACCGGCGCCCGATATGCTGCACCTCGCCGCCCGGCGTCTCGGGCTGGCAACGGAGGAGCTTCTCTTTGTCGGTGACTCCGAACTCGACCGCCAGGCGGCAGCGGCGGCGGGAATCCGTTTTGTCGGCTACAAACCGGATGGGGAAAATGAAGGGGAAGGGGTGCGTATCAATGCCCATCGGGAGCTGGTGGAGCTGCTGCAGTCGGAGGGGGTATTGCCTGGCGCTTGAGGTCGGCCGGGGCAGGGGAGGTTACTGGAGGAGTTTGGTCATTTCCAGGACATGGCCACCATTATGCCGGCGGTAGGAGACCGTATCCATGATTGAGCGGATAATGTAGACCCCCCGGCCATGTTCGTTAAGCCCCTTGAAGTCAGGGCTGGGCAGGGTTGTCACGTCGAATCCCTGCCCCTGGTCATAGACTTTGATCGAGAGGGTGCGGTTGAGAATGCTGATGGTGATATGGACTTCCCGTGCCGGGTCATCCTCGTTGGCATGGCGGATGGCGTTGGTCATGGCTTCCGTCAGCACCAGATTCATCTGGTAAGCCAACTCTTCCCGGTCCCCCCGATAACGTTTCAGGGTTCGGGCGATATCCTCGCCAATCTTGCCGATCAGGCCCAGGTAACGGGTCTGGTTCGGCACCTTGATATCGACCTCGATGTTTTCCGCCATCGTTTTCGACCCTCTGCCTTTTCCCCTGCAACAACCAGCCGAACTTTTTCATGGGAACCGTTCGTTGCCAGACTATCCTTGTCTTCTGCCCCCGGCCTGACAGAAGGATTGGTCAGAAACTGGCCAGCGCCTCATCGGCCGCCGGGAAAATTTCGAAGACCCGATGCAGCCTGGTCAATTCGAACATCGATTTGACCTGCGGTTGCAGGCCACACAGTTTGAGATTACCGTTGCGCGCGCTTGCATTCTTGAAGCCGGAGACGAGAGAGCCCAGGCCCGATGAATCGACGAAGCGCACATCCTTGAGGTCGATGACGATACTGCTTTTCCCCTCGTCAAAGAGCTTGAGCATCTCCGCCTTCAATTCGCCGCTATTGTGAGCGTCGAGGCGTTCCTCCCTGATATCGATCCGTACCACCTGCCCCTGTTCCTCAATATTGAGATTCATCCCGACTCCTCCCTCTGGATGGTTTTGTAAAAGATAACACAACGATGCGCCCGGCAACAGGAGAAAGGGGAGGGAGAGGGACGCGGGATGCGGAACGGGAATGGTCAAAAGATATTCCCCGTCCCCCGTCCCTTACTCCACCTTCATCACGATCAGGGAAACGTCATCCTGGAAACTGTGCAGGCCGGTGAAGGTTCGGACCTGGCGCAGAACCTCCTCGATGATTCCCTCCGGGGGGAGGTCCTTGAGACCCGCCAGGAGTTCACAGAGGCGTTCTTCGCCGAAAAGTTCTCCCGAATCTGGATGCATCGCCTCGGTCACGCCGTCGGTGTACAGAAAGAGTATATCTCCTGGCGCGAGGTCGGTGGCTTCTTCTTCGAAAACAATCTGGCGCTTGATGCCGAAGATCATCCCCTCGGCATCGAGCCGATCGCAGGCGCCGCGGCTGCTGCGCCAGAGGAGCGGCCGGTTGTGACCGGCGCTGGCGTAGGTCAGGCGGTGGGTCTCCGGGTGGAAGGAGCAGTAGAACATGGTGATGAAGAGTTCCGCCCGGGTGAGATCGGCGTAAAAGAACTCGTTGAGTTCTTCCATGACCCGGTGGACCTCGCCAAAATCGGTGGTGCGGGCATGAATGAAGGTGCGCGTTTCGGCCATGATCAGGGCGGCGCCAACGTTGTGGCCGGAGACGTCGGCGATAACCAGGTCGATTCGGCCGTCAGTACGGGGGAGGAAGTCGTAGTAGTCGCCGCCGACCTGGCTGGCGGGCACACAGATTCCGGCCAGCTTGATACCGGGGAAATCGGGCGTATGGTCGGGGAGGAGGCTGACCTGGATATTCTTGGCGATCTGCAGTTCCCGTTCCTGTTCCCGGGCGGCAATCAGGCCGGCGGTCTGCCGGGCGTTGCGCCAGGCAACGCCGATCAGCCCGGCGAGGTTCTCGAACAGGGCGATGAATTCTTCCGTCAGCATCCCCTTGGAGGTGCGGGAGAAGGCCGACAGGACGCCGATCGGCTGTCCCTCGATGACGATGGGGGTGTGGGCGAAGGACTTGATCCCCTCGCGGTGGATGATCACCGCGGAAAAGGCCTTGTCCATAAAGTCGGTATCATTGACCACCGTCGTCGAATTGGTGAGGTAGGTGGCGCCGATATAGGTCTCCATGTTGAGGTCCCGTTCCGATTCGCCGAGATGCTCGCTGCTCATGCCGACCTGGCTTTGTACCACCAGGGTGTTGCGGTCGTCGTCGAGAATGCGGATCACGCCGAGGTCAAACTTGAACTGCTGCTGCAGCAACTGGAGGATGTCGTCGAGGATTGACTGGAGATTGGCGCCGCTCGCGACCAGGCGGGCCGATTCGTAAAGGACCCCGAGCTGCTCACGGCTCGAAGTGCGGCTTAAGGTGACCGAGCCGAAAATATCGAAAACATCCTCCATGCGGCTGCCGCGGGTCGCCAGGTAGTTTTCGATAATGATGCGGGCGGGGGCGGCGCCGACGGAACCGGCCAGGGTCCGTTCGGTAAAACGCTTGAGGTTCGGCAGCTCGTATTCGGAAAGGCTCCCCCGCTCGTCGATCTCCCGATTTCCCAGGTACTGGCTGATGGCGGTGTGGGCCTGCTTTTCCCCGATGAACTTGGTCATCAGTTCGACGAATTCCATCACCGAGGGGGCTTTGCTGATCCTCTCCCGCTGCAGCGGTGCCCGCTGGGGGACGAAAACGTCGACGAACTTGATCGCCTGCTCCGCCTCGGCACGGGAGGTTGCGGAGAGGAGGGAGATGGCGAGAAAGGCGCCGACATTGAAGAGGAGGGTCCAGAAGAGGGCGTGGGTCCAGATGTCGAAACCGGTCAGTCCGAAGAGTTCGAGCGGGCGCAGAAAGGAAATCCCGAACAGCCCCTGGTCGAGAATCGAATGGTCGAGCCAGCCGGAACGGACGAAGGAGGGAACGAGCAGGGTATAGAACCAGAGGATGAAACCGAGAATCAGCCCGGTCAGGGCGCCGCCACGGGTGGCATGGCGCCAGTAGAGGCCGCCGATCAGGCCCGGTGCAAACTGGGTTGCGGCCATGAAGGAGATCAGGCCGATGTTGACCAGGGCGTAGGATTCGCCGAGCAGCCAGTAGTAGAGGTAGCCGAGAAAGATCACGGCGATAATGGCGAGGCGCTTGATAATGATCAGCAGGCCGGAGATGTCCGCGGCCTCGATCTTCATGCGGATGATCAGCGGCATGACCAGGTGGTTGAGGACCATGGTCGCCAGAGCGACCGAAGAGACCATGACCATCCCGGCCGAGGCGGAAAAGCCGCCGATGAAGACGAGGAGGGCAAGCCAGGGCTGGCCGAACTGGAGCGGCAGGGTCAGAACGAAGTAGTCGGCGCCCTGGGTGTCGCCGTTGTACATCAGCAGGCCGGCGAGGGCGATGGGAATGACGAAGAGGTTCATCAGGAACATGTAGGCCGGAAAACGCCACATGGCACTCTTGATATGCTCCTCATCGGAGTTTTCAATGACCATGATGTGAAACTGGCGGGGGAGGAACATCACCGCCATCATCGAGATGAAGGTCAGGGAAACCCAGTGAGCGTAGCTGTTGTCGCCGCTGTTGATCAGGAGCAGGTCCTGGCGGTCCGGAAAACGGCTCATAAAGTCGGTGAAAATGTCACCGAAACCGTCAAACATGACGAAGGTAACAAAAATGCCGACGCCGACGAAGGCGACGATCTTGACCAGCGATTCGAGGGCAATTGCCGCGACCAGCCCCTCGTGCCGCTCGGAAGCGTCGAGATTGCGGGCGCCGAAGAGGACGCCGAAAAGGGCCAGGATCAGGGCAACGACCAGGGCCGTATCGAAGCGGAAACCGAGGTTCGGCAGCTGGTGCAGTGACTTCCCGGGACCGGCGAGAGGATTGGACAAAAGGTCGAAGGTATGGGCCACCGCCTTCAGCTGCAGGGCGATGTAGGGCATGATGCCAAGGACGGCGAAGACTGTCACCACGGCGCCCAGGGTGGCCGATTTCCCGTAACGGCTGGAGATGAAGTCGGCGATGCTGACGAGGTTCTGTTCCTTGCTGACCCGAACCATCTTGCGCAGCAAAAACCACCAGGAGAAGGCAATCAGGGTCGGACCGAGATAGACCGGGAGGAAGTCGAGGCCGCTGGTCGCGGCGCGGCCGACACTGCCGTAGAAGGTCCAGGAAGTTGCATAAACGGCCAGTGAGAGGCTGTAGGTGTGGGCATTGGAGATCAGGCTGCGGCCGGCAGCCCGGCGCTGGTCGGCATAGTAGGCGACCCCGAAGAGGAGACCGAAATAGAGGAGCGAGGTAATGGCAAGCAGCCAGACCGGGATCATTCGCTCCCTCCCGGGTCCTGCTTATCCGCCGGCTGGTTCCTGGGGCGCCGGGGGAGGGAACGGGAAAAGAGATAGATGACCAGGATCGACGCGGGCCAGCCGAGGAGAAAGTAGAGTATCAGCAGGGGAATGCCAAAGAAGGTGGTCGTCTTGTTGAAGATTTGCAGGAAGGGGTAGTTGAGCATGACGACCCCGAGAATGAAGAAGAGGACCCATGCTTCCCGCAGGCGCGGTTGGTTGTCGGAGTGATCGCCCATTTCAGCGTCCCGAAAGGATTGAGGCCAGGTGTTAGCTGCCGTTGCTACCTGGGGTCGGTGCCATCGAGGAGCTGGCAGATGACGAGTTGCACATTATAGTCGACATCCCGGGTGGTGTCGACCGTAATGCACGGCTCCGCCGCCGTCGGTGCGGCAAACCCGGCGGCCTGACGGCTATAGAGCTCAGGGCGCCCGTCCGAAGGGTCTTCCCCCTGCTGCTGGCGTGCAACCAGACGCCGCCGGGCTTCCGGCTCCGGGCAGTGGCAGTAGAGCAGGAGGGGGGCGAGCCCCCGGGCGGCGGCCCGGGCGAGAAAATCCCGCCGTGCTTCCCCGTCGGTAAAGGCGGCATCGATGATCACAGTTCCTTCTTGGGCCGATTCCGTTGCCAGGTCGAAGAGGCGTTGGTAGGTGGCGCGGGTCATTTCCCGCCCGTATATCCCGGCGCCGAAGGGGAGGGCGGCCGTCTCCTCACCAATGGTGCCGGCGAGCTCCTTGCGCACCAGATCGGAGCGAAAGACCTTCGCCCCGAGACTGCGGGCGAGGGTCCCGGCCAGGGTCGATTTCCCGCTTCCCATCAGGCCGCAGGTCAACAACAGGCGGCGGGGAGCGAGGTAGCCGAGGGCGAGGTTGAAATAGCGGCGGGCCAGGGTTGCGCCCCCTTCCCGGGCCCGGCCCTCGGCCGCGGGCGCCGTCGCCAGCAGGCCGTCGACCTTGCCCCTCACCCAGGCACGATAGACCTTGTAAAAGGTCACCAGCGGCCGCGGGCCGGGGTCGGGACCACCCCCCTTGCGGTATCCGGCGAGGAGGGCTGCGGCCAGGTCATGACGGCCGAGAAATTCGAGGTCCATGAGCAGGAAGGAGAGATCCGCGCTCGTGTCGGCAATGCGAAAGCGGGGGTTGAATTCGATGCAATCGAAGATCCGGATCGGTCGGGTCAGGCAGATGTGGGCGCTGTGCAGATCGCCGTGGCCGTCACGAACGAAGCCCGCTTTGGCCCGATTGACGAGGAGAGCGCCGTTCTCGCGGAAAAAGTCCGCGACATAGCGGCGTGCCAAGGTTGCCGCGCGCTCTGAGAGGAGGGCGGGAATGAAGGGCTCGCTCTGACGAAAATTTTCTTCCCAGTTGGCCCTGACCTGGTTGCGGTCGGCCGTTGCCGGCCCGCGCGCGACGGGAGAGGTTTCATGCAGATGGGCGATACGCTTCCCCACCAATTCGATGGCCGCCGGCAGTTCGCTCGCATTGCGCGCGATCAGGTGTTCCAGCATGCGGGCCCGGGGCAAACGGCGCATGATCACTGCCACTTCGACGCGTTCCCCGGCCCCGCCAAGCTGCACCCGGCCCGCGGCGAGGCGCAACTCGCCTACGCCAAGGTAGGTGCCAGGAGCGAAGCGGTCGTTGAGGCGGACCTCTTCGGTGCAGAAGTGAATTCTTTTCTCCAGGGTGGAAAAGTCGAGGAAGCCAAAATTGACCGGTTTCTTGACCTTGTAGACGTGGTCGCCGACGAGATAGACGCGGGAGGCATGGGTCTCCCGGCACACGACCCGGCCCCGGCTCCCCGGCCAGGCTTCCCGGCTCAGCAGCTGCTGATGCAGTTCCGCTTCCTCCATCGGTTTCCCTTCCTCGCCAGACCTGGCCATAAACTCTAACCCAGCGTTTTTACATGAAACATTATCACGTCCATCGCTCCTGTAAAGTGGCCGGAACGGCGGCAAGGCGATTGACGCTGCCGGGGGGGTGTGATAATTTCATGCGGCAGTTGGCAGCAGCCGGCAAATGTTTGACCCGGAACGATTTTCCCCCGCCACCTGGAGTTCTTGCCCGCCGTGAATCCACTCCGCTCTTTCCGGCACTTCGGTCTCGTCCTCGTCCTCCTGCTCGGGGGGTGCGGGTGGTCCGGTTTCAAGCCGGGACCTATCGACCAGGCCGCACCTTCAGCCGTGGTGGAAATTCCCTCCAGCCTGGCCGATCGCCCTGCCGGAACCGCCTTTTACTATTTCAGCCTCGCCAATCTGCTGGCGACCGACGGGGACCTGGACGGCTCACTGGCGGCGCTTGAAAAGGCACGGAAACTCGACCCCGGTTCCAGCTTCCTGAGTCTTGCCGTGGCCGAGGTCTATCTGCGCCAGGGTGAGGAGGAGCCGGCTCTGCGGGCTGTAGAAGATGCCCTCGCCACCGATCCCGCCTCCCTGGACGCCCATGTCATGCTCGCCCGGCTCCATTTCAACCGCAAGGAATATGCGGCTGCCGTCGCTGAATTCCGGGCCGCTGTCGCCCTTGCCCCGGACGATGAAAACCTCCAGTTGCAGCTCGCTGTGGCACTGTCCAAGAATGGCGAGGCCGGGGCCGCCATCGATTCCCTCAAGGCCTTTATCATCGCCCACCCCGAGGTGGAGACGAGCTACCTCGCTCTGGCCCGCCTCTACCAGGAGACCGGTCTGCGCGGGCGCGCCGAGTCGACCTATCTGCAATTGCTCAAGGAACGGCCGGATCTGCGCGAAGCAAAGCTCGATCTCGCCCGTTTTTATGAGTCCGCGCCCGGGAGCCTCGACCAGGCCCTGGAGATTTATCGGCAGCTGCTCGCCGAAGACCCGGCCGACAGCCGTCTGCGCCATCACCTCGTCGCGGTCCTGATCAGCGTCGGCAAGCTCGGCGCCGCCCGGGACGAACTGGAGGCCCTGCTGCAGTTCGACCCCGAGGACCTTGAGGCCCGGCGCAAGCTCGGCCTGATCGCCATCGAGCAGGAGCGCTGGCCCGCCGCGGTGGCCCTCTTCCGAGGACTGGTCGAAGAACAGCCCGACTTTGATCAGGTGCGCTACTATCTTGGCGTCGCCCTCGAGCGCCAGGGGGATCTGCCGGCAGCCCTCGACACCTTTGCCGCCATTGCCGACGACTCTACCTTTGCTGACGACGCCCTGATGCACCGCGCCTATCTGCTTGATTCTCTCGATCGCAGCGGCGAAGCGATCGACCTGCTCGAAACCCGGCTGAAGTCCCCCGCCGACCGCCCCGATATCTTTGTTTTCCTTTCGTCCCTTTATGGCGCCACCGGCCAGGAGCCGGCCGCCCTGGAAATCGTAGACCGCGGGCTTGCGGTTTTTCCGGACAACCTGCAGCTCCTTTACCAGCGTGGCATTCTGTTCGAGAAGAAGGGTCAGCATGACCAGGCCGCCGAGGTCATGAAGCAGATTCTTCACCTTGACCCGAAACATGCCGAGGCCCTTAACTACCTCGCCTACCGCTGGGCCGAAAGGGACGAAAACCTGGAGCAGGCCCTGGCCTATGCGCGGAGGGCGCTGGCGCTGTCCGACCTGCCCCACATTCATGATACCCTCGGCTGGGTGCTCTACCAGCGCGGCGAATACGATGCCGCCCTGCGGCACCTGCAGAAGGCCGCCGATGGCTTGCCGGGCGACGAAGTTGTCTTGGAACACCTCGCCGATGTCTGTCAGGCCGCCGGGCTTTACGACCTGGCGGCCCTCTACTATCGCAGGATTCTCGAAAAAGACCCGGAAAACAGGGCGATAAAGCAGAAACTTGAGAAATCTCTGCAACAATTGAAAGAGTGAGACCTGTGCCGACCGACCGCTGCCGGGCCGGCATTTACTGGCCCCGATGGAACCGAGGCTGCTTCGCGGCTCTTGTCGCGCTTCTGCTTTTCATGATGCCTGGCTGTGCACCGCCCCAGGCGCCGATACCGTTGCCGGCCCTCCCGCCGATTGCCGCTGGCGTGCTGCTGCAGCAGGTGGAGAGCTGTGGTGCTGATGTCACCTCCCTGCGCGGGCTGGCCAAGGTCCAGCTCGCCAACGGCGAAAAAAATTTCACTGTCCGGCAGGTTATCCTCGCCGGTTACCCCGACCGGCTGCGCACCGAAACCCTCAGCCCCTTCGGTTCGCCGCTGCTGGTACTCGCAAGTGACGGCCAAACCCTCGCTGCCCTGCTCCCCGGTGAAGGGCGCTTTCTGCAGGGACCTGCCAGCGCCGAGAACCTGCGGCGTTTTACCCGTCTGCCGCTCCGTCTTGGCGACCTCGTCGGTCTGCTCCTCTATCGTCCGCCGCTCCTCCCCTGGGAAGAGATGCGCGGCGACAGCGGGGATGCTGACCGCAGCTACCGGCTCTTCCTGGACGGGCCGGGGACGCGGCGGCAGGTCTTTAGTTTCGCCGCGGATCTTCAGCTGACCGGTGCCGCCTACTACGACGGCAAGGAACTCCTGCTTGAAGTCGGCTACAGTGATTTCGGTTCCGGCCCGCCGCCCTTTCCCCGCCACGCCGAATTGCTGCTGCCCGGCTACGCCGTAACGGCCACCATTCACTTCACGGAAGTCGAGCTCAATGTCGACCTGGCCGCCGCCCTGTTTCACCTCCTGCCTCCGGTGGGGGTGGTGGTGGAGGAACTGCCGTGATGAGGCGGTTTGAATTTTGAATTTTGAATTTACTGGTCAGGAATAACTCCATGGGGATTCCCGGCGCAGTTGTTGCTGAACATTATTCAGGAAACATCCACATCATGGAGGACCTTTCAATTTGGAGAATCGGACATTGAAATTCAAAATTCAAAATTCAAAATTCATCATTTTTCTATTGGTAACGCTCCTTCTCGCTGGCTGCGACCGGCGCGAGCCGGTCATCCCTGCCGAAGGGAAGGCGGCGGAGCCGGCCTATGGCGACACCATCATCGAGGGGTCCATCGGTGATGCCAGCAACCTGCTGCCGGTTCTCGCTTCCGACGCCTCCTCCTCCGAGATCGCCGGCATGATCTACAACGGGCTGGTCCGTTACGACAAGGACCTGCGGCTGGAAGGGGAACTCGCCGAATCCTGGGAGGTTTCCGCCGACAACCTGGTCATCACCTTCCATCTCCGCCCCGGGGTCAAGTGGCACGACGGCGCCCCCTTCAGCGCCGAAGATGTCCTTTTTACCTACCAGACCTATATCGACCCCGCGGTGCCGACCGCCTATGCCGAAAATTACAAGCAGGTCGACAAGGTCGAAGTCCTCGACCCGCTGACCCTGCGCGTCAGCTACAAGAAGCCGCTCGCCAAGGCGCTGATCAGCTGGGCGGTGGGGATCATGCCGAAGCACCTGCTCGCCGGCCAGGACGTCACCAAAAGCCCCCTCTCCCGGGCTCCCGTCGGTACCGGCCCCTACAAGTTCGTCGAATGGCTTCCCGGCGAGAAGATCGTGCTGGAGGCCAACCCCGACTATTTTGAAGGCCGGCCGCGGCTGAACCGAGTGGTTTACCGGATCATCCCGGACGAATCGACGATGTTTCTCGAGCTCAAGGCCGGCGGCCTCGACATGATGGGGCTCACCCCGCTGCAGTACGCCCGCCAGACCGACGCGGCCGAATTCAGCCGCCGCTTCAACAAGTATCGCTACCTCTCCTTCGCCTATACCTACCTCGGCTACAACCTGAACCGGCCGCTGTTCAAGGACCGGCGGGTGCGCCACGCGCTGGCTTTTGCCATCAACAAGCAGGAGATCATCGACGGTGTTCTCCTCGGCCTCGGTCAGGAAGCGACCGGGCCCTACAAGCCCGGCACCTGGCCCTACAACGCCGCGGTCAGGCGCTACCCCTACGAACCGGCCCGGGCGAAGGAGCTGCTCGCTGAAGCCGGTTGGCAGGACAGTGACGGTGACGGCATCCTTGACAAGGATGGCCAGCCCTTTGCCTTCACCATCGTCACCAACCAGGGGAACGACCAGCGCACCAAGAGCGGCGAGATCATCCAGCGGCGCTTCCGCGAGATTGGTGTCGATGTCAAGCTGCGGGTCATCGAGTGGGCCTCTTTTCTCAAGGAGTTCATCAACCCCGGCAACTTCGATGCCACCATCCTCGGCTGGACCATCCCCATCGATCCCGACGGCTACAACGTCTGGCACTCAAGCAAGACCGGGCCCGGCGAACTCAACTTTGTCGGCTTCAAGAATGCCGAGGTCGACGAGCTGCTTGAAAAAGGAAGGCGTACCCTCGACCAGGCGCAGCGCAAGGTCTACTACGACCGCTTCCAGGAGATCCTGGCCGAGGAGCAGCCCTACACCTTCCTCTACGTCCCCGACGCCCTCCCTGTCGTTGCCGCCCGGATTCACGGCATCGAACCGGCCCCGGCCGGGATTTCGTACAACTTCATCAAGTGGTACGTTCCCGCGAGCGAGCAGAAGTACGGGCGTTAGATTGCTGCGGCAATCTAACGCCGGGACGAGGGACGGGGAACGGGGGACGAGGAAGGACGATATCCGCAAGGGGGATGAATTGTGCAATCTATGGCAGGAGGAAATGTCGGGGCTCCGGCGCGATTTGAAAATCTCGAAGTTTGGCGGAGGGCGGCCCGTTTAAGTGCCGACCTTTATCGGGAGCTCAGGGATTTGCGGGATTTCGGTTTCAAGGACCAGGTTACCCGCTCGGGGCTCTCCATTCCAAGCAATATTGCCGAAGGAATAGAACGTTCCCTTCCGGCCGATTGCATTAAATTTCTACGTTATGCCAAGGGTTCCTGTGGAGAATTAAGAACCCAGGTTTACATCGGCATGGAAATCGACTATATCCAGCGGGAAATTGGCCGGCAGTGGATAGCAGAGACCACCATCATTTCTTCACTCCTGGGTGGTTTGATCCGATCCAAGCAAAAGAAGTCCTGATTAGCCCTAATTCTCAGCTGAGGGGCGAGAGCACCTTGGGCATCCAATATGTAGGGGCCCCATTGTTCAATTCATCGCTACGGCTTGGGCTCTTGTAGGGGCGATCCGCATCAAGCTGAGAATCGGACCTAATCAGGAAAGAAGTTGGCCGGCTGAGGAGTCCGGTCTTGCATAATCCGGAATTGCTTGATTTTCAGATTGTTCGCGTTCCCCGTCCCGCGTCCCTCGTCCCGAGACCATAATAATGCTCTTGTATTTAATCAAACGACTGTTAACCATGCTCCCGCTGCTGCTCGGGATCACCATCATCTCCTTCACCGTCATCCACCTGGCGCCGGGGGAGCCGACCGACCTGCAGACCCAGCTCAACCCCGAGGTCTCGGTGGAACTGCGGGAGCGGCTGCGGGCCCAGTATGATCTCGACCAGCCGCTGATCGTCCAGTACGGCAAGTGGCTGGGGCGGATCGTGCGCCTCGACTTCGGCGACTCCTTTGCCCAGGACCACCGCCCGGTCGCCCGCAAGATCGCCGAACGGCTGCCGGTGACGATCCTCATCAACGTCCTGTCGATTGCCGCCATCCTCGCCTGCGCCATCCCCATCGGCATCCTCTCGGCAACAAAGCGCAATTCCCTCTTCGATCGCGGCACCACCGTCTTCGTCTTTATCGGTTTTGCAACCCCCAGTTTCTGGTTGGCGCTGCTGCTCATGGACTACTTCGGCGTCCGCCTCGGCTGGCTGCCGATTGCCGGCCTCAAGTCCCTTGGCCACGAATATCTCGGCTTCTGGGCCGGCCTCGCTGACTATGGTCGTCACCTGATCCTGCCGGTCTTTATCTCCGCTTTCGGCGGGCTCGCCGGCTTCTCCCGCTACATGCGCTCCAACATGCTTGAGGTGATCCGCCAGGATTACATCCTCACTGCCCGCGCCAAGGGGCTCGGCGAGCGGGCGGTGATCTACCGCCACGCTCTGCGCAACGCCCTGCTGCCGGTCATCACCATCCTCGGCCTTTCGGTTCCCGGCCTGATCGGCGGCTCGGTCATCTTCGAGACCATCTTTGCCATCCCGGGCATGGGCAAGCTCTTCTACGACGGGGTGATGATGCGCGACTATCCCCTGATCATGGGGGTGCTGGTGATCGGGGCCGTCCTCACCCTGGCCGGCAACCTGCTCGCCGATTTGGGCTATGCCCTTGCGGATCCAAGGATACGGAATGGGTAAGGAGGGAGGAGGGGGACGTGGAACGAGGGACGGGAACGACCCCGATGGCTGGTATCTCATGCCGCTGGTTAATCTCAGGGGGGTCCAATTCCCCGAAGCTTGCTTCGCTATCGCCAATATGAAATATTGGCGACATGAGCGAATATGTACACAAAAGTCATAATGTTTCTGTGCTGTTATACCATCTTGTTTGCCCAGCAAAATACCGCCGGGTTGTTTTCACCCCAGAGGTTGATGGCTGTCTCAAAGAGGTCTGCCTTGAGATCGCCAAAAGATACGAGATTCAGTTCGTAGAAATTGGGACCGACAAAGACCATGTTCACTTTTTGGTGCAGTCGGTTCCAATGTACAGCCCAACGCAGATTGCACGAGTCATCAAAAGCATTACGGCCAGAGAAATATTCAAACGAGTCCCATCGGTTAAAAAGCAACTATGGGGTGGCGAATTTTGGACAAAGGGCTATTTTGTGAACACTGTAGGCCAAAAGGGTAATGAGAAAACCATTGCGACCTATGTTAGAAATCAAGGCCGAGAAAAAGAGTATCAGCAATTGCACCGCGAGCAGTTAACGCTTTTTGATACCCCGTAGCTTGCTGCGGGGTAGTTCATTTTATCTTTGTACTGGAATTGGGTTATTCGAGTCCCGCGTCCCCCGTTCCCCAATCCGGTCTCATGGGAAGGAATCTGAATATGAAACAATGTAGGCATTTCCTTATTCTGCTCGTCATTCTTCTCCCCCTCTCCGCCTTCGCCAACCCCTCCCCGACCGTTCCCCTCGACAGCTGGGTCTACCCGGCGCTGGAAAAGCTCGCAGGGTTGGGGGTGATCGATTCGGCCCTGCAGGGGAACCGCCCCTGGAGCCGACTCGAGGTGGGGCGCCAGCTGGCAGAGGTGAATCCGAACCTTTGGGTCGTCCCCGCCGCCGGCGAGCTGCTCGAACGCCTGCGGGGTGAATTTGCCGCCGAAGTGGCCGAGCAGACTCTGCCGCCACAGGAGAGCGTGCGCTACCTGCACCCCCTCGACACCGCCCGGGTCGGTCTCCTCTTCCGGGAAGGGGAAGCGAACACCTTCCCCGGGGTCAATGCGGTCCAGTTCGCCCCTGACTACAACCGCAGCGGGCGCAGTGCTGCCGAAGGGTTCAACCTGGAGGCCGGCTTCTCCGGCGCCGCGCGCTATGGATTTCTGCTTGCTGACTGGGAACCGCTGCTTGAATATCGGCAGGGGGAGGGGGGCGATCTGCGGCTGCAGGGAGGCGGGGTGACCCTCTCCCTCGGCCGGGTCGATCTCTTCGCCGGCCGCCAGGAACTCTGGTGGGGGCAGGGGCGCCATGGAACCCTGATCCTCTCCAACAACGCCCGCCCCCTCGACATGATCCGTCTCTCCACTCCGGAGGCCAAGCCGCTGCCGTGGCTGTTCCGTTACCTCGGCCCGTTCCATTTCGACCTCTTCGTCAGCCGCCTCGAAGCCGAGCGCGTTGTGCCTGAGCCGTACCTCAGCGGCATGCGCCTCGCCATCAAGCCCTTTCCCTGGTTCGAACTCGGCGCCAGCCGCACCTCGACCTTCGGCGGGGAGGGGCGCCCCTCCGTCGGCTTCGGCGATTTTGTCGAGGTGGTGATCGGCAGCAACCCGCCGGCCGGTTCCAGCGACAACGCCAACTCCATTGCCGCCCTCGATGCCCGCCTGCGCATTGCCCCCTTGGGCGGGCTCGAACTCTATGGCGAATTCGGCGGCGAGGACGAAGCGAACCACTTCATCTCCAAGCCGGCCTGGCTCGCTGGCGCCTATCTGCCGCAGCTCGACGCCAACGGCCGGCTCTCCCTGCGCCTCGAGTACGCCAACCTCGCGTTCAGCGATAACGGCCCGGTCTGGTATCGCCATAGCACCTACCGCTCCGGTTATACCTACAATGGCCGTCTTCTCGGTCACCACGCCGGGGGCGACTCCCGTGACCTCTTCGCTGCGGTCGCCTGGCAGTATGACGCCGACCTCGATCTCACCTTTTCCTGCGATTACGAGCAGCGCGGAGTCAGTGGCCCGGTGACGGAGCGCCACCTGCAGCCCGGCATCGAGGCGCGCTGGCGTTATCGCCCCCGCCATGAAATCAGGGCCGGTTATCGCTATGACCAGGTCCGCAATTTTGACCGGGTTGCCGGAGATGACCGCGACCTGCACCTCCTGTCTGCGGAGATGGTGTTTGCTTATTGAGGGACGGGGGATGAAAAACGGGGGACGGGGAAGGTCCTTTGATCAATGTGTTTCGCATTCCACGTTCTATTCTTTCCACCCCTATTGCAACTGGGCAAACCTTGACCCCGGCCGCGACCAGGGACGCTCAACCGGGAAGGTGCGGCCGCAGCTGCACTCGATCTGGGGGACGCGGGCGTGGAGGTAGGTGGAGTAGCGGAGGAAGTCATCGTGGTGCCAGACTTCCTGGGTGACCTGGCCGGGGGTGAGGTCTTTGCCGCAACAGGAGCAGCGAAACTGGCTGCCAAGGTCGAAGTCGATCGTAATGTCGAGACGATTTTCATCGCTGGCATAGGTCACCGCGGTGACCTTCCAGGGGGGAGAGAGCCCGAGCGTTGCTGAAAAGATGGATGGCCGTTCCATGGTGTGGATCCCGGGGTGCCTTGCGCGCGGGTTTAAGCGTTCTATCCACTTGGGGTGCTTTCATTAATTGTGCCATTCTGGAAGTGCCTGAAATGCAATATAAATTGAGGTGTTTATCTTCCCCGATGGGTGTCGGCAAAAACCGCAAAAATCCGGCATGTTCTCAGGATTCACTTTAAAAACAAATACATACAATTGGTGCAAAAAATCAGACAACGAGGGACTTTGTTGCAGGGAAGGCCCAGCGCTGAGTCCTGAGGGGGTGGGCTGTTCTTTGTCCACCATATCCCTTATACTGTTGCTTACACCGTTCCTGCTCTGCGCAGTGTCACACCGGACCCTGAACCCGAGCCGCCCGGATTCCTTATTGCCGCCATGACCGAACGCCAGGCCGATAACTCCGCAGCCGGAAGCGACGGGGGACTCTTCATCCTCCTGCTGCTTGCCCTCTTCGCCACCGGGCTGGCGGTGATGGAACTCTTCTCCGCCACCTTTCTCCATATCGGCCGCATTCCCTCGGCCCTGCTTGATAGCGGCGTCCTGATCGGTCTGCTGCTGTGGCCAGTCTGGTACCTCATCGTTCTGTCCCACCGGCCAAATCCCAGGGATGTTGCCCACCTTCGGCGCCAACGCCAGGTGCTTCTTTTTCTCAAAATCCTGGCCACGATTTTCGTCGTCAACACGACCCTAATGCTCTTCGAGCCCCAGCTCTGGGACGGGACCAACCGCCAACTCAGCAACCTGATCGATGCCAGCCTGGTGACCCTGGTCTGCGCCCCGATCCTGCGGGTGCTCCTTACCCGGGACAATCTGCAACGGCAGCCCGACTCCCTTCCCGACCTGCTCGGCACCCCTATGGGGATCTATGTCCTCCTCCTCTTCATGGTCTTTGGGGCCGACCTGCTGCAGGAAAACCTGATGGCCCTGGTTCTCCCCGGGTCGCTCTACCTCTCCTGGCAGATCGTCGATGCCATCATCACCACCATTTTGGTGGCGCCGGCACTCTGGTTTCTCGTCGCGCTGCCGCTGCGCCGGCGGATGTTCAACGAACAGAGCCGGATTCGGGCGATTCATGACCAGCTGATCGACGCCGTGGTGACCCTTGATGCCGATGGCCGGGTCCAGTCCTTCAATCCGGCGGCGGAAAGAATTTTTGCCTACCCTGCCGCAGCGGTTGTCGGAAGGTCGGTAAACCTCCTGCTCGGTCCCAATGAACCACAATTTGAAAACCTGGCGGGTTCGGCTGTCGAGCCGGGAAATGATCAGGGGCACCCCTTTCGGGAGCTTTCCGGAATCCGGCAGGACGGGTCGGAACTGGTCATGGAAGTATCGCTCAGCCGTATCCAGCAATACGGACGCACCGAGTTTCTGCTGGTTATGCGGGATATCAGCAGTCGCAAGGAGGCCGCACGCGCCTTGCGAGAGAGCGAAAACCGCTTTCGTGAGATTTTCGAGCAGAGCGAGGACGCGATCGTCTTCTTTAAACCTGGCAGCTGTTCGATCATCGATGTCAACAACACCACGACACATCTCTTCGGCTACAACAAAGAAGAACTCTTTGCCGAGGGGCTCGACCTCCTGACCGGAGCCGCCGACCTGGCGCGACTCAAACTGACCATCAGCGGAGCGGGGCGGGGGACCGCGACCAGCCTCGATACCTTTGCCGGACAGCGCAAAGACGGTGAAGAGTTCGTCGTTTCGACCCGCTGCAAAATCATGACCCTGCAGGGGATCGATCTCGTCTACTGTACCTTCCGCGATGTGACCGAGCGCATCCAGATGGAAAAGGAGGCCCGGGAAATCCAGGCCAAGCTGATCCAGGCCAACAAGATGACCTCCCTTGGCCTGCTCGTATCCGGGGTCGCCCACGAGATCAACAACCCCAACAATTTCATCCTCGCCAACTCCGGGGTTCTGGCCAGGTCCTGGGATGACGCCCGCAAGATTTTGCGGGAATACGCAGCCGAAAACGGCGATTTCCTGCTCGGGGGGATAGCCTTTTCCGAGCTCGATAGGCACTCCCCGGAGCTCTTCGCCGGCATATTGGACGGCGCCACGCGCATCAACGAGATCGTCAATAACCTTAAGGGCTTTGCCCGCCAGGAACGGCAGATTGCCGGGGCCCGTTTCAACCTCAACCAGGTCGCGACGGCGGCGGTCACCATCCTGCATCATCAGCTGGTCAAGTTCACCGAATATTTTCACCTCGACCTGGCGGAGGATCTCCCCCTGGTCCGCGGCAGCGGGCAGCAGATCGCCCAGGTGGTCATTAACCTGCTGATGAACGCCTGCCAGGCGCTGCCCGGCCGCAGTCATGGCATCTGGCTGACCACCCTTTATGATGCTGGCGCCGGCCAGGTGCTGGTGACAGTCCGGGACGAAGGGTGTGGTATCACCCCGGAGCAGGGGCGACAGATCATGGATCCGTTTTTTACCACCAAGCTCGACAGTGGCGGAACCGGTCTCGGGTTGTCCATCTGCCAGTCGATTCTGCGTGAACACCAGGGCGTCCTCGAATTCTCTTCCCTGCCTGGTCAGGGTACAACCTTCACTGCCCGCCTGCCGGCCGCCGAACCGGCCAAGGAATCTGCCCCATGCCCCCAGTGAACAGCACCGAAAAGATGATTTTGCTGGTCGATGACGAGCCCCACATCCTCGCCACCGGTCGCCTTTGCCTGCAGGGCGCCAATGTCGGCCAGATCGAAACCCTCGATGACAGTCGCGAAGTTTTATCGTTTTTTGCGATGCGCCCTCCCTCTGTCATCGTCCTCGACCTGCATATGCCGCACCTCTCCGGGGCCGAACTCCTGCCGCGGATTGTCCGGGACTACCCCCAGGTTCCGGTGATCCTGGTGACGGCCAACGACGACATCGCCACCGTCGTCGACTGCATGAAGAGTGGCGCCTTCGACTACCTGGTCAAGCCGGTCGAACCGAGCCGGCTGATCGCCAGCGTGCGCAAGGCCCTTGAGGTTTCCAGCCTCTCCAGTGAGCTGCAATCCCTCAAGCAACGGCTCCTTTTTGACCAGCTCGACCACCCCGAGGCCTTTTCCGCCATCGTCACCGGGGACAAGAAGCTGCGGGCCCTCTTCCAGTACGTGGAGGTCGTCGCCAAAACCCGGGCCCCGATCATGATCAGCGGGGAGACCGGCACCGGCAAGGAGCTCTTTGCCCGGGCCATCCACACCTTAAGCGGCTGCAAGGGGGAGTTCGTTCCCCTCAACGTCGCCGGCCTCGACGACAACCTCTTCACCGACACCCTCTTCGGCCACAAGAAGGGGGCCTTCACCGGGGCCGACCAGGCCCGCGAAGGGCTGATTGCCAAGGCGGCTGGCGGCACCCTCTTCCTTGACGAGATCGGTGATCTCAACGAAGCGTCCCAGATCAAGCTGCTGCGCTTGTTGCAGGAGCAGGAATACTATCCGGTCGGTTCCGATCTGATCCGCAAGAGCGATGCGCGCATCGTCCTCGCCACCAACCGCGACCTGCAGGAGCTGATCAACGCCGGGCGCTTTCGCAACGATCTTTACTACCGGCTCTTTGCCCACCGCATCCATATCCCGCCGCTTCGCGAGCGGGGCGAGGATATCCCCCTGCTCCTCGACCACTTCCTCGCCGTTGCCGCAACCAGCCTGCACAAGAAGAAGCCGACGCCCCCCCCCGAACTTGCCGTTCTCCTCTCCCTCTACACTTTTCCGGGAAATATTCGCGAACTCGAAGCCCTCGTCTTCGACGCCGTCGCCCGGCACGAATCGGGAGTCCTCTCCATGGACTCCTTTCGCAATATCATCGGGGAACAACAAACCGGGGGGGCAACAGTGCCATCGAGCGAGGAGGCCGAGGGGAATCCTCTGATCGAATTTTTCGGGCATTTCCCCACGCTCGACGAAGTGGAGAGCTACCTCATCGAACAGGCCATGGCCCGTACCAGGGGGAACCAGGGGATGGCGGCCAAGCTTCTCGGCATGGGACGGCAGACCCTGAACAAGCGGTTGAAGAAGAAGGGGGGGTGAAGGGGGGGATGGGAGAATTTTGAATTTTGACGTCGCGTCGTTGCGCCGTTGCGTGAGACAGCCTGAATCCAGATTCTGGCCTGATCCGATTTTTATCCGAAGTGATCAGATTTGATCCGCGAGAGACGGGTTTTGACTTCAGGTTCCAAGGGCAGGATCAAGGTTGTTTCGCGCGGATAGGTTCGGATAAGGTCTGATAAGGGTCTGATTTAATCAAGGCCAATATCCTGATTTGCGTGAGCCGTGCCTGACCCGGTTTTAGCGAAATTGGCTGTTCATGGCGCGCTGAACCACATTTTTGCTGCCGGATATGGTAAATTTACCAGCCTGAAGTACTGAACCCCTTCAAACGAGGATTTCATGGCGGTCGTTGGAACCTTGCTGCTGCGAAAAATTTTGGCCATCACCCTGCTGTTGCTCCTTGCCGGCTGCGGCGACAACACGCCGACCAAATCGCTCGCCCCGGTGACACCGC
The DNA here is from genome assembly GCF_054658035.1 of Desulfuromonas carbonis. Classification (NCBI taxonomy): domain Bacteria; kingdom Pseudomonadati; phylum Thermodesulfobacteriota; class Desulfuromonadia; order Desulfuromonadales; family Desulfuromonadaceae; genus Desulfuromonas; species Desulfuromonas carbonis. Next base: position 580,341 of record NZ_BAAHXR010000002.1, on the reverse strand, counting down.
CGCCAGTGACCACCTACAGCCTCAGCGGGACCATCACCGCGGCAGCCGGCAGCGCCGTCGATGGCGACACCAACGACCCGGCGGCGCCCCTGGTGGCCAACAACCTTCCCGATAATGCCCAGCAGCTTCCCAACCCGGTTGTGCTTGGCGGCTACTCGACCTTTGTCGCTACCGGTCAAAACGGAGACCGCTTCGTCTCGACCCGCGATGAGCAGGACTGGTACCGAATGACCCTCGCGGCCGGTCAGACGATCAGCCTCACCATTGCCGACCATGACGGAAATCCGGGAAACCTCGCCAATCCCGACCTCGACCTCTTCCTGGTCGACCCTGTCCTCTACCAGACGGACCCGGCCAACTCCACCGTGCAATCATCGGAGGGACATGGCCCCCAGGAAACCATTTTGGTTCAGAACAGCGGCGATTACTACGTCCAGGTCTTCGCCTTCAACAGCGGTTCTAACTATACCCTCACCGTCGGCCAGGCCCCCGCCATGGTCAATGGTAGCGCTCTGCACATTGAAGACGAGTTTGTTCCCGGGGAGGTCATCGTCCGCTTCCGCGAGAATGCCGACGGTGCCGGGATTACTCCGCAGGCGGCCAGCGACCGCGCCGCCGCGCTCGGTCTTGATTACCGGGCCGGGCGTCCGGGAGCGCCAATGCTCTTTCGCCAGCAGGTTGCGGTGGCCTCGCCGCGCACCCTTGCCATTACCCCCGAAGCCAGCAGCAGGAGTGCCCTGGGCGTCCCGCTGCCCTCCAAGCGCGCGACCCTCGACCTGGTCAAATCGTTGCGCCGCCGCGCAGATGTCGTCAGCGCCGACCTCAACTACATCCGGCGGTCGTCGCTAGTACCCAACGACACCCTCTTTTCGCACCAGTGGAACGCCGAGCTGATCAACCTCCCCCAGGCCTGGGAGCTGACCACCGGCAACCCTGCCGTGGTGGTCGCCGTCCTCGACACCGGGGTGCTGATGAATCACCCCGACCTCGCCGGGCGGCTCTGTACCGCCAGTGACGACTGCCGCGGCTACGACCTGATTGCTGACCCGATTGTCGCCGGCGACGGCGACGGCATTGACCCTGACCCCGAAGATGTTGGCGATAAAGGGTTGCCGGACGGTTCAAGCGGCTTCCACGGGACCCATATTGCTGGTATCGCCGGTGCTGCCGGCAACAATGGGACAGGCATTGCAGGGGTTGACTGGGCTGCCAGGATCATGCCGATACGGACCCTCGGTATTGGTGGCGGCACCAGCTACGATGTCATGCAGGGGGTCCTCTATGCCGCTGGTCTCGCCAACGATTCCGGTGCCGTTCCGGCAAAACCGGCCGATGTTATCAACCTCAGCCTCGGCGGCGGCGGCGCTTCCGATTACGAGCAGGCTATCTTTACCCAGGTTCGCGACCTCGGCATTATCGTCGTTGCCGCCGCCGGTAACGCCCACAACCTGGTCGATTATCCTGCTGCTCTGACTGGTGTGGTTGCCGTGAGTGCCGTCGATATCGACAAGAAATTGGCGCCTTACTCCAACTTCGGTGCGGCTGTCGATATTGCAGCCCCGGGCGGTGACAGCACTACCGACCGTAACGGCGACGGCTTCGCCGACGGGGTGATCAGCACTTGCGGCGACGACCATACCCTGCCGGTTAAATATACCTACGTCCCCTACCAGGGGACGTCGATGGCGACACCCCACGTTGCCGCCGTCGCCGGCTTGATGAAAGGGGAATATCCGGCTCTGACTCCGGCCGAGTTCGACACTCTCCTTGCTGCCGGCAGCCTCACCGAGGATCTCGGCGGAGATGGCCCGGCGGTGCGCAACGATTCCTTCGGCTACGGCCTCATCGATGCCCAGAAGTCAGTCCTCGCCGCCATCGGCCGCGCCAACGGCGGCACCCTGCCGGCGTCCCTGGCAATCAGTCCGAGTTATCTTAACTTTGGTGCCGGCAGCACCAGCCTGTCGTTGACCCTGAGCAATTCCGGCGGCGGCGTTCTCAATGTCACCGCGGTCACACCCAACGCCTCCTGGCTCACCGTGGACGCCAGCGCCGTCCCCCACGGCGGCCTCGGTACCTACACCATCAACATCGATCGTACCGGTCTGACCAGCGCCACCTACGCCGCGACCCTCACCATTGTCACCGACCAGCCGGCGAGCTACCCGGTCACCGTCCTGATGCAGGTCGGCGCGTCCGGTATTGCTAACGCCGGTTTTCAGCATATCGAGCTCGTCGATGCCGCCAGCGGCAGCCGCCTGACCGGCCTTACCAAGGCCGCCGACCCGGTCACCGGCACCTACAGCTACAGTTTTACCGGGGTTCCGCCCGGGAATTACCTGGTCCGCTCCGGTACCGACTCGGACCATGACGGCCAGATCTGCGACCCCGGCGAATCCTGCGGCGCCTATCCTTTGCGCAACAACCCCTCGGTGATCAGTGTCACCACCGGGAATCGGACCGGGCTCGATTTCAGCAGCAGTTTTTAGGGAAGAGGGACGGGGGGGGGGTTGAATTTTGAATTTTGAATTTTGAATCTCAGGTGGGTCGAATTCCCCGAAGCTTGCTTCGATGAAAGCGATCAATCTAAACTTTTGATACCCCGTAGCTTGCTGCGGGGAGATTCATTTTTGAATTTTGAATTTTGAATTCGGTTTTCGTCGCGTCGTTGCGTCGTTGCGTGAGATAGCCTTGACCTTTTAATCTCAGGTGGGTCGAATTCCCCGAAGCTTGCTTCGATGAAAGCGATCAATCTAAACTTTTGATACCCCGTAGCTTGCTGCGGGGAGATTCATTAGCCTGATCCGATTTTCATCAGAAGTGATCAGATTTGATCCGCGAGAGACGGGTTTAAGCTATGAGTGGGACGGGGGAAGGGGAAGACAGTTTGATCATTCCCGTTCCACATTCCACATCCCGCGTCCCGCTCCTTTAACCAACTGCAAGAGGTTTTTCCATGAAACAGCTGCGCCAATTCCTGATGGCCCTCGCCCTGGTCGGACTGCTCTGCACCACGGCCGCGGCCGAAGTTCATGACGGCCTTTACGCCGGCCTCTATGGCGGGCTGCCGGTTCTCGAAGATGCGACCGCGCAGGACGCCCTCGGCAGTTACAATCTCGAAACCGACCCCGGCAGCCTCTATGCCCTGACCCTCGGCTACGAACTTCCGCCCGGTTCGCCGGTAGGGGATGGCCGCCTCGAACTCGATGTCGCCAGGCGCAGCAATGATTACAGCCAGGCCACCTTCAGTGACACCGCAGTCAGCGCCGAAGGGACCGTTTCCGCCGACAGCCTGCTGCTCAACTCCTTTGCCGCCTTTCGCAACCGTTCTCCCGTCACGCCCTATCTCGGGGTCGGGGCCGGCGTGGCCCAACTGACCGTCGACAATCTGGTGGTCGATGGCGTGCCGCTGATCGATGACGACACCCTGGTTTTTGCCTGGCAGGCCGGCTGCGGCCTCGACATCGACCTCACCCGTTGGCTCCGTCTCGATGTCGGTTACCGCTACTTCGCCACCCAGAATACCAAGTTCAATAACACCAGCGGCAACAAGGTCAAGCTCGAGTACACCGCCCATACGGCGCTGGTGGGGGTGGTGGTTAAATTTTGAAATTTGAATTGGGTTTTCGTCGCGTCGTTGCGCCGTCGCGTGAGAAAACTGGAATTGGGATTTTTGTTTGATCCGAACTTTATCCGAAGTGATCAGATTTGATCCGCGCGAGACGGGGGTAAGCTTTGAGTGATGGGACGAGGGATGGGGAAGACCTTTTGATCATTCGCGTTCCACATTCCGTATCCCGCGTCCCGCTCCTTGCGCATCACTAACTTCAACAATGGAGATCGATTGATGCCCAAAAAGCTATTCGGTACATGGTGTTTCTTCCTGCTCCTGGCCCTCATTACGGTTCAGCCGGTGCTGGGCGCCGAGGCCCGCTACCAGCGCAGCGTCGAACGCTACACCATTCCTGACGTCACCCTCGTCAACCAGGACGGGGCGAAAGTCGCCCTGCGGCCTTATCTTGAAACGGGAGAACCAGTGATCGTCGATTTCATCTACGGCACCTGCACCACCATCTGCCCCGTCCTCTCCGCCGGCTACGCCAACCTGCAGCGCAAGCTAGCCAAGGAAGGGCGCAGCGTGCACCTGGTCTCGATCACCATCGACCCGGAGAACGATACCCCTCGGGTCATGAAGGACTATCTCGCCCGCTACCGCGCCAAGCCGGGCTGGGACTTTCTCACCGGCAGTCGCGCCGATATCGACGCGGTGATGACAGCCTTCGATGCCTACATTCCTGACAAGATGTCCCACTATCCGCTCAACATGATCCGCAATCCCAAGGACGGCACCTGGGTGCGTCTCTTCGGCATCATGGGCAGTAAGGAGTTCATGGCAGAATACAAGAAAGTGGCGGATTTATAAAAATGAGACTAAGAGGACAATTTTACAGCCTTTTGACGACGCTGCTCCTCACCTTCTTCTGTGCGACGCCGGTGATGGCCGGGGAAGGGGGAGGGGAGTCGTCAGTCGCCGCGGCCGCGGCGACGGCGACCGAGCCCTGGCGGGTGGAGATAGCGAAGCCCGATCCCCTCCTGGAGGGACTCTCCGAAGCGGAGATTCTGCGTCTCGGCCGCCAGATGTACCAGGACGGCCTGCTCCCCGACGGCGAAGTGATGGAGGGATACATCCGCGGCGATATCGAGGTCGATTCCACCGCCTTCTCCTGCGCCAGCTGCCATCAGCGCGCCGGCCTCGGTTCCTTCGAGGGAGGCGTGGTGACGCCGCCGACCACCGGCAAGGAACTCTACCAGCCCTATCGCCGTCCCCCCTCGTTGAATGATGTGGACCGGATATCGGGACGCTACATCTACGCAAAAACAATTCTCGAGCGTCCGGCCTACAACAGGGAAACCTTGAAACATGCCTTGCTTACCGGCGAGGACCCGGTCGGTGAGCTCTTTAACGACGTCATGCCGCGCTATCCCCTGGGTGACCGGGCTCTGGCCATCCTGGTCCGTTATCTGGAACTTTTGTCCCTCGACTTCTCCCCGGGGGCAGCCAATGGCAACTTCAGGTTTGCCACCATCATTACCGATGATGTGAGTGCCCGCGATCGTGAAGCGGCGCTGCAGCCGCTGCAACGGTTTATTTATGAACAGAACCAGCAGGTCGCCATGTTCCGTAATTTTATCAAGTCCGGTTATACGCCGACCGGGGATATGAGGTATGCCTTTCGTTCCGCGTCCCTGGCGATCTGGGATCTCAAGGGCCCGCCGGAAACCTGGGGGGAGCAACTGGCCGCCTACCAGGACCGCGATCAGGTGTTTGCGGTTCTGGGGGGAATTTCCAACCAGGACTGGCGACCGATTCATACCTTTTGCGAAAGCCGGCGGCTCCCCTGCCTCTTCCCCGTCACCAATCTGCCGGTGGTCTCCGACCACGACTGGTACACCTTCTATTTCAACAAGGGGTACTATCAGGAAGGGGATGCGGCGGCACACTTTCTGTACCGACACGCATCGACGGACGGAGTTCTCCAGCTGATCCAGGATTCCCCGGCCGGGCGGGCCCTGGCTGCCGGCTTTACTGCCGGCAGCGACGACCTGGGCCAGCAACTGCCGGTCTCGCTCACCCTCAGTGACCAGCAGCTGCAAGACCCGCAAGCCCTTGCTGCCCTGCTCGCGGAACGCAAGCCCCGGGTGCTGCTGCTGTGGGCGGACGCAAGCGTGTTGCCGGCGCTGGCAAAGATCCCTGGCGGAACGGCCTCACCCACGCAAATCTTTGTTTCCTCGACCCTGCTCGGCAAGGCGCTTGCGGAGATTCCCGAAACAGCCCGGGAACAGGTCTTCATTAGCTGGCCGTTCCGTCTTAAACCCTATGTCGGCGACGAGGAGGGGACCGGGTTCCTCTCCCGCAAGCCGATCGAAACAACCTGGAAAAGTTTCGGCGCCCCGCGAATTACCTCACGCATTGCCACCGTCCTTGATAGTTGTGTCATCGAGGGGTTGCAGGATATCGAAAACAATCTCTATCGGGATCACCTGCTCGACGAAATGAGCATGCAGATGGACCGCGTTGTTTTCGATTACGAGCGCATCAGCTTCGGTCCCGGCCAGCGCTATATTTCCAAGGGGTGTTACATCATCCAGCTTGGCCCCGGCCCCGAACCGGAACTGATTCCGCGGAGTGAGTGGGTGATTCATTGAATCCAGGGATGAGGGGGGGGTGAATTTTGAATCAAAAGTTGGGTTCAATTCCCCGCAGCTTGCTGCGCGATTTTTACTAAGGGTGTAGGCTGTTGATACCCCGTAGCTTGCTGCGGGGTAGTTCATTTTTGAATTGGGTTTTCGTCGCGTCGTTGCGCCGTCGCGTGAGAAAACTGGAATTGGGATTTTTGTTTGATCCGAACTTTATCCGAAGTGATCAGATTTTATCCGCGTGACACGGAATTGACTTCAAGGTTTAAATGAAACCTGGTCAAGGGCGTTTCGCGCGGATAACTTCAGATAAGGTCTGATTAATATCTGATTTAACCCAAGCCAAAAACCTGATCCGAGAGAGACCTGCGTTAGTTTTGTCTAAACCGCGTCACAATCCACAATCCACAATCCACGAACCACGAACCACGAACCACGAACCACGAACTGAATCACTCCTCCCCCCCCCACCCTTGTGCGCAAATGCGCACCCCACTCCTGTGCATTGTCTCAAAAGTTGCACCCGTTTATTTTGGGGGCCATTAATCTTCGGCCCCTCTATCCAGTGGATACGACCTTTTTACCCACCTGTTTCATTTTGGCATGCTATCTGAATCAGTCATATTTGAACGCGAGGATTCTGTGCCTTCGCCATACTCCTCTCGCTATTGACTTTCGCTCAAGGCAACGACCCGGCAACCGAGCCCAAACGTACCCGTTTTCCCATAAAAATCAGCGCCATTGCAGAACGAGGACAAGGCATGACGACACGAACGATGGAGGGAAAGATGAGAAAAACCGGACAATTGATGATGCGCACTCTCGGCCTGGTCGTTTTATTGCTCACTGCCTGGTGCGGATCGGCATTCGCTGCCGGCACTGTTTCGCCGGAGCTGGCTGCCAAGATCGAGCGGATCCGTTCGCAGCAGGACCAGCGCATTTCCAACCAGGAGCGCCAGGCTGCGGCCGACTCCCTCAAGGCCCTGCGCGAGCAGATCCACCTCTATCGGCAGCAGCAGAACGACCCGACCAAGCGCACCAAGGGAGGGGGCGGCGTCACGACCCAGGGGCTTCCCGGTGTCGACTTCGATACCATTCCGACCGGTCCCAACGAATTCCTCCTCGATGGCCGGCCCAAGCCGCCGGACTATTTCACTACCGCCAACTGGGCCTTTACGCCGCCGATTGCCAAGTTCGTCGACACCCTTTCGGACCTCAGTGCCGTCGACGCCAATGGTGACTGTATTAGGGCCAACAATCTTGGCCAGTGCCTGCCGGTGGCGGTCCCTGACACGGTGACCTATCCCGGCGCCGATTACTATGAAATCAGCCTGCGGGAATGGAGTGAGGTGATGCACTCCGACATGCCCCTCGGCACCCCGGTGCGCGGCTATATCCAGACCAACGACGGCACCGCGGCAGGGGCGACCAACTGCAGCAACCCCCTCCCTTTGGGTGACCCTAACTTCAACGCTTCCGACAATACCTGCAACACGGTTGCGCCACCCAACAAGGGGCATTTCCTCGGCCCGATCATCATCGCCCAGCGCGATCGCCCGGTACGACTCAAGTTCACCAACGAACTGCCGGCCGATACCGATGGCCTTCCCGATGCCAGTGGCCACCGTAATGGCGACCTGTTCATTCCTGTCGACGAGACCGTCATGGGCGCCGGCGCCGGGCCGTCCTATCCGACCGGAACGCGCGGTGTCGTCTCGGCCACCCAGTGTAATCATGACGATCCCCTTAACAACAGCTGTGAGTTCTTTTCCCAGAACCGCGCCACTGTACATCTCCATGGCGGCCGTACCCCCTGGATCAGTGATGGGACCCCGCACCAGTGGATTACCCCCAAGGACGAAAATACCCCCTATCCCCAGGGGGTGAGTGTCGCCATGGTTCCCGACATGCCGAACCCGGGTGACGGTTCCATGACCTTTTACTACTCCAACCAGCAGACCGCCCGGCTCATGTTCTACCACGACCATGCCTTCGGCATTACCCGTCTCAACGTGCTGGCGGGGATGGCGGCAGGTTACGTCATCCAGGATGAATATGAGAAGGACCTGGCGGCCCGTGATATCATCCCCGGCGATAAGCCGGACGAGATGATCGCGCTGGTCATGCAGGATCGTACTTTTGTCGACGCGACTCCGGTACCTAATCCCCAGAACAACAACGTCATGACGCCGCGAGTCCGCGTCACCGACCCCCTCTGGAACTGGGGGACCGGCAGCTTTGCCGCTGACGGGGTGACTCGCAATCCGAAAACCGGCGATCTCTGGATGCCTCATGTCTACATGCCGGCACAAAACCCGCACAACCCGGATGGCAGCGGAGCCAACCCCTTCGGCCGCTGGATGTATGGTCCCTGGTTCTACCCGCCGACGGTGATTACCCATCCGCCGGTGGCCAACCCCTACTACGATGCCGATTGCGAAAGTACCGACCCCGTGATTCTGGCCAACTGCCAGACGCCTGGCCAGCCGCCGCTGATGCCGGATACTCCCCATCCATCCATGGGGATGGAAGCCTTCTTTGACTCCTGGGTCGTCAACGGCACCACCTTCCCGCGTCTGGAGGTGGAACCCAAAGCCTACCGCTTCCGCATTCTCAACGCCGCCAACGACCGTGGCCTCAACCTGTCGATCTACAAGGCCGACAGCGATCCGGCCAACATGAGCCCGGTGACCCCGGGCGGTACGCTCCCCTTCAGCGGCCAACCCGTTCCGGCCGGCTTCGACCCCAAAACCGAGGTCAAGATGGTCCCCGCCAGTGCCACCGCCGGCTGGCCCGCGGACTGGCCGATCGACGGCCGCGATGGCGGGGTCCCTGATCCGGGAACCTATGATCCGGCCACCGGCCGCTGGAGCAACTGGGGACCGAGCTGGGTGCAGATCGGCACTGATGCCGGCTTCCTGCCGCAGCCGGCGATCCGGGACCCGCAGCCGATTACCTGGCGTACCGATCCCACCGCCTTCTGGGTCGGCAACGTCTATAAAACCGCCCTCGGCCTGATGCCGGCCGAACGGGCCGACGTCATTGTCGATTTCTCGAAATATGCCGGCCAGACCCTGATTGTCTACAACGATGCCCCGGCAGCTTGGCCGGCCGGTGTATTCAACTACGACTACTGGACCGGCGCCCCCGACTACCGCGATTCCGGCGGCTACGGTGATGGCGGTACCTTCAATGCCGTGACCGGAGTTTACGACGGCGGCCACGGGCCGTTACCGGGCCTGGCTCCCAACACTCGCACCGTGATGCAGATCAAGGTCGGCACTACCGTCTCGACACCATCGCCGCTCAATATGGACGCCCTCAAGGCGGAGTTCACCACCGCCGCTCCGGCAACCACCGTCAACCCCAACAGCCGGCCGTTGTTCGAACGGGCGATGGAGCCGGCGATTGTGGCGCAAACCGCCTATAACGAGGCCTACGGCAAAACCTTCCCCCCCAATGCGCCCTGGCGCGGGGTCCGTGACAGTATTAACGACGGCCATATCTTCAAATTCCAGACCATCGATGACAAGCAGGTCAGCGTCCTGATGAAGCCCAAAGGGATCCATGACGAGATGGGCGCTTCCTTTGATCCCGAATATGGGCGCATGAGCGGCAACCTGGCGATTGAAATTCAGCCGCCGCAGACCAACAACGCCAACCTCAACCTCTATGGCTATTCCGATGTGCCGACCGAAATCGTCGACAACTCGACGACGCCCGATGTCCAGGTCGATGTCCTCGGGCAACTCGCTGACGGCACCCAGATCTGGAATGTTTCCCACAACGGCGTCGATACCCACCCGATCCACTTCCATATCTTCGACGTGCAGCTGATCAACCGCCTCGGTTGGGACAACCTGATCGAAATGCCGCTTCCCAACGAGCTCGGCTGGAAGGATACAATCCGTATCAGCCCGCTGGAAGACACCATCGTCGCCGTGCGACCGGTGGCCCCGGCACTCCCCTTCGGCGTCCCCGACAGTATCCGACCCCTCAACCCGGCCATCCCCATCGGCTCGAAGATGGGCTTCAGCAACGTCGACCCGGTCACCGGCCAGGCCTATGCACCGCCCTCCTTCTGGGCCTCTCCCGACCCGAACGCTGGCCCGGCCTTTGGTATCACCGGGGTGCATAACGTCCTCTATAACTTCGGCTGGGAGTACGTCTGGCATTGCCATATCCTCAGCCACGAAGAGATGGACATGATGCGGCCGATCATCCTCCAGGTCAATACGCTGCTGGCCGATGCCTTCAGCCTGACCAGGAACGGTGCGGCACTTTCCTGGACTGACCCGACCCAGGTCGATTACACCAACTACCCCAATTACCTGACCGGTTCCATTGGGAGCTTTGGCAATCCCAAGAACGAGATCGGCTATTACATCTGGCGTTCCGATGGCGGTACCGCCACCTATAAAAAGGTCGGTTCGGCGCTGGCCAACCAGACCAGCTTTACCGACCCGGCCCCCAATGCCGACCCGAGCCTCGACACCTATGTGATCGAAGCCTACACGCAGGCCGGCTCGACCTACTCGTCGCCGCTGGCCGATGTCACCCTGACGATCACCCCATCTCCGGGGCCCTATGTTCCCCCGGCCAATCTTACCCTCACCACCGCGGTTGGCGCACCCCTGAATACCGCCGGAACTCTCCTCTCGGTCGAATACTTCGAAGGGACTGCGGCCACGGGGTACACCTCCCTCGGCATGGGGGTCGGCGCCAATTTCAGCTTCTCCCTGGCGAATCTGCAGCCCGGAACCTATAACATCGTTGCCGTGGTCAATGCCGAAGTCCCCGACCCGATCCCCGGTAACAACGGCAATTCGGCGGTCCTTTATGCGGCTTCGGCCCCACAGCAGGTGGTCGTATCCAACACGCTGGTCACCATGACTGCCAAAGCGACAGTTCCGGCCAACCCGGCCAATCTCTTTGGTGAAATCAGTGTCTGCGATACCACCACGCTGACCGTGAGTGACCCCAACCAGACCGCCACCACCACTTACAGCTGGCTGGTGAATGGTGTCACCTATGCGGGGGCGACTGTCGTTGTTCCGGCTTTGCCGGCCGGGACCTATCCCGTGGTGTTAACCGTGACCGACGCCGGCAGTTCGGTCAATGTCAATGGCAGTTTCACCGTCGTTGCCCATGCGCCGACCATTACCAGCGCCGGGGGGCCCTACACCCTGAATTGGGATTCAACCTTTACCGACCCGAATACCGGCGTCACCTCGCCGGCCGGTTACACCCAGCTGATTGCTACTGCGGCTGCGACCGATGCCTGCGCCAACACCCTGACGTATGCGTGGGATATCAACAACGACGGGATCTACGACTTCACCAACCAGAAACGGTCGCTCCGGTATTCCGTCGCTTATCAGATGCTGGGGCAGGTTACCGGCAGTCCCATGACCCTGCGGGTGACTGACAGCAAGGGTGCTGCTGCCACGCTGGCCACCACCATCTCGGTGGGGCCGCCGCCGACGCTCGCCGCTCCGGCCACCATCACCGTCCCCGCCACCTCCACCAGCGGCAGCTTCACGGTCTCCTGGGGTGCCGTCACCGGCACCGGCGTGACCTATACGCTGGAAGAATCGACGGACAACTTTGCCACCAGCAGTGTGGTGGCGACCGGCATCACGACCACCTCGCAGGCCATCACCAAGGTGAGCGGTCTCTTCTACTACCGCGTCAAGGCTGACGCCCCGGCTGCTGTCTCAAGTGCCTGGACTACCGGCGGCAACGGCTGCTCGATCCTCATCACCGCCCTGACCACGCCTGCCGCCAACGCGACCTTCAACCCCGGAGCGGGGGTGAACCTTGCAGCTACGGCGACCACCACTTCAGCCTATGCAGTTTCCAAGGTAGATTTCTACGATGGCGCCACCCTGATCGGGACGGCTACCGGCGCCGGCCCTTACGCGGCCTCCTATTCCCCGACCGGCACGGGAACGCATAGCCTGAAGGCAATCACCACCTACGTCGGTGGTACCACCTCGACCTCGGGCATTGTGCCGATCACCGTCACCGGTGTGGATGCTCCGGCCTTTACCCTCGCGCCCCTTGCCACTTCCTACGTTTTGGGCAGCACGATCACCCTCACGGCGGTTCCGGCAGCCGTTACCGGTGATCCGACGGCGACTGTCAATCTGGTTGCTTTCTTTGATGGGGCAACGGCGATATCCGTCGATATGATTGCGCCTTATACCTTCGATTGGGCGCCGACCACGCTCGGGACGAAGAGTGTGACGGCGGTGGTCTATTACAGCAATGGGATGACGGCTACGTCTCCTATACTCCCATTGTCGGTTGTTCCTCCTCCTGTAACGGGGGTTACTTACGTCGCGTCTCCGACAAGTCCCCAATTAACAGGTACTTCTGTAAGTTTCACAGCTACTGCCACGGGTGGTGGTGCCAACTTAGAATATCAATTGCTCACCTATGCGTACGATGCGCCGACTCCGTTCTGGACAACAGCTGTGAACTGGCAGACCAGCCCAACTTTGAACTGGGATACCAGTTTGGCCGCCGGTGCTGGCCGATATCGCATTGAAGTGCGAGTAAGAAACGTTGGATCAACAGCGCTTTTCGAAGCACGAAATTCGTCAATGGTCTATACTTTACAATCCCCTACGGCAGTAAGCTCTGTAACTTACACGGCGTCTCCGGTGAGCCCCCAGGCCGTCGGTACTAGCGTTAACTTCACCGCAGTGGCTACAGGTGGTGGAGCTTCACTGGAATATCAGCTTCTTACCTATGCCTATGATGCAGCAACTCCGTTTTGGACAACAGCTGTGAACTGGCAGACCAGCCCAATTTTGAACTGGAATACCAATTTGGCCGCCGGACCTGGCCGTTACCGCATTGAAGTGCGAGTGAGGACAGTTGGATCAACAGCGCTTTTCGAAGCACGAAATTCGTCAATGGTCTATACTTTACAATCCCCTACGGCAGTAACCTCTGTAACTTACACGGCGTCTCCGGTGAGCCCCCAGGCCGTCGGTACTAGCGTTAACTTCACCGCAGTGGCTACAGGTGGTGGAGCTTCACTGGAATATCAGCTTCTTACCTATGCCTATGATGCAGCAACTCCGTTTTGGACAACAGCTGTGAACTGGCAGACCAGCCCAATTTTGAACTGGAATACCAATTTGGCCGCCGGACCTGGCCGTTACCGCATTGAAGTGCGAGTGAGGACAGTTGGATCAACAGCGCTTTTCGAAGCACGAAATTCGTCAATGGTCTATACTTTACAATCCCCTACGGCAGTAACCTCTGTAACTTACACGGCGTCTCCGGTGAGCCCCCAGGCCGTCGGTACTAGCGTTAACTTCACCGCAGTGGCTACAGGTGGTGGAGCTTCACTGGAATATCAGCTTCTTACCTATGCCTATGATGCAGCAACTCCGTTTTGGACAACAGCTGTGAACTGGCAGACCAGCCCAATTTTGAACTGGAATACCAATTTGGCCGCCGGACCTGGCCGTTACCGCATTGAAGTGCGAGTGAGGACAGTTGGATCAACAGCGCTTTTTGAAGCGCGGAATTTCAGTATGGTTTACACCTTGTACTAATTGAAGTGAGTACGCTCCTCTTTGTTCTAGGTAATTTTAGTTAAAATCTTCTAATCTTTTTTGACCGATTAAATTACTTGAGGTCTGGCAACTTATTTACTTGCAGTTGCCAGGCCCACTTTTTTTCGGTCGGTGCGGCCAAGTTTCAATTGGAACCGCCGACCGAAATGCCAACTGCAATTTTCTAACCGGACACTGCTGGGTTTTTTGTTCTTTTTGTTCTGGGTTTTTTTGTTCTGAGTTGTCTGTTGTTCTGAGTTGTCTTGACCTTGCCTGGCAACATCCGCATAATATGCCCATTCTTTGCGCGTAGGTGATGGCGATGGGAAACACCGCCCGGAGGCAAGCTACGAATTTAACTGTCCAAATTTAACTGTCCGGGGTGATCTTTTGCAGCAGGCACTGGCGAAAGAGATCATTCTGTCGAAGGCGGCGGAGGAGAGCCTGGAGAAGATCCTGAAAGAGAAGGATCTCCAGTTCTGGATCGAGGAATACCTTGAGGCGATGGCGACGGCCAATCGACCCAGGAGCGGATCAAGGTGGCACGGATCTTCAACACCTACGGTCCGCGCATGCACCCCAACGACGGCCGCGTGGTCTCCAACTTCATCGTCCAGGCGCTGCGGGGGGAGGCTCACCCTCTGCGGCGACGGCTCCCAGAGCCGCTCCTTCTGTTATGTCGACGACCTGATCGACGGTCTGGTCGCCCTGATGGAGAGTGGTGACGCCGTCACCGGGCCGATCAACCTCGGCAACCCGACCGAATTCACCATCCGCCAGCTCGCCGAGCTGGTAATCGAACTGACCGGCAGCCCTTCCCGGGTAGTCTACAAACCCCTCCCGTCCGACGATCCGAAGCAGCGCCAGCCCGATATCACCCTGGCCCGGCAGACTCTCGGTTGGGAGCCGACGGTGCAATTGCGGGAAGGGTTGGTCAGGACCATCGAATATTTTGACAAGCTGCTGAGGGATGGGGGATGAGGTAAGTTTTGACTTTTGAGTCGGGCTTCCTCGCGTCGTTGCGCCGTCGCGAGAGGCTGGTTCTAATTTTTATCAATCCGAATTTAATCCAAAGTAGCCAGATTTGATCCGCGAGAGCCAGGGGACGAATAAGGTCTTTTGACCATTCGCAACCCTCATCCCGCGTTCCACTTATTTTTCACGAGGCACGGAGTTATAATCATGCAACTTACTGTCATCGGAACCGGCTACGTCGGCCTGGTTACCGGCACCTGTTTCGCCGAAATGGGCAACTTCGTCACCTGCGTCGATGTCGATGTTCGCAAGGTCGAGCGTCTCCAGCAGGGAGAGATCCCGATCTACGAACCGGGGTTGGAGCCGCTGGTCCGCTCCAACGTCGAGGCGGGGCGGCTGCAGTTCACCACCAGCCTCGCCGCGGCGATGGCCGAAGCCAACGTCTACTTTATCGCCGTTGGCACGCCGCCCGGCGAGGACGGCTCGGCCGACCTCCAGTACGTGCTGGCGGTGGCCCGGGAGATCGGGCGGAACCTCGCGGGTTATGCGGTGATCGTCGACAAGTCGACGGTGCCGGTCGGGACCGCTGACAAGGTTCGCGCAGCGATCCGCGAGGAGCTGGAACGGCGCGGCGTCGCTATCGACTTCGATGTCGTCAGCAACCCCGAGTTCCTCAAGGAAGGGGCGGCGGTAGAGGACTTCATGCGTCCCGATCGCATCGTTGTCGGCACCGACTCGAAGGCGGCGCGGGAGATCATGCACACCCTCTACGCCGACTTCTCCCGCAACCACGACCGCATCCTCTTCATGGGGGTGCGCGACGCCGAAATGACCAAGTATGCCGCCAACGCCATGCTCGCCACCAAGATCTCCTTCATGAACGAGGTCGCTGCCCTCTGCGATCGCTACGAGGTCGACGTCGAGCAGGTGCGCCTCGGCATCGGCTCGGACAGCCGCATCGGCTACTCCTTCATCTATCCCGGCTGCGGCTATGGCGGCTCCTGTTTTCCCAAGGACGTCAAGGCGCTGATCCACATGGCGGAAGCCTCGGCCCTCGAACCGATGGTTCTCGGCGCTGTCCACCGCCGCAACGAGGCGCAGAAGGATGTCCTTTTCGCCAAGATCAGTGACCGCTGCGGCAGCGACCTCTCCGGTCTCAACTTCGGGCTCTGGGGCCTCGCCTTCAAGCCGGGGACCGATGACATGCGCGAGGCGCCGGCGGTGGTCCTCCTCCACCAGCTGATCGGTGCCGGCGCCAAGGTGCGCGCCTACGATCCCGAGGCCCGCGAAGTCGCCCGCGAGGAGCTCCCCGCGGCCTGGTTCGAGAGTGGGGCGCTGACCCTGGCGGAACACCAGTACGACGCTCTTACGGGATGTGATGCGATGATTCTGGTGACCGAGTGGAAGCCCTTCCGCCACCCCGACTTCGCTGCGATCAAGCGCCTGCTGAAGAACCCGCTGATCTTTGACGGGCGCAATCAGTATGACCCGAAGAAGCTGAAAGAGGAAGGGTTTGAGTATTTCGGCATTGGCCGAAGGAACTGAGGGTGACCGCCGGTTCCGGCCGGCAGCCGGGTGACTTTCTTTGCTGGCCCAAAGAAAGTCACCAAAGAAAGGGCCGCCACTCGGCGTGGGGCCATGCGGTTACGGAATTGGGTGCTGGTCAAGGTAGAGTGGTGCGGTTCCTGCTGTTTTCTGATCTTCACCCAAAGGCGCCGGGACCCATCCGTCTGGGGCCCCGGGTGCGGTGCGAGGTGTAGCTCAGTTGGCGGGACCACTCTGGTGATCGGCTCTTTGGTTTTGCCTTTAACCAACATGAGCTGTTTACGGCCACAGTGTGGAAGAGGCAGCTCTCCGTGATGCTCCCTCGACCGTAGACGCGGTGCCACGAAGCGCCACCGGTGACTTTCTGCTGCGCCGGAGATTGAAATCGGAACCGGCCGTGGCGGCATGCCCCCCGCTAGGGGAAGGCCACTTTTTGCTTACTTTTTGTTGGCCTGGACACAGTAGTGTCCGGTTAGCAAATTGCATTCACCCAAAGTTGCAGATAATTGTAAATATTTTCACAAGTTAGCGTATTTTTTGCTTGACAAATCGTCGTGAAGTCGGCGCGGTGATTTTCGTAAATACCTATTTTATATGAGGATTTACGAAAATGTCATTACTTGTTCGCTGCCACCGTACCCGGCTTAGCAGGCGCTCCATTGTCCGACTTTTTACCCCGTTCAAGGGCGCTCTCGAACATGCCCCGGTTCTTGAGGCCCGAGGCAACAGGCCACTGCAGATGACGTTTGAAGATCAGTTGAAAATCCTGACCTACTATCACCTCGAAGAGCATTCTTCGGGGCGTCATCTGCTTCAGGTTCTGACGCAGGAAGATTTTGCCGCGACTCATATTGCACCGCCCGGCGGTATCCGGAAAAGCGCCTTCTTTGAGGCGATCAATACCCGAGGGCTGGAGCAGATGATTCATGTTTACGAAGACCTGCAGAAACAGGTCTCACAAAAGATTCCTGTCGCCAAAGACATCTCCGATCTCGGCGATCTGATCGCCGTCGATGGTTCGCTGATTGACGCTACGCTGTCCATGCTCTGGGCGGACTATCGAGACGGAGCCAAAAAGGCCAAGGTTCACCTGGGGTTCGATATCGGTCGTGGTGTCCCCCAGAAAGTCACATTAACCGACGGCAAGGGCGACGAGCGTCCTCAGGCGGAACGGCTCGTGGCTCCCGGTCAGACAGGTGTCTATGACCGCTATTACCAGTGTTACAAAAACTTTGACGACTGGCAGGATCAGGGGCGCCACTTTGTCTGCCGCATCAAAGCCAGTTCTCGTAAGACGGAGTTGAGCGCCAATCCTGTTGTCCCCGGCAGTCATGTTTTCTATGACGCCAGGGTGTTGCTCGGCACCAAAGATGTCAACCAGACCGAACGAGAAGTGCGTGTGGTCGGCTACAAGGTTGACCAAAAATCCTATTGGGTCGCCACCGACCGCTTCGATCTGACCGCCGAGCAGATTGCCTTGATCTACAAGCTACGCTGGACGATCGAGTCCTTCTTCGCCTGGTGGAAGCGCCACCTCAAGGTGTATCACCTGATTGCCCGCAGTCCCTACGGCCTGCTGGTGCAGATCCTCGCAGGGTTGATTACTTATTTGCTGCTGGCCATCTACTGCCACGAAGAGCATGGCGAACGTGTCAGCATCAACAGGGTGCGTGAGCTTCGCAACAATATTCGCAACGAGGCCGCCGAGGATGCGGCCGCAGGCTTAGGGCCTCCCGATATCATTGACTTGGACTTCGGAGCCTATGCAACTTCTTAACCGGACACTACTGGCCTGGACAAAAAGTAAGGCGGCTGGCGGGGCGCGTCCCGCCGACCCTGATTCGTACTTTTGAGTTCTTACTTTACCTGTTCTATCGTAGGAGTCATGAGCTATGGCAGTTGACACTAGGCACTTGCAAAACTCCGCATCGCGGATTTTTGTCACCGGCGGTGCCGGCTACATCGGCAGCCACGTCGTCAAGGCGCTGGGGGAGGCCGGGTACACGGTCTGCAGCTACGACAACCTCTCGACCGGCAACCGGCGGGCGATCTTCTGCGGCGAGCTGGTGGTGGGGGAGCTGGCCGACCGCGAACAGCTGCGCTCGGCGCTCGCTGACTTTCAGCCCGACGCGGTGATGCATTTTGCCGCCTCCATCGAGGTCGGCGAGAGCATGCGCGCCCCTCTCAAGTACTACCGCAACAACACCGCCAACGCCCTGCAACTGCTTGAACTGCTGCGCGAACTGGAGATCGGCCGCTTCATCTTCTCCTCAACTGCGGCGGTCTACGGCACCCCGGAACGGATTCCGGTCGCTGAAGACGCGCCCCTGCTGCCGATCAACCCCTACGGCGCCAGCAAGATGATGAGCGAACGGCTCCTCAGCGACCTCACCGCCGCCGACCCCGGGTTTCGCCGCATCGCTTTGCGCTACTTCAATGTCGCTGGCGCCGATCCCCATGCCCGCATCGGCCAGGATTACCGCAACCCGACCCACCTCATCACCCGGGCGCTGAAGACCGCCCTCGGCCTCTTTCCGCGGCTGGAGATCTTCGGCACCGATTACCCGACCGCCGATGGCACCTGCATCCGCGACTACATCCATGTCGACGATATTGCCGCTGCTCACCTCGTCGCCCTTGAGGCGCTCCTCGCCGGGCATCCCGGGGGAGTCTTCAACTGCGGTTACGGGCGCGGCTACTCGGTCTTCGAAGTGGTGGAGATGGCACGCCGGGTCAGCGGCATCGACTTTCCCGTCGTCACCGCGCCGCGCCGGGAGGGCGATCCCGCGGCGCTGGTCGCCGATTCAACCCTGATCCGTCGGGAACTCGGCTGGAAACCCCGCCATGACGAACTCGAGTTCATCCTGCGCAGCGCCTGGGAGTGGGAGAAGAAGTTGCGTGATGGAGAATGAAGGGACGGGGAACGGGGGTCGGGAAAGGTCTTTTGACCATTCTCGTTCCCCGTCCCCCGTCCCGTGCCAATCCGCTCATTTCATTTAAAATCCTTGCCTTTCCAACCCTTTCCGGCTTTAATGTAAAAGATTATCCGATATAGAACTTTTTGCTGATTCTTTGACCTTATCCAGGAGGTTCAAAATGAATAAGTGTCTGTTGCTTGCTCTTGCCGGGCTGTTGACGGGCCTTGTCGTCAGCAATGCCGAGGCCGCGGTCCGCCCCCATGCCTTCACCCTCGATCTCGGCGCTGGCGGCTATTTCTTCGAAAGCCAGCAGAATATCGAAGATGCTCCCTTCTTCACCCTCGGACTTGGTTACAACCTCGGAACCCACTGGGCCATCGAGGGGACCGCCGGGTACCTAACGACGCAACTGAAGGACGACGAGAACTTCGATCTCAACGCCTACATCGGGCGTCTCGATCTGATCCGGCATTTCGGACCGGACAACGCCTTTGTCCCCTATGTGGCGATCGGTCTCGGCGGGCTGGTCTTCGACCCGGAGCGGAACCGTGCCCCTGTTGATAAGGACGGCTTCCTCGACTGGGGGCTCGGCTTCAAGCTGGCCCTGAGCGACAATATCGCCCTGCGCGCCGATGCCCGCCACTACTTCACGGTCGAGAATGAATCGTTGGATGGGTCGGAATACAATAACTTCTCGGCGACCGCAGGTCTCCAGTTCCAGTTCGGCGGCGGTGTCGAAACCGCCGGCGTCATCGACCAGGATCGCGACGGCGTTATCGACAGTGTCGACCGCTGCCAGGGGAGTGCCGCCGGTACGGCCGTCGATGCTTTTGGCTGCCCCGAAGACAGCGACCGCGACGGCGTTTATGACCAGGACGACAAGTGCCCCGGGACCCTGGCCGGGACAAGTGTCGATGCCAGCGGCTGTGCCGCCGACAGCGACGGTGACTCGGTCATCGACGACCAGGACCAGTGCCCGGATACACCGGCCGGTACTGAGGTGGATGCGGTGGGCTGCCCGCTGCCGGTACCGACCCTTCTCGACAGCGACCGGGACGGCGTGGCCGACAGCGCCGACAAGTGCCCCGGAACGCCCTCTGAAGTACCGGTCAACAGCGTCGGCTGCCCGCGCGACAGCGACGGTGACCTGGTCTTCGACATCGACGACAAGTGCCCCGGAACCCCGGCCGGCGTCTCCGTCGACAGCGACGGCTGCCCGGTTCCGCAACCGGAAAAGGCCTCCCTCGATCTGGCAATCGAGTTCGGCACCGACAGTGCGGCGATCTCGGCGGCTAATAACCCCGAACTGGAGAAAGCTGCGGCTTTTATCAATGCCCACCCGGGAGTGCGCATCATCATCGAGGGGCATACCGACGATGTCGGTTCCGCTTCCTACAACCAGCAGCTGAGCCTGCGTCGCGCTGGCAGTGTCCGCACTGCCCTGGTCGAACGCTATGGCGTTCCGTCCGACCGGGTCATCGCCCGCGGCTACGGTGAAACGCGGCCGGTGGCGGACAATGCTACTCCTGAAGGGCGCCTCGCCAACCGGCGGGTGGTGGTGAGGATTGAGGAATGAGTGCTGAGTGCTGAGTGCTGAGTGCTGAGTGCTGAGTGCTGAGTGCTGAGTGCTGAGTGCTGAGTGCTGAGTGCTGGCGACCTGCGCGACTCAATTATTTTGTACTCAGTGCTTCAATGCCCTAAAGGAGGTTCTGTTGCCCCGCAAAAACCTGAAGCTCGGCGAAATGCTGATGGAAGCCGGGATCATTCACGAATACCAGCTCAACTCGGCGCTCTCTTACCAGCGCCACTGGGGGGGGCGGCTTGGTGATTCGCTGATCAAACTCGGCTACCTGCCCGAGGATACGCTCCTCAATTTTCTCGCCGATCAACTCAAGTTGACTCGCATTGACCTCGAACGCTGGACCATTTCCGACGAGGTGCTGGCGACGGTGCCGGCCGACAAGGCGCGGGAATACAACGTCATTCCGGTCGACCGCAAGGTGATGTACGGCACCGTCTACCTGCTGGTGGCGATGGCCGACCCGACCAACCTCCTCGCCATCGACGCTATCCAGTTCATGACCGGCTGCCAGGTCCGTCCCGCCCTCGCTGCCGAAGGGGCGGTGCGGGCGGCGATCGATCGCTGCTACGGCCCGCCCGGTTCCGAGTCAACCCGGGAAGAGGAGGGACTGCCGGAAATCGAACCCCTCCCCGTCGAGGAAGCGCCGGCTTCTGCCGACGACGGCCTCTCCGTCTTCGACTTCCCGGCAGTTATTGGCAATGGAAACCAGCAGCCGGCCAAACTCCAAGAGAAATTTCAACTCCTGATCCGGCTGCTGATGGACAAGGGGCTGTTGTCGCTGCGGGAGTTCGAACGGCTTAAGTAGACTGAGTGCTGAGTGCTGAGGCGAGAAAGGTTCAAAGGCGGTTCGCGCGGATCACTTCGGATAAGGTCAGATAGGGTCGGATTCAGGCAAAACCGCAAATCAGCTCACGCAACGCCGCGACGGCGCAACGCAACGCAAAGCAAAAATCAAGGTCTGAATCATGGGCTCAACGGTTTGTGGATCAGGTTCGGTTGAAGTTTTCGTCGCGTCGCAGCGCCGTCGCGTGAGGCTGGTCCTGAATTTGGTCGATCCGAAGTTAATCCGAAGTGATCAGATTCGATCCGCGCGATACGGATCTGGGTTTTGATCTCACTCGATTCACGTGTCACCAGTTACGCCCCTTCCGGATCTTTAAACCATGCCCTTTGTTCGTGATATCTTCTGGCAGCGGTTGCGGCGCAACCGCATGGCAATGGCCGGCGCGGTGATCGTTGCCGCGATGTTCCTGCTGGCGCTGCTGGCGCCGGTGGCGGGCTACGATCCCGGCGCCATTGATATTGCCCGGCGCCTGGAAGGGCCCGGGTTGCAGCACTGGCTGGGGACGGACGACCTTGGCCGCGATGTTCTGGCGCGGATCCTCTACGGGGCGCGGATCTCGCTGCTGGTCGGTTTCGTCGCCGTCGGCATCGCTACCCTGATCGGCATCGTCATCGGCGCCGTCGCCGGCTTCTACGGGCGCTGGACCGACGCGGTGGTGATGCGCTTCGTCGATATCATGCTCTGCTTCCCGACCTTTTTCCTGATCCTCGCCGTCATCGCTTTCCTGGAACCCTCGATCTGGAACATCATGGTGATCATCGGCCTCACCGGCTGGATGGGGGTGGCGCGCCTGGTCCGGGCCGAATTCCTCTCCCTGCGGGAACGGGACTTTGTCGTCGCCGCCCGCGCCATGGGCGCTTCCGACGCCCGCATCATCTTTCGCCATATCCTGCCGAGCGCCCTGTCGCCGGTCCTGGTCTCGGCCACCCTCGGGGTCGCCGGCGCGATCCTGACCGAAAGCGCGCTCTCCTTTCTCGGCATCGGTGTGCAGCCGCCGACCCCCTCCTGGGGAAATATGCTGATTGCCGGCAAGCAAACCCTCGGCACCGCCTGGTGGCTCTCGGCTTTTCCCGGCTTTGCCATCCTCCTCACCGTCCTCGGCTACAACCTGCTCGGGGAGGGGATTCGTGACGCCCTCGACCCGCGCATCCGCGACTGACCCCTGCCGCCAGCGAGGTTTTTCATGACACCCGAAGAGTTCATCCGCAAGCGTTTCCGTGATTTCGTCGCCGGGGATTTCGGCGCCATTTGGGATGGCTATCATCCCGACACCAACTTTCGCCAGGCGTTCCCGGAGCGGGATGCCTATATTGCCTACGGCGAGCAGGAACTGGCGGGAAACCTGGTCTTCCAGGAGTGCCGGGTATTGCTGCAGAATGTGGTTGGAAACCGCGCCCGGGTGATGCTGCTGAACCGCTTTTCCGATGGTGACGAACTCCACACCTACTTCGAGTATGCCAATCTGGTCGCCATCGACGGGGAGTGGCATTACTTCAGCGGCGCCCGCCTCGAACGGGGCCTTTTCGATGGTCCGGTGGAGGAAATCAGCTGGGACGAGTTCAAGCGGCTGTCGGATAATCTTTTCTTCTGATATCCTTTTCTTCCCGCCGATTCCGCCGATTTCCTGAATATCATCCTGCCGGAATTTTTCTCTCCGGCTGGGGCTGTTTGTCCCATTTCAAGATCGGCGGGACGCGCCCCGCCAGGCGCCTTACTTTTTGTCCAGGCCAACAAAAAGTAAGCAAAAAGTGGCCGTCCCCTCGCGGGGGGCATGCCGCCACGGCCGGTCCAGGTTCCAATCTCCGGCGCAGCAGATAGTGACCGCCATCGCTTCGTGGGACCGCGTCTCCGGTCGAGGGAGCATCGCGGAGCGCTGCCTCTTCCGTACTGTGGCCGTAAACAGCTCGTGTTGTTTAAGGTCAAAGGCACCTGCTTTTGCCCGTTAACGCCAGAACGAGCAGCAGAATCTCCTTGTCAATCGGATCACCCTTCGCACCGCACCCGGGACCCCAGACGGATGGGTCCCGGCGTCTTGGGGGGCGGATCGATACACGGCAGGAACCGCACCACGCCATCTTGACCAGCACCCGGTTCCGTAACGGCATGGCCCCACGCCGAGTGGCGGCCCTTTCTTTGGTGACTTTCTTTGGGCCAGCAAAGAAAGCCACCCGGCTGCCGGCCGGGACCGGCGGTCCTGATCTTGACCATAGGATTTTATCGAACCAAAAAGAACAAGGTCGGCGGAATGCGCCCAACGCATTGATCTGTGTTAAGGTAGACTCTCGCTCATTCAATAATTTCCAAAGGAACCTATGCCCGAACTCCCCGAAGTTGAAACCACCCGCGCCGGACTCGCCCCCCTCCTCATCGGTCGTAGCATCATCGCCGCTGTCATCCGGGTCCCGGGGCTGCGCTGGACGTTTGACGCCGACCTCGGCCAGCAACTGACCGGAGAAACGATCCGCGCTGTCGACCGCCGCGCCAAGTACCTCCTGTTTCGTTGCGAAGAGGGGACCCTCTTGCTGCACCTCGGGATGAGCGGCCATCTCCAGGTTGTCCCTTGCGATCTCCCGGCCGGCAAGCATGACCATGTCGATCTCCTGCTCGATAACGACCGGCTGCTCCGTTTCCACGACCCGCGCCGCTTCGGCGCCCTGCTCTGGACCAGCGAAGATCCCGCCGGCCACCCCCTGCTGGCCAGTATGGGGCCGGAACCCTTCGCGGCCGAACTCGACGGGGATTACCTCTACCGGCGCTCCCGGGGGCGCAAAACCGCCATCAAGACCTTCATCATGGACCAGGAAATCCTGGTCGGGGTCGGCAATATCTACGCCAGCGAGGCGCTCTTCCGGGCCGGGATCAGTCCCTTCACCGTGGCCGGGGCCCTTGCTCCAGGACGGTACCGGAAGTTGCTGGTCGCGATCCGGGAAGTTCTCGCCGCGGCGATCGCTGCCGGTGGGACGACCCTGCGGGATTTTCGGAACGAAGGGGGGCGTCCCGGCTATTTTTCCCAGCAGCTGCAGGTCTACGGCAGGGAAGGTGAGGCCTGTTTTCATTGCGGGGAGAATGTCCGGCAGCAGCGGGTGGGGCAGCGTTCGACCTTCTACTGCCCCCGCTGCCAGAGGGGATGAAGTGGGCATTTTGAATTTTGAATTTTGAATCTCAGGGGGGTCCAATTCCCCGAAGCTTGCTTCGCTATCGCCAATATGAAATATTGGCGACATGAGCGAATATGTACACAAAAGTCATAATGTTTCTGTGCTGTTATACCATCTTGTTTGCCCAGCAAAATACCGCCGGGTTGTTTTCACCCCAGAGGTTGATGGCTGTCTCAAAGAGGTCTGCCTTGAGATCGCCAAAAGATACGAGATTCAGTTCGTAGAAATTGGGACCGACAAAGACCATGTTCACTTTTTGGTGCAGTCGGTTCCAATGTACAGCCCAACGCAGATTGCACGAGTCATCAAAAGCATTACGGCCAGAGAAATATTCAAACGAGTCCCATCGGTTAAAAAGCAACTATGGGGTGGCGAATTTTGGACAAAGGGCTATTTTGTGAACACTGTAGGCCAAAAGGGTAATGAGAAAACCATTGCGACCTATGTTAGAAATCAAGGCCGAGAAAAAGAGTATCAGCAATTGCACCGCGAGCAGTTAACGCTTTTTGATACCCCGTAGCTTGCTGCGGGGTAGTTCATTTTTGAATTGGGTTTCCGTCGCGTCGTTGCGCCGTCGCGTGAGACATCTTGAATCTGGTTTTCGGTTTGATCCGATTTTATCCGAAGTGATCAGACCTGATCCGCGGGCGACGGGTTCGAATTTTCAAGCCAGAAATTTTCGCGGGGATTCCTATTACTCAGAAAAATGTCAGAAATAGTTGTAAGAGTGTAAACGTTTTCCGGTCCTTACCCCGGAAAACCAATGCCTGGCCCCAAGGACCTGTCCCTGGGGCCAGGCAGCGTTTCAGGGGGAGGTTATCCGTCCCGCACGGTGACCAGGAAGGGATGGGCGAGGCCGCTTGCGGCGAGAAGCTTTTGCAGCAGGGAGCGCTCCGGCGGCAGTACCCCGGATCGTTGCGCCTGGCGGCAGAGGTGGACCAGGAGCGGAAGGTTCCCGCTCAAGCTGTAACCGGAGCGGTTGAGCGCTTCGGCCTCGATCTCCTCTTCCAGGTCCCGGGCCAGGTCCTGGGGCGCCGCCAGGTAATGGGTCGGAACAGCAACCAGGGCCGGGTCGAGGCTGCTCATGAAGGCCTGGCGTTCGCCGGGGTGGAGAGTGGAAAAGTCGACGGTACACCAGTCGCGGTCGCGGGTGGAGATGAGGGCGCGGCAGGCGAGGGGGCGTCGGGGGTAAATCGTGCAGTGTCCGTCATCGGCGAGGAAAGGACAGGGCCCGGCCTGGGATCGGTGGCGGCGCAGGAACTCCTTGAAGGAGGGGGTTTCGGCCAGGACTTCTCGCAGGCGCGAAAGGTAGCCATCGACCCGGGCCCACTGCGGCCCCGCCAGGGAGGTCGCGACAGCCGCCGCCTCCGGGAGGGTGGTGTGGACGTTGAGAGTGCAGCAGCCGCTGCAACCCGCCGTGCAATGGATGGGAGTTCCCTGCTTGCGGAGGGCGTCGAGGAGCTGCGCAAGGTCGCGGTCGAACCGCGCGTGGCGGGTGGCGACGATTTGACCCCAGGACTTTATCATCGGACTATTCTGACGCAGGGGGAGAGAAACTGGCAAGAAGAAACCGGAAGTTGAAGCCGCAGCAATCTCCCTCCATGAAAGAAAGTCATTAATTTTCAAGATGAATGTGGACTCTGCTTGACAAAATTTTGCGGCGGTTGTGTAGTAAGGTTGCTTTCATGGTGTCTGGTGCTGAACCTCCTTCCGGGACAAAGTTAAGATGCCGTCTTCTCGCCGGTTCCGTCGTGTCACGACAGCTGTTGCCTTCCTGGTTGCCATAATCCCCCTGATGGTGGCAAGGGGCGAAGGATCGAACCTCGATCGCTACCGTCGGCCCGAGGTGCGCCTAGTCCCCTTGCTCCCGGCGCCGCTGATTCCGGAACCAGTGGCGCCTAAACCGGCGGTCGGCCAATCGGTGCTGCCCCCCATCGCCCCATCACCCGTTCCCCCCTCATTCCCGCCCGGAACCGATTTTTCTCTAGGCGGTGCCCCCTTGCCGGGCGGAGACGGCCAGCTGCTGGTCGTCGCGGAGAAGCCGCTGCCGGGGGCGATCCTGCCGCAAAAACGGATTGTCGCCTTCTATGGTAACCCGATGTCGCGGCGCATGGGCGTGTTGGGTGAGTGCCGCAAGGAAGAACTCCTCTGCCGCCTCGCGGCTGCAGCGCAGCGCTGGGCCGCAGCCGATCCCTCCACCGAGGTGCAGCCGGCCCTGCACCTGATCGCCGTGGTTGCCCAGGACAGCCCGGGGCGGGCCGGGAAGTACCGAAAATTGATGACCGATGCCCTCGTCAGCGAGGTCTACTCCTGGGCCCGGGAAGCCGGGGCGCTCCTCTTCATCGATATCCAGACCGGCCATGAGGATATCCGCACCATCCTGCCGCGCTTCGAGTGGATTCTGAAAAATCCTGACGTCCACCTCGGCATCGACCCCGAATTCAACCTGGTCGGCAGCAAGGCCATCCCCGGCACCAAGGTCGGCAGCTATGATGCGGTCGATGTCAACGCCGTTTCGGCCTGGCTGGCCGGGGTGGTGGAGCGCTACCACCTGCCGCCCAAAGTGCTGACGGTCCACCGCTTCACCCGCAATGGCGTCACCAATGCCGACGAGATCGTGCTGCGCCCGCAGGTGCAGATTGTCATGCACATGGACGGCTGGGGACCGCCGGCGGTGAAGCGGGCGACCTACCGTGACTATGTCGCCGCGGAGCCGGTCCAGTACACCGGATTCAAGCTCTTTTTCCATAACGACACCAAGCAGGGCGACCCCCTGATGACCCCCGAGGATGTCCTGCGCCTGCGGCCGATGCCGATGTATATTCAGTATCAGTAGGGCGGGGGACGGGGGACGAGGGACGAGGAAGGTCTTTTGACCATTCGCGTTCCGCATCCCGCGTCCCCCGTCCCCCTCATTTGCCCACGAATCACTGGCCATCCCTCGCCACTCATCGCTCATCACTCGGCACTAAAAAGCCCCGGCTGCCATGGCAGCCGGGGCTTTTTGCCTGTTACAGACCGAGTTGCTTGAAGAAGTCGTTCCCCTTGTCATCGACGAGGATGAAGGCCGGGAAGTTTTCGACTTCGATCCGCCAGACCGCTTCCATCCCCAGTTCGGGGAAGTCGATGCACTCGACCTTCTTGATGTTCTCCTCGGCGAGGACGGCAGCGGGACCGCCGATGGAACCGAGGTAGAAGCCGCCGTGCTTCTTGCAGGCGTCAGTGACCTGCTGGGAACGATTCCCCTTGGCGATCATGATCAGGGAGCCGCCGTTGGCCTGCAGCAGGTCGACGTAGCTGTCCATGCGGCCGGCGGTGGTCGGTCCGAAGGAGCCGGAGGCTTTCCCCTGCGGAGTCTTGGCCGGGCCGGCGTAGTAGATCGGGTGATTCTTGAGGTAGTCGGGGAGCGGCTTGCCGCTGTCGAGAATCTCCTTGAACTTGGCGTGAGCGATGTCGCGGCCGACGACGATGGTCCCGTTCAGCAGCAGCGGGGTCGAGACCGGGTACTTGGAGAGCTCGGCGAGGATTGCCGGCATCGGCTGGTTGAGGTCGATCTTGACGCCGTGCTCGTGCTTGCCGCGGTACTGCTCGGGGATCAGGCGCCCAGGATTGCGGTCCATCTCCTCGACGAAGAGCCCCTCTTTGGTGATCTTCGCCTTGATGTTGCGGTCGGCGGAGCAGGAGACCGCCATGCCGACGGGGCAGGAGGCGCCGTGGCGGGGGAGGCGGATGACGCGCACGTCATGGGCGAAATACTTGCCGCCGAACTGGGCGCCGATGCCGAGCTTCTGCGCCGCGGCGAGGAGCCGCTCCTCGAGCTCGAGATCGCGGAAGGCCTGGCCATGGTCATTCCCGGTCGTCGGCAGGCCGTCGAGTTCCTTGGCGGTGGCGAGCTTGACCGTCTTCATGCAGGCGTCGGCGCTGGTGCCACCGATGACGAAGGCGATGTGGTAGGGGGGGCAGGCGGCGGTGCCGAGGTATTTCATCTTCTCGATCAGCCATTTTTCCAGCTTCTCGGGGGTGAGGAGGGCCTTGGTCTCCTGGTAGAGCATCGTCTTGTTGGCGCTGCCGCCCCCCTTGGCCATGAAGAGGAACTTGTAGTAGTCCCCTTCGGTCGCCATGATGTCGATCTGGGCCGGCAGGTTGGTGCCGGTATTCTTTTCCTTGTACATGTCGAGGGCGACGGTCTGAGAATAACGGAGGTTCTCCTCGGTGTAGGTCTGGTAGATCCCCTTCGAGAGGTACTCTTCATCCTTCACCCCGGTCCAGACCTGCTGCCCCTTCTTGGCGACTACGGTGGCGGTCCCGGTATCCTGGCAGACCGGCAGATCGAGCTGGGCGGAGATCTCGGCGTTGCGCAAAAAGGCCATCGCCACCCCCTTGTCATTCTGGGAGGCCTCGGGGTCGCGCAGGATCTTGGCGACCTGCTCGTTGTGGGCGGGACGGAGCAGGAAGGAGACGTCCTTCATCGCCTGGTTGGCGAGGACGGTCAGGGCTTCGGGGGCGACCTTGAGCATTTCCTTCCCCTCGAACTGCACCGTGCTGACGTATTGCTCGGAGCCGGGGATCTTGTAGTACGTGGTCGTTTCCTTCGCCAGCGGAAAAGGATCCTGGTACTTGAATTCCGGAGTTGCCATCACGTTCTCTCCTTTGGAAATTGAATGGGGCGACGCCAGCCGGCACCGCAGTTCGCAAGGGATTCGGTCGCACATTATATAGGGGCTGTATACATTTGTCGATACTTATGCATTGAGATGGGACGGGGGATTCGGGACGTGGAACGCGAATGGTCAAATGGTTTTCCTGGCCTCACGCCTCACGCCCACATCCCGCATTCCCATCCCGCACCAGCTATGCTAAAGTCGTCCCCACTTCATCCACCTTTCCTTTCAGGATACGGCATGCAGAAACTGATCAGGCAGATCCTCACCTCCCGGGTCTACGAAGCGGCGGTCGAGACCCCGCTGGAGGAGTCGGTCTGGCTCTCCCGGGAATTCGGCAACCGGGTACTCCTCAAGCGGGAAGATCTGCAGCCGGTCTTCTCCTTCAAGATCCGTGGTGCCTACAACCGCATCGCCCACCTGTCGCCGGCGGAGCGGGAGCGCGGGGTGATCACCGCCAGCGCCGGCAACCACGCGCAGGGGGTCGCCTTTTCGGCCCGCAAGCTCGGCATCCGGGCGATCATCGTCATGCCGGTGACGACGCCACGGATCAAGGTGGCTGCCGTCGAAACCTACGGCGCCGAGGTGGTGCTGCACGGCGACAACTACTCGGAGGCGGCCGATCACTGTGCCCGCCTGGTGGCGACCAACGGTCTCAATTTCATCCCCCCCTTCGATGACGAGCTGGTCATCGCCGGCCAGGGGACGGTCGGCGATGAGCTGCTGCGCCAGAGCTCGGGGAAGATTGATGCCGTCTATGTGCCGGTCGGCGGCGGCGGCCTGATTGCCGGGGTCGGCTCCTATCTCAAGGCGCTCTGCCCGGAGATCCGGGTCATCGGTGTCGAGCCGGCGGACAGCGACGCCATGGCCCGTTCCCTGGCGGCCGGGCGGCGGGTGACCCTCGACACCGTCGGCATCTTTGCCGACGGGGTGGCGGTGCGCGAAGTCGGCAAGCTCACCTTCGACCTCTGCCGGCGCTGCGTCGACGAAATCGTCCTGGTCGATACCGACGAGATCTGCAGTGCCATCAAGAATGTCTACCAGGCGACCCGCTCCATCGTCGAACCGGCCGGCGCCCTCGCCCTCGCCGGAATGACGAAACAGGTACGGAGCAGCGGTTACCGGGACCAGACCCTGGTGGCGATCAACAGCGGCGCCAACATGAACTTCGAACGCCTGCGCTATGTGGCCGAGCGCACCCAGGTCGGGGAAAAGCAGGAGGCCCTCTTCGCCGTGACCATCCCGGAGGAGCCTGGAGCCCTGCGCCGGTTCTGCGCCGAGGTCCTCGGCTCCCGCAATATCACCGAATTCAATTACCGGCTCGCTGATCGCAGCCAGGCCCACATCTATGTCGGCCTCTCGGTCCGCAACGAGCAGGAGCGGTTCAGCATGGCCCGGCAGCTCGCCTCCCAGGGTTTTGCCAATATCGACCTCACCGACAACGAGCTCGCCAAGACCCACATCCGCTACATGGTGGGCGGGCGCTCCAGCCAGGTCGGGCGGGAGGTTCTCTACCGTTTCTGGTTCCCCGAGCGCCCCGGCGCCCTAACCCGCTTCCTCGCCGCCATGGGGGCGAACTGGAATATTTCCCTCTTTCACTACCGTACGCAAGGGGGGGACTTCGGCCGGGTGCTGATCGGGCTGGAAATCCCGCAGGGGGAGGAGGAGGCCTTCCGTGCCTTTCTCGACCATCTCGGTTACCGGTTCGTCGAGGAGAGCGCCAACCCCGCCTATCGGCTCTTCCTCTGAATTTGCCGGGTCTTTTCGCCGGAATGTCATGCGCCTTTTCCCGGTAAAATTTCGAGGTTTCTGTCTCGACTTGCCTGTCAAGGACGATCGGGCCGGTTGCGGTTGACCCTGCCGGCCGGCTGCTTTTGATGCTGAGGTGGTTGGTATAATTTGTGCTTTGTGGTTAAGCCTGACTGTAATTGGGTGCGCGCCCCGGCGCTGCGCTGCGGAGGGAATGGGCGGATGGCAGAGAAGGTTCTGGTTGTCGATGACGACCGCTTCATGCGTGAACTGCTGACGGATCTGCTGCAACAGGGCGGATTCGAGGTTGCGCTGGCGACCAACGGCGAGGAGGGGATAAGTCGGGCCCTTGCCGCGCCGCCGGACGTCATCCTCCTCGATCTGGTCATGCCGGTCCTGGACGGCATCGATGCCTGCCGGGCCCTGCGCGCCAACCCTCTCTTTCGTCACACCCCGATACTGATGATGACCTCGCGGGTCGACCTCGAGGGTGCTGTCAATCCCTTCCAGGTCGGCGCCGACGATTACCTCTCCAAGCCCTTTGACCAGGTCGAACTGCTTGCCCGGGTGCAGGGAAGTCTAGCCAAGCGCCGCGCCATCGCCGCCCTGGAGCAGAAGGCGCGCGATTCGGAAGCCCTTCTC
Organism: Desulfuromonas carbonis; assembly: GCF_054658035.1. NCBI lineage: Bacteria > Pseudomonadati > Thermodesulfobacteriota > Desulfuromonadia > Desulfuromonadales > Desulfuromonadaceae > Desulfuromonas > Desulfuromonas carbonis. The sequence goes on along the minus strand of NZ_BAAHXR010000002.1, from coordinate 548,498 downwards.
GAAATCTCCGGCTCGGTGACCTCCACCCTCGATACCGTCGAAATTCTGCGCCAGATCGTGCAGCGCATCGCTGGCCTCCTCAGCGATGTCTACCGCTGCTCCATCGCCCTGATCCAGGAGGACGAGCAGTTTGGCTACGTGCTCGCCTCGAGCGATGACCCCGGGATGGGCGAGCTGCGTATCGACCTCGAAAAATACCCCGAAATCAGGCAGGTCATCCGCTCCGGCGAGCCGCTGCTGATCAAGGATATCCACCTCGACCCGATCCTGGCCGAGGTGCGGCCGAACCTGGCCGCCGAAAAATTCAACACCATCCTGGTCCTGCCGGTCCGTTACCAGGAGCGCGTCATCGGCGCCATGGTGGTACGGGCCCTGCGCTCCCGGGCCGGTATCTCCCGGGATGAGGTCGCTTTCTGCCAACTGGTCGCCAATGTCTCGGCCAACTCGCTGAAAAATGCCCATCACTTCGCCCTGGTCCGGGAGGAGTCCGACCTGCTGCGCCACACCAAGCAGCGTCTCGAGAAGGAGCTGGCAGTCAAGGCGGTTTACGAAATGCTCTTCGAGAACGCTTCGGAGGGGCTGGCCGCCTTCAATCGCGGGGGGAAAATCGTCTACATCAACCGCAAGGGGCTCGAAATCATCGGCTACAGCCGCGCCGAGCTCGAAACCCTGACCTTGCCGCGGCTCCTCGATATCCGCTCGCTCCGCAAGGTGCTCAGCCTGCAGCGGGAGGGTCGCCCTGCCGAGCGCAGCAACCCGCGCCTCGATGTCACCATCCGTGCCAAGGGGGACCAGCTCAAACGCCTCTCCATCAGCCTCAGTGAACGGGAAGTGGTGAGCGACCTACAGGTGGTGGCGTTCCGGGATGTCACCGAGCGGCGCGTCATCGAGCAGGAACTGAAGGAGACCAAGGTGGTGCTCGAACAGGCCAACGAGCGCCTCAAAGCCCTCGATCGCAGCCGGGCAGAGTTCCTCAATACCGCCGCCCACGAGCTGCGGATCCCGGTGACAATCGTCAGCGGTTACTGTTCGCTGTTGAAGGACATGGGGTGTGACAACCTTAGCGCCCAGCAGCGCGAATTCCTCGACGCTGCCGTCGAGAGCAGCGACCGGCTGGTCGATCTGATCAGCAATATCCTCGACCTTTCGCGCCTGAACGCGGGGAAGATGCAGATGGATATCGGTCCCCGCGATCTCTCCTCGTCGGTGCACGAAGTCTACCGCGAGGTCCGTTCCCTCGCCCTGCAGCAGGGGCTGGAACTCGATATTGCCGCCCCGGACAACTGTCTCGCCCTGTTTGACGACGAGAAGATCAAGCGCGTCCTCTTCAACCTGGTTGGCAACGCCATCAAGTTCACCGCGGCCGGCGGCCGGGTCCGGATCGAGGTCAGCGATCAGCCCGCGGAGGTGATCGTCTCCGTCAGCGATACCGGCAAGGGGGTCCCCGCGGAGCGCCTTCCGGAACTCTTCGAAGAGTTTACCCAGGCGTTGCCGGAGGATTCGACCCGCGGCAGCGGCCTCGGGCTGTCGATCTGTCGCAAGATTGTTGAATCACACAATGGCCGGATCTGGGCCGAAAGCCGGCTCGGGGAAGGGAGCCGCTTCCACTTCAGCCTGCCCCGCTCCGCCTGAACTTTGCTTGCCCCCTCCCGCCACCGGTTTTTCGGCCTCTCCTTGTCCCCGCCCGCGACCGCCAGTTTTCTCTCCTTAACTAGCCTGATTCATAACAAAAATAATTGACAGTTATTGTCGGGTATGCTATCCCTGTAGTCACTCAGCCGCCAGCTCGAATGCGCGGCCGGGAATTCTCCGCGGCCCCTGGCCGCCCAAGGAGCGAACCGGTGATTCAGACCCTGCGCGAAGACTTCAAGGCTGTATTCGAGCGTGACCCCGCGGTACGCAGTGTATTTGAAATCATTTTCTGCTATCCCGGCTTTCACGCCATGCTTTTTTACCGGGTGGCCCACTGGTTCTGGACCAGACAGTTCTACTTTCTCGGCCGTTTCATTTCCCATCTCGGTCGTTTCATGACCGGGATCGAGATTCATCCCGGGGCCCGTATCGGCCGCGGGTTCTTTATCGACCACGGCATGGGGGTGGTCATCGGTGAAACCGCCGAAATCGGCGACAACTGTACCCTCTATCACGGGGTTACTCTCGGCGGCACCTCCTGGGCCAAAGAGAAACGCCATCCGACGCTGGGCGACAACGTGGTCGTCGGCAGCGGCGCAAAGATTCTCGGACCTTTCACCGTCGGCAGCAACAGCAAGGTCGGCTCCAACTCGGTCGTGGTCAAGGAAGTCCCGGCCAACACGACCGTCGTCGGCATCCCCGGGCGGGTCGTTTTTGCCGAGGGGCAGAAGAGCGAGCCACAGACCGATCTCGAACATGGCCAGCTCCCCGACCCGGAAGGGAAGGCGATCAGCTGTCTTTTCGACCAGATCCGCGCCCTGGAGCGGAAGGTCCAGGAGCTGACCGAAGAGCAGCAGGAGTTGAAGGCGCACCTCGCCGACGACGTCAACCCGCACCAGCGCAAGCGGGCCTGACATGCGCCTGTCGACCAAGGCCCAATACGCGGTACGGGCAATGGTGAGCCTCAGCCTTCATGGGGACGAGGGGCCGGTTTCGATTCGTGACATGTCGGCCCGGGAGGAGATCTCTCTCGCCTATCTCGAACAGCTCTTCGTCAAGCTGCGGCGTGCCAGGATCGTCCGCAGCGTCCGGGGACCCGGGGGTGGTTACGTGCTCGCCCGCCCGGCCACCGAAATTCGCGTCGATCAGATCATCGACAGCGTTGAAGAGACCCTGGTGCCGGTCTCCTGCATGGACCAAGACGGGCGCTGCGTCTGCAGCGACCACTGCGTGACCCACAGCGTCTGGCAGGGGCTGGGTGACCGCATCCGCAGCTTCCTCGCCTCGATGACCCTGGCCGATTTGACCCGGGAGGCCCGGGAAAAAATGCCCAAGCGACCGTTACGGCAGACTGCCTTATCCGATTGAATCTCCGGAGGCCCGACGTGAATAAAATCTACATGGATTACAACGCCACCACCCCGGTTCGCCCCGAGGTTTTCGATGCCATGCTCCCTTTTTTCCGGGAGCAGTTCGGCAACCCCTCCAGCGTGCACTGGGCCGGACGCGCGGTCAGCGGTGCGGTGGAGAAGGCGCGCCAGCAGGTCGCCACCCTGATCAACTGCTCCCCGGCCGAAATCGTTTTCGTCTCCTGTGGCAGCGAAGGGGACAATATGGCGATCAAGGGGACAGCCGCCGCCCTCGCCGACCGGGGGAAACACATCATCACCACCACCGTCGAGCATCCCGCCGTCCTCGAAACCTGCCGTTTCATGGAAAAGCAGGGTTACGCGGTGACCTACCTGCCGGTCGACCGCGACGGCATGCTCGACCTGCAGGAGCTGGAAGCGGCGATCACGCCGGAAACGATCCTGATCTCGGTGATGTGGGCCAACAACGAAACCGGCAACATCTTCCCGATCGAGGAGATCGGCGCCATCGCCCGCAAGAACAAGGTCCGCTTTCACAGCGACGCGGTCCAGGCCGTGGGGAAACTGCCGGTCGACGTGCAGAAGGCGAATGTCGACCTGCTGGTCCTCTCCGGGCACAAGCTCGGCGCCCCCAAGGGGGTTGGCGCCATCTACATCCGCAAGGGGACCCGCATGCACCCGCTGATTCACGGCGGCCACCAGGAGCGCAGCCGCCGCGCCGGGACCCACAACGTCGCCGGTATCGTCGGTTTCGGCCTCGCCTGTGAACTGGCCGGGGCGGAAATCGAAACCTGCGCCGCGCGGATCGGTGCCCTGCGCGACCGGCTCGAGGCGGGCATCAAGGCGGCCATTCCCGAGATCAAGCTGAACGGTCACCCCGATCCGGCCCGGCGCCTGCCGAATACGCTCAATGTCAGTTTCGCCTACATCGAGGGGGAGTCGCTCCTCCTCAACTTCGACATCAAGGGGATCGCGGCGAGTTCCGGTTCCGCCTGCACCTCCGGCTCCCTGGAGCCCTCCCACGTCATGGGCGCCATGTGCGTCGATGTCGTCCTCGCCCACTCCAGTACCCGCTTCAGTCTCGGCCGCGACAACACCGAGGCGGATGTCGATTATGTCCTCGAAGTGCTGCCGCCGATCGTGCAGCGGCTGCGGGAGATGAGCCCCCTCTACAACCGCAAGGAACCCTTGACCTGCGAAGAGTGCAGTATCGTGAGACGCTGCTGAAGAAACAAAGGACGTTTTGGGTTTTGCGTTATGGGTTTTGGGTTGAGGACTCAAAACTAAAAACTCAAAATTCAAAATTCAAAATTCAAAATTCTTTGGAGGACCGCCATGTATACCGAAAAAGTGATGGATCATTTCAGCAACCCCAGAAATGTCGGGGAGATCGAGGATGCCGACGGCGTCGGTGAGGTCGGTAACGCCTCCTGCGGCGATATCATGAAGATTTACCTCAAGGTCGAGGACAACGTCATCAAAGACGTCAAGTTCAAGACCTTCGGCTGCGGTGCGGCGATCGCCACCTCCTCGATGGTGACTGAACTCGCCCTCGGCAAGACCATCGACGAAGCCCTGGAACTGACCAACGCCGCCGTGGCCGAGGCCCTCGACGGCCTGCCGCCGCAGAAGCACCACTGCTCGAACCTGGCCGCCGATGCGCTGCACGAGGCGATCAAGAATTATCGGGATACCCATCCCCAGGGCTGACAGAACCCAATAGATTGCCACAGAGAGACGGAGACACAGAGGGGACCGGGATCCTTCTTTGTGTCTCCGTCTCTCTGTGGCCAAAGTGATCAAATGTCCGTTAAAAAAGAGCGCATCGTCGTTGCCATGAGCGGCGGGGTCGATTCCTCGGTCACCGCGGCCCTGCTCGCCGAGCAGGGGCACGAGGTGATCGGCCTGACCATGCAGATCTGGGACTACTCCACCTTTACCGCCGATCACGGCGAGAGCTTCGGCACCTGCTGTTCTCTCGACGACGTCTATGACGCGCGCCGGGTGGCCGAAGCGATCGGCATTCCGTTTTACGTGGTCAATTTTGAGAAGGAGTTCCAGCGCCAGGTAATCGATCGCTTCTGCGACGATTACTTCTCCGGCCGCACCCCCAATCCCTGCGTCCTCTGCAACCAGAAGCTCAAGTTCGAACGGCTGCTGCGGCGCGCCCGCGAGCTGGAGGCCGACCGGCTCGCCACCGGCCATTATGCCCGGGTGGTTGCCGCCGAAGGTGGTTACCAGTTGCGCAAGGGGCGCGATATCCAGAAGGACCAGAGCTATTTTCTCTACACCCTCGACCAGACGCAGATGGAGCGGGTTCGTTTCCCTCTCGGCGAGATGACCAAGGAGGAGGTGCGGGCCCATGCCGCCCGCTTCAATCTGCCGGTCGCCGCAAAGGCCGAAAGCCAGGATATCTGTTTCGTCCCTGACGGTGATTACGTTCGCTTTCTCGAAGAGGAACGGGGGGAAGGGCAGATGAACGGGGCGATCGTGCACGTCGCCGACGGCAGGGTGCTCGGCCAGCATCTCGGTACCTACCGCTACACCATCGGCCAACGCCGCGGCCTCGGCATAGCCTGGCCCCATCCGCTCTTTGTCGTCGGCATCGATGCCGAAAACCGGCGCGTGCTGGTCGGTGAGCGGGAACACCTCGCCTGCGATCGCCTCGAGGTCAGCGACGTGATCTGGGGGGGGACGCCCCCTGACGGAGCGATCGAGGCTTCCTGCCGCATCCGTTACCGCCACCAGGAGGTGCCGGCCCGTATCGAGCCCCTTCCCGGCAACCGGGCCCGGGTTCTCTTCGAGAAGCCGCAATTCGGCGTGACCCCGGGACAGGCGGCGGTCTTCTACCGGGACGACCTGGTCCTCGGCGGCGGCACCATCGCATGAAGGGTTCCGTCGCCATCGCCACCCTCGGCTGCAAGACCAACCAGTTCGAGTCGGCGGCAATCGCCGAGCAGTTGACCGCCGGCGGCTGGACAGTCGTCCCTTTCGAGGTCGGGGCCGACCTGGTGGTGATCAACACCTGCACCGTCACCAGCGCCACCGACAGCCAGTCCCGCAACCTGATCCGCCGCGCCCGGCGGCTGCGCCCCGCCTGCAGGGTGGTAGTCACCGGCTGCTACGCCCAGGTCGATCCGCAGACCCTGGCCGCCATCCCCGGGGTCTCTCTGGTGCTCGGCAACGAGGAGAAGCGGGACCTGCTGCAGCTGCTGGAAACGGGGGGCGACGGCATCCAGGTCGCCGACATCCGCCGGGCGGCGACCGCCGAGGTGGCGACCCTGGGAAACTTTGCCGAACGCAGCCGCGCCTTCGTGCAGATCCAGAACGGCTGCGACGCCTTCTGCGCCTACTGTATCATCCCCTACGCCCGCGGCCGCAGCCGTTCGGTGCCGCCTGCCCAGGTCGTGTCCCAGGTGCGGGAGCTCGCGGCCGCCGGCTTCCCGGAGCTGGTCCTCACCGGCATCCATATCGGCCATTACGGCGCCGACCTCACCCCGCCAACGACCCTCCTGGCGTTACTGCAGCAACTGGTGGCGGAACCGGGTCTGCCGCGGCTGCGCCTCGGTTCCATCGAACCGACGGAGCTTCCCGAGCGGCTCCTCGACCTGGTTGCCGATTCTCCCGGCCTCTGCCCCCATCTGCACATCCCATTGCAGGCGGGGAGCGACAGCGTGCTGCGGCGCATGAACCGCCACTACGACACCGCCTTCGTCCAAACCCTGCTCAGGCGGGTGGTGGACACCATCGCCGATGTCGCCATTGGTCTCGATGTCATTGCCGGGTTCCCCGCCGAGAGCGAAGCAGAGTTCGAACAGACCTGCGCCCTGCTGCATAAGCTGCCGATCAGCCACCTTCATGTCTTCCCCTTCAGCCGCCGTCCCGGCACGCCGGCGGCGACCATGCCGGGCCAGGTTGCGGCTACGGTAATCAAGGAGCGCGCCGCCCGGTTGCGCGAGATTGGCGCGGCCAAGGCCGCGGCCTTTGCCGAGCGCTTCATCGGCCGGGAGCTGGTGGTGGTGGTCGAAGGGGGAGGGGACGGTGAGGAGCGGCGCGGCCTGACCGGAAACTACCTGAATGTCCGTTTCTCCGGGCCGGCCAGCCTGGTCGGAAGGACGGCGCAGGTGCGGGTGACGGCTGTCGCCGGCGCTGAACTGCAGGGTGTCTTGCTGTGACCAGCCCGAACGGGAGTCGCCGCTGGCAGCTGGTCGTGCCGCAGCAGGGGCGGGGGGAGCGGCTCGATCACTTTCTCGCCGCAGCAATAGCGACCTGCTCGCGCAAGGCGATCAAGCGCGCCCTCGACGGCGGCCGACTCTTTCTCGATGGCCGGGTCGAACGCCGCGCCGGCAGGCTTCTCGCCGGCGGTGAATCGATCCTGCTGACCCTTGACGCGCCTGCGGCGCCCCTGCCCGCCGTCATGCCGGAGATCCTCTTCCGCGATGGGGACCTGCTGGCGGTGAACAAACCCCCCGGGCTGCCGGTGCATGCCACGGTCGCCGGCGGCCCCAACGCTCTCGATCTGGTCAGGAATCTGCTCGCTGGGGAGACGACAGATCCGGTCCTGCTGCACCGCCTCGACGCCGATACCAGCGGGGTTCTCCTCTTTGCTCTCAACGCCGCTGCCAACCGGGCGCTGGCCAGCGATTTCGCCGCGCGGCGCGTTGCCAAGCGCTACCTGGCCCTGGTGGGCGGTGCGCCGCCCGCGCGCTTTACCGTGACCAATTATCTCCGGCCCGGGGTGCGGGGGAGGACCGTCGCGGTCGCCAGCGGTGGCCAGTCCGCCCATACAGAATTTAAAACCCTCGGCCAGGGCTCCGGCTTTGCGCTGGTCGAAGCCAGTCCCCGCACCGGGCGCACCCACCAGATTCGCGTCCACCTCGCCGACCTCGGTTTTCCCCTCCTTGGCGATCTCCTTTACGGTGGTCCCCCGGCCCTCGCTCTTGGCGCCGATGACCTGCTGACCGCTCCCCGCCACCTGCTCCATGCGCACCGCCTGGAGTTCATTCACCCCAGTGAAAAGCGGACGCTGCAGATCAGCGCCCCCCTTCCGCAAGACTTCAAGCCGTTTCTGGAAAAACTGCAAAAGAGACCGAATTAGAAGAGAAATTTTATAGGTCCTATAGGACCTATGCCTGGGCCTTGCTGCGCCCGCGGTCTACGTTGACCGCCAGGAGCAGAACCAGGCCGATGAGAAAAAAGGCCGAGAGGGCGAGGATCGAGAGGCGGGTCGAACCGGTCAGGTCGGCAATAGCGGCGAAGACCAGGGGACCGAGGATCGAAGCGAACTTGCCGCTGATGGCGTAGAAGCCGAAGAACTCGGCATTCTTTCCCGGCGGGATGAGGGAGGCGAAGAGGGAACGGGAGATCGCCTGACTGCCGCCGAGGATCAGCGCCACGACCAGGCCGAGCACCCAGAATTCCCAGGCCTGCTGCATGCGAAAGGCATAGACCGTCATCGCGAGAAAGAGGAGGAGGCTGAGGAGGATCGCCTGCCTGGCGCCGTAGCGGGCGGCCAGGCGGCCAAACAGCAGGGAACCGGGCATGGCGACAAACTGGATCATCAGGAAGGTGCCGAGGATGGTGGTCTGGGAGAGACCGAGCTCCTCACGGCCGAAGATCGCCGAGACCGCGATCACCGTCTGGATGCCGTCGTTGTAAAAAAGAAATGCGAGCAGAAAGAGGGCGAGGTCACGGCAGCGCAGGATGTCGGAGAAGGTGCGACAGTAGCCGCGAAAACCGCGGACCAGGGTCGCCGGCGCGCGCAGACAGGCCTCCTCCCGGACCCAGGCGAAGGTCGGCAGGGCAAAGCCGAGCCACCAGAGGCCGGTCAGCAAAAAACCGGCACGGCTGGCGCTCGCCGTGTCAGCAAGGCCGAGGGCAGTGGGGAAGCTGATGAACAGAAAGACGGTAAGGAGAACGAGGCCGCCGCCGATATAACCGAGGGCGTAACCCTGTGCCGAGAGCCGGTCGAGGTCAGGGCCGCTGGCGAGGGCGGGGAGAAAGGCGTTGTAGAAGATGTTGCCGGCGGCAAACCCGATATTGGCGATGACAAAGAGGAGGGCCACCAGCAGGTAGTCGCCGGGGCCGGTTGCGGCGAGCAGCATGGTGGCCAGGCTGCCGAGGAGGCAGCAGGTGATCAGGAGCCGGCGCCGGACGCCGCGGCGGTCGGCGAGGGCTCCGAGGGCGGGGGCAGCGATCGCCACGAGGAGCATCGACAGGGAGACGGCATAGCCCCAAAGAGCGCTCGCCGGCATTGAGCGAACCCCCCAGGGGAGATAAAGAACCGCCCCGGTCGCAGGGACCAGGGCGGCAAAGTAGACCGGCAGGACCGCCGCCAGGATTACGGTGGCGAAGGCGGAATTGGCCCAGTCGTAAAGGCACCAGCCGAGGCGGGCGCGGTGGTTACTTGGCGGGGCCATTGCCGGTTTTCGGAGCGGGGGCCGGGCCGGGACCGAGGAGCTTGTCGAGGAGTTCGGCGTTGGCGCCACGGACGGTCTGGCCATTGACGAAGTAGGTCGGGGTGGAAGCGATGCCGAACTTTTCACCGATCGCCTTCTGCTCGTCGCCGAGGCCGTTGTCCTTGAAGGGGGGGAGCGGGCCCTGGTCGTATTTCCCCGCCATTACTTCCTCGTAGGCCTTGGCCGGATCTGCGGACGAGAGCACAAAACGGGCCTTCTCGGCGGCGTTTTTATGCATCGCCAACGGGAAGAAGTAGATATAGCGGGTGACATCGCTGCGGTTGGCAAAGTAGGCCGCTCCGCGGCGGCAGTAAGGACAGTCGGGGTCGGTGAATTCGATAACGGTGCTGGGGCCGGACCCGATTTTGAGCGCCTTGTCGAGGGGGAGGGACGCGAGCTTCTCCTGCATCAGGCGCTCCTGGGTCTCCCGGGTCAGGTTCTTCCCGCTCTTGTCGTAAAGCTCCCCGACAAAGATATAGCCCTGCTTGGGGAAATAGTAGAGGAGTCCCTTGCGGGCATGGACCTCGTAAAGGTCCGGAACCGGTGTCGGGTTGATGGCGATGACATCGGTACCGATCTGCGGGTAGTCCCGGGCGAGGGCGGCACCGATCGGCCCGTCCTTGAGCGGGGCGGAGGCAGTAGGCTCGGCGCCCAGGGCGGGTAGGGCCAGCGCAAGGCAGAGGAGGAAGGCACAGCAGGATGAAAAGAAACGCAGCATGAAGCTAACTCCCTTCGTTGTGGTGGGGTGAGGGCCTGGTATGCAGCCATTGCCGGTAGCCACACTGCTCCGGTAACCAGCTGAGACCGGCGACGACGCTCGGGGTCAGTTGCAGGCACCCTTCACCGACGTCGAAACGTTTGTGATAGACCCGGCACTGGCGGGAAACGATATCGAGGTGACGGCAGGCGATGCTGGTGGGGCGGATGGTCCCGTCTTCCTCGACCCACTTTTCGAAACAGCACTCGCCGCAGCGGCGGCAGAGCTGCTCCCAATCCGCAGGGGAGACTTCCAGAGGGAGCGGAAGGGTAACCGCTTCGTTGGACGGGCTGACGCTCAAGTGGGATCTCCGTAAACAAGTTGGCGTCGCTATCTATAACAGATTTCCTGGCAGAATGCCACGGGGAAGCGGGACCGGCGCCCTCCCCGGGGGCGCATCAGACCTTCGCGGCGCCGGCGAGCCCGGGAACCTGGTCAGCCAGCGCCATCACCAGGCGATAGGTGATGCCCCAGAGGATATCGCGACCGGGGAGTGGCAGCCGGATCGCCGGCCGCAGCAGGTCGCTTTCGCGGAAACGTACCGCTGCCATGACCTGGCGTGCCGGATCGTAGAGCGTCGCCAGGGGGACCCAGTGGGTTGCCTGCAGTTCGTGATTGGGGTGCAGCGCAACATCGCCCGGCACCTGGTAGACAAAGCAGCGGACCAGGACCGGCAGGTGGGCTCCGGGGAGGTCGGCGAGGCGGCCGAAATAGCGGGCCTGCGCCAGGTCGAGGCCGAGTTCCTCCCGGGTTTCCCGCAGCGCCGCCTGGCGCAGATCGGTATCCTCGGCAGCAAGCTTGCCGCCGGGAAAACCGAGGTCCCCCGACCAGGGATCGCCGGGGTGGCAGGCCCGCTCCACCAGCAGCAGGTCTGCTCCTCCAGGCGCTTCGCGCAGCAGCATTGCCACCGCAGCAGGGGTCCGGTTGGCGGCCGGGACCCTTCCCGGGTGGTAGGATCGCAAGGCCTTTTCAATTTCGCTGAGGGTCGGCATGGGGGGTCCGATGGGGAAAGTCGCGCTCGTTTCGCAACCGGGGTCTAATCCAAGGATAATTGAATTCCACTTTCCGGCCAAGCACCGTGGCCACAACCGGGAAAGGGAGGGGGCAAATTTTCCCCATTTGCGGAACAGATTCCTCATACGGGGGTAGGAAAATTCAGCCAAATATAGTAATAACAAATAGATAGTGGTTGGATCGAGGATTGCTCATGGCTTTGGCATCCTGCTGCAAATGCAGCGACAAAACTCTTTCCCAGAATAGGAGCACCTCGAAATGAAGAAACTGTCTTTTCTCCTCATCGGTCTGACCCTCGCTTTCACCCTGACCGCCTGTGGCAAACAGCCGGTAGAAGAGATCAACAGCACCCGTTCCGCCATCGACGCCGCTGTCAGCGAGGGCGCCGAAAAGTACACCGCCGATGACCTCAAGGCGGTCAATGACAAACTCGCCGTGGTCATGGACGAAATCAAAGTCCAGGATGGCAAGCTCTTCAAAAATTATGACAAGGCCAAGCAGATGCTGACCGCGCTGAAAGTCGATGCCGACTCCCTCAAGGCGAAGGTGATTACCGTCAAGGAAGAGCAGCGTGCAGCGGCCGTCGCCGCCCTCGACAGCGCCAGCAGCAGCATCACCGAGGCCGAGGCTCTCCTCGCAAGTGCCCCCCAGGGGAAAGGTTCTGCCGCCGACATCGCCATGATGAAAGGGGATCTCCAGGGCTTGCAGACGGCCCTCGGTGAAGTCCAGCCCCTGATTGATAGCGGCGACTACGCCGCCGCCAGCGAGCGCGCTGCTTCGATCCAGGAGAAGGCCGGCACCATCGCCGCCGAGGTACGCGCCGCCCAGGAGCGGTTGGCTGCGCTGAAAATTCGCCGCAAGTAAGGGATAACACCCGTTGTCCTGCTTCCACTTCCTGAAAACGGGTCTGCTGATCGTGGCGCTTGCCACACTCGTCGGATGCAAGGAACCGCCGGTTCCGCCCGAGGTCCCGCTGGCGTTACGCCAGGAACAGGACCTCTGGCGGGCCGGCGCATCCGTTTATGCGCCGGGCGATTACGCCGCCTACAAGGTCGCCCTCGAAGCGGCTCGCGACCTCCTCAACCACGAGCGGTCCCGCATGGTCTGGTTGCGCGACTACGACCCGGTGGCCCTCCGGTTCCGCGCTGTCCTGCAGCAGGGAGAAGGTCTGCAGCAGCAGATTGCCGCCGTCAGCTCTGCCGAATCGGCAGCGGCCCGGGAACGCCTTGAACAGCTGGCCGGGGTGCTGCGGTTGCTCCGCGACCTCGCCGATGAGCTCAAGGACGGTCGTCTCGCCGGTCGCCGCCTGGCCATTGCCGAGGTCGATCTCGGCGAGGCGAGGCGTCTGATGCGGGCCGGCGAGGTTCGGGCCGCCGCCCCGCTCCTCGATCGCGCCAGCCGGGAGATTCGGGAGAAGGTGCGTCTGGTGCTGCCGCTGGTCGCGCGTTTTGGCGAGCCGCTGCAGTTGCGTCAATGGCGGCGCATGGTCGACGATTCGATCGCCGAAGCCCGCCGGCAGGGAGACTATCTCCTGATCGTCAGTAAGCTGGAACGGGAAGTGATCGTCTACCGGGGCGACCGGGAAATCCGTCGCTACCCGGCCGGATTCGGTTTCAACCTGCTCAGCGACAAGCTCCACGCCGGAGACAAGGCGACTCCCGAGGGGCGGTACCGGGTGGTCAGAAAAAACCCCCAGAGCCGCTATTTCAAGGCCCTGCTCCTCGATTATCCGAACACCGAAGACCGCCGTCGCTTCCTGCAGGCGAAACGGGAAGGGAAGATTCCCGCCCATGCCGGCATTGGCAGCCTGATCGAGATTCATGGCGGTGGCCGCAAGGGGCTGACCAACGGTTGCGTCGCCCTGGAGGATGGTGACATGGCGACCCTCTTCGAGCTGGTGCCGGTAGGGACCGCCGTCACCATTGTCGGCAGCCTGCGCCCGGACAACCCGCTGGCCGTCGCCCTGCGGGAGCTCAAATGAACGTCGAATCGAAACCGACCCGGGTTCAGCTCTTAGGCAGCTGGGCGCCATCGCCCGCGGGTCCTCGGTGGCGCCTTTGCCGACAACGGACTCTGCTGCTGATTCCGGTTTTGGTCCTGGCTCTTCTGCTGGTTCTGGCCCAGGGGGCGGGTTGGTTCATTGCCCACCGGGAGGTGCCCCTGCTGCACGATACCGGCAGTGCCGATCCGCTGCCGGCCCCGGCCAAGCTGCCGGGTGCCATCAAGAGCCTGCAACGTAAACTCGCCGCGCTCGCCCCCAAAGGAATCTTCGTTGTGGTCGATACCGCCGCCAACCGGGTAATGCTACGGCGCGGGGAGGAGACCCTGCGCACCATGGTCGCGTCCTGCGGCAGCGGGAATGTGCTGGAGGACCCAGCTGGTGGCCGCAGCTGGACCTTTGAAACTCCGCGCGGGAGTTTTTCGGTCCAGTCCAAGGTCAATAATCCGCTCTGGATCAAACCCGACTGGGCCTATCTCGAAGAAGGGGAGGCGATCCCCCGCAACCGGGCCGAGCGCGCCCAGCCGGGGATGCTCGGCGAGTACGCCGTCGGTATCGGCCAGGGCTATTTCATCCACGGCACCCTCTACAAGCGCCTCCTCGGGCGCAATGTTTCCCATGGCTGTGTCCGCCTCGGCGATGAAGATCTGACCGCCCTGGTGAAGAGCGTTCCCCTCGGCACCCGGGTGATCATTTACTGATGAACCGCCTGATTCTCCTTTTCCCGCTATTTGTCTTATTCTCGGCTATCGCCGTGGCTTCTCCTGCCACTGACCCGGGGGAACTGGCTCGCGATTACCGGTTGCTCCGGCACGAACTGCGGCTGGCGGGGGAGAATCCGCTCTATTTCGTCTTCGATCTGCCGCAACAGACGGTCAGCTTCCGCGCCAAAGGATTGAGCGTCGTTTTCCTGCCGGTGGCGGGATGGGGGCGATGGGGCCCTCGCACTGCTGACCGCATTGCAATATTAACCGGCAAGGAGAGTCTTTCCGCACCGCAGCGAACCAGGATTCGGGTCGCACCGGTGGCCGAAACTCCGGCGCTTACCGAGGCCGGCAACCTCGACGCGCTGGAACTCGATGACATGCCGCTGCGCTATCGACTGATCCTCGACGACGGTACCGTGATCCGGGTGATCCCGGTCCAGACCGGAATCTTTGCCCGCATCCTTGCCGGCATGCGCTGGTTGGCCTGGTACCTGTCGCGGCCGTTGATTTCCGACTGGAATTTCCTGCGTGGAAAGACCTATACTGAGCTGGTGCTGGCGTTGCAGCCCGATGACGCGCGGCTGCTTTACTGGTCCTTTACGGCCGGCGGTCGCTGCCTGCTGCGGTGGCCGGCGCCCTGAGTTCGGCACTCCCCCTCCCGGCGAGGCCTATTTTGCAAATCGATCATGGCCGGAAAGCGTTCCGGTTTTTCCCCAGGGTGACTCTGCGCACCCGGCTGATGGGCCTGATGCTGCTCACCAGCTCCTGTCTGATCACCGTTCTCATCCTCTTCTACTACCAGTCGGAAAAAGCTCTCTATAACGAGTTTCAGCGCCAGACCACCCAGCTTGCCAAGGCGATCGAAGTCGGCCTGCACGGCAGCGCCGCTGCCAATCTCGGGGCGCCGGAACAGCTGCAGGCCTACCTTTCCAGCCTCAATACCCGGGGGGTGCGGGAGATTTCGGTGATCAGCAGTGCCGACCGCATTCTCGCCAGCACCAACCGCGAATCGGTCGGCAAGTGGATTACCGAGCACCGCAAGGAACTGATCTTCAAGGCGGAGCTGGGGGAGCCGGTGACCGGGGAAGGGCAGGTCTACAACGTCATCGTGCCGGTGGCCAGCGACGGCCAGACCATGGGCTATATTCACCTGGCCCTGAATACGGACGATTTTTCCGTCTTCCTGCGGGCGAGCGCCATTCGCCGAATTCTCGGCGCCCTCATCATCCTGGCTCTGGGCACGGTGATGGCCTTCTTTCTCGCCGGTCACTACACCCGGCCGATTCAGCAGATGGTGGTCGCCGCCGGTGAGGTCGCCAGCGGTAACCTCGAGCAGGAACTGCCGGTTGCCCGGCGCGACGAGATCGGGGATTTGGCGCGCAGTTTTCAGGATATGCTGCTGCGTCTGCGCGAGGACCGCCAGCTCGGAGAACGACTGCGGGCCGCCGAGCACCAGGCGAGCCTGGGCCAGGTCGCCCGCAATATTGCCCATGAAATCCGCAATCCCCTCAATTTCATCAGTCTTTCCATCGATCATATGCGCGACGTCTATTGCCCCGACGACCCGCAGGGGGCCGAACGCTACCAGCGCATGGTCGGAAATATCAAGGGCGAGATCCAGCGGATCAGCCGTTTCGTCGAGAACTACCTCGAATATGGCCGCCCCCTGGAGCTCCAGTGCCGGCCCCTCGCCCCGACCGCACTTCTCGATGAGCTCCTCGACCTGATCGCCGCCCGCGCCCGGGAACAGGGAATCGAAGTGCAGCGCAATTACGGCGATCTGCCGCTGTTGCAGGCCGATCCGGACTTTCTGCGCACCTGTCTGCTCAATATCATCGTCAACGCCTGTGAGGCGATGCCCGAAGGAGGAGGCCTCGAGGTGACGGGAAAAATCGACGGGGCGAAAGTGCTGCTGGAGTTTCGGGACAACGGCTGCGGTGTGGCCGCCGCCGAACAGGAACGGATCTTCGAACCCTTTTTCACCACCAAGGAGAAGGGGCTGGGGCTCGGCCTGGCGCTGACGCGGCGCCTGATCGAAGAACATGGCGGGCGCGTCGATTTTGCCAGCAGTCCGGGGATCGGTACGACCGTGTCGGTACGGCTGCCCCTGCCAGGGAGGGATGCATGAAACCATCGGTCCTGATCGTCGACGACGAACCGCTGCAACGGGACATTCTCGAAACGATCCTCGCCGAGGCCGGTTACGAGGTTCAGACCGCTGCCACCGGCCGCGAAGCTTTGCAGCGGACGCGCTCCCTGCGGCCGGACGTGGTCCTCTCCGACCTGCGCATGGCCGGCATGGACGGCATGGGGCTCCTCGACGCCCTGAACGAATGCCAGCCGTCACCGACCGTCATCATGGTCACCGCGCACGGCACCATCACTTCGGCGGTCGAAGCGGTCAAGCGCGGCGCCTTTGACTACCTGACCAAACCCCTCGACAAGGAACAACTCCTGCTGGCGGTGCGCAAGGCTTGCGAGCGGAGCCAGATTCTGCGCGAGAACATGCAGCTGCGGCAGCAGCTCTATGACCGTTTTCGCATGGAAGGGATCATTGGCCGGTCGCCGCGCATGCATGCCGTGATCGAACTGCTGAAGCGGGTTTCGGGAGCGCCGGCGACGGTGATGCTGCGGGGGGAGAGCGGCACCGGCAAGGAGCTGGTGGCGCGCGCCATTCATTACAACAGCCCCCGTCGCGGCCGTCCCTTCACGGCGCTCAATTGTGCCGCGATCCCCGAGAACCTCTTCGAAAGCGAACTCTTTGGCTACGAAGCCGGGGCTTTTACCGGGGCGGTCGGGCGTCGCGAAGGGCTGATCGAGGTCGCCAACGGTGGCACCCTCTTTCTCGATGAAATCGGGGATCTGCCGCTGACCATGCAGTCGAAGCTGCTGCGGGTGCTGCAGGACCGCGAAATCCGGCGCGTTGGCGGCAAGGAACAGGTCAAGGTCGACGTGCGCATTATCTCGGCCACCAACAAGGACCTGGAGCAGGCGGTGGAGCAGAAGTCCTTTCGCGAGGATCTCTATTACCGCCTCAATGTCGTCTTTATCGAGTTGCCCCCCCTGCGCGAGCGGGTGGAAGATATTCCGGCCCTGGTCGAACACTTCCTGGCCAAGTACAACGCCGAGTTCGGACGCCGGGTGCGCGAAATCCGGCCCGATGCCTTGCGCGCGCTGCAGGAATTCCGTTGGCCGGGCAATGTCCGGCAGCTCGAAGCCGTCATCGAGCGGGCCCTGCTCCTCAGCGACAGCGACGTGTTGAGCCTGGCGGATATCCGCCCCCTGCTGGTGAGCCGCCGCAGCGAGCGCCATCTCTGGGCCGAACTACCGGCCGACGGCATCGACCTTGAGGCCGTCGAAAAGGAGTTGCTGCACAAGGCGCTGGTTCGCTCCGGCGGGGTGGCGACCCGGGCGGCCAAACTACTGCACATGAACTACAAGCAGTTTCTCTATCGGGCGGAGAAATACGGCATCAAGGCCGGCGATGGGGACGGCGCGTCATGAGATTGGATTAAACAATTGTCCTTGGCGAACTGGCGCGGAGCGTGCTAGGTTAGGCATCGTTAAGTTTTTCCCGGACCTTGACGGTCCCGTTGCCAGCCCTTGCCGGAGGTGAAGATGATGAAGTTGAGTCGTTGCTCAAAGTTTGTCCATGCTGGAATTATCCTGGTTGCCGCGATTGCGGTCCTCGCCCTGGGGGCCCTGCCGGCCGCCGCCGAGACCTTCCGTATTGCTATTATGCAGGCCCAGAAAGGGGCCGCTGAGAAATTCGCGCCCCTGGAGCAATACCTCGCCAAACGTGGCGTGGAGGTCGAGCTGGTCCCGACCACCGGTTACACCCAGGCGGCCCACATGTTCGCCGAGGGGAAAGCCGACGGCATGTTCAGCGGTTCCGGCGTCGCCGGAACGATGATCATCAAGGACCTCGCCTATCCGGTGGTGCGCCCGGTCAACATGCAGGGCGTCAGCACCTACTGGGCGGTCGTCATTGCTCCCAAGGGAGCCGCCCCCTTCGTCCCCGACGCCAGCTATTTCCAGGGGAAACGGGTCGTCTACTGCGCCCTCGCTTCGTCCGGTGAGTTCTTCTTCCGTTCCCTCCCGGGGGCCCTGGCAGCGGCCAAATCGACGGCGATCGCCCCCTCCCACCAGGCGGCGATTGACGCTGTTGCCAAGGGGGAGGCGGATGTGGCCATCGTCAAGAACCTGGTTTGGAACAATCTCAAGGCCCAATATCCCGCCCTGGTCGAAGTCGGCAGCGATGCCGGCCAGAATCCGAACGACGCCCTGATTATTTCCAAACAGACCGATCCCGCCTTCGTCAAGCGTCTCACCGGGATATTGCTCAAATTGCAGAGCGACGAGAGCGAGGAGGCGAAATCGGCGCGGGCCGGCCTGAACATTCTTGGCTACGTTATTACTTCCGCCAACGACTTCCAGCACACTCTCGAGCTGCTGCGCAGCTCCGGTGTCGACCCCAACTTCGATTTTCACTTCTGATCCGAAGTAGCAGCTGCCTTGAACAAAGAACGGGGATGCCTCTGGCATCCCCGTTCTTTGTTGCATCGAGTTAAAACTATTACGGACTCAGTTGCCGAAGATTTTCTTCAGGGTTCGATCGGCGTCGATTCCGCCGGTACCGAATTTCTCGTCGAGCTTGCGCTGCAGCTTCCCGGTCCCCCGGTTGAGCTTTTGTTCTATCAGGGCGTCGATACCCCGCCGGGTCGCCTCCTTCTTCAAGGCCTTGGTCATGGCGGCAAAGACGATTTTCGCCAGCTCTTCCCCGGTGACCCCGGCGCTGCCGCCGATTTCGTGCAGGACGATGGGGGGTAGGGTGCCGCTGTAACTTTTCTGGCCGATGGCCGAAAGGTCGATCTCTGCGCCGGCGTCTGCAATCGTCAAGGTTCTGATCCGCAATCGTTTTTCCCCGGCAGCGGAAGTTTCTGTGGTCGATCCTCTGCTGCCGCTGGCAAGACCCTGGTTGAAGCGGTCGAGATTCGACTCGCCCCGGGAGTTGAGTTCAAAACGCAGCCGTGGGGCGATGATGCGTATCTCTTCGAGGGTTGGCAGGTTGCCGGTAATGCTGGCCGGTTCGAGCTGCAGGCTGATCTCCCCCAGGGCGAACAGTGGCTGGGCGCTGAATCCATCGGGGTTGGCCACATCGAGGCCACGGATGGTCCCCCGGGCCTGGTCAAGATCAATCTGGACGCCAGCGACCGTGACCCTGGTCCCGGCGGCCCGGGAGCCTTCGGATTCAATCCCCCTCTTGACCAGGGCGTCAAGGTTGTCAACGAGGAAGAAAATACCTGCGGCCAGGGCCAGCACGAAGAGGAAGATGCCGGTGCCGATTGCTTTACCGGTATTCATGGGGGAAAGTTCTCCGTTGGGGCTGTGGGTTCCTTCCTAGCCTAGTGCCTGGAAGGTACTTTGGCAAGTCGCCCGATCCGGGTGCGGCGCGAGGGGCTCAGTCGCTCTTCTCTCCGCTGAGGGGCTTGCGCAGGTGGACCGGGGGGCGCACCGGTTTGCGCACCTTCATGTTGAGAAGCTCGACGCCGACGGAAAAGGCCATGGCAAAGTAAACATAGCCGCGGGGGACGTGAAGCCCGAGGCCATCGGCGATCAGGGTGACGCCGATCAGGATCAGAAAAGAGAGTGCCAGCATCTTGAAGGTCGGGTGGTCTTCGACGAAACGCCCGATTGGGCCGGCTGCGAACATCATCACGCCGACCGCCACGACGATGGCGACGATCATCACCCAGAGGTCCCTTGCCAGGCCGACCGCAGTAATTACCGAGTCGAGGGAAAAGACGATATCGAGCAGGGTGATCTGGATCAGGATGCCGGCAAAGGAAGAGGCGAGGCGCCGGTCCGATTCTCCCTCGGTTCCCTCAAGGCTGCTGTGGATTTCGTGGGTGCTCTTGAAGAGGAGGAAGAGGCCGCCGCCGAAGAGGATCAGGTCCCGCCCGGAAATCGGATGTTCGAGGACCGTCAGCAGGGGTCGGGAGAGGCCCATGATCCAGGTGAGGGAGACCAGCAGCAGGATCCGGGTCAGCATCGCCAGGCCAAGCCCGATAACGCGCCCCTTGGACTGCTGGTGGGGCGGGAGCCTGGCAACCAGGATCGTTATGAATATGATGTTGTCGATGCCGAGAACAATTTCCAGGGCGGTCAGGGTGACCAGGGCGAGCCAGATTTGCGGGTCGAGCAGAAAATCCATGGCGGTATCACTCTCCGAAGGTAGGGAAGGCGCATTATAGCAGCAGGCGTGAGGAATGCCAGAGAGAGAAGGGTCTAGCCGAAGCGGGGAGGCGGTCAGGAGCGTGGGATGTTGACTGAAATCAGCAGCAGGTCGTCGCTGCCGCTGTTGCGATAGCCGTGACGTTCACCAGCGACAACCCTGACAATCGAACCGGGAGCGACGGGAAATTCCCGGTCCGCCACCGCCACCAGCCCGACCCCTTCCAGGATGTAGAAGAGGTGGTCGTAGGAATCCGCGTGCTCGGCAAAAGAACCTCCCGGCGCGACCCGGGTCAAGACGATCCGGGTCGCGCCGTCAAGCAGGGTCTTGCCGAATACCCCCTGGGTAAATTGTGGCCGAACCGGTTGCCAGGGGAGCGCTGCTTCGTCTTCGATCCTTGCCATCTTCACCTCTCCGGTCCTCCCTTATTCCGGGGCGGAAGGGAACCGGTCGATGCCCCCGGATCAGTGCGATGCCGGGGAAGAAAAGATCCGCTGGAAAAAGTCGGCCATTGCCTGCCACGATTCCTGGTCCACCTTGGCGTTGTAGGCCAGGGGGAGATTGAACTTCTGGCCATAGGCATCGGCATCGGAATTGGTGAAGCTGTGCTTGGCGCCAGGGTAACTGATCAACTGGAAGTCGGCGCCGGCCGTCGTCATCTCCTCTTTGAAGGCGGCGACCTGTTCCGGCGGCACGAAGGGGTCCTCCGCGCCGGTCAGTACCAGGATGCGGGCTTTCACCTTCCCCGGTTCCGCCGGGGCTCCGGTGCCGAGGCTGCCGTGGAAGCTGACGACGCCGTCGATATCGACACCGGCCCGGGCCATGGCGAGGACGATGCCGCCGCCGAAACAGTAACCGATGGCGGCGATCCGGTCGGGATCGACCCCAGGCTGCTGCTTGAGAAGTTCGAGGCCGGCGAGGAAGCGTTTCTTTGCCAGCGGCAGGTCCTTGCTGACAGCGCTGGAGAACTTGCCGGCGGTTTCCGGATGGATGGCGGTCTTGCCGTCGCCGTACATATCGACCGCCAGGGCGGTATACCCCATTCCGGCCAGCATCTTGGCACGCGTGCGGGCATAGTCGTTAAGGCCCCACCATTCATGAACAACGAGGATGCCCGGGTGCTTGCCGGTGAGGGCGGGGTCGGCGGCCAGAAATCCCTTGAGGGTGGTGCCGTCACCGGCAGAGTAGTCGACTTCATGCCCCTCTACATCAGCAAGGGCGGTACCGGTAAGGGCGAAAAAAGCAAGGCAGAGGAGGAAGTTCCGGATCATGGTCATGTCTCCTTGTGCGGATGGCTTTTAAAGATGACCAGCAAGGTTCTCCTTTGGCCATTATATGCCGATCGGGAAAAATTTCCATCGCCGGCGCATGGAAAAAAAGGGCGACCTGCAATGGCTGGTCGCCCCGCTGAGTTATGGGCCCTGGAGATGGCCTTGAAGGGAATTGGTGGGGGCGATTTATTCGGAAACCTTGCCGCGCAGGGCCTTGATGCGCCCGCGATGGCTCTTGCCGGCGATCCGCTTTTCCCGGGCGGCCTTGCCGGGGCGGGTCGGACGGCGTGCCTTCGGGACCGCCGCGACGCTGCGGATCAGAGTGGCCAGGCGTTCCAGGGCATCGGCGCGGTTTCGTTCCTGGGTGCGGTGCCGCTGGGCCTTGAGGATGATGACGCCGTCGCTGGTAAGGCGGCGGTCATGAAGGGCGAGGAGGCGTTCCTTGTAGAAGTCCGGAAGGGAGGAGGGGCCCACCGCAAATCGTAGATGGATGGCGGTGGCGACCTTGTTGACATTCTGGCCGCCGGCCCCCTGGGCGGGAATCGCGGTCAGCTCCACTTCGCTGAGAGGAATGGCCAGATCGGGGCTGATGTGCAGCAGGCTGCTGGAAAGTTCGCTGGCGATAATTCTCCTCCTTGTCCCCGGTGCGTCAACGCAACCCCTTGGCGGCGAGTTCCGCAAGAAGCGCCGGCCCCTGGGCGAAGCTGTCAAAGATAATCGCTGATGTCATCGTCGCCGAAGTGATGGCGTCGACCTGGGCGGAAAAGGGGCGGGGACTGGCCAGGGAACTCCCGAGGAGCCGCCGGCGCATGGTGGCGATTTCAGCCTCGTTCCAGTCGACATTGCCGTACTTGGTCAATTGCAGCGGGACAAAGCCGATCACCTCTCCCTGGGGAGTGAAGAGATAGATAAAGTGAACGTCATGGCAGATATCGCAGATCGAGGAGCGGCTGACGACCTCGGCAAAGAGGGTCCGGCGCTCGGCCCCGCTTTGCACCAGGCCGCGGTAGACCTGGCGGCCGCTCGGCAGCTCTACTGGGGCGAGATCGACAATCCGGTCGGCATGGGCGATAAAGGCCTGGCGTACCCGGGAATCGAGTTCCTCGGAGGTGAATAGCTGGCGGATCGCCTGGCGACCCTCGGCATTCTGCCCGGCCGCCTGGCGAATGGTGCCCGGGTCCGTATTCGCCAGCGCCTTGAGCTCGGCAAAGAGTTCCCGGTAATGGGTGTTGAGCCCGAGGTGGGTGGCGGCCACGATCCCGGCCTCTCCCTGGGGACGTTGCCGGACATAGAGGCTGAAGGGGGTCGCCGTCCCCCCGACCGCCCGCCAGACGGCGAATTCCGGGTCGGGGAGGACCGGGAACGGAACCTGGAAACTGCTGGTGAAGCGATCGATCTCATCCCATTTGCTCGCCACCCCGATACCGAGGAGCTTGATTCGGCCGCGAGTGGCGGGGTCGGCCTCGATCATCCGGTAGAGTTCGTTGTAGGAGGGCGCCTGCATCTGGCAGTGGGGACAATAGACGCTGAGGAGTTCCACCAGGACGACTTCGGCGGCCACCTCGCTAAGGCGGAAGGTCGGCTGGTCACCGAGACCGAGGTAGGCGCGCCGGGCCGGATCGATGGGGGTCGGCAGGGTAACCTCGGGGAAGAGGGCGCCGCGGTCGAGGGGACGGTTCTCCGCGGCGGCCACGGGCCCGGTCGCCAGCAACAGGGCAGCGGTCAAGGGGGCGAACAGGTAACGCCAGCTCTTCATAAACTCTCCTCAGCGGTGCTGCTGCCCAGGTCTTCCAGGCTGGCAAGAAGCTCCTGCAGGCGTGGCGTACACCGCCTGCCGCCGCAGGGTCCGCTGCCGGCGCCGGTCGCCTTTTGCAATTCGGGGAGCGTCCTGGTTCCGGCGGCGACCAGGTTGAGAAAGGTCCGGCGGCGGATTCCCTTGCAGATGCAGACCACCTTCAGCCCTTCGATGATTTCAGCTTCGTTCATCTCGATCCTTTCTTCCCGGGAGAAGGTGGCTGCTCGACTTTCGCTGCCGGCTTGATATCGAGCAGCGCGGTGCCGTCGAGGCAATCGAGCCCCCGTACCTCGATGCTGTTTCCGGAGCAACGTTCGATCCGTACCACGCCGGCGCCGATCGGGTTGGGGCGGTTGGGGGTGCGCAGGGCAAAGACTCCGCCCTCTTCCCCGGTAATGCGGGAGGCCTGGTGAAGCCGGAGGCGGTCGGCACGGTCGAGCCAGTATAGCACGAGAATCGTCTGCCCCGGCTGCAGTCCGCAGAGCGCCGGGGCATACTCGGGAGCGAGCACCAGCCGACAGACGGGGCCATCGGGCTCGATATTCCGCGGGCAATCCTCAAGCCGCCGCCAGGGTGTCTCGATGTGACCGACGCTGCGCAGTTGCATCTCAGCAGCAGGCGGCATCGGCCAGGCCCTGCTGCAATTCGCCTAGGGAGGTGACGGTCAGGGTCGGGGTGAATTCCCAGGGGTCGAAGCTGCTCGACGTGCTGCGGCGTACCCAGGCTGCACGCATGCCGGCGGAGAGGGCGCCGATGACATCGAAGGGATTGCCGGAAATCATCCAGGCGGCGGCCCCGGCCGCACCGGCACGCCGCAGGAAGTGGGCATAGACTGCGGGGTTCGGCTTGAAACTCGAAATCTCGCCGGTGCTGATCACGTCCCGGAAGTGATGGGCGATGCCGGCATGCTCCAGCAGGGAAGCGACATCATCCGCCCTGCCGTTGGAAAAGGCGAAGAGACGATGGCCCGCCGCAGCCAGCGCCGGCAGGGCTTCCGTCACCTCCGGGAAGGCCGGGAGGCGTCGATACCCGGCCAGAAGTTCCTCGCGGTCGGAAGCTGCGATGGGGACTCCGAGGGTATGGCAGCTCCAGTCGAGGGCCTGGCGGGTACAGACGGAGAAGTCGGCGTAATTCTGCATCAAGCCCCGGCGGAAGGAGTATTCAAGCTGCTTGTTGCGCCAAAGGGTGGATAGCTCGGTGGCGCGGTCTCCCACCAGCTGGCGCAGTCCGGTGACCACTCCGGCAGTGTCGATCAGGGTGCCGTAGACATCAAAGGCGAGAGTTGCGGCCATGGTTTCCTCTTTCGTTGCAGGGCAAGGGAGTGGCTTCTCTCCAGTTTACCTTGAAACAGGCGGACGGCCAGAGTGGCAGAGGCTATGATCCTTGGCGGTCAGTCGATCACCGTTACGGCGGTTATGACCACCGGTTCTTCGGGGACATCCTGGTGGCCGGCGCTGGCGCCGGTGGCGACCTGCTCGATGGTGTAGACCACATCCATGCCGTCAACGACCTTGCCGAAGACGGCGTAGCCGAAGAGTTCCGGGCGCAGTCCGCCGTGATCGAGAGATTTGTTGTCGGCGGTATTGATGAAAAACTGGGCGGTCGCACTGTCAACTTCCGCGGTGCGGGCCATGGCGATCGTCCCGGTCCGGTTTTTGAGCCCGTTGGCAGCCTCGTTCCGGATCGGCTCCGCGGTCGGCCGTTCCTGCATCTCCGGCGTCATGCCGCCCCCCTGGATCATGAACCCGGGGATGACGCGGTGAAAGATCGTGCCGTCATAATGGCCGGACCGGGCATAGCGGATGAAATTGGCCACCGAAAGGGGGGCCTTGGCGGCATCCAGTTCGAGGAGGATTTCACCCAGGGAGGTCTCCATCTGGATTAACGGGTTGCCAGTGCTCATCGTCGAACTCCTGATCGAAAAGGGAAGGGGATGGTTGGGGGTTGCCAATGGGGCTGTTATGCCGCCATCCCCGGCGATTGTCAAGGGGCGGTCGGATTGGCCTTTTATTTGCTACGGTTGAACGCCAATCCCCGAACGGACGACCCTCTGCCTGGCCGGTTCAAGGCTGCTGCAACCGTGAATTTTCGCGAGGGGTGTGCAGAAGCTGTTGGTTCCGGCGCTTTGCCGTGGCGGGTATGGACGCGGATGCTCCGGTGGCTCTGGGGAGGGGTGCTGCCTGGAATGACAAAAATGAGCACGCGATCGGTTTTTTGACGTGCTTTGCAGGAGGACCGGTATGAGTGAGAACCTGTTCAAGGTCGTGTTCAAGGGGGAGATCGGCTTCGATTTCGACGAGGATGAAGTCAAGGCCAACCTGCAGAAGTTTTCCGGGTTCAGCATGGACAAAATCGAGCGCCTCTTCGCAGGGGGGGCCCATGTCCTGAAGAAGAATGCCGAGCTGGACGCGGCAAACCGTTTTCGGGATGCCCTGATGCGGCTTGGGGCACTGGTCGAGGTTGAACCGATGCAGGCGCCGTCGCCGCCGATGCCGGAGCGGCCGCGGACGGTGGCGCCGGCGCGCCGGGCGGTCCCCGACTTCAAGTGCCCGGCCTGCGGGCAGGCTCAGGTCAAGGGGCAAACCTGCGTCGCCTGCGGGATCTTCTTTGAGAAGTACGAGGCGGCACAGAAACGCAAGGCCGAGGAACTGCAGCAGAGCATGTTCGGCGTCTCGAACGAAGCCGATGAGGTCAGCGTCAAGGCAGGCCCCGCCTTTTCCCAACTCGACACCCGCGCCCGGCTGGCGTTGGCGGGGCTGGCAGTGGGGATTGGGGTCTCCCTGCTGCAGGGGTACTTCTTTGGCCGGCACCTCGAACTGATCGGTTTTATCATCCTGACGACTATTCTGTTGCTGGTCCTGCTGTTCTCCTCGGTCTTCAGTGACCATGACCTCCTTGACGGCTTCGGCAACAACCTTGCCGTCGAGATGGAACCCTACCTGCGCATCGATCGGCGCCAGGAATGGTGGCCGCGCAAGGTGACCTATACCCTGGTGGTGCTGGGAGCGCTCCTCTATTACGGGCTGGTAATCCATCTGTCGCCAGGGATGGTAGCGGACAATCTCGCATTCTTCCCCGGGCGACCGGCGGCCTGGAATGTCATTCCGGGTGTGCTTCTCTCGCCCCTGCTGCACGTGCGCAGTGGGCAACTCTGGGGGAGCCTCCTCTTTCTCTGGGCGCTCGGTATGGCCCTCGAACCACGCCTTGGCAGCCTGCGCTTTGGACTGCTTTATTTCGGCCTGGCGGTTGTCGCCGGCGGGCTGGGCAGCCTTTTGCACCTTCTCCTCTTCGGCAGCCTGCCCCACGGTTTTGGCCCGGTCGGGGCGATTGCCGGTCTTTTCGGGTTCTGTCTGACCGGCGGGATCGGACCGATTCTGACCTTCTCCCTCCCCCTGCTCGGAGCCCTGCCGCTGGTCTATCCCCTCGGTTTCGCGGTCCGCTTCAACACCCTGGCCCTGCTCGCTTTTTTTCTTTACGCCGGACTTGGTGGCGGCTTCGCCATCGAGCACAGCTTCCGCGCCGCCTTTGGCTGGCAGCTGGTCCCCCTCGTCGGTCTTTGCAGCGGCATGCTGGCCGGATATTTCTTCCCGGTTCAGGAGGGGGATTCGCTGGCAGAGAACCGGCGCCGGTAAAATCGACGGCCATTTTCCCGTCTTCTGTCAGAACTCATGGAAAGAGGATGAAGGGAGCGCCCCTGGCAAGGTGAAGCGGTCAGCGGCAGAGATAGTCCAGCACTTCAATCATCAGCCGGTTGGCCGCCGGCAGCCACTGGGGGGCGGCGCCGCGAATCGCCTCCTCGGTCTGGATGAAGGGTGCGCCGACCAGTTCCTCCCGACCGTTTTCCAGCAGGGCATCGAGACTCTCCGGTGTCGATTCGAGGTGGAACTGGAGCCCGATGACCCGGTCGCCGAGCTGGAAGGCCTGGTTGTGGCAGGCCTCGCTGCTCGCAAGCAGGTGGGCCCCCTGCGGGAGGTCGAAGGTTTCTCCATGCCAGTGGAGGACCTTGCAGCTGGCCGGGAAAGTGAAAAGGTCCGCCGGGCCGGGGCAGCCCCGGACCGGATACCAGCCGATCTCCTTGTGGGTATTCGGGTAGACGGCGGCGCCGAGGGCGCTGGCAATCAGCTGCGCCCCGAGGCAGACGCCGAGGACCGCCACGCCACCCTCGATAGCCGCCCGCAGGAATACTTTCTCGGCAGCCAGCCAGGGGTAGTCGGCGGCGTCGTTGACACTCATCGGTCCGCCCATGGCGATAACCAGGTCGAGGTCATGGGCGGAGGGGAGGGCCGGATCGACGAAAAACCGGGTCGTGGTCACCCGGGCCCCGCGCTCCGCCAGCCATTCGGCGATGCTGCCGATCCCCTCGAAAGGAACATGCTGGAGAATATGTACCCGCATCGAATGGTATCTCCTTGAAGATGGGTCGATAATCCGAAAACCGCTCCTTCCTGCTCCATCCCGGCTGCAGGCCCTTAGTTCCGGAGATCAAACCTTCCTGACAAACTCCGATTTCAGCTTCATGGCGCCGATGCCGTCGATCTTGCAGTCGATGTCGTGATCGCCTTCGACCAGGCGGATATTCCTGACCTTGGTCCCCACTTTCACCACCGCCGAAGAACCCTTGATCTTGAGGTCCTTGATCACCGTCACCGTATCGCCGTCGGCGAGCAGGTTGCCGTTGGCATCCCGACTGGGACGACCCTCTTCTTCCGACGCGGCCATCTCCCCGGTTATCGCCCATTCGTGTGAACATTCCGGACAGACATAGAGGGGTCCGTCCTCGTAGGTGTAGGGCGAACCGCACTCGGGGCAGGGGGGGAGCTCACTCATAACAGTCTCCTTGAGGTTATTCCTGTTGAGTCTTCGGGTAAGCCCCGGCGTTGCCGCTGCGCCCAAAGCTGCAAGAGGGCCTGGTCGGTTCCGGGACGACTTCGCCGCAGGTACGGCGGCGGAGGTCATCATGCCGCAGTGGCCGGAGAAAATGCAACCCGCATTTCCTCCCTTTTTCAACTCGGGGAAGAAACTTCCTGGTAATCGGCGCTTCCGATCGCTACAGGTAGCCTGCCCCGTTCCTCCTGTCCACGATCCTGTCCACTCTCCTTGGCAGCGGCGCCGATTGGGCGAGGGGTGGGCATGAGGCAACAAGGAAATCCCCCTGATCAGCAAACCGGCCCAGAAGTACATCCTCCTGCCACCTCTGTCTTGGGAACTGGCTCACCTCGGTGACAACGGCAGGTGTCTGGAGCCAGGCTGAAAATTCACCTCAGGTAAAAAATCCGCTTGACAACAAGGTTGGAATATTTTAAATAAAGACGAATTAAAATATAACCAGGAAGGTCAGCAAATGTCGCTGACCTTCCTGGTTGGTCGTTTACGTAGCCCTGTGACAACAAAGATGACCGTTGCGGTTATATTTTGGATCGCCGGGCGGTCCATTCACGCCGAGGGAAAGGGGAAGAAAATGCAAGGTCAGGAGCGGAGGGTATTGCCGCAAACAGCTGCGCCATCATGCACAAACAACCTAAGGAGAGCACTATGAAATTCGAGAGGATTTGGAAGGTCGTTGTCTGCCTGTTAACAGCTTCTATCATGGTCGGTGGTCTTGTTGCTACCGCCGCCGCCGAAGACTTCAAACCCTACGGTATCCGTCTCCGGGGACTGGCCGTCATCCCGAACGAAGATGCCGACAGCCAACTTGCCAGCCTTGACCTGGAAGTTTCCAACGACCTGACTCCTGAGCTTGACCTCGAGTATTTTTTCCTGCCCAGCCTGTCCACCGAACTGATTCTGGGTGTAAGCCGCCACGAAATCACCTCCAAGGGTGATTCCCTGGGGTCGACCTGGCTCCTGCCTCCGACTTTGACCGTCAAATACCATTTCGTGCCGAACAATATGATCAGTCCCTATCTGGGGCTGGGAGTCAATTGCGTGATTCCCTTCAAAGAAAAAGCCAACGGAATCAATGATTTCAATATCAGCAACAGCCTCGGCTGGGCCGCCCAGGTTGGTGCCGACGTGGCGCTTGGAAACAGCTGGTTTGCCAATGTCGATGTGAAATATCTCAGTGTGGAGACGGAGATGAAAATCGCCGGCGTCAAGTATGATCTCGACCTTAACCCGGTCGTGGCAGGCTTGGGAGTTGGTTACCGTTTCTAAACCAAAGATGCGATACCCTCCGCCTCTTTGCCCATTGCGGCACCTCCCGGTTCGAAGCCGGGGGTGCCGCAATCTCTTTTCCGGGCAAGTCTTTTGCCAGGGAAGGGGGCGCTTCAGGGATTCGTTGTTTCCTTGATGGTGATCGGCGTGCCGACGACACCGGCATAGAAGACGAGGATTTCCGCCGGTTCGGTCCCCTCGTTGCGGCCGTAATGCCAGGTCTCGACTACCTCGACGATCGGGTCCCCGGCCTTCAGGTGCAGGGTCTGGCCGTTGTCGGCGACCACCGTCAGTTCCCCCTTGAGCAGGACTCCGGCGTTGATCACCGGATGTTCATGGCGGGGGAGTTTGGCCCCTGGCGGAATGGTGATGCGCAGGATCGTGACCTCAGGCTGGCCAGACGGGTAGGTAGAGAGGGGCTCGCCGTTCCAGCTTCGGGTCGATTTTGCCAGTTGCTGCGCCTTTATGCCGGGTGCCTCGAGGGGAACGGCGGGAGTGGCCCAGAACAGGGCGAGGAGCAGGATGCAAACCAGGTTTTTCATCTATCCTCCGCTGGGAAAAATATCTGCAATACCAAAAAAATCCCTTTATTCCCCAATATCTTCATTCCAGAGCTCAGGATTGGCTTTAATGAAATCTTCCATCAGACTCTGGCATTCAAGGTTCCCCGTCAGAACCAGATCCACCCCGCGCGCGCGCAGGTAATCCTCCGGCCCCTGGAAGGTCCGGTTCTCGCCGATGACTACCCTGGGGATACCGTAGAGGAGGACGGCGCCGCTGCACATGTCGCAGGGGGAAAGGGTCGAATAGAGGGTGCAGCGCCGGTAGTCGGCGGCTTTCAGGCGACCGGCGTTTTCCAGGCAATCCATTTCGGCGTGCAGGACTGTGCTGCCGCGTTGCACCCGCCGGTTGTGACCGCGCCCGATAATCTTGTTGTCGAGAACCAGGACCGAGCCGATCGGGATACCCCCTTCGGCGAGTCCTTGGCGTGCTTCTTCGATAGCGGCCTGCAGGAAGGGGTCCATGGCTTGCTCCTTGACCGGGGAGGGGTTCAGGGGAGGATCTCCGCTACTGGCAAAACCTTGGCGAAGACAGCGTTCAGAGCGGCAAGATAGGCCGCCTGCACCTGCTCCGCCGGGACCGTCACCCCGCCGTAGTCGAGAGCCCTGGTGGCGCAGGCGTCGGCGGCCAGGGTACAGGAAAAGCCGAGATCA
Source organism: Desulfuromonas carbonis (assembly GCF_054658035.1). Classification (NCBI taxonomy): domain Bacteria; kingdom Pseudomonadati; phylum Thermodesulfobacteriota; class Desulfuromonadia; order Desulfuromonadales; family Desulfuromonadaceae; genus Desulfuromonas; species Desulfuromonas carbonis. The sequence continues at coordinate 517,893 of NZ_BAAHXR010000002.1, read as the reverse complement.
AAGGCGGCCCGCACCGTGGTATCGACGCACATGTGGGTCATCATGCCCGCCACCAGCAGGGTTTCGATGCGCTGCTCCCGCAGCGCGGCGAGGAGCCCGGTGTCGCGAAAACTGTTGGGATAATGCTTTTGGAAGATCGGTTCGTCCCCCTGCGGCGCCACCTCGTGGTGGATCTGGGCGCCGGGAGTGCCGGGAAGAAAAAAGGTCGCTTCAGGACGGGCGGCAAGATGCTGGACATGGAAGATGGGGCGCCCCCGCTGGCGGAAGGTTCGCAGCAGGTGCCCGGCCTGCGCCGTCGCTGTGGCGCTGCCGACCAGTTCCATGGTACCTCCTTCAAAGTAGTCATTCTGAATATCGATGATCAAGAGGGCCTGGGACATTGAGGTTCTCCATTGCGGGGGCGCCTGCCGGAATATGCTTAGGGGCCGATCCGGGGGAATAAAGAGGCGGCCAAAGCCGGCTCAAATCGTCTGGTCGTTCTCCAACAGTCTGAAAACTTTAAACTTTGAGAACGGGTTTGTCCAACCCCCGGGGCAAATAAATTACCGCCCATAAAGTCCCTGGCAGCCGAAGGGCGATGCCAGGAGCCCGGCGGAACGATTCAGGCGCGGCGCGCCTTGCCGGATAGCGCTGTGATCTCCAGCTTGATCACCTTGGCAAGGTGCCCCGTGCTGGCGATATAGGCCTCGCCCGCAGTGATCTGCTGCGGCGAATACTTTTCCAGCAACCAGACCAGGGCCTTCTCCCGCTCGGCGCCGGCCACCTCGGCAGCAACGCCGAAGGCGATGACGCTCTCGTATTCGGTGCTGAACAGCTCCGGCAGTACTCTGGTCTTGCCGACCACGCAGAAGGAGACCTTCGGGTTGAAATGCAGGTTGTCGAGCTTGTGCCCCTCCGGTGCGCAGTGGATGTAGATGGCCGGATGGCGGTAGGCGTAGCTGACCGGGATACCATAGGGCTGGCCATCGATATCTGTGGTCGACAGCACCCCGTATTCCCCCCGGGCGAGGAGTTCCATTGCGGCATCCACCGCCAATTCCCGATCCTTTCTGCGCATCCTTCGCATCGTCAATCCTCACAAAATCAGGGCCTGGTAAGGGCAGGCCGGGAGACATTCGCCGCAGCCGCTGCAGCGTGCGGTGTCGATCCGGGCCCGTTTGCGGCCGAAACCGTTGGGATTCTCCGTCTCCAGGCTCAGGGCATGGGGACGGCAGGCGGCGACGCAGTGGCCGCAACCGGTGCAATGGGGGAGAACCCGGGGGGTGCGACTGGTCGGGCTGAAAGTGGCTGCTTTCATCCGGTTTATTCCTGTTCGGCGGGCGAGGTCCCGTTCGTGGTGAAGGATCTCCGCTCGATACGCCGGTCCGGGACGATTCTAACAGTTGTCGTCCGGCGGTGCCAGGACCGCTTGCCGGATCGCCGCGATATCGGCGTCACGAATGAACCTGGGGATATTCCCGTACCAGAAGGCGTGGAACCCGTAGCCACCCTCAGTCAGTTCCCGGATGGCGGCTTCCTTGTCCCAGCCCTGGAAAACAATCCGGTACATGGCGCTGACCAGGCCGGTGCGGTCGGAGCCGTGCCAGCAATGGACCAGGATCGGTCCTTCACTCTGGTGAATAATGCGCAGCGCCTCGACGACCTGTTCGGTGGTGATCGAGCCGGCGGCCATCGGCACCCGATAGAAGGTGAGACCGGTGATGTCGGCGGCGGCGTCGCGATGGAATTCGCGAAGATTGAGGATATGGGTGATTCCCAGGGACTTGAGTTCGGCAAACCCCGCTTCGTCCGGCTGGGCGGAGCGGTATACCCGGTCATCGAGCCGGTGGAAATTTTTCAGGTGTTCGCTGATGGGAGGGCTGGCGGGAGCCGCAAGAGCTGGCGCAACGCCCAGCAGTAGGGCGGCAAGAAAAAACGCACCAAGTAATCTCCAATAGCGATGGCAAGATTGGATTGGGGACATGATCCCTCCGCTGGCCGCGAAGAGCTGCCAGTCGTTTATCTCTACGCAAAGCCTAGCAGAAATGCTTTTGACGAGGGAAGGGTGGTTGGGTAAATTTATCTGCGAATTGTGTGCTGCGTTGGCGCAGGATTTCGTTGTCATCCTACCCACTCAATAGCGAAGGAGCTTGCCATGTCCTTCAATCCCGTCCTGGTCGTCACCCGGGTTGAGAAACCGGAATGGTACCGGTCGACGGCCCGCTTCGCAGAGCGTGATACCGGTATTGCCCGGCGGCAACTTTTTACCACCCTCCTGCCGTATCTCCTGCTGCTGGCCCTGATGGTGTGGACTATCAAAAAGGGGGTCCCCTATGCGCTTACTCTCGCCCTCGGGGTGATCGCCGGCGGCCTTCTGGTCCGAATCTTCATCCTCTTTCATGACTGTACCCACGGTTCCCTGCTTAAATCGCCGCGCTGGAACCGGAATCTGGGCTACCTCTGCGGCATCCTGGCCTTTACCGCCTTTCACGACTGGCGGCGCAGTCACGCCGGGCATCATATCACGGCCGGCGACCTCGACCGGCGCGGGCTGGGAGATATCACCACCATGACCGTGGCGGAATACTGCGCCGCGCCGCCACGGCAGCGTCTTGCCTACCGGCTCTACCGGCATCCCTTCGTTCTGCTCGGTATCGGCCCCCTCTACTACTTTCTGCTGCGCAACCGCTACCCCTCACCGGGCGCGAAGCGAATCGATTTTTTCAGCGTGATCGCCACCAACCTCGCCCTCGCCGCCATTATCGTCGTCGCCAGCCTGACCATCGGATTCAAAACCTACCTGCTGGTGCAGCTGCCGGTCCTGATGGTCGCCGCGACCGGAGGGGTCTGGCTCTTCTACATCCAGCACCAGTTCCAGGGGGTCTACTGGGCGCGTCATGACGCCTGGGACCCCTGGCAGGTCGTGATGCGGGGCGCCTCCTATTACCCGTTGCCGAAACTCCTGCAGTGGTGTACCGGCAATATCGGTTTCCACCATGTCCACCACATGCGCCCCGGCATTCCGAACTATCACCTGCAGGAATGTTACGAGGCTGTCCCCGAACTGCAAACCGTACCGCCCCTCTCCTGGCGCCAGAGTCTCGGTTCGCTGTGCCTCAACCTCTACGATGAAGAAGCGGGAAAGATGGTCAGCTTCCGGTCGTTGCACAACCGCTGAGAATGGCCTGCGGTCGCAGGTCGAGCGACGGACGAAAACCGCCAATCCGGGGATCGGGTTTCCCTTTTCCTGCCGTCAGCGACGTTTTTTGCCGGATGCCTAATACCCCCCGGACGACCCGCCGCCGCCAAAACTGCCGCCTCCCGGGGTGAATCCCGCGGGCGCTGCCTCCCGCGGGGTCGGCGCGACCGGCTGGAGCGCAGCCAACGCCTCGGCGTCGAGCCCGTAGAGACGGGGCTCCAGCAATGGTTCGGCGGTAAAGGCGCCGCGGCGCCGGTCTTTGCCGTTGTGCAGCCAGCGCAGCAGAAAAAAAGCGAGCCCCGCCAGCAGCAGCCCGGCGGCGGTCAGCTCCTCGGCGAGGTGCCCGAAGTGGATGTAATACTTAAGGGTGAGGATGGAGGCGATGGCGGTCAGCACCGCGTACCAGAGCAGCGCCCGGTCGCGGCGCAGCAGCCCCAGCAGCAGGGCCGCCAGCGGGAGGAGGGCAGTGAGGGCGGCGCAGAGCGGGTCGGTCCAGGGGACCGAACCGGTGCCGGGCGACTCGCCGAGCAGTTGCCGCCAGAGAAGGCGGTGGGCGTAGAGGTTGACGTCAAGGTAGATGCCGGTGAGGGCGCCAAGGCGCACAACCTCCAGGCACCAGCGGTAACCGCGGGGGAGGTCGTCCCGGCGCGCCCGTTGCCACTGCGCCCAGATCCCGGTGGTGGCGAGGAGAAGAAAAAGAATGGCCCGGGACCAGGCCTGGCCGTACCAGGGCAGGGCGTCGGCGAGATGGAAGGGGAGGGCGGCCAGGGTTGCCACGGCCGCCAGCGCTGCCAGCGCGTAGCCGTAACGGACCGCCAGTGCCGTCGCACCGGCCAGGACGACCACATGTGCCAGGAGCCAGCCGAATTGCTCGGTGGTACGTCCCAGTTCGTGGCCGAAGATGCCCACCGCCAGGGCGAGAAAGCCGACGGCACAGCCGAGCAGGACCTCTTCGGCGCCGCAGCGGTAGAGGCGGCGGCCGTGAATCAGGGTGCGATCGGCGATCATGGTGCAGGCCGGGGCAAAGAGGAGGAAGAAGATTGCCAGGCCAAGCTCCTCGACATCGAGGATGACGGCGAGGAGGGCTGCCAGGGCGGCCAGACCGAGGGCGGTGAAGAGGGCGAGCAAAATCCGGATGAAGAGATTCACCTGCACCAGCTCGGGGCGATAGCGTTCGCTCACCACCGTCGCCTGGGCGGGGGAGACGATGCCGGCCTGCTCCCAGCGCCGCGCTTCTTCCACCACCTGCACCCGCTTTTCACCGTTGCGGTAGAGTTCGATCATTCGGCGCTCCGGAAGCGACGGTGAAAGACGACCAGGGCCGAAACGAGGGCGGCGGCCGTGACCAGGAAGTAGGCGAGGATGCCGATCAGGTCCCAGTGGGTGCGGGAAAGGATAAAGATCGTGAGCCCCAGGTAGCCATAAAGAACGGCGTAGAGAAGAAAGGCGAAGTTGCGGCTGCGCTCGGCGTAGCAGGCGCTGCCGCCCCCGACCAGGAGCAGCCCGGCGAGGTAGTAGCTCCCCTGCGGCCGGGAACCGACCCCGGCGACGAGGGCGGCGCAGAGGAGGTTGACGCCGAGATGGAGGTGGATCGGCAGGAAGTGGCGCTTCCAGCCGAGCCGGTGCTGGGCCACGCCGGCGGTGATCACCAGGGTGCCGAAGAGCAGGCCGTTGCCGCGCAGGATATGCTCCCACATGGCGCCGCCGAGCAGGCTGGACTTGACCCCGAGCCAGGCGCCGAGGGTGGAAAGGGCGAGGGTGAGGACGAGGCGGTTGTCGAAGTAGTGGGCGCAGAGCAGGTAGAAGAGCCCGGAGCCAAGCAGCCACCAGCCCCAGCGCCCGGCCAGCAGCTGGTAGTGGATTTCCAGGTAGCCCTGCAGGGTGCCGAGGAGGAGGCAGCCGAGGAAAAGGAGGTAGTCGTAGGCGGCATTGGGGGGCGACAACTTCTCTGTCGAGAACCCGCCGCCGCGGCTGAAACAGTAGGCGAAGCAGCCGGCGCAGCCGAGGGCGATGGCGGCGAGCAGGGCGAGGTGGCCGATGGACGCGAAGTGCCTGGCGATCAAAAGGCCGAGGCCGGTGGTCAGCAGCAGGATGCCGGCGTAGAGGAGCAGGCGCAGCTCCCAATGGACGGAAAAGAGCTCGCGGCTGTAGATCCGGCGCAGCAGCCCTGCCTGCTCCCGGTTCAGGATGCCGGCGTTCTCCAGATCGTTCAGTGCCTCTTGCATTGGATGCCTCTCCCGGTGTTGCCGGATTGTACGCCAAACGCGGCCACGCGATAAAGTGATTTCCCGGAGGTCAGGAGTTACGACCCGTTTTCTCCTTCCAGAGCCGGGCGATCTCCTCTTCCCGGAGTGGTTGCGGATGCTTGATGCGCAGGCTGTCGGCCCACTCGCGGGCAAAATCCCGCTGGATGTAACGGTTCAACGCCAGGGTCAAAAGCATCGCGATCAGGGCGCCGAGACTTGCCATCGCCATGTCTTTTTGCGCGTCCCAGATGTCCCCCTGGGTTCCCAGGTAGGCCATACCGAAATCGCCGCCGAACACTTCCGCCACTGCCCACTCGACCAGCTTATAGATCATCGAGGTCGACATGATGAAGTCGAGGGGGAAAAATAGCCCCAGAAACCTTCGGCGTTGGCGATGCGGAAATAGATTTCCCGCACCGGGTAGGCGAGGAGCAGGGTCAGGAAGCGGCCGTGGGGGATGGCGGTGAATAAAGGCTAATTTCGAATGTACGTATGTAACTGGCGGTGTAAATCAGTTTGTGTAAATGGCTTGGGTTTTTGTCGTCAGTAAACCGGCAACCTGCCTTCGAACAAGATGGAGAACCGGTTGAGGGCGGCCTTCCAGTCCCGAATCGGCAGGGTCCATTTCTTGGCGATATTATTCAGCGCCAGGTAGAGCAGTTTGAACATGGCTGCATCGCTGGGGAATGAGCCCCGGTTCTTGGTGACCTTGCGCAGCGACATGTTCAGCGATTCGATCGCATTGGTGGTGTAGATCACCTTGCGAATCTCCGCCGGGTAGGCGAAAAAAGGGGTGATTCTCTCCCAGTTGCGCCGCCAGGACTGGCCGATGGAGGGGTGGGTTTTATCCCACTTCGCTTCGAACTCCGTCAGGTTCATTTCGGCCTGCTCGGCCGTCGCGGCCTGGTAAATGGACTTCAGATCGGCCGCCACTTCCTTGCGCTGTTTCCAGGAGACGTAGCGGAGAGAATGGCGCACCATGTGAACGAGGCAGAGCTGGACCTGGGTGCGAGGAAAGACTGCTTCGATGGCCTCGGGGAAACCTTTGAGCCCGTCCACGCAGGCGATGAAGATGTCTTCGACACCCCGGTTTTTCAACTCGGTCACCACCTGTAGCCAGAACTTGGCGCCCTCGTTCTCGGCCACCCACATGCCCAGGACCTCCTTGATGCCGTCCAGGGTGACGCCCAGGGCCAGGTAGACCGCTTTATTGCTGACGTGGCCGTTGTCTCGCACCTTGACCCGGACCGCGTCCATATAGACGATGGGATAGAGGGCGTCGAGCGGTCGGTTCTGCCAGATCTTGACCTCGTCCGCGACGGCATCGGTCACGCTGGAAATGAGGGCGGGAGAGACCTCGACGCCATAAATCTCTTCCAGATGCCCCTGGATCTCCCGGGTCGTCATCCCCCGGGCGTAGAGGGAGATGATCTTGCCGTCGAAGCCGGCGAAGCGGGTCTGGCCCTTGGGAATGATGAGCGGCTCGAAGCTGCTGTCCCGGTCACGCGGAACCTCGATCGGCAGTTTGCCGAATTCGCCCTTGATGGTTTTGGCCGACTTGCCATTGCGGGCATTGCCGCCTTTCGTGGCCACGGGAGCATGCTTCTCGTGCCCCAGGTGTTGGGTCAATTCCGCTTCCAAAGCTCGTTCCAGAAGGGCCTTGGTGAGCTGTTTAAGCAAGCCGGTTTCGCCGATCAGGTCTTCGGGCTTCTTGTAGTCGGCAAGCAGGCGGTCCAGCAGATCTTTTTCGATGGCCATGGGGGCTCCTTAGAGGGTGGGGTCCCGGTGTACCCCTGAATGGCCATTTACACAATCTTTTTTACACCCTCATGTAACTTACTGAATATTTTTGATCTTTGACATAACTGTTCTTTTTTCGATTTGAAATCGCTTCGACCTGCCTTCGAGTGATACCTTCCTGGCACTTCAGGAGGGCATCCATGAACGCAGGCCAGACCGCTTTTAGACAGCTTCTTCAGTTTCTCCCGCGTCACGAGTTCAACCTCTGCTCCTCAAGATACCGCTCCCGCCACTCCGGGACCCAATTGCGAAAGGTTTTCCAATTTATTCCCAGGGGTTTGTCCATCGCTGGCCTCCCATCACCCCCAAGGTCTTCAGACCTTCATTTTGCTTTCCGCGCTTCCAACCGCGCCTTGGTCATCCGCTCGCGCAAGCCCCCCTCCTCAAGAAACGCCTGCTCCAACTGCCTGATTTGCCGGTCAAGCAGGTAATTGGCCTGGTGGATCAGGCAGATGAGGATGTTGGCCACCACCTCGGGCGGGCGGGTTTCAATATAGGTCCTATAGGTCGCATAGGACTCATGAGACTTTTGGGACCGACTGCCGAGATTGCGTACGAAGCGGGCTTCTCGGCTGTTCTTGTCCCACAGGGGCGCACCGCCAACGCGCAGGAAATCCCGGTAGTCCTCCAGCAGTTCTTCCAGGCTGGCCCGCGCCACGTTGGTCAGCTTGATCTCCATCTCCTTCGAGGTCCCCGAGGCGACGCTGGCCTCGACAATGTTCTGTTTGCCGGAGCGCGCCGCCTGCACCATCTGGTCACGGGTGCGGCTGCGCCGGTCGATGAAGCGCTCGCAGAAGAAGACCGTGGCGTCGTAGACAATCTCGGCCTTGCGATAGGACAACAGACTGCGATAGCCGCCGTGCGGCGGGATGAAACCCTCCGGCATGTTTCCCCCCTCGCTTGTGTTCCTAAGTCCTATAGGACCTATGGGACCCATAGGTCCTATGAACTTCAAACGAAGCGGGGCAGGCCGGCTTGCGCCGATCTGCCCCACGGTCGTTTATCTCAATGTTGTTTCACTCATCGGTTCCCCCTCCCGACTTCATCGCTTTAAAAGCCTAGGCACATTCGCTGTACCCGCAGGCATGGCAGACGCAGCAACCCCCTTCGTGTTCCACCGGCCCACCGCACTCGGGGCAGGCGCCGCCGGTCTGGCTGTGCATGTCCGTTTCCTCGTCAATCATATGCATCTGGATCGCCTTGGCGACGGCGTCGGCGCAGGAGGTGACGCGGTTGTCGCCAAAACCGGCCGGCTTGTGGCAGGTGATGCCGATCATCTGCTTGACCGCCTGGCGGGCCTGGACGCCGGAGCGCCAGGCGAGGGAGACGAGGCGGCCGATCGCCTCGCACTGGCTGGCGGCGCAGCCGCCGGCCTTGCCCATGGTGGTGAAGAGCTCGAAGAGACCCTCGTTGTCCTCGTTGATGGTGACGTAGAGGGGGCCGCAGCCGGTCTCCATCTGGTAGGTGGCGCCTTTCAGCGCACGGGGCCGGTCACGTTTCCGGCTCCCCTTGCGCGACTCCATCGGCACCACGTTTTCCGGGTGCTCCTCCTTCTTGGCGACGGAGAGGACCTGCATGTCGCGGCTGCCATCGCGGTAGATGGTGACCCCCTTGCAGCCCATCTTGTAGGCGAGGCGGTAGACAGTGGCGACATCCTCGCGGCTGGCGTCGTGGGTGAAGTTGACGGTCTTGGAGACGGCGTTGTCGGTGTATTTCTGAAACGCCGCCTGCATCTTGATGTGGTCTTCCGGGGTGATGTCGTGACTGGTGACGAAAACCCGGCGCACGTCGGCGGGAACCCCCTTGACATCCTGCACCGTGCCGTGCTCGGCGATCTCCTCCATCAGTTCCTTGCTGTAGAAACCGCGCTCCTTGGCGATCTGCTCGAAGAGGGGATGGACCTCGATCAGTTTGTCCTTGTCGAGGACCTGGCGCACATAGGAGACGGCGAAGAGGGGCTCGACGCCGCTTGACGCGTTGGCCATGATCGAGATGGTGCCGGTCGGGGCGATGGTGGTGCAGGTGGCGTTGCGCACCGGCTTGGCGCCCTTCTTGTCAAAAATGCTTCCCTTGTAGTTGGGGAAGGGGCCGCGCTCTTTTGCGAGCTCCTGCGACGCCTTGCGTGACTCGTCGGTGATGAACTTCATCAGTTTCTCGCCCAGCGCCACCGCCTCGGGGGAGCTGTAGGGAATCCCGCAGAGGATCAGCAGGTCGGCCCAGCCCATGACGCCGAGGCCGATCTTGCGGTTGCTGCGCGTCATCTCGTCGATCTCGGGGATCGGGTACTTGTTGACCTCGATGACGTTGTCGAGGAAGCGGGTGCCGGCATGAACCACCTTCTTGAGATGGTCCCAATCGACGTCGCCGTTCTTGACCATCTTCGCCAGGTTGATCGAGCCGAGGTTGCAGCTCTCGTAGGGGAGGAGCGGCTGCTCGCCGCAGGGGTTGGTCGCTTCGATCTCGCCGACCAGGGGGGTCGGGTTGTCGCGGTTGAGGCGATCGAGGAAGATGATCCCCGGCTCCCCGTTGGTCCAGGCAAGATCGACGATATGTTCGAAGACCTTGCGCGCCGGCATCATCTTGATGACCTCGCCGTCGCGGGGGTTGATGATCTCGTATTCGCCATCGCTCTCCACCGCCTCCATGAACTTCTCGGTCATGCCGACGGAGATGTTGAAGTTGGTCAACACCGTCTGGTCGCGCTTGCACATGATGAAATCCATGATGTCGGGATGGTCGACCCGCATGATCCCCATGTTGGCGCCGCGGCGGGTGCCGCCCTGCTTGATCGTCTCGGTGGCGGCGTCGAAGACCTTCATGAAGGAGAGGGGGCCGGAGGAGACCCCCTTGGTGGAGAGGACGACGTCGTTGGCCGGGCGGATGCGGGAGAAGGAGAAACCGGTGCCGCCGCCGCTCTTGTGGATCAGCGCGGTATTCTTGATCGCCTCGAAGATCGACTCCATCGAGTCGCCGACCGGCAGCACGAAGCAGGCGGAGAGCTGGCCGAGCTCGCGCCCGGCATTCATCAGGGTCGGCGAGTTGGGCAGGAACTCAAGGCTGGTCATCATGCGGAAGAATTCATCGGCGAGGGCCTTGCTGTCGATGCCGGTCTTTAGTTTGTCCTCAGCGCTGGCGATCGTCTCGGCGACGCGCCGGAACATGTCGCTGGCCGTTTCGAGGACCTTTCCCTCGGCATCCCGTTTCAGGTAGCGCCGTTCGAGCACGGTGAGGGCATTCTTCGACAGGGCCAGGGTGGCAGAACTGGTCTTTTTGTTCATGATCCTTATCCTTTACGGCTGGGTAGCGGAACCCGGGGGCCCGAATTGGTACCAGGGAAGCGGGTAGTTACAGGGGAGGAAATTCAACATTGTGTGGATGGGAGTGATTTAAACCACAAGATGTCGTGGCTGTCAAGGAGTGACGCCTTTCTTTTTTGGGAAAATAATTCTCCTTTTCCGGCACAACTTTTGTATGATCAGAGGTAGCAAGGTAGTGGTTCCAATCCGCCTAAAATCGTGGACAATACCAACGCTGCATGCTAGTTTCCCACAGTTACCGTCCACCTTCGGATGGCGATTACGTCCAAAGCAGGGCCCTATCGATGACCAGCCGCACTCCCAAAGCCGCCCATCTCGAAGAAGAGCTCCGCGATCTGCGCTCGATCCTCAGCGTCGCCCAGGTGGTTGTCTCCTCTCTCGAACTCGACGAGGTGCTGGAGAATATCCTCGGCAGCGCCATGGCGATCATGGAGATGCCGGCCGGGTCGATCGCGCTCTACGACGAGGAACGCTCGGAGCTGGAACTCCATTGTCATGCCGGCCTGAGCGAGAAGTTCGTCGCCAAGGTGCGCTGGAAGGTCAAGGCCGGCGGTCTCACCCATCGGATTCTCGAGGAGGGGGAGCTTTTCATCGTCGAGGATACCGCCAACGCCGAATTCTTCAATAACCCGCTGGCGGTCGCCGAGGGCCTGCGTTCCCTGATCGCGGTCCCCCTGAAGGTTCAGAACAAGATTGTCGGGGTGCTCTATGTCGATGATTTTGTACCGCGCACCTTCCCCGAGAAACGCCTCAAGCCCCTCTCGATCCTCGCCTCCTTTGCCTCCATGAGTATCGACAACGCCCGCCTCCACGAAAAGACGCGGCAGCTCGCCTGTACCGACGGTCTCACCGGTCTCTACAACCACCGCCAGTTCAAGCAGGTCTTCCGCGAGGAGATGGCGCGCACCATTCGCTACGAGAAGCCGCTGGCACTGGTCATGTTCGACGTCGATGACTTCAAGAAGTTCAATGACACCTACGGTCATCCTAACGGTGACAAGGTTCTCGTCGATGTCGCCCATATCCTGCAGGAGGCCCTGCGCGAGTGCGATATTGTCTTCCGTTACGGCGGTGAAGAGTTTATCGCCATCCTCCCCGAGACCGGCCTCGCCGAAGCGCTGATTGCCGCCGAGCGGGCACGGCTGGCGATTCAGACCGAGACCCCGAAGAGCCTCGGCCCGATCTCCGGGCACGGGGTCACGGCGAGCGCCGGCGTCGCCTGCTATCCCCGCGATGGTCTCGATCTCGATTCCCTCCTCAAGGCAACCGACGACCTTCTTTACCTGGCCAAGAAACACGGCAAGAACAAGGTCTACCACCACCCGGACCCGGTCTGAAAGGTTCGCATGGCCTCCGAAAAAATTCTCCTGGTCGATGACGAAGAAGGGATGCGGCGGCTCCTCTCCCGGGTCCTCTCCCGCGAGGGGTACGAGCCGACCACTGCTGCCAGCGGCGAAGAAGCGCTACGCCTGGTCGGCGGCGAGCAGTTCGACCTTGTCATTACCGATATCAAGATGGCCGGGATGAGTGGCCTCGACCTGCTGCACGAGCTGAAAGCCTTCGACCCGGCCCTGCCGATCATTGTCATCACCGCCTACGGCACCGTCGAAAGCGCGGTCCAGGCGCTGCGCGCCGGCGCCTACGACTACATCACCAAGCCCTTCGAGAATGACGAGATCAAGCTGACCGTGGCCAAGGCTCTCGAACGGGAACGGCTGCTGGCGGAGAACCGCTATCTGCACCAGGAGTTGGAAGGGCGCTACGCCTTCTCCGGCATCGTCGGCAAGTCGCTGGCGATGCAGGAGGTCTTCGAGATCTCCTCCTCGGTGGCGCAGAGCAATGCCAACGTCCTCATCACCGGCGAAAGCGGTACCGGCAAGGAGCTGATCGCCCGCTCGATCCACTTCAGCTCGCCGCGCAAGGAGAAGCCCTTCATCGTCCTCAACTGCGCCGCCCTCTCCGAAGGGGTGCTGGAGAGCGAGCTCTTCGGCCACGAGCGCGGCGCCTTTACCGGCGCCACCGCCACCAAGAAGGGGCGCTTCGAACTCGCCCACGAGGGGACCCTCTTCATCGACGAGGTCGGCGAGATGTCGCTGACCGCGCAGGTCAAGCTGCTGCGGGTGTTGCAGGAGCACGAATTCGAACGGGTCGGCGGCACCCGCACCATTCGCAGCGATGTGCGGCTGGTGGCGGCGACCAACAAAAACCTCGAAACTGAGGTGAAGAAGGGGACGTTTCGCGAGGATCTCTTCTATCGACTGAACGTCGTCAATATCGAGCTGCCGCCGTTGCGCGAGCGACGCGAGGATATCGAGGGGCTGGCCCGCCACTTCCTCGCCAAGTACGTGCAGGAGACCGGCAAAAAAATCCAGGATCTGGCGCCGCGCACCCTGAGTTGCCTGCTCGCCTACGAGTGGCCGGGGAACGTGCGCGAGTTGCAGAACGCCATCGAGCGCGCGGTCGTCCTCGCCAAAGGCGAGGTGATCACGCCGCGCGATCTTCCCCAGGGGTTGCAGGGGGATGGGCAGATCTGCCTTGAGCTGCCCGAGCGGGGCGGCAGCCTGCCGGAGATTCTCGAAGACCTTGAGCGGCAACTGATCATGCAGACGCTGAAGCGGGAAGGGGGGTCGCAGACCCGCGCCGCCGATGCCCTCGGCATCAAACGCACGACCCTGCGCTACAAGCTGGAAAAATATCAACTCCTCTCCTGAGTTGTTGACAGGATTCTGCCACTCTTGACCCGGCCGGCGCCGAATGCCGGCCTTTTTGCTTGATGAAAGCCCCCTGTTGCGGGGGATGACGCTGGTATGCTCCTTGCTAAAACTCCCCGGGGGCACGGCCCGTTGCGGTCGAATTCATCCCCCGGAGATTTTAGTGATTCATCCGCGTTTACTGATCAAGCTGCTCCTGCTCAGCCTCTTCCTGCTCCCGGTCAGTTGCCGGGAGGTTCCTGCCGACCGACTCTATGCCCTGCACCTTGGGCACACGCCGGATGCCAGCGATTGGGAACGGGCGTTGCCGCGGGATATCACGGTGCGGGGCGGGCGACTCCACAAGGAGGCGCTTATCCCCGATATCGACCAGGACACGGTTCACGTCACAACCGCCTCCTGTCATCATGGTGCGTCTCTGCCCGATCCGGTCGAAGTCGATCTGCGCGCCTTTTACACGGACAGTGAGCTCTGGCTGCGACTCTCCTGGGCCGACGCCACTCACGATGAACGAATGATGAACTGGCGCTGGGATGGCCAGGAATGGCATAATACCGGCGGTTTCGAGGACGGCTTCGGCCTGCTCTGGGACAGCCGGGCGGCCTATCCCCGCTTCTCCTGCTCCTACGCCTGCCATATCGATGATTTCGGCGTCAGCGGCGACAACTTCCATGCCTTGAACAAGATGAAGTTGACCCGTGACGGCACGCAGCTCGATCTCTGGAACTGGAAGGCACAGCGCACCGGCAGCCATGGTTTCGCCGACGATCGCTACCTCGACAAGGACGGCATGCACGGCGATCTCCCCGGCGAGTTGTTCCGGCCCAATTCCCAGGCCGCACTCCACCCGGAAGATGGGCTGCAGCCCTTCGCCAAGGGAGACGCGCCGCTGGTGCTGGCCGACAACACCCCGGTCAGCAAAGCCTTCCTGCCCGCCGGGAGCCAGGCTCCGGGTTACCTGACCGAGCGTCCTACCGGGAGCCGCGCTGATATCCCGGCGATGTCCAGCTACCACGACGGGCGCTGGACCGTAATCCTGCACCGCAAGCTCGATACCGGCGATCCCCGCGATGTGATCTTTGTCCCCGGCGACGAAGCCGGCGTCGCCTTCGGGCTGTCGCTGATGGACAATACGCTGATGGAACATTACGCCTCGACTACCGAGGAACATCTGGTTCTGCTCCGTCCCTGACTTTATGGAGGTTCGTTTGATGCGTCGATCCGTTTGGCCGCTTTTGCTTCTTATCTTCCTGTTCACCGTACTTGTCGCCTGCCAGCAGGAGACGCCGGCGCCGTCAGCGGCGGGTGGGGGGAGCGGCCTCGGCCGGGTGCATGGCACCATCGTTACCCCCCTCGAGGGGAGCCTGCTCTACGTCTACAAGAAGGGGATGGACCTCTACGGCCCGGCCTTTGCCCTCTCCGAAGCGACCGGCGCTGACGGCAGCTTTGATCTGCAACTGCCGCCCGGCGATTACATCGTCGTCGCCCGGCGCCGGGTCAACGGCGAGAATGCCGGGCCGGTGCTGGCCGGGGACAATAAGAGCGACTTCATCAATATCACCGTGACCGAAGCCGGGCGCGAACTGACCATCGTCGCCCCCACCAAAGTTGGCGACAGCCGCCGCCTGACGACCGACACCGAAGTGACCAAGACCGGCCTCTCCGGCCTGGTGACCGACGCCGACGGCAAGCCGGTGGAGGGGGCGCGGGTTCACGTCTATGACCATGTGCAGATGTCGGAGCGTCCCAAGTTTGTTTCCGAGAAGACCGGCCCCGATGGTCGTTACCTGCTTTATCTTCCCGCGGGTGGAACCTACTACCTGGCGGCCCGGGACAAGTTTGGCGGCCCGCCCAAGCTCGGCGATCTTTACGGTCGTTACGACCAGGGGACGATTGAACCTTCGGCGATCGTCGTTCGCCAGGGTGAAGTCCTCAAAGACGTCAATATTACCGTGACCAAGGTCTGGTGATGCGCCTACTGTCGATCCTGTTGTTGCTGACCCTGCTGGTCGCCTGCACCGAGCGCCGCGGTCCCATCGACCTCGGCGCCCTCGAAGGGAAGGCGCGGGGCGGTGACGCTGCTGCGGTCTCCGAGCTGGTCGACCTTCTTGCTGTGGCCGAAAACAATGTCAACGGCAGGGCTTACCAGATTCTCGTCGATCTCGGCGACAAGGCGGTGCCGAAGCTGCTGACCAAGGTCGCCAGTTCCGACCGCGAACAGCGCGAGCATGTGATCGCGGCGCTCGGCAACCTCAAGGTCAAGGCGGCGCTGCCGGCGATAATCAAGGTCCTCGCCGACCCGGCCCTCGGTCGGCGCTATGTCGCCGCCTGGGCCCTCGGCGAGATCGGCGATCCGGCAGCGATCCCGGCGCTGGTGAGCGCACTGAATGACCAGGATGCGGAGGTGCGCAAGTACGCGACCCGTTCGCTGATCAAGTTCAATCGCCAGGCGGTGCCGGCGCTCCTCGCCGCGTTGCCCAAGGCCTCGGACGTGGCCGGGGCGGGGATGGTGCGGGCCCTCGGCGACATCGCCGATCCCGCCTCCCTCGACGCCCTGCTCGCCCGGGTCGATGGTCCCAACCGGCGCGAGGTCTTTACCGCCCTCGGCAAGCTGCGCGATCCCCGCGCGGAGGACGCCCTGATCGCCGGTCTTGGCGACAGCGACTGGCAGGTGCGGATGAATGCGGCGATGGCCCTCGGTCCGATCGGCGGTCCTGCCTCGATCAAGGCCTTGCAGCGGAGTATGGAAGACGAGGTCCACGTGGTGCGCGAGTGGTCGGCCCGCTCCCTCGAGATGATCGGCGGCAAGCACGTCAAGTACCGAAACGAGAAGGGGGAGTATGTCGCTCCCTACGCCATTTATCATTGATAATATGGCCTGTTGGCGGAGTAATGTTCACCCATTGCATTAACTCATAAGGGACGTTGGGGCTTTGCTGAAAAACCTTTTTGACATACCCGGTCTTGGCCGCCTGCTGCGTTCCACCTGGGGCTGGCGCCTGGTCCGCCTCGCCGCCCTGATCGTGACCGTGGCGATGGCGGCATACGGCTGGCACCAGCACGCCATCCCCGGGGTCGCGGTCAAAGACCCGCTGATGTATACCAACCTCGCCAACTATCTGTTCTGGGTTATCTGGATCATGGGGGTGGTCTTCGTTGCTCTCCTCTTCGGGCGCGGCTGGTGCACTGTCTGCCCGGTCGGCTGGCTCAACGGGCTCTTCGCCCGCATCGGCCTGAAGCGGCCGCTGCCGCGCTGGCTGCAGAACTTTATCCCGGTAACCCTGACTTTGGTGGCGTTGCAGCTTGCGGTCTACTTCCTGGCGATTCACCGCTACCCCGACTACACTGCAACCCTCATCGCCCTGGTCCTGTTGCTGGCCGCCCTCTGCGGGCTCATCTTCCGCAAACGCGCCTTCTGCACTCTGCTTTGCCCGGCCGGGGCAGTCTTTGGTCTCTACGCGCGGGTGGCACCCTTCCAGTTGCGGGTGAAAGATCCCGATATCTGTGCTGGTTGCGACAGCCAGTCCTGCATTTCCGGCGCACCGGTCTGGAAGCGGTTGGCGACGGGACCCGCCGTCCTCTACTGGCAGAGCTGCCGGCCCGACTGCCCTGTTGACTTGGTCCCGGCCCAACTCGAGGACAGCGCCGCCTGTACTCTTTGTCTGCACTGCGCCGAAAATTGCTGCCACGACAATATCCTCCTTGGCCGCCGCCCCTGGCTCGCCGATCTCGGCCCCGGCTATCTCAGCCCCTCGGAAAGTGTCTTTTTCCTGGTGCTGCTCGGCATGCTCACCGCCAACTTTGCCAAGGTTTACGTCGATCTGCGTGAGGCGATCTTCTGGTTGCCGCAACAGGGCGCGGTACTCCTCGGCTGGCAAGCCTCCGGCTACTATGTCCTGGCCGCCCTCTGGGTCGCCATTGGCCTGCCGCTGCTGCTGGTTCTTCCCGGCTATCTGCTGCTGCGGCTCGGCCGGGTCCGGTTTGAAGGCGAGGTCGAACAGCCCGCTACGCCGAGCGCCATGCCGCAACCGGCGGGAGGCGACTTCGGATTCTGGGGGAGTGTCGGTCGCCTCGCCTTGCCCTTCATCCCGCTGGTCCTCGCCGCCCACGTCGTCCTGGCGGCAGTCAAGATCAACGCCAAGGGGGCGTTTCTCCCCTTTGTCCTCGGTGACCCGAGCGGAGTTCGCAGCTATCTGGCGATGAACGTCATGCGCACCGTCAACACCCCGGGCGTAATGATTCCCCTCGATATCCTCAAGTGGCTGGTCCTCGGCCTGCTTGTGGCCGGCTATCTCCTTGCCCTGACCGCCGCGCGCCGCGCCGCGCCACGCCTCTTCAGCGATGCCGGCACCGCGCGCCGCTACCTCGTTGCCTCGGTTGTGGGCGTCACGCTGGTCGCTGGGCTCTATGGCGCCACCATCATCCGCTGGCTCTTCATCCGATGAAACAGTGGCCGCTGTTCCTTATCCTCCTGCTGCTTCTGCCCGGCGCCGCCGGTGCCTGCTTCGGTCCCAAGCTCCACGTCGGGATCGGTGCCGACCCGGCGAGCCAGGTACTGGCGGAAGTGGTCATCCTCTACGTCAAGGAGAAGACCGGCATCGAAACCGAGCGGGTCGCGCTCGGCGCCAGGGAAGGGGAGGCGGAACTTGCCGCCGACCAGATTGATCTCGCCATCTCCAGCGGCCTGAAAGGGGCCGACCGCCTCTTCGCGACTGGCGCCGGACCGAGTGTGGCGGTCGGTCCGCGACCCCGCCAGGACCTCCAGTTCACCACTGTCATGCCAGCGCTGGAAAAGCTGGCTGGACTCTTCGGTAGTGCAGATCTCGCCGGGTTGCAGGCTGCCGTTGCCGCCGGTGAGCCGGCCGCAGCCGCGGCGCGACGCTTCCTCCAGGAGCGTCGATGGATCTGAATCGGTTCCTGCTCCTGGTTCTTCTCGTTCTCAGCCCGTCCCTGGCGGCCGGCGCTACCGAGAATAGCGCTCCGGTCGAGGTCTCCGGCGTTCTCACCGGCACCCTGCACTGGCAGGGTGAGATCCATCTTGTCGGCGACGTGTTGATCCCTGCCGGCAGCCATCTCACCATCGCTTCTGGCACCACGGTTCGCGTCACTCCTGCCGAGGCAACCCGCATCGACCCCGAATTCCTTTCCTCCGGTACGGAATTGCTGGTGCGCGGCAGCCTCGAGGTCCTCGGAACCGCAACCGACCCGGTGCGCTTTTTGGCCGACGGCAAGGGGGATGCCGACGACAACTACGCCTGGGCCGGAATTCTTCTTGATCAAGCCTTCGGCAGTAGTGTGGAGGGGGCCATTATTGAGGGGGCGGAGACCGGCCTGCTGGTGATCGGCTGTTCGCCGCGCATCGAAGGCAACCGCATCAGCGGCAGCCGCTACGGCATTATCGTCCAGGCCGGCGGCGCGCCGAACATCCTCGACAACACGGTTGAAAACGGGGAGGGCGGCATCTTCTGCTGGGATGGCGCCCGGCCCTACCTGAAAGGGAACCGGATTCGGGGACAGGCCGAAGAAGGGATCTATGTCGATCGCTGGAGTCGCCCCTGGCTCGACCGCAACGAAGTTACCAGTAACGACCTCGGCCTGGTGCTCGGCCCCCGGGATCTGCCGGCCGACACCACCGCGATCACTGGCAACCGGGTCGATCGGATGTTTCTGGGGGGGCGGCCATGAGGTGCCTCGGCTGGTTGTTGTTACTGCTCTGGCCCGGATTCGCCTGGGGCGCGGAGCTTGTTTACCACGGCGAACAGACCCTGCTCAGCGATACGGTCTGGGACGGCACGGTGCTGGTAGACGGAATCCTGACGGTTCCGGTTGGGGTGACGCTGGAAATCCGCCCCGGCAGCGTCGTTCGCTTCACCCGAAACGACAGCAACGGCGATCAGATCGGTGAACATGAAATATTTGTTCAGGGGACCTTTCTCGCCCTCGGTAACGCGGCGGCACCGATCCTCTTTACCTCTGCCGAGGCGCAGCCGCAGGCTGGGGACTGGGGGGCGATCAATATGATGGCCTCGGAACAGGACAACCGGCTTGACCACTGCATCGTCGAATATGCCTACCGCGGTTTTCACGCCCATTTTGCCCGCGGCCATCTCAGCGATTCCGAGTTCCGCTACAACACCCGCGGCGCTCAGTTTCAGGAGTCGACGGTGACTATCGAGCGCTGCCGCTTCGTCGACAACCTCAACGGACTGCAGTTCCGGGATTCGACCGTCGAACTGCATGACACGCGGATCGCTGGTAACTACTGGGGGCTGCGCTGCGTCTACAGCCTGCTGACGATGAGTGGCTGCCGCATCGAAAGGAACCGGATAAACGGTGCCAATCTGCGCGATTCGACCCTCTTTGCCGAGCACAACTGCCTCACCGGCAATCGTAAAGGGCTCTATCTGCAGCGCTCCAAGGGAAGGATTCGGAGCAACCTGATCGCCGACAACAGCGAGCATGGCACCCTTCTTGAAGATTCTGCCTGTGATTTTATCGGCAACCGCCTCACCGGCAACGGCCGGGCCGGGCTGCGCATCGTCAACTCCGGGGTCACCCTGGCCAACAATGACTTTTCCGGCAACGGCGAGTACGCCCTGATCAACGACGGTACCACTGAGGTCTTTGCCGTCGGCAACTGGTGGGGGACGACCGACCCGGTACGCCTCGAAACCCTGGTCCGCGACGGTGCCGACCGGCCCGGACTCGGAAGGGTCACGCTATCGCCCGCTTTGCCCGCTGCACCTTCAATCCGCATGGAAGTGAAATGATGTCGAGCTCTTTTCTGAAAAAACTGGTCTGCGCCGGTCTCCTCCTCGGTCTTGTCCTGATCCCAGCCGCTTGCAAACCGCAGCGGGAACGACCGAAGATGAAGATCGGCTTTATGAATTGCAACAGCGCTCCCGAGACCTTGCAGCGGTTCCGGCCCCTGACCCGCTACCTTTCGGAGACTCTCGACATCGATTTCGAGGCGGTTCCGGTCGATACCCAGGATTTCGAGGAACGCTTTGCCGCAGGAGAATTCGCCTTCACCCACGGCAATTCGCTCCTCTACATCATTCTCAAGGAGAACCACAACCTGCAGCTGATCGCCACTGAGAAGCGCGGGCAGTTCGGTGCCCGCACCGCCGGGGCGATTATTGCCCGCAGCGACAGCGGTATGAAGACCTTGCAGGATATCAAGGGGAAGCGCATGGTCTTCGGGCCCCAGCTCGCCCCGACCGGCTATCTTGCCCAGTACAACCTGATGCTCGATGCCGGTCTCGACCCGGAGCGGGATCTGGCCTATTACGCCATTCCCTCCGGGTCCTACAAACATGAAAAGGTGATCTACGCCATCTATTTCGGTGCCTACGACGTCGCTGCCGCGCCGGCTCTCGATCTCGAAGTGATGATCGAAACCGGGAAAATTGATGCGGATGACATCACCATTCTTGGCCAGAGCCCGATTATTCCTTACTGCACCTTCGGCGCATCTGACCAGGTCGACCCGCAGCTGGTGGAGCGGTTTCGCAAGGCCCTGGTCGAACTGACCCCGGAGACGACCGTTGACATTGACGGTGAACAGGTCAAGGTGCTGAAGTCGGCGTGGATCGACGGTTTTGAACAATTGACGGACCAGGACTATGACCTGATCCGGAGCTGGGCGCAACGCGCCAACATGCCTCCGTATCAGAAATTCTAGGAAAGCTGGATGATACCTCGCGATCGTTTCGACCGGATCTTGGTGGTTCTGCTGCTGGTGGTTCTGTGTTCCCTCGGCGGCCTGCTGGTGACCCAGGGGCAGAGTGGGACCGCTGGCGCAGTGGCTGTCGACCGCAACCTGGAACGGGATCTTGCCGCACGGGCACGACTCGCTTTTTTCGAGCAGACTTATGCTCCGGTCGTCAGCTTGCAAGCGGCCGGAAATGACCAGCAGGCGCTGATGAAACTGGAAGAACTGGGCCGGCGTTATCCCGGCGAGGCCCATGGCGACATCCTGCGCGCGGCCAGCCTGTTGCGGCTCGGTGCGCTTCCCGAAGCAGTGGCCGCTGCGGTGCGAGCGGTACGCCGCAACGGCGATTACGTCGATCGGGACTCGCCCTTTTCCCAGCGCCAGGTCATTCAGCAACTGGTCGATGTGGGGCTCTCCTCCCTCGCCGAAAAGGCCCGCCTGACTCCGGGGAATCCGACTCTGGGGACAGCCCTGAAAAATGTCTACTACCTGCAAAGCCGGCTCGCCGGCGGTTGTGAATAGGGGATTGCTGTTTGGGACGATTTGACCGTCATGGCTGGTTGATTCTCTTCGCTGGCGCGGCCCTGGGTCTCGCCGGAGTGATGCTGGCAGCCTGGGGCAACCCGGAGAACTCAGGGATCTGCGTCTCCTGCTTTATCGAGAACAGCGCCGGCGCCCTCGGTCTGCACGGCAACGAGCGGATGCAATATCTGCGTCCCGAGTTGATCGGTTTTCTGCTCGGTGGAACTCTCAGTGCCGCCCTGTTTCGCGAATTCCGCAGTCGCGGCGGCAGCGCTCCGTTGCCGCGCTTTGTTTCCGGGCTCTTTCTGATTGTCGGCTGTGCGGTCTTTATCGGTTGCCCGATCAAGCTGGTGTTGCGCCTGACCGCCGGTGACTGGACCGCTGTCGCCGGTATGGTAGGTCTGGTTGGCGGGGTTTGGGTCGGCCTGCGCTGCCTGGCAGCCGGGGTACATTTTGGCAGCGGCCATCGCCAATCGGGAGGGAGCGGTCTCTGGTTGCCGGCACTCTTCTTGCTTTTTCTGGGCTTGCTCTTCTGGCAACCGGCGTTTCTTGCGCTTTCAAGCAGCGGCAGTGGGGCCCAGCATGCACCGATGCTGATCTCCCTCGGTGTGGGACTCACCCTCGGTGGGCTCGCCCAACGTAGCCGCTTCTGCATCACCGGGAGCCTGCGGGATCTGCTTTTGATGGGACGCCGGGCGCCCCTGGGGTGGGGTTTGGCCGCTTTCTTCGTGGTCGCCCTGGCCGCCAATATTGGCACCGGGCAGTTCCACAGCGGCTACTACGGGCAGCCCGGTTCCCACCTTGACGCGCTCTGGAGTGGCATCGGCATGTTGCTGGTCGGTTGGGTTTCGGTTCTGATCGGTGGTTGCCCGTTCCGACAATTGATCAAGGCCGGGGAGGGGGATGCCGACGCCGGACTCGCCGTTCTCGGCATGTTTGCCGGCGGTGCTCTGGTTCAGGCCTGGGGCCTTGCCGGTACAGCTGCCGGTGTTCCCCTTTTCGGCAAGGTGGCGGTCCTCTGTGGCCTCGTATTTGTTCTCGTCAGTTGTCTGCTCTTTCGGGAACGGAGCTGTGCCTGAAGCTTTTACAAGGAGATCTGGTTTGCAACAACCCAAACGCAACCCGGCGCTTATCTGGCGTCATGAAAAACGACGTGAAGAAGAGATCCTGGCCGCCATGGCCAAGGGCGAGGACGTCTCCGAGCGGGGAACTGTGATCCTGCTTGAAGGTGGGACCATGCACCAGCTTAATCTGGTCGGCGGCATGATCTGGAGCCTCTGTGACGGCAATCGCAGTCGGGAGCAGATTGTCGAGGCGCTGGCGACGGAGTTCGACGCCGAGCGCAACGAACTTGAAGCCGACGTGGCGATCTTTCTGGAGGACCTCCAGGGAAGGGGGTGGCTGATCGATGGCTGACGCGACAACGGAGCTTCTCTCCGCACCACTGACATTTAACTGGACCCTTTCGTTCCGCTGTAACTTCAGCTGTTCACACTGCTATAGCCGCGACGAGATTGCCGAGGAGTTATCGACTGCCGACCTCAAGCGGATTGTCGACATTCTGGCCGATCGCCAGGTGCCCTTCATTAATTTCGGCGGCGGCGAACCGTTGATTCGCGAGGATCTCTTCGAGGTTGCAACCTATGCCAGCAGCAAGGGGCTGCGGGTCTCGATGAATTCCAACGGCTGGTTGATCGATGGCGCGGTGGGCCAAAAGTTGAAGGACGCAGGTTTTGCCAGCGTCGGCATCAGCCTCGACAGCGCCGATGCCCTCTTGCATGACGATTTCCGGAACATGCCCGGATCGTATGATCGGGCGCTGCGGGCCCTGGATTCCCTGCGCAGCGTCGGTCTGGCGAGTACCATGAGTTCAGTGATCTCGCGCATCAACTACCGCGACTATCCCCGCCTCCTCGATCTGGCCCGTTCCTACGGGGTTGGCCAGGTTTACCTGCACAACTTCAAATGCAGCGGGCGCGGCTTCAAGAATCGCGAAGAGCTCGACCTCGATCCCGGCGAGTGGAAAGCCTTTTATCAGGAGGCCTTGCAGGTGAAGGCCGAAACGACCGATTTGAATATCTCTTTCGACGATCCGGTCATCGCCTCCCTCCCCGGGTACCAGGAAAACCCGTTGGTAAAAGGGAGCAGTTGTGGTAAGCTTTCGCTGCATTTACGGCCCAATGGCGACATTACTCCCTGTGGATTCATCCCCCTGGTGGTTGGTAATATCCTGCGGGACGATTTTGATGCGATCTGGTACGATTCCCCGGTCCTCAAGGGGATGCGGCATAAAGAAGCGACCGGCAAATGTTCCGGTTGTGGTTCCTTTGCCGACTGTCTCGGTGGCTGCACCGCTCGTGCCTTTGCCACCACTGGCGAGTTCAATCAACCCGATCCCCATTGCTGGAAATAACTGGCGCCGTGGTGGTGCCTGCGAATAGACGTCTGATCCACACAATTCCAAAGGAGGTGAGGCCCATGAAAGCGTATTTGAAGCCCCGGGTGGTTGGTTCCTCGAACGTCCATCCCTGCTGAACAAAGAAAGGGGGCAGTGAAGACTGCCCCCGATTTTTTTTATGTCACTCGATCTCCTTGATGCTCCGTTGCGGCTGACCTGGGATTTGCATGGCGGGTCCGACCCGGTTCCCATGGATATTGCCCGGGAAGTTGCCCGCAAGGTCGCCGCGGCCGGGGTCTTTTTCGTCTTTTTGGAAGAAGAGCCTTTCGCTCATCCCGGGTTTGCGGAAATTATCGCGCTGCTGCGCGCTGGCAACTGCCAGGTCACGGTGGTTTGCCGCGGTACGGAGATAGAACTGGCCGCGGCCAGTAATGGACCGCTGCCGGACGACCTGCTGCTTGATGCGAGCCGTTTTGTTACGCGTGCGGCGGTCGATAAACCTGCCCTCCATGCCGCACTCTGCGCTCTGCGCAAGGCTGGTGCAAATCCCGGCCTCCTGCTGGTCCCAAATACCGCAAATCTTCACTCACTTCCAGTACTTGCCGACTTCTGCCGCGATCACGGAATCGGCCGTTTTAAGTTGCCAAACGTACGTATCGATGCTAACTTTGGCCGCTCCTCCGAGCCACCGTTGCCCCCTGTTGCACTCCGGGAGTTCCAGTCGTCCATAGCTGCCGCAGGCAGTGATCTCGGCCGGGGTCTTGCCCTCGAGGTCCACGACCTTTTCCTCTGGGAGATTCTCTTTCCGGGTGGCGGCGGTGAGCGCAGCGAATATGGTGGGTGTCAGGCCGGCAACAGTGTCGGTTATGTCGATGCCAGCGGTGACCTCTATCCCTGTTCTTCCTGGCCGCGACTGATCGGTTCATTGCTCGAACATTCACTCGACGAGCTCTGGCACTCGGCGCAGAGACTGGCCATTCGTGAACAGATAGCGACCGTTCCTGCCGGCTGTCGTGGTTGCCGGGACTATCCCGTCTGCTTTGGTGGCTGCCGTGGCCTCGCCGAAACCTTTGCGCACGGAACCGAGCGCGACCCCGCCTGCGACGGTCCGCGCTGAGCGGACGAAACGGACTCATGGCCATTTACCTCGATAACGCGGCGACCACCTTCCCGAAACCTCCATCCGTGGCAGCAGCGGTCACCCGAACCCTGACCGATGCTGCCGGCAATCCCGGACGGGGGGCTCATCGTCTCAGCCTTGACGCTGGCCGCATTCTCTTTGAGACCCGCGAAGCGGTCAGTGAAATGTTTGGTGTCGGTGATCCGGCGCGCGTGGTCTTTACCGCCAACGCGACGATGGCCCTGAACCTGGCACTCTTTGGTTTTCTTGCGCCGGGCGACCGGGTTGTGACTACCAGCATGGAGCACAATGCGGTCACACGTCCGTTGCGCGCCCTCGCGGAGACCGGGGTTCAGGTGGTCAAGGTGGCTGGCGACGCCCTGGGGAGCGTCAACCCGCAGCTGTTGATGGAAGCCTGCCGCGCTGAGCGGACCCGCATGCTGGTCCTCTCCCACTGTTCCAATGTCAGCGGAACTCTGCAGGCGATCGACGAACTCGGCCCCTGGTGTCGCCGCGAAGGAATCCTGCTGCTGGTCGATGCCGCCCAGAGTGCCGGGCTCTTTCCACTGCATCTTGAGGCCGGCGCTATCGATCTGCTCGCTGCTCCTGGCCACAAGGGGCTCTACGGGCCACAAGGGACCGGGTTTCTCTGCCTGGCCCAGGGGCTGGTGCCGCGGCCGCTTATTTATGGCGGCACCGGCGGTAACAGTCATTCCGAACTGCCGCCGGAGCAGTTGCCAGAGCGCCTTGAAGCCGGCACCCCCAATACGCCCGGTCTGGCAGGGCTCAAGGCCGGGATCGATTTTATCCGTAGCGTCGGGATGACGAAGATCAGGGCGCGCGAAGCACAACTCAACGGGCAATTGCTCGAGGGGTTGCAGGCGATTCCCGGTATCTCACTCTTCGGTCCCCGCGATCCCGAGCAGCGCGGCGGCGCTGTTTCTTTCCTCCTCGCCGGTCGTGACCCCGCAGAAATCGGTTTCCTTCTCGACCGCGATCATGGGATACTGACCCGCGTCGGATTGCACTGCGCACCGGATGCCCATCAAACCCTTGGGACCTTTCCCCGCGGCACGATTCGCGTCAGTCCGGGGTACTTCAACACTTCCGACGATATTGAACAACTGCTTGCAGCGCTGGCCTTTCTGGCCAACCAACCTGCTGACTGAATAGGACGTGACTTTCATGGTAAGGAGATTCGAGATGCTGAAACAGCTTTTGCGCCTGATCCCCGGGGCCCTGCTGGTCCTCACCTGCGCGGCCTGTTCCCTGCCGCCCGAGAATCCGGTTACCCGCGAACAGCTGATGAAAACCCGTATCTACAATGCCTACATTATTGAGGAATCGCCGGAGCAGGTCCTTAACGCGCTCAACTCTTACGGTGAAGTGATCCTCGCCGCCAAGCGCAACGTCCCCGGCAAGAACTATCCGGTGCATGTCAAGATCCTGGCCACCAGCGAAGGGCTGGAAGTCCTCGATTACGACCGCTGACCTGGTTGGAACCACCCCCTGACGAATCGGATACCCCCGATGAAAAAATTCTACGTTCTGGACACCAACGTCCTTTTGCACGACCCCCAGGCCCTGTTCCGTTTTGAGGACAATGATGTGGTTATCCCGATCACCGTGATCGAGGAGATCGACCGCTTCAAGAAAGACCTCAACGAAACCGGCCGCAATGCCCGCCAGGTCTCCCGTCTCCTCGATGGCCTGCGCGGCGAGGTGCCCCTGGTTCAGGGGGTGGCGCTCGAAGGGGGCGGCATGCTGCGGGTCGATCTTTACACCGAAGACTCCATGAAGCGGCTCCCTCCGGAGTTGCGGGTTGATCGCGGCGACAATCGCATCCTGGCGGTCGCCCTGGCGCTGAAGTCCACCTGCAATTGCCCGGTGGTCCTGGTGACCAAGGACACCAACCTGCGCATCAAGGCTGATGCCATCGGCTTGACCGTCGAAGACTATGAATCGGACAAGGTTTCCATCGAGGAGCTCTACCCGGGATCGGCCGAGGTCCTGGTCGACAAGGACGAGGTCGATCGTTTTTATGGCCAGGGCTTCCTCCCGCTGCATGGGGACTATCGACCCAACCAGTGCCTCACCCTGGTTGCGTCCACCAATCCTTCCCATACCGCCATCGGCCGCTACGCCGCCGGTCAGCAGCGGGTCGTCCCCCTGATCAAGTCGCCCAAGGAGGGGCTCTGGGGGATTCATCCGCGCAACCGCGAGCAGCAATTTGCCATCGATATGCTGCTCAACGAGGATATCCAGCTCGTTACCCTGGTTGGCAAGGCCGGCACCGGCAAAACCCTGCTGGCGATTGCCGCCGGCCTGCTCAAGGCCGCCGACGAAGGGGCCTACAGCCGCCTTCTCGTCTCCCGCCCGGTCTTCCCGATGGGACGGGACCTCGGCTTTCTTCCCGGCGATGTCGAAGAGAAACTGGCGCCCTGGATGCAGCCGATTTTTGACAACGTCGAGCTCCTCCTCGGCAGTGTCGATGAACGGGGCAAGCGCAAGCGGGGCTATCGGGAACTGGTCGACATGGGGATTCTCGAAATCGAGGCCCTGACCTATATCCGAGGCCGCTCGATTCCCAAGCAGTACATGATCGTCGATGAGGCACAGAACCTGACTCCCCACGAAATCAAAACGATCGTCACCCGGGCCGGGGAGGGGACCAAGCTGGTGCTGACCGGCGACCCCTACCAGATCGACAACCCCTATGTTGATTCGTCGAGCAACGGTTTGACCTATGTGGTGGAAAAGTTCAAGGACCAGGAGATCTCCGGGCATATCACCCTGACCAAGGGAGAGCGCTCCCCGCTGGCGGAACTGGCGGCCAACCTGCTTTAGGCCAGAGTTGAGAGGTCAGCTTAAAGATTGAGCGGCAAACCATTGGACCTGAAGCACTTTTCTTCTCCCTTAACGCTTGACCAGCCTGCCCATGCTGCTTCTCTGCCTTGAATCTTCCTGTGATGAGACCGCGGCCGCCGTTGTGCGCGACGGTCGCCAGGTGCTGTCCAGTGTCATTGCCTCCCAGGTCGATATCCATGCCCGTTATGGCGGAGTGGTGCCGGAGCTTGCCTCCCGCAGTCACCTCGAAGCGGTCATCCCGGTAATCGAAACAGCTTTGCAGGAGGCCCCAGTAACCCTGGAGGAGATCGAAGGGGTCGTCGTTACCCGTGGCCCGGGGCTGATCGGTGCGCTTCTGGTCGGGCTCTCTGCAGCCAAGGCGATCGCCTATGCCCGCAATCTGCCGCTGGTCGGCGTCCACCATATTGAGGGGCATCTACTCGCCATCCAGCTTGAAACACCGATCGCCTACCCGTTCCTCGCCCTGGTTGTATCGGGCGGGCATACCCACCTCTACCGGGTGGACGGCATCGGTCGCTACCAGACCCTGGGCCGCACGATTGATGATGCTGCCGGGGAAGCCTTTGACAAGGTCGGGAAACTCCTCGGCCTTGACTATCCCGGCGGCCCGCGGATCGATGCCCTCGCCAGGGAAGGGAATCCGGCGGCGGTCGCCTTTCCCCGGCCGCTGCTGCACAAACCTGGCTCCGATTTCAGCTTCAGCGGCATCAAGACGGCGGTTTTCAATTATCTGCAACAGCAGCCGGCTCTCGATGAAGGCGGGCGTGCCGATACGGCGGCCAGCTTCCAGGCTGCGGTGGTCGAGGTGTTGACCCGCAAGACGATGGCGGCCGCAGAAACGGCCGGCCTCGAACGGATCGTCATCGCCGGCGGGGTCGCCTGCAACCGGGGGTTACGCCAGTCGATGCAGAACGCCGCCCGGAATTGCAGCCGGCAGGTCTTTTTCCCTTCGCCCTCCCTTTGTGCCGATAACGCCGCGATGCTCGGTGTTGCCGGCAATTTTCGCCTCAAAGCGGGCGCCAACGACGCCCTCGATCTCAACGCTGTTGCCAGCTGGCCCCTTGACCGGGTAACGGCTGGTACGCCCGGCTGATGACGGACGGTCACCATGTGGCGACGCTGGAGGATGATCCGACAGGTCAAGCTGCAATTTCTCCGCTTTGCCCGGCTCAGCGGGACCCCGGATGATATCGCCAAGGGGATGGCTCTCGGCATCTTTATCGGCATGACTCCGACCTTCGGCTTCCAGATGGCGATTGCCGTCTGCTTTGCCTGGCTGCTGCGCGAAAACAAGCTTGCTGCCGCCCTTGGGGTCTGGATCACCAACCCGGTCACCGCCCCCTTTATCTATGCCCTCGAATATGAAACCGGCCGGGTCCTCCTCTCGATGGAGCGGGTGCACCTCCCCGCGAATTTTACCTTCGCGGCCTTGCGTCCCCTCGGCTGGGAAGTGGTATTGCCCCTCTGCTTCGGCAGCCTCCTCTACGCGCTGGTCTCCGGCGCCCTCGCCTATGCCGTGACCCTGCGCATGATTCCGGTCGTCCGCAACTGGCGCATTCCCCGCTGGCCCCGGCGCCGGCGTTAATCTCAGGTGGGTCGAATTCCCCGAAGCTTGCTTCGATGAAAGCGATCAATCTAAACTTTTGATACCCCGTAGCTTGCTGCGGGGAGATTCATTTCGAGCCTTCTCCGGCCATGAACGGATAGACTTAGATGCAGTATCGACCGAAAAAACGTTTCGGGCAGAATTTTTTGCGCGACTCCGCAGTCGTGGCCAAGATCCTGGGTGCCGCCCGGATCGAGGCGGGGGATCGGATCCTCGAGATCGGTCCGGGCCTCGGCGCCCTGACCGACCAGCTTCTGGCCGCTGCCGGCGAGGTGACCGTTATGGAGGTCGATCGCGACCTGGTGGCCAGCCTGGCCGCCCGCCGGGAGCCGGGGCTGCGCATCATCGAAGGGGATTGCCTCGACCTCGACTGGGCCGCCGCCTTGCCGCTCCCCCCCTACAAGCTGGTTGCCAACCTGCCGTATAATATTTCCAGCCAGGTCCTCTTCAAGGTCCTCGACCATCGGGTTCGCTTCTCCCGGCTGGTACTGATGTTCCAGAAGGAGGTGGGCGATCGTCTCTGCGCCGCGCCTGGCTCCTCCGCCTATGGCATCCTCTCGGTCTTCTGCCAGCTTGAATTCGACATCCGCCGGGTGACGGTGGTTCCGCCGGGTGCCTTCTTTCCGGCCCCCAAGGTCCATTCGGTGGTGCTCGAATTCGTGCCGCTGCCGACCCCGCGGGTCGTAATTGCTGACCAGCGCCTCTTTCGCCGTGTGGTCAAGGGGGCCTTCGGCCAGCGGCGCAAGACCCTGCGTAATTCCCTGCTTGGCGCCGGGTTCCTCCCCGGAGAGATCGACCGCGCCATCGAACAGTGTGCCATCGCTCCGCAGCGGCGGGGAGAAACCCTCAGCCTCGAGGAATTTGCCCGCCTCAGTGCTGCTATCGCGGCGACGGCCGAGAACTGACTGCCGACCGGAGGTTTCATGCCCGACATCATCGCGAGGGTCAATGGCCAGCCCCTGACCCGGAACGACCTCGACAATGCCATTCAGGGCTATGCCCTGCAGCATTATCGCAAGAGTATGGACCAGCTCAGCGCCGAACAGTTGCGGCAGGCGACCGAACTGGCCCTGGAACAGCTCCTTGCCCGGCAGCTCCTCTTTCTGCAGGCTCTTGCCGGCGGGATCGTCGCCCCGGTCCCGGCAATTGAAGCCGAACAGGAGCGCCTGTGTGCCAACTTTCCCAGCGCCAAAGAATTTTTCGCGACCCTCGCCAAGGCGGGGATTTCGCCCGCTGACCATTTTCGCATGCTGCGCCAGGACCTCACCGTCAATCTCTTCTGTGAGCGGCAGCTCGCCGAGCTGGCCCCGCCGACGGCAACCGAGCTGGAGCGGGCCTGGAACGAGCAGGGCCCGCGGTTGCAAATGCCCCTTAAAATAAGGGCTGCCCATCTGTTGATTCGGGATCCGGGCGGACAATCGGCGCCGGCGCGGCAAAAGTGCGCCGCCCTTGCTGCCGAAGCCACTCCGGAAAACTTCGCTGCGCTGGCGCGCCAGCATTCCGCCTGCCCGAGTGCCGCTTCCGGCGGCGACCTCGGCTGGGTCCGGCGCGGGACGATGGCTCCCGAGTTCGAGGATCTTGCCTTTGACCTCCCGGCCGGCGCCATTGGAGGTCCGGTCGCCACCCAGTTCGGCTGGCATCTGGTCCTGGTGCTCGAGCGACAAGAGGCAAGGCCTCTTTCCCGGGAGGAGGCCCTGCCGCAACTGCGGCAAAAACTGCATGAAGAACGTCGCAACCAGGCGTTGCAGGCGCTGGTCCGCGACCTGATTGCTGCTGCCGACATCCGTCTTTTCGACGCCACACTCCCCTGGCCCTCCTCCTTGTCAAGTCCCGGATGATCACCTAAGCTTAAGGGCACGGTCGCCGCCCACGACGGGCGGTGCAGTAACGGCAGCTCCATTCCCCCTCAACGAAGAGTGGAATCATGCGCGTTATCTTCGAAAATGCTACCGAACCCGCCAATGCTGACGATCTCGTTGCCAAGATCAGCGCCGCCCGGCAGCTCGCCGTCGAGGAAGTCGATCCTGGAGCGCGGCCACTTCTGCTTGCTCTTGCCGACCTCCTCCAGGCCAGCACCCCTCCCTTTTTCCTGCTCCCCCTCGCTCCCCCCGAACTCGCTCAATTCCTGCTGGGAATATTCCGGTTTCTGGAACATCCCGCGGGTGAGCCTGCGGTCGCCTTTTACCCCCTGCCCGGCGACCGCAGCCTGCTCCTGACCAATACGGTCGACGCCCCCTACCTGGTGCATACGGTCCAGGCCGGGCTGGTGCGCCAGGGCATTTCCTTCCAGGTCGTCAGCCACCCGCTCCTCGCCATCGACCGCAGTGCTGGCCGGATCAGCAGCATTGGACCGCTGGATGGGGCCGGGGAAAGGGAATCGCTGATTGTCATTCTACTGCAGGGGTTCCAGGACCAGCAGGGCGATTCGGTACGGGCTGTGACCCTGGCCGGACTCGAAGCCGCTCTCGTGGTACAGGCTGCGCGGCCGGCGATGCAGTCGGTCCTGGCCCGACTTGGCGATGCCTGCACCGTCAAGTCGGAACGGGATTTTATTCACTGGCTGCAGGAAGGGAGTTACATCCCCTTTGCCTATCGGCAATTTTTGACCGATTGCGAAGGCGAGCCGGTCGATCCCCTGCCTGAGGTTGCTGGCAGCGTTCTTGGGCTGGTGAACCTGCCGCCCGACCCGGACGCCTGCCAGCGATTGCAGCGTCAGCATCGTCTGGTGGTCGAAACAACCACCTTGCCGAGCCCGATCCTGGCGAATGACAACCTGGTCTATATCGGTCTTTTCGAGGAACGGGACGGACAGCGGTTCGAACATGCCTTTTGGGGACTCTTCTCCGAACAGAGCACCAATGCGCCGAACGACACCATCCCGGCCCTGCGCCAGCGCATCGAGGCGGCCCTCGGCCGCCTCGGCATTCCCCGCGATTGCCACGACTGGCGCAAGACCATGGAAATCGTGAATACCTTTCCCAAGGTCGAGCTCTTTTTTATCTCCGCAGACGAACTGGTTTCGGTACTGCGCTCCTTCACCCAGATTTATCGCCATGGCAGCGTCAAGGTGGTCATCACCCGCAGTCTCGCGGTGCGCGGCCTGACCCTGTTACTGATCATGCCGCGGGAGTTTTACGGCAGCGACAACCTGGCGCGGATCGAAAAATTTCTCGGCCGCGCCCTGCAGGCCGACGACCTTGCTTCCCGGGTGATACATATCTCCAGTGATTACCTCAGCCTGCATGTTTCCGCCCGTCCCCGGGCCGAGCAGCTGCACATCGACCAGACCCGCCTGGAACGTGGCCTGACCCGCCTGGTTCGGCCCTGGGACGAGCGCCTGCAGCGCCAGATCAACCATGCCTTCGGCGAGCAGGGCGGACGTCGGCTCTGGCGCCGCTACGGGAAAACATTCAGCCGGGAATACCGGACCCTGGTGCATCCCCGGTTCGCCATGCGCGACCTGCAGGTGGTCGAAAAGCTGCTCACCGACGGCGCCGATCGGGTTGACCTCTGGGGGCCGTTCCCCGACCCGGGGGGAGAATACTTCCGACTCCAGTTCTACAGCCTCAGTGAAAAATATCTCAATGACCTGATGCCGATCCTGGAAAATCTCGGCCTCTGTGTGATCGACGAGGTCGACTTTTCCCTGACCCC
Source organism: Desulfuromonas carbonis (assembly GCF_054658035.1). Lineage (NCBI taxonomy): Bacteria > Pseudomonadati > Thermodesulfobacteriota > Desulfuromonadia > Desulfuromonadales > Desulfuromonadaceae > Desulfuromonas > Desulfuromonas carbonis. Next base: position 484,759 of record NZ_BAAHXR010000002.1, on the reverse strand, counting down.
GGACCCGCATCCGGTCTATATCAAGAGCTTTGCCGTGCGCGGGGCCCAGGCCGGACATCCCAATCTCGCCGCACTGCGCAAACCCCTGCTCGAGGCCTTTCTTGCCCTCCATCGCGGGGCCGCTGAAAACGACTACCTCAATCGCCTGCTGATTCCGACCGGCCTCGACTGGCAGCAGATCGATGTCTTTCGTGGTTACCGGAACTACTATTTCCAGCTCGGTTCTCCTTTCACCAAAAAACGGGTCGCCTTTGCCCTGATCAACAATCCCGAGGTGGCCCGTCTCCTCTACGACTATTTTGCCGCCCGTTTTTTCCCCGACCCGCGCTGGGAGGACCTGGCACGGCGGGAAGAGGAGGGGCTCTCCCCCCTGCGCCAGGAACTCGTCGCCCTGCTCGAAGCGGTTGCCGACCCCAACGAGGACCGTATCCTGCGCACCCTCTTCAATCTCATTGATTCCACGGTCCGCACCAACTTCTTCTCGCGCCGCGAGCAGGACGACTACTTTTTCGCTTTCAAGATCAGCGCCCTCGGCATTATCGAGATGCCGGCGCCGCGCCCCCTCTTCGAAATCTATGTCCATGCGGCCAGCATGGAGGGAATCCACCTCCGTGGTGGCAAGGTGGCGCGCGGCGGCATTCGCTGGTCTGACCGGCCGGACGATTTTCGCACCGAGATCCTCGGCCTGATGAAGACCCAGATGACCAAAAACGCGCTGATCGTGCCGGTCGGCTCCAAAGGCGGATTTGTGATCAAGCAAGCGGTCACCAGCCGCGAAGAGGGGGCCCGGCTCTCCCGTGCGGCCTACCAGGTGCTGATGCGCGGCCTGCTCGACCTGACCGACAACCGGGTGGAAGGGAAGGTTGTCACCCCGGACGGGATCGTGGCTTACGATGATCTGGACCCCTACCTGGTGGTCGCCGCCGACAAGGGGACGGCACAGTTTTCCGATACCGCCAACGCCATCAGCCGCGACTACGGCTTCTGGCTGGATGATGCCTTTGCCAGCGGCGGCTCGCACGGCTATGACCACAAGGATCTCGGCATCACGGCGCGGGGGGCCTGGGAAGGGGTCCGGCGTCATTTTCAGGAGCTTGGTGTCGATATCCAGAAGGAAGCCTTTACTGTGGTCGGCATCGGGGACATGAGCGGCGATGTCTTCGGCAACGGCATGCTGCTGTCACCGGAGATTCGCCTGCTGGCCGCCTTCGATCATCGCCACGTCTTCCTTGATCCGAACCCGGACCCAAAGACTTCCTTTGCCGAAAGGCAGCGCTTATTCAACCTGCCGCGCTCCTCCTGGGACGATTACGATCGCGCGCTGATCTCTCCGGGAGGGGGGATCTTCCCCCGGGACGCCAAGGAGATTCCTCTTTCCGAGGAGGTGCGGCGCTGGCTGGGTGTGCGCCATGACCGGATCGATGTCTCCGGCCTGATTCGCCTTCTGCTCTGCGCCGAGGTCGACCTGCTCTGGAACGGCGGTATCGGCACCTATGTCAAGGCCAGCCCCGAAAAACACGAGGACGCGGGGGACCGTTCCAATGATTCCCTGCGGGTCGATGGCGCCGAATTGCGCGCCAAGGTGGTCGGGGAGGGGGGGAACCTCGGTTTCACCCAGCGCGGGCGCATCGAGTATGCGCTCCACGGCGGGCGCATCAATACCGACGCCGTCGACAATTCGGGGGGCGTGGACTGCTCCGACCACGAGGTTAACCTGAAGATCCTGATGCAGGGGGTGCTCAGCCGGGGCGAACTTTCCGGCAGCGAGGAGCGCAACCGGTTTCTGGCCGAATTGACCGACGATGTGGTCGAGGCGGTCCTTGCCAACAACAGGCAACAGGGGCTTTGCCTCTCCCTCGATCAGCGCCGCTGTGCGGTCGATAACGAACCCTTCTTTGTCTTGACCGACCGCCTGACCCAGGCCGGTCTCCTCGATCGTCGCGGGGAATTCCTGCCGACGGTCAAGGAGGTGCTGGCCCGGGAAGGGGGTGTGCTGAGTCGACCGGAACTGGCCATCCTCATGGCCTACAGCAAGATGCAGCTCTACGCCACCCTGCTCGAGAGCGATCTTCCCGACCGGGAAGCGTTGCAGGAGCGGCTGGCCTCCTATTTCCCCCCGGCGGTGGTGCAGCGCTACGGCGATGAGTTGTCGCAACACCCGCTGGCCCGGGAGATCTGCGCTACGGTGCTGACCAACGAGCTTGTCGGCCAGGCCGGTTCTGCAGTACTCAACCAGCTGGCGAAGCAGTCGGGTGCGCCCCTGGAGCGGGTGGTGGAGACCTACCTTGTCTTTGACGGCGCGCTCGGCGGCAGGGAGATGCGCCAGGCAATCGAGACTGTCGGCACCAAGCTGCCGATCGAAGAGCAGTATCGCCTGCTGCTGGAAATCGAACAGGTGCTGGGTGTCATGTGCGAGTGGGCGCTGATGCGCTATCTCCCCGTCGTCGCGGAGGCCGGAGCGCTGGATCACTACCGGGAACTGGTCTCCCAATACCGCAAATCCCTGGGCGGGCTGCTCCGGGAGGAGGACTGGAGCCAATGTCGTGAGCGCTCAGCCGACCTCGAGAAGAACGGTTTTGATCCGGAAACGGCGCAGCGCATCGCCAGTCTCGGCTGGTTTGGCAATTTCGTTCCGCTGGTCGAACTGCTGGAGAAGAGCGGCGGCGATCTCTTCTCGGTCTCCCAGACCTTTACCGAGGTTCGCGACCGGCTCGGAATCGATCTTCTCGTCGCCGGGCTGGACGGGGTACCGCTGCGCGACCGCTGGGACCGCCTGGCGCGCCAGGCTCTTGGCGCCGCCTTCCAGCGCGGAGCCTTCCAGCTCACCCTGCAGGTGCTGGCGAAAAGCGCCGGCAACCCGGACGCCTATTTCACCGGCCGCCGCGCTCCGTTTCGCGCCTACCAGGCCCATCGCGAGGCGTTGCGGGGGAGCCGGCCGGCCAACTTTCACGCCTTTACCGTCCTCTCCCGGGCCCTTGAGGCCCTGATTGATGAAGAGAACTTCAAGGAGCCCCGCAAATGATCCGCACCTCTCTCGGCCCCGGCATCACCTTTTTCCCGCAGCCGATGACTCTGGTTGGCAGCGTCGACAGCAACGGTGCCTGTGACCTCATGGCGGCTTCCTGGGTCGGTGTCGTCAGCAAGACGCCGCCCACCCTGGCCCTCTCCCTCCATCATGGGCGCCAGTCCTATGCCAATATCGCCGTCAGCGGCGAATTCTCGGTCTCCCTTGTCCCCGAATCGATGATGGCGGCTGCCGACTTTTGCGGCCTGGCCTCGGGGCGGGATCACGAAAAATTCAACCTTACCGGTCTCACCCCGCAGCCGGGAACCCATATCAAGGCGCCATCGGTGGCGGAATCCCCGTTGTGTGTCGAGTGCCGGGTCGCCAGCGAGGTGGTTCTCGGTGACTACCGCCTGCTGCTCGGCGAAATCCTCGATATCCAGGTCGCCGCCGCGGCTATTGACAGCACTGGCCGGATTGATCCGCACCTGGTCGCCCCGCTGGTCTACCTTGGGGGTATTCGTGAATACTGGGGTCTGGGAGGGAAGATCGGAACCGCCTACAGCGACGGCAGGCGATTCTTTGCGACCAGATCGTAAGCAGGCGAGCGGGACCCCTGGCGCGCCCCGGTGATATCTCTTTACAGTGGCGCCAGCACCATGCTATAGACTAGAACGCTTTTTTGAAGACCGCGATCCGCCCGGGACCCGTACCGGAGCAGGCCATGATCGGTGGTTTTCAACTCATCCAAGACCGCCTGGATCCGCGGACCGGGACGGAAGGCAAAACTGGCTCCCGGTGGCATCGAATACCGGCGGGACCGGAAATTTTCTGGCCTTTCGGACCTGTTCCGAAAGGTTTTTTCGTTCCAGGCGGCAATTCAGGAAAGAGCTATGAAGAAAAAACCGGTCACCATAATCGATATTCAGCGCATGAAGGCCGACGGTGAAAAGATCGCCGTCCTCACCGCCTACGACTATCCCTTTGCCCGGCTGCTCGACCAGGCCGGGATCGACATGATCCTGGTCGGCGATTCGGTCGGCGCCGTCGTCGCCGGCTATGACAACACCCTGCCGGTGACGATGGAGGAGATGATCTATCACACGCGCGCGGTGCGCCGCGGGACAAATCACGCCCTGGTGGTCGCCGACATGCCGTTCCTCTCCTACCAGGTCGACCTGGCCGAGGCCCGGCGCAACGCCGGGCGCCTGATCAAAGAGGGGGGCGCCCAGGCCGTCAAACTCGAGGGGGGCGAAAATGTCGCCGCGACCATCGCGGCGATCGTCGCCATGGATATCCCCGTCGTCGGGCATATCGGGCTCACTCCCCAGTCGATTCACCGCATGGGCGGGTACCGGGTGCAGGGACGGGAAGACGAACAGGCCCGGCAACTGCTGGCGGATGCCCGGGCGGTCGCCGCGGCCGGCGCCTGCGCCATCGTCCTCGAAGGAATTCCGGCCCGGCTTGCCGACGAAATAACCGCGGCAGTCCCGATCCCGACCATCGGCATCGGCGCCGGGGCCGGCTGCGACGGGCAGGTCCTGGTGATCCACGACATCCTCGGCCTTTGCGAAAAGTACTCCCCCAAATTCGTCAAGCGCTATGCCGACGTGGCCAGCCTGATCAGCGAAGGGGTCGACAGCTATATCCGCGAGGTCAAGGGGGGGGATTTCCCGGGCAAGGAGCACAGTTTCTAGACCGCCGCAGAAAGGAGAGGGGTTGCTGGAAAAGCGCCGGGAGGCTTTTTCCCTGAACCTCGAAGCGATGGAAATCATACAAGACAATCAGCGCATGCAGAAGATCTGCCTCGACCTGCGTCAGGAGGGGCGTCGTCTCGCCTTTGTGCCGACCATGGGCTATCTGCACCAGGGGCACATCTCGCTCCTCGAAGCGGGCCGGGAAGCGGGCGATATTCTCGTCCTGTCGATCTTCGTCAACCCGACCCAGTTCGGCGCCAATGAAGACCTCGATGCCTATCCGCGGGATTTCGAACGGGACGCCGCTCTCGCCCGTGCGGCTGGTGTCGATCTCCTCTTCTATCCCGAACCGGCAAAAATCTACCCGCCCGGCTATGCGACCTACGTCAACGTTGAGGGGCTGACCGACACCCTCTGTGGCCGCAGTCGCCCCGGTCATTTTCGTGGTGTCACCACCGTTGTCTGCAAGCTGTTCAACCTGGTGCAGCCGCACCTCGCCTTCTTCGGCTGCAAGGACTTCCAGCAACTGGCTGTCATTCGCCGGATGACCCTCGATCTCAATATCCCGATGGAAATCGTCGGCATGCCGATTGTCCGCGAAGCCGACGGTCTGGCGATGAGTTCCCGCAATGTCTACCTCTCGCCCACCGAGCGGGAGCAGGCGCTGGTCCTCTCCCGGGGCCTGGCACGGGCCCGGGAAATGGTGGCTGCGGGAAGGCGTGCGAGTGACCAGATTCTTGCCGAACTCTCAACCCTGATCGCTGCGGCCAGTGCAGTGCGCATCGATTACCTGCAGATCTGCCACCAGCACACGTTGCAGGAGCAGGAGGAGGTCGACAGCGACTCAGTCCTGCTGATGGCGGTCTTTATCGGCAAGACCCGGCTGATCGACAACGGCTTTCTCCTCTCCGGGACGAACTGACCATGGCCAAAAACCGAGACGCAGCGCGGGCGACCCTGGAAAACCTCTACCGTATCTTCACGGTCCCCGAGGCCCCCGACTCGACCCTCGGTGCCATCGACCAGGCGATTACCGACGATGTGACCGGCTTCCTCCAGACCCACATCGTCGCCCTGGAGCACAGTCTCGAGAAGATCGAGGCCGATTTCTCCTCCTCGCAGATACCCGAAGAGCCGACCTTCGTTTCCACCTATACCGAGTTCGTGCAGGAGAAACTGGTCGCCCAGTCGGTCCATACCGCGGCTCCCGGTTTTATCGGCCATATGACCTCGGCTCTGCCGTACTTCATGCTGCCGCTGTCGCGGATCATGACCGCATTGAACCAGAACCTGGTCAAGGTTGAGACCTCCAAGGCCTTCACCCCGCTGGAGCGCCAGGTGCTGGCGATGCTCCATCGCCTCGTCTACCAGGGGAGCGATCCCTTTTACCGTCGCTGGATTCATGACAGTCGCCACGCCCTCGGCGCCTTCTGCTCCGGCGGTACCATCGCCAATGTCACCGCCTTGTGGGTCGCCCGCAACCGCCTCTTTGCCGCCGACGGCTCCTTCCACGGCATTGCCCGCGAAGGGCTCGCCCGGGCCCTCAAATACAAGGGCTGGGACGGGGTCGCGATCCTGGTCTCGAAGCGCGGCCACTATTCTCTGGGCAAAGCCGCCGACCTGCTCGGCATCGGTCGCGACAACCTGGTCCTGGTCGAGACCGATGACCAGAACCGGATCGACCTGGATCTTTTGCGCAAGGAGTGCCGGCGGCTGCAGGAAGAAGAGAATATTCATCCGCTGGCGCTGGTCGGCATTGCCGGGACGACGGAAACCGGCAATGTCGACCCGCTTGCAGCTATGGCCGACCTCGCCACAGAGCTGGGCTGCCACTTCCACGTCGACGCCGCCTGGGGCGGACCGACCCTCTTTTCCAGCCGGCATCGGCAGCTGCTTGACGGCATCGAGCGGGCCGATTCGGTGACGATCGATGCCCACAAGCAGCTCTATGTGCCGATGGGGGCGGGGATGGTGGTCTTCAAGGACCCGACCGCCCTCTCTGCCATTGAGCATCATGCGGCCTACATCCTGCGCCATGGCTCCAAGGACCTCGGCAGCCACACCCTCGAAGGGTCGCGGCCGGGAAAGGCGATGCTGGTCCACGCCGGTCTCTCGATCATCGGTCGCAAGGGGTATGAACTCCTGATCGACCTGGGGATCGAACGGGCACGAACCTTTGCCGCCCTGATTCGTCAGCACCCCGAGTTTGAACTGACCAGCGATCCGGAGTTGAATATCCTGACCTATCGCTACTGCCCGCAGCCGCTTCAGCGGGCCCTCGCCGGTGCCCCCGCTGCCGAGCGCTGCCGCATCAACAAGCTCCTCGACCAGGTCAACCAGCTGGTGCAAAAAATCGAGCGTGAAGCCGGCAAGACCTTTGTTTCCCGCACCCGGCTGCGGGTTCCGGCCTACGGAGGCAAAGAGATCACTGTCTTTCGGGTGGTTCTCGCCAATCCGCTGACGACCGACGCCATTCTGTCGGAGGTCCTCGAGGAGCAGTGCGCGATCGTCCAGCAACCCGAGGTTCGTTCCCTGCTCGACCAGCTGGAGTCCTTCTGCCTCTCCTAGGACCCATCGGTCCTACGGTTTCAGGTGACCGATGAAAAGCCCCCGACTTTTCCTGGCCCGCACCCTGCTGCCGATGGTCGCTCCGCCGCTAGACGATGGCGCTCTCTGCGTTCGGAACGGGCGCCTTGTCGCCGTCGGTCACCGCCGGGAAATGATGCGACAGTTTCCCGACGCCGCGGTTACCGATTTCGGTGACGCCATCCTGCTGCCGCCCCTGATCAACGCCCACACCCACCTTGAACTGACCAATTTCCCCGACTGGGCCACGGCTGCCGGGGAGACCCGCCAGGCCGACAGTTTTGTCGACTGGATCCTCAAGGTGGTGAAGGTCAAGCGCACCCTCCCCAGGGAAGCCTACGCCACCTCCCTCGCCGAAGGGATCCGGCGTTCCCTGCAGGCCGGTACTGGCGCCGTCGGCGACATTCTCAGCCACTTCCCGGCGCGCCAGGCCTATGCCGGTTCTCCCCTGCGGGGGCGGATCTTCCTCGAACTGCTCGGGCGCACCCGGGACCGCTTCGATCCGCTGCTGACCGAGGCCAACCGCATCCTTGGGGAGTCTCCGGTGGGGCATCCCGGTTATGGTCTTTCCCCCCACTCTCCCTACACCCTCGATGCCGAGTATCTGCGGCAAAGCCTCGACCTCGGTCGCCAACAGTCGGTTCCGGTCATGATTCACCTGGCCGAGTCTGCAGAGGAATCCGCATTTTTCCGTGATCTGAGCGGGCCCTTGGCACAGCGCTTTTATCCCCTTGCCGGCTGGGGCAACCTGCTCCCTCCTGCGGCAGGTGTTTCGCCCGTCGCTTACCTTCAGAGGCTTGGCGGTCTGCATCCCGGGGTATTGCTGGTACACGGCGTGCAGGTCGATGACAGCGACATTCAGCTCATTGCCAGGAGCGGGGCACGGGTGGTGCTCTGCCCGCGGTCCAATGCCCGGCTCGAAGTCGGCAGGGCGCCCCTTGATAAGTACCTGGCCGCCGGCCTTCTGCCGGCGCTGGGGAGTGACAGCCTCGCCAGCAACGGCACCCTTTCGATCTGGGACGAACTTGCCTTTGCCCGCAGCTGGTTCGGAGCGGCTGTCAGCCCGCAGCAACTCCTCGAGATGGCGATCCTCGGCGGCAGCCACGCCCTCGACCTGCAGGGAGAAATGGGAAGCCTGGCAGCGGGGTGGGGCGCTCACTTCCAGGTACTGCGGCCAACCTCAAGGCCGGCCCCGGCGGAAATGTATGACTACCTCTGCAGCGGCTGCGGCGCGGATCTCTTTCAGCTTGTTCTCGATGGTCGGTAAATCTTGCCAAGCAGAAACTGAGCGGCTATAATCCCGGCCCTGTCGGAGCTGCGGCGGAGCATGCTACAATCGGTACAGATCGGATCAGGAGCAAGGAAGCGATGATCGAAGAAGTCGGCAGCGTCGTTGAATTGAAAGGGAAGGGGATCGCTACGGTACTCTGCGAAAAGCAGAGCTTCTGTTCCCATTGCGCCTCGATGGAGAGCTGCCAGGTCGGCAGCGACGGCCGCAGCCGCATGGTCGAGGCTCTCAACCTCCTTGGCGCCAGGGTCGGGGACCGGGTAAAGCTGGCCACCAGTTCCCGGACCTTCCTCCAGTCCTCCTTTATTCTCTATATCGTGCCGCTCCTCTTTCTCCTCCTCGGTGCGATGAGCGGCAAATTCCTCGGCGGCTACCTCGCTATCCCTCCTGACCCCGACCTGCTGGCGGCCATTATCGGCATCGCCTTTCTCTGCGGTTCCTTTGTCCTGATCCGGGTCGGTTCCCGCGCCATTCCCCGGGATCTCACCATGCCCCGTGTGGTGGAAATTCTCCAGGAAGACTGATATCCCCCATGGGCATCAAGATCATCGCGAGCAACAAGAAAGCGTACCACGACTACTTTATCGACGAGGTCTTCGAGGCCGGTATCGTCCTCATGGGGACCGAGGTCAAGTCGATCCGGCTTGGCAAAGTTAATCTCAAGGAGGCCTTTTGCCGCATCAAGGAGGGCGAGGTCTTCATCAACAACATGAATATCAGCCCCTACGAACAGGGGAACCGGGAGAATCCCGGCGATCCGACCCGGGTGCGCAAGCTGCTCCTGCACAAGAGTGAGATCGAAAAGCTCTGGCGTTTCAGCGAGCAGAAGGGCCTGACCCTGGTCCCGACCAAGATCTATCTCAAGGAGAGCCGGGTCAAGGTCGAGATCGGCGTTGGTCGCGGCAAGAAGCTGCATGACAAGCGCGAGACCCTCAAACAGAAGGAAGCGGTACGGGAGATGGCCAAGGTGATCAAGGATCGCGACCGCTGAGCGCCTTGCGCTTTTCCTGGAAATATGAGATAAATAAGAAAATTCCGCGGGTTTCGGAAATTGCTTAAAGCCAATTCTCGGAACTCATCGCTCATTACTCAGAACTGATTTCAAGGGGGTGCCCAGGTTTCGACGGGAATAGGAAGCGAAGGTGGCATGCCGGGGACGCCAGTTGGCCTCGTTAAAAAACTGGCACACATACAAACGCCGACAACGACGTTCGTTACGCACTGGCGGCTTAATTGCCGTCACGTCTTTTGCCTGAGTTCCTGCGTAGGGTCGAAGACGTCAATTTAGCGGGATAGTTCTCGGAAGGCCTGTGGTCCGGGGGCGAAACTAAAGCAGGCTCACCCGAAGGGAATCCTGTTCGTGGGAGTCTTAAGGGTTAAAGCAAAACACGAACTACGCATGTAGAAGCCTTACGTGGATGATTTTCGGACGCGGGTTCGATTCCCGCCACCTCCACCATTTAGAAAAGACAAACCCGTCCACTAACCACGTCCGGTTATTGGACGGGTTTTGTTTTTCTGCGTATTGTCAGCGACTTGCGTCGCTTTCAGTGTGTCGGCGCTACCGCCCCGATCACTCCCTTTTTGGGAAATCCGTCATACCCCGCTTCTCTTTCCCCTCAAAATTCTCCGCATTCTTACCCCCATTCTCCGGACCTCGTCCGGACTCCTGCATTTTTTCCTGCAACCGCTGTTCGGCGATTTCATCGGCAAACTGGTTGATACTCTTCATGATTCCGTCAAACAGATCGTTGATGTCCATGGTCGGTCGCTCCTCGTTGTGAATTCTGATTGCTTCCCCGCTTACTTACCGGAGAGACGGAGAAAGTGTCGGGCGGTGGCTGAATTTTTTTTGTGACTGCTCCCATGACACCTTACTTACCGGGTGGCGTTGGGATGTGTCGGCGGGGATGCGTATTCCGAGCCAAACTTTCCACCGATTCCGATGCAAACTTGCCACTGATTCCGATCCAAACTTGCCAGTCATTCCGACGCAAGGTTTCCACCCGTTCCGATCCAAACTTTCCAGTTTGAGCGGAAGAGGTCGGTGAATCTGTCAGACTGATCAAAGTTCTCGCGACGCTGGGTAACCGCGGGGTACAACCTTCTGGACTTTTTCCAGGAGGTGGTCCCATTGGCACACACGAGGTTATCCATGCGCAAGATCAAGGACGTTCTGCGTCTGCATTACGAAGCCGGCCTGACACAGCGGGCCATCGCCCGCTCCGTCGGCACGTCACACACCACGGTGGGCGAATTTCTGAGACGCGCCGCTCACGCCGGGTTGTCTTGGCCGCTGCCAGAGAATCTGGACGAAACCCGACTTGAACAGTTGCTCTTTCCGCCAGCGCCAGTCATTCCCGCCGACCAGCGCCCCATGCCCGACTGGGCGACCATCCATCAGGAACTCAAGCGCAAGGGCGTCACCCTGGGGCTGCTCTGGGAGGAATACCAGAACAGCCATCCCGAGGGGTATCGCTACAGCCGTTTCTGCGATCTGTACCGTGAGTGGTCCGGCAAACTGCGTCTGTCGATGCGTCAGGTGCACAAAGCCGGCGAGAAGCTGTTTGTCGACTACACCGGCCAGACCCTGCCGATCGTCGACCGCCGCACCGGCGAGATCCGCGAAGCGCAACTGTTCGTCGCGGCCCTGGGGGCGAGTTCCCAGACGTTTGCCGAAGCCACCTGGACCCAAGGGCTGCCGGACTGGATCGGCTCGCATGTCCGGGCCTTCTCCTTCTACGGCGGAGTGCCCGAGATCGTTGTTCCGGACAACCTGAAAAGCGCCGTCTCCAAACCCTGCCGCTACGAACCGGACATCAACCCCACCTATGCGGAGCTGGCCGCTCACTATGGCTGCGCGGTGATTCCGGCGCGGGTGCGCAAACCCAAAGACAAGGCCAAGGTCGAGGCGGCGGTTCTGGTCGCCGAGCGCTTCATCCTGGCGCGGCTGCGCAACCGTACCTTCTTCAGTCTGGCCGAGGCCAACGCCGCCATTCGGGAGCTGGTGGAGCACCTCAACCGGCGCCCCTTCAAGAAGCTTCCCGGCTGCCGCCAGCAGCTCTTCGACACCCTGGAACGTCCGGCTCTGAATCCTCTGCCGGCGACCCCCTATACGTTCGCCGAATGGCGCCATGCGCGGGTCAACATCGATTACCATGCCGAAGTCGACCACCACTACTACTCGGTCCCGTATGTGCTGGTGAAGCAGCAGCTCGACGTGCGCCTGACGGCGACCACCGTCGAATTTCTGCACAAAGGGCAACGGGTGGCCTCCCATGTCCGCTCCTCTGAGCGCGGTCGCCACACCACTCTCGGCGAGCACATGCCCAAAAGCCACAGGGAGTATGCCGAATGGACGCCGCAGCGCCTGGTTTCCTGGGCGGCCAAAACCGGACCGCACACCGCCGCCTTGGCAGAGAAGATCCTGGCCTCACGGGCCCATCCCCAGCAGGGCTACCGCAGCGTCCTGGGGCTGATCCGGCTGGCCAAGACCTACACGCCCGAGCGCCTGGAAGCGGCCTGCCAGCGGGCCCTGGCAACAAACGCCTGTCGCCTCAAGAGCGTCGCCTCGATCCTCAAAACCGGACTGGACCGCCAGTCGCTCCCCGAGTCCACCGAATCCCAACTCTCATTGCTGCCGAGTCACGACAACATCCGCGGCGCCGGCTACTACCACTGACCAAGGAGACCACCATGCTCAGCCACCCCACCGACGACAAACTGCGCGCCCTCAAGCTGACCGGCATGCTCAAGGCCCTTCAGGAACAGCGCCTTAGCGAGACCGCCGATGCCTTGAGCTTCGAGGAGCGCCTCGGCCTGCTGGTCGACCGCGAGCAGACCGAGCGCGACAGCCGCCGGCTCACCACTCGCCTGCGCACGGCCCGGCTGCGTCAGAGCGCCTGCATCGAGGACCTCGACTGGAGGGCACCCCGGGGACTCGACCGCGACCTCGTGCTGGCGCTGGCCGGCGGTCGCTACCTCGCCAAGGGCCACAACATTCTCATCACCGGCCCCACCGGCGTCGGCAAGAGCTACCTCGCCTGCGCCTTGGCTCACAAGGCCTGCCGCCTCGGCTGCAAGACCCTCTACCTGCGCCTGCCCCGCTTCCTGGAGGAACTGGCCCTCGCGCGGGCCGACGGCCGCTACCCCAAGATGATGGATAGAGTCGCCAAGACTCAACTGCTCGTCCTCGACGATTGGGGGCTCGCCCCCATGACCGCCGCCGGTTGCCGCGATCTGCTCGAAATCCTCGAGGACCGCCACAATCTGCGTTCGACCCTGATCACCAGCCAGCTTCCGGTCGAAGCCTGGCACGACTACCTCGGGGATCCGACGGTCGCCGACGCCATCCTCGACCGCCTCATCCACAACGCCTACCGGCTCACCTTGAAAGGAGAATCGATGCGCAAACGGCGATCCCAGCTTGACCCGATCGGCAACTTGGCGTAAGACAAAAACTCCAGCGTCGCTACGCTCCGATCACTGGCAACTTTGCCTTGGAACGAGTGGCAACTTTGCGCTGGAACGGCTGGCAACTTTCATCGGAATCCGCACGGGGATTTGAAATTGTCCTGATGCACGAGAATTTCCGTAAGGATTTCAAGGTCGCGCTTGACATTTGCGGCCCCATGGATGATATATCAAGTGATAAATCGGGCGTTATGAATGGTGCGCCAGTACATCAGATAGATTCAGCAAGGAGAAATCCATTGGACGAGCAACACAGCATGGCGAGGCTGGTCCGTGATCTTCGGGAACTTACCGGTCTGACTCAAGAAAAGTTCGCAGCCAAGCTCGGCGTGACTTTCCCCACGATCAACCGCTGGGAGAACGACCGTGCCAAGCCGTCGCCGCTGGCGCTGGAGAAGATCGAGAGCCTGCTGCGCAGCCTGGGGGACAAAGGCGAGGCCCTGCATAAAACGTATTTTGGGAAGGAAGCCTAGGCATGGCCCAGCTTGAACATATCGAAGCCATTGAAAAGCGGCTCTGGAGCGCGGCGGACACCCTGCGGGCCAACTCCAACTACGCCAGCAACGAATATTTCCTGCCGGTTATGGGCCTGGTCTTCCTGCGCCATGCCTACAGTCGCTTTCTCGGCGTCAAGGATGCCATCGAAGCGGGCCTGCCAACCCGTGGCGGCAAGACCCGGCCGCTGACCAAGGAGGATTTCTCGCAGAAGAGCGCCATCTTCCTGCAGCCCAAGGCCCAGTTCGACACCCTGGTGGCCCTGCCCGACAGCGCCGACCGCGCCAAGGCGATCATCGACGCCATGGAGTCCATCGAGGCCGACTACGAGAACCTGCGCGGCGTGCTGCCCAAGAGCGAGTATCAGGAACTCGACAACGCGGTGCTCGGCCAGCTGCTGCGCACCCTCAACCCCGAGGAGCTCAAGCGGGTCTCCGGCGATGTGTTCGGCCGAATCTATGAGTACTTCCTGACCCAGTTCGCCGATCAGAAGGCCCACGACGGCGGCGAGTTTTTCACTCCGGTGTCGCTGGTCTCGTTGATCGCCAACGTCATCGAACCGGCCGGCGGCACGGTGCTCGACCCGGCCTGCGGCTCTGGCGGCATGTTCGTGCAGAGCGCCCGGGTGGTGGAGCGGCGGCACGAGAACCCCACCGAGAAGCTCACCTTCTACGGCCTGGAAAAGAACGCCACCACCATCCGCCTGGCCAAGATGAACCTGGCGGTGCACGGCCTGGAGGGCGACATCCAGAAATCGATCACCTACTACGAAGACCCGCACGAGCTGCTGCGCAAGGCCGACTTCGTCATGGCCAATCCCCCCTTCAATGTCGACGAGATCGACGCCGACAAGGTCAAGAGCGACCCGCGCCTCCCCTTTGGCCTGCCCGGCGTCAACAAGAAGGGGAAGGTCAGCAACGGCAACTACGTCTGGATCAGCTATTTCTACAGCTATCTGAATGAACAGGGCCGGGCCGGGTTCGTCATGTCGTCCCAGGCCTCCAGCTCCGGACGCGACGAAGCCAAGGTGCGCCAGAAGCTGGTGGAGACCGGCGACGTGGATGTCATGGTCGCCATCCGCTCCAACTTCTTCTACACCCGCACCGTCCCCTGCGAGCTCTGGTTCCTCAATCGCGCCAAGCCGGAAGCGCACCGCGACAAGGTGCTGATGATCGACGCCCGCAACATCTACCGCAAGGTGACGCGCAAGATTTTCGACTTTTCCCCCGAGCAGGAGCAGAACCTGCTGGCCATCGTCTGGCTCTACCGGGGCGAGACCGGGCGCTATCTCGACCTGGTGGCGGGTTACTGCCGGCGCATGCTGGCCGAGGGCGCGGCCTGCTTCACCATGAAAGATGACGAAGGCGAAACGTTCGAACCGTTGCCGGATTTCATCGGTGTGCTGGCGACGCTGCGCAACAGTATTGAACCCTTCCTCAAGACCCTCGCCAAGGACGCGCCACATATTGAACCGTTGAAGGAGCTGGATGACGCCATCCCGCTGTTCAAGGCGGACGTGGAGACCTTCCGGCAGGCCGTCACCGAACAGCAGGCGGCATGGGGACAACAGAAGACCACCAACGGCGAATTGAAAAAAGCCGTAGATCGCCTCGCCACCCTGGCCGAGACCAGCCGCGATCTGGTCAAGCAGGCCGACCTGCTCTACAAGCTCGCCTGCCGTCTGATCGAGACCTGTGAGAAAGAATGCGCCGCCCGCGACAATGATACTTGGGCGAACCGCGACATCACCCGCGCCCGCAAGGCCGCCGATGATGTCCGCGCCCTGGCCGTGGAGCAGCTCAAGCAGGTGCGCTACTTCTGGAAACAGGCCCACTGGCTCACCGAACGCTTCCCCAAGGCCGAACTGCGCGATGTCGAAGGGCTGGTCAAGCTGGTGGACCGGGCCGAGATTGAGGCCAACGACTGGAGCCTCACCCCCGGCCGCTATGTCGGCGTTGCACCGGAAGAAGAGGACGAGGATTTCGACTTCGAGGAGGCCCTGCGCGACATCCATGTGGAGTTGGAGGACCTGAACGCCGAGGCGGTGCGGCTGGCGGAGACGATCAAGAGGAATTTTGGGGAATTAGGCATATGACCTGGCCGATGATTCCAGTGACTGAACTGTGCGAACTTGCGGTTGATTGCGTCAATAAAACAGCACCTACCGTAGAACACGAAACCGAGTTCAAAATGATTCGAACCACCAATGTGAAAGGTGGTTTTATCGATCTAAAAGAGGTGCGCTTCGTAACAGAGGAAGTGTTCAACAAATGGACTCGTCGTTCGAGACCGCAATATGGAGATGTAGTTCTCACGAGAGAAGCCCCCGTTGGTGAGGTTGGTAGGTTTACCTCGAACGACGAAAAAGTATTTCTTGGTCAGAGGCTTTTCCACTATCGACCAGATCCCAATAAGCTCGATTGGAACTTTTTGGCGTATGCCCTCCAATCACCTCAAATCCAAGGCAAATTCAAAGGCATGGGTTTCGGAGCGACAGTGGACCACGTTCGGGTTGGTGATGCCGAACGGCTTCCTATTCCATGCCCACCGTTAAATGTGCAAAAGAGGATCGGCGATACCCTCTCCGCCTACGACGACCTGATCGAGAACAACCGGCGACGGATTCAGTTGCTGGAGCAGGCGGCGCGGCTGCTCTACAAGGAATGGTTCGTCCACCTCCGCTTCCCCGGCCACGAACACACCCCAATCATCGATGGCGTGCCGGAGGGGTGGGAAAAGAAGGTTCTCGGTGACGTATGTTTTGAAGTTCGTGAGACCGTTTCCCCCAGTGCCCTTGAAGCAAATACCCCGTACATCGGCCTTGAACACATGCCTCGCCGCTCAATCGCTCTTTGTGAGTGGGGGCAAGCGGAACAGGTCACAAGCAGCAAGCATCGTTTCCGTGAGGGAGAAATTCTCTTCGGGAAGATTCGGCCGTATTTTCATAAGGTTGGCATTGCGCTCCAGGATGGAGTGGCTTCCTCAGACGCCATCATAATTCGACCAGTTCATTCGCACCTTTTGCCGCTTGTCCTGATGACGACATCCAGCGATGGGTTTGTAGCTGTAACCGCCCAGCAGATGAAAGAGGGCTCCAAGATGCCGCGCGCCGACTGGAAGCAGATGCAACAGTATCCTGTGCCTTTTCCTCCAGACGGATTGCTTCGTGCTTTCAACGACTTTATTGATCCCATACTAAACCAGCTGAAAACACTCGCCTTTGCCAATAAACGACTCGGTGCAGCCCGCGATATCCTTCTGCCCAAACTGATGAACGGCGAGGTGGCGGTATGAGTGTTAGCCCAACCACGAAAATTCTTCTCGCCTATAGAAGCGGGGATATATGCGCTTTGCCGGAATGCGAAAAGAAGGGGCGTAGGCTGTCAATTGACAGTGTAAACGGTGATCCCATCAATCAAGGTCAGGCAGCCCACATTGCGGGAGAAAATAGCGGATCGGATAAAAAGCAGAAGTCGGCAAGATTCAACCCAAAGATGACCGAGTCAGAACGGAACAGCTACCACAACCTCATATATCTCTGTGGCGCTTGCCACAAAAGAATAGACACGATTCCACAGGGCGAATTGGACTATCCCGTCGACCGACTGAAAGCAATTAAAGCTGAGCACGAGAAAAAGGTGCGTCAAGCCCTGCTTGATGCGTTCTCTGACATCGGCTTTGTTGAATTGCAGGAAGCGACGCAGTGGGCCTCCGTTGTTCAGCCCTCAGCAGTAACGAGCGATTATTCGCTTTTGAAAATCGAAGACAAAATTCAAAAGAATGCTCTTGATGGCGATGCACGGGGTGTAATTGCCATGGGGCTCGGTGTTGCAGGTGAAGTTGCCCGGTACATTGAAAGTGTCGCCCAGACAGATAGCGAATTCCCAGAGAGACTCAAGGCGGGTTTTCTGGAAGAGTACTGGCGATTAAAGAAAGAGGGAGTGAATGGCGGCAATCTTTTTGAATTGATGTGTCGTTTTGCTCAGCAGGGATTTCAGAGGCAGGCGCAACGGTCTGCCGGATTGGCTGTGCTGATTCACTTATTCGAGGCCTGCGAGGTGTTTGAGAAATGATTCTTCCTTCGAAGCACATATCTGAAGGACAAGCGCTGATCGGTGTAGGCGCTGTTGTGCTTCGTCACGTTGAACGGCAACAGACCATTACCAGCCTTTGGGATAAAGTGAGGGATGAACCTTCCGTGGGGACGTTTGAACGGTTTGTTCTTGCCTTGGATCTCTTATACATCATCGGGGTCATTGATCTTTCCAAAGGCATGATCCGCCGGGGGGCCTCGTGATCCACAGCGTAACTGCCAATCATCGCTCGTTTCATCCCGTAGAGTTCACCACGGGACTTAATGTCATATTGGCCGAGCGTTCTGAGACTTCCACAGAGAAAGATACTCGAAACGGGGTCGGAAAAACGACATTGCTTGAGATTATCGATTTCTGCCTCGGAAGCCGTCCGACCAAAGGCAAGGGGTTACTGATCGAACCCTTGCAATCTTGGGCCTTCACTCTTGATATCACCCTTCGCGGCAATCGAGTAAAAGTCACGCGAGCGGTGGCGGATCAAAACCGAATTATCGTAGAAGGAGCAACTGACGGATGGCCGGAAAAGCCCGACCTGGACGATCAGACTGGTGAGCGAGTCTACAAGGCGGAACGATGGCGAGCGTTGTTGGGATGGGCATTTTTTGATTTGCCTCGTTCGTCGGATCAGTTGTCCTACAAGCCGAGCTATCGAAGTTTGATCTCCTATTTCGTGCGCCTTGGCCCAGATGCTTATACGAGCCCTTTCAGACATTTCCGGCAACAGAAGACATGGGACATCCAGCTTCACACTGCCTATGTACTGGGAATGAACTGGGAGTATGCCGCACGGTGGCAAGGCCTGAAAGACCAAGAAGAAGGCGCTAAGGCGCTTGAAAAAGCGATCAAGACGGGTGCGATGGAAGGCGCAATCGGCTCCGTGGGTGAACTGGAGACCCAACGCATTCAACTTGAGCAGCAAGCTGCCAATGCCAAACAGGCTTTGGACACATTCAAAGTCCATCCCCAGTATGAATCCGTACAGGAAGAAGCAGACAGGCTGACCTCAGAAATTCACGAACTCGCCAATCAAAACGTTGCCGATAGGCGCCGTTTGAAACGTTATGAAGAATCCATCAAGGAAGAGAAGCCACCCGCTTCGGTATCCCTTGAACGTCTGTATGAAGAGGCAGGTCTAGTTTTCCCGGACACAGTTAAACGGACATTGGAAGGAGCCAAGGCGTTTCACCATGACATCATATCGAATCGTCGTGAGTTCCTAGGTTCTGAAATCACCCGTATTCGGCAGGTTATCGACGACAGAGAAACACGTATCAGGGAAAAGACTGATCTACGTGCCGAGGTGATGCAGGTTCTTCAAACCCACGGTGCACTGCAGGAAATGACGTTACTGCAAGAGAGATTTGTATCGATGCAAGGAGCCCTTGAGCGCGTGCAGGCCCGATTGCGCGAGATGAAAAGTCTAAAGGCCTCGAAACGAGAAGTAAAAGCGGCGAAGGACGATTTGGTTCAGACAGCTGAACGCGACCATGAGGAGAGAAGGGATAAGTGGTCTGAAGTTGTGCGCCTCTTCAATGAACATTCTCAAGCTCTTTATAAATCACCCGGCAAGCTGGTGATCGATGTCGGCGATACCGGCTACAAGTATCAAGTGAATATTGAGCGCAGCGGAAGCGAGGGGATCGAGAAAATGAAAATATTTTGCTTTGATCTTGCGGTGCTTCAACTTCAAATGCAAAGCGGACGAGGTATTGATTTTCTCATTCATGACACTTTGATGTACGACTCCGTTGATGTTCGGCAACGGGCGCTGGCATTCGAGCGAGCTCACGAGATCACTGCTGCTCTTGGCGGTCAATATATCTGCACCATCAATTCGGATATGGTTCCAGAAGCAGACTTCACCGAAGGTTTTGACTTCCAACAATTTGTGCGTCTGAGATTATCGGATGCTTCGCCGTCGGACAGTCTGCTGGGCATACGTTTCGAGAGGCCGGGCAGATGAATTTCTGGACGAATATGGCACATACAGCTTCAACCCAAGGCATGGCTGCCTTGCGGCTTGGATACGCGATAAAAGGAGGCGGTTTATGCTGAATAAAATCAAACTCAATAATTTCGGCCCGCTCGCCAGACTGGATTGGCCGAAGCTCGGGCCGATCAATCTGGTAATCGGCGGCAACGGCACCGGGAAGACATTCCTCCTGAAAGCTCTCTACAGCGCCATGCGGACGCTGGAGGAGTACAAGCGCGGCGATGACCAGCGCACGGCGGCGGAGATTCTGGCTGAAAAGCTGTACTGGACCTTCCAGCCGGACAAGATCGGCGACTTGGTGACCAAGGGCGCGGACGGGGCCTTGTCTTGCACCGTGCAGTTCGACAACCGAAATTTCATCTACAGCTTCGGCAAGGACACGACCAAGCAGATCTCCTCGCTGGAAAACCATGTCCAAACCAGGGCGAGCAACTCCATTTTCCTCCCTGCGAAGGAAGTTTTGTCCCTGCACCAGATCATTCTCAAGTCCCGCGAGCAGGATAAGGCCTTCGGTTTTGACGACACCTATCTGGATCTTGCCCGGGCGCTGCGCCAGTCACCCAAGATGGGCAAGAATTATGCGGAATTCGCCAAGTCGCGGCAGAGCCTGGAGGATATCCTCGGCGGCCGTGTTGAATATGACGAGGCGTCGGGACGCTGGCAGTTCAAAAAGGGCAACCAGAAGTTTCCCATCGGCGTGACGGCGGAAGGGATCAAGAAAATTGCCATACTCGATACCCTGCTTGGCAATCGGTATCTTGACACGAATTCAATCATTTTTATCGACGAGCCGGAATCCGCCCTGCATCCCGTGGCGGTTTCCAAACTTCTCGATATCGTGGCTGTGCTGGCCGAACGCGGCATCCAGTTCTTTCTCGCCAGTCATTCCTATTTCGTGGTGAAGAAGCTGTTTTTGATCGCTCAGGAACAGGATTTGTCCATTCCGGTGATTTCTGCCCATGACAGCCAGTGGACAACGGCGAACCTCAAGGACGGGATGCCGGAAAACACGATCATCGATGAGTCGATCCGGCTGTACAAGGAAGAAGTGGGGTTGGCGCTCAAATGACCACACAGCCGATTGTCGAATCCGGGATGACCTTCGGCCCATATGCCGATGGCCGATGTTTTTACATTGAGAAGAGCAACACCTATGCGGATATTCAGCAGGGTGTGCAAATGGCGGAATTCCTGCTGCTGCGTATCGACAATGGAAAACCACCCGTCCTTTGGGTGGTGGAGGCCAAATCGAGTACGCCGCGACCGGAGACCCAACCGAATTTCGATGAATTCATCGCGGAGATCCGTGAAAAGTTGGTCAATGCCTTTTCCCTCGGCTGGGCCTCCTGTTTGAAACGTCACCAACAGGCCGAGGCGGAACTGCCCGACCCGTTCAAGACACTTGATCTTTCGCAGGCCGGGGTACGGTTTGTGTTGGTGATTAACGGTCATCAGGAATCATGGCTGCCTCCGATCCAGGAGGCGTTGAAAAAAGCGCTTCATTCCACTGTCAAAACCTGGTGTTTCGCCCCGACCTCGGTGGCAGTCATCAATGAAGAACTTGCCAGGCAACATGGCTTGATCCTTCCTGCACAGGGAGGAGCGGCATGACCGGAATCAGTGGTATGAGATATTTCCCCCCGGTTGACATGGCGCGAAGGCACTGCCGAAACAGCGGAGGGAAATCCGCATGAAACAGCGAACCCTCCTCACCCAGATCGCCCTCGGCGAAGACTCCTCCCGCCAGTTCAAGGCAGATGTGAAGAACGCCGATTCCCTGGCCTCGGAAATGGCGGCCTTTGCCAATACCAATGGCGGCACCATCTTTATCGGCGTGGCCGATGACGGCTCGACGCCGGGGCTTTCAGGGCAGGATGTGGCCCGTATCAATCAGCTCATCAGCAACGCCGCCAGCCATCTGGTACGCAGCCCGCTGGCGGTGCAGGCCGAGAACGTGGCGCTGGAAAACGGCCGCATTGTCATCGCACTGACCCTGCCCAAGGGGATCGACAAGCCCTATTTCGACAAGAACGGGGTGATCTGGCTCAAGGCCGGGGCCGATAAGCGGCGGGTGAACTCCAAGGAGGAGCTGCGCCGCTTGTTTCAGTTCTCCAACCAGTTCCATGCCGACGAACTGCCCACCAAGGCGGGAATCGACAAGCTGGACAAGCTGCGCTTCCGTGATTTTCTGCGGGATGTCTACAAACAGGACTATCCCGATTCCCCCGACGAGCTGACCCGCCTGTTGCAAAACATGAATCTGGCCACCGATGATGGCAGGTTGAACCTGGCCGGGGTGCTGCTCTTTGCTGAGCAGCCGGAGTGGATCGTGCCGCAATTCGTGGTCAAGGCGATCCGCTACCCCGGCAACAAAATCCACGCCACCGACTACCTTGACACCGAGGATTTTTCCGGTCCGCTGCCGAAGCTTTTCGAGGGGGCGCTGGCCTTCGTCATGCGCAACCTGCACAAGGTGCAGGCCGGTCGCGGGGTGAACGCGCCCGGTACGCCGGAGATTCCCGAGGCGGTTTTCGAGGAGCTGCTGGTTAACGCCTTGGTGCACCGCGATTATCTGGTCAGCGCCCCGATCCGCCTGTTTGTCTTCGACAACCGCATCGAGATCATCAGTCCCGGCCACCTGCCCAACAACCTGACGGTGGAGAAGATCCGGGCCGGAAACTCCAATATCCGCAATCCGATCCTGGTTTCCTATGTCGCCAAGGGGCTGCTCCCCTACCACGGCCTGGGTTCGGGCATCAAAAGGGCGCTGGAGAAGTGGTCGGCCATCGACTTTACCGACGACCACGATGGCTGCCTGTTCACCGCCACGGTTCACCGGAAACCGGTGGAGGAGCTGGAGTTAGCGGATAAAGGTGCAATAAAGATGCATGGTGCACCTGTAAAAGCCTCTTTATCTGGTCTCCAGGTGCGGTTGCTGGATTTTATTCGGTCAAATCCGGCTGTTTCCTATGACGAACTGGCGGACATGACCCAAAAGTACCGCACCACTGTGATGCGTAATATCGGAAAGCTGAAGGATGCAGGCATTCTGAGGCGTGTGGGCTCCAAAAAAACCGGGCACTGGGAGGTGATGGAATGACCCCCATCCCCTACACCGAAGACACCCTCGTTCAGCAGACCACCGCCGAGTACCTGGAACAGGAACTGGGCTGGCAGTCGGTGTACGCCTACAACAACGAGGATTTCGGGCCGGACAGCCTGCTGGGCCGGGAATCGGATCGTGAGGTGGTGTTGACTCGCACCCTGCGGGCCAAAATCGAAGAATTGAATCCCGGTCTGCCCGCCACGGCCTATGAAGATGCCGTGCGCCAGATTGTCACGATTTCTGCTACGCAGACCATGGCCGCCACCAATCGCGAGAAGTACGAGCTGATCAAGGACGGGGTGCAGGTCACCTTTCGCAATGCCAAGGGCGAACGGGTGCGCCAGCGGCTGCGGGTGTTCGACTTCGATGTTCCCGAGAACAACCATTTTCTCTGCGTGCGCGAGCTGTGGGTGCGCGGCGATCTGTACCGCCGCCGGGCGGACATCGTCGGGTTTGTCAACGGCCTGCCGTTGCTGTTCATGGAGCTGAAGAATGTCAGCAAGGATATCCGCGCCGCCTATGAGCAGAATTTTCTGGACTACAAGGACACCGTCCCGCACCTGTTTCATCACAATGCTTTTGTTGTGCTGGCCAACGGGGTGGATGCCAAACTCGGCTCGCTCACCAGCCGCTTCGAACATTTCCACGAGTGGAAACGATTGGCGGAGAATCAACCGGGCATCGTGGCCATGGAGACGCTGCTCAAGGGGGTGTGCGCGAAAGCCAATTTCCTCGACCTGGTGGAGAACTTCATCGTTTTCGACGACTCGGCCGGGGAATCGCGGAAGATTTTGGCCCGCAACCACCAGTTCCTGGGCGTCAACCGGGCTATCGAGGCGGTCCGTGACAGGAAGCTCAGGAGCGGCAAGCTGGGAGTGTTCTGGCATACCCAGGGTTCGGGCAAGAGCTATTCCATGGTGCTCTTCACCCGCAAGGTGCATCGCAAGCTGGGCGGCAACTTCACCTTTCTGATCCTCACCGACCGCGACGACCTGGACACGCAGATTTACAAGACCTTTGCCGGGTGCGGCGTGGTGGACAACGACCGCGACCCGTGCCGGGCTGCGAGCGGCGAGCATCTCGCGCAGCTGCTGGCCCAGCACAAGTCGCACGTCTTCTCGCTGATCCAGAAATTCAATCAGACAGTTAGCGAGGGTGAAGCCTACTCCCGGCGTGACGACCTCATCGTCATCACCGACGAGGCCCACCGCACCCAGTACGGTACCCTGGCGCTCAACATGCGCAACGCTTTACCGAAAGCCAGCTATATCGGCTTCACCGGCACGCCGCTCTTTAAGGACGACGAAATCACCCGGCGGGTGTTCGGTGATTACGTCTCCACCTACGATTTTCAGCGGGCCGTGGAAGACAAGGCCACGGTGCCGCTCTATTACGATGCGCGTGGCGACAAGCTCGGCGTGGCGGTCGGTGATCTGAACGAGCGGATCGCCGAAAAGCTGGAGGAACTGGAAACCGGCAATATCGATGTGGAACAGTGCCTGGAACAAGAGCTTAAGCGCGATTATCACATCATCACGGCCGGGAAACGCCTTGACCAGGTGGCCCGCGATTTTGTGCAGCACTACTCTTTGGGTTGGGAAACCGGCAAGGCGATGCTGGTCTGCATCGACAAGGTCACCTGCGTTCGCATGCACAAGCTGGTCGAGTTCTACTGGAACGAGAGAATCGGCGAGTTGGAAGCGCAGTTGCCCCAGGCCACGGATGAGCAGGACGAACAGTACCGGCGACGCCAGATCGAGTGGATGCGGCAGACGCAGATAGCGGTGGTGGTCAGCGAAGAACAGGGCGAGGTCGAGAAGTTTCGCAGATGGGAACTGGACATCACCCCGCACCGCCGCCTGATCAAGGAGGGCATCGACCTGCCGGAAGCGATGCGGAAACAGCCGCAGTTCCAGAACATGCAGCGGCTGTCGCTGGATGAGGCGTTCAAGGCCGATGAGCACCCGTTTCGCGTGGCTATCGTCTGTGCCATGTGGTTGACCGGCTTTGACGTTCCCAGTCTCTCCACCCTATACCTGGACAAGCCCCTCAAGGCGCACACGTTGATGCAGGCCATTGCCCGGGCAAATCGGGTGAGCGAGGGCAAGAACAACGGAATGATCGTCGATTACTGCGGCATCCTGAAGAACCTACGCAAGGCGCTCGCGACCTTTGCCGGAACGGGCGACGACGGGCGCGGTGGCGAAGGGGGCGAGACCGAACCGGCCAAGCCGGATGAGGAACTGCTGGCCGATCTTCGTGAAGCGATTGCCTTTGTCCGATCCTTCTTGGAAGAGCGAAGCGCGTCTTTGAATGGGATTATCGGGCAGACCGGTTTTGCCCGAAATGCGGCGATTCTCGCGGCAAAGGAGGCGGCGAACGAAAACGACGAGACGCGCAAACGCTTTGAGGTGATGTGCCGGGCGGTGTTCTCGAAATTCAAGGCCTGCATCACCATCGAAGGCGTCAATGCTTGCCGGGCAGACTTCGACGCGATCAACATCGTCTATAAGAGCCTGCAACAGGATCGGGAGCAGGCGGATATCTCCGATATCATCCGGCAACTGCATCAGGTTGTGGATGGTGCCATTGAGGTTAGGGAAGGACCTGTTGAGAGCGCAGGCGGTATCTATGATATCAGCAAGATCGATTTCGACCGGTTGCGCCGAGAGTTCGAGCGCAGCCCGGCCAAACGCACCACCGTGCAGAATCTTAAAACCGCGATCGAACAACGCCTGCAACGTCTGCTCCAGCAGAATCCCTTGCGGACCGATTTCCAAAGGCATTACGAGGAGATCGTCGCCGAGTACAACCGCGAGAAGGATCGGGTGACCATCGAGAAGACCTTTGAGGCACTTCTGCAGATAATGGATGAGATGGACGATGAGGAGAGCCGCGCCGTGCGGGAAGGGCTCGATGAGGAGAGTCTTGCCGTATTCGACCTGCTGAGAAAGCCAGACCTGACGCCCGGTGACATCAAACGCATCAAGGCCGTGGCCGTTGAACTGCTCGAAACACTCAAGGCGGAAAAACTGCGGATCGATCACTGGCGCGACAAGGAATCCACCCGGGACGCGGTCCGACTGACGATTCAGGATTATCTCTGGAGCGAGCAAACCGGGTTGCCGGAAACCTATTCAGAGGAGGACGTGCGGGACAAGACAGAGGCGGTTTTCGTGCATGTCTTCCGGGCGTACCCAACGGTGCCGTCACCCTACTACGTCAGCATGGCGTCGTAGAGAGTAGCGAAGGACGATATGAGCTTTAACCCGAACTTCACTATCACCAACCGCATGACCCAGGCGATCACCCGCATCGAGCGGGCGCGGGGCTTCCTGGACGCGGCGCAGCTTTCCGCCGACTGGGTGCGCGAAGTGGGCGAGCAGGCGCTGATTCTGGAGGCGCACCACACCACCCACATCGAAGGTACCCGACTGACCCTGGATCAGGCTGAGCGCCTGTGGAAGGGCGAAACGGTGCCGGAGGCCGACCCAGACGATGCGCGGGAGCTGCTCAACTACCGCACCGCCTTTGAGTTTGTCTCCGAGTGCTTGGACAGCGGCGACCCGATCACCGAGGGGATGATCCGCGAGATCCACCGCAAGCTGGTGGAGGGCGTGCGTGGCGGCAGTGCCGCACCGGGGGAATACCGGCGTATCCAGAACTACGTGGTCAATGCGGGCACCGGCCAGGTCATCTATACCCCGCCCACGGCGGTGGAAGTGCCGGTGATGATGTCGGAGCTGGTCAAGTGGCTGAACGGCGAACTCGATATCCACCCGGTGCTGGTGAGCGGCATCGCCCAGTTCCAACTGGTGCATATCCATCCGTTTCTGGACGGCAACGGTCGCGCCTCGCGGCTGCTCTCAACCCTCTGCCTCTACAAGGCGGGGTACGATTTCAAGCGGCTGTTCACCATCAGCGAATACTACGACCGCAACCGGCCGACCTTCTACAAGTCGATCCAGAGCGTGCGCGACAACGGCATGGACATGACCGGCTGGCTCGACTACTTCGTCACCGGCCTGGAAACCCAGATGGTCGAGGTGCGCGAACGCAGTGAGCAGATCATCCGCCGCGATGTGCTGGTGAAACAGCACGCACT
Organism: Desulfuromonas carbonis; assembly: GCF_054658035.1. Classification (NCBI taxonomy): domain Bacteria; kingdom Pseudomonadati; phylum Thermodesulfobacteriota; class Desulfuromonadia; order Desulfuromonadales; family Desulfuromonadaceae; genus Desulfuromonas; species Desulfuromonas carbonis. The sequence continues at coordinate 457,918 of NZ_BAAHXR010000002.1, read as the reverse complement.
GAACGAGCGCCAGGGCAAGGCGCTGGGCTATCTCCTCCAGCACGGCAAGCTGGCCATCCAGGACTTCGAAGCGCTCTGCCCGACCGTCAACCGCCGCAGCCTGCAGCGGGATCTGAAGGGAATGCTGGACAAAAACCTGATCACCGCCGAGGGGGCGACCAATCAGCTGGTCTATCGACTTCCCGGGTGACTTCCGGGGTGACTTGCGACAAACTCGCGACAAAACTTGTGACAGGCTCACGACACTGCTTGCGACAAGGTCGCAGTTACGGAGAAAACGGCCTGGTGTGGCAACTGTCCTGGAATTCCGGATAGTTCATGCCTTGGAGGGCTGAGGGCAGCTGTCAAGTAATCCTTGACAGCTCGTCTGGAGGCAAAGAGGCAGATGTGATCTGAAGTCGAATAGAGGTTCAATTATCCGGAAAACCCGGATAACTGCCGTCAGTAGCAAACCGGCCCATATTGAGACGGGCTCGACTTGAGGGCTGACTTGGGGGGTGAACTTGCGACAAACTCGCGACACGAATCACGGCATGAAGTTTATGCGCGGATGGACCGAGCTATTAAGCACCGCTTAACAACTGTCATGGGAAGCCCACGACACGGCTTCCGACCGGAGCGTCCCGCCGCCTCACCGATCAAGTAACGACCAAGTAACCGACCAAGTAGGTTCACGCCCGTCGTTGAGGGTGATTTTCGGCAATTCCGGGGGAACCCGGTCTGTAGATGAGAACAGGAACGGTATGACACTCGCCTTTATCGCTGTAATTTTTGGTTTGGCGCTCCTCGTCTGGAGCGCTGACCGTTTTGTGGAGGGCTCGGCCTCCACCGCTCGCCATTTCGGTATGCCGCCGCTTTTGATCGGCATGGTGATTGTCGGGTTCGGTACCTCCGCGCCGGAGATGGTGGTGTCGGCCCTGGCCGCTTCGCAGGGTAACCCGGGCATCGCTCTGGGCAACGCTTACGGCTCGAACATCACCAACATCGCCCTGATCCTGGGGGTGACGGCCTTGATTAGCCCCATCGCCGTACATTCGCAGGTACTGCGCAAGGAGCTGCCCATCCTCACGGTGGTGACAGCGCTGGCGGCATGGCAACTCTGGGATGGCGAGATCACCCGGTTCGATGCTGTGGTGTTGCTCTGTGTATTCGGCGGGTTGATGGCCTGGACCATCTGGCAGGGTATGCAGAAAAAAGCCGATGCGCTTGGAAGCGAGATGGAGCAGGAGCTGGACGTCCGCGCCATGCCGATCCGCCGGGCGGTCTTCTGGCTGGTGGTCGGGCTGGCGTTTTTGCTTGTCAGTTCCCGCATCCTGGTCTGGGGTGCGGTGGAGATCGCTCATGGATTCGGAGTCAGCGACTTGATCATCGGCCTGACCATCGTCGCAGTCGGCACCTCGCTGCCGGAACTGGCCTCGTCTATTATTGCCACCCGCAAGGGAGAACACGACATCGCCCTGGGTAACGTGCTCGGTTCCAATCTGTTCAACACCCTGGCGGTGGTGGGTATCGCTGGCGCGATTCATCCTATGGCAGTAGGGCCGGAGGTTTTTAATCGCGACATATTGGTGATGGCCGCGCTGACCTTGTCGCTGTTCGTCATCGGTTACGGGTTCCGGGGGCCGGGACGTATCAACCGCATCGAGGGCGCGTTGTTGCTGGCTTGTTATGTGGGCTACACGGTCTACCTGGTCAGCACGGTGTTCGGATAGGCCGACTTGGGATTCAAGTGGATTTACGCTGTTGGCGCAGGTCATTGAGGACTTCGGCAGCGGGCCGAACCTTGCCATCCCGTATCTGCAGCTCGCCACGTCTCAGAATCTCCAGTAATGCGAAGGTTGCTTTTGCAGGATCGCCGTTAACAGAGGCTTGAAGCATCTTCTCATCTCCTATCAGTGGTAGTGGTTTCATGTCTGGTCAGTATTCCATGCTTCCGGACAAATCGACACCAGATATTCACAAATGGCGGCGGTTTGTCTGGATGGTCCGCGCTGCATGCGTCCTGAATCAGCTCTGCGGTAGATCCATCAGAAACCGCCAGACCGGCACCACCTGGATGGTGCCGAAACCCACGGGGATGGTTTCATCGGTGCGCCAGGTGACGATGGTCCCCTCCGCCACCGCCAGTTCGACCATGGCTTCGGAGAGGGAGCGGACCTCGCTCTGCTTGACGCGGGGATCGGCCAGTGAGGCGCAGACCTGGACCAGCAGTATGGTTCGTTCCTGTCCCGGCACTGACGGCAGCAGCGCGACAAGGTCCACCTCCCGGCCCGACTTGGTCTTGTGGTAGAAGATTTCCGGCGTCACCCGGCGCAGCGCGGTGAACACCAGATTCTCCAGCAGGCTGTCGCGGTTGGTGAGGATGCCGGAGCTGACTGAGGCCGCCAGCGCATGATCGATGCAGTAGGCCTTGCGGGGATTGACGCTGATCCGGGTCGGCGAGCTGGAAAAGATGTTCACACTGAACAGCAACCCGGCATCCTCGAACGCGACGAGCCAATCGACCACCGAGCTTTTGCGCACCCGGTGGCCAAGGGATTTCAGGTAATCGGTCAGGTGGCTGATGGCGTAGAAGTAGCCGCAGTTGTCCACCAGACAGTGGGCCAGGTCGACCACAGCCCGAGGGTGGGAGATGTTGTGGTAGCCGATGATGCTGGCGAGTATGGTATCCCAGTTGGCCTGATGAGCCTCGCTGCGCTGGCGCAGGTCGAGTTGAATCACGCCGGGGAAGCCGCCGACCTGCCAATAGTCATCGAACGCCTTCTGGATGGTCTGCCGCTGCTTGGTGGATAAGGGGCCGTCGCTTTCGATGCCCTTGCCGTCGAGAAACTCCCTGAACGACAACGGGAAGATCTCCCAGGAGACGATCAGGCCGGTCAGAGGGTGGGCGGTCTCCTCCTCCAGTGCGGGCAGCAAGGAACCGGCCACGGTGATCTCGCACTTTTCCGAGCGCACCAAGCGGTCGATGAAGAGCTGCCAGTGCGGGAGGGCCTGCACCTCGTCAAGGAAGCAATGTACCGTCACGCTGCCGCGTTTCTGCGGGTGGATATCAAAGTATGCCTTCAGGATGAGATCCGGGTTTTCGTGTCGCAGCCAGTAAAGCCGGTCATCGGCAAGATCGAGATAGAGGATGTTCTCGCGGGGAGCACCGCTCTCGATCAGCTGACGGATGCGTTGACGCAGCAAGGCGGTCTTGCCGCTACCCCTGACGCCGGTGACCACCGAGACCTTACCCGGCAGGCTGCCAATGGCGACACGCCGGGGGAGCAGTCCGCCCGGAGGCTCAAGGTTCTGGTATTCGCAGATGATTCGTTTCAGGCATTCGATCATGACATGGCCCGGTGCTCCCTGTTCGTTTTGGCAACCGCTGTCATTCATGCTTGGTGTGCCGAAAAAAGCAAATGGTTTGTCGAAACGGCAGTCGATTCCATTCGATTCCGCTTTCGGGAACCGAACCGCCGTCCGAAATCTTTGCCAGGAACAATCCAGCTTTGCGGAAAACAGGCGCGGATGTTACATAGGAGGAAGCGCTGTTTACGCCGCTTCGCGCTCGTACCAGGCGACGGTACCGCCGAGTCGCTCCTGACGCTTGACCGGACCTTTGGATGTGTGCCGGAAATCGGCGGTGATGACGTTGTTGCCGGTGCCCTGGTGGGGACGCTGGGTGTGGTAGTAATCGAGCCAGACACGGTTGATGTGGGCCAGTTGGCCCAAACCGAAGCAGACGAAGTGGTTCAGGCACTGGTGCTTGCAGGTGCCGATGAAGGATTCGCAGAAGGCGTTGGCCTGCGGCGCTTTCGGCGGGATGCGGATACAGCGCACCCCGACTCCTTTCCAGAAGGCATCGAACTGCCGGGTAAACTTGGTGTCGCGGTCACGGATCAGATACCTGGCTTCGATGCCGTGGTCATCGAGCCACATGGTCACATTCCGCGCCTGTTGCATTACCCAGGCTTCATCGGGGTGAAAGGTCGGCTGGCTCAGGTAGACCCGGCGGCTGCCGAGATGCAGGAAGACCAGCACATAGGCGTCGAACTTGCCACGCAGGGTATAGACCGGCTTGGTGAAGAAGTCGCAGGCCACCAGCGATTCCATATGGGCGCTGACGAATTTCGACCAGGGAAGGGCAGGCATGCTCTTGGTCTTCTCGGGAGGCAGCGGACAATCGGACCGCTTCAGGATATCGCGGATGGTGGTCAGCCCCACGGAAATGCCGAGCTTTTTCAGCTCGCCGAAAATGCGCTTGTAGCCCCATGAGAGATTCTCGGTCGCCATGCGCAGGATCAGCGCCACGATCTCTTCGGCGGTGCCGGGGCGGCCAACCGGTTTCGGAGTGCGGGTTTTGGCTTTCGGACTCAGCCAGCGCCGGTAGGTCTGCGACTTGACCACCAGCATGACGTCGGCGACGTCGTGGTTGATCTCATTTCCCAGCCGCAGCAGCTCCGCCCGCTCCTCCGGCGTGGGGACAATGCGCTGATCGTCGATCCGGTCACGCAGCATCTTGATCTGAAACATCAGCAGCTGCATCCGGACGTCGTATTTCGGCAGAAACCGATGCGCCATAAAGGTGAAAAGAACGAACAAAAGATTGAATTTCATGCCCAACCCACGATGCTGCACAGGATACATATCCTGCTGATTTCAATAGTGTTTAAATGGTGCATATGTTTCCGCACCCCTAGTAAAGACCCGGTTTCTCCCCTCCGGCAAACCGAGCCGAAAAGAAGCCGACAATCCATGCCACGGATCGGGTAAAAATACAACGAAACGATGTCGATGGAAGGCAATAAGACGGGGAAGTTGGAGCGCGATTTTCGGTGTCCGGTTGGACTGCAAACCCGTTATCCTCGTCCGGTGCAGGGAAATCGGGGGAGAAAATCGCTTCCTTTGACATGAACCGCCGCCGGATGTCGGCGGGCATTATTTCTCATGTTACATCAGTAGTTTACGGGTCAAGTCGAGGGTGGAGACTGTTTTGCGCCAGGTCGACGCACCCTCCAGTTATGGGGTAAGTTGAGGATGGAGGCTGTTTTGCGCCAGGTCGCCGCTCCCTCCAGCTGGAAGCGTTGGCACCGGCATTCGCTCGGCAGATCGAGTCGCTCAACCGGACCAGTCGGGATACGGCCCGGGATTCAAACCATACGGCCACCGCGCTGGCGACCCTGTTCAACGCATGGCGCACCGCGACCGAAACCAATGCGCGGGATGTTTACGGAGACCACCGGACGGACCCGGTTCAGGAGTTCGTCCAGCGGTATCAGATTCGTTTTGAAGACGATGGAAGTTTACGAGAGGTTCTTTCCCGGGACCTGTTCGTGGCCCTCAAGCGAGTCGCTCGGGATTTCGGTCTGCGTTTCGAGATGGACTCATCCCGGCAATTCGCACAGCGGCTGGTGAATGATCTGGAGACTATTCGAGGGGCAGGGTTCGACATTGAAATAGGCCAGAAGCGATACGGCACCAAGCTCTACACGATCCGTCGCGTTGAATGAGCCGGTAGCTGTCAAAGAAGGACGCCTTTCTCCTTCAGATTACCCCCGTCGTTTTCGCAATCTCTTAATCACATCGGCGGCAGGCTGGATCTTGCCGTCCCTGATCTGGCGTTCGCCAAGGGCCAGGATTTCTTGTAGCGCAACAGAATGCTTGCTCTGCTCGTTTTGATCGATTCTCTTCATTCATACCCCCATTGCTTTGAACCTCAGTTCCTCGCGTATCCTTCCCGGACGGCATTTTCCATGTCGGCCAACTCGTCATCGGTCAGAAACCCGAAATGCGATTCCCTCTTTCTCGCCGAAAGGCGACCATTGTTTTGTAGGCAGAGCTGGATAAAAAGATCAATGAGGCGGTCAGGCATGTCCACGATTTCCTGAATGGCCTGTTTGGTCCTGTCGTAATTCGCCAGAAAATCGAGTTCTTCCACCAGTTCGTGCTCAATGGTGAGCTTAACGAAATCGTACAACGCCTCTGCCTGAGCGGTCATGTCGATGTACCTGTACAGAAGTCCGGTCTCACCCGGCACCGTCATCTGGCCGAGATCGTCCAGGTCGTATTCAACCAGCCGCATCAGCGGGTTTGAGAACGCCTCCAGGGAGTGATCGTAAAGCGCCGGATTTTTCAGCATGGCGGCGGAGACCGGGAACATGAGCCCTTTCGGGATCTCGCCGCGCAGGAACAGGATATTGTGAATGAGAAACCGGTGAATACGGCCGTTGCCGTCCTCGAAGGGATGCATAAAGACGAAGCCGTAGGAGATGGCGGCGGCATGGATAATGGCGGGGACCGCGCCCTCCTTCATCACTTGGTGGGCAGCGAGCAGTCCCGCCATCAGTTCCGGGAGGTCGTCGGGCTTCGGGCAGACATAGTGAACGAGCTGCTTCTGGTAGGAAATAGTCTGACCGACGTAGTTCTGGTTGGCTCGGTAGTCCGTGTCCCGGAACCGGGGATCGACGATGCGGTTCTGCACGTCGATCAGGAGAGGCTTTTCGCAAAAGTCCTTGTGCTCGGCCATCTCCAGCAAGCCGATGAATTTCTCTGTCCGGGAGGCGCTCGGCTTGATGTGTTCGATCTCGAATGAGGACTTGGTCTCTTTGTTATACAGGTAGCTTAGTGCCCGTCTGAGAAGCTCCGGTGGATAGGAGGTCACGACCTCTTCGCACCTTTTCTGCAGGTCGATTCCTTCCATGGCGGCGAGCTTTTCGGTGCGCCGGATGATTGGACAAAAATCTTTCCCGCCAAGCAGATTGTCGATGACTCTCTGACGCTGCATGCGACGACCGGGCGCTGCGGTGTAGTAACGGTCCGGCTCAAGCAGCGGAGTGTAATTCCCCTTGGTCAGATCCGGCAGCGGGAGTTCCCGTCCGGTCAGGAATTCATACAGGAACCAGATCCTGCGGGCGTATTTCCCGGTTGGCTTCGAGCTGATCCAGGCCGCTATCTCGTCTTCTGGGACCACGTCGAAAAGGGCCGACAGGATGCCAAGATTGACGCCGTCGTACTTGAGGGCGAACTCCAGATGGTCTCCCGTCCCGTCTCCGGGCCAATAGGACTGGGGATAGACGGATTCCACCTGCCCATCCTGAATAGTCGAGCGCAGCGTTCCCGTCGGGCTGACTGAGGACGTGTGCCAGTTCGGCAAAGCGCTCAAGTCGTATTGCTCTATCAGAAACGCATAGCCTGCCAGCCGGTTCTGTGTCGTGTCCAATGTCATCACACCTCAAAAAATCGTTACGGATCTCAAAAAATGATTACCAAAAGCCTTTACGCTAAAAATATAGTTACATTGGCAGCAACTTTCAAGAGAATTGTTTGGGATGCCTGGGGTGAGGTCAAAACGGGAGCGGTTCTCAAAAAACGTGTTTGTATCGTAAAATACGATTACAAATAGGCATTCTTCAAGAAAAACAGTTATCAAAACCGTCGAGATACCGGCAGACGACGCACAGCCTCCCGTAGAAAGACCTTTCTACGCCGTAGAATGTCCCGGGAGCCACTTTCTACGCAGCAACCAATTGGTTTTAATCGATTTTCTTCGGAAGCGTAGAAAGGGTAGAAAGGTTTCCGGGATCACTCCCCCTGACTCATGATTTTTTCTGCTCCACGACCTTGGAGCTGGCTTACGGAAAAAATCCCCGTGCGGTAAGTAACTTCCATTACCTTTCTACACTTTCTACAAGAATAATCATAACCTATTGATTACATACATCTTTTTTACTTGTAGAAAGGTACCGTAGAAAGGGTGGCGGCGTAGAAACCCCTTTCTACAGCTCCGTCACCCGCTCAGGGGCTCCGGTAAGTAACCGGAAACGATGACTACCAACGTTTCCAGGGAAATTACCATGAGCCTTCTGACCACCATGATCCGTCACCTCGGCACGGATGCCTCCAAAGCCGACAGCCAAGCCAGCATCACCGCTTCCGAGACTTCGGAAAACTGCCAGTCCCTTTTCGTCACCACCAATCTTGAAATCAGGAAGTTCGCCTGGGTCCGGGTGGGTGAGATCGACATCGAGCAGAACGGCAAGGTTTTTCGTCTGCTATCGCCTGAATACTTCGCATGGCTGCGTTCCCGCATGGTTACCGCCCAAGCCGCGCACAAGGCTGGAAAACTCCCCGAGGATGCCTGGAACACGCTGCGGCAGCGATTCAACGCCCTGCAGGAGCTGGCCATCCGGGAATTCGGCAAGGAAAGCCTGCAGGAGGTCCTGCAGTCCTTTTCCCCAAAGAACTACCGGCCACCCGCGCTTCGTTCCGAGCCCCAGGAGAAACCCGTCGAAGTTCCCAGAAAGGACTGGATTTATCCCGGGAACCAAGCTTGGAAATGTAAGCAGCCGGTGACTTCCCAGGCTGTCGCCAAGGTCGACGCCATCCGTGAGGAGGCCATGGCCAAGGGTTGGTCCGAGGCACGCCTCTATCAGAACCAGGGCCGGTTTCGGTTTCCCTGCGGCGAGGACTACGGCCTGGTCTGTTTCGTCGATGGCGATCAGGAGATTGGCGAGGTCACCGAGCGTTCTATCGAAATTATCCATGGGCCGAAGTCAGGGCGTCCCAGCACGCTGCGGTTCTACAACCCGGAGGTGCCGCAGCCGTGGATGAAGAAAGTGGAGGATTGAGCCGTGAAGAAAAAGAAACGCTACGCCAACGCCAAGGATGTCCTGCCCGAGGAACTCTTCGAGCAAATCCAGAAGCACTACACTGGAATTCTCTGGGTCCCGGCACCGAGCAGGTTTTACCAGGAGCGCCGCGACCTGGTGCTTGCCCTTCATCTGCAGGGGATCAGCAGCCAGGAGATCTCCAACCTCGCCGGAGTGACCACCCGCCGGGTCAACCAGATCATCGCCGCCGAACGAAAGCAGGATCGGGACCGACAGTTGAGCGCCGCTTCCGGTAAGTAACCCCTGAACCGGCGGGAGCGCGCTTGGAGGCTAAATCGGCCTCCCGCCCCGCATCCCGGCTTGGGAAAACAATATTCGGCAGGATTTCCACGTGGCACTGAACAAACCGGACAAAGAAACGCTGGACCGCTGGCACCGCAACGAGGGCAAGACCGAACCGCCCAAGCGTGGGGCCGGAGCACCCGAGGGCAACCAGTATCGGCTTACGCACGGCATCTTCGCCGACCGCTGTCTGACCCCGGAAGAGAAGGTCATGTTCGACGTGATCATCGAGCGTCTCAACCAGGACTTCGTGTTCAACAAGTCCAGTGACTTCCTTCAGGTCGAACTGGTGGGCGTCTACTCCGTCAAGCTGGTCCGCGCCCAGATCGAAGGGAATACCCAGGCGGCTGAAAGCCTCGACCGCATGATCCGCTGCCACATGAAGGATCTCAAGACCACCAAGATCGCCCGCGAGGGTGAGGAGCCGCAAGACCCGCAGACCTCTCCGGCGGAATGGGCGGCGGCGCTGCTCGAGAAGGTGGCCGAGGCCGCCGCTGCTCCGGCCGGTAAGACCTCCAGCCGTAAAAAACGCGGAAAGAATTGCGGATAACACCATGGAGGGCTTTTCCGATGACCCCGGCACACGGCGACTTGCGGCAGACAGCTTCACCAGGAATTGCGGATAAGACGTGTTCTATTCAATCCGCAATCAAGGGTATCGAGCACAGATGCACCGGCAGGAGACAGCGATACACGCTTGACGGAGAAGTTTTCGGAAACTTTCAACTCTTTCTGGAAGCGGTATTCAACAGACCTCTGGCAGAGATTGTTTACGCCTTTTACATCGAGAACCAAATGAGCTCCCTGGATATTCACAAGGCGTTTTCGAATGCCTTTGGATTTGAGGTCAGCGAGCGGACCATCTCCACTGTCATCAAAAACTCCGGAGTGAAAATCCGGGACCGAGCTGAAACGAAATCACTCGCCTGGAAGCAGGGGAAGATGGCCGGGTCCATGGCTCGCTCACGCCAGAGCCGCAAGCTGGCATACCTTCTCGGCTCGCGGGCGGAACAAAAAATTCGCTATCTGCTCCGAGAGGCTTTGATGGCACTGGACGTCAAATGGGATGTGGTGATCGGTGACAACCTTCAGCACATTCACGAGCGCTTCGAGATCGATATTCCGGTGGTCCTCATCGACCGAGGGACGGGGAGGGCGTGCCGGATCGCCATCGAGGTGGACAGCGCGTACACCCATTCATCCATGGAAGTTCGTGATCGGGATACACGAAAGGACATCTCTCTGAAAAAAGCGGGCTGACGGGTCGTCAGGGTTGATGGAGACTGTTTGCGAAAGAAATCCCCGCTTGCCGAAGCTGTCGCGGATCTCGCGCTTTCTATCGAGCGGATCGCGGGGAAATTATTCGCTGACAGCTTTTCTCCCGGGAGCCACTCGTGAGTACGGGTATGACCGGATTACAGCGCCCGGCTCCAGCGACGGATGAAAACGGCGACCTCGGCCTTGTCGATTTCTCCCCGGGTGACAGACAGCACCATCTCGGCGAAATCGTCTTCCGGCGCATCGAAGTCATGGCCGTTCAAGAGCAGGAACACCAATGCAGCCACCGCGCCGACCCGCTTGTTGCCGTCCACGAAGGGATGGTTCTTGACCAGGTGAAAGAGATAGGCGGCTGCCATCTCGTACACATCGGTGTGCAGGAACTCACCGCCGTAGGTGGCCGCTGGCATGCCGAGAGCGGACTTGAGCAGCTCGATATCCCGGATGCCCGAACCGCCGCCGTAACGCGCCAACTGATCCTGGTGAATTTCAAGCACCTCGGTCAGGCTGAGAAACTTCGGTTCCATGACTTATTCCGCCAGCTTCTTCAGGGCCTTGGGATAACGGGCGTTGACCTTGCCGAGGGCGGTCCTGAACTCCTCGCGCCGACCGGCGTCCTTTACAGGGGAAAGAATCAGCACCTGGCCGTCGGTGGTGACGTCGAAGGGTGTTTCCGCATCGGCCCCGAGCAGTTCCAGAACGGGCTTCTCGATGACCAGCGCCAGGCTGTTTCCGTGTTTGGTCAGGGTTTTAATCATGATGGTCTCCCTTGTATTATGTTATTACAATGTCAATACGATGATATAACCGAAGGGCAATTTTGTCAAGATCCGAACCGCATAAGCCAAGTAGATATTGGCATGTTCACGCCGGGGCTCTCTCACGCAACCCAAGTAAATATGGGCATGTCGAGCCCCAGGCAGAACCGGCCAAGCCCCGCAAACAGCCATTCCTTCGGCAGCGGCCCTCGCACATGCCAAGCAGATATTGCCATGTGTGTTCCGCGCCCGGAGCGCACAAGCCAAGCAGTTATAGCGATGTGCGGCCGACAGACAGCGAATGAGAAATTCCGGTCAATCGATATTTCCCGCTCCGCCCGGGAGGCCGAGAACCATCGTCATGATCATTCATCATCGGCGGATGTGTTCTTCTGCGGGCACTGTCATTCACTGTCTTCGATACTGTCTTCCCCAACGAAAACAGGAGCAGCCGAGGCCGCTCCCATCGTCGGGTCCGGAAAGATCAGAGGCGTTCGAGGGCTTCCTCGAGCTGACCGTCCACGAGGTGAGTGTAGATCTGGGTGGTGGACACGTCCCGGTGCCCCAAGGCCCGCTGCACCACGAGCAGGTCATTGGTCGCGCCGTAGAGGTGGGTGGCGAAGGTATGCCGCAGCCCGTGCGGCGTCAGTTCCTTTTCGATCCCGGCCTTCCGCAGCCAGTGGGCGAGCCGGTTGGCAATCTGCCGCTGGCAGAGCCTGCCGTCCCGGTTCGACAGGAACAGGGCTTCCATTTCCGGGCGACCGTGTCGACGGCGCTCGGCCAGGTAACGGCGCAGCAATGTGCGGAGGTCGGTCTTGATGAACTTGACCTGCGGCACATTCCCCTTGGCCCGCACCCGCAGATGCTTGGCGTCGAGGTCGATGTCATCCATGTCGAGCGCGGCCAGCTCGCCAAGCCTGATCCCGGTGCCCAGCAGCACCTCGATCATGGCGCGGTCGCGCAGCGCGGAGAAGTCGCTCCGTCCCTTGAGTTCCTTGAGCAGGCGTTTCTTTTCGGTGGTGGTCAGGAACACCGGCAGCTTTCTCGGCAGCCGATGCATGCGGATGGACCGGGCCGGATTGTCATCGACCACGCCAGCCTCGGAGGCCCAGGCGAAAAAGGCCCGCACTGCCGCCTTCATCCGATGGAGCGAGGCCGCCGAGCGTGGGCCGCGCTCACTCTCGGTGACCGCCCCGGCGAAGAACACCTGGTCGAGGAGTCCTGCCGTGACCGCCCGACAGACGATACCCGGGGCCAGCTCCCCGGCCACGCGGGCCACCATGGCGAGGTCCCGGCGGTATGCGGCTATGGTCGCCGGGGAGCGGCCTTCGGCCGACAGGCGGGCACAGAACGCCTCTATCGCGCCCGTCAGGTCGAGGTCAGCCGTTCGGTTGCTCATCGCTGGCCTCCTTCACCCGGCTGTGGCCCATGGGTGTGCTCTTGGGCAGCGGCAGCTCCTCGATGCGCCCCGATTCTCTGGCCCAGACCATCATCATGCGGAACACCCGGACGGTCTTGGCGACGGTGCGTTCAGCCCGCTCCTTGCCGTCGGGGAGTTTGAGCAGCAGGTCGGACTTGTAGAACTTTCCGACCTGGGGAAGCCGGATCTCTGCGAGCTGGCGATCCGCCCCGAAGAAGGCCTCCACCACATCGAGGTCCTTCCGGTAGGTGTAGAGGGTCCGCTCTTTCTTTCCGGATTCCCGCAGGTGGCCGATGAAAGCCTCGGCGGCTTGATGCACGGTGCATTCGGTCATGTCGATGTCTCCTTTGTCGGTGGCCCGGTGTGTTCAGGACAGGAACTCGTCCAGCTCCCGCAGCAGTTCCTCGACGTGGCCGAGGGAGCCGACGCTCGCCCAGGTGATGTCCGGCTGCTTCGCGTCCGTTTCGAGCTTGCCGCGAATGCCCTCGATCAGTCGGGTGATGTTCTCCTGCTTTTCTCGGTACGCCTTGAGTGCCTGCTGGCGGTTTCTGTCGTAGGTCATGGCCTGTCTCCGGTTCCGTTTTTCGTGGATGCGGGACCATCCCGCGTCACATCCAATGACGCTTCTATTTCGTTGGAAATCAAGTGTTTGCAGAGATCTTTCTGCATGTGCCCCAAACCCATAACCCAAAGGAGATCAACATGTTGAAGAAGACCCTCGAATGGACCATCCCGTTGGCCCTGGCCGTGATCATGATCGGCTGTGCAACCTACCGACCTCCGGCCCAGATCCAGTCGGCGGTGGCCACCGTCAACCGCCACACGCCCGAGTACGTGACCGAGGCCAACAAGGCGCTGCGCGAGGTCGGCCACCCGGACGCCGAGCGCCTGACCGGAGTCGGCCTGCGCCTGCAGACCGCCGTGGACGCCCTTGACCAGTGGGCCAACGGCGCGAACCAGGAGGCAGGCCAATGAAAGAGATCCTTCAGGAAAACAGCGATGCCGTCCGCCAGGCCGGTGAGGCCCTGGTCGAAATCGGCACCGAGCTGGCGGCGGGACGGATCGACAACGCCCTCGGCCGTCTGGAAGCGGCCCAGCAGCAGTACCAATCCTGGGCGGAGTTGGACCAGGCCATCATCGACATTCAGGAGGCTGTCCACGACCGGAAGAACACCCTGGCCGTGCAGCAGATCCTGACGGAACTGGTGGGAACCATCCTCGGCAGCGCCTTGAGGACTGGAATGCACTGATGGCGGTAACCGACAAGGAGCGCAAACTCGCGGCGACCCTGAGCGATCCCGTGTTGTGGGGGCAAGCCTACCTCTACAACCGGGATGGCTCAGGCCGCGACTATTGGCCGCATCAGGTGGAGGACCTGCGCTGCCCGGCCAAGAACATCATCCACCTCGACGGCCGGGACGTGGGTGACCCCGGCATCATCACCGTGCTCAAAGGCAACAAGCCGCTCTGCCTGCGCATCCACCGCCAGCACCGGGTGGTGCTCTACGCCTCGGACGACGCTTTCATCGACTTTGCCGTGGACAACGAGAAGGGCTGGCGCGTGCTGGAAGTGCCGCCCATGACCATGCTCACCATCCGCCACGAGGATGTGCGAGCCATCGAAAACAGCGAATTCCGCTTCATCATCCAGGAGCGCAAAGGGACGAGCTGATTGATGATTTCGGATTGCGGACTGCGGACTGCGGACTGCGGATTACTTGCGTGAGCGGGCGGTTTTTATGGAGGCAACGACCATGGAAAGAATTTCATTTGCTTCGTTTTTCAGATCGGTCAAGCGCTTCTCGTTCATTAAACCGGCTTCGGCGATCAGCTCCATCCAGTAGATGGATTCATCGCATTCTTCCTCGACGATGGCCATTTTAGCGATGAAGTCGGCAGGGGATTTGGCGCGGCAGGAGGCCCGATAGTTCGCGCCAACCGAGGTGCCACAGCGGAGCAACTGGTTTCCAATCACTTTCGCGGTCTGGTTTTTCGGCAACGCTTCCTCCAACCGGATCACCCTGATCGCGAAAGTTCTGGTTCTGTTTTTGAACTCATCAGCATCCATGGAGGCAACATATGACATTTTCAATCAATCCTCAATCCGAAATCCCCAATCAGCAATTGTTGCGGCTCTTCGTCTACGGCACCCTGAAACGGGGCTACTGGAACCATCAACGTTTCTGCGCCCAGGCCCGCAGCATCGAACCGGCCGTGGTCTGGGGCAGGCTCTACCACCTCCACGCCGGGTTTCCGGCTCTTGAGGTGCCGGAAGGTCTGATCCTGGCCAGAGGCACCGCCGACCCACTGGCCGATGCCCGCAGGCAACAGGATGTTGGCACGCCACGCTTCGGCCGCCCGACCGGCGACTGGGATCTGATCCATGGGGAACTGGTGACCTTCACCGACCCGCAGCGCGACCTGTCACCCATCGACCGGCTGGAAGGATTTCGGCCCGGGGGGCACAGCATGTACCAGCGGGTGATGGTGGCGGCAGCCAGGGGCTCAATCGCCTGTGCCGTATGGACTTACACCATGCATGCGCCTCAGAACGGCGAACGTATCACCAACGACAATCAGGCCGTTTGTTGGCAGTCGGCACAAAACGCTTGATTTTTGTATTCCCTTAATCAAAAGTTGGGTTCAATTCCCCGCAGCTTGCTGCGCGATTTTTACTAAGGGTGTAGGCTGTTGATACCCCGTAGCTTGCTGCGGGGTAGTTCATTCGCCATCGTTTCTGCTCCTCGGTGGGGGAATTGCCCCACTCTCTCATGGAGCAGATACACAGTTCAATTTACAGGCTCAGGAGCGCGGGCTTTGAGACTGTTTTGCGGTAGGTTGTCGTTCCCTCCACCATTTAGAAAAGACAGACCCGTCCACTAACCGCGTCCGGTTGGTGGACGGGTTTTCTTTTTATGCGTATTGTCAGCGACTTACGCCGCTCTTAGGGTGTCGGCGCTATCGCCTTGATCACTCCCTTTTCGGGAAATCCGTCATACCCCGCTTCTCTTTCCCCTCAAAACTCTCCGCATTCTCACCCCCATTCTCCGGACCTCGTCCGGTTTCCTGCATTTTTTCCTGCAACCGCTGTTCGGCGATCTCGTCGGCAAACTGATTGATACTTTTCATGATTCCGTCAAACAGGTCGTTGATGTCCATGGTCGGTGGCTCCTCATTTTGGTTTATGCCCTTACTTACCGGAGAGACGGAGAAAGTGTCGGGCAACGGGTGAAATTCTTGTGTGCTGGCCTTCTGAGGGGTTACTTACCGGGAGGTGCTGGGATGTGTCGGGGATGAGAGCGAAATTCGGCAAACGTGCATTGATGATTGTCCGCGTAGATTCCTTGATACTAGTGCAGGCCCCCTCCATAGATACCGGACCATCCGGTATCCTTTGAGAAACAAGAAACCCTCTCAAAGAAAGGAGCCTGCACCATGAAATTCTACACGAAACAGCACCAATTCTATTGCGGCGTCGATCTGCATGCAGACGCCATGTACGTCTGCATCCTTGATGCGACCGGCGAGGTGGTGGTTCATCAGAACATCCCGACCAAACCGAAAAACTTCCTGCGACTGATCAAACCCTACCGCTCCGGCATCGTGGTCGGCTGCGAGTGCATGTTTACCTGGTACTGGCTGGCCGATCTGTGCACCGAGCAGGAGATTGACTTCGTCCTCGGTCATGCCCTCTACATGAAGGCAATTCACGGCGGCAAGGCCAAGAACGATCGCATCGATTCCCACAAGATCGCCGTACTGCTGCGCGGCGGTTCTTTTCCGCTGGCCTATACCTACCCCAAGCCGATGCGGGCGACGAGGGACTTGCTGCGCCGCCGCAATCATCTCGCCCGCAAACGGGGCGAACTCTTCGCCCACATCCAGAACACCGCCACCCAGTACAACCTCCCCGAGCCGCTGGGACGTATCGCCAAACCGAGCGAGCGCGGTGATCTGCTCAAAAAGTTTCCCGATTCGGTGGTACGTCGCATGGTCGAGGTCGACCTGCTCACCATCGAACATTACGAACAGCTGCTGGATCGACTGGAGCGGGAACTGGAGCGCATCGCCACCGGTCATGATCCGATCAACCTGGCGCTGCTCAAATCGATTCCCGGGGTCGGCAAGATCCTCGGCATGGTGATGCTCTACGAGATCGAGGACATCGCCCGCTTCCCCCGCGAGCAGGACTTTGCCTCCTATTGCCGGCTGGTCAAGCCGGGCAAGGAATCGAACGGCAAGCATTATGGCCATTCGGGCAAGAAGATCGGCAACGCCCATCTGCGCTGGGCTTTTGGCGAGGCCGTGGTGCTGATGCTCAAAGGGAACAAGCCGGCTCAAACCATGCTGCAACGCCTGGCCAGCAAGCACGGCAAGGGGAAAGCCCTGGCCATCCTGGCCCATCGTCTCGGTCGTGCCGTCTATTACATGCTCAAAAATCAGGTGCCCTTCGACCAGGACAGGTTCCTGCGCAAGGCCGCCTGACGCGGAGGGGGCGGATCAGCCAGACCGTCTAACTGGAGGCAACCACAGCGGCGAGATAAGCTCGGCGGCCATAAGCAAGCGCAGACTTCTGGGCCAACAGCCCGACTTGGGCCGCATCATCCGCCAACTTCCGCCAGCCGGTTTGTTTTGATTGGAGGTCCGCCCCGCTCCAACAGCTTGCGCGATGGTCCAAAGGGCCCGCGCCGGATTCTGCCCCTTCCCCGATCCCGCACCTAACTGCGGCCATCGGCACCAAGATGGACCTCGCTATTTTGATTGGGACGGCATGAGGGCACGAGCGTGATTCCAGGCGGCAGGGAGAACCAGGTCGACAAAGACCGGCCCCTGCATCAAGAGCCTCGATAAGTGTTTGGAGCAGAATTCGTCTGCAGCCAGAAGAGAATCCCAAGCCGGAACCCGGTTGGCTCTTAAGTGATCAGTCGCATGTCAAAGAACGGGAGGGAAAACCTTTTTCGTTATCGGACTTTTTTACCCTTGACGGCCGGGGGCCTGATAAGGGTTTTGTCTTGAAAATCTTCCTGGTATTCGTTGTTTTTTGTTATCATACACTATTTCTGATCCCAGAAACGCGGTGACCGACATGGAACCAAAAGACAAATGGCTGACCATCGAGGAGCTTTCCGGCTATCTGAAGATGAGCCGCAGCAAGTTCTATCAGCTGGCCCAGAAAGGCGAGTCGCCAGGCTCAAAGATTGGAACTCAGTGGCGGTTCGACCGGGATGAGATCGATGACTGGATGAAGAGCCTGCGACAAACAACAACACAAAAGGCATCGGTCAACAATGGATAGCCACATTAAAGAGGGATCGTCATGCCGAGCCTGATACAGCCAACACTCTTCGACCTGTTGGATGTTTCAGCCTTCCCGAGACCGGCGGCGGTTACTGACGCGATTGAAACGCTGGCTTCGAACAGTAGCATTGAAGCCCGGGGGGCAATCTTTACGCGCATTGAGGTCGTTGATTTTATTCTCGACCTGGTTGGCTACGTCGCCAGTGAGCCATTGCACCACCGTCGTATTTTGGAGCCTTCTTTTGGAGAGGGCGATTTCCTTCTTCCCATTGTTGAACGACTACTTGCTGCGTGGCGAGAGCATGGCGGGAATGTTTCTGCCGCTGACGTTGAATTAGGAGGGGCCGTTCGTGGTGTGGAGTTACATAAGGCAACATTTTTCTCCACACACAAGACCGTCGTCAATCGACTTGTAAATGAGGGGATTTCGACATTCGTTGCTTCAGCTCTCGCCGACCAATGGCTGATTCAGGGGGATTTCCTTCTTGAGCGACAAAACACCAGCTTTGATTTCGTCGTCGGTAATCCGCCATATGTCCGGCAAGAACTGATACCAGCTCCGTTGTTGTCTGAATACCGTCGTCGCTATCAGACGATGTATGACCGTGCCGACCTCTACATTCCCTTCATCGAACATTCGCTGTCTCTTCTCGACAAAGGCGGAGCTCTTGGTTTTATCTGCGCCGACCGCTGGATGAAAAACCGCTATGGCGGTCCATTGCGGGAGTTCATAGCAAGAGGTTTCCATCTCAAAGCCTATGTCGATATGGTGGATACAAATGCCTTTCATTCCGAAGTCAGTGCTTATCCGGCAATCACCGTTATTACCAAATCGAAAACAAGTGCTACCCGTATCGCCCATAGACCTGAGATCGACAAAAAGACGCTCGCTTGCGTTGCTGTGGATATCAACTCGAATTTCCTGCCAAAAGATTCATCAGTTCGAGAAATAGTTGGAGTGGTAAGTGGTTCTGAACCTTGGCTTTTGGAATCGTCGGATCAAATGTCGCTGATTCGACGTATCGAGAGCCAATTTTCCACACTAGAACAAGCAGGTTGTAAGGTCGGGATTGGTGTGGCCACTGGCGCTGATAAGGCGTTTATCGGGAAATTCGATTCTCTTGACGTCGAGACCGACCGAAAACTTCCACTTGTGGCGACCCGTGACATTCAATCCGGTGAAGTCGTCTGGCAAGGTCAAGGCGTTATCAATCCGTTCGCAGATGACGGCGGCCTTGTCGATTTGCGGGATTACCCCAAGTTGGCCAGCTACCTTGAAGAACGAAAGTCGGTCATTGCAAAGCGCCACTGTGCACAGAAAGCACCGTCAAATTGGTACCGGACGATTGACCGGATATGGCCGGAGCTGACCAGGCAGCCGAAATTGCTGATACCTGATATTAAGGGCGAGGCTCATATTGTTTTTGAGCCCGGCAAACTCTATCCGCACCACAACCTTTACTATGTCGTCTCAGACACTTGGGATTTGCGGGCCTTACAGGCCGTATTGCTTTCCGGCATCGCCAAGCTATTTGTGGCGACCTATTCAACAAAAATGCGCGGAGGTTACCTGCGTTTTCAGGCGCAGTACCTGCGGCGCATCCGCATCCCCTTCTGGCAGGACGTATCTGAGAATCTTCGGCGGGAGTTGATCCATGCCGCGACCACCCGTGATCTTGATGCCTGTAACAGAGCGGTTTTTAAGCTCTACAACCTGAATCAAGAAGAACGATCCGCTTTTGGCGGCAATGGAGAATGAAGATGGCAATTGACCTCGTGGATTACGAGCGCAAGGCTCGTGAAGCGGTGCAGGCGTTTTGGGGAAACCGGGAAGCCGCCAGGCAGAAGCAGATTGAATCGGGCAAGTCCGACCAAGGCGAACGAGCTGGCGTTACTGCCGGAAAAAACATGGACGGCTTCATCGCATTGATATTGGATGTGATCCGCGCTAACGGTCTTGCAAATGCCGATATCCACCAAAAACGCGCAGTTCTGACGTTGCCCGGTTTCTTTCGGCCAACCAAACTCTGGGATCTGCTTGTCATCCACAAAGGCGAGTTGATCGCGGCCATAGAGCTGAAAAGTCAGGTCGGACCTTCTTTCGGAAATAATTTCAACAACAGGACAGAAGAGGCCATTGGAACGGCCCATGACTTATGGACGGCCTATCGCGAGGGTGCTTTCGGCAAACAGCCTCGACCGTTTGTTGGCTGGCTGATGCTGGTTGAGGAGGCCCTGGAATCCAGTTCTTCGATCAAGGACAACTCCCCCCATTTCCCAGTGTTCGAGGAATTCAAGGGCGCTTCATATCTTCAGCGGTACGATCTGTTGTGCCAGAAACTGACACAGGAACAGCTCTATACAACTGCTTCGCTTATCGCCTCACCGAGAACCGCCGCTGGCAATGGTGAATTTTCCTCACTGTCCTCAATGACCAGTCTCAAAACTTTTGTAACGTCCCTTGCTGGGCATATTGCTGCTGAAGCTGCAAGGCTGGAATAAATTCATTCACCACTTCGCCGACGGCAATGGCCGTTTAGGAAGGGTATGGCAAAGCCTGATTCTGGCCCGCTGGAATCCCCTGTTCGCCGACATCCCGGTGGAAAGCCTGATTTTCGAGCACCAGGCCGAGTACTAACAGGCTATTCAGGAAAGCACCCACAAGACCGATTCCGCTCCCTTCATCACCTTCATGCTGCGGATGATTTTGGATACTTTGAGCATCTCGACCCCGGAAGTCGCACCGGAAGTCACCCCGGAAGTCCGGCTGCTCTCTGTCCTTTCTGGAGAGATGACCCGGCAGCAACTCAAAGAGGCGCTCGGGCTGAAAGATGATGAACATTTCCGCAAGGCATATCTGTTCCCGGCTCTGGAGGCTGGGTTGGTTGAAATGACCCTCCCCGACAAGCCGCGCAGCAGCAAACAGAAATACCGCCTGACCGACAAGGGCCGTCAGGTGGTGGCCCGGCCCGGCGGTGGATAACTTGTGACAAACTCACGACATGGCTTGTGACATGCCCTGGCTCAGCGATCAAGTACCGACCAAGTGACCGACCAGGTAAATGTCAGAAAGAGAGTTTATGATGTATCCCGCCTTTCAACGCTATTTCGGCATCGACTACTCCGGCGCGGAAACCCCGGACGCCAGCTTAAAGGGGCTCCGGGTCTACGAGGCCAGCCACGAATCTATGCCGGTTGAAATCGAACCGCCGCCCAGTCCGCGCAAATACTGGACCCGGCGCGGCTTGGCGGAATGGCTGGCGGAGCAGTTATCCGGGGATGTGCCGACCATCGTTGGTATCGACCATGGCTTTTCCTTTCCCCTGCGTTATTTTGAAGTTCATTGGCTCGAGCCGGACTGGCCCACTTTCCTCGACGATTTTCAGAAGCATTGGCCGACCGACGCCGAACACATTTACGTCGATTTCATTCGCCACGGTTCACGGGGCAAAGGCGAGGCCCGTTCCGGTAGCGCCCGCTGGCGGCGCATCACCGAGGAGCGGGCCGGGGCCAAGTCGGTCTTTCATTTCGAAGTGCCCGGCTCGGTGGCCAAATCGACCCACGCCGGGCTGCCCTGGCTTCGGTATCTGCGCAATCAACTTGGAGACCGCATCCACTTCTGGCCCTTCGATGGCTGGGAAATTCCTGCGGGCAAATCCGCGCTGGTGGAGGTCTACCCGTCGTTGTGGAGCAAGAGCACTCCACGGGAGGGCCGCACGCCCGACCAGCACGATGCCTACGTTGCTGCCGCCTGGCTGAAAAAGTCTGATACGGATGGCACCATCGGAAATTTCCTGAAGCCCGACATGCTGCCCGGCGAATACCCCGTGGCCCAGGTAGAGGGGTGGATTCTGGGGGTGATGTGAATTTGATCTGGAGCAGTGAAACGGAAAGTTTTCGCGCCTGGGCACCAGATTTCGACAGGTGGCCGAAGAGTTGGATGGGCGTTGCGGAAGATCTCGCCTACGGCAAGAAGCTGTTGCCCTGGTTTGCCGGTTTTCTGCAGGCGCTTTATGACGAGGGATTGTCCCGAAAGACCTTCGCCCAGTATCGCGACCACCTCTGGCTG
Source organism: Desulfuromonas carbonis (assembly GCF_054658035.1). Taxonomy (NCBI): domain Bacteria; kingdom Pseudomonadati; phylum Thermodesulfobacteriota; class Desulfuromonadia; order Desulfuromonadales; family Desulfuromonadaceae; genus Desulfuromonas; species Desulfuromonas carbonis. The sequence continues at coordinate 436,162 of NZ_BAAHXR010000002.1, read as the reverse complement.
CTTGGCGGGTCCATTATCAGCCAGGTTTCCCTGTACGAGGAGTATCAGGTTGATCCGCTGGAGAAGCTGCGCGAATCGGTGGCCGATGACGGCATTTTGCCCGACGATTATGACCAGATGACCCACGCCGAAATGAACTACCCCGCAGCAAGCTACGGGGTATCAACAGCCTACACCCTTAGTAAAAATCGCGCAGCAAGCTGCGGGGAATTGAACCCAACTTTTGATTAAATGCCCTCGCGCGCATGTGCCGCAGGTTTGAAAAATTCCTTGGGGCATCGCTATAAAAACAGGAGCTGTATGACCCTGGCCTTTATCGCCGTAATCTTTGGCTTGGCGCTCCTCGTCTGGAGCGCCGACCGCTTTGTCGAGGGCTCGGCCGCCACCGCCCGCCATTTCGGCATGCCGCCGCTCTTGATCGGCATGGTGATCGTCGGTTTTGGCACCTCAGCGCCGGAGATGGTGGTGTCGGCGCTGGCCGCGTCGCAGGGGAACCCGGGGATCGCCCTGGGGAACGCTTACGGCTCGAATATCACCAACATCGCCCTGATCCTCGGGGTGACGGCCTTGATCAGCCCCATCGCCGTTCATTCGCAGGTGCTGCGCAAGGAGCTGCCGATCCTCACCCTGGTAACCGCCCTGGCGGCATGGCAGATCTGGGATGGCGGGATCACCCGGCTCGATGCCGTGGTGCTACTGGCCCTGTTCGGCGGCCTGATGGCCTGGACCGTCTGGCAGGGGATGCGGACAAAGACCGATACCCTCGGCAGCGAAATGGAGCAGGAGCTCGATGTCCGTGCCATGCCGATGCGCCGTGCGGTCTTCTGGCTGGTGGTGGGGCTGGTATTGCTCATCGCCAGCTCCCGCATTCTGGTCTGGGGCGCGGTGAAGATCGCCCACGGCTTCGGCGTCAGCGACCTGATCATCGGCCTGACTATCGTTGCGGTCGGTACCTCGCTGCCGGAACTCGCCTCGTCGATCATCGCCACCCGCAAGGGGGAGCACGATATCGCCCTCGGCAACGTCCTCGGCTCCAACCTTTTCAATACCCTGGCGGTGGTCGGTATCGCCGGTGCGATTCACCCGATGGCGGTAGGGCCAGAGGTTTTCAATCGCGACATGCTGGTGATGGCCGTACTGACCCTGTCGCTCTTCGTGATCGGCTACGGGTTCCGGGGCCCGGGCCGCATCAATCGCATCGAGGGCGCGGTGTTGGTCGCCTGTTACCTCGGTTATACAGCCTACCTGGTCAGTACCCTGTTCGGGTAGAACCAGCGCCGGCGATAGACCCTTCGTCCCCGGAAACCCCTTCCCGGCCGGGTTCCGCGCTAACCTCCGGCCAAGACTCCTGGCCGCATTCCCGCATGGTATAGTTGGGATATCCACCGCGATTTTGGGGGGACGCCATGCTACGCCTGCTGTCAGCCCTGTTCGGGCCATTTTCGCTTTTCTGCGGATTGGCCCTTGGTCTGCTGTTTCGTTACATCCCGCCGCCGTCCTTCTGGTACTGGCTGGCGGCCGGGGGACTGCTCGTGCTGGGCGCGTTTGCCATCGGACGCAGCCATGGCTGGCGCTGGGCCACCCTCGGCAGCTCTCTGGCCATTGCCGTCAGCCTGCTGTGGCCCCTTTGGCCCCATGGCTGCCTGGGCGACTCGCGGGTCCGCACCGGGGAGCTTTTGTCGGAAGTCGAAGTGCAGGTTACCGACGACCTGCGCCAGGGAACGTTTGCAACCCGCCGCACTCTCCAGGTCCTCCCCGGCTTCCAGGTCTCCCTCTTCGCCACGGGCCTGGGGGCGCCGCGCATGCTCGCCTTCAGTCCCGCCGGGGATCTCTATGTCTCCCTGCCGCGGGACGGTATGGTGGCAGTGCTGCCCGATCGCAACCGGGATGGGCTGGCCGACCGTCGAATCGATTTTGCTACCGGCCTCGATCGCCCTCACGGCCTGACCTTTGCGGGTGTCGATCTGGTGGTGGCAGAGAACAGTCGCCTGCTGCGATTGCGGGACAGCGATGGTGACCTGCAGGCCGATGGAATCAAGGTGCTCACCAGTGACCTGCCCGGTGGCGGTGGCCATTGGACCCGCAGCGTAGTGCGCGGGGAAAAGGGAGACTTCCTGGTCTCTGCCGGGTCGAGTTGTAACGCCTGCATCGAAAAAGACTCCCGGCGCGCCGCCGTTCTCGCAATCCCCGCTAGCGGGGGCGCCGCGGTTCTCTTTGGCAGGGGGCTGCGCAACAGCGTTGGGCTCGCCATCGATCCGCTGCGGGGCGAATTGTGGGGGAGCGACAACGGCCGGGATATGCTCGGTGACGACCTGCCACCCGATGAGATCAACCAGATCGTTGCCGGTGGCGATTATGGCTGGCCTTACTGCTACGGCGAACAGGTCCCCGACCCTGAACTGGGATCCGCCCGGCGCTGTCGCGAGACTCTGGCGCCGGCCGTTGCAATTCCGGCCCATTCGGCGCCCCTCGGTATCACCTTCGGAACCGGGTTCGCTGCCCCGCAGCCTTTTCGGGAGATGCTTTACGTCGCCCTTCACGGTTCCTGGAACCGCAGCGTTCCTACCGGGTACAAGCTGATCGGCATCCCCTTTCGGGATGCTCGTCCTGCGGGAGCACCCCGGGACGTGATCCGTGGCTGGCTTCAAGAGGGGACGGCCTGGGGACGACCGGTGGCGCCAGCGATTGGCCCCGATGGAGCCCTCTATCTCAGTGATGATCGCAGCGGAGCCATCTACCGTATTACCTTCAAGGAATGAGGAGGCAACAGTGATGATTCAGATCGAGAACCGCAGCGCTACCCCGACATTATGCGGGAGCGTGGCAGACATGGGAGCCTTGCGCTCATGAATCGCGGCGGGGGAAGACGACCACGCCGGCCGGTACCCGCCCTCTCCCAGGCCGAAATCGATGAGCGGGTGCGGCGGATGCGGGCCGAGCAGGAGAAGAACAGCAACTACCGGGAGAAATCCCTGAAACTGCATGACTGGATTTGTGCCAAGTGCGGACGGGAGTTCGATGCCGGGAACCTTCACCTGCTGACGGTTCATCACAAGGATGGCAACCACGCCAATAACCCACCGGATGGCAGCAACTGGGAAAACCTCTGCGTCGAGTGTCACGACGACGAGCATAGCCGCAGCCTGCTTGGCGACTATCTCCATGGTCCCGGAAAGGGGAGGGGCGAGTGACCGTTTGACAGCCATTTCCCCTTGACACCCCGGGAGTGATCTGGTATCAATGTCGGGCTCTCGGCGCTGCCAGCGCAGCGTACGGCCCCGTCGCCAAGTGGTAAGGCAGAGGTCTGCAAAACCTCCATCACCAGTTCGAATCTGGTCGGGGCCTCCAATCGAACCTGAAGCCAGCCTCTTACGGGCTGGCTTTTTCGTTGTGGCGCCTATGCATATCCTCTCGCTCCCGATTCTGTTCCTCTTTGCCGTGCTTGGTTCGAGCGCCGGCTTCCTGGCCGGGCTCCTCGGCATCGGTGGCGGTGTCATCCTCGTGCCGCTCTTCCTGGTGATTTTCGGTCTTGCCGGGTTTTCACCAGACATTATCGTCCATGCCGCCTTTGGCACCAGCCTGGCAATCATCATCCCGACCTCGGTCAGCAGCACCCTCGGTCATCGCAAACGCGGCAACGTCGACTGGCACCAGGTCGGCTTTCTCGCCCTCGGCGGCATCGTTGGGGCGCTGATCGGCGCAGCCCTGGCCGCCCGGCTCTCCGGCGACTGGCTCAAGGGCCTGTTCGGGATGATGCAGATCCTTGTCGGTGTGAAAATGTTTCTCTTCAAACCCCATCTCCCGCCGATCCGTGATGAGCGAGTCTCCGCACTGCCGCTTCTGGCGGTTGGCCTTTTGGGTGGTGCTTTCTCGGCCTTTTTCGGGGTCGGTGGCGGCGTCGTTGCGGTACCGCTGATGGTTATCGCCCTGCAGCTGCCGATTCAACTGGCGGTTGGCAACTCGAGTGCGCTGATCGTCATCTCCTCCCTCACCGGGGCGCTCTCCTATATCGCGCACGGTTGGGAGATCCCCGATCTGCCGGCCTTCTCCCTTGGCTACGTGAATCTGCTGGTCGCCGCAATTGTGGCCCCGTTCAGTATCCTTTGCGCCCGCCTCGGGGTGCGGGTTGCTTCCCGTACCGCCCATGCTAAACTCGTCTCGATCTTCTCCCTGCTGCTGGTCCTGATCGGGCTGCGCATGATTTACCAAGGATTCTTCTGACCCCGAAAGGATTCTGAAATGCTGCGACAGGCTGCCGTTGCCGGCCAGTTCTACAATTCGGATCCTCTTCTCCTGCGGCGCCAGATTCTCGAACTGACACCTGAGGCCACGACGCGCCAGGCCCTGGGAATCGTCTCGCCTCATGCCGGTTATATTTATTCGGGGGCTATTGCCGCTGAAACCTTCGCCCGGGTCGCGATACCGGACCGGGTTGTCATTATCGGCCCCAATCACCACGGGTTCGGCCACCCTGCGGCTATCTATGCCGACGGCAGCTGGGAGACACCCCTCGGCAAAGTCCATGTTGACGCTGATTTTGCCGGCCGCCTGCTGCAGCGCTGCCCGCAAACCGGGGCCGACTCGGCCGCCCATCGTTTTGAGCATTCCCTCGAGGTCCAGGTCCCCTTTCTCCAGGTGCGAAATCCCGGCGCGCGGATTGTGCCGCTCTGCCTCGGTCATCTTCCGCTGACGGAACTCCTCGAGATTGGCGAAGGGCTCGCCACCTTGATCGCTGAAGATCTGCACCCGACCCTGATTGTCGTCAGCAGCGACATGACCCATTATGAAGCGGGAGAGATTGCCCGCGGCAAGGATCAGCTCGCCATCGACTGTGTCCTGGCGCTCGACCCCGAGGGGCTCTACCGCACCGTTCGGGAGCGCCGCATCAGCATGTGCGGGGTTCTGCCGACCGTCGTCCTGCTTGCTGCCGCCCGGGTTCTGGGTGCCACCGGGGCGGAACTGATCCGCTATGGCAATTCCGGCGATGTCACTGGCGACCAGCAGGAAGTGGTCGGCTACGCCGGCCTCGCGATCTGGCCTGCCGCTACTTCGTGACCTGCCCAGAAAAGCCTTGTCAGCCCTGCCGCCATCCGGTATATACTGCGGGTCGCCGAGCGTTGCGAGCTTCATCCCGCCGCTTTCCATTACCCGCTCCCGGAGTCATTCCATGTCCAAGCTGCGTGTCCGTTTTGCCCCCAGCCCGACCGGCTATCTACATATTGGTGGTGCCCGCACCGCTCTCTTCAACTGGCTGCTCGCCCGCAAGGAGGGGGGTACCTTTATCCTGCGCATCGAGGATACCGACGTGGCCCGCTCCACCCAGGAATCGGTCGATGCCATTCTCCAGGCAATGGAGTGGCTTGGGCTCGATTACGATGAGGGTCCTTATTACCAGTCCCAGCGTTTCGAGCTTTACCGCGCCAAGGTCGACGAGCTGCTGGCCAATGGAAGTGCCTACCGCTGTTATTGCAGTGCCGAGGAACTTGATGCTAGGCGCGAAGCGGCCCTGAAGTGCGGCGGCAAGCCCAAGTATGACGGCACCTGCCGCCATCGGCAGGATCAGCCGGACGCCCCTTACGTCGTTCGTTTCCGGGCGCCGCAGGAAGGGGAGACGACCTTTGTCGATCGTATCAAGGGGCCGATTACCTTCGCCAACGATGAGCTAGACGACCTCATCATCCAGCGCAGCGATGGGACCCCGACCTACAACTTCGTGGTCGTCGTCGATGACGCCGAGATGGGACTGACTCTGGTGATCCGCGGTGACGACCACATCAACAACACCCCGCGGCAGATCCAGATGTATCAGGCCCTCGGCTACCCGGTTCCCGAGTTCGCCCATGTGCCGATGATTCTCGGCGCCGACAAGGCCCGGCTTTCCAAACGCCACGGCGCCACCTCGGTCATGGCTTACCGGGAGATGGGCTTCCTCCCCGAGGCGATGGTCAATTACCTGGTGCGCCTCGGCTGGTCCCATGGCGACCAGGAAATCTTCAGCCGCGAAGAGCTGATTGAAAAATTCAGCCTCGACAGCGTCGGCCGCGCCGCCGGGGTCTTCAACCCCGACAAGCTCCTTTGGCTTAACGCCCATTACATCAAGCAGGGTGACCCGGAGCGACTCGGCACTCTGCTGGCTGAACAGCTGGCGGCGCGCGGGGTCGATCCCGGTTCCGGCCCGCCACTGGCGGCGGTGGTCAAAACCCTGCAGGAGCGTTCCCATACCCTGGTCGAAATGGCTGAGGGTGCGCTCTTTTACTATCGCCGCGAAGTTGAGTTCGATGCCGAGGCGGTGACCAAATTTCTGACCGCGGACAAACAGGTGGTATTTGATGCACTGATTGCAGAGCTGGAGGCCACCGAGAGCTGGGATCACGCTGGCATCGAGGCGGCCTTTGGCCGGGTCATGGCAGCAACGGGCCTCAAGCTCGGCAAGTTCGGTCCCGCGGTGCGCGTTGCGCTGGTCGGGGGGACTACCAGCCCAAGCCTTTTCGACGTTCTCGAAGTTCTCGGCCCTGAAATTTCCCTGCGGCGGCTGCGCCAGGCCCGGGGAATGCTTCAGGGCTAAAGGGTGAAAGTTTTCCCTTGACTCGTTCGGGGATTATTGTTACATACTCCATCTCGTTTTGGGGTGTCGCCAAGCGGTAAGGCAACGGACTCTGACTCCGTCATCCCTAGGTTCGAATCCTAGCACCCCAGCCAGAGTCATCCGCGACGCGTATCGCGATAATGAATAGACACGGCCCCTTCGTCTAGCGGTCTAGGACACCGGCCTTTCACGTCGGTAACACGGGTTCGATTCCCGTAGGGGTCACCAATCAACGCCTTCCCGAGGGGAGGCACTAAGGTGGAGCTTAGCTCCACCTTTTTTTTTTGGTGCGCCAGGCATGGCGCGTAGCGCCTTGACTGGCGCTGTCTGATTCACTGTGGTGGTGAATCAGTGACTTGGGGGTGCAAGTCCCCTGCGGACCCTGATGGCGGGAACCGCTAGCCGGACGGCAAGGGTGTCCATCGCGAGGTGGAATCTGAAGGAAGCCGCAGGCAAAATCCCGGTCCGACGAACAGAAACCGCATGAGGCAGTCTCATCCGGGCGAGAAGGCCAATATCTTCAAAGCCCGATAGCCATCCGGGAGGGTGGGGCTGTAGATGCGGCGGGTAGATGGGAGGAAGGTCACGCGCATTACCCTGGGAGATCTGTCGGTCTGCCTCGTGCTACCGTCACCGTAAGGTGTCGGGACGGGCCGGCAGAAGTCAGCAGAGGCCGTAGTAGCCGGAGTAACCACCCGGCAAAGGGCCGAACACGAGGCGTCGTTTCAGGAGACTCGCGTTTCGATGACGACAAGAGCAGCAGAAGTCCCGGTCGAGATACCGGGAGCCGTCCCGGAGGGCAGCGGCCGGAAGCCGCCAGAGCATGGGAGCGGTGCGTCAAACGTCACGGCAACGAGAGACCCTTCCTGGACGAAAGCGGAAAGGGGGCTGATGGAAGACGTCGTCAGCCGCCCGAACATGATGGCGGCCTTAGAGCGGGTGGAAGCCAACAAGGGCGCCCCCGGCATCGACGAGATGACGACGGGCGAGCTTCGCGGTTTTCTCAAGGAGAAGTGGCCGACCATCAGGGAAGAGTTGCTGAATGGGACGTATCGCCCCCAGCCGGTGCGGAAGGTGGAAATCGAGAAGCCCGACGGGGGAGTGCGCACCCTGGGAATCCCCACGGTGTGCGATCGGCTCATTCAGCAGGCGCTGCATCAGGTGCTGACGCCGCTATTCGATCCGGACTTCTCCGAGAGCTCCTACGGGTATCGTCCCGGACGGAGTGCCTGGCAGGCGGTTAGAGCCGCCCGTCGGCATGTGGCCGACGGCAAGCGCTGGGTGGTCGATATCGACCTGGAGAAGTTCTTCGACCGGGTGAACCACGACATCCTCATGTCGCGGGTCGCCCGTAAGGTCGAAGACAAGCGGGTATTGCTGCTCATCCGGCGGTACCTGCAAGCCGGAGTGCTCGAAGGCGGGCTTGTGTCGCAGAGGGTGGAAGGGACGCCGCAGGGTGGTCCCCTCTCACCTCTTCTGTCGAACATCCTGCTCGACGCGTTCGACAAGGAACTGGAGAGGCGCGGTCACGCCTTCTGCCGCTACGCCGACGACTGCAACATTTACGTGCAGACCAGGCGCAGCGGCCAAAGGGTCATGGCCAGTCTCACCCGGTTCCTGGAGGAGCGGCTGGCACTCAAGGTCAACGTCGCCAAAAGCGCCGTCGACCGTCCTTGGAAAAGGGTCTTTCTGGGTTACAGCATGACCTTTCACAAGAAACCCCGCCTCAAAGTGGCGGAGTCGAGAGTGAAGCGGTTCAAGGCCGGACTCAGGAAGGTCTGCCGACGGGGGAGGGGACGCAGTCTCGCTCAGGTCATCAAAGAAATCACCCCGAAGCTACGGGGGTGGGCCTCTTACTTCCGCCTGGCGGAGGTCAAAGGCATCTTCGAAGAACTGGACAAATGGCTGCGGCGGAAGCTGCGCTGCATTCTATGGCGACAGTGGAAGCGCCCCTATACCCGGGCCAAGAGGTTGATGCAGCGGGGATTGCCGGAAGCCCGGGCGTGGAAATCGGCCACGAACGGGCGAGGCCCCTGGTGGAACTCAGGGGCCTCGCACATGAATGAAGCGTATCCGACATCCTTCTTTCGCTACTTGGGGCTGATCCGCTTGACCGATCAGCACCGCCGCTTTCAGAGCGCCTTGTGAACCGCCGTGTACGGAACCGTACGCACGGTGGTGTGGGAGGACGGCGGGGGCGACCCCGCCTCCTACCCGATCCGTGAGCTGGCCCGGCGGTGAAATTTGTCGGTTGACCTTTGCCGTGACGGAGTGTACAAACGTGCCATGGCGCTGAATTTACATGCCTCTCCGCAGTTTTGCCTGCTCACCTCGAAGCACTTTTCTGCGGTCTCCTTCGGCGAAGAGCACCCCTTCAAGGTGCAGCGCTATCGGCTCGCTTACGACCTGATCGAGGAACTCGGACTCGGGAGGGGGCCCACCGTCTCCTGTGTTGAAGCGCCGCTGGCGACTGAGGAGATCCTTGGCAATTTCCACCGCCAGGACTATCTGCAGCGACTGCGGGAGTTCAGCCTCTCCATCACGCCGCGTGCTGATTTCCGCTTTGGTCTTGGCGATGTGGAAAACCCGGTCTTCCCGGAGATGTACGACTGGTCGCGGCTTTGCTGCGGCGCCACCCTGGAAGCGATGCGGCTGGTGGTGGAGGATCGCTTTCGGGCCGCGTTCAATCCGGCCGGTGGCTATCATCATGCCCAGCCCGCGCGCGCTTCCGGCTTCAGCTATCTTAATGATGCGGCAATTGCCATCCGCAGCTACCTGGACCGCGGATTGCGCATCGCGTATCTCGACCTCGATGCCCATCATGGTGACGGCGTACAGCAGGCCTTTTACGATACCGACCGGGTATTGACGATCTCGGTTCACGAAAATGGCAAGGATTTTTACCCGCACACCGGTTTTGCCGACGAACTCGGCGAGGGGGCCGGTTATGGTTATGCGGTCAATATTCCGCTGCTGCGCCATGCCGATGATCTTATCTTCGAACAGGCCCTGACGCGCATGGTCCTGCCGTTGCTGCGCAGCTACCACCCTGATCTTCTGGTGACTCAGGCCGGGGTTGACGGGATGCGAACCGATCCCCTGGCCAGGCTCGAGCTCACCACGCGTTCCTACGAGTTTGCCGCCCGGTCCCTGGCCAGTCTGGGAATTCCCTGGGTGATTCTCGGTGGCGGCGGCTACGACAAGTGCAACGTGGCCCGCTGCTGGGCTCTCTTTTGGGCCGCAGCCTGCGGCATTGAACTGTCCGATTGCCTCCCTCCCGGTTTTCGGGCCCGCGCCAGGAGCCTTGGCTGGCAGGGTGAATCGTTGCGGGATGCCCCGCATCTGGCCCAACCGGGGGATTTTGCCCGTGCCCAGCGCGACCTTGAGCGAGTCCTTGGTTTTCTCGAGCGGCGGCTGGAACCGGTGCATGGTATTTCGCGCAGGAGAGGGGCATGACGCTTCCGGCCGGATCACAACTGCTGGATGAGGCCGGACTGCCGCTCTTTTCCCTGCGGGACATCAACCGGCTCGATCGGGTGGAAAAAGAGAAGATTTACTGCCAGCTGATCCCGGTGCCGTTGCTGGAACGTTTTGATTTTGCCGACAGGCAGCGTCAGGTCCGCTTTATCTGCCCGGAGGGACTTGGCCTGTTGCGGATCGAGGTGCGGCTTCACCCCGATGATGCCGATTGCCTTTTTTTTGTCGAAGTGGCCGATACCCCCTTCGGGCAAATTGAACTTTCCTTTTGCCTGATCAACGATCCTTCGGCACCCCGATTCGATATTGACCGCGACGAGACCGGGCGGGACAATTCCTTCGGCACCCTGCGCAGAAACCTCGGTGCCGAACTCGCTGCCATGAAGGCCGGTCTTTCGCCGCACCAGGTCCGCCGCGGACTGCAGCTCTTCAAACCATTTTTTCACCAGTTCGAGCGTTTTGTTGCCGCGCTTGGCTGCGGCATGATCGTTGCCGAGCCCTTGTCCTACAGCAACGCCATCCGCTACGAGGGGTATGGCTTTGACTACACCACCGGCAAACAGCTGATGCTCTGGATCGATCGTGAATTTCGCCCTGGAGGGATCCTTTTCCAGCGGCTCGACGGATCGAGCCCGTTTCGCCAGCCGGGCATGGAACAGAGCGTGCGCGGCCGGAGCTGGGCCATTCACGATGGTATTCTCGGCAAGCCCTGGGACGGGGTTAAAATCTACAAGGTGCCGGGAGTCGACAGTCGAATCGACACCTTTCCCGGTCGCCGGTACTAACCAAAAAGGAACAGTTTATGCCAGATATCCAGGAAGGCGCACCCATGGGCCGGGGCGATTTTCGCTTCTGGACCCCGCCGGCCGGATTCACCGTCAAGGTCGGGCCGGAAGAACGCCCTGTCGTCCTCCCCGACCTCCCGCTGCCGCTTAAACGCCAGCTTCAGACCGGCGAGGCTCCCGCGGCCGATGCCATCGGTAGCAGCCTCTACGATTATCTGCGTCAATTCCCGGATGGTGCCAACAACCGGCAGTATGCTGAATTGCTCAGGGATGCCTGGCCGCACTATCTCGCTGACCTGGGGGCGATGGCGTTGATGCTCGACCACAAGGAAGTCGACCCGCCCTATGTCAAGCGCAAGATCAATGCGCTGAAGATTCTCGCTCTCCTGGAACCGGAAAACGCCGGACTGCACCAGCAGATCGGCATGGCCTGTTTCCATCTTGCCCTGAATAATCAGGAGATGAGCTCCAGCCGCCAGCATTTGCAGCAGGCCCTCAAGCACCTCCACCTGGCACTGGAACACCGGCCGGGCGATCCCGCCAGCCTCAATCTCCTCGGACAGACCGATTTTTTGCTCGGCGATTATCCGGCCGCGGCTCGTTCCTGGCGCCAGCTCCACGACCACCTCGCCCCTTCCCCGGCGCGGGAGGCGCTGGCCGCCAGGCTGGAGCGGATCACCCGGGCCGGCATGCCGGATCACCCCCTGGTCGAAGAACTGGAAGCAGTCGGTCATGCCCTTGAATTATGCGGCGAGGAGCGCTTTGCCGAGGCCCGTCTCCTTCTCGATCAGCTGGAAGAGCAGGGAGAACTCCCCCGGGAATTGCCGGCGGCCGAATTTTATTATCTTCTCGGCGTCTGCCGGGAACGGACCGGTGAGCCGGCTGGCGCCTTTGACGCCTTCAGCAAGGCGCTGGAGCTCGACTCGGATTACCAGCCGGCCCGGGACGGAATCGAACGGATCCAGGGCGAGAAAGGGGACAAGGCATGATGCACGATCCGCGCGGCGCAGACGTCCTCTTCATTCTATTGATTGCCCTCTTGATCTGGGGCATCCTCCGGCTGGTAAGCCGCGCCCGGGGAGGGGCCGGCAGTCAACAACCGCCGCCGGCCGATTTGCCACCGGTCGCCAGGAAAGACGATCGCCACTGAACCGGTCTCATCGGTTTTGGTCCTGCCTGCTTCGAGCGCTGGAGAGACGATGCCCCGCCTTCTCACCATTTTCTGCCTGCTGTGGCTCCTGATGCCGGTTCCGGCTCCTGCCGGCTCCGAGGCAGACACCGGCTCGGTCGTAACTCTCTGGCCCCTTCTCGATTGGCGCAGCTCACCTTCCACCGACTATGCGGCCCTGCATATACTCGGCCCGATCTTCAAATGGGAGACCAAGGGGGAGGAACGGGAAGTGGCCCTGCGTCCCCTCTTCTACCATGCCGCGAGCTCCCAACAATTTTCAACCGATCTCATTTTCCCGCTGGTTCGGAGCCAGGGCGGGGAGGGGACCTTTTCTTTCAGCCTCCTCAACCTCCTCAACGAAGACCAGATCAATACCGGATCCCCCCAGCGTGAACATTCCTTTACCCTCTTTCCGCTGCTGTTTTACAAAAATTCCCCCGGCCAGGAGACCAGTTTCGCCCTCTTTCCCCTCGGTGGCCGGATCGTCAACCGCTTCAATCGCGATGTTATCCGTTTTGCCCTCTTTCCCCTCTATGGCCAGACCCGCAAGGGGACGACCACGGTTACCAACATCCTCTGGCCCTTTTTCGCCCTAGTGGATGGGGAAAACGAGGCCGGCTTCAAGGCCTGGCCGCTGTTCGGTGTCAGCAGGAAAGCGGAAAGCTATCGCAAGCAGTTCTATCTCTGGCCGCTTATCTTTCATTATGACCTCGACCTGGAGACCGATCATCCACGCCGGATTCGGACTTTCTGGCCCTTCTATGGCAGCGACCAGAGCTCACGGCAAAGGAGCAGGGTCTTCCTTTGGCCCTTTTTTTCCTTTCGGGAAGACCACGAAAAAGGGTATAAGAAGTGGGATTTCCCCTGGCCGATTCTGGGAGTAACGCGGGGGCAGAGAGATTACGGCAACCGGTTCTTCCCCCTGTTCGCCTATGACAGGCACGGCGAGAAGGAAAAACTCTGGCTTCCCTGGCCAATCTACCGCTACGATCGTGTTGATTCCCCGGTCCTGCAACGACGTCAGCACCGGGTCCTCTTTTTTCTCTATCGCGATTTTCAGGAGTCCGATCCCGGCGAAGTGGGAATACGCTTGCGCCGGGTCACCTTCTGGCCGCTGTTTCGTTATCAGCGCGTCCATGGGGTTTCGCACTTCAGTCTGCTTGCCCTGATGGAGCCGTTTTTTCCCAACAGCGACGGAATTGAACGCAACTGGGCGCCACTCTGGCGCGTCTACCAGTGCAAGTGGGATCCTCACGGCAACCGCGTCGATACCTTGCTCTGGAACCTCATCTGGCAGGAACGGCGCGCGGAAAGTGTGGCCATGGAGGTTTTTCCCCTCTTTGCGTTTCGCTCCGCTGCGGGAAATGAGACCGACATTTCTTTACTGAAAGGCCTGATCCGCTATCGTCGCGATCATGCCGCCAAAAAAGTGACCTTTTTCTTTCTCCCCTGGGGAATCTCCTGGGGTCAGGCTCCGTCCGCGGATGCCGGCCGAGGATAAGCCAATTTTCATGCTCCAAGCGATCGGTCGAAAACTGCTCCGAACCGCCCACGCCACCGGGGAGATGCTCGCCCTGCTGCTGGAGACCCTCTATTTCTTCAAGGATGCCCCGCGCAACTGGCCGACCATCGCCCGGCAGATCAGCAGTGTTGGCCTCGGTACCCTGCCGATCGCGGCGTTGATGGCTCTCTTTATCGGCATGGTGCTGGCCCTGCAGACCGGCGCCGAGCTCGCCATGTACGGCAGCCAGGAAGCGATCGGTGCGATTGTCGGTCTGTCAATGGTCAAGGAACTTGGTCCGGTCATGACCAGCCTGCTGGTGGCCGGCCGGGTCGGTTCCGCGATGGCCGCCGAGGTCGGGGCGATGGAGGTTTACGAGGAAATCGATGCGCTAAAGACTCTGGAAATCAACCCGGTGCGCTTCCTCGCCATGCCGAGGCTGATCGCCTGCCTGGTTGGGGTGCCGATGCTGGTCATATTCACCATCGGCATCGGCATCGCCGGCGGCGGTCTGGTCAGCAGCGTTAACCCGGTGATCAATGTCCCCTTCAGTGTCTATTACGACAACATGGTGCGGGCTCTTGGCTACCAGGACATTCTCAAGGGATTGCTCAAAGCCACCGTCTTTGGCGGCATCATCGCCCAGGTTGGCTGTTATGTCGGCTTTCGCACCAGCGGTGGCGCGCGCGGGATTGGCGAATCGACCACCCGGGCCGTGGTCGTGGCCTTCCTGATGATCTTCGTCGCCAACTATTTCCTCACCCGTTTCATGCTTTAGGTCGATGATGTCCAGGAACCCGGAAGGAAAGAGAGGAGTCAGCGGCAAAGGTCGGCTGTTCAGCCGCCTGGTGCACAGTTTCTCCGGGGCAACTTTTGTCGAGCGTCCTCTCGACAGCCCCTACGAGGCCTCGACCGGGGTTGCGGTCAGGGTCGAACATCTGTTCAAGTCCTTTTCCGGGATGCCGGTACTGCGCGATATCAACCTCGACATCCAGGCCGGCGAGACTTTCTCCATCATTGGCCCGTCCGGAACCGGCAAGAGCGTACTGCTCAAGCATCTTGCCCGGCTGCTACGACCCGATCAGGGGGCGATTCGGATCAGCGGGGTCGACATCCTCTCCGGTCTGCCGCCTGAGGGGGTTGCCGGATATCGCTACAGCATGGTTTTCCAGTCCTCGGCTCTCTTCAACTCGCTGACAGTGGGGGAGAATGTCGGCCTCTGGCTACGGGAAAAGCAGGTCTGCAGCGAGGCCCGGGTGCGACGGATCATTCGCGAAAAGCTGCGGCTGGTCGGCCTGGCCGGGAAGGAAGAGGTGCCGACTTCGGAACTCTCCGGCGGCATGAAGAAGCGGGTAGCGATCGCCCGCTCCCTGGCGATGAACCCGGACCTGATTCTCTACGATGAGCCGACGGCCGAACTCGACCCTGTCACCTCCGACGAACTGGCGCGGGTGATTCAAAACCTGAAGCAGGAAGTCAACCTGACCACCATTATCGTCACCCACGATCTGAACTTTGCCATGTATCTCTCGGACCGCATCGCCATGATCAGCGGCGGTGAAATCATCGAGGTCGGCACGCCCGCTGAAATCAAGGCGAGCCAGAATCCGGTGATTCGCAACTTTATCTACACCACCACCAAGGGGATCAAGGGGGAGGATTGACATGACCCTGACTACCGAACAGAAGGTCGGGCTCTTTTTTCTGGCGGCGCTGGTCGTTCTGGCTGTCATGATCGAATTGGTTGAAGACTGGAGACCCTTCGAGACCCAGGTCAATTACCATACCTTTTTCCGTTCCGCGGTCGGGATCAAGGTCGGTGACCCGGTTCGCCTGGCTGGCGTCGAAGTCGGCCGGATCCGCTCCATCCGCCTCGAAGGTCCGCGGGTCAGGGTCGATTTCTACGTGGTTTCCGGCACCGATATCCGCCAGGACTCCCTGGCATCGATTCGCCAGATGAATCTTTTGGGGGGGCAGTTTCTCGGCCTCGAGTTCGGATCCCCCGCGAGTCCGCAACTCGCCGGTGACGCTGAAATTCCCTCCGTGGAAGGGGCGAATATCGACCAGCTTATCACCCATCTTGACCAGAACCAGGAGCGCGTCTTCGGAACCCTGGGGCACCTAATCGAGGAGAGCCGCACCTCCTTTGTCAATGCGGTCGCCCGGCTCGAAAGCATTGCGGAGAAGATCGACAGCGGCGCCGGAAGCCTGGGCCGCCTGGTCAATGATCCGACCCTCTATGACGAGCTGACGCTGGCGGTTTCTAACGTCAAGCAGGTGGTGGAGCGGCTGGAAAAAGGCGAGGGGAGTCTCGGCCGATTGCTTAACGACCCGACCCTTTATGATCAGGTGAGCCAGGTGGCTGCCAATCTTCAGGAAGTTTCCAGCCGGCTCAGAGCCGGGGAGGGGAGTCTTGGCAAACTCCTGGTCGAGGATCGGTTCTACAACGACGCCAGTGATGCCTTCGCCAGCATTCGGGATATCAGCGGCAAGATCAGTCGTGGCGAGGGGACTCTTGGCAAACTGGTTAACGAAGAAGATGTCTATCGGGATACCCGGGAGGCGATTGCCCGCATCGCCAGTATTGCCGCCAAGATCGATGAGGGGAGTGGCACCCTCGGTCATCTCGTCAACGATGACGATCTCTACCGGGACGCCAAGACGACCTTGCATAAAGTCGAAAAAGCTGCAGACGGTCTCAGTGATTCCGGAACCGTTTCAGCCCTGGGGACCGTGATTGGCACCCTCTTCTAAGCCATTTGGGCCCTGCGAAATGACGGATTGCCCCGTCCCTAGGCCGACAGCAATCCCTGGAGGATTCCCATCTTCGTCCTTGTCTTCTTTGCGCTCTGGTATAACCAATTGAAATAGCAGAAGAAAAAAGATAGTTGTTGAATTTTCATAATTCTTGCATAAGGGAAGGATATCTTGGCAAGAATTTGTGGCTGGTTCCAGACCCGGCATTTTAATCAGGAGGTTATCCCTTGCGCTCCCTCCCTCTATTGTGCGGTATCCTTCTTCTACTGACGGCTTCAGCCTGCAGTGATCTCGCCACCCTGCGCAGCGATCAACCGTTGCTCCCGGTCCGCGACTACGAGCGCATGATCGTCGGGCGCCTTGATGCCGACTATATCGGCAACGACCAGTGTCTGGTGAAATGCCACAAACACGACACCATCGCCAAAAATTTCCAGGCCTCCATTCACGGCGAGCAGATCGAGGCCGGGTCCGGCCTCCCCCTGGTCAACTGTGAGTCCTGCCACGGCCCGGGTAGTCTTGCCGTCGCTCATATCGATGAGAAGCAAAAGTGCGATTTTGACACCCTGCTGAAAATCAAGGAATTACCTGCCCAGGCGCAGTCGCTGATCTGCCTTAAATGCCACTCGGCCTCATCCACCCCGGTTTTGCACTACTGGAACGCCGGCAACCATGCCAACAGCGATGTTTCCTGTTTTGCCTGTCACAAACTGCACCAGGGACCGCAACAAAAGGTCAGCCGTCATGACGTCGCCGAACTCTGTTACAACTGCCATCAGGCGGTGCGGAGTCAGTTCAGCAATGTCTCTCACCATCCGGTTCCCGAGCATAAAATAGGTTGTACCGACTGCCATAATCCGCACGGTACAGCAGGTGAGCATAATCTGCTTGGGGCGACCATCCGCGAGATGTGCACGCGATGCCATATGGAATATCAGGGCCCTTTCGTTTACGAACATGCGGACGTGACGGAGGATTGTACCAACTGCCACAATCCGCACGGAACTCCGAACAATAACCTGTTGCGGGTCGCGCAGCCCTTCCTTTGCATGCAATGCCACGCCGGTCATCAGGAGAAAAACCACCCGACGCTGGTTGATGCTCCGGCCGGGAGCAGTTTCAAGCCGGCTTTCTACAGCCGCTGCACCGATTGCCATTCAGCCATTCACGGTACGGACATTCCTTCCGGAAAAGGGAAGGGGAGTTTCATCGCCCGCTGATCTTCGCTGCCGGTGATAATCTTTGAACTGTTTGGGAGGCGTTTCTGTGAAGGCTAAACTTATCGTTCCCCTGCTCGCCACTGCGCTGCTCCTGCCGGTTGGACCGGTCGCAGCCACGACTACCGCCAAGTTCTCCCTCGGCTACCGGGTTACAGATTCCCAGGATCAACCCAACCGGGCCGCTGAATACTACAAGCTCAAAGACTCCCTGGTTGGCGCCGCCAAAATTTCCGATCTTTCCGGCCGCCGTCACTTCTTTTTTGAAGGGACTTACCTGAACGAAGAGGACTACAGCGGTGAACTCCACTTTGACCAGGCAGGTTTGCTGCGTATCAATCTGTTCGGCGAAAGCGTTTACCACAACCTCGATCACATCCCGTACCCGGCACCTCTGGAAACCGTCAACAGCCCGACCGGCGGCACCCCCCTGTTTCGCGAAGATCTCAACCCCGGGGACGATTATCATCTCGACGTGCATCAATCTTCCGCCCATGTCAGGGGGAAACTGCCCTCTTTTCCCGCTCACATCAACCTCAACTATTGGCGGCTTGACCGCCGTGGGAAAAAGCAGCTGCGATTCCTCGACGAGAGCTGCAACGGCTGTCACCTGCAGAGCCGGAGCCAGGACGTCAACCGGGTGACCGAGGAATTTACCGGCTCCGTCGATGCCCACCTCGGCCCCATCGACCTGATCTTCGAACAGCTGGTCCGTATCTTCCGGGACAAGGAACCGCTCCTGGTCGATGCCTTTGACCAGCACCGCTACCGGACCAGCAACGACGACGCCCTGCTGGTGCATGATGAAAACCCCGACTCCCGGCTGGTCGCCTCGACCGTCAAGGCCCACACCTCGCTCTCCGGCGGACTGAGCGGCGCCGCGGCAGTTACCTTCGGCACCCGGACCAACCAGTCCCGGATCAATACCCTCGGGCCGGTGGAGGCGGAGACCGACTTCATCAAGACCAGCGGGGATGTCACCTACATTCCCGCTCCCAACCTGACCTTCAACCTGCGGTACCGGCTCCTCGACATGAATGCCGGCAATACGGACGTTCAGGTTTTGACCGATCTCACCACGCCGCCCAATACGGCCGGTGCCAATGCCCTGCCGTCCATCGCGGTGCGCGACAGTATCGACCTGACGACCGCGGTCTACAATGCCACCGGTACCTGGCGCCCGAACCGGCAGATCGCCCTCAAGGCCGACCTCCGGCGTGAAGATATCGATCGCAGCAATACCGGGGCCGCAGGTGAAACCGGGATCTGGCTGTTGCCTGAGAAGGAGACGCGGAACCGGTTGCGCCTCAGCGCCTACGTCCACCCCACTGCCGTCAGGGGTTTGAAACTCAACACCTGGTACCAGTATCGGATCTCTGACGATCCTGCCTATGCCACCACCGTAGCCCGGGGGCATGAAGGGTTTGCCGGCCTGACCTGGATGCCGTCCACCGGCTCCTGGGGGCTCTCTCTCAACGGCCAGGTCGCCCGGGCGCGCAACGACGAGCACAGCATCTTCCAACCTTCGGCCACCCCTGGAATTGAAACCGAATATCCGATTCATCGGCGCAGTGAAGACGACAATATCGGCGCCGGCATTTGGTTTACCCCCAAAGATCGCATCCATTGCACCCTGAGCTACGGCTATATCCGGAACCGGATTGTCCAGGACCTGGTTTTCGGTATGGATTCGGCCAACAACCTGGTTGTGCCCGACGACAGTGTGGAATATACCCAGCACGTTCACAGTGCTGTCTTTGCCGCCAATTGGCAAATCGCCCAACGCCTGGCGTTCCTCAGTGAAGGTCACATTTCCTGGTCAAAAGCCCGTTTCAACCCCCAATTCGATCTGCAGATGACCGGTTTCAATCCGGCAGCCGTGAACACGACCGCCTTTACGGTCAACAGCGACGGTCTGCGGGAACTATCAGCTCTTGACACGCGCCAGATGGGTATTCTCGCCGGCCTCGATTGGGAGCCCGTCGATACCTGGACCTGCTCGGCGCGTTACAGCTATGACAAATATCAGGATCAGCTGGGAGACGAATTCGATGGGTCGGCGCAGACGGTGACCCTGTCTGTAGCCAAAGCCTGGTAAATTCAGTGGCGAACGGGTCAACAGGTGAAATGTTATGAAATATTCTAAAAAGCTTCTGCTTCTGCTCCTTGCGCTGTTGCTGTTGCCGGTCATCCCGAGACCGGCCGCAGCCGGGGGCAAGTTTGTCGCGGTCATTATTACCGGAGACCTTCCACGCTATCAGCAAGCCCAGGAAGCCTTCATGAAAATCCTGCGGGCTGGCGGCCTGGATGAAAGCAAGGTCGAAGTTTACACCCAAACTCCCAACCCCGACCCGATTTCCTGGGCCAACAGTATCCGCAAGGCCGTTGGTGTCAATGCCGATCTGATTATCACCTATGGCGCCCCGGCCTCCCTGGTTGCCAAGCGCGAAGCGCGCCGGCTACCGGTTCTTTTCGCGGATGTCTACGATCCGGTGCGTCTTGGTCTCGTCAAGGATCTTGCTGTTCCGGGCGGTGATATCAGCGGAGTCAGCAGTAAAACTCCCGTTGAAACCCTGTTGCGAACCTACGTCGATATTTCCAAGGGGAAACGGATCGGTGCCCTCTTCAGTCCCGACGATCCCGGTGCGGTTCTGCAGGTCGATGATCTCGAAAATGCCGCGACGCATCTGGGGCTGAAAGTCGAGCGCCAGGGGGTTGGCAAGGCAAACACGTTGGGGAAAAGCTGTGAGGATCTCTGTTCTCGGGTCGACGCGCTCTTCGTCGCCGATAGCGCCTTGTTGCAGATGCAACTCCCCGAGATTCTCGCTATCGCCGCCAAAAACAAGCTGCCGGTTCTTTCCCAGATACCAGGGCTCAGCGACCTGGGGGGCCTGATCACCCTCGAAGCCGACCCGACGGAACAGGGACAGCTGGTCGGGGTACATGCACTGCAGATTCTGACCGGGATGCAGAAAGCCCTTGCCCTGCCGGTGCGTACCCCGAAGAAGGTTGCACTGGTGATCAACATGAAGGTCGCCAAGGAACTGAATCTCACCGTCCCGTTCCAGGCCCTGAGCGTAGCAACGCGGGTGGTCAAATAAGCTTCTGTTGAGGCGGCCATGGCGCCGCTTTTATGTTCTTTTCTCGGACGAGGCCCTGGCCTCGTCCTTTTTATTTTAGCGCAGGAGGTAGAGAAGAACGGTAAGCGTTGCTGCACTGAGGAGCGTGGAGACGAAAATGGCGCTCGCCACCAGGTCGGGCCGGGTACCGAAGCGGACGGCGTAAAGGAGGGGGAGGACCGCGGAAGAGGTACTGGTCTGCAGGATCACGACAGCTCGCGGCAGGCCGTGGATGCCGAGCAGAGAGGTGATAACCCAGGCGAGAAGTGGCGCGACAACCAGGCGCAGGCAGGAGGAAAGGGTCAAAAAGAGAGGCTGGACCAGGGTCCTGGTGCGGGCCAGTTGCATGCCGAGAAGCACCAGCATCAGGGGGATGGCGGCCTGGCCGAGGAGTTCAAACGGGCGCAACAGGGTAGCGGGGAGGTGCCAGCCAAGAGCTTTTATGATTAGCGCCAGCAGCACACCGTGAAAGATCGGGATACGCAGGGTATTGGCCAGGGCCGCGCCGATGGGAGCCTTGTTTCCCTGGGCGATAACGATGGCGAGAGTGCCGAGGGGAATGTTGAACATCACAAAGGTAAGGACTGACACGCTCAGTCCCTGGTCGCCGAAAGCGAAGTAGGCGAGGGGGAGGCCGTAGTTGCCGACATTCATGACGACGGTAGTCAGGGTCAAGGCACTGCGGGTGTCGCCGTCAAAATGGAGCAGGCGGGAGACGAACGTGCTCATGACCAGCAGCGCCCCAGTGTAGATAAGCATGAAGAGGAAGAGATTTCCGGCCAGTTCCAGGTGGAGTTCCTGGTGCATCAGGGATGAAAAAACCAGGGCCGGGGTGAAGAGATAGAGAGAGCAGTCGGTGAGAGTCTTAAAGTCCGGCCGGGCGAACTTTTCGAGAGTGAAGCCGGCAAGGATGATGAGGAAAACCGGCAGAATGACCTGAACGAAGAGCATCTCTCCCCCAATAAATCGAATTGGCGAAAATCTATCACGGCCGGCATAGGACAGCAATGGGTCATTGTCATGAGCTGGAGCCAGCTATCCTTGGGCACAGGCCAGGGGGCCGGACCGGAGGCGGCGAAAGGCCGGGCGTGATTCCCGTTGACAGCCGTGGATTGGCCTGATTTAATAGCCTCCCGGCGAGCGGCACTGCCGGTTCGCAATTATCAACCGCCCAGGGAGGAGCGCATGAATCCGCTGGCTCAAGAGCTCAACGAACAGATTGCCAAACAGAACCCTTACGTCCTGGAGATGCTTTCGGACCTCGGCAAGAACCTCTTCTTCCCCAAGGGGATTCTGACCCAGTCGGCCGAGGCCAAGGACAAGGCCCACAAGTTCAACGCCACCATCGGCATCGCCACCGAAAAGGGCGGCCCGATGTACCTGCAGTGCATCCACGAAAAACTCTCCGCCTTCGACCCCAAGGATATCTACCCCTACGCGCCGCCGGCCGGGAAACCGGAACTGCGCAGCCTCTGGCGGGAGAAGATGCTCCGCGAGAACCCGAGCATGGCCGGCAAGCACTTCTCCAACCCGGTGGTGACCAACGCCCTGACTCATGGTCTTTCGATCGTCGGCGACATGTTTGTCGGCACCGGTGACCATGTCGTTCTCCCCGACATGCTGTGGGGGAATTACAACCTCACTTTCGGTACCTGCAACGGCGGCATCATCAAGAAGCATCCGACCTTCACCGTCGCCGGCGGCTACGACGTCGAAGCCTTCAAGGCGGTGCTGAAAAACAGTGCTGCCGAGAAGGGGAAGGCGGTGGTGCTGCTCAACTTCCCAAACAACCCGAGCGGTTACACGCCGACCGTCGCCGAAGGGGATGCCCTGGTGGCAGCAATCCTCGAAGTTGCGCAAAGCGGCTGTAATATTGTCGCGGTGACCGACGATGCCTACTTCGGCCTCTTCTACGAAGACTGCATGAAGGAATCGCTCTTCGGCAAGCTCGCCAATCTCCATCCGCGGATTCTCGCTGTCAAACTGGACGGAGCCACCAAGGAGGAGTTCGTCTGGGGTTTCCGTACCGGCTTCATCACTTTCGCCGACGGCAACCAGGGGGAGAGCGCGCAGGTGCTCGCCGCCCTCGAGAAAAAGACTATGGGGATCATCCGCGCCAAGATCTCGAACTGTCCGCACCCCTCGCAGACCTTTGTCATCGAGGCGCTGCGCTCTTCCGAATTCCTGGCCCAGAAGGAAGAAAAATTCCAGGTCATGAAGGGGCGTGCCCTGAAGACCAAGCAGGTCCTCGACAGTGGCAAGTACGACAGCGCCTGGAGTTACTACCCCTTCAACTCCGGCTACTTCATGTGTCTGAAGCTGAAAGGCGTCGATGCCGAGAAGCTGCGCGTTCACCTGCTCGACAAGTACGGGGTCGGCACGATCTCCATCGGCAAGACCGACCTGCGCATCGCCTTCTCCTGTATCGCCGAAAACGATATCCAGGAACTTTTCGATATCATCTTCCAGGCGGCCAATGATCTCGCCTGAACCAGCCACAGGTAGTGCGTCCAAGCGACCCGCCCTTAACGGCGGGTCGCTTTTTTTGGGCCCGGTCAGGAATCATAAGCTAACAAAAGAAAGAATAAAAAAACTTTCCAATTCAAAAATTTGCACCTAAAACGTGACATTCCGCCTTAACTTTCAGTTCCGGCCGGGAAGACTCCACGCCCAGGGATACCCATCAAATTAATCCTTCACCGCGCCGACAGTCGCCATGGGCTGTGCTAGATTTATCCTATGGATGATTTTGACCGCCTCCTTACCACGCCGCCCCTTCCCGAAGCCCTGCTTTCAATCCCGGCGGCGTCCGGCGCCTTCCTGGTCGGCGGTGCCCTGCGCAATGCCCGCCTCGGCCGACCGGTGACCGATTTTGATTTTGCCACTCCCTTCGATCCTACCGAACTCGCCCGGTCCTTCGCCAGGAGGTGCGGCGGTCGCTGGTTTCTCCTCGACAGGGAACGCAACCAGTCCCGGGTGAGCTGGACCGGACCGGACGGAGCGGTTCTCACTTTTGATTTTGCCCCTTTTCGCGCCGCCGACCTCGATGGCGACCTGCGCGACCGCGACTTTACCGTCAACGCCATCGCCATCAGCCTTGCTGATCATCGTTGCTACGACCCCCTGCAGGGGGAGGAATCGATTGCCCGGCGGGAACTGCAACTTTGCGCCGACCATGCCTTTCGCGCCGATCCCCTGCGCCTCCTGCGACTGGTGCGGTTGGCGACGACCCTCGACTTTAGCGTGGAAACGAGGACCTGGCAGCGGGCGGTAGCCGAGGCAGGTCTGCTTGCCGGGGTGGCAGCAGAACGAAGGGGGGACGAACTGGTACGCCTGGTGAACGATACCAGCGTCTCCAAAGGGTTGGAACTCCTCGGCGAGATCGGCGCCATTCCCTTTCTCTTTGGGCCAGGACGCCGGGATTCTAGCAGCTTTTTCGCCAAGGCCGTCGACGGGCTGCGGCGCCTCGATACCTTTATCGGCTGGCTCGGCAGTCATTCCCCCCAGGTTTCTGCGGTGCTGTTTCAACCTGTCAGTCGTTCGCTGCTGCGCCTTGGTCGTCTGCGCCTTGCCCTTGTTCTCGCGGCGGGTAATCATGATCCCGTTTCAGCCGAGGCCCAGCTCGCCCTTGGCCAGGAAAACCTTCGCGCCCTGCAAATTCTCTGTCCGCTCTCAGAGTCAGGGCCTTTAGCACCTCCACCCACAGGTCTTGGCCAGCGTGCCCTCGCGCGCTGGGCCGACCAGTATCCTTTCCCTGCCGATCAACTGCTGCTTGCGTCTGCTTTGGCGCCGACCTTGACGGACAGGAAAGCGATCCTCGACGCTCTTGATGCCTACCTCGAACTGCGATCTTCAGATCGGATTCCCGATCTTGTCGACGGCCACTGGATCGCCTCCTGCTTTGGCCTGCAGCCCGGGCCGCAACTTGGTGAACTGCTGGCCAGGTTGAGCCAGGAAGAGCTGGAAGGGCGCGTCCGCAACCCGGATGAAGCGAGGAAGTTTCTGATTTTATTAAAGGAAAAAACCGTTGACAAAAAAAAGGGGGGAGCCCTATAATCGCCCCCACATTGAGCGGGAATAACTCAGTGGTAGAGTGTCAGCTTCCCAAGCTGAAGGTCGCGGGTTCGAATCCCGTTTCCCGCTCCAAGAAATTCAACGGGTTAGACCAAATGGCTTGACCCGTTTTTTTTCATAGGTAACATATAGGTAACACTTTTTGGGATCTGTTCGTTCCGCTAGGCAATTGGGCTAAATTGCGGTAACCCATTGAAAAGAAATGGTGAAGGTGGAAAATTACATCCCTTTGGACGAATTTGATTTTCGTCGACTCATCGCCAATGATCCCATGCGACTGTGGGACGCCGTCACTCTGCTGGCTCACCTCGAGATGGCCACACGTGCCCAGGAGGAAAAGTCGAACTCCCTGGCTGTTTATCGCAAGGTTTGGTCTCTTTACGAGACCGCATTACGCGACGACCTGCTTCAACGTAAGATTTCCGCTGTTTCCGAGCCATCCAAACCTTGCTATTTCTTTGACGAAAATGGCCATGAGGATATCGATTTTCATAGCGGTTATATTCGTCAGGCAACCTTGCTAAAGCACCTGACTGACAATCCTCGGTTCAGGGTGAATATTTCGAAGCTGACCGAGTATCTTTCCGGGGTACCCTTTGAAGCAGGTGTTTCTCATGTCCCTGCTCCCGTAGCAGATGTTTCCAGCCGGAGCCTTGCTCCGGAGGAGGTTTCGGATGAGGAGGCTCAGGAAATAAGAAGGAAACAGCAAATCCGGGAGCGAGCGCCAAAGGCCCGGAAGGAAGAGGTAGAGGATAAGCTGGCTAAGGGCGTACGGGACAAGTGGGTCAACCGTTTACCGGTTTTGGAAGATTCCATCAAATGGATGGAAGCGGTTCTGCTCCTGGGCTGCAGATGTCCTCACGATATCCTGGGGGAAATAACCTACGAGCATGGAACGGATCGAAATAAGGAAGTATGAAGTGGTCCTGAATTGTGAGACAGCCTGAGGGGTGAAATAAGCAATGCCCCGAAAGCTGTGGAATTTCCAGCCTCATGCGGCCGGGTTGAGGTGTTGCAGTCCCTGTTCATAAGCCTCATTGGGGGTCTGCTTGTCAAGCGCGGAATGCTTGCGCTTCTCATTGTAGAAGGTGAACCAGACCGCCAGATCCCGGGAGAGTTCGGCGCCGGTTTCGTAAGCTTTGAGGTAGATCCTTTCGTACTTCAGGGTGCGCCAGAGGCGCTCGATAAAGATGTTGTCCTTGAACCGGCCCTTGCCGTCCATGCTGATCCTGATGTTCCAGACCTTCAGGACCGAGGTGAAGGCCTCGCTGGTGAATTGGCAGCCCTGGTCAGAATTGAAGATTTCAGGGGCGCCGTATTTGAGCAGTGCTTCTTTGAGCGCCTCGACACAAAAATGGGTGTCGAGGGTGTTGGACAGCCGCCAGGACAGCACCTTGCGGGTCGCCCAGTCCATGATGGCAACCAGGTACAGGTGGCCGCGTGCCATGGGGATGTAGGTGATGTCCGTCGCCCAGACCTGGTTGGGGCGATCGATGGTCATTCCCCGCAGCAGATAGGGATAGACCGGATGCCGGGGTTGTCGTCTGCTGGTTCCCGGCTTTGGGGCCAGCGACTCGATCCCCATGATACGCATCAGTCGCCGCACCCGGCCGCGGCCGACGGGAGCTTCCGGCGTGTTCAACTGGTCGGCCAGGGAACGGCTCCCCATCCAAGGGTGCTCCAAGTAGAGCTTGTCGATCCGAAGCATCAGCTCCCGATCCCCCTCGCGCAGTCCTGAGGGCAGGCCTCGGTAGTAGTTGGCACGGGGAACGCCTAGGAGCTCGCAGCGACGTTCAACAGAAACCTCGGGATGACCGGCGGCGATCATCTTTTGTTTCTGCGCCCGGTCAAGCTCAGACCGGGCAGATTGGACAAAAAATCGTTTTCAACTTTGAGTTTGCCGATCTGGCGGTGTAGCTCGGCCACTTCGGCCTCGTGGTTGTCGTCCTTCTTCTTGCCCTTGCCGAACAGATCGGGGGCGTTGGTGATCAGTTCCTGTTTCCAGCGGGTGATCTGGGTTTGATGAATCCCATACTCGCTGGACAGCTCGGCCAGTGTCTTGGCTTCGGACAGGGCCGCCATGGCGACCTTGGCCTTGAACTCGGCACTGTGACGGGTGCGATGCTTGGTCATGAACCTCTCCTCTGAAAATGGTCGGTTCATTGCTTATACACCTGTCTCAATTTTCGGCGCCACTTCAAAGTTTCTGACTCAAGTGGCTCAAGGTGAATGGAAGTTGGGGTTCGACGGTCTGAACGAGCAATTACTTTGGACTGCCAGAGATTACATAGACCCCATTCTTGATGGCTCTGTTCGCGTAATAAGTTGATTTCTTGAAAGCCCCTTGTTTTTTGGTAAACTTTCGTGCCTATATGGTCTGCGAAAGGAGGAAGGGGCTTGAGTCCATCTGCGTCGCCGAAAACAGGCTTTGCCACCGTACTTGCGGCGGTTCTATCGCTTAGCCTGGCTGAGCAACGCAAGATTCTCGCCAAGCTGAAGACACGCGTTGGCAGCGATCCGCATACGGTCGAGAGCTTCATCAAGGATCTGCGCGACAAGCGATTCCGAAAGGGCTTCGCCTGTCCACACTGCCATTGCGAGAAAGTCGTGCGCAACGGCACCCAGAATGGTCGCCAGCGCTATAAATGCAGCGACGCGGGCGGCTGCGGCAAGACCTTCTCCGATCATACCCACACGCCCTTTCGTGGCACGCACTACCCAGAAAAGTGGCTGACGTACATGGAGCACATGGTCAATGGCTACTCAATCCGGAAATCAGCCAAGATCCTAGGCGTAGCCATTTCGACAATATTCACCTGGAGGCACAAGCTGCTCGCCGCCCTGAAGCGCATGGAATTGGGTGATTTCGAGGGTATGCTGGAGGTCGATGAAACCTACTTCCTCTACTCTGAGAAGGGCAACAAACACATCGTCGGTCGCGATCCTCGCAAACGAGGCGGCACAGCAAAGAAGCGCGGGATTAGTAAGGAGCAGGTCTGCGTTGTTGTCGCCAGGGATCGCACGAAGCAAACCCACGCCAGGGTTGCTTGCCTCGGTCCGGTCAATAAGGTCAAGGCGAAAGCTCTGCTATCGCCCTATACAGGCTCTGTTTCAACCGTCTGTAGCGACGCCAATGGCACCTGGCGCATCGTATCCGGTGAAATCGGCGTTGGCCACATGGAACTGAACATGAAGCGCAACCGCCGAGTGATTAAGGGGATCTATCACATTCAAAACGCCAACGCCTTCCATAGTCGCCTGAAAGACTGGATGGACCGGTTCAAGGGGGTTGCAACGAAGTACCTGGACAACTACCTCACCTGGTTCCGGTTTATTGATGCACACGCCAAAGAAGCCATGACGGCAAAGAAGCTTGAATTGCTTCTCACCGCTTGCTTGCCCATCTCACCTGATCGGTATGTTGATATCAAGAACACACTGCTAGTGCTGCCATAGTCAAACTTCCTTAAACAAATACGCCCCCATTTGCTAGCATGCAGATGGGGGCGTGTAATTAAGTAGTGATTTCTATGTCAAAAAGAGTTCGGCCACGGTAGAGAGCTGTGCATAATTCTCAACACATGGACTCTTTTTCCTTTTATTCGGTATACCGCAATGAATGATGTCCTGAGAATAACCAATTCAAAGGTTCCCTGCACACGGCCACGCCTTCCTCTCTCGGGGAAATCTTTGAGTGCCATGACTTGGTTATATACTTCATCGACCTGTTTCACTGCGGCCCGTGGGTCATCCTGGGCGATGTAGTCGACGATAGAGTCTAGGTCGCGCTCAGCCTTTGGCCGCCACTCTATTTTCACTGCGAGGCCTTTTGGCCGCCCATTTTCAACAGGGCTTCGCGTTTTTTGGCCCAGCGACTACCGACTTCCTCGTGAGAAATAAACTCTGCACCAGGTTTGTCAGCCTCCTCTAGTTCAGCCACTACCTGTTCTCTGAACCACTTATCGTACTCGGCGGCTTCGTTCTCAGGAAGTTTGACCTCGAATGGGAGTCCTCTCTCAAGAACAACCTGGTGGAGGAAAAGGCGAATGGCGTCACTCATAGAAAGGCCGAACCTCTTCAAGAGAATTTGAGCCTCCTGCTTGGTTTCAGGGTCGATTCTTGAACGGATTGTTGTTTCTTTCATGATATTTATAGCTCCACTGTGGTCTATTTGTAGTAATATTGTAGCCCCAGTGTGGCTTTTTATCAAGAAAAAAAATCGAGCCAAACATAAGCCGCATAATTGGCAAATCAACTTAATTCGCTAACAGAGCCTTCTTGATAGTATCCCCTACGTAAATATGTCAGTACCCGAAGGGACAACGAAGGAGGTAGAAGCAGTTTGTGAAGACATAGATCTACTGGTAGAAATCATGTGGGAAGAGGTGAGGACGAGTGGGCGCAAGCTGTGTGATGTTTTGATGATGTTATAGAAAATAGGCTAGCCTTGGAAGATACGATACGCAGCGGTCAAGGGACATATTCTGTCATACAGGAATGATATGCGATTGTTAACAAAACTGCAGGAGGGTAAACCATGGGTTTTTGGAAAGTGCTAGGTGGCGTAGCCGCTGGAGTTGGAGCAATAGTCGCCTTGCCTGTTGCAGGGCCGATAGGTGCTGTGACCGCAGTAGGCGCTCTTGTCGGTGGAAGTATTGGCGGCATTGGAGGTGCTATTGCCTCGGCAGTGGACGAAGAGGAAAAGAAAGAAATCCGTCGCGAAACGGAACGAACCCATACGGCTGAGGAAAGTATCAAGGTTAAGAAGCTTGTCGCCGCTCTTGAGGAAGCTGAAAAGAGATTGAAGGCAGATCGGGATTATTTCAACCTGCTGATTGCCTTATTTGCGGTTGGAATTGCCGTTGCTAGTTGCGATGAATGTATCGATCCTGAGGAAATGGAAGAGATTGAAGAATTTGTTGCAGGTATTGGACACGCAAATCTCCCCCCTCACGTTAAAGGCATGATAACCAAGCTCAAGAACAATCCTCCTAATTTCAACACCGCAATGAAGCATGTTGAAAAAGTAGACCGTGACTCATGGGGGTTGTTCGGTGATGTGATTGACCTTATCTCCAGAGCAGACGGTACTGTCTGTAAAGAGGAAGTTGCATTTAAGCAGGCTTGGCAGGTACATATCGCTGCATAAATACGAGGACGATGACATGACTGACAGGGTTGATCGCTATAAAACGCGCAAAAATATATTGTCTGAACTCAAAGAGTCTCCTCAAACTATATTTGCAGTTGATGAGGCACTCCTAAGGCAAATGCTCTTGTCGAAGATTGATATCGAATCAATCAATGCAATTGAAAGCCTGCAAAATCGGCACTATGACTTCAAGTTCGATGTCGAGGTTACTAGCGCTGAAGTGAAAGAAACACTTGGTGCAATTGAAGGCAGGTTTGATCAAGAGAAATTTGATGGCTTGGTCTCCTCTTGCAAACACACGGTTTTGTCAAACATCATAAAACCCTTTGGCCTTGCGAGAGTTCTCTTCCAGGACGTGAACGGCGGCAATGTCACTACCATTCACAATGCGAAACAAGGTGTTTATGCGAAAGAGGAGGACAAGTATTCAAGGGCAAAGTATGACAAAGGCACCAATAGTGAAGGAGGAAAGTTCGCCGGAGCCGGAAAGAGTTCGGTGGGTGCTGAGTTCACAAGAGAGCAACTCGACGGTCAGGGCTCTCTGACGGATGGTTACACTGGGAAAACAGAGCTAGGCAAGGACACAAGCCCAGACCATGTAGTCTCGTGTTCAGAGTTCCATAAGAACGGGGGCTTTATGCTCTCCGATGAACGGAAGGCGGATTTTGCTACTGACAAGGGTAATTTAGTATCGACCCGAAGAGACATCAATCAGTCGATGAACGACCACGACAAAAAGGAGTGGATGGACAACAAGGCAGGAGGCAGAGATAAAACCAATGCCGAGCATTTTGATGTTGATCGCGAGAGAGTCGAAGAAAAATACGCTCAAGGAAAAGAGGTAGCCCAGAAGCATGCTCCAACCTTAACTGACAAGGGTAAGTACTACACAAAAAACATTGCAGAGACCGGCGTACATGAAGGTCTGAAAATGGGGTTTCAGCAGTCCTTAGGACTCTTATTGCACGAGGTGGTCTCAGCAATATTTTCTGAAATTCAAGATATATACAGAAACGGCTACAGCGGTGGACGGCCCGATGACACCTTTTTCCGCACATTGAAGGATCGGTTGATGCGCATAGTCAATCGGGTACTGGCTCGGTGGAAGGATGTCGTGAAATCATTTGGAGAAGGAGCTATAAGTGGCTTCTTTTCAAATCTGGTTACGGTCGTGATCAATATGTTTGTTCGTACAGGGAAGCGCGCAGTGCGAATTATCAGGGAAGGTTTTTTCTCGCTACTCAAAGCCATCAAGATGTTGGTCAATCCTCCTGAAGGCATGTCCTCGGCCCAGGCCGCACATGAGGCAACAAAGCTGATAGCAGCTGGCCTTACGATAGCTGGCGGCGTTTTGATAGAGCAAGCAATTGACAATTTAATTGGAAAAATACCCTTTCTCGATCAGTTTGCTGACGTACTAACTTCAGTCGTAGTTGGGATGGCGACTGGCTTGGCAACAGTCTTTATAGTCTATGCCTTAGACAAACTTGACTTGTTTGGTGTAAATGCTATCGAAAGACATGAGCAGGTGCTCAATGAACTGAACGGCGAGCTTGACATGGCTTTCGAAAGAGGAGAGCTAATTATCCAGGAGTATGGACTGGCTTAGGTCGTAACCTCTTGGTCGGCCAGCTGGAGGGATCCTTTATGAGATTTTGTTTGGTAAACGTTCAACGTAGGGAATAGAGGGTGTAAAAAAGATTGTGTAAATGGCCATTCAGGGGTACACCGGGACCCCACCCTCTAAGGAGCCCCCATGGCCATCGAAAAAGATCTGCTGGACCGTCTGCTTGCCGACTACAAGAAGCCCGAAGACCTGATCGGCGAAACCGGCTTGCTTAAACAGCTCACCAAGGCCCTTCTGGAACGAGCTTTGGAAGCGGAATTGACCCAACACCTGGGGCACGAGAAGCATGCTCCCGTGGCCACGAAAGGCGGCAATGCCCGCAATGGCAAGTCGGCCAAAACCATCAAGGGCGAATTCGGCAAACTGCCGATCGAGGTTCCGCGTGACCGGGACAGCAGCTTCGAGCCGCTCATCATTCCCAAGGGCCAGACCCGCTTCGCCGGCTTCGACGGCAAGATCATCTCCCTCTACGCCCGGGGGATGACGACCCGGGAGATCCAGGGGCATCTGGAAGAGATTTATGGCGTCGAGGTCTCTCCCGCCCTCATTTCCAGCGTGACCGATGCCGTCGCGGACGAGGTCAAGATCTGGCAGAACCGACCGCTCGACGCCCTCTATCCCATCGTCTATATGGACGCGGTCCGGGTCAAGGTGCGAGACAACGGCCACGTCAGCAATAAAGCGGTCTACCTGGCCCTGGGCGTCACCCTGGACGGCATCAAGGAGGTCCTGGGCATGTGGGTGGCCGAGAACGAGGGCGCCAAGTTCTGGCTACAGGTGGTGACCGAGTTGAAAAACCGGGGTGTCGAAGACATCTTCATCGCCTGCGTGGACGGGCTCAAAGGTTTCCCCGAGGCCATCGAAGCAGTCTTTCCTCGCACCCAGGTCCAGCTCTGCCTCGTTCACATGGTGCGCCATTCTCTCCGCTACGTCTCCTGGAAACAGCGCAAGGAAGTGGCGGCCGATCTGAAGTCCATTTACCAGGCCGCGACGGCCGAGCAGGCCGAAATGAACCTGACGGAGTTCGAAGCGAAGTGGGATAAAACCCACCCCTCCATCGGCCAGTCCTGGCGGCGCAACTGGGAGAGAATCACCCCTTTTTTCGCCTACCCGGCGGAGATTCGCAAGGTGATCTACACCACCAATGCGATCGAATCGCTGAACATGTCGCTGCGCAAGGTCACCAAGAACCGGGGCTCATTCCCCAACGACGCAGCCATGTTCAAACTGCTCTACCTGGCGCTGAACAATATCGCCAAGAAATGGACCCTGCCGATTCGGGACTGGAAGGCCGCCCTCAACCAGTTCTCTATCTTGTTCGAAGGCAGGTTGCCGGTTTACTGACGACAAAAACCCAAGCCATTTACACAAACTGATTTACACCGCCAGGGAATATGGAATTTAAATCAATTCGTGGGTGTGGAAAGATCCAGGAGTACCGGAAACAGTTGGGGGACATTAGTTCCAAGATTGTAACCGGTCAATTTCTTAATGATCTTCTCCAGGAGTTTGCGAAGGTTTCTACAGAACTTTTCAACATAACTGGTGAAATGCCATTTTGGTATAAAGAAAGACAACTATCCTCAGTTCTGCTTCCATGTTTCTACAATCTTGGCTATGGAGCCCTTCAGGAAATACCTACGCGAAGAAAGCCGCATGGTGAGGATGATTCCCACGGTTGGCTGGATTATTGGGTTCAGAGAGGGGATAAGCATGTATTTCTGATGGAGGTGAAGCATGGCTGGCTTTTTTTGGGGAGCCAATTACTTAGTGACCGTAATATGAAAAGTTGGAATGAAGCCATAGCCCAATTGAAAAAAATAAAGAAAAATCAAAGAGATCTTCTATTTGATGGGATGGCTGGTCATCGGGTTGCCTTCATGGTTCTACCGATCTGGAGAACTCTGAAAAAAGCTGAAGAAGGCAAGCTTTATAAAAATTTTCCTACTCCTGAAGAAGATCTTTGTAGCCTTGCTGACAGAATTCTGGATACGAAAAATCTTGACCTTGATTGGATGGGGATTTGGTCATTGCCAGCGGATATGCAATATGTTTTTGAGAATAAGAAACAGACCAGAAGAATGGTCATTCCCGGGGTGATTATGCTGGCAAAAATCATTTAAATGCGCCCTATTTCTCCTGACATGTGATGATGTTTTTCGATAAAGTCTCAGCTGTGAAGAGGGTGTAAAAAAGATTGTGTAAATGGCCATTCAGGGGTACACCGGGACCCCACCCTCTAAGGAGCCCCCATGGCCATCGAAAAAGATCTGCTGGACCGTCTGCTTGCCGACTACAAGAAGCCCGAAGACCTGATCGGCGAAACCGGCTTGCTTAAACAGCTCACCAAGGCCCTTCTGGAACGAGCTTTGGAAGCGGAATTGACCCAACACCTGGGGCACGAGAAGCATGCTCCCGTGGCCACGAAAGGCGGCAATGCCCGCAATGGCAAGTCGGCCAAAACCATCAAGGGCGAATTCGGCAAACTGCCGATCGAGGTTCCGCGTGACCGGGACAGCAGCTTCGAGCCGCTCATCATTCCCAAGGGCCAGACCCGCTTCGCCGGCTTCGACGGCAAGATCATCTCCCTCTACGCCCGGGGGATGACGACCCGGGAGATCCAGGGGCATCTGGAAGAGATTTATGGCGTCGAGGTCTCTCCCGCCCTCATTTCCAGCGTGACCGATGCCGTCGCGGACGAGGTCAAGATCTGGCAGAACCGACCGCTCGACGCCCTCTATCCCATCGTCTATATGGACGCGGTCCGGGTCAAGGTGCGAGACAACGGCCACGTCAGCAATAAAGCGGTCTACCTGGCCCTGGGCGTCACCCTGGACGGCATCAAGGAGGTCCTGGGCATGTGGGTGGCCGAGAACGAGGGCGCCAAGTTCTGGCTACAGGTGGTGACCGAGTTGAAAAACCGGGGTGTCGAAGACATCTTCATCGCCTGCGTGGACGGGCTCAAAGGTTTCCCCGAGGCCATCGAAGCAGTCTTTCCTCGCACCCAGGTCCAGCTCTGCCTCGTTCACATGGTGCGCCATTCTCTCCGCTACGTCTCCTGGAAACAGCGCAAGGAAGTGGCGGCCGATCTGAAGTCCATTTACCAGGCCGCGACGGCCGAGCAGGCCGAAATGAACCTGACGGAGTTCGAAGCGAAGTGGGATAAAACCCACCCCTCCATCGGCCAGTCCTGGCGGCGCAACTGGGAGAGAATCACCCCTTTTTTCGCCTACCCGGCGGAGATTCGCAAGGTGATCTACACCACCAATGCGATCGAATCGCTAAACATGTCGCTGCGCAAGGTCACCAAGAACCGGGGCTCATTCCCCAACGACGCAGCCATGTTCAAACTGCTCTACCTGGCGCTGAACAATATCGCCAAGAAATGGACCCTGCCGATTCGGGACTGGAAGGCCGCCCTCAACCAGTTCTCTATCTTGTTCGAAGGCAGGTTGCCGGTTTACTGACGACAAAAACCCAAGCCATTTACACAAACTGATTTACACCGCCGCTGTGAATTTTTTATCCTTATAATTGCCTCTCGCTCGCAGGCTTATACCTGACAGGCTGCCATCGGAGATCAGGAGCTCCTTTATTCTTTTTTTCTGACTGTCATCAAACCCGAATAACAACAAAACGACATCCTTTGAGAGATGTTCAGGCAGGGGGAGGGTAGACCCGTCGAGGTCAAAGACATTCCACATTATTTCGACAAAATTCCGGTATTGCTTGAGCATCAATTCGCCATTGTCGCGGATCTGATTTTTGTAGCGCCCAATCTGCCTTCTGATGTCGGGAACGGTACCCTTCTCCGACCAGAGCTCCTTGTTGGAAAAGTGCTTTGCCTCAAAGAACTTCAATGTTTTTGAGTTTTTGTCAAAAAACAATAGATCAATCCGGTCCTGCCTTGCCCGCCTGGTGGTCCTGTCAGGGGACTCCCAGGAATCCTGCTCACTATCGGTCTCGTCCTGTCTTCTCAGTGAGACCTCAATGTCAAGAATGACAACATTTGCCTCTTTCCCGAAAGGGGAGGAATTGGCATACAGACGTGACACCGCTTCAGCCTCAATCCCTGAGTACAGTCGGCAATTGGCTTTGATGGTTTCATACCCAGCCAGAAAATTTTGGATGGGGATAGCATTCTGCAGGTCGTTTTCAGTTATGTACGGTCTCCTGTAGGTCAGTGCGGAGGCGTATTTGATGTGCGTAGAAAAGGAGTCCGTGAAGCTGAATAATTTTCCGCCGCCATAATAGAAATCGATGCGATTCCTTCTGATGGAAGGAAATACTTCCCCGGACAATATGTCAGGAAGCAGTTTCTTTAGGAATAGCTCCTGTCTTTTGAGGTCGGCAATCTGCTCGGATTTCAAAGTTCTCGCGAAGTCATTTCCAGCCATCACAACTCCTTCATCTTTATAATTTCCGCTCGATCTTAGATTACGTTTTTGGAGCTGTAAAACGATTTGTCAGCCAATTGAAAATCCCAAAGTTTTCCGGGTCGGGAGATCCTTCAGATCCCCTTCAATTCTCAGCAGCTTTATTATCTCGTGAATATTCTGGTCTGGCGCCAGAAATTTCCGTTTCTGGCGGACGGTGGCAAAGTCACCCGGGGTTAAGTGGTGGACATCGGTGATTGCAGGAAGAGGCTCATCAATGCCAAAGAAATGGGAAAAGGCCAGTATCACCTGATCCTCCCGGAGAAAATCGAAGTGACACTTAAAAGTAAACCGGCGCAGTGATGCCTGATCCAGTCGATCCATCAGGTTGGTGGTACAGGCGAAGGGGAGGGCATGGTTTTCCATCCAGGTCAGCATCTCGTTGACCTGGGAGATTTCCCATGACCGTTGGGCATAGCGTCGGTCACCCAACAACGAATCAGCCTCATCAAAGACAAGAAAACTCTCCTTTTCAACGGCCTCCTCAAAGGCCAGCGCAATATTCTGTTCGCTCTCCCCCAGATACTTTGAAATCAGGTCCGATGCCCGTTTCAAAAGAACCGGCATACCAAGACGCTCGGCCAGGTAGCGGACATAGGCGGTCTTGCCAGTTCCTGGGGGGCCATAGAGACACAGGGAGAAGTTTCGATCGTTTGAACTGGCCAGGTTGTCGGCGAGCCGTCCGAGATCCGTGTCGGCATTGATCAGTTCCGGGAGGTAGAGCTGCTGTTTCTTGTTCTGCCTCATAGGATTGCGTCCGGTGGTCGCTTTGATAATGCCTTGGGTGGCGAACTGGAAGTCCTCCAGGTTGTGACCGACGAGACCCGCAAAGCGAACGGCGTTGTCTGCAACTGCCGGGGCAATTTCGATCATCGAAAGCTGGTTGATTTCATCTTCCGGCAGCGAGACCTGATGCTTGTCCAGCAGCCGGCGCCAAACATTGGCCCGCGATCGGGCAGGGGGGACCTTGATCTCGATGGCCAGGGCCATGCGGCGAATGACACTTTCGTCGAGAAGCGCGGCATCGTTGATGGTCCAGAGGGTCGGTACCGGGTTGCTCTCGAACAGGCGGTTGGTGAAAACTTTTGAGCCCATGCTGAGCTTGCCACCAAAAAACATGGCCAACCCCTTGTTCTCAAACAGGTCATCCATCTCGTCAAACAGCAGCAGGCTGTCCTTCTGGTAACGCAACAGGCTCTGCGCCAGTTTCAGGGCACTGGTGCGCTCCTTGCGACTTGGCTCCTCGCCCATTTCGTCTGTTTCGCAGAGGGCATAGAGATTCAGCTGCAGCTGGTGCGCCAGGGTTTTGCAGAATTCGGTCTTACCTGTGCCGGGTGAACCCCAGAGCAGGATATTTACGCCGGACATATTGTTTTCGACGACACGCTTCAGAAAGGTCGCCAGCTTCTCCCGTGCCGGTTCAAGATGGTCAAAGTCCTCCCATGCCAGACTGGCCCTGGCAGGCTCTCCAAGGATGTGGGTGCGAACATCCGTGAGGCTTGCCAAGGTCTTTTGCATAGCAGCGAAGATAACGTCTGGAACATTGAAACAGTCATCGATATCCTTGCCGAGGTGCGGCGGTTGAAAGATTACTCCTGAGGAGAGCAGTCTGCCCGAGGGGCTCAGCCGCTCTCCAAGCTCTTTTCTTTCGACACCCAAACAGATGCCCAGCAGCTCATAAACACTCATGTGCGCACGGGTGAGGTCATTGAAGAGACTGCTGAGTTGATCGTGAATTCGATATCGGATAATCAGACCAAAGATTTCAGTTTCCAGCGGGTCCAACTCCAGTTCACGGGCGATCACTGAAATGTTTTTGGCAAGAGGGCCTGGCTCGGCATTGCGAATTGCCTTTTTGCGAGCGGCAACGGCCTTGCCGATTTCTTTTATTGTTGGCTGGAAAAGCTTCCGGCCTCCTTCATTCCTAAGAACGGCACCCTGCAGCTCACCCATTTTGTCCAGAAGGTGGTCGTTGTTGGTATCCATGCCGAGAAAAGGCAAGGCGGTCTCCAGATAATCACAGACTTCCTTTAAGGAAGGGGCGGTGAGGGTGTTGCTTTTCAACAGCGCCTCCAGGTAATGGATAATAACCAGTTGTTCGTATAGTTCAGCCATAGTTGCCTCCCGGGTTTTTATTTCAGTGGCTTATAGATACCTCAGGGTGGCGACAGGGCGTGTCGTATCGAATTGTTATTGCCTCGACCACAAGTAAAGACTATAAGATTCTAATGCGACATATTTTGTCGTTACCCTGGGATATAGGTGAGCCATGAACAAAAAATTCAATACATTGCTGAGGCATTGGAAGATGCTGCAACTTCTGGAGACCCGTCAGCCCAAGGATGCGGCACTGATCCGCGAACGGCTGGAGGCAGAGGGGTTCAAGGTCGATCTGAGAACAGTACAGAGGGACCTGCGGGAGTTGTGTGAACTCTTTCCTATTACTTTCGACAACAGCAAGCCGATTGCCTGGCGCTGGGATCGTCATGCCATGTCCTTTGATATTCCGGGGATGGATCGGACGGCGGCCCTGACCCTGAAGATGGTCAATGAGTTTATGGCCCGGTTGCTGCCCAAAAGTTGCCTGGAGTCTCTTGCACCCAACCTGCGACGAGCCGATAGGGTTTTGGGGGATCTGGGAAACAGAGGGTTTGGCTCATGGCCGGAGAAGGTAAGGGTGGTAACCAGGACCCAACCGCTGCAGCCGCCGGAGATTGCCTCGGGAGTCCTGGAGGTGATCTATGAAGCGTTGCTCGACGACCTGCGATTCAAGGGCCAATACCGCAAAAAGGGAGCCAGCAAGTTTGAAGATTATGTTGTCAATCCCCTCGGACTGGTGTTCGCTGAACCGCTGGTCTATCTGGTTGCGACCCTCTGGAACTACGACGACATCAAGCTGCTTCCCCTGCATCGGTTCGGTTCGGTGGAACTGATCACAGAACCGGTTCTAAAACCCAAAGGGTTTCAGCTCGACAAGTACCTGGAACAGGGAGAGCTTAATTTCCCCATGCCGGGGCGCAGAACAATCCGGTTGAAGGTGCTCTTCGAAAGAGAGGCCGCCGCCCATCTTCTCGAAAGCCCCCTGAGTGCCGATCAGAAAATAACGGAGTGTGATGATGACGAAGTAATGCTGGAAGCGACCGTGCTGGATACCCATCAGCTGCGCTGGTGGCTGCTCGGTTTCGGTGATCAGGTGGAAATTGTCGCGCCCAAATCGCTACGCAGGGAGTTCGCCGAGACCGCTCGCAACATGCTGGACAGTTACGGTGATTATTAAGAAGGAGTAGTTGGTTGCAGATAACGCTGCACAAAGGAAAAAAAGGTTGGTGGCAACTGTATCTAGGTGAGGAACAAAACTTGGCTATAGACACTTGATTTAATCTCAGGTGGGTCGAATTCCCCGAAGCTTGCTTCGATGAAAGCGATCAATCTAAACTTTTGATACCCCGTAGCTTGCTGCGGGGAGATTCATTTGCAACCTATTGAGCAGACCAGCTGTAGTGGAGGGTAGACATGACCAAGGGCAACAACCGGAAATTAGGACTAAGCAAATCTCAATACCTGCGTGCTATGCAGTGCCACAAGTCACTCTATCTGTATAAATATCACCCGGAGCTGCGCGAGGAAGCGAGTGCCTCCAAGCAGGCAGTCTTCGACACCGGCACGGCGGTCGGAATCCTGGCCCAGAGCCTCTTTCCTGGCGGCGTGGAGGTCCCTTACGATGGGGTGTCGATTAGCGACCAGATCGAGATGACGAAGCAGGCAATTGATTCTGGGAAGAAGGTGATTTACGAGGCTTCCTTCAATCATGACGGTATTTTCGTGAAGGCAGACATCCTCCGCAAGGTAAGTCGCGGTTGGGAGCTTTACGAGGTGAAGTCCGCCGCTTCTTTAAAAGATATCAACCGGGATGATATTGCCCTCCAGTATCACATCCTCACAGAAGCTGGCCTCCAGATCTGCAAGGCTTATCTGGTGGTCATTAATTCAGGCTACGTCAGGGACGGCGAAATTGACCCGCAACAACTCTTCACCAAATTGGATTTGACCAAGGACGTTCGGGCAATGCAGAAAATGGTGGTGGCCAATCTGGCCAGCATTCGTATCATGCTCAACAAGACAAAGGTTCCAGCCATTGATATCGGCCCCTACTGCAGTAACCCGTATGAGTGCGATTTCTGGGATCACTGCTGGTCACACATCCCCAAGGACTCTGTCTTCGACCTGGCGGGCAAGGGTATCGACAAATTCGGGCTCTATGGAGAGGGGATCGTAAATCTCAAGGACATCCCTCTGGACAGGTTGAATACCAATCAACGTTATCAGGTCGAAATGTTTCTGAATAAGGGCATCGAATTCAAGGCAAGAGAGCTCAAGAAATTTCTGGATGAGTTGTGGTACCCCCTCTGCTTCCTTGATTTTGAAACCTTTATGAGTGCCATCCCTCCGTTTGACGGCACCCGGCCCTATAACCAGATACCATTTCAATACTCGCTCCATACCCTCAAGCGAAAAGGTGGCAAGCTCCATCACTCCCATTTTCTTGGCGCTCCAAACCAGGACCCTCGAAAAGAGCTCTTGGAGCAATTGCTGAATGACATTCCAGAAAACGCCTGTGTACTAACGTTTAACAAGACCTTCGAGATCGGCGTCCTGAAAGCCCTGGCTGTGCAGTATCCGCGTAAGCGCAAACGGATAATGGGGCTGATTGACAATATCCATGATCTGATGGTGCCGTTTCGCCAACGAGATGCCTACCATTGGCAAATGCAGGGGTCGTATTCCATCAAGAAAGTTCTGCCGGCGTTTGTACCTGAAATGTCCTATGACTCCCTTGAGATCTCAGACGGTAGCATGGCGATGGAGGCCTGGCACCTGATGTGTGCAGCACAACCGGGCAGTGAACTTGAGACTTTACGCCGAAATCTTCTGGATTATTGTGAGCAGGATACGCTCGCGATGGTCAGGTTGCTGGAAGTCCTTCAACAGAAAGCAAAAACACCCCTGAAAAAAAGATAGCTGGGCGCCTCTATGCCGTAATATCCGAACTATTGAGACGTGTTATTGCAGCCATTAGCACAGAACCAATCAGACAATCGAGAGTAAGGAGGGAAAGATGAGCATCAAATTGACGGATCTTGAAGCAAAGGTCGAGGAACTGAACCAGAAATATCCACGGCCAAACATGCCTCCTCTTGCCCTGAGTGAATTTGTCTGGGTAAGGGATCAAAGTGTTTCCTGGCCCAACTGTGGTCAGGCAGGCGTTTACTTCCTCTTTGATGAGAATAAAGAGCTACTTTACATCGGCAAGACCTCTTGTAACTCCAATATCGGCAGACGGATTGGTGCCCATTTTTCCTGTGATGGCTCTCCGCGTCTGGAATGGCTGACGAATGTAAAATTTGTGAAATCCATTGGCCTTCCCGAAGGCCGCGGATTTGAAGCGCCAGCAATCGAGGAATTCCTTATTCAGGCGCTCAACCCGATCCTGAACGTTTCCGGGCGAACCGAGTAGGTTTAAATCTTTTCAGGAGGATGTCGTGTCAGACCAGATGCAAAGAACGACCATAGATCAGGAGGGGCCCAATATCCTGCTGAGGTATCGGGCGAGTGGGTCCTTCGAGGTGCTGGCAACCGCTCCTTTTGGTGATTGGGGCAGAGCCGTTGACGCTATCCGAGGTTCTGTTGAGATCATTGGTCAGGTGAACCAGAAAAAATTGTGTGAGGAGCTAAGGGCCGTTGGTTTTTCTGAGGAATCGATAAAATCCATTTGTCTCAGCCTTCGTGAAAGCAGCCGACTCTCTTTAAGGGACATCGATAAAGTCGCCTCAAGCCAAGGCGAGTGGGTGTAACCATGTCTCGGTTATATGGTGTCGATGGGTGCAAGGGGGGATGGATCGCTGCCTTCAGAACTTCTGCAAAGGAAACGATTTCTTTCCGCCGGGTGGATTGCTTTTCTGAGTTTTTCGATGGAACCCAGAGTCCAGAGGTCCTTGCCATTGATATTCCAATCGGCTTGCCGGACAAGGGATCAAGAGGCTGTGACTTATCAGCTCGAAAATTATTAGGACAGGGGAGGGGAAGCAGTGTCTTCCCGGCACCCATCAGGCCGGTGTTTGCTGCCAAGAGCTGGGGGGAGGCTTGCCTCATTCAGAGAGAGGTGGAGAATAAGGGGATCTCCAAGCAGGCATGGGCCATTACGCCAAAGATTCGAGAGGTCGATGAATATCTGAGAAATCATCCCGGGATACAGTCCAGAGTGCGCGAAGTTCATCCCGAAGTCAGTTTTTTTATGATGGCCGGACATCGGCCAATGGCATTCCCGAAGAGGAACCGAGAAGGGCGATCAGAGAGGCTTGCACTCCTGGAAAATGTATTCGGCGAGGAAGTTGGAATCCGGCTGGCGATGAAAACCAAGAATGATTTAGGTTGTGGGGCCGATGACTTGCTGGACGCTTTGGCTGCCCTTTGGAGTGCCGAAAGAATTGCGGGTGGAACTTCTCGGACACTCCCCGAACAGGCCGAATTTGATCGGCAAGGCCTGAGGATGGAGATTATCGCCTGACTAAGCTTCCTGGGCATCCTTAATTTGAGGAGTTGCAAGAGCAAGGATCGT
Source organism: Desulfuromonas carbonis (assembly GCF_054658035.1). Classification (NCBI taxonomy): domain Bacteria; kingdom Pseudomonadati; phylum Thermodesulfobacteriota; class Desulfuromonadia; order Desulfuromonadales; family Desulfuromonadaceae; genus Desulfuromonas; species Desulfuromonas carbonis. The sequence continues at coordinate 393,644 of NZ_BAAHXR010000002.1, read as the reverse complement.
GTCAGTCACCAGCTGCATAGGTCCTCGAAGTTTTTCCACACCAAGAACAATATATCCCTGGGTAACGTCCTTGTCAGAGTGATTCATCAGCCGCTTGAGGATTGAATAAGAGACAACACCCTCCGCAAGACTGGCAAAAGTTCTTCTGAGATCGTGCAGACAAAAGCTTATTCCGGTCGCCTCTTCCACGGCTTGCACCTGCCGCTTCGGTTCTACCAGGTGGCCAGTCTGGCTACTGCCACCCGGGAAGACAAAGTCATTTTCCCTAAGGGCGAGTCTCCGTTTGAAGATTTCCACAATAAACGTGCTCATCGGCAGGGTGTGCGGTTTGCCATCTTTGGTTTCCCGAATCGTAAATGTCTTGTCCTTGAGATCCACATCCCGCCATGCAAGAGAAAGGGCTTCGTTCTTGCGAAGGCCGGTAAAGAGGAGGAGTAGCAGATAGTCGCTGGCCGCAGGGTTTTCAAGGCTCAACACAGCCGAATACCAGCGAGGCAACTCGTGCTCTTTAAGAACTGTCTGACGCCGACCAACTCGAAACCATTGACGGGAATCAGAAAGACGCTGCACAGGGTTTGGCGGCAGGTTGCCGTCTGTGACAGAAAGCGCAAAGTTATAAAGGCGCCGGACCAGTCGCAGCGCATTATTGGCCGTTGCTTCCCCTGATACCTTGTGCAATCTTGATATGTCTGGCCGCGACCATGTCCCGGCTGATTTCCTCAAGTGGCTTATTGGCCCAGTCGGAGAGATGGCAGTTTAACAAGCTGCGGTCAACACGAATGGTATGGGCTTTCATGGAAGGACGCGTTGCGAGGTAGAGTTCGTATATCTCCTGGAGAGAATTACCCCGAATACGGGACTTGCTCTTCTCTCGATTTACATCCATACCAGAGGACAGCTGCCCTAACGTCAAGATGGCCTCGGTGCGTGCCTTGTCCAATCGCATAATCCCATGCCGGCCAATAGAGACCCGTGTCAGTTTCCCGTTGACTCGTTTCATGACGAAATAGGTCTTGGTCCTCGATGAAACCCTACAACCAAAGCCCTTCAGCTCCGTATCCCAATAGTCAACCTGCTTGCCGTGCTCGGCAAGGGGTAGCTTGTCGACAACACTTAAGGTCAGTTTGAGCTTATTTTGAGCCATAAATCCCTCAACGAAAGATAGGGCTGATCCACGAGCTGAAGGTCGCTCCAGGTAACATATAGGTAACAGAAACCCTGAAATTTCATAAAACACCCAAAAAGATTATAAAGCAAAAAACCAAACAAAACAATACATTGCGAAACTACGTAAAAATTACTAAAAGTCAGAAAATCAGCTTCCCAAGCTGAAGGTCGCGGGTTCGAATCCCGTTTCCCGCTCCAGAAAATGACGACGGAACCCTAATTTTGGGTTCCGTTTTTCTTTTGTGCGCCAGGCATGGCGCGTAGCGCCTTGACTGGCGCTGTCTGATTCACTGTGGTGGTGAATCAGTGACTTGGGGGTGCAAGTCCCCTGCGGACCCTGATGGCGGGAACCGCTAGCCGGACGGCAAGGGTGTCCATCGCGAGGTGGAATCTGAAGGAAGCCGCAGGCAAAATCCCGGTCCGACGAACAGAAACCGCATGAGGCAGTCTCATCCGGGCGAGAAGGCCAATATCTTCAAAGCCCGATAGCCATCCGGGAGGGTGGGGCTGTAGATGCGGCGGGTAGATGGGAGGAAGGTCACGCGCATTACCCTGGGAGATCTGTCGGTCTGCCTCGTGCTACCGTCACCGTAAGGTGTCGGGACGGGCCGGCAGAAGTCAGCAGAGGCCGTAGTAGCCGGAGTAACCACCCGGCAAAGGGCCGAACACGAGGCGTCGTTTCAGGAGACTCGCGTTTCGATGACGACAAGAGCAGCAGAAGTCCCGGTCGAGATACCGGGAGCCGTCCCGGAGGGCAGCGGCCGGAAGCCGCCCGAACATGATGGCGGCCTTAGAGCGGGTGGAAGCCAACAAGGGCGCCCCCGGCATCGACGAGATGACGACGGGCGAGCTTCGCGGTTTTCTTAAGGAGAAGTGGCCGACCATCAGGGAAGAGTTGCTGAATGGAACGTATCGTCCCCAGCCGGTGCGGAAGGTGGAAATCGAGAAGCCCGACGGGGGAGTGCGCACCCTGGGAATCCCCACGGTGTGCGATCGGCTCATTCAGCAGGCGCTGCATCAGGTGCTGACGCCGCTATTCGATCCGGACTTCTCCGACAGCTCCTACGGGTATCGTCCCGGACGGAGCGCCTGGCAGGCGGTTAGAGCCGCCCGTCGGCATGTCGCCGACGGCAAGCGCTGGGTGGTCGATATCGACCTGGAGAAGTTCTTCGACCGGGTGAACCACGACATACTCATGTCGCGGGTGGCCCGTAAGGTCGAAGACAAGCGGGTATTGCTGCTCATCCGGCGGTACCTGCAAGCCGGAGTGCTCGAAGGCGGGCTTGTGTCGCAGCGGGTGGAAGGGACGCCGCAGGGCGGCCCCTTATCCCCCCTACTGTCGAACATCCTGCTCGACGAGTTCGACAAGGAACTGGAGAGGCGCGGTCACGCCTTCTGCCGCTACGCCGACGACTGCAATATCTACGTGCAGACCAGGCGTAGCGGCCAAAGGGTCATGGCCAGTCTCACCCGCTTCCTGGAAGAGCGGCTGGCACTCAAGGTCAACGGCGCCAAGAGCGCCGTCGACCGCCCATGGAGGCGAGTCTTTCTGGGCTACAGCATGACCTTTCACAAGAAACCCCGCCTCAAAGTGGCGGAGTCGAGAGTGAAGCGGTTCAAGGCCAAAATCAGGAAGGTCTGCCGCCGGGGGAGGGGACGCAGTCTCGCTCAGGTCATCAAAGAAATCACCCCGAAGCTACGGGGGTGGGCCTCTTATTTCCGCCTGGCGGAGGTCAAAGGCATTTTCGAAGATCTGGACAAATGGCTGCGGCGGAAGCTGCGCTGCATTCTATGGCGACAGTGGAAGCGCCCCTATACCCGGGCCAAGAGGTTGATGCAGCGGGGATTGCCGGAAGCCCGGGCGTGGAAATCGGCCACGAACGGGCGAGGCCCCTGGTGGAACTCAGGGGCCTCGCACATGAATGAAGCGTATCCGACATCCTTCTTTCGCTACTTGGGGCTGATCCGCTTGACCGATCAGCACCGCCGCTTTCAGAGCGCCTTGTGAACCGCCGTGTACGGAACCGTACGCACGGTGGTGTGGGAGGACGGCGGGGGCGACCCCGCCTCCTACCCGATCCCTGATATTCAACTCTCGGTAGGCCCGGCTTCCTTTTGCAAATCTGGTTGGACGGATAAAAATGGCGGTCAGAGGGAGATGATCGGAAGCCTGCCGGGCCAGGGGAGTTTTGACAACCTGTTTTTCAAGTAAACGGACCGGCGGGTCGGCAAAGATATGGTCGAGGCTGAACAGCGGCCAGCGCGACGGAAAGGTTGCGGGAGAGTGAATCTGCTGAAAATGGCGCTGCAGCCAACGCCGCGGCCGCCCCCAGATAAACCATTCGTTGAAATCCCCCATCAGAATCAGTGGCACCCGGTCGACGGCTGACAAACAATCAATCAATTGAAGTACCTGCCCACGGCGCTCGCTGGCACGCAGGCCAAGGTGGGTCACCGCGACCTGTAGCCTTTCACCGTGCCAATCGACGTGAACAATCAGCAGCCCCCGCGGTTCACGCCCCCCGGTGATGCTGATATCGTAACGCTCCACCTTGAGAACCGGCAGCCGGGTCAACAATGCATTGCCGTAATCCCCGGTTGTCCGCTGCATGGTCGGCCCGGCGATTACTTCCAAACCGGTCAGGGCATGCAGGATCTGAAGGTCATTTCCGGCCGGGTGGATGTGGTTGTCGACCTCCTGCAGTCCGATCAAGTCGGCCCGCAGCTGCCGGAGGACCTCTGCCGTCCGCGGCAGGTTTCTTTGACCGTCCTGTCCGATCCCCATGTGGATGTTCCAGGTTGCCAGTCGCAGCTGTTTTTCATCCATTCTGCCGCTCGTTTTTTCGTGCCAGCCAGCGTTTTCCCCCCCACAGAATCAAAGCTGCGCCGCACAGGGCTACGATGGCCAGGGCTAGGGTGCCGCCGTGCGGGTTGCGCAACGCCCGCTCCAGCCCTTCTTCGAACACCATGATTGCCAGGATTCCGGGACACATGCCAATGGCGGTCCCGATCAGAAAGGAGCGGGCGGAGATATGTGATGCGCCGGCAACCATGTTGACGATGGTGAAGGGCGCGATCGGCACGACCCGAACCAGAGCGACGGCCAGCCAGCCCCGTCGGGCGAGCTTGCGGCTGAGGCGGTTCACTCTTTCTCCGCCCAGTTTGCTCACCACGTCCCGGCCCAGCCAGTGCCCCATCAGGTAGCTCGCCAGTCCTCCCAGGATACTGCCGGAAATCGCCAGCACAAAACCGGTAATGGAACCGAAACTGAGGGCGGTGGCAAGAATGAGAAGATTGACCGGAAACATCAGGCAACTGCCGACCACGTAAATGGCAAGCACGATCGGAATGGTCATCGAGCTTTCGCGAACGGCGTCCGCTGCCGCGAGCAGGTTGGCGAGATTCAGCCACTCTTTCAGCGGCGACCAGCGCCAGAGGATGGCCAGAAGAATAGCGCTGACGATAACGGCGAAAAATCCCCAGGCCTTGGTTCTGATGTCACCAGCTTCCGCGTCCGATTTCTGAGGGGTCCCGGTCCCGAAGAGATCGAACAACCGATCGACGCTGCCGGGGCGTTCCGGATCGAACATGATTTCAGCGGGAAAATATTCCAATGGGGTTTCGTCGTCGGAAGTCGGCAAAATTTTCAGCGCGCGCTGGTCATTGTCCAGGGCATCGATGGTCGCAAGGAGAGAGCCGCTTCTGGCGAGGTGATCGGCAACTACCTGGATCTCGGTCCCCAAGTGTTCGGCGAGGAGCCGGTTGCGGAAGCGAGCGATCGTCTTGGCGATCCCCTTTTGTCCATCGGCCGACAACGCCAGATTGCACTCAGTGTCAAAGCCCATCGAGCGGTTGCTCAGGTTTGCGGAGCCGACGGTCAGGAGGGTATCGTCGGCGATCAGGAGCTTGCTGTGGACTATGATGACATCCGTGGTCAGGCCGGCCCGCTCCGGATAATAGACCCTGAGCCGGCCATTCCGGTCGGCGGCAAGCAGGCGCTTCTGAATCCCCTGCCGCAGGGCGCCCATGGTTTCTTCTTCCAGCCAGCCAGGACATTTGCGAGGGAGGACCAGCACAACCTCCGGCCCTTCCGCCTGCTGCAGAGATTCTTCCAGGGCCGCGCAGATGGCATGGGAGCTCAGGTACTGATTTTCCATGTAGATGAAAGACTCTGCCCGGGTGACGGCGTCGCGGTAGAAGGTTTCGATCTCACGAACTTCGGCCTGACCATCGTAGGCCGGTTCGGTCCTGAGGATGGCGAGGCGGACCTCCCGGTGATCAGGGCTGATGCTCTGCGGCCAGGGATCGTGGCCATACTCTGTCGGTTCGGGAAGTTGCTCCCCGGTCGCACGGTCCCAGCGGCGTCGGGCGATACACCCGAGCTCCCTGGCCGCTTCGCCATCGACCAGCATCTGGACATCGTGGACCGGCCCATAGCTGGTTCCGCGCTCGGTCCGCTCGGGATGGTTCGGCAGATGTTCGGAAGTATCCCAGCGGAAACTGGCGAGGTCGAAGCCACCGACAAAGGCCACCAGATCGTCGATGACGACAATCTTCTGGTGATGACAGGCGCCGACCGGGTGGTTGTCATCGAACTCGAAATGTACCCGTTCATGACTCATCCAGCCCAGACTCAGCCAAGACAGGGTCTCCCGTTCCAGGGAGTAAAACATGGCGAAGTCCCACTCGAGGATATAGATGTGGAGGTCGGGATGTTCTTTCACCAGGCGATCAACAAACTCGCCCAAAGTTTCGGCAGTCCCCTTCTTTCCCCGTCGCAGCCGGGTCCGGCTGTCGACATCCCAGCCGAGAATATAAATGGCCTGCCGGGCAGATTCGCAAGCATCGGCGACGGCGCGATAGTAGTCCTCACCGTCGACAAGGAAAGCAATGCGCTGCGCTCTCGACAACCGATAACAATTTTTCCCTTCATGAAAATACATATTCGAGCTCTGTCCCTGGTTTCCTCGTTTTCAGGCCCCTTAAACCACGCGTCAACGCCCGAGCTTCCTGCCGGCATGGGGCTGCTGATGCGGGAAGGGGAGGGGAAAGCCGTCGGGCTAAATCTGCAAAGGTGGTTATCGTACCCGTCAATTATACAGGATTCCATGAATCGCCAGGATTTCTGACCGGGAACCTTTCATACCCATTGAGAAGGGAAAGGTTCCCGACCCTTCCCATCGATGAAAAACTGCGCGGACCGGTCTGGTATCATTTAGAGCAGCAATGGAAAGGAGAGTGATCCAATTGGCAGACCAGCATGGAAAAGAAAACGTTCCAGAGCCCGGTGGACGCTCCGATGAACACGAAGCTGAACCCCAAACCAAGACGGAGCGGGAAGTCGAGCGGGAAGCCGAGGACCAGGACTATGTTCCTGTCATTCTGAAACGTTCCGATGAGTCGTTAAGGCATCCGGATGACATTTTGGAAAATGCCATCGCCGAGGGACTGGAACAGCTGCAGCGGCCAGTGCTATCCCTCTTCCTCTCGGCCATGGCAGCAGGTCTCATTCTCGGGTTTACCGCCATGTCGGTGGCGAGTGTTCAGGGGCAGCTGCTGTTGCTCGACCTGGACGTACCGGCCCGGCTGGCGACGGCCCTGGTCTACCCCTTGGGCTTTGTGCTCTGCATCATGAGCGGCACCCAGCTCTTCACAGAGCATACGGCCACGGCCGTATACCCGGTGCTCGACCGCCGTGGCACCCCGGCGATGCTGCTGCGCTTGTGGGGGATCGTCCTCGCGGGCAACCTGTCCGGAGCCCTGATAAGCGCAGGTTTTTTGGTTGCTGCTGACACGGTAATCGCTGCTGAAGCAGGCTATGTCGAAATCGGCCATCACCTGGTCATGTACAGGGGCGGCGCTCTTTTCATCAGTGCCCTGCTCGCTGGCTGGCTGATGGCCCTTGGTGGCTGGCTGGTCATGGCGACGCCTCCTACGCTGAGCCAGATGGTATCGATATATATCGTCACCTTCATTATCGGAATCGGTGGCCTGCACCACTCCATCGCCGGTAGCGTCGAAATTTTTACCGCCTACCTGATCAGTGACCAGTTCCTGTTGTCCCAGGTCGCTGGTTTCCTCGGCATGACCATTCTCGGCAACCTGGTTGGCGGCAGCATCTTTGTCGCCCTGCTTAATTACGGTCACATTCGCCAGACCCAGAAAACCTCTGCCGACCATTGAGGGCATGGCGCACCGGTCCGGGGTCCGACGGCCTGTGCAAGAGTGCAGACTTCCTCCAGGATCCCCCCGCGGGTTGTTTAATTTTCCTAATAATGTTATGCTGAACTCAGTTGAAATGGTCATCGATTACCGTGGTAGGTGAAAATTTCGCCTTCCCAATAATTGACCTTCTGTTTTGAATCAGGTGTTGTACCTGGAGGGAGAAAGGGCCATAAAATGACCAAACAATACCATGACAGGTTTTCAAAAGCGGTTGAAGAGCTCCCCGAAAAGAATGCTTTTATCTGCCACACCTGTGACACGAAGTATTCTGAGAAAGATGCGAAAAACAAGATGATGTCCTGTTGCGGCAGGACTCTCACGGAACTTCTTCGTGAGAGTGTCGGGCCGTAATTTGAATCCTACGCAAAACCCGTGGCCGCTATAACCAACGGCATGCGAAGAAATGGGCCAGGAATAGACGCTATTCCTGGCCCATTTATGTCCGGAACAAGGACCGGGGCGATACCCTGGTCATTTTTTGCGTGCGGCTCTCACCCCGCCACCTGGCGAGCATTCCGCTGATTGTCGGATTTATCAATGGTCAGGGGCAGATGCCCATCCGACGCGCCTGCGTCATCTCCAGCCTCTTCATCATCGGCATCCTGCTCGCCATCGCCGCGATCGACGTTACTACGGCCGCCGCGGGTCGCATGTGGGGAGATGTGGGGGCCTGGGGAAATAACCGGGTGGCAGCCGCCATTATTTACCCTCTCGATCTTTTGACCATCCATGGCCGGCAGCGCCTGGCTGGTCTACAGTACCCACTCCTGAGTGGAGACACTATCCCAGCTGGTCCTTCCACGTCGGTTTCTGTTTGCCGGGACATCTATCTGCTTGCCCTTCGCACCACGATCTGCTAATTACCCCTTGTCATCCCATCCCTGTCGAGGAGCTCCCATGCCCGTCTTTGAAATCGGCCATCCGCTGGTTCGGCACAAGCTCGGACTGATGCGCAAGAAAAATATCTCCACCAAGGACTTTCGTGCCCTGGCCGCCGAAGTCGCCCGACTTTTGACCTACGAGGCGACCAAGGGGCTCGAAACCGAACCACGAAAAATTGAAGGCTGGGCCGGGCCGGTGACGGTCGACCAGATTAAGGGAAAAAAGATCACCGTAGTGCCGATCCTGCGCGCCGGGCTCGGTATGATGGACGGGGTCCTCGACCTGATTCCCAGTGCCAAAGTCAGCGTCGTCGGCCTTTACCGCAACGAGGAGACCCTAGAACCGGTCTGCTACTACAAAAAACTGGCCCGCGGCATGAAAGAGCGCACCGCCCTCATCGTTGACCCAATGCTGGCCACCGGTGGCAGTCTGGTCGCCACCATCGATCTGCTCAAGGAGGCTGGCTGCACGTCGATCAAGGGGCTCTTCCTGGTGGCAGCGCCGGAAGGGATCCGCCGCTTGCAGGAGAGTCATCCGGACGTGGAAATCTATGTCGCGGCCATCGACCAGTGCCTCAACGAAAAAGGCTATATTCTTCCTGGCCTCGGCGATGCCGGGGACAAGATTTTCGGCACGAAATAATACCGGCCCCGGCCCACAGGAGACGAAATGATGGAAGCGCCGCAGGATAACGCTTTGCTCACCTTCAACCCGAAAGAGATGATTGTCGGCGCGCAGATGCTCTTCGTCGCCTTCGGCGCCCTGGTACTGGTACCGCTGCTGACCGGTTTCAACCCCAACGTCGCTCTCTTCACGGCTGGCGCCGGCACCCTCGTTTTTCAGCTGGTCACCGGGCGCAAGGTGCCGGTTTTCCTGGCTTCCTCCTTTGCGTTCATCGCGCCGATGATTTACGGCGTGCAGACCTGGGGGATTCCCGGCACCCTCTGCGGCCTGGCCGCCGCCGGGCTATTCTATCTCCTTCTCAGCCTGCTGGTGAAGGTGCGGGGAAGCGGTGTGGTGGGTCACATCTTTCCGCCGGTGGTGACCGGACCGGTCATCATGGTGATCGGCCTTATCCTCGCTCCGGTGGCGGTCCACATGGCGATGGGTCGCACCGGTGACGGCTCGGCACAACTCTTTCCCGAGCAGACCGCCATGCTCCTCTCCGGCATCTCGCTGCTGGTCACGATCCTGACCTCGCTGCTCGGGCGCGGCTTCCTGCGCCTGATTCCGATTCTCTGTGGCCTTGCTGCCGGCTACCTGACCGCCCTGGTGCTCGGGGTGGTCGACTTTACCCCGGTCAACGCGGCTCCCTGGCTGGCGATGCCCGCCTTTGTCCTGCCAAGCTGGAACCTGGAGGCGATCTTCTTCATGCTGCCGGTGGCGATCGCCCCGGCGATCGAGCATTTTGGTGACGTGCTCGCGATCAGTTCGGTCACCGGCAAGAACTATATCAAGGACCCTGGCGTTCACCGCACCCTGCTCGGCGACGGCCTGGCGACCTCCCTGGCGGCCTGCCTCGGCGGCCCCCCCAACACCACTTACAGCGAAGTGACCGGTGCCGTCGCCCTGACGCGCATGTTTAACCCCAGGGTGATGACCTGGGCGGCGCTGACGGCGATCATCCTCTCTTTTGTCGGCAAGGTCGGCGCTTTGCTGCAGACGGTTCCGGCCCCGGTCATGGGTGGCATCATGATCCTCCTCTTCGGCGCCATCGCCGTGGTCGGGCTCAATACCCTGGTCCGTTCCGGCGAAGACTTGATGACCCCGCGCAACCTCACCATCGTGGCACTGACCATCGTCGCCGGTATCGGCGGTATGAAGATTGAAATAGGCCGTCTCGCGCTGCAGGGGATCGGCCTTGCCGGCCTGCTTGCCGTTCTGCTCAACCTGCTTCTGCCCCGTGGGAAAAAACTCGATTCACCTCTGCCCGACGATTCGATTCCGATCGTGGACTGATTCACCTGCGGCAACCCGGTGGCTGCCCTCCCTGCCAATCCATGACTCCCTGCAACCCAAAAAGCGACGGTCCCTTCGGGCCGTCGCTTTTTGGGTTGAAAAATTGGTCTGACATACCAGTAGTGGCAATTTGTGAGAAAATCGTCAGGACCGGTCGGTATGATGACCGCGTGGTTCGATTAGAGGTATAACCAGCGGCATGCACGACAGGTGGAGCCAGTGAAAAAAAAGATCCTGATTCTCTTTTGCAGTCTTCTGCTCTGCGCCTGGCTGCCCCGAGTCGCAGCATCAGACGGTAACGAGACCGCGGCGCTCGAGTCTGCCACGGCCTTCCTCGCCCTGCTCGATCAAGGCGATATCGCGGCGGCCTTTGATGCGACCAGTTCCTTTCACCGCAGCTTCCAGCAGCGGGAGAGGTGGGTGGCGAGCATCGCCACGCAAAGATCCTTTTACGGTCCCCTGGTTAACCGGGTGGCGAGCAAGGCTGTCTCCAAGAACTCTTACCCTAAAAACCCCGATGGTGTTTATCTGGTGATCGTTTTCCAGTCATCTTTTGCCCACAAGCGGCAAACCACCGAGATCGTTGCCGTTACGGCGGATGCGAATGGATTCTGGCGGGTAAGCGATTACATCTGCAACTGAGTCCTGCTCCCTATCGATCCCCCGATTGATCCGTTCTCACTCCAGGTCCCCCTGGGTGGGAAGACTGCGCCAGGGCGGACAGTAGCAATGAGACGGCCGCGGCTCTTTACGCCGTTCCCGGGAAACTTCGACATCGAAATCAACCACCAGGGGGAGATGATCGGAGTAGGGGACCTGGGGCACCTGAAAGTCCTGTACCTTGATTTCCCTGCTATGGAGGACGAAGTCGAGGTGACGCTGGGGGCTATGACTGGGGAAGGTCGCCAGGCCGGCAGTATTGGCATTCTGAAGCCCGGTGGCGGCCAGGAAGAGGTCGATCTCCCGTTCTCCCCAGAGCATGTTGAAATCTCCCGCCACCAGACAGGGCCTGGTGGTCTGGCGCACCAGGTCGTAGAGGGCGTTCAGCTGTTGATGGCGGGCGCGCCCGCCAAGGGAGAGATGGACCAGGAAGACCACCAGGTGTTCCAGGTCGAGTTCGATTACCAGCCGCTTCATTCCCTGCTGAAAGTAGTGGAAGGTTTCGTTGCGAATCCGGTTGCGGGCGAGGAAGGCGTTCCCCTGGGTTTTCAGCAACGGCACATGGCGCCACAGCGATCCGTGGCCGTATTTGACCGAGTGGGAATGGTAATGCCCGAGGGACTCAGCCAGCAGCAGGCTCTGGTTTGCACCGCCGGTGCGATAGGAGCCATGGTCGACCTCGACCAAGCCGACCAGGTCCGGTTCGAGGTCGCGCAGAAAGGTCGCTATCCGCACCAGGTTCTTGCGCGAAGAACCGACGTACTGGTGGACCCTGGGACCAGTCCCGTAGCGAATGTTGTAGAGGATAAACCGCATGGTGGCACCTCCTCATGGAGTTAAGCACTCTCTCGGCATAACTCAAGGTCGCCGTTTCTCCACGACATCGCCCTGCCTGGAAGGATGCGCGGCGACCGATCCGGCTTTTCCGCGATTGACAACAGCGCAGCTAACCGGCTATAAATTTGTAACTCTTTGAAATTCCATCTTTGAAGGTTCTAATGGGGGATCAAGAACCGATTCCATCATGCGAACATAATCGCCGCCTTTCAGCCCGCTGCTGAGGGGCGGCGTTTGCCTTTTTGCAGAAATTATCGACGAGGCTGGTTAAGGCTTTGTCCCAGGGAAACCCCTGAGGGAGGAAATTCATGCCGCAGACCAATCCCAACGAGTACTTCCGGCTCTTTTTTGAAACGGCGCAGGCGATCCTTTCTGCCGACAACCTGCAGGCGATTCTCGACTCGCTGGTGCAGCGCACCGTCGCCGCCCTCGATATCAAAGGGGGGAGCCTGCGACTGATCGACGAGGAGAGCAACAGCCTCAAGCAGGTCGCCTCCTTCGGCCTCAGTGACGCCTACCTCAACAAGGGTGCGCTCAATGCCGATCAGAGCATCCCGGAAGTCCTCGCCGGCCGGCCGGTCTGCATCAAAAACGCCCCCGAAGATCGGCGTATCCAGTACCCGGAGGAGATGCGCTCCGAGGGGATCAACACCGTCCTCTCGGTGCCGGTGATCGCCGCTGACAAGGTCATCGGCGTGCTGCGTCTTTACAGCTCGCGACCGCGCAATTACAGCGCCGAGGATCTTGAATTCGTCTCCGCCCTCGCTGAAATGGGCGGACTGGCGATCTCCAACGCCCGCCTCAGCCAGGCGGAAGGAGACAAGCTCTCCGCCCTGTTCACCGAGATCGGCGTCGACCAGCCGACCAGCGTCGATTTCGGCGAGCCGACCCTCGGCGCCGCCTGTTTCATGCCGGTCGATTCCGCCAGGAGCCTGGCCTATTTCCGCACCCTGCACGAAATCACCCGCGCCGTCCTCTCGACCCGCGAATCGAAACAGGTGGTGCAGTTGATCGTCGAGCAGGTGGTCAGCATCATGAAAGTCAAGGCGAGCGCACTGCGTCTGCGCAATGAGACGACCCACGAGCTGGAACTGATCGCCACCACCGGCCTCAGCGCCAAGTTTCTCGCCAAGGGGCAGCCCCACACCGACCAGAGCATCGCCGAGACCCTCGCCGGTCGCCCGGTGCTGATCCTCGACACCGCCAATGACCCGCGTCTCGAGTATCCGGCCGAAACCGTCGCCGAAGGGATCGAATCGATCCTCTCGATGCCGATCGTCGCCCGCCATCGCGTGGTCGGCGTTCTGCGCCTCTACAGCGCCGAAAAACGCCAGTACAGCCAGGAGGAGATCACCTTCCTCTCGGCCTTGGCCGAAATCGCCGGGATTGCTATCATGAACGCCCGGCTTTACGAAAAGACCCGGAACGATCTCTCCTTCTGGGCGGCCACCCTGGGGTATATGCAGGATTGAGCCATGGGGATCCCAACGCTTTTGAGCAAGATTCGGAACAGGGGCAGGCCACTTGGGAAAATCGGCTGCCCTTTTTTATTGGTCGTTTGGTCGGACTCCGGCAAAGGGTGATAAACTGGAGACCAAGCCCGTTATCCAGCCTAGGAGGTATTCCATGCGCATCATACTCATCGGCGGCAACGGAACGATCGGCAGCGCCGTCTACGATCTTCTCTCCCTGAACCACGAAGTCATTAAAGCTTCCCGATCGAACAGCGACCTGACCGTCGACATTTCCTCCCCCGACTCCATAAAGAAGATGTTTACCCGTGCAGGAAAATTCGACGCCGTGGTCAGTGCGGCAGGGCAGGCGCGCTTCAACGCGTTGGCCGAGTTGAGCGACGAAGACTTTGACTTCTGCCTGGCCAACAAGCTGATGGGCCAGGTGAACCTGGTCCGCATCGGCAGAGAGTTCATCGCCGACGGCGGCTCCTTTACCCTGACCAGCGGCATCCTGGCGCAAAAGCCGATGTTGGGAAGCGCGGCGATCAGCTTGGTGAACGCCGGGTTGGAAGGGTTTGCGCGGGCCGCGGCTCTGGAGATGGACCGCAAAATCAGGGTCAACGTCGTCAGCCCGCCGTGGGTGCGGGAGACGCTGGCGAAGATGGGCAAAGATCCTTTGCCCGGCATGCCGGCGGCCCAGGTGGCCAAAGCCTACCAGCTGAGCGTCGAGGAAAGACGGTCGGGGGAGGTGATTTCTCCCTGAAACGGAGCAGCAAAGGCCCGGGCAGTTTCTCGTGGATAAAATCTGATCACTTCGGATTCCAGTTCGGAAAGAGCAAAGAACAGCCCTCTCACACCTCGTTGCATGAGGCCGGCTTGGAGTTTGGCTGAATCCGAACGCAATCAGACTTGATCCGAACTGAACCGCGCGAATCGCCCTCTGTTTGGTGCAGTTTTTATTGAATTGAGGTATCGCATGGTCAAGCTCGCCCAAAAGTTTTTCTGCCTCGCCGCCTGCCTGCTGGTCTTCGGCTGCGCCGGCCTCGGCCCGGGCTTCGAAGAGCCGACTGTGGGACTCTCCTCCTTCAGGTTCCTCCCCTCCGAAGGGATGGCGCCGCGCTTCGAGATCGGCCTGCACATCGTCAATCCCAACCGCACCCCACTCAAGCTCGACGGCATCGTCTACTCGGTGACCCTCGGTGGCCAGAAGGTGCTGACCGGAGCGACCAGCGACCTTCCGGAGATCGCCGTCTACGGCGAAGGGGAGGTGACCCTGACCGCCACCACCGACCTGCTGCGCAGCATCCGCCTTCTCGCCTCTCTGGTCAACCAGCCACAGGGCATCGTCCCTTACGAGCTCGACGCCAAGCTCGATATTGGCGCCCTGCGGCCGCGTATTCATCTCCAGGAGAAGGGTGAGATCAACCTTGCCGGCCAACCGTAGTTCGGCTGAGCGCGACGCGCTGAAGATCCTGCTCGGCGGCATGCTTGGCATGGTGGTCGCCATGGGGATCGGCCGCTTTGCCTTCACCCCGGTGCTGCCGCTGATGCAGCGCGACCTCCCCCTCAGCAACACGCTCGCCGGCTGGCTCGCCGGGCTCAACTACCTCGGCTATCTCGCGGGTGCGGTCGGCTGCTCCCTTTATCCCCGCCTGCTGCGCATCCCGCTGATCACCGGCGGCGCCCTCGTCGCCAGCATCGCCACCACCCTGCTGATGGGCGTGGGGAAATCGCCCCTGTGGTGGGGGGCGATGCGTCTGGGCGGCGGGGTCGCCAGTGCTATCCTCTTCATCGTTATCTCGGCGGAAGTTGTCGAGGCGCTGACCCGGCGCGGCTTCGGCCACTGGATCGGCGCGCTCTACGGCGGGATCGGCATCGGCATTGCCCTGAGTGGGCTGGCGGTGCCCCTCCTCGACCAGCTCGGTGGCTGGAGCGGCAGCTGGCTGGGACTGGGACTGCTCGCCGCCCTCTGCGCAACGGTTGGGCTGCGCCTCGGTCGCCAGGGAAACCTGGTCCAGGTCCTGGCCCAGGGGAGCGCGCCGACGCTGGGCGGTCCTAAAAGCCTCTGGCTGCTTGCCGGCTCCTACTTCTTCCAGGGGCTCGGCTATATCGTCACCGCCACTTTCATCGTCGCCATCATCGCTGTCACCCCGGGTCTTGCCGCCTTCTCCCCCTACAGCTGGGTCGCCACCGGCATCGCCGCACTGCCGTCAACCATCCTCTGGCCCCGGCTCGCCCGCCGCATCGGCACCAAGCAGGCGCTGCTCTGCGCTTACCTGCTTCAGGCCGCCGGTATTTTCGTCAGCATCGGAGCGACCAGCATCGGTGCAGTCCTCTTCGCCGCGGTCAGCTTCGGCGGCACCTTTCTCGGCATCGTCGCCCTGACCCTCGCCGAAGGGAACCGGCGCTCGCCGGCGGACGGCCGCCGCGCCACCGCCATTTTAACGGTCTGTTTCAGCCTCGGCCAGATCCTCGGTCCGGTTCTGGCCGGGACCCTCGCCGACCGCAGTGACGGCTTTACCCTGCCGCTCGGACTGGCCACAGGCTGCGTCCTTCTCGGTGCTTTTTTGGTACTCATTGACCGCAACTACCTTTGAACGCCTTCAAGTGCTGCTGCCGGTTTACTGCGAATCGGGCTGTTGCTGCTAACCGGGCTGGCAGCCTCGGCCCCGAGGCGCTATAATTCTTCCCCTGAATCGATCCCCTGCCAGCCAAAGGAGTTCCCCAGATGGCCAAATCCCTCTTTGACCACATCCAAATCGGAAACCTCAAGCTGCCCAACCGCCTGGTGCGCAGCGCCACCTGGGAAGGACTGTGCGATGCGAACGGTCAGCCCAAACCGCGGCTGGTCGAGCTTTACCGCCAGCTGGCACGAGGCGGGATAGGGCTGATCATCTCCGGCTATACCTATGTCCGCTTCGATGGCAAGCAGCTCCCCGGCAAGATGGGGATCGACAACGACAGCCTTATTGAGCCGCTGCGCCAGTTGACCGCTGCAGTCCACGAGGAAGGCGGAAAAATCTTTTGCCAGCTGGTTCACGCCGGTGCTCAGTGCACGGCCAAGATGATCGGCACGACGCCGCTGGCGCCGACCGCTCTGAAGGCCCCCAACTACCCGGAGATGCCGCGGGAAGTGGCGGCTACCGAAATTGGAGAGCTGGTGGCGGCCTTCGCTGCCGGGGCGCGGCGGGCGCAGCAGGCCGGTTTCGACGGGGTACAATTGCACGGCGCCCACGGCTACCTGATCAACCAGTTCCTCTCACCGTTGATGAACCGGCGCAGCGATGGCTACGGTGGTGTTCTCGAAAGACGCATGCGCTTCCTCGAAGAGGTCTGCGTCGCGGCGAGGGCGGAAGTCGGTCACGATTTCCCCCTGACCATCAAGCTGACCGCTGCCGATCACCTGCCGGAAGGGCTTGAATTTGGCGAGGCGATGCAGATCGCACAACGCCTCGGGGAACTCGGTATCGACGCTATCGAGGTCAGCTCCGGCACCGCTGCATCGGGGAAGAGTACTCCGGTACGCCAGGAGATCAATGAGCCGGAGCAGGAAGCGTACAACTCTCGCTATGCCCGCCGGCTCAAGGAGGCGGTTCCAGTTCCGATCATGGTGGTCGGCGGATTGCGCTCCGGCACAGTTTTGCAGCGGCTCTTGCAGGAAGATGAGGCCGATTTTTTCTCTTTCTCGCGGCCATTGATTCGCGAACCGGATTTTCCAAACCGCCTGCGGATTGACGAGAGCTATCGCTCTACCTGCATCTCCTGCAACGGCTGCTTTCGTCCCGGAATGAGAGGGGATGGGGTTTACTGCGTCGTTGATAAAATCGAAGCCGAGAACCGTTCGATTCAGGTGTAAGGTCTTTTCGCCCACCTGAACCGATCCTTCCCATCATTGAAATGCCAAGGGACACTCATGACAGAGTGTCCCTTGGCATTTTTTGCCTATCGTTGAGAACGCTGCTGCCCCCCAACTCGGATACCACCCCTCGACCGATTCTCAAATAATGCATAAATAGTCGTCGGCCCCGGGATTTTTCCCGGGGCCGACGTATTTTCAGGTCATAATGTCGGACGGCCTGAGACTATGGCCGATCGTGACGACATGTCAGGCGACAGTCACTATCGTGAAATTCTTGCGGCTTCCCCCATTGCCGGTTTCGATCTCCTCACCCACAACCCTTCCCAGCAGCGCCCGCCCTAACGGGGACTCGATGGTAACGATGATGATCTCCCCGGTCGGTCCTGCCAGCTTCAAACCACCGGCATCCGGCCCAAGAAATACCTGACGGCGGCTGCCATCCTCGGCTTCGAGGGTTACCAGTGCCGTCAGGCGCACCGGCGATCCGGCATCGAAGGAACGCAACTCCAGAGCCCGGTAGCGTTCCAGGGCGCGGCGGACCTCAGCTGCTCGGTTGGCCTGTCCCTGGGCGATGTAGGAAGCCTCCAGCCCGGTGGTGTCGTACTTGTTGTCGGGCTGGCACTCCTCATGGGTGGCGGCGGCGTGGGCGGCCCGGGCGGCCTCGGTGAGGGTTGTCAGGTCGACGCTCAGGCTTGTGACAATCATCTCCAGCAGACATGCCTTGGTCATCAGCGACCTATTTCCCGCAGCACTTCTTGTACTTGGCACCGCTGCCGCAGGGGCAGGGATCGTTGCGGCCGATCTTTTCGACGGAGAGGGGTTTTGCTTTGACCATCACCCCCTCGGTAAAGAGCCATTTGCCCGATTTTTTCAGAAACCGGGCGCGCTCGTGGTGGCTACGCAGACCGCTCTGGTCGCGAAACCGGGCGACAAATTCGACCTCGCCTTCCTTGGCGCCAGTACCACCGTCCACCGTTTCGAGAATCTGGAGGCCATGCCATTCGGAATCCTGCGCCCAGGTCCGGGTCCCTTCGTGGTCGTATCCCTCGCGGTGATCGGGATGGGTGCTGGCATAGAGGAAATCGATCTCGACCTTGACGTGGGCACTGTAGCGGGCCCGCATCAGCTGTTCCGGAGTAGCGGCCGGTGTGCGGCCGGCGATGATCGGTTCGCAGCAGGCGGCGTAGTCGCGTCCACTGCCGCAGGGACAGGTGCTCATGCTGGGGACTCCTTTACGGTTGGTTGTGCGAGGTTTGGCACCGGCTTTTCACCGGCAATCAGCTGCCGCTTGGCTTCAGCGTGCAGTCCCTTGATCTGCGCTTCCCGACGGCTGGCGCTGCTGCGATCGTGGCCGGTCTCCAGAAAAACCAGCTTTAGCGGGGTACGGCCGCGACAGTAACGGGCGCCGCGTCCGGCACCATGTTCGAGCAGCCGGCGTTCCATGTCGGTGGTAATGCCGGTGTAGAACGAGCCGTCCGAACAGAGCAGAATGTAAACCTGCCAGTTCCTCGTCATCAGTAGATTTTGCGCCGCGAAAAGGTCGAGCCGAGGACGCTGAAGGTATTCTCGACGATGAAGAGGGCATAGCTGTCGGTGGTAAAGACGATCTCCTCCAGGCGTTTGAGCTGGATGTTGTTGATGACGACCATCAGCACCTTTTTCTCCCGTTTCTGGTAAGTGCCGACAGCGGGCAGCATAGTGGTACCGATCTTCAGGTGGGTCATGACCCGGTCGGCGATCGCATCCGGTTTCTCCGAAACAATGAAAGCGAGCTTGCGCTGGTTGAACATGGAGAGGACGTAGTCGACCGCGGCCGAGCAGACAAAGACGGCAATGATCGAGGCGATGACCAGGTCGTTGTCGATGCCGACGAAACTGAGAGAGAAGAGGAGGAGGTTGAAGGAGAAATAAACTTTGCCGACCCCGATATTGAACTTCTGGTTTAGGATCACGGCGGCGACGTCGAGGCCGCCGTTGGAACCGAGGGAACGCAATACCATGCCGGCGCCGACGCCGAGGAGGGCACCGAAGACGAGGGCGGCGTAGAGCTGGCTGCTGATCGTGATCTGGAAATCGATCAGCTGGTAAAAGAGGGTGATCAAGCCCATCGCCAGGGCGCTGTAGCCGAGGAAACGGCGGGTAATATAGATGTAGCCGAGGATGAACATCGGCACGTTGAGGACCAGGTAGAGGAGCCCGGGGTTGAGAAGGCCGGTCTTGTAATAGAGCAGCGAAGCGACCCCAAAGAGACCGCCGGGAACGAAGTGGTGGGGAATGGCAACCGCCTTCAGGGCGATAGCCTGGATCAGGGTGCCGATGGTGATCAGGCCGCAGTTCCAGAAGATCGAATAGGCGAGGCGGCCTCTTGCTGCGCTCATGATGGAATCCTTTTGAAAAGCAGTTGCATATTGCCCGGGAGGAAGACTTGTCCGCCTCAGCGCCGTTGTTTCCGGCGCCGCGGCGGGACGCTCCCCGGCTGGGTGAATTCGGGTTCGTAGCCGATCCTGAAGGGATGGTCGCTGTGGTGGCCAAGGCTCAGAAAGTGCCGGTTCTCCTTGTCGAAGGGGCAAACCGGCTGGCTGCAGGGGAGGAAACCGAAACGCCGGTAATAGGCCGGCGGACCGAGGACAAAGAGAGGCCGGTTGCGGATCGATTCCTGGCGCAGGGCAAAGCGGAGCAGTTCCGATCCGACCCCCTGGCGTTGAAATTCGGGAGCTACCGCCAGCGGCGCCAGGTGGAGGCCGCAGAGAGTGCCGCCGTCATAGGCGTTGCTGAAGGCGATGTAGGCAATCGCCTTGTTGACATGCAAACAGACCCAGTCCTGCAGGACCCGGCCGTTCTCGTGGAGTCTTTGCACCAGCTCTGCCTCGTAATGGCTGCCGGGAAAGGCGGTGCGCAGCAGGGCATAGACCTTGGCGTGGTGGGTCGGGGTGACTTTCTGAATTTTCATCGCAGACAATCCTGGGGCAGTGTTCCGGAGCAGCGTCGAGTGATACTTCCTGTTCCGATTTTCGACCCGGGTCAACAGAGGCGCAGCTGGCCATCCTCTTCATCAAAATCGGACTGCTCCCGGGCCGGCACCGGTGGCAGCTCCACCGCGGTAGCCGAGGCGGGGAGGGAAGACGGTTCCGGAGCCGGCGCGACAAGGTCCCGCGCGCCCTCCTCCGAGGCCCGCTTCGCCAGCCTGTCGCAGCGTTCGTTGAAGGGGTGCCCGGCATGACCGCGAACCCAGCTCCAGGTCACCTTGTGAAAATCACCCAGGGCAGCCAGCTGCTGCCAGAGGTCCTGGTTGGCCAGGGCGCCGGGCTCCACGAGGCGGCCGCTGCGTTGCCAGCCACCCAGCCATTCGCTCATTCCCCGCACCAGGTACTGGGAATCGCTGAAGAGGCGCACCCGGCGTGGACCCTTGAGGGCCTCCAGTCCACGAATCGCCGCCAGCAGTTCCATGCGCTGGGAGGTCGCCTGCGGCTCAAACCCGCTCAGCTCCTTTTCAAACTCACCGTAGCGCAGGATCACGCCATAACCGCCGGGGCCATTCTCCCGTCCCGAACCGTCACTGTAAATCTCGACCAGTCCCGGTGGGGGCGGGGTAAAGGCCGTCTCCAGCCCCTCGAACTCCAGTTCCCGCAGCAGGGGAATCAAGCTGTCAAGATCCGGCGCGCGGCGCGCCAGGTCCGCGAATTCAATAGAGAGGGGGAGGTCATCGCGAACCGTGGCGAGCTGTCTGGAAATGCGTGCCTGCTCAGCGTGTAGCTGCAGGCTTTCGCGGCGTTTCCGGCCGTTGACCAGGCTGCTCCATTTGAGGACATCCTCCAGCGATCCAAAGGTCTGGATCAATGCGGCGGCCGTCTTCTCGCCGATCCCAGGTACCCCGGGAATGTTGTCCGCGGCGTCCCCGGAGAGCCCGAGCAGATCGGGAACCAGCTCGGGAGGAACACCGAAGCGTTGGCGAACCTGATCAACTCCGGAGCGACGTTGCTGCAGGGTATCGAGCAGGGTAATGCCGGGCTCGACAATCTGCAACAGGTCCTTGTCGCTGCTGACAACCGTGACTTCCGTTCCGGCGGCGGCCGCCCGCCGGGCGAGGGTGGCGATGACGTCATCCGCTTCGAAGCCGGGTTCTTCAAGCGTTGCAATCTTCAACGAATCTAGCATCCTGCGGATATAGGGCACCTGGCAGGCGAGGTCGTCGGGCATCCTCTCGCGGTTGGCCTTGTAGGGCGGATAGATTTTCCGCCGAAAGGTCGTTTCCCGGGGCGGGTCGAAGACCACGGCAAGCTGGTCGGGATTCTCTTCCTGCAGCAGGCCAAGGAGCATGCGGGTGAAACCGAACACGGCATTGGTCGGCAAGCCGGCAACTGTAGCCTGGTCACGAACTCCGAAATAGGCGCGGTAGATGAAACTCGACCCGTCCAGCAGGCAAAGTCGCGGTGCTTGCTTCACATTTCCTCCAGGTGCCTAATGCTTCGCTTGCGAGGGGTTAGCATCGCACAGACTTAAACGCTGCGCAAAATCTTTTCCTGCCGGAAACGCTGCCGGCCTTTCCAAATGGGGTCAAGTGGTGTAAAAAGAGGCTGCCTGTCCTCAGCAGCTGTAGCAAAAGGGAAGAGCCGACGGCCCCGGTTAACTTTCAGATATTCAGGACAACAGACCATGAAAATATGTCCTTTTTGTGCGGAAGAGATCCAGGACGCTGCGATCAAATGCCGTCACTGTGGTGAGTTTCTCGACAATTCACGTTCGCGGTTGAATGCGAAAGAAAAACTGCCCTGGTACTTCAGGACCACCTTCATCGTCATTGCCCTCTCTTGTGTCGGGCCCCTGGCCCTGCCCCTGATCTGGTGGCGGCCACAACTGTCAACGGCCTGGAAAATCGGCCTGACGGTCGGCATTCTTGTTCTCAGCTGGTTCCTTTATCAGGCGACCCTGGAATCCCTTCGTACCATCGAGGAGTATTACAGGCTCCTTGATTCGCTGTAGGCGGACGCCGATGCCCGAGACCCTCCTGCTGCAATACCGGCTTACCCGCGAACTCTGGCGCGACTTCTTCGAGGCCCACTACAGCTGTGATCGTGCCCTCAAACAGCGTTACCTCTGGGGCGTGGTCTGCATCATCATCGGCTGCTTCGGCTTCGGCGGTCTCTATGCCTCGAAGGTGATTGCCGGCTTGCTGCTGGCCACCGGGTTTTTCGCGGTGCTGTCGCGCCCCTTGCTGGTCATCAGGTCGTTGCGCGCCGCTGTTCGCCACCCCTTCTTCGGCCAGGAGCTGACAGTAACAGTCGGTCCCGAAGGGATCGCCGTGCGCAGCGGCAATGCCGGGTATCGCCAGCCCTGGGGGAATTTTTTCGGCTATCGCCGCCTTGCTCCTGGCTTTCTTCTCTACCATGACCGCAATGCGTTTTTCTTTATCCCGATGGCGGCGATGACGGCGGGGGATGCCCGGCGCATGGAAGAGATTCTCGACACGGCCGTGGTGCCGAAACTGCGGTAACCAATTACGGCAGCGAGCACCGGTTGGCCTCTCCGGGCGCCCTGTGCTAAAGTTTGGCTGCAAGAACGAATACGAGGAGGCTTCATGTCCACGCCACCGAAAACCGTCCCCTGTCCCGTCTGTCGCAAGCCGGCCCCCTGGAGTGACAATCCGCAGCGGCCGTTCTGCAGCGAGCGCTGCCGCCTGCTCGACCTCGGTGCCTGGGCTGACGAAAATTACCGCGTCGCCGGCAGCAAGGTCGATCCCGAAATGCTGGAAAACCTTATTCCCTTTCCCAAGAATCACTAAAGCGGAGCTTGCATGTACCGACTGACGATCCATACCCACTTCGCCGCCGCCCACAACCTCATCAACTACCAGGGGGACTGTGAAAACCTGCACGGTCACAACTGGAAGGTCGAGGTCACGGTGGCGGCAAAAGAACTCGACAAGGCCGGCCTTGGCATCGACTTCAAGATTCTCAAGCGCGAGACCAACCGGACCCTCGACCTCCTCGACCATAAATATCTAAACGAAATCGAATATTTTCGGGAGACCAGCCCCTCCTCGGAGAACATCGCCTATTTTCTCTTCGGGGAACTCGGCAAAGCCCTGAATAGCGGCAACGTCACCGTTGAGAAGGTCAATGTCTGGGAGTCGGAATATGCCTGCGCCAGCTACAGCCTCGACTGACGGCCAACTCCTGGAACTCTTCAGTTCCATCCAGGGGGAAGGGCTGCTGGTTGGCTGCCGCCAGATTTTCCTGCGCCTGGCCGGCTGCAACCTCGACTGCGCCTACTGCGACACCCCCTTCGCCGCGACCGCCAACTGCCGGGTCGAAGAGAGTCCCGGGGGCGGGCAATTTATCAGCCTCCCCAACCCGGTTGCCCTTGACACCCTGATTGGAATTATCCACAGCTGGTGCCGGCAACCGTCCGGAGTTCACCACTCCATCAGCCTGACCGGCGGCGAACCGCTGGCCCAGGCAGCGCTTCTCGCCGACTGGTTACCGGTCCTGCGCAAACTGTTGCCGACCTACCTCGAGACCAATGGCACCCTGCCGCAGGCGCTGGAACCGCTGCTGCCGCACCTCGACTGGATCGCCATGGATATCAAGCTCGCTTCACTCAGCGGCGTGGCGACGCCCTGGGCGACCCATCGGGAGTTTCTGCGCCTGGCGGCGACCCGCGACTGTTTCGTCAAGGCTGTGGTCGGGGAAGAGACTCCGCTGGCGGAGGTGACGGAAGCGGCCCAACTGGTTGCCGGGGTCGCCCCCCAATGCGAACTGATCCTGCAACCGGTGACCCGGGAGGGGAAGCCGATGCTCACCCCCCGGCAGCTCCTCGACCTGCAGGGCGCCGCCGCCCGTCATCATCCCCGGGTGCGCATCATCCCGCAGACGCATCGTTTTATCGGTCTGCTCTAGCTTGGATAGTCCAGTAATTTCCAATCCTTTATTGGCACCCCTCAACCAGATTCTCGATTTTCCCCAGCCGCCGGTGGCATCCAGGAGACTCCCGCAATGCTTATCACCGACCTGACCATGGATGAATTCACAGCCGGTCTCGCCAAAACCCGTACCGTCCTGATCCCCTTCGGTTCTACCGAGGAGCACGGCCCGCATCTCCCTCTCGACACCGACACCATTCAGGCCTACGGTGTCGCCCGGCGCCTCGCCGAGCGTCGCCCGATCTTCATTGCCCCGCCAATCCACTACGGTGTCTGCCGCTCCACCGGCAGGCACCCGGGGACCCTGAGCATCTCGACCGCTACCCTGCGTGCGCTGGTTCTCGACATCGCAGCGTCGCTCTATGCCCAAGGGCTGCGCAACATCATCCTGCTGACCGGACATGCCGGCGTGACCCATTGCGCCACCCTCACCGATGCCGGCGAGGAGCTTCTTGCCCGCTATCCGGAGGTGCGGGTGGCGGTCCTCAACGAGTATCAGCTGACGGCGGAAACGGGGCGTCATCTTATCGAAACCCGCAACGACGCCCATGCCGGCGAAATCGAGACCTCGCGCATTCTTTACTCCCACCCCCAGCTGGTCAAGGGGAGCGCCGCGGAGGATTATCCTAACTTTCCGAAGGGAATTCTGGTGCGGGACAAGCAGCGCTTCTGGAGAAGCGGAGTCTGGGGGAACCCGGGGAAGGCGACGGCCGACAAGGGAAAGCGTCTCGAAGAGGTGGTGGTCGCGGCCCTGGAGGAGCTGGTTGCCGAGCTGGAGGCAGGAGTGGAACCCTAGCCCTCAGCTCGGTTGCGGATCACCGCATTCAGGCGGGCAAGGAGGTCATCGATATCGACATGGTGTACGCCGGCCCCATGTTCCACCGCCTCGAAGGCGGCGATCTGGCAGTCCATGCAGTCGAGACCGAAGCGTTTGAAGACGGGGATCGTTTCGGGGTAGCGCTGCACGATTTCCTCAATCGTCATCTCGCGGGTGATCATTCGCGGCTCCTCTTCTCCTCGGATGCGGCCGGCCCGAATTTCTTTTCCAGGGCGGCCTTGACGGCGGCGGGGACAAAGGTATCGACGGGCCCCTGCAGGGAGGCGACCTCCTTGACGATGGAGGAGCTCAGATAGCCGTAGGGGACCGAGGTCATCATGAAGAGGGTTTCCACCTCCTGCTGCACGCTGTGGTTCATCTGCGCGATCTGGAACTCGTACTCGAAATCGGATACCGCACGCAAACCGCGCAGGATGACGCGCGCCTGCTTTGCCATCACGTAATCGACCAGCAACCCCTCAAAGGAATCGACCCGCAGACGCGGATTGTCACCGACCACGGCGCGAATCATCTCCAGTCGTTCGGCGGTGCTGAAGAGCGCCTTCTTTTCGGAGTTGCGGGCGACCGCGATGATCAGCTCGTCAAAGACTTCGAGCCCGCGCTGAATGATATCGAGGTGGCCGAAAGTGATCGGGTCGAAGGAACCCGGGTAAACGGCAATATGGCGATTCATGGCTGGTTCCCCTGTTTGTCGATGTAGGCAAAGGTGTGGAGTGCGGTGATGCCGTAATTGCGGCTGCCGATTTTCTCCAGTGGACCGACGACATCGGCGAGGGGGTCCTTACGGGCGGTTTCGGCGCAGACCAGGGCCCCGTTTGCCAGCATACCGGGAGTGGCGAGGTGCTCCAACACCCGGGGCACCAACCCCTGACCGTAGGGGGGGTCGAGAAAGACCAGGTCGAATGGGCCGCGGGGAACCAG
This sequence comes from Desulfuromonas carbonis, assembly GCF_054658035.1. Classification (NCBI taxonomy): domain Bacteria; kingdom Pseudomonadati; phylum Thermodesulfobacteriota; class Desulfuromonadia; order Desulfuromonadales; family Desulfuromonadaceae; genus Desulfuromonas; species Desulfuromonas carbonis. The sequence goes on along the minus strand of NZ_BAAHXR010000002.1, from coordinate 367,923 downwards.
CCGGGGGAGCAGGGAGAGGACCTCGCCGCTGAGTTGTTCGGCCCGATCGGCAAAACCGCAACGCTCGATGTTGCCCCGTTGCAGCCGGGCCGCCTGCTCGCCGCGATCGACCAGCAAGGCATAGCCGGCGCCGCGGCTGAGTGCTTCCAGGGCGAGGGCGCCGCTTCCGGCGAACAGGTCAAGGACCCGCAGACCGCCAAAGCCACCGAGACGACTGAAGAGGGAACTGAAGAGGGCTTCGCGCACCCGGTCCGGCGTGGGGCGAATTTCCCTTCCCGTGAAGGCCTCCAGTTGACGGCCCCTGGCGCTTCCGGCAATGATTCGCACGACCTTCCCTCGCTCCCCGGAATTTTCACCCGCAACCTGCCGGACGGGCCATCTGCTGATAAACAGGGACCTTTGGACAGGCCACCCGCTGAGAAAGCTAGCACACCGGCCTTGACGCCGTCAAGAAAGGGCAGGTGCGCCTTGGCGGTTGCAGTCGCCGGTGGATGCCGGTAGAATCGACCAGCCACAACCACCGCCACCTTCAACAAGGTTTCCGCCCATGGAACGACCCGACCTAGCTCCTTACGCCGCCCGCAGCGCCGAAAGCCGCGGCCGCCGGTTTTCCGAACCCTTCAAGGATGACCGCCCGGCCTTTGAGCGGGACCGGGACCGGATCATCCACTGTGCCGCATTCCGCCGGCTCGAATACAAGACCCAGGTCTTCGTCAACCACGAAGGGGACTACTACCGCACCCGCCTGACCCATTCCCTGGAAGTCGCGCAGATCGCCCGGGGCATCGCTCGGCGCCTGCACCTCAACGAAGACCTGGTTGAGGCCCTGGCGCTCGCCCACGACCTCGGCCACACCCCCTTTGGCCACACCGGGGAGCATGTCCTGAACCGCCTGATGCGCGATGCCGGCGGATTTGAGCACAACCGCCAGTCGCTGCGCATCGTCGACCTTCTGGAAGAACGTTATCCCGGCTTCAACGGTCTCAACCTGAGCTGGGAAACCCGGGAAGGGATCATCAAGCATTCTTCGGATTATGATCACCCCGGCAGCGAGCCGGCCGTCGATTTCGAACCGACCGTGCCACCGACCCTGGAAGCCCAGATCATCGACCTCGCCGACGAAATCGCCTACAACAATCATGATATCGACGACGGCCTGAAAGCGGGCTATATCACCCTGGACGAGCTCGCAGAGCTGGAACTGTGGCGGGAGACCTCGGCGCTGGTGGCGGAAAAATTTCCGCTTTTGGACCAGGAGCGCCGGGTACACCAGACCATCAGTCACCTGATCGGCAGCCTGATCGGCGACCTCGTCGCGACCACCAGCGGGCAGCTTGCATCCTGCAACATCGACAGCCTCGACGCGGTGCGCGGCCATGGCGGTCGCCTGGTCAGTTTCAGCGCCGCAACCCGGGAACGGAACCGGGCACTGAAGGCCTTCCTCTACCGGCGTCTCTACCGCCATTACAAGGTGGAACGGATGCGGGTCAAGGCCGAGCGCTTCCTGACCCTGCTGTTTGAAAGCTACCTCGCCAATCCGACCCTGTTGCCAAGCGCCTACCAGGGTCGTTTCGAGCAGTATGGCCGGGAGCGGGTGATCTGCGATTACCTGGCAGGCATGACCGACCGTTATGCGATGGACGAATACAAACGACTATTCGAGCCTTACGAACGGGTCTGAGGGGTCAGGGGAGCTTGATCTGCGGATCGGTTGCCGGGCGGTAAAGAAGAATGGTGCGACCGAGCACCTGGGCCACCTGGGAGCGGGTCTTTTCCGCGAGCTGGCTGGCAATTTCCCGCCGGTCGGTGCTGCACCCCTCCTGCAGCTTGACCTTGATCAGTTCGTGGTCTTCCAGGGCTACTTCGACCGAGGCGAGCAGGCGCTCGTTCAGTTCTTCGCGACCGATCATGACCACGGGTTGCAGGTGGTGGCCCAGGCCGCGCAGGAAACGGACCTGCTTACCGGTTAACGTCTGCATGGTGAGATTCCTTCCAGGTTGATTTCAAGAGATCGGCGGGTGCAGTAAATTTTGGCGACATGCTAGCAGAGTCCTGCCTGGAAAGCCAGCAGCCAGAAGGGCCCGGCCGGGATGCATTCAAGCGAGGCGAAGATGCGCGGCCAGCTGACCATTCTCTGCGAAAATACCGTGACCCGCCCCGGCGGGCTGATTGGTGAACATGGGTTTGCCGCTCTGCTCGAGACGGACCAGGGAAGGTTTCTTTTCGACACCGGTCAGGGGCTCGGAATCCTCGGCAATGCCCGCCTCCTCGGCAAGGAGCTTTCGCCCCTCGACGGCATCATCCTCAGCCACGGTCACGCGGATCACTGCGGGGGGCTGCTCCAGGTCCTTGAGGGGTGCCAGGAGGTTCCTGTCTACGCCCACCCGGACCTTTTCAAGGAACGCTACTGGAGCGGCCGCTTCGAACAGCGGGCCAACGGCTGCCCCTGGAACCGGGACGAGGTGGAAAAGGCCGGTGGCCGGATGGCCGCGGTCAGTCAATTCAGGAAACTTGTCCCCGGCCTCTACCTGTCGGGCGAGGTGCCGCGGCAGAACAGCTTCGAAGTCGGCGACCCGAACCTGGTGACAACAGGGGAGGGGGGCGCGTTGCAACCCGACCCCTTCGATGACGATCTCTCCCTCGCCATCGACACCCCACGCGGTCTGCTGGTGCTGGTAGGTTGTGCTCATGCCGGACTGGTCAACATTCTGCGCCATTTTCGCACGCAGACCAGCAAACGCATTGTTGCCGTGGTCGGGGGCACCCACCTTGCGCCGGCCGGAGATGAGCAATTTGCCGCAACCGTCGCTGAATTGCGCCAGTGCGGGGTTGAAAGGATTGGCCTTGCCCACTGTACCGGCCTCGTCCGCAGCGGTGAACTGGTTCAGCTCTTTCCCGGCCAGGTCATGTTTGCCAATGTCGGATTTCAATTTGATTTTTGATGGATATCCCAAACAGGAGCGTCCCGTGTCGAAGACCCCACCCAAAATTCTCCTGGTCGATGACGTCGATTTTTTCCTCGAAATCGAGCAGGACTACCTGCGCCAGACCCCGGCGACAATATTCCTGGCCGGCAATGGCCGCGCCGCCCTCGAACTCGCCCAGCAGCATCGGCCGGACCTGATCTTCATGGATGTCAACATGCCGGTGATGGATGGCCTGACCTGCTGCAGGCTCCTCAAGTGCGACCCGCATTTGCGTGAAATTCCGGTGGTGATGGTCTTTGCCCCCAGTCCGGAAGTCGATGAATCGACCTGCCGGGCCGCCGGTTGCGACGAGGTGATAAACAAACCGGTCGACAGGAATCGATTTCTCGATCTCGGGCGCAGGTTTCTGTTTGCCATCGACCGGCGGGAAAAACGGATACCCTGCCAGATGACGGTCGATTTCACTCTCGCTGGTGTCAGCCACCAGGGCATGGGTCTCGATATCAGTGCCCACGGCCTGTACATCGGGTTCCGCAATGAAGTCCACTACGACGACCGTGTGCGCGTCACCTTTTTCCTGCCGGCGGTCAGCCCGGGAAAAATTGAACTTACCGCCCGGGTGGCCTGGGTGAACCAGGGTTTCCCGCGCCCCAACCTGGCGCAGCCCCAGGGGTTTGGCGTCGAATTCAAAAATATCCCTGCGACCACCGCCGCGATCATCGCCGATTTCGTCGCCCGCTTTGACAGCCACCCCCTGGAAGCGGGCTGAACTCCCTCCTGCCGGAGGGGATGGCAACTTCAGCCAAAACATCAATATCGAACCGGAAAGGAAGAGACCATGAACTATCCGATGATCCACATCTGTTTCCGGGTCTTCGACCTGGACGCGGCGCGCGCGTTTTACCAGAAGGCCTTTGGATTTGAGGTTTCCCGGGAAAAGGATTTCCCCGGGGATTTCAAACTTCTCTATCTGCGGGCTCCCGGACATCCCTTCGAACTTGAACTGACCTTCAATTATGGCCGCAGCGAACCCTACCAGATCGGTGACGGCTATAGTCATTTCGCGGTGCGTTGCGACGACCTCGAAGGTTCCCATCGCCAGCATCAGGAGCTTGGCCTCGAACCTGGTCCTCTGAAGGGGCTGGGGAAGGATGGCAAGGCCCATTTCTACTTCCTGCGTGACCCCGATGGATATCTCATCGAGGTGATCGGTAGCTGAATGCCGACCAGCCATTTTTGCAGCCCGGCCTTTTTGGAGGCCGGGCTCTTTTTTTGCAAATAAATAGAGCAAACTCCAATGAATCCATGCTAAGCTCCGGAATGGCTCGTTTTTCTCCGCCTCTAATCCCAGCACGGCAGGTCGAAGTTCATGTCCCAGGCACTCCGAAAGGCTATCCAGAGACTCCCGGGTGGCCCCCTCAGTAAATTTTTTTATCTCGTTCTCGGCGTCTGGACCCTACTGCTGGTCGCGTTCTATGCCTGGGACATGCACCTGAGCTGGAACAACGTCAACGAGGCGGCGGTTATCCAGGCCCGGGCGATTGCCGAGAAGGACATCCTGCACCGTCGCTGGAGCGCCTCGCTGGGCGGTGTCTATGTCCTGACCGACAAGGGGGTTGCTCCCAATCCGTTTCTGGCCGATCACCCCCTGCGGGACCTGACCACCAGGGAAGGGGTGCAGCTGACCCTGGTCAACCCGGAATACATGAGCCGGATGGTTTACGGGCTCCAGGACAAGGCGACCAAGGTCATCACCCGGGTGACCGACTTCAATCCGATCAACGCCCAGAACACCCCTGACCCCTGGGAGAAAGAGGCTCTGCACCAAATCACCGGCGGCGAGCAGGAAATCCACAGCGTGGTCGATATCGGCAAACGCCCTTTCCTGCGCTACATGGTGCCCCTGGCCAACGAAACCGGTTGCCGTCTTTGTCATTCCGGACCGGCGTCCGATGGCCCGATTCTCGGCGCGCTCAGCGTTCAGGTTCCCCTGCTGCCGCTCTATCGGCAGGCCGGGCACGAAATCTTTACTCACGCCATTACCTATGCCCTGATCTGGGCCCTGGGAATGATGGGGATTTATTACGCCTTTCGCAATTACCAGCGCTCCGATCAGGCCCGGCGAGCTACCGAAAAGGAGCTCCAGGTCGCCAAGGAGAGCGCCGAGAGCGCAAGCCGGGCCAAGAGTGAATTTCTGGCCAACATGAGTCATGAAATCCGCACGCCGATGAATGCTATTATCGGCATGACCGAGCTGACCCTGGAAACCCGGCTCACCAAGGACCAGCGGGAGTATCTGTCGATGGTGCAGACCTCCGCCGGATCTTTGCTGCGCGTCATCAACGACATTCTCGATTTTTCCAAGATCGAGGCAGGCAAACTCGACCTTGAAAGACTTCCCTTCGACCTTCGCGAGACCATTGAGCAGACGGTCCAGGCGCTGGCCATACGTGCCCACCAGAAAGGGCTGGAGATCATCTGCCGCATTGCACAGGATGTCCCGTTGCGGGTGGAGGGGGACCCCATGCGACTGCGGCAGATCCTGGTCAACCTGATCGGCAACGCCATCAAGTTCACCCCCCGGGGACAGATTGTCATCACCGTAGCCCCTGCTGGTCACGCCAGCCTTGAGGGGGGCCTCCTCATTGCCTTCAGTGTCGAAGATTCGGGGATAGGCATCCCCGCCGATAAAATCAGTCAACTGTTTCAGAGTTTCAGCCAGGTCGATTCTTCCACCACCCGCCACTATGGTGGAACCGGGCTCGGTCTGGCAATCTGCAAACAACTTTGCGAGCTGATGGGCGGCGAGATCACCCTCACCAGTCGGGAGAACCAGGGGAGCCGCTTTTCCTTCGAACTTCCGTTCCCGGTCCTCGTGCCGGCCCCGGTGCCAGCGGTTGGCGACCCGTCCCGGGGGACGGTCCTCGTGGCAGGCTCCAACCCGGTCGCGAGCCAGGCCCTCTGTGATCTCGTCGAAAGCTTCGGCCTTGCCACCGAGACGGTCCGAAGCGGTGAGGTGCTGCTGCGACTGCTCGGCAGCGCCGAGGATTCCTCTGATCAACCGTTTCAGCTTCTCCTTCTCGACAACCGGATCGACCCCGGCAGCGGCTTCGACCTGGTGAAGCGTCTGCAGCATAGTCGTGCCCTTTTGCCGCCGACGGTCATGCTGCTTACTGCCGATCTGCTCAATGAGGACGCGGCCCGTTGCAACAAGCTCGACCTGGCCGGGTATCTCGCCAAACCGGTGCGCCGCAACGAGCTGGGCCAGGTTCTGGCCCGGGTATGGCCGGGGATCGATGCGCCCGCCCCGGGGAGTGCCAGTCCATCATCCCCGGCTATCGGTTTATCAGCCCAGCTGCTGTCGAATTCCGGGAAGACGGGGTTGCGGGTGCTGGTTGCCGAAGACAACCGGATGAACCGGAAGGTTGTTGAGGCCCTCGGCCGCCGCCGTGGCTGGCGCATCAGCGCCGTGGTCAATGGTCAGGAAGCCCTCGACCTTCTCGAATGCGAGATTTTTGACCTGGTCCTGATGGATGTGCAGATGCCAGAGCTCGACGGGCTGGAAACGACCCGTCGTATCCGTCAGCGGGAGGGGGCCAGCGGCGGACACATACCGATCCTCGGCCTGACGGCGCATGCCCGCGAGGAGGACCGGGAGAACTGCCTGGCGGCCGGCATGGACGGCTACCTTTCGAAGCCGGTCGACCCCAAGACCTTCTACCAGACCATCGAAAGCCTGCTGCAAAGCAGCCAGGCACCGGAGATGGGCGGCGAGCAGGCACTGATATCGGGCCTCGCCGATCCCGAATCCCTGGTCAGCGAACTGGCCCGCGACTTTCTCAGCGACATCAACACCGAGATGGAAGCCCTGGAAACGGCTCTCAACAACGGTGATGCGCAACTGCTGGAGCGAAAGGCCCATGGGCTGAAAGCGGTGGTCGGCCTGTTTCAGGCGCAGAGCGCATATCAGCTCAGCCGCCAGCTTGAACAGCTCGCGTCATCCGGAGAGCTGGAGGCGGCGGACCCGGTTTTTCGCACCCTGCAAGCCGAAATCAGCCAGCTGGTCGCCTTCCTGCGCTCCCACCAGGTTGCGCCCTAGGTTGGAGCCTGGCGCCGTCCTGCCCGGAAGTTATTAAGCCTTTACAAATTCCCGCCAAGCCAGTATCTTTCCTGTTTGGTTATCAACCCCAGCCTTGCCTTGCGACGACGACAACCGATGAAACACTCCAATATTCGTAATTTTTCCATCATTGCCCATATCGACCACGGCAAATCGACCCTCGCCGACCGTCTTCTGGAAGAGACAGGGACCCTCTCGCAGCGGGAGAAGAGCGACCAGTTCCTCGACAAGATGGATCTGGAACGGGAACGGGGGATTACAATCAAGGCCCAGGCTGTGCGCCTGAAATACCACGGCGACGACGGACAGGATTACATTCTCAACCTCATCGACACCCCCGGCCATGTCGACTTCACCTATGAAGTCAGCCGCTCGCTGACCGCCTGCGAGGGCGCCCTGCTGGTCGTCGATGCCTCCCAGGGGGTCGAGGCCCAGACTCTGGCCAACGTCTACCTTGCTCTCGACCAGGACCTCGAGATCTTTCCGGTTCTGAACAAGATTGACCTGCCGAGCGCCGAACCGGCCCGTGTCAAGGAAGAGATCGAGGAGATCATCGGTCTCGATACCAGCGATGCCATCGAGGCGAGCGCCAAGGAGGGGCGCGGCATCCATGAGATCCTTGAAACGATCGTTCGCAAGGTCCCGCCGCCGAAGGGTGACCCGGACGGGCCACTGACCGCGCTCCTCTTCGACTCCTGGTACGACTCCTACCAGGGCGTTATCATTCTCGCCCGCATCTTCGACGGTACCCTGAAAAAAGGGGACAAGATCCAGCTGATGTCGAACCGCAAGAGCTTCGAGGTCCTCAAGCTCGGGGTCTTCTCGCCGCACCCGGTCGAGGTCGCCCAGCTTGCCGCCGGCGAAGTCGGTTTTGTCATCGCCGGAATCAAGGTGGTCGCCGATGCCAAGGTCGGCGATACCATCACCCATCTCCATCGACCGGCCCCCAAAGCCCTGCCCGGGTACAAGGAGGTCAAGCCGATGGTCTTTTCCGGCCTCTACCCGATCGATACCGCAGACTATGACGATCTCCGGGATGCGCTGGAGAAGCTGCGCCTCAACGACTCCTCCTTCTCCTTCGAGCCCGAGAATTCAATGGCCCTCGGGTTCGGCTTCCGTTGCGGTTTTCTCGGCCTGCTGCACATGGAGATCATCCAGGAGCGGCTGGAGCGGGAATTCGGCGTCGAGCTGATCACCACCGCACCAACGGTGGTCTACAAGGTCACCACCACCAGCGGTGAACAGATCCAGGTGGAGAGTGCCAACAAGCTCCCCGACCTGCAGTACATCGACCACATGGAGGAGCCCTTCATTCTGGCTTCGGTTCATGTCCCCAACGAATTCGTCGGCGCGGTCCTGGCACTCTGTGAGGAAAAACGCGGGATTCAGCGGGAGATCAAGTATTTGACCGCGACCCGGGTGATGGTCATTTACGAGCTCCCCTTCAATGAAATCGTCCTCGACTTCTTCGACCGGTTGAAATCGATCACCCGTGGCTACGCCTCCCTCGACTACGAGCCGATCGATTACCGCAGGAGCGAACTGGTCCGGCTTAACGTCCTGATCAATGGCGAGGTGGTCGATGCCCTGTCGCTGATTGTGCACCGGGACAAGGCACAATACCGTGGCCGCGAGCTGGTCTCCAAGATGAAGGAATTCATTCCTCGCCAGCAGTACGAAGTGGCGATTCAGGCGGCAATCGGCAACAAGGTCATTGCCCGGGAGAGCGTCAAGGCCCTGCGCAAGGACGTTACCGCCAAGTGCTACGGCGGGGACATTACCCGCAAGCGCAAGTTGCTGGAAAAACAGAAGGAAGGCAAAAAGCGCATGAAGCAGGTGGGAAGTGTCGAACTCCCCCAGGAAGCCTTTCTAGCCATCCTCAAGGTGAAAGAGCAGAAATAATGGCCAAGCCCTCACAAGCTCCTCCAGGAACGGAAAAGCTCCTGACCAAGCCCGGAAAATCAAAATTCCGCGAAACGTTCGAAGCTCTGGTCGTCGCTCTGCTGCTCGCCCTGGTCATCCGCACCTTTGTGGTCCAGGCGTTCAAAATTCCGTCCGGTTCGATGGAAGACACCCTGCTGATCGGCGACCACCTGCTGGTCAACAAATTCATTTACGGCATCCAGTTTCCCTTCAGCGACCAGCGTTTTTTCACCCTGCGGCACCCGCATCAGGGAGACATTATCGTCTTTGAATTCCCTGAAGATACCAGGAACCCGGCGCTCAACTTCTGGTCGCGCCGCGATTTCATCAAGCGGGTGGTCGGCACCCCGGGGGATACGGTCGAAATTCGTGACAAGCATCTCTTCGTCAACGGCCAGCGCTACGATCTCCCCCAGGAGGTCCACAAAGAGCCGGGCCAGGTCATCGGCGACGCTGAACTCTGCGCGCAGACCACGACCTTTCCGCGCCCCCAGTATTGCCGCGATTTCATGCCACCGATCAAGGTCCCGGCGGGGATGTTCTTCGTCATGGGGGACAACCGGGACCGTTCCTACGACAGCCGCTTCTGGGGGTTCGTCCCCGAATCAAGTATCAAGGGACTCGCCTTCATCAAGTACTGGTCCTGGGACAGCCAGCGCAACTGGCCGCGCTGGGACCGCATTGGCCGACCGATTCATTAGGCCGGATCCGGGAGGTCGGTTTTGCACTTGACTCCCCCGGCGCGGCAGGCTATATTCGCCGAAATTCGCAACAAGCTCCCTTTTAAGTCGGTCCCGAGAGGCCGGCAAAGGTGACCGCAAAATGCGCAGCAAGACTCTTATCTTCGTCAACAATACCTTTCCGCCCTGCTGCGGAGAGGTATTTTTTTGTCCCCGCCAACCTGCCCAGGGAGCTCCGGCATGAGCAAAAACGAGACCGTGATCCTCGACAGTAATGGCATCAACCGGGCGCTGACCCGGATTGCCCACGAAATCCTCGAACGCAACAAGGGGACCGCCGACCTGGTCTTGGTCGGTATCCGCAGCGGTGGCGATCACCTCGCGGCGAACCTGCAGCAGCGTATCGCCGAGATTGAGGGAGAGGAACTGCCCCTCGGCGTCGTCGATATCACCATGTACCGGGACGATCTCGGTTCCCGGGGCAACCTGCCTCTCGGCAAGACCGAAATTCCCTTCAACCTGGACGACAAGCGCCTGGTTCTGGTCGATGATGTCCTCTTTACCGGACGCACCATCCGCGCCGCCATGGACGCCCTGATTGACCTTGGCCGGCCACGCAATATCCAGCTTGCGGTCCTTATCGACCGCGGTCACCGCGAATTGCCAATCCGACCCGATTTTATCGGCCGCAATGTGCCGACCGCCCTGGAAGAGGAAATTCACGTGCAGTTCGATGCCGCCCATCTCCCGGTCGAGGTGCGGCTGGTCAAGCCCTAACGGTTGGAGGATTTCCCATGCAATTTCGCCACAAACATATCATTGCGCTCCGGGACCTGACCAAGGAGGAGATCGAGTTGCTGCTCTCGACCGCCGAGAACATGCGGGAGATCAACAACCGCGATATCAAGAAGGTTCCGACCCTGCGCGGCAAGACGATCATCAACCTCTTTTACGAAGCGTCGACCCGGACCCGGACCTCCTTCGAAATTGCCGCCAAGCGGCTTTCGGCCGACACCGTCAACATCTCGCCATCGACCAGCTCGGCGACCAAGGGGGAAACCCTGGCCGATACCGCCCTTAACCTGCTGGCGATGAAACCTGATATCATCGTCATGCGCCACGCGGTCTCGGGGTCCCATTATTATCTCGCGAGCAAAGTCTCCTGCTCCATTGTGAACGCCGGCGACGGCGCCCATGAGCACCCCTCGCAGGGTCTGCTCGACATGCTGACGATGAAGGACCGTTTTGGTCGTCTCGATGGCCTCAAGGTGGCCATCGTCGGTGATATCACCCACAGCCGGGTCGCCCGCTCCAATATCCAGGGACTGACCAAACTCGGCTCCAAGGTCTTTCTCGCCGGTCCGCCGACGATGATGCCACCGGGGGCGGAACGCCTCGGCAATGTCACCGTCTGCAACAGCATGAAGGAAGCGATCGAAGATGCCGACGTGGTGATGATGCTGCGCATCCAGCAGGAGCGCCAGGGGAAGACGTTGATGCCCAACGCCCGGGAATACGCCCGCTACTTCGGTCTCAACAATGAGAACCTCAAGCTCGCCAAGCCCGATGCGATGGTGATGCACCCCGGACCGATCAATCGTGGCGTCGAGATGTCTTCCTATGTCGTCGATGGTCCGCAGGCCCATATTCTGCGTCAGGTTGAAAACGGTGTCGCAGTGCGCATGTCCATGCTTTACCATGTCTGCGGCGGCGAACTCGGCGAATAGACTCTTCTTATTTCTTACCATCTTGCGAGGTACCCGAGATGAATCTTCTGATCAAGAACGGCCGCATCATTGATCCTTCCCAGGATCTTGACGCCAACCTCGGCCTGTGGGTCCAGAACGGCAAGGTCAAAGAGATCGGCCAGGGGCTCAAGGCCCCGGCCGATTGCCAGGTTATCGACGCCAGCGGCTGCTACGTCACCCCGGGGCTGGTCGACATGCACGTGCATCTGCGCGATCCGGGGCTGGAGTACAAGGAAGACATTGCCAGCGGCTGTCGCGCGGCGGCGGCCGGCGGCTTTACCTCCATCGCCTGCATGCCCAACACCAAGCCGGTGATCGACAACCAGGCCGTTGTCAGCTACATCGTCAACAAGGCCCGGGAGGTCGGGGTTGTCAACGTCTTCCCGGTCGGTTCGATCACGACCGGCGGTAAGGGGGAGCGCCTCGCCGAGATGGGGGAACTCAAGGAGTCGGGCTGTGTCGCCGTCTCCGATGACGGTCGCCCGGTAGTCGATGCCGAACTGATGCGTCGCGCCCTCGAATACTCCCGCGGCATCGGCATTCTCGTGATCAGCCACGCCGAGGAGTTGAGCCTGGTGGGGGAGGGGGTCATGAACGAAGGCTTTACCTCCACCGAACTCGGCCTGAAAGGGATTCCCCGGGTCGCCGAGGACATCGCCACCGCCCGGGACGTGATGCTGGCGGAATACACCAGCTCACCGCTGCACATTGCCCATGTCTCGACCCGCGGCTCGGTACGCCTCATCCGCGAGGCCAAGGCGCGCGGCGTCCGGGTCACCTGCGAAACCGCGCCGCACTACTTCACCCTCACCGACGATGCGGTGCGCGGCTACAACACCAACGCCAAGATGAACCCGCCCTTGCGGGAGGCGGAGGATGTCGCCGCGATCAAGGAAGGCTTGAGGGACGGCACCATCGATTGCATTGCCACCGACCACGCGCCCCACCACATCGACGAGAAGGACCTCGAATTCAATGTCGCCCTGAACGGAATCATCGGGCTTGAGACCTCTCTCCCCCTCAGCCTGCGTCTGGTCGAAGAGGGGGTCTTGACCCTGCCGGAGCTGGTGGCGCGCATGGCCGTCAACCCGGCCCGCATCCTTGGCATCGACCGGGGGACCCTGGCCCCCGGGGCACGGGCCGATATCACCATCATCGACCCGCAGCGGCAGTGGCAGGTGACAGCCGCGGACCTGGCCAGCAAATCGAAAAACTCCCCATTTTTGGGGGAGACGATGCGCGGTGGTGCCAAATTTACCCTTGTCGATGGCAAGATTGCGTACCAGAATAGCTAGCCTTTCAAGATACTTAAAGAACATTCCCCAGATATTACCTTAAGGAGATCCGGAAGCATGAAAGCAATCCTTGCCTTGGCCGATGGCAAATATTTCGTCGGCAAGGCCCTCGGCGCCCCCGGTGAAGTGACCGGCGAAGTCGTCTTCAACACCAGCATGTCCGGTTACCAGGAGATCCTTACCGATCCTTCCTATGCCGGTGAAATTGTCACCATGACCTATCCGCTGATCGGCAACTACGGCATCAATCTCGAGGATGTCGAATCGGCGCGGCCACACCTTTCCGGTTTTGTCGTCAAGGAAGCGAGCGACTTCCCCAGCAACTGGCGCTCCAAGATGAGCCTCGATGCCTATCTCAAGGAGAATGGCATTGTCGGCATTCAGGGCCTCGATACCCGGGCGCTGGTGCGCCACATCCGCGACGAAGGAGCCCAGACCGGGATCATCTCCACCACCGACCTCGACCCGCAGAGCCTGGTCGCCAAGGCCCGGCAGGCCCCTTCCATTGTCGGCCGCGACCTGGTCCGGGAGGTTACCTGCGCCAAACCGTATCAGTGGGAGGAAGGGACCTGGGATCTGGTTGACGGCTACCGGGCGGTGACCGGGAAGCCGCGCTTCAAGGTTGTCGCCTACGACTTCGGGATCAAGCGCAACATCCTGCGCAACCTGGCCGCGGCAGGGTGCGCGGTGACCGTGGTCCCCGCCGACACGCCGGCGGAGGAGGTCCTGGCGATGAAGCCCGACGGCGTTTTTCTCAGCAACGGTCCGGGCGACCCGGAGCCGATCGTCTATGCCCAGGAGAATATCCGCAAGCTCCTCGGGCAGGTCCCGCTTTTCGGCATCTGCCTCGGCCATCAGCTCCTCTCCATCGCCCTGGGGGGGAGTACCTACAAGCTGAAATTCGGCCACCGCGGCGGCAACCAGCCGGTGCGCCGCGGCGACGGCCACGATGTGGAGATTACTGCCCAGAACCATGGCTTTGCCGTCGACGCCGCCTCTATCGACAGTGCCGCCGTGACCACCCACATCAACCTCAATGACAACACCGTCGAAGGGTTGTGCCACAAGAGCCTGCCGGCCTTCTCGGTGCAGTACCATCCGGAAGCGTCACCCGGTCCCCACGACGCCCACTATCTCTTCGACCGCTTTATCACGATGATGGAAAAAGCGCAGCAGACAAAAGGGGAAAAGTAGCCGGGGAGGGAACTCCCGGGATCGCCACCTTCGACCCCTCACCTATAATTGTGAAAGTAATCCGATGCCTAAACGTACAGACATTAAAAAGATTTTGATCATCGGTGCCGGGCCGATCGTCATCGGCCAGGCCTGCGAATTCGACTATTCCGGAACCCAGGCCTGCAAGGCGCTGAAAGAAGAAGGTTACTTCGTCATTCTCCTCAACTCCAATCCGGCGACGATCATGACCGACCCGGACTTCGCCGACCGGACCTATATCGAGCCGGTGACCCCGGAGGTCCTGGCCCGCATCATCGAAAAAGAACGGCCCGACGCCCTGCTCCCCACCCTCGGTGGCCAGACCGCCCTCAATACCGCGGTAGCCGTCGCCAAAAACGGCACCCTCGAAAAGTACGGGGTCGAGCTGATTGGCGCCAAGCTGCCGGCCATCGAGATGGCGGAAGACCGCACCCTCTTCAAGCAGGCGATGGAGCGCATCGGCATCGCCGTGCCGCGCAGCGGCCTCGCTCACAACTACCAGGAAGCGATCGACATCATCGAGCATGTCGGCTTTCCGGCCATTATCCGCCCCTCCTTCACCCTCGGCGGCACCGGCGGCGGCATCGCCTACAACCGGGAAGAATACGAAACCATGGCTGTTGCCGGCATCGACGCTTCGCCGACCAATGAAATCCTGGTGGAGGAGTCGGTCATCGGCTGGAAGGAATTCGAACTCGAGGTGATGCGCGACCTCGCCGACAACGTCGTCATCATCTGCTCCATCGAGAACTTCGACCCGATGGGGGTCCACACAGGCGACTCGATCACCGTCGCCCCGGCGCAGACCCTCACCGACAAGGAATACCAGATCCTGCGTGACGCCTCGATCAAGATCATCCGCGAAATCGGCGTTGAAACCGGCGGTTCCAATATCCAGTTCGGGATCAACCCTCAGGACGGCCGCCTGGTGGTCATCGAAATGAACCCGCGCGTCTCCCGCTCTTCGGCGCTCGCCTCCAAGGCGACCGGCTTTCCCATCGCCAAGATCGCCGCCAAGCTTTCGGTCGGCTACACCCTTGACGAGATTCCCAACGACATCACCCGGGAAACCTTTGCCTCATTTGAGCCGACCATCGACTATGTCGTCACCAAGATTCCGCGCTTTACCTTTGAGAAATTTCCGCAGGCCGACGCGACCCTGACGACGCAGATGAAATCGGTCGGCGAGGTCATGGCGATCGGCCGCACCTTCAAGGAGAGCCTGCAAAAAGCGCTGCGCTCCCTGGAGATCGGTTCCCATGGCTTCGAGAGCCGGATTTTTGCCACGCCGGACGATTACCGCCGCGCCCTCTCGGCAGAAGAACTCGACCTGCTGCGCAGCAAGCTGCGCATTCCTAACGCGGACCGGCTCTGGTATCTGGCAGACGCCATGCGGGCGGGCTTTTCCAATGCCGAAATCCATCAACTGACCTGGATCGATCCCTGGTTCCTGCACAATATCCGCCAGATTATCGACTTCGAACTGGTCCTGGTGGAAAGGGCAGGGGAGGTGGCCAGGGCCGATGCCGACTTCACGGAGCTGTTGCGGGAGGCCAAGCAGCTGGGCTTCTCCGATCGGCGCCTGGCGGTGCTGTGGGGCGTTACCGAGGAGGATGTCCGCAGCCTGCGCCACCACCTTGGCGTCCGCCCGGTCTTCAAGCGCGTCGATACCTGCGGAGCCGAATTCGAGGCCTTTACGCCGTACCTCTACTCGACCTACGAGACTGAGTGTGAGGCGCAGCCGACCGACCGCAAAAAAATCATGATCCTCGGCGGCGGGCCAAACCGGATCGGGCAGGGGATCGAGTTCGATTACTGCTGCGTCCATGGCGCCTTTGCCCTCGCTGAGGACGGCTTTGAGACCATCATGGTCAACTGCAACCCCGAAACTGTTTCTACCGACTACGACACCTCGGACCGCCTCTACTTCGAGCCCTTGACGCTGGAAGATGTCCTCGAAATCGTCGCCATCGAAAAACCCTTCGGTGTCATCGTCCAGTTTGGCGGCCAGACGCCGTTGAAGCTGGCCGTTGCCCTCGAAAAAGCAGGCGTCCCGATCATCGGTACCAGTCCCGATGCCATCGACCGTGCCGAAGATCGGGAACGGTTCCAGGCCCTGCTGCACAAGCTCGACCTGCGCCAGCCGGAGAATGGCCTGGCCCGTTCCTTCGAGGAGGCAGAAAAGGTCGCCGATCGTATCAGTTACCCGGTGGTGGTACGCCCTTCATACGTCCTTGGTGGCCGGGCGATGGAGATCGTCTATGATGTCAACCAGCTGCGTTCCTACATGAAACATGCGGTCGATGCTTCTCCGGAGCACCCGATCCTGGTCGACAAGTTCCTTGAAGAGGCGATCGAGGTTGACGTCGATGCCCTCGCCGATGGTGAGGAAGTTGTCATTGGCGGCATCATGCAGCATATCGAAGAGGCCGGCATCCACTCCGGCGATTCGGCCTGTGCCCTGCCACCCTTCTCCCTGAAACCGGAACTGATCGCGGAGATCCGGCGTCAGACCGTGGCCCTGGCCCTGGAACTCCAGGTCATCGGGTTGATGAATATCCAGTTCGCCGTCAAGGGAGACACGATCTACCTGCTCGAAGTCAACCCCCGCGCCAGCCGTACCGCCCCCTTTGTCTCCAAGGCGACCGGCCGGCCCCTGGCCAAGATCGCCGCCCGCCTGATGTCAGGTAAATCTCTGAAGGAGCTTGGGATTCATGGCGATATCGTACCGAAACACGTTTCCGTCAAGGAGTCGGTCTTCCCCTTCGCCAAGTTCCCCGGGGTCGATACCCTGCTCGGTCCGGAGATGAAGTCGACGGGGGAGGTGATGGGGATCGACATGGAGTTCGGCAAGGCCTTCGCCAAGGCCCAGCTCGGCGCCGGGGTGAAACTGCCCCTCTCCGGCAAGGTCTTCGTCAGCGTCAAAGACAGTGACAAAAAATATATTCTCGAGCCCTGCGCCCAGCTGATCGGGGCGGGTTTTGAAATCGTCGCCACCCATGGGACCGCGTCTTTCCTCGCCGAGAAGGGGCTTGCGAGTACGCCCATCAACAAGGTCAAGGAAGGGCGGCCTCACTGTGTCGATGCCATTAAAAGTCATGAAATTTCAATGGTATTCAATACGACCTTTGGTGCCCAGTCGGTCGCCGATTCCTATTCGATCCGCCGTTCGGCGCTGATGTACAGTGTCGCCTACTTCACCACCGTAGCAGGCATGAAAGCAGCGGTGGATGGAATTCTGGCCATGAGTCGAGAAATGCTTGACGTAAAACCGCTTCAAGAGTATTATCCGAGCCGTTAAGCTTGATTATGTTGAACAAATACATGCTGCTACGAGCCAAACGGGCGGGGTAACCCGCCCGTAGATTTTCCGGTCTAAAGGTAGAATAAACGACATGTCGCAATCGATTCCCATGACCCGTGAAGGCTATCAGCGCCTTCAGGAAGAACTGAAACGCCTGATCCGCGTCGACCGTCCGGCGGTCGTCCAGGCCATCGCCGAGGCCCGTGGCCACGGTGACCTGTCCGAGAACGCCGAGTACGATGCCGCCAAGGATCGTCAAGGGTTCATCGAGGGACGCATCAAGGAACTCAACGACAAGATTGCCCGGGCCCAGGTTATCGATCCCGCCGAACTCGAATCAGACAAGGTCGTATTCGGGGCCACCGTCACCCTCTGTGACGCCGATTCCGGCAACGAGGTAACCTATCAGATCGTCGGTGAGGACGAAGCCGACATCAAGGGTGGCAAGATCTCGGTCACCTCGCCGGTTGGCAAGGCCCTGATCGGCCATCGTCTCGACGATGAGGTCCGGATCAAGGTCCCCTCGGGGATCAAGATTTACGAATTGATCGACATCAAGTACGAATAGCGCCGGGAGCGACCGAGAATCGAGGTTGTTCCCGATTTCCAACGACAGGAGTGACTGCCATGGCAGACCAGATCACCAAGGACATGACCTTTCACCAGGTGCTGAAGATGAGCCCCGAGGTTGCCAAGGTTCTTGGCAAATATCATCTCGGCTGCGTCGGCTGCATGGGGGCCATGAACGAAACCCTTGAGCAGGGCGCCATGGCCCACGGCCTGGATGTCCAGGATATCCTGCGCGACCTGAACGCCATCTTTGCCTGAACGGGGAGGGGAGATGCCCCCGAACCCTCCGTCCCCCCATAGTATTGATCCCCTTGCCACTCCCCTGACCGAAGTCAGGGGAGTCGGTCTCAATCTGCAGAAAAAACTTGCCAAAATAGGCCTCCAGACAGTTGAGGATGCGCTTTACACCCTTCCGCACCGCTACGAAGATCGCCGGGAATTAAAAAAAATCGCCCAGTTAATACCAGGGTTTCAGCAGGTGTTCGCCGCTGAAATTCTCGCCGCCGCCGAGACCCAGACCGCCAGAAGTCGCAAGCGGCTGTATGAAGTCGTGGTTGGCGACGGCACCGGGCAACTGGTTCTGAAATGGTTTCATTACCGCCGCGACTGGATGAAGCAGCGATTCACCCCCGGCACCCGGCTATTGATCATCGGCGAGGTCAAGCGCTTTGGAATGACCCGCGAAATCCATCACCCCGAGATCGAATTTTTTCCGCCGGGACAGACTGTGGAGGGATTGCTGGCCGCCGATCCCCTCAATTTTGGTCGCATCCTGCCGGTCTATCCCCTGACCGAGGGGCTTTCCCAGAAAGTCGCACGCAAGCTCTGGAAAGAGATCGTCGACCGCTATGCCCCGCGGGTCGAATCGCGACTCCCCACCCGCTTATGCCAGAAACGCCGGCTGCTTCCCCTGGCCGAAGCAGTGCAACTGGCCCATTGGCCAGACACTGAATCCCGCATTGAAGAACTGGAAGAGGGGAGGGGCCGGGCTCGCCGTACTCTGGTTTACGACGAATTTTTTTTCCTCGAACTCGGCCTCGCCCTGAAACGCCAGGGGGTGGTTCTTGAACCGGGCATTCCCTTCAAGGTCACCCACCGCTACACCCGACAGCTTGCCCAGGCCTTGCCTTACCGGTTAACCAATGCCCAGCGCCGGGTGCTTGGCGAAATCAAGAACGACCTGATGGCGCCTCACCCCATGAACCGGCTGGTCCAGGGGGATGTCGGCAGCGGCAAGACCATTGTTGCCCTGATGGCGGCCCTGCTTGCTTTCGAAAACGACACCCAGGTGGCGGTGGTGGCTCCGACCGAAATTCTTGCTGAGCAGCATTTTTTGCAATTCCATCCCTGGCTCGAAGCTCTCGGCCTGAGAGTCGCCCTGCTTACCGGCTCCAAGCCAGCCAGGGATCGACGTAAAACTCTGCAGAATATTGCGGACGGATCATTGCACATGCTGGTAGGAACCCATGCCATCCTCCAGGAAGGAGTCGAGTTCAAACGCCTCGGCCTCGGAATTGTCGATGAACAGCACCGCTTCGGGGTACGCCAGCGGGGAATTCTGCGGAAGAAGGGTGAAAATCCGCACATTCTGGTAATGACTGCTACACCGATTCCCCGCACTCTGTCCTTAACCCTGTATGGCGATCTGGCCTTGTCGGTGATTGACGAACTGCCACCAGGCCGCACCCCGATCAGGACCCAGGTGCTCAGTGAAGCGGCTCGGCCCAGGGTCTATCAGCGCCTAAAAGAAGAAATATCCGCAGGGCATCAGGCGTATATCGTCTATCCACTCGTCGAAGAGAGTGAAAAGAGCGACCTGTTGGCCGCCACCGAAGCCGCAGCAATGCTCGATCGCGATGTCTTTCCCGAACAGTCCCTCGGCCTCCTTCATGGCAGGATGAAACCCGAAGAGAAGGAGGCCGTAATGAAAGCGTTCAAGGCGGGAGAGATTCAGGTTCTGGTCGCCACAACGGTGATCGAGGTGGGTATTGACGTCCCCAATGCGACGATGATGGTGATCGAACATGCTGAACGTTTTGGCCTGGCGCAGTTACATCAATTGCGGGGCCGGGTAGGGCGGGGGTCCGCAAGAAGTTCCTGTATCCTCCTTCGGTCCAACCGCTGCAGTGAAGAGGGGCGGCTGCGCCTTCAGGTGTTGGAGGAGTCGAGTGACGGGTTTCGGATTGCTGAAGCAGACCTCGAAATTCGTGGCCCAGGAGAGTTCCTCGGTACCAGACAGGCAGGACTTCCAGATTTCAGAGTGGCTAACCTGCTTCGAGATGGACGAGTGCTGGAAGAAGCAAGAGAAGACGCCTTTGATCTTGTCAGTGAGAAGGGGTTTCTCACCAATCCTGCCTATGACATGCTCCGGCAGGAACTCGTAAAACGTTGGGGAAGCCGTCTCGAGCTGGCGAACATTGGCTAGATCGCCAAAAAATACTTCAAGTCATTTCTGGAAACCATTCTCATGTAAAAGTTTTTCCTTTGTTTTTAAGTTATTTAATATTTTACTTTAGCTTTTGGTGAACCTTAGCCAGGAGCGCCAATGGTTTCCTAGTGATAGGCAACCGGATCGCATGACAGAAGCAGATCGGACGAAACTCCACATCCACCGGCCTCCCCGGTTGTCCCCATGCGCTATCGGTGCGGTCAAGGTTGGCCATTGTCTCTCCGGACACTCAACAGCGGTGGCTTAAGCCCTTTGACCTCAACGGAGGGGTGCCGTCCTGGTGCCCCTCGGCCACTTCTCCTGATCAGCAGTGTCATTATTTTACGTCGCATAAGATATATTATGTTACCTAGGGTTTTTAGGTAGCCCGGCAGGAGGCCCCCTGTGAGCCTCCTTCGCCCCCAGCTGCTCGATCACCTCTCAGTAACCCCTCTCGATGACGGTCTGGTGGCCGTCACCATTCACCTTCCCGCCGATCTGGTCCGCGACTACTGCCGCTTCCTCCAAACTCTCGTCGGCTTCTTCACCACCGTTCAGAACAAGACCACCATCGCTCAGGCCGAACAACGCGCCAAGTCCTATGCGCTGAATCAGCAGGCGCAGCAAACCCTTGCCGCCTACCGCTCCCGCGTAGTCGATGCCTTCGACCGCTACACCTCCCAGGGACTTATCCGCAAAGAAGCGATTCAGAGCATCGCCGCCGAGCTGCGCGCCGATCAGCACCCCTGGCGCTCGGCTGACCTGGTGCGGATCACCCTGGTCGAGTGTGACCGCGGTGGCCGTTTCTCCCCGGCAAGGAAATGATTACCGGCAATCTGCATTTTTCCGAAACCCCCGGCATCTGAACCTATACTCAACCCTCAACCGACAGGAGAACGCTCGCCTGAGGGCATATCTGGCAGTCGGCAATTTATCCAACGAAAAAGGGACCGGCATAAGCCGATCCCTTTTTCGTTCGTTGGTCGGGGCGAGAAGATTTGAACTTCCGACCCCCTGCACCCCATGCAGGTGCGCTACCAGGCTGCGCTACGCCCCGTCAATCAACGAGTCGCGATTATCAACAATTTGCTTGCGCTTGTCAAGGAGAAACTAACCCGTTCAAAATGAAAATCGAAGGAAACTTTCCAAGAGTTTTCAATAAGATACAGATTACCGTGGACGCTTGTCGATCACTCTTTGCGCCTTGCCTTCATGGCGTGTGATCGATGAAGGTTCCACCAGCTTAACCTTGGCGCCAACCCCCAGGGTCGATGCCAGCCGCTTTTCGACAAGGTCGACAAACGCCCGTTGGCGTTTCATTTCATCGAAGAAAATCCCCTCGTTGACCTCGACATGGACCTCCAGGACATCCATGGCACCCACCTTGTCGACGACGAGCTGATAATGGGGCTCACACCCTTCAACCTGGAACAGGACTTCTTCGATCTGGGTCGGGAAGACATTCACCCCCTTAATGATCAGCATATCGTCGGAACGTCCCATGGTCTTGGCCATGCGGACATGGGTTCGGCCACATTCACAGGGAACGTAATCAAGGCGGGTGATGTCTCGGGTCCGGTAACGGATCATCGGGAAGGCTTCCTTGGTGATGCTGGTCAGCACCAGTTCCCCCACCTCCCCCGGCCCCTTGCGTTCACCGCTATCCGGATCAATGATTTCAGGAATGAAATGATCCTCGAAAATATGCATGCCACATCGATAAAAACATTCACCGGCCACCCCCGGCCCCATCACTTCACTGAGACCATAGTTGTCAGTGGCAATGATGCCGAGACGCGCCTCCAACTCTCGGCGCATTTCCTGGCTCCAGGGTTCCGCCCCGAACAGCCCCACCCGCAGGTTCAGGGTTCCTGGATCGATACCGAGCTTCTCCATGCGGTCGGCGATGGTCATCGCATAAGAAGGAGTGCAGACCAGCGCAGAAGATCGATAGTCCTGCATGATCATGATCTGCTTGTCGGTGTTGCCGCTCGACATCGGGATGACCGAGGCGCCGATGCGCTCGGCTCCGTAATGAAGACCAAAGGCCCCGGTGAAAAGCCCGTAACCGAAGGCGACATGGACGATATCGTCCTCGGTAACACCGGCAGCGGTCATGAAACGCGCCGCCAGTTCGGTCCAGGTGTTCAAGTCGGAGCGGGTATAACCGACGACCGTCGGCTTACCGGTCGTTCCCGAGGAAGAATGAATGCGAACCACTTCCCGCAGCGGCACGGCAAACATGCCGTAGGGATAGTTCTGCCGCAGGTCTTCCTTGTCGGTGAAGGGGAACTTGACAAGGTCGGAAAGAGTAGACAGATCGGTAGGAACGATACCGAGGGCGTCAAACTTCTGCCGATAACAGGGAACGTTCTGGTAGACCCGTTCGAGGGTGGCACGCAGGCGGGTGAACTGGAGAAGTTCGAGCTCCTCGCGGCTCATGCACTCATGGACGGGATCCCAGATGCGCAAAGCTCCCGCCAACTCCGGATCGATAACTTTTGATTCGGCCATAGAAATTCGGGCTCTACATCAAGCAGACCCGCTCACCTTCCAGGACATTGACCCCATTCTCAACCAGCACCCGGATCGCCTCCTCCGGATTGTCGAACCGGAAAATGATGACGGCGTTCTCGCCACAGCGCTCGACAAAGGCATACATGTATTCGACGTTTACTTCGCCCCGGTCGAGGATTTCGAGAATGCTGAACAGGCCGCTGGGTCGATCGGGAACTTCGACCGCCACCACTTCGGTCTTACTGACCGTAAATCCTTCGGCCTTGAGGACCGACTTGGCGAGATCGACACGGTCGACGATCAACCGTAAGATCCCGAAATCCGAAGTGTCCGCAAGAGAGAGGGCCCGGATGTTGACACCGGATGCTCCTAAAATCCGGGTAACTTCTGCCAGGCGACCCGACTTGTTTTCAATAAATATGGAAATCTGCTCGACCTTCATAAAGCGCCTCCTTCCGGACAGGGAACGACTCAGCTCTGCGGGGGACGGTTGTCGACGACGCGCCTGGCCTTCCCCTCGCTGCGTGCGATGGTCTTCGGTTCAACCAACCGCACCTTGCAGGTAACTCCAAGCAGGTCTTTGATTTCCTTGCGAATTTTGCTACTCAAATCCTGCAACACCTTGATCTCGTCGGAAAAGGTCTGTTCATTGACCTCGACCTGGACTTCGAGGGTGTCGAGCTTATCGTCGCGATCGACGATCAACTGGTAATGGGGCTCGATCCCTTCGATCGTCATCAGCACGCTCTCGATCTGGGACGGAAACACATTGACCCCGCGGATGATCAGCATGTCGTCGCTACGGCCACTCATGCGCTCCAGACGCAGGTGGGTACGACCGCAGATGCAGGGTTCGGGAATCAGGCGGGTAATATCCCGGGTCCGGTAGCGGAGCATCGGGATCCCCTCCTTGGTGATGGTCGTGATCACCAGCTCCCCCCGATCTCCGACCGGCAGAACTTCGCCGCTGTCAGGATCGATAATCTCGGGGATGAAATGATCTTCCCAGATATGCAGGCCTTTTTGTGCCTCGATACATTCAATCGCGACCCCGGGTCCGAGGATTTCGGAAAGACCATAGATATCGATCGCCTTGATGTTCAGCTTGTTCTCGATCTCCTGGCGGATCGACTCACTCCAGGGTTCGGCCCCGAAGATGCCGACCCGCAGCTTGAGTTTGCGGATATCGATCCCCTCTTCCGCCGCCGCTTCTGCCAGGTAAAGGCTGTAGGAAGGGGTGCAGGTCAGGACCGTGGAACCGAAGTCCTGCATGATCATGATTTGCTTTTTGGTGTTCCCCCCGGACATGGGGATGACCGAAGCACCGAGGGTCTCGGCGCCGTAATGGGCCCCCAGGCCACCGGTAAAGAGTCCGTAACCGTAGGCGTTATGGATCACATCCCCGCGGTGGGCACCGGCCGCTACGAAGGAACGGGCCATCAGCTCGGCCCAGGTCTCGATATCGCGCCGGGTGTAGCCGACCACGGTCGGTTTGCCGGTGGTACCGCTCGAAGCATGGATGCGAACAATCTGTTCCAGAGGAACGGCGAACAGGCCATACGGGTAGTTGTCACGCATGTCCTGTTTTAGCGTAAAGGGGAGCCGCCGCAGATCGTCAAGACTGCGGATCTGGTCGGGACGGACGCCGGCCCTGCGAAAGCTCTCCTGGTAGAAAGGGACCGTGGCACTGACCCGCTCGACGGTCTGTCGCAACCTCTTGACCTGCAGATGTTCGAGCGCCTCCCGCGGGAGGGTTTCGAACTCGTCATTCCAGAACATCGCTCGCCCCTTTCTTCGTTAACAGGTCCGTCCGAGCTCGAAGGCTTTTACGTTCTCCGCCAGGAACCGGGCGGGAACCATTTTTTCCAAGGCCCGCTGCCAGTACTCCTCCTTGATTTCGAGTTGCCGGGAGACGGCGCCGAGCAGCACGGTATTGGCAGCGCGGGGATTCCCGGCCCGCTCCGCCAGGTGCTGCCCGTCGACCAGCAGAAAATCGGGGAAGCGCTGACGAATGATGTGCGGCAGGTCCTGGGGATAGGCTTGCTGCCCGGAGAGGACTGCCGGCGGCGGGATCTGCAGGTCGTTGGCAATGACCTTTGCCCCCGAATGCAACAACGGCAGGGCCCGGCACGTCTCCATCAGTTCGAAACCGAACAGCACGTCCCCCTCCCCTTCCGGCACGATCGGGGAGAAGACCTCGCTACCGAAACGGACATGAGAAACGACGCTGCCGCCACGCTGGGACATGCCGTGGATTTCGCTCTTCTTGACATCGTAGCCGGCAAGCATGCAGGTTTCCGCCAGGATTTCAGAGGCCAGCAAGATTCCCTGGCCACCGACACCGACCAGCAGGACATTGGTGATGTCACGTGTCATTTGGCCCTCCCGATGGCATCGAAACGACAGAGTTGGCGGCAGACACCGCAGCCGTTGCAGAGGAGCGGGTCGATATGGGCAACCCCCTTCTTTCCCTCTCCGGGTTGCCAGATGATGGCGGGGCACCCGATTCTCAGGCAGGCACGGCAGCCGGTGCATTGCGCAGCATCTACCTCGAGCAGTGGGCCGGTTTCGTAAACGCCGGGTCGCTTGACCAGGACACAGGGCTTGTTGGTAATGACCACCGACGGTTCGGGGCGGGCCATCTCCTCGGCGATGGCCGCCTTGGTTTCAGCAAGGTCAAGGGGATTGACAGTGCGGATATGCCGCACCCCCAGAACGCGGCAAAGTTCAGCAAGATCAACCGGGGGAGCATCCTGGTTCATCAGGGTGTAGCCGGATGCGGGGTTGTCCTGGCGACCGGTCATGGCCGTGATGCGGTTATCGAGGATAATCAGGGTTGTCGGCGCCTGGTTATAGACCATGTCCATCAAGCCGTTGATCCCGGTGTGGAGGAAGGTCGAATCGCCGATAACGGCGACGACCTGTCGCTTCTCGGCGTCCGGCACCACCTTGACGACCCCGGTGGCATTACCGACGCTGGCGCCCATGCAGACGCAGGTGTCCATCGCCGAAAGAGGTGGCATGAAACCAAGGGTATAGCAGCCGATATCGCCGGTGACATAGGCCTTTAGCTGGTTGAGAGCATAGAAGACCCCGCGATGGGGGCAGCCCGGACACATGTTGGGCGGCCGCGGCGGCAGTTCGGGCAACGCCGTCGCCCCGGCAGCGACAGGAGCCGGGATCAGCCCGAGGGGAGCCAAGGCAGCGCGCAGAATCCCCGGAGTCAGCTCACCACAGAGGGGGAGCAGGTCCTTGCCGCGGCAGGCAATCCCCATCGCCCTGATCTGTTCCTCGAGGAAGGGATCGAGCTCTTCGACGATCAGCAACTGGTCGACTTTGGCCGCGAATTCGCGAACCACATCCTTTGCCAGCGGGTGGACCAGGCCCAGCTTGAGGGTCGAGGCCTGCGGCAGGACTTCGCGAACGTAGTTGTAACAGACCCCGGAGGTGATGACGCCAATACGGGTATCCCGCATTTCCATGCGGTTACAGGCGAGATTTGCCGCAGCCAGCTTGACCAGCCGCTCTTCGACAAACGGGTGGCGGCGGCGGGCATTGCCCGGCAGCATGACCAGCTTGGCGGCGTTGCGCTCAAGCCGCGGTTCGGGCAGACCGGAAACCGGCTCATCGAGCAGCACCAGCGATTTGCTGTGGGAAATCCGGGTGGTGGTCCGCAACATGACCGGGGTATCGTACTGTTCGGAAAGCTCCAGACCGAGGCGCGTGAAATCCTTGCATTCCTGGGAATCGGACGGTTCCAGCATCGGGACCTTGGCGAACTTGGCGTAATTGCGATTGTCCTGCTCGTTCTGGGAGGAATGCATCTCCGGGTCGTCGGCTGTGACCAGCACCAAGCCGCCGCGGACCCCCGTATAGGAGAAGGTAAAGAGCGGGTCAGCCGCCACATTGACCCCGACATGCTTCATGGTGACCAGGGCGCGGGCGCCGCCGAAGCTGGCACCAATGCCGACTTCGAGGGCAACCTTTTCATTCGGGGCCCAGGAGGCGTCAATCGTCGGGTAATTGACAACATTCTCCAGGATTTCGGTGCTTGGCGTCCCGGGATAGGCCGAAGCGACCCGCACCCCGCCTTCGAAAGCTCCGCGAGCGATCGCTTCATTGCCTGAGAGTATTGCTTTTTCCATACAATTAAGTGTCCTTCGATGGATTGCCTTGCCGGATGGTCCGCGACCGGAGCAATGGCTAAAGATAGTGAATATAGTTTAGTGTCAAAAAGAAGTCAATTTAATCAAGCCTCTGCGTAATTCTGGCGTGTTCAAGCAGGAGCCCTTCAAGGAGGCCAAAATCACTGACTGTCAGGCTCTCTCTGGAAAAAAGGCGAAGCAGCTGCAGAACTATCATCACCCCGGGAAGAATCAGGTCACCCCTCCCCTTTTCCAGTCCCGGCAGGCGCTCCCTCTCAGCCACGTCGAGTTCGCCAAGACGCCTGGCCCAGTTCTGGAGATCATGCTGCGTCAGGAGCAGATTGTTTACCCGCCGCCAATCGTATTTTTCCATGCCGAGCTGCAGGGCGGCGAGGGTCGTGACGGTTCCTGCCGTGCCAACCAAAAGCGTGCGCTTGTCCTGGATCAGGTCCAGGAGATTAGCCCTTCGCAGGTCCCGCTGCAAAGTGTCCAGGCAGGTTTCGATTTGCCGATATTGCATTGACGGGTCGCCCCCTTCTTCACAAAGCGAGACGACCCCAAGCGGATAGCTGCGATGAAACAGGCGTCTCCCCTCCGCGACCAGGATGAATTCGGTACTGCCGCCGCCGATATCGAATATCAACGCATGGGAAGGTTTCGGATCCAGCGCAGCGAGAACGCCGGTCGCGGCCAGGTAGGCTTCTTTTTCGCCGTCGACAACGTCAACAACCAGACCGGTCTCACGTTGGATTCTTGCGACGAACGCCTTGCCGTTTTTAGCGCGACGCAGAGCCGCAGTTCCAACGGCGGCCACCCCGTCAACCCTGGCGGTGGCAAGTTCCGCGGCACACTGTTGTAACGCAAGTAGGGTCCGCTCCATTGCTTCAGAAGCCAGACCCTCATTGCTGGTGATCCCGCCACCGAGACGGGTCACTTTCCGGAAATAATGCAGGGGAAGCAGGGAACCATCGCCAGTCACCGATGCAAGCAGCATCCGCACCGTATTGGACCCGACATCTATGGCGGCAAACATTTATGGTTCTTCCGCAGAATTTGTGGGTAAACAGCAACCCCGGGATGGGGGCTGAGCAGCCTACCGGTTGCTGAAAAAAGCGCATCCCGATTCCAAGTCTGGCATTATGGACGTCGACCAAGACTACCCCATAACCAGGCGGAGGAAACCGGGATGCTGGTCAAGTCTATCCTGAATCGGGTCCAGAAGCATAGTGGTTTTGTCTACGGCTCCTCTCGCTGGCGGGAACAGGGAAAAGCCACGGTCCTTGATATCGATATCCGTCCCCGAGACGGTAGCCGTCCGATCTGCTCGGGCTGCGGGCGCAGCGCCCCAGGCTACGACACGTTGCCGGTTCGGCGCTTTGAGTTCGTCCCGCTGTGGGGCATCGCCGTCTTCTTCGTCTATTCCATGCGCCGGGTTGACTGCCCGCGCTGTGGCGTCAAGGTGGAAAAGGTCCCTTGGGCCGAAGGGAAGAATCACCTCACCACCACCTATGCCTGGTTCCTGGCCCGTTGGGCGCGACGGTTGTCCTGGAAGGAGGTCGGCGACGTCTTCCAAACCTCCTGGGACAACGTCTTTCGCTCGGTCAAGATGGCCGTCGCCTGGGGCTTGGCCCACCGCGACCTGGAGAACGTCACCGCCATCGGCATCGACGAGATCGCCTACAAGAAGGGGCACAACAGCTACCTGACCGTGGTCTACCAGATCGACGCCGGCTGCCGTCGCTTGCTGTGGATCGGCAAAGAGCGGACCCAGAGGACCCTGCGGCAGTTCTTCAAGGAATTCGGCGCTGAGCGTACCGCCCGGCTCCGGTTCGTCTGCAGCGACATGTGGAAGCCGTATTTGCAAATCGTGGCGGCGGCGGCCGGAAAAGCGCTTCACATCCTGGACCGTTTTCACATCATGAGCCAGATGAACAAGGCTCTCGATAAAGTTCGCGCCCAGGAGACCCGGGAGCTGAGGGCCAAGGGAGAGCAGCCGGTACTCACTCGCAGCCGCTGGTGCATCCTCAAACGCCCGGAGAACTTGACCGACAAGCAGGGCGTCAAGCTGAAGGAACTGCTGGCCTGCAACCTCAAGACGATCCGGGCCTACCTGCTCAAGGAGGACTTCCAACGGTTCTGGCAGTACCAGCGGGCCGCTTGGGCCGCCCGATTCCTCGACGAGTGGTGCCGGCGCACCATGCGTTCCCGCATTCAACCGATGAAGCAGGTGGCGAAGATGCTGCGGTCTCATCGGGAATTGCTGCTCAACTGGTTTCGCGCCCGGGAGCAGATCGCCCTGGGAGCTGTCGAGGGTCTTAACAACAAAGCGAAAGTGACCTGTAGAAAAGCGTACGGTTTTCGCAGTTACGAGGTCCTAAAAATCGCCTTGTATCATACACTTGGCTGCCTACCCGAACCGGAAGGCACCCACAGATTCTGCTGACGAGCCACATTTATTTCTTCCCGACCACGGCCTCGGCAATATTGAAGGTGTGGTCCCCGATCTTTTCGAAATTGTGCAGCATGTCGATAAAGATGAGTCCGGGAAGCACCGCACATTCACCGGTATTGAGGCGGGAGATATGATTGTTGCGAAGCACCTCCTCGGTATCGTCCACCACCGATTCCATGTGCAGGGCCTTGTCGAGAATGGTCCGGTCGCCCCGCTCGATCGCTTCGACGACAAAGCCGAGAAAATCTCGGGTATGTCGTGCCATATCGACGATCTCGTCAATGGCAATTTCCGAAAAAAGAACTTTCTGTTCCCGCTTCCGCTGCCCCAGGCGCCATAAATTTTCACAATGGTCACCAACCCGCTCGAGGTCATTGACCATGTTCATCATCGAGGCGATATCCTTGCTGGTTTCCTGGGTAATCGATTTTTGGGAGAGTGCCACCAGAAAGTCAGTGATCTCCTTTTGCAACAGATCGACCAGTTCCTCCTTCTTCTCCAGGGAAGGAATTCTTTTTTCATCCTGATCCTGAAGATAAGCGACCGTTTCATCGACCATCTCGAGGGCCGTCATAGCCATGCGCCGGGTTTCGGAACGGGCTTGGCCTAGAGCAATCGGCGGAGTGTTGAGAACCCGGTTGTCGATAAACTTCAAGTGAAACTCCATCTCTTCCTCGCGGCCCCGGATCATCAGGGTTGTCAATTTGGCCAGTACGCCGACGAGGGGGAGAAAGACGATGGTATTGAGAATATTGAACAGGGTATGGGTGTTGGCGATATGACGAGCAATAAAGGGCTTGTCGCCAATAGCGCCGCCGAGGCTGGCGGCCTGCTGCTGGGTTTGAATCATAAAATCAGCATCACCAGGTGTGATACTGTTGATAAAATGAGCGAAATAATTGAAAAAAATCAGCATATAGGCAACGCCGATGGCGTTGAAGAGAAAGTGAGCGAAGGCGGTCCGGCGGGCAGCGAGATTGGTGCCGATGGCGGCGAGATTGGCGGTTATCGTGGTACCGATATTTTCGCCGAGTATCAGGGCAATGCTGGCCTCGAAGGAGATCAGTCCGGTGCTGGAAAGGGCGATCGTGATACCGATGGTGGCGCTGCTGCTTTGCACGATCATGGTCAGGACGGTGCCGATCAGGACCCCGAGGAGGTGATGATCGCCAACCATGATGAACATTTCACGGAATTCCTGGCTTTTTTTCAGCGGCTCGAAAGCCTGCTCCATAATCTGCAGACCAAAAAAGAGGATACCGAAACCAAGCAGGATCTCGCCGATGTAAGTCCATCGCTTACTGCTGGAGAAGAGTTTCAGCCCGGTCCCCAGGCCAATCGCCGGCAGTGCATACTTGGTTATCTTGAAGGCGATCAACTGGGCGGTGATCGTGGTGCCGATATTGGCGCCAAGGACAACGCCAATCGATTGGACCAGCGACATCAGGCCGGCATTGACAAATCCGACGACCATGACGGTCGTTGCACTGGAAGACTGGATAATTGCGGTCACGGCAACACCAACCAGGGTGCCGACAATCCGATTGTTGGTCAGCGCCGCGAGGATTTTGCGCATCCGGTCGCCGGCCACCTTTTGTAAACCTTCCGACATGATCTTCATGCCAAAAAGAAACAGGCCAAGTCCGCCGACGAGGCCAAAAATAAGCTGCTGGTTTAATACCGCATCAAGCACCGGGCATACTCCGCTGGTGGAATCATTCGAACCGAAAAGGGTCGGAATTCCCTTAAGTTGAAAGGATTAACACCCGTGGCACTATAACCAAGGAGTCAGTTTTTTTCAATTGAAAAGGGAAAGGTGAAATCGGGGGGACCAGAGATGGAAGTTCCGGGCAGATAGACTCTTAACTCGATCGATTTCTTGGTCGCCAGATCAACAGGAAAATAGACCATGCCGGCGACCCTGGCGCCGGAAAGCACGGGAGTGACAGGCAGGGCCTCATCCAGTAACTCCTGGGGATGGTTGGTCGCATAGTACGGCAGTGAACTCCCCATGGTGTCTGTCGAATCAGCCCAGCGGGAATCTTCGAGGTAATAGTATCCAACATAGGGATAAGGGATCAGGTAGTCCGATTGCCGATCCAGAGTCGCCAGGACGTTTTGGGGGGGCAACGGTCGCACCTGGGTACCCCCTGCGTCAACCAGATAGAACGACTCCAGGGGGACCGTCACCTCTTGTTGCCGATGATTGACAACCACGAGGTAGAAGGAGGTGATGTTCTCGCCGACTTGATAGGAGCCGACACCCAACTCCTGGACGCGAGCGGAAATTTCAAGGCCGTTGCGGGTTTCCGTAATCGAGCGATCGGCGGGATTGACCAACGCGTCTGAATTCTGGGGCCGGGGAACGACAGTAATGCCGCATCCGGAGAGAAGCAATATCAAGGCAAATACACCAGGAAAAACGATTCTCATGCCGAACCCTCTCTTTCCGGAAGGACACACCATACTCCTTCCCTTACGCCTTTTCGGCCAATGACCAGAGTAGCATCAACCGGTAATCCTCATGATTCTCTCTGGTTCGTTGGCTGAACACGCGAACAATGTTTCTCATCAACCGCAGACCGAGGCTCGGATTTTTCTTACAAAGAGTTTCAAAATCGGACTTGCGCAAAGAAAGGAGTCGGGCCTCTTCAATGACCCTGGCCGTGGCAGACCGGGGGGCACCATCAAGAATGGCCATTTCGCCGAAAACATCATCAGGGCCGAGGATCACCAGGGTCTTCTCATCCCCTTCCGAGATCATTTTGGAGATTCGGATGGTACCGGCCTGGATGAGGTAGAGGGACTCGCCGGGCATGTGCTCGACAAAGACCGTCATCCCTTCGCTCAATCGTTTTTCGACAAAGAGTTCCGCAAGAAGGTGGATTTCTGCATCGCTCATCTCCTTAAAGATAAAACAGCTTTTAAGCGAGTCAAGATTGACAGTCATAGGTGGTGTCTATTTCTGCAGTTTGGTCACGGTCTCGACACCAACCTGCTCAAGGTCCCAGATATTATCATAAAGGACGATATCTACCTGATTTTCCTCCAACCTGGCATCCTTGGAATCCGCCGAACCAAAGCCGACCATATAGCGTTCGATTTTCAGCTTGTGCCGAGTCCGAAGATAGTCTTCAACGGCTTTTACGCGGCGGATATTGAGATCAAGATTTTTGCCGTTGGAAATCCCGCCACCTGGAAGTCCCTCAGCGCGAATCACCTTCTGCTTCAGATCCAAATCCTGAAGGTTGGAAAAAACCAGATCCAGGGCCTCCTTGGCCGCTGCGTCAAGTTTGAACGAACCCGGTGAAAATTTGATGCTGGCGATAACGGTTTGGGACGTAAAAAAGTGTTTTAGGCGATCCTCGGTTAATCCTTCTCCGGAAGCAGTCGCTTCACTATAACAGATCAGTAACATTAACGCTGTCAACCAGACTTTCATCCCTCCCCTCCCTTGGGAATCAATACCAGAATTTCTACACGGCGGTTCAGGGCGCGGCCCTCCGGTGTAGCATTGTCCGCAATCGGCTGACTCTCGCCAAATCCCTTGACAAAGACTCTTGTCAAGTCCACTCCATTATGGGAGACCATATAACTGGCATAGGAGATCGCCCGCTTCAGGGAAAGCCTTTCATTGTAACGATAGGAACCGATACTGTCGGTATGCCCATCCATCCTGATGATGTACCAGCGATTATCTTTACGTAATAGCTCGGCGATTTCTGCCACAGCCTGCTCGCCTTCAGCGGAGAGGACCCACTGGTTAAAATCAAAAGTCAGTTCAGGCAGGACGAATTTCCGGTACACCAGAGTTCTGACCGGTTTGGAAATAACCGTAGCCTGAGTTTGCGAGGTTGTGATGGCTGGCAGGCTGCCAACCGGAGAGATTGGCAACGCCGCACCGGACAATGCCGTTGCGGGAAACGCCAGGCTGTCTTCCGGATAGAGGATGATCTCTTCTTTCCCCTGCTCCACCGGAACCTCGAGCTTGTTGACAGGCTCTGCGACCGGGACAACCGTTTTGGGTATCAGGGGGGTCAGTGTCTTGATCTTGACCACCTTGACGGGCTCGGCCACGGGTTCGGAGACTTCCGCTTCAGGTTCAACCAGTTTCGGAATGGGGCGCGAGTATGTGCCAATCCCCTGGCAGGCGCTCAAGCCAAAAATGAATCTCCAGTCGGGACTCCTGTCAGCAAAACCAAACCCGAGTCCGCTATTAACGGTCAGATGAGGAGAGAAGAAATATTGAAACCCCGCCATAACCTCGCCAGGGCCGCCCTTTCCTGGGACTCGTTCGGTCCCACTCTCAACTTCTGCAATAAGACGGAGACGAGAGGAGGGAAAAAACTCCAGGCCACCACCATAAAGGTAGTTGTCGTAAGTCAACTGGTTGGACTGGTAACCGAAATTGGCGTGGAGACCGATCCGCTCCAACTTGAAACTCGCTATTGCCCTCGTCAGGTAGTCTGTTTTCCCGTCAAGATTTTTATTGTCGGATATACTCCTTCGAACCTGCCCGTCGAGAGAGAGTTTGAATGGGGAGGATCTTTGCCCAAGGATTCGGGCCTTCATGCCGAGATTGGCAAATCCACGTCCGCTGGCCAGATCCTCATCATTGAAAAGTATATTGGGATATGACCCGTAGGCTTCCAGAAAACTTCCCAGGCCAAGGGTGATGGCAACGGGGGCGATTGTCGCGCTCGATTCGTCCGGACCGGAAGAGCAGTTGGCCCAGAGGCCAATGCAGATATTTCCCGCATTCAGCGTGTCGGCGGTCGGTTGCGAAAAAAGCCCCGTATCACCATACTGGGTCGGATTTGCATCGACCGGCACAGGAAAAAAAGCCAGCAGGAGAACACCCAGAAAACATGCAAGGAACCCGTGTTTCATGCAAATCCTTCTCGCCATCACGAATCAGCGAAAAACGATACTCAGAGGGTAGTGCAAACGCCGTCTTACATAGCATTGCGACAGGTAAAAATCAACTGTTTCCATATCTTTACCGCAACCAACGACACCGGTGCATTCACTTCACCCGATTCCGGTAGATAATCTCTGCAACTCTAGGAGCAATTCCACGCCGGAATGGAAAAAATACGGCCATAAACAGTCGTGATGTAATCAAGGATTGTGCCAAGGGACCCCCATCAGGAGAATAACGAGCACCCTGCGAAATCATTTCTTCCGAAGATATAACAATATGGGGAAAACCTTTGGTTTACTGAAGGCTTGGCGACTTTGAATCGGGAGAGCGGGGCCTGTCCCGTCCACTCAGAGATTTCTGGCTCCTGGGGGGCGACAAACGAATGCCCGGGATAATAGCTGAATCATCCCGGGCAAAAAACGTAGACGACAGAATTTTCCTGGCGGAACCTGTTCCTTTAGATGTTGACCTTCTCCCGCAACTCCTTTCCGACCTTGAAAAAGGGGAGCTTTTTGGGATTCACCTTGATGACCTCCCCGGTTTTGGGGTTGCGCCCCATATACGCCTTGTAGTCTTTGACAACGAAACTGCCGAAGCCGCGTATCTCAATCCGGCCCCCGCTGGAGAGCGTGGAGGCCATGGAATCAAAGATGATATTTACAATCTCCTCGGCTTTTTTGTAGGTCAGATTCTTCTCACCTGCGAGAGCATCGACCAATTCCGATTTGTTCATAGCGCCTCCCCGATGGTTTTCAACTTTATGCCTGCGTCCCTTTTGCTAAAGCGTATTTCCCGGATAGCACAACTATAGCGAGGAGTTAAATCCTGTCAATAGCGGTCTCGGTGAATTAATACCACGCGGAGTAATCAATTGCCCTCAAGAGCTTTGCGCGCTTCCTCCAGGAGAGATTCGGGCACATCCTGCCGGGCCAGAACCCGGTTGATCAAGGCCACCCCCTCTTTTTGCCAACCTTTGGCGAGGTAGGCCTGGGCGGTACGCACCATCCAGAGCGGATTGTCCGGCTCCTTCTGCCAGGCCGCCTTGAATCCATCCAGGGCCCGGTCGAGTTCCCGCCCCTGACGAAGCCAGAATTCGGCAAGCGCCAGCGGCACCCCGCTACCACCCCCGCAGCCACCAGCGCCCCCGGTCATCGCAAAGACCCGCTCCGCCTCACCCAGTAGCCCCTTCCTTTCCAGAAGCTGGCCAAGCAGGACGAGTAGCTCCCCCTCGCGGTTGCCGGCCTGAAATGCCTTTTCAGCGTTGGACAGGGCGATCTCACGATTGCCGCGAAAGGTTTCGAGAAAGGCTCTGCGAGCGCAACAAAAGGCCTCCGGATAGCCGGCGGCAGCTAGCTGGGTCAATAAATCATCCGCCTGCTGGTGGTGCCCAGAGGAAAGCAGCAGGCTTACCAACACATCACCGGCGAAGGGATGGGCGGAGAACAATTGCAGGCAATGCTGCAAATCAGCGAGAGCGGCCTCGGACTCTCCCATCCGGGCAGCAACAAGACCGCGTTCATAATAGAAATGCTCGTCCCGCAACTCCTCTGACAAGCAGCCGAAAGCCTTCATAGCGGCTTCGTCCTCGCCGCCATGGGCGAGAAGGATAGCGCCCTTCAACTCCTCATCGAGGCCTAGGTAACGCTCGGTCAGGTCCTCAGGATAACCGCCCAGGCAGAGTTCGAGCCGGGTATCCAGGTCGAGGCCAGAGCTCTCCACGGTTGGGGCGGGGAGGGGATCCGCGCCTGGAGCACATCCGGGTCCGCAGCCACTGCTGCAATCCGTTGCGGCCTTTGAGGAGGGGGGGACTTCCTTTTGGTCAGCAACGGATTGTTCTTGGATTCGCCTGATTTCTGCCAGGAGGAGTGAATCTTCTGCCTGGGATTCGGCCAGGGAGAGATGATCCCTGGCTCGTTCCAGATCGCCTGCACGCAAAAAGGCCTCAGCTTCGCGCAGGTTCAATTCTCCAAGCCGGTTACAGGCCTGGGATCGGCAATCCTCAAGAGCAATGCGCCCCTCCTCGTCCAGGAGAGAAAGGTCTGCCCCTTCGGCAAGCGCCAATACCTCCGCCCATTCCCCACGGGCAAAGGCGCGGCGAGTCGCGTCAAGAGGATTTCCTGACGCGAAGAGTCGTTTAAAAAATGCCATTGTTTAACCGTTTTTTGGGGGTTTCAGATGGTAGTAAAGGGGGACAGTGTCCAGATGACCTTGGCATCATTGTCACCGATATTATCCCATCGATGCGGCAAATGCGACTTGAAAGAGAGGCTGTCTCCGGAATTGAGGATATGGGTTTCCCCGGCAATGGTCACCCGCAAACAACCATCGAGAACATAGATGAGTTCATCCCCGGGATGATACATGTTCTGTTCGCCACTGGTCCCGCCTTTCTGGACGGTACAAAAAAACGAGGAGAACTGGGGGTCTCGCAATCCGGAGGTAAAGGACTCGGTATGCATGTTGTACTCGTCGTCGTAGACAGTCTTGTCGCGCGCTCCCGGAGAAGTGTGGACGACTTCGTGGGTCGTGGTAACTTCTTCGACGAAATAATTGATACTTTTATCAAAAACACCGGCCAGCTTCATCAGGATTTCGACCGAGGGGATCGTCAATCCGCGTTCAATGCGGGAGATCATGTTGGACGACACCCGTGACTTTGCCGCCAACTCCTGAATCGTCAGGTCATTCTTAAGGCGGATCGATTTCAGTTTTTTGCCGACAATTTTCTTGATCTTCATCCGGTTATCTCCGCAGCGCGTTGCTGTTACTGAGCCAGGTTCGGGGCTGGAGAAACAACCCAGAGCACCAGGGTCTGTCCAGGGTGCAGATTCCGCCAGCGATGGGGCAAGGAGGCCTTAAAGGTCAGGGAATCCCCCTCTTCGAGCAAAAAGGACTCCCCCTCAATGAAGAATTCCATTCTGCCACTTAAAACCAGAGCGAATTCCTCCCCCGTATGGACCATCCCCCCTTCCCCGCTGCTACACCCTGCTTCGAGGGTGTCGTAGAAAACGGCAAAACTCGGATCGCGAATCCCCTGGGTCAGGCTGGTAATCTGGTGCTTGTCTTCAAAAAAGAAAATCGGTTGTCCCATTCCCTTTCGGGTATGAACAACCGTCGTGCCGTGCGAGGCTTCTTCGACAAAATAATTGACGCTCATCCCGAAGGCCCCGGCGAGCTTCATGAGAATTTCGACGGAAGGGATTGTGAGACCCCGTTCGATTCTTGAAATCATGTTGGAAGAGACTTTGGATCTTTCGGCCAATTCCTGGATAGTCATATCATTTTTCAGGCGCGTGGCCTTCAGTTTCCGCCCGATCAGTTTTTTCACCATAACCTGTCACCTCGAATAAAATGAGATGTTGTTCTATCATTTTCCAGACAACCCTGTCAATACGATATGATTCCCAATATCCACTAAATGGTAATTCCCTAACCATTTGTCAACCACTCACCTGCTAGCGGTTGACAAATGGCGACACCTCCCCGATAATCCTCGCCAACTTTTCATTCAAGGAGCGCGACTGTGACCATGACATTTCAGGAGATCGACCGCCTGGTGGAGAGAGTCAAGACTGGCGAAATCCCAACGGAAGCGGAAGGCCTGGCCATTCTCGGTGCCCGCGGTGCGGATCTGACCCGTATTTTCGCCGGCGCCCATCATCTTCGCGAAACGGCCTTCGGCAATCACGCCGAACTCTGCTCTATTATCAATGCCAAATCAGGGCGCTGTGCCGAGAATTGCGCCTTTTGCGCCCAGTCTGCTCATGCCCGCACCGATGCACCGGTCTACCCCCTGAAAAGTGTCGAAGAAATGGTCGCCGGTGCCAGGGCCGCGCTTCAGGAAGGCTCGCACTGTTTTGGCATCGTCACCAGCGGCACCCGCGTCACCCAGGGCCCAGAATTCGAGAGGGTCCTGCAGGCCCTGCGGGAAATTCGCGCCCTGGGCGGGATCGATCCTTCGGCCTCCCTCGGCATTCTCGACGCGGGAACGGCAAAGCGCCTGGCGGAAGCCGGCTGCGCCACCTATCATCACAACCTCGAAACCGCGCGAACGTTTTTTCCCGAGGTCTGCACCACCCACGACTACGAAGAGGACATTCAAACCGTGCGGGTGGCCAAGGCCGCCGGCATGCGCGTCTGTTGCGGCGGCATCTTCGGCCTTGGAGAGTCGCTCTCCCAGCGGGTCGAACTCGCCCGAACAATCCGGGAACTAGAGGTCGACTCGGTTCCCCTCAATTTTCTCAACCCGGTGCCAGGTACCAGGCTGGCTGCAGCGGATTATCTGACCCCGATGGACTGCCTGCGCATTATCGCCCTGTTCCGCTACTTCCTCCCCCGCCAGCGAATCGGAGTCTGCGGCGGTCGGGAACACAACCTCCGGGAATTCCAGTCCTGGATCTTCATGGCCGGCGCCAGCGGAACGATGGTCGGCAATTACCTGACGACCAGGGGACGGAATCGGGATATCGACCTGCAGATGTTTCAGGATGCCGAGGTTTTAGTCCATGGCTGCTGACCGGGACCGGCGCGGCATTTTCATAACCGGCACCGACACCGGCGTCGGCAAGACCCTGGTCGCCGCCGCCCTGGCCCGCTTTCTGCGCCGGCGCGGCATTGATGTCGGCGTCTGCAAGCCGGTTGAAAGCGGTGTTTTCGACCCCTCCCAACCCGGTCCGGACGCCCGGCTGCTGCGCCTCGGTGCCGAGGTGGCAATCGACGAGGAGCTGCTCGCCCCGGTACGGCTGGCCCTCCCCTTGGCGCCCTCGGTTGCCGCTGAACAGGAAGGGGTGCGGATCAACCCGGAAAACCTGATCGCAGGGATCAGGAAGCTTGGCAGCCGACACCAGTTTCTCATTGTCGAGGGGGCCGGCGGACTGATGACGCCACTGGCCGGCGGCTACCTGGTCGCCGACCTGGCGCGCGATGCGGGCCTGCCGTTACTCACCATCTGCCGTCCCGGGCTCGGAACGATCAACCACACCCTGTTGACCCTCTTCGCCGCCCGCACCATGGGCATCGGGTTGGCAGGCTACCTGATCAACGGACTCCCGGACCAACCCGACCAGGCTGAAGCAAGTGCACCCCACGCCCTGGCCTCGCTGGCATCCGCCGATCTGCTCGGGGTGTTGCCCAGGGTCAGTGGCGAGGATAGCGAAAAGATGACAGCCCTGGCGGATCACCTGCAGGCCCTTCCTACCCTCCCCTGGCTACTTGACGCCCTCAATCTGCCCGCCCCCATTCCTTGAAGTATTTTCGTGGAGAATTTCGGTAACCGATGAAAAAGGAAGAAGTTTTACGGCTCGATGCAGCCCACGTCTGGCATCCCTGCACCCAGCAGAAGGACCACGAACTCCTGCCCCCCCTGCCGATCGCCAGGGGCGATGGCGTTTATCTGGTCGACTACGACGGTAACCGCATTATCGATGGCGTCTCTTCCTGGTGGGTCAACCTCTTTGGCCACAACCACCCCCGCCTCAACCGGGCCCTCACCGAGCAAACCGGAAAAATCGCCCACCACATCTTTGCCGGGTTCACCCACCAGCCCGCAGCTGAACTCGCCGCCCGGCTCTGCGAACTGGCGCCACCGGGGCTGACCAAGGTCTTCTTCGCCGACAATGGCTCAGCGGCGGTAGAGGTCGCCCTGAAAATGAGCTTCCAGTACTGGCAGCAGGTCGGTGTCCGGCAGAAGACCCGCTTTGTCTCCCTGACCGACGCCTACCATGGCGAAACCCTCGGCGCTCTCTCGGTCGGCGGCTGCGACCTCTACCGCTCGATCTATCGCCCGATCCTGCTGGAGGGGTTCCAGGTCCAGGGGCCCGACTGTTTCCGCTGCCCTTACCAGAAACAGCGGGAAAGCTGCAATGCCGAGTGCTTTGAACAGATGGAGCGACTGCTGCTGCAGGAGCACGAACAGATTGCGGGGGTCATTATCGAACCGCTGATCCAGGGGGCCGCCGGGATGCGTGTCTATCCCCCCGTCTACCTGCGCAAGCTCCGGGAGCTCTGCACCCGCTGCGATGTCCACTACATTGCCGATGAAATCGCGGTCGGATTCGGCCGTACAGGGCGACTCTTTGCCAATGAACACGCCGGAACCACACCCGACCTCCTCTGCCTCTCCAAGGGGATAACCGGCGGTTACATGCCCCTGGCGGTGACCTTGACGAGCGAAGAGATTTACCGGGCTTTCTACGATGATTACGCCACGATGAAGGCCTTTCTTCACTCCCACTCCTACTCCGGCAACCCCCTCGCCTGCGCAATCGCCGTCGAAGTCCTGCGGATTTTCGAAGAGGAACAGATTCTTCAGCTGTTGACGCCGCGCATGAACCAGCTCCAGGCCGCCGCCCCGCGTTTCACCGCCCTTGCCCAGGTCGGGGAATTCCGTCGCTGCGGCATGGTAGCAGCGGTCGAGCTGGTTCAGGACCGCAACGGGAAGATTCCCTACCCCTGGCAGGAGCGCCGCGGTCTGGCAGTCTACCGCGAAGCACTGGCGCGCGGCGCCCTGCTCCGTCCTTTGGGAAATGTTGTCTATTTCATGCCACCCTTAACGATCAATGCCGATGAACTCGACTCGCTCCTCGACATCGCCTACCAGGCCATTGTTGCCGTCACCGAAAAATAACAGCGGCGGCACTCTTCGGAACGACGACGGGCAGCTCCCAGGAGCTGCCCGTCGTCATTCCGAAGATATGACCGATCGCCTCATCAAGGCCTTCCTGCGGGCAAGGAGAACTCCACCCCACCGACACCAAGGACCACATCGGCAGGACGGATCTGGATGACGTGCAGGCCGCCCCCCTCCTCCCCTTCGTGCAGATTGGTCCCGTTAATGCGCACCAGGCGCCGGGCAGGGTCCGCAGTATAAAAGTGGAGCTGGAGATTGATCTCCGGCAGCCGGACCCGATCGGCCGGGGCCAGTTCCCGAAGCGATGGAACCCTTTTCGGTGTTACGGCTACCGCGGGTTTCGACGACGATGGTGTAACAAGGGGTGGATCAGGTTCAGGCTTCGGCGCCGTAACCGGCAGAACCGGGGGGGGGATTACTTTGGGCGGAGCAGCGGGTTCCTTTTCCTGGAACTGGCTGATCGAGGGGGGCTGAACAGTAACCTTGGAGGCCTCGACCGAGCCAACCACAGAAGCCCAGGGATGTAACCACCAGATCAGAATAGCGGCGCCCCCCAATCCGCCGAGAATTACCAATCCAAGCAGCCAGTTCCGCCTTGACCGTGGCGGCGCCTCGGCCGTAAAAGTGGTGACAGGTGATGGCGGCTGGGTCTGGCGGCGATCTGCCTCAGCCTTTTTCAGTGCATCAAGAATCAGCGACATGGTCAGCTCTTTCCGAACAGGTCGGTCAATCGCGGCCCAGGTGCCGCCAATAAATTGGTCAACAGAATCATGGTGCGTGGGCCGACGATCCCGTCAGGAAGAATCCCCTGTCGTAATTGATATTGCTTGACCCGACCGGTCAACGCCGGGTCGAAGTCCGATTTCGAATCCCCCTCCCGGCCCGGCACCCCGGCCAGGGCAAGGCAAGCGTCAAGCCACTCGACAGCAGGCCCCGAGCTTCCGGCCTGGAGCTGGGCGACCGGTGCAGTCGAGGGTTGCCAGAGCAGGGAAAAATCCCCGGACCACAACTCCTGCAGCCGCGCTACGGAAAGAAAACCGACCCGGTCCTTCATCGCCAGAACAGCACGGTCACCATCCAGGCCGGCAAGCAAGGCGAAGAGGTCGGTTCCATCGGCACTCTGCAGGCGCAGGATGGCAGGCCGGTCGAGGGCGCGCAGGGTCTCGAGAGTGGCACTTCCTTCAAGACAGGCGAATCCGCTCTCCGGGGGGATTTGGCAAGTCGCATCAGAAACCGGAAACGGGTCCCCCCAAAGATGCAGCAAGGCGGTCCAGGCCACCTGGGGACTGCTTCCGGCCGCGTCGGTTCTGGAAAACCAGGTTTCATCCGCAACCGGGTCGCTCTTGGCATGAGGCGGCTGCTGGCTAACCGGGCTGGCAGCAACCATCGGCGTTAGCGCCGGATTGACGGCCTCGGCTGGCTGCCGGACTTCAATCCACCACCAGCAACAGACCACCACCAGCAACAACACAATCTCGCCAACCAGCCGGCGGGAGAGCCATCGCGGCGCAACCAAGACTCCAACCTCCCGGGCCGCGGCAGAGACCAGGGCGGCATTTACCTGGTGGCGGCCCTGGCCATAGGCACCGAGCAGGGCACGATCAGCGATGATATTGATCAACCGCGGGATTCCGCCACTCAATCGAAAGAGTCGTCGCCTACCAGCCGCCGAAAAGAGCGGGCGGCGCACGCCGGCAACCTCAAGACGATGGGTGAGGTAGGCAGCGAGATCGTTCCGGCCAAGGGGACCAAGGTGGTAGCGGGCGGTAATCCGCTGGGCAAGTTGGCGCAGATCCTGGCGTTGCAGCAATGCCCGCAGTTCGGGCTGACCGACAAGAACAACCTGCAACAGTTTGTGACTGCGGGTCTCCAGGTTGGTCAACAGGCGCAATTGCTCCAGCACCTCGGCGGAAAGGTTCTGCGCCTCATCGATGATCAGCACAACGGTCTTGCCGGCACCATGCGCATCGAGCAGATAGCGATTCAGGCGGTCGACATACC
Organism: Desulfuromonas carbonis; assembly: GCF_054658035.1. NCBI lineage: Bacteria > Pseudomonadati > Thermodesulfobacteriota > Desulfuromonadia > Desulfuromonadales > Desulfuromonadaceae > Desulfuromonas > Desulfuromonas carbonis. Next base: position 325,046 of record NZ_BAAHXR010000002.1, on the reverse strand, counting down.
CCTTGGTACCAGCCTGGTCACTCGGGCAGGAGACCCCCAACTCATCGCAGATAGTGATCAGCAGCTCATTGACGGTCAGGCGCGGGTTGATAATCAGCGCAACCTGAACCTCCTCGGGAAGCTGCTCAAGCAGGCACCGACAGACCAGGGTCTTCCCCGTGCCGACCTCACCGGTCAGCAAAGCAAAGCAACCCTCCCCCCGCAGCGCGAACAGTAGATGAGCCATGGCCTCACGATGAGCCGAACTCAAATAGAGGTACCGCGGGTCCGGCACGATTGAAAAGGGAATTTCCTTCAGGCCAAAATGCTCGCAATACATTGACAGTAGGCGCTCTCATCAATCGAGGAGGGGGAAAGTCAAACGAATTCATACCATGAATTGGACAGATATGACAATTCCCAGGAAGGGAGCGAACGGCGCGAAAGAGCCTGTAAATTGAACTGTGTATCTGCTCCATGAGAGAGTGGGGCAATTCCCCCACCGAGGAGCAGAAACGATGGCGATTAAATCAGACAAATTGGACGAGCTTTTGGTCGACTGCAAAACCCCCGAGGACGTCGACAAACTCTATTCGCGGTTGCTACAGCGCATGATCAACCGCAGCCTGGACGCCGAAATGACCGCGCATCTGGGTTACGGAGCCGGCGAAGCCGGGCCGGCGAAACGCGCCAACACCCGCAACGGCAAGAGCAGTAAAACCGTCAAGGGCACCTTCGGCGAACTGGAGATCGAAACGCCCCGCGACCGGGCGGGGTCTTTCGAGCCGCAACTGGTTCGCAAACGCCAGATTCGCCTGGCCGGGATGGAAGGAAAGATCCTGACCCTCTATGCCAAAGGGATGACGACCCGCGACATCGAGGACGCCCTGAAGGATCTCTACGGCGTGGAGATTTCCCATGCCGTCATCTCCCAGGTGACCGAATCGGTTCTGGACGAGGTCCGGGCCTGGCAGAATCGCCCACTGGAAGCCGTCTACCCGATCCTGTGGCTCGATGGCCTGACGGTCAAGATTCATCACGGCAAGCAGGTGGTCAACAAGTCGGCCCATGTGGTTCTCGGCGTCAACCTGCGCGGCGAGAAGGAAGTTCTCGGCCTGTGGATCGCCGAGACCGAAGGGGCCAAGTTCTGGCTCTCGGTCCTCACCGAACTGCGCCATCGCGGCGTGCAGGATGTTTACATCGCCTGCATGGACGGGCTGAAAGGGCTGCCGGAAGCGGTCAACGCCATTTTCCCCAAGACCCTGACCCAACTCTGCATCGTCCATCTGGTGCGGGCGAGCCTGCGTTACGTCACGGTCAAGGACAGCAAGGCCGTGGTCGCGGCCCTCAAGCGTATCTACCAGTCGGCGACCGCCGAAGAAGCGGCGGCGGAGTTGGAACAACTGGACGCCGATTGGGGCAAGTCCTATCGTTCGGTAATCCGCTTGTGGCGGAGCAACTGGGACAACATCATCCCGTTTTTCCAGTTTCCGCCGGAAATTCGCAAGGTCATTTACACGACCAACGCGATCGAATCGCTAAACATGAGCCTGCGCAAGCTGACCCGCAACCGGAGGATATTCCCCAACGACGAATCGGCGATCAAGGCGCTCTATCTGGCAATCCGGCAGGCGTCACGCAACTGGAAGATGATCCACAACTGGAAGCCAGCGCTGCAGACATTCCAAGTGATGTTCGGCGAAGACCGGGTGCCGTTGAATCTGGTCTATTGAAAGAGCGGATACACAGTTCGTTTGACAGACCCGCGCGAAAAGCAACCACGGAAGGAATCCGTGCTCTCAACCCATGATAGATGTCATAAAATAAAAAGTCGTTTCATAAAAAACGTTAAATATCCTGAATCTAAGAACTCGTAAACTATTATATTTTTTATTTTTTGTAGCTTTTTGTATTATTGAAATAAATCATCCACATGCGAAAGGAATCCTTGTAACGAATATTCGTTTAAATTATAATCGCGTTCTAAAAATACCACGTCCTTCAAACTGGCTCCGACAGGTTTCTCCCATGAGGCCACTCCCCTGGGGGCGTCCCCCCCGCCCCAATGACAGACTTTTCCCTTCCCCGGCAAAAACCGGCCAGGAATCCGGGCTGGCGCCTGGCACCCTGGACGACATCCTGCAGGTGATTGACATCGGGATCTTGACCCTTGACCTCGGCGCACGCCAGACCGGCTACCGCAATGCAGCCTCCTTCGAAATCCTCGGCGACACCGAAGCTCCCCTTGGTTACCCTGCCCTGCACCGCCTCCTGATCGAGCCCCTGCGAGGTGAGGACGGTTCAATCCCCCTGCAGGGGACGGCAGCCCAGCGCCATGGCGACCGCATCCTCAGTCTCTCCCTCTTCCGAATTTCGCCGGAAGGCTGCTGTCTTTTTATTCGCAATATCACCGAAAAGGCGCGCCTGGAATCGATCGCCCAGGCCGTCAATACCATGGACAACATCGGGTTCATCTTTTCCGGAATTCGTCATGAAATCGGTAATCCCCTCAATTCCATCAAGGTCACAATGACGGTCCTGCGCAACAATCTGGAAAACTTTTCCCCGGCCCAAATTGAAACCTATATTGACCGAACCCTCGGTGAGATCGGGCGAATTGAGTTTCTGCTGCGATCATTGCGAAATTTCAGCATGTTTGAAAGTGTCGACTGCACCATTGTTGATCTTAATGAACTGCTGGGTGACTTCATTCCCCTGATCGAACGCGACCTTGACAAGAAAGGGATCGAACTACGCTGTCATCTGGCACCCACCCCTCTGCTGGTTCGGATTGACCAGCGGGCCCTGCACCAGGTTCTGCTAAACCTGGTAACCAACGCCGTCGATGCCCTTGCGGGTGAGAAGGAAAACCCACATCTGGTCCTGACCACCTACCAGCGTGAAAACCTGGCCCAGCTTATCGTTCGCGACAATGGTTGCGGCATGACGGAGGCCCAGGCCAAGCATCTCTTCCAGCCCTTTAACACCACCAAGGCCAACGGCAACGGCCTCGGCCTGGTGATTACCCGTAAACTCCTGGCGTTGATGACCGGGAGTGTGGAGATCCACAGCCGCGAGGGAGTCGGGACCACCGTTACGGTCTCTCTCCCCCTGCTGGCCACGACAGCCGTGCCGGAGCAGGAGAGGGAACCGGAGCAGGGAGGCGCGGAGTGAAACGTATCCTGATCGTCGATGATGAGCGGAGCTTTCTCCTCAGTCTCCGTGACGGCCTCGCAGCCCACAACCCGGGTCTGACAATCCTGCTGGCCGGCAACGGCCGGGAAGCAACGGAAATTCTTCATCGGGAGAAGATCGACCTGCTGGTTACCGACCTCAAGCTGCCGGTCATGGATGGTTTCCAGCTCCTGGCCTGGGTAAGCCGTTTTCGTCCCCAGCTCCCGGTCATCGTCATGACTGCCTTCGGCACGCCGGAAATCGAAGCCCGGCTGAGTCGGATGAACAGCCTAATCTACCTGGAAAAGCCCCTCGATTTCGCGGTTTTGGTTGCCGCCATCGACCGCTCTCTTAGCGCGGAGGGCCGCAGCTATATTCGCGGCATCACCCTGGCGACCTTCCTGCAACTCATCAGCATGGAGAAGAAAACCTGTTCCCTCAAGGTACGGACCGGAACGCGGGTTGGCTACCTCTTTATCCGCCAGGGGCGGCTGATCGATGCTGAATCGACAACCGCGAAGGGAGAAGATGCCGCTCTCGACATCGTTACCTGGGATGATACGGAAATTGAAATGGATACCGTCTGTCGCGTCCGGGACGAGCGGATCACCACCAGCCTCGAGCATCTGCTGATGGAAGCCCACCGACTCCGGGATGAACGCGCCAGTGACCCCACTACCAGCCGTGGATCACCCGACGCTGCCAGGCGAGGGCCGGAAGTGGAGGCATGGCTGGAGGCCCTGCGCGGTCTCTTGCGCTCCACTCCGGGGGTCCTCGAAATGGTGGTCCTCGACAATCGCAACTTCGTCGAATTCCAATATCCCGACGGTTGCGGGCTGACCAGGCTTGAGCTTGTCAGCCACCTCAAACAGGCCGATGCACTTTCCCCGCTTCTGGGCGGTGGAGTGCTCCGTTACCTGCTGTTCAACACGCGCAGCCTGGTTCGTTACCTCTTTTTCAGCCAGGGTGAGAAACGGGTCGTTGCCGCCCTCAAACCAGGGTACCGGCCACTGGAACTGCTTGACCGGATGGAAAGGCTCCCCATCTTTTGAAGGAAATCTCTCTCCCGACAAGGAATGAAGATATGCGGACCAACCTGGAGGAATTGCAAACCGTAGCCGGCGTCGTCGGCAGCTATCTCTTCTCGTTACGCCAGGGCGTTCTGGCCAGCACTCTCCCTCCCCTCTTTCGCACCGAAAAACTCCAGGCCATGGGACGCCTGCTGGCAAGGATTCAAACCGCCGGACGGGGATCTTTCAACGACCTGTCGGAGATTACCCTGGTTTACGAGGAGTTTGTTCTGATCGTTCGGGAGGCGCAGGCAGAGACCTTGCTGGTGGTCATAGCCGAGCCGGGCTACAACAGCAATCTGTTGACCCTGGCACTCAACACCACCCTCAACGAGTTGCCTGAATCGTCCGGGACTGGGTCGCCAGCGTCACCAAGGCCGGGGAAGCCGGCCCACACGGTCGACTCGCTCCTCGCCGAAGGTCCCCTCGCAGCACCGCTGATGGCCATGCAAACACTGCTCGCCAAGGTCATGGGACCGATTGCCCCGATTATTTTTCGCGAAACGGCCGAGGAATGGCTCACCCGCCAGGCCCCCAGCCGCAGTGCCTTGCCGGCTCTTTTTGATCTTTTGGCCCGGGAGATTGGCGATCCGGAGAAAGTCCGCACCTATCGGCAACTGATCGCACCGCACCTGCAGGGCCCATCCAAGTCCTAGGAGAGTGACATGGCGACAGCGAAAGAATTTGTCCAGCAGTTGCTCCTGATTCCCGGCATCAAAAGCTACTGCCTGGTGCGTCCGGATGGCAAAGCACTCGCCCACAATTTTGGCGACGCCGACCAGACGGCCCTGATTCACCTCGGCGGCAAGGTCGGGGAGGCGATCCGCAGGGGGATGGGATTGCAGCATTTCCGGCATTTGGAATTACGCCGGGCCAGCCAGGAGCATCTCCTTATCTTTCCGGTCGAACAGCACCTGCTCGGCATTACCCAGCGAAGGGATGCAACAACCGACGACCTCGTCGAACAGATTTACCATTTCCTGATGCAGTTCAGCCGCCCTTCCACAGCGGCCACAGCCGACCGCAACTAGGTCGTTCGCAGCAAATCCAACAGGAGGTCCCATGCTTTACCGCTACCTGCGGGTTCCTGTCGTTGCCAGCCTTGTTCTTTCATTTTTCCTGGCCACACCCCTTTCTTGCCAGGCAGAAGAACCGTTGCGCGGCTTTGACATCAAGGCCAGGCATTTTGCCGAAGACTGCAGGGACGAGATCCAGCAACAGTTCAAACTGCTGCTGACGGGAGGCAAGCTGACCGTAGCCCAGCTCTTTGACACCTTTTACATTCCGATCCCCGGAACCGACCCCCAGAAATATCACACCCAGTACGACGGGATGGTCGATGGCATCCTGCGGCCGATCCTTGACAGCTATCTTGAGGCGAGCAAGCGCTTCATCTTTGTGGTCGCAGTCGATCGCAACGGCTACCTGCCAACCCACAACACCCGCTATTCACAGCCCCTGACCGGGGACCAGGCAGCCGATGCCGTTCACAACCGGACCAAGCGCCTTTTCAACGACCGTACCGGTCTCGCCGCAGCCCGCAACCTCGAGCCTTACTTGCTGCAGCGCTACAGCCGTGATACCGGTGAGATCATGAGCGACCTGTCGGTGCCGATCTTTGTTGAAGGGCAACACTGGGGCGCGCTGCGGATCGGCTACAAGTAATTCAATAGTCATGGGGGGCGAGGCCCCGAATTTTCCCTGCAAGGAGGTCGGAATGTTCAATAAAATCAGTGTCAAGGTTGCGGTCCTCGTCAACCTCGCCCTGCTGGTCATCATTGCCATCGGGTCGCTCTATATCATCAACCAGCAGAGCCGCAGCCTTGAGGACCAGTTGCTTGAGAGGGGACGCATCGAGTCGATTACCGGCGCCAAGCTGATCGGCAAGGTGATCGAAGAGGCGATCGACAACGGTGTTTTTTCGGTCAAGGAGGCATTTGACAAGGAATATGCGCCGATTCCGGGCTTTGATCCGCCCAAGTACCACACCAGCTACGACTCCTACCTCGACAAGGCGATTCTCGCCATGCAGGACGAGTTTCTCAAGGATGAGAGCGTGGTCTTCGCCGTGGCGGTCGACAGCAACGGCTATCTGCCAACCCACAACACCCGTTTCCAGCGCCCGATTACCGGTGACCAGCAGAAAGACCTGGTAGGGAACCGTACCAAACGAATCTTCAATGACCCGATCGGGCTCAAGGCGGCGCGCAATACGGAGGAAGCCTTCCTGCAGGTTTACCACCGCGATACCGGAGAAACGATGTGGGATATTTCAACTCCGATCTATGTCAAGGGGAACCAGTGGGGAGGGTTCCGTATCGGCTTCTCGCTGGAGAAGACCCAGCAGGCCAAGCAAGAGCTTATGATCAAGCTGCTGACCATCATGGGGGTAATCCTGGTTTTGTCCCTGGTCCTGGTCTTCGTGGTCGTCAACCGGGCCATGGCTCCTCTCGTCCATTTCACCCGGATTGCAGGAGAACTGGCGGACGGCAAGGTTGACCAGAAAATTGCCGCAACCAGTAAAGATGAGATTGGCCAGCTGGCTGATGTCCTCGAACGCCTGCGGGTCAGCCTTAAAACCGCCATGGACCGACTGACCCGACCCCGGTAACAAAAGGCTGGGCGGCGGCACCCTGACAGGTACCGCTGCCCAGCCCCTGGATGAGCAAATTCGACATGGAAATAACCCCGCACTCCGGGTTATGATAGCGCCATGTCGCCCTCTCTCTCCCTTGTTAAATCAGGACTGGCCCTGCTCCTGGCAGCCTTTCTGCTGATCCTTGCCAGTCAGGCAGGTGCCGCCACCGAGGCCGAGTACAATCTCGATCGCAAACGCGCCCCGCAGGAAAACCTTCTCAGCCTGATTTTCGGCAGCGCGCCCCCCCTTGCCACCGAGCGCGGCATCCTCATCATCGATGCCTTTTCCGACCAGAATGGCAACGGTCGTCGCGACCCGGGTGAAACAGACCTCTCCGGCCAGCTCAGCTGTTCCCTGGACGGCATCGATTACACGATCCCGGCGTTCATCCCGGGCCTGAAATACGAGGGGAATTACCAGCTCTCCTGCCAGGGGGCCTCGTTCCAGCCCGACCTCGCCCAGCCCGACCTCTTCATCGGTCGCCGTGGCGCCATCATCCGCCTCGACATCCCCTGCCGCAAGGTGGCCGAAGGAGAAATCCCTCCCCTGCTCCGTGAAACACCCAAAACCAACTGATCTGCGGGATCACGATTATTTGAACTTGATCCGCTGCACCCCTTCCACCGCCCCAATGGCATTGGTCAGTTCCTGACCGATGCGCCGGTGGTGCTGAGTGATGATGAACTCGAAGCGGACTTTGCCCTCGTCGAGGTCCAGGTCCGATTCGATATTGGCAATGCGCAGCCGGTGTTGACCGAAAATTGTTTCAAGTTCCGGGAGAATCCCGGCCCGCTGCCGGGCAACGACGGTAAGGAAGAGATACCGGTCCTTCTTGATGAACGGTTCGAGCTTCTTCAGAAAAATCAGGGAGCAGAGCGCAATAAAGGTCCCCATGGCGCCTGGTCCCACCAGCCCCATACCGAAGGCCATGCCCAGACCGGCAGCCATCCATAGACTGGCCGCCGTGGTCAGCCCCCGTACTGAGATGCCTTCCTTGAGGATCACCCCCGCCCCCAGAAAACCGATGCCGGAGATGATCTGCGCCGCGGCGCGCGCAGGGTCGATCCGCAACGCGCTGTCGACAGTAAAGGCGGCGTACTTGACCGGAAAGGCTTCGGAGACGATCATCATCAGGCAGGCCCCGAGGGAAACCAGCAGATGGGTCCGCAATCCGGCCGGCCGCCCATGTTTTTCCCGTTCGACGCCAAGGATCGCGCCAGCCAGGGTTGCCAGCAGGAGTTTGACCAGAATTGCCAACTGGTAGCTTCCGGCCAGGGTTTCGGGGAGAAACATGCCAAATACCTCCACTGGAGAACGGGGTCACAAGGTAGGCGCCGACTAGACCGGCACTTCCCTCCAGATATCGGAAAGGGGGAAATAGAGGCCAGCGCGAATTTTTCTTTCCGGCTCAAGCCCCTGGAACAACTGAGCATAGCATGCCAGCTGGGATCGGTAGCGGTCAACCTCGGCGGCAAAAAAAGCGTCCGGGTTCTCGCCCGGCGGCGGTTCGCTGGTCTTGTAATCAACCACCCAGCGAACTCCCGACTCATCGACGAAAGTCCGGTCCACCACCCCGGCCAGGGCCGGCCCTGCCAGGCCGACCTCACACCCTGCGTCGGGCCACGACCGGAGGATTCGTCGGCCATGAAGACCGGAGACCGCGCTTCTCATGCCGGCCTGCACGCGGTGCACCGCTTCCTTCAGGTCGGCACCGGTCACCCCCAGGCGCTGTAACCGGTGGCGCAACTCTTCTTCCAGCCCTTCGATTCGCTTCAGGTCCCAGGCGGCAAGGCCATCGCGGGCAATTCTCTCAAGCATTGCATGCAGCACCGTCCCCGCATGCCTGCGCGCCAGTCCGGCCGTCTGCAGGACCTGGTCATCGCCGGAAGCGGGGCGGATCGGACTTGCCGTCGGCAGCGGCAGCGACTCGAAGTCAGGAAGAGCCCAGGTGGCAGGCAGCCGTCGCAGCTCCGATTGTGCCGGGGGCTGGTTCGGGGCGGCCACTTCAACCGGCAGTTTCAAATCGTGAGTGGCAAAGGATGCGGCAACCGCAGGCCACAATGACTCCAGCAGGGAGCCGGCAGGGGGACGTGCTGATCCCGTTGCATCGAATTCACAATGGCCGAGCAGGTAGAGACGTTCCCTGGCCCTGGTTGCGGCGACGTAGAGAAGACGGACAACCTCCAGGGTCTGGCGCTCCGCCTCGAGATCGCGAATGGTTTTGTAAATCGGGTCTCCCTCCCCCCCGGGGGCGGGAATCGGCGCCAGCAGCAGGCCGGTGGCCGGCAGTTCCAGCCAGGCGAGGAGCGGCGGGTCATCCTTGCCGGGCTTGCGTCCCAGCCCTGGAATAATCACCGTATCGAATTCCAGCCCCTTGGCTTTGTGAATGGTCATCACCTGCAACTGACCGCTCGCCTTGCCATCGGGGGCCGCATAGAGACGTTGCAGCGCCTCGGCAAGAGCCTCCAGGGTTTCGAGATCGCCGCCCCGATCGAGTCGCTGCAGCAGGGCAAAGAACTGTTCGGCATCCTCCAGTTCGCCCCCGGGATAGCAGGCGGGCCCGCCAAGGGCGAGCCAGCACCCCTCGACCAGACGCCGCAACCCGAGGCGTCCCCGCTGGCGCCGCCCCCGTTGCAGCACGGCGAAGACCCGGCCGGCCCGCTCCCGGCCATCTGCGGAGAGGGTCTCAAGCCGACCGGGATCGGCGAGAAGTTCGGGCAGGGTCGCCGCCGCGCGCCCTTCGACCAGCCGGGCGAGGTCGGAGAGGAGCAACCCGCACCAGGGGGCGCGCAGAACGCTGAGCCAGGCGAGACGGTCCCCAGTGTGGAGCAGTGCATGGGTCAGCGAAACCAGGTCGCGCACCAGCGGACGTTCGGCAAGCAGGTCGACATCCTGGGCCAGGTAGTCAATGCCGGCTCCCCGCAGCAACGGCAGGATGTTGCCGAGGTGGCTGCGCGCCCGGACCAGGATCGCAACCCGCTCCCCGCGCCCGAGGGCTTCCCGGGTCAGCGCCACCACCTCTTCTCCTTCGGCGGCGTCATCCCGTCCCTGCCGGGGGAGGATGGTGACGGCACCCTCTCCCTTCCCGGTGGCGAAGGAAAACGCCGGAGAATAGGTGACAGCGCCCCGGGTAATCTCCTCAAAACGCGGAAAGATGCTGGCGAAGGAGGCATTGAACCAGTCAACGAGAGACGCGCTGGAGCGAAAATTTGTTTCGAGGTGAAGTGCTTCGAGGGGAACGGTACCGACCCCTTCCCTTCGGGCGCGGAGAAACAGGCCGACCTCCGCTTCGCGAAAACGGTAAATCGATTGCATCGGGTCGCCGACCAGGAAGAGGGAGCGGCCATCTCCGGGCGACCAGCCTTCGGTAAGGGTCTCCAGCAACCGGAACTGGAGATAGGAGGTGTCCTGGAATTCGTCGACGAGCAGGTGCCGGATGCCGGCATCGAGACGCAGCAGCAGTTCACTCGGCGCATCGCCATCACTCAAACCTGCCAGCGCCCGCAGCGCCACTTCGGCGAAGTCGGTTTCCCCGGAAGCGGTAAAGACAAGCCAGAGTTCGCCAGCGGCCAGACCGAGCAACTCGACCAGGTCCTGGAGAATCGACCACTGCTCCTCGCCGTAAAGGGGAGCTGGCAGGCTGCGCAGCCGATGCAGCCAGGAAGCGAGTCCAGGCATAGCGTCACTATCGAGGCAGTCCTGCATGGCCGCCTTCATTGCCGCCGCGGTATCCGCTTTCCCCGGAGGAAAGCCGCAGCTTTTATCGAGCCGTCGGCGCAAATCCCCCTTCGCCGTAAGGAGCAGGTCGGCAAGTCCCTGCCAGAGAGGGAGATCTTCGGCGCCCGCACCGGGCCGGTCGGTGACGGCCGCCAACCGCCGCAAGGGCCGCTCTGCTTCGAGATTACTGGCGGCATAGCGGGCCAGCGGCGCCAGTTGCTCCCACAAGGGCCCGGGCAGGAGAGATTCGCTGAGAGCGAGGATTTCTTCGACAAAGGCAGCCAGGGCTCCCTCCAGACCGCGGCGTTCCTGGTCGACACTGCGACCGGCGAGGTGGCGGAGCCATTGGTCCCGTCGCTGCAACATGCTGACCAGCAATCGTTCAAGTCGTTCCTGGCGGTTGTCAAGATAGGCCAGCACCCGGGCCCCGGCATGGGCGCCGCTGCGCTCCCCGCCGACCCGCGCCAGCACCCGGCGGGCGGCCTCCCGGTAGAGGCGCTGCGGATCATCGGTCACCCTCGGCACGCCACCAAAGCGGGAGAGCCAGGGCATGCGACGCGCCAGTCCGGCATTGAAACTGTCAATCGTCTGGATCGCCAGCCGCGATGGTGTGTCCAAAAGATTCCAGCCGCGAGCGCCATCCCGGGCCATGACCTTTCCGGCGAGTTCCCAGGTCTGCCGCGCATGGTCTGCTCCGGGCGCCGGCAAAGAGGCTGACTCAAGAGCTTGCAGCAACCGGTGCCGCATTTCCCCCGCCGCCTTGCGGGTAAAGGTGATGGCGAGAATCTCTTCGGGCTGTTCGACGACTGCCAGCAGGGAGAGGATGCGCTGCGTAAGCAGTTCGGTCTTGCCGGAACCGGCCGGCGCCTGAACGATGAAAGATTGAGCGGGATCGAGGGCCCGCAGGCGTGCAGATTGGTCCCTTACCCTCATGGCAAGTCCTTCTCGCCGGCGCTTCCGTCGGGCCTGTCGCCGATCCGACAAAATCCCTGCAGGTCGCAGTAGCGACAGGCTTTCTTGTCACTGACCGGATCGACGGCCGCAGCACCAGCCAGCACCTGGCGGCCGAGCTCATCGAGGCGTAGCCGCCAGCGCCCGAGGAGCTCGGCCCAACTCCCCAAACCATGCCTGCCAGCCTCCCGGGACTCTGCAAAAGGTCGGATGCCGGCAAAAATTTCACCTTCCCGCGCGACCCCCTTGAGGAGACACTCGCCACGCCGGACCTGGCCGATGGCGATTCCGGCCAGTTGATCGACGTTTTGGCCAACCGCATAGATCGGCAACTGCGGTTCCAGCAGGCGTTCCCCGAGCAGGTCGTCAAGATCGACCTTGCCGGTCTTGTAATCGAGGATCAAACTGCGGCCGTCGGCAAGGATATCCCGGCGGTCAATCTTGGTTCCAATCGACAAGCCACCAAACTCCGCCTGCTGTTCCTCCTCGACAAAACTGGCCACCGCTGCTGCCGGTCGTTCGAATTCGATCGCGGTCAGCCATTCGTTGACCAGGTTAGTGAGCCGTTCCCGTTCAATCGTCAACTGGGCCGGAGCAAGAACCCGCAGCGGATGTTCGAAATGACGGGCGAGCGCTTCATCGACGCTGGCCGCAACCTGGAGGTGCCGTTCCTCTTCACTCCAGAGCCGCAGCTGAGCATGGCCGGAAACCCGGCCCCAGAGGAGCTCCAGGCAGGTGTGAACCAGAGTTCCGCGGGTGGCCGGGTCGATTCCGGTGACCGGGGTTTCGAGGGCTCGCGCACCGAGCCGGTGACGGGCAAAACCACGAAACGGGCAGAGGGCCTGGTCGCGCAGGACGGCTGTGCCACCAGGCAATTCGCTCCCGGCCGGAAGCGCTGGACCGCCCGGGTCCGTGCAGCCCTGCAGCGCCGCGCCCTGCCGCTCCAGGCAGGGCGCCGGGGCCACCGTGGGGGCGAGTTCCGGCGCAACCGGGAGGATCCCCGCCAGCAGGGGGCTCGGACGGAGGGGACAGCCCGCTTCCTGCTGCGGATAACTGCAGACTACCCGCGGTGCCGTCGCCAGCAGCCTTTGCAGCACCATCCGGGCATAGCCCGCCTCGCGCCCGGCATCGGCGTGAGGCATGCCGAGATCGATCTGCAAACGCCTTGGCAAAAAGGGATTGGGGCGAGGCGGAGGTGGCCAGGCATTTTCGTGAAGACCGAGAATCCAGAGGTGGTCGAAGGAGAGCCCTCCCGCTTCGAGAACACCGCACACCTGAATCCCCGGGTTCGGCATTTCCAACTGAAACTCCTCCTCCAGAGCAAGTCGGCGGAGCAGCCCCACGGCCTCCTGGCGATCGAGGGGGCGGCAGATGCCGTCAAGACTGGCAAACCGGGGGAGCAGTTTTTCCTCCCAGGCCTTGACGACCTGGAAGTCACGGCTGTCGAGGGGGCGGTCGCCAGGCCAGCCGACATTGTTCAGGACGCTGCGAAAGTGCTGAACCCAGAAAGCCGGTGTTTCCTTTCGCCCCAGAGCTGAGAAGCGAAGTAATTCTCTGAGGATACGGGCGAACCCGGGGGGAAGCGCCCATGGCGAACCGGTCGCGGCCAGCAGCCCCTGCAGGGGAACACGCTCACGGCGGAGTCGGCGCAGGGCGACATCGAAACGGGACCGTGCCGCCTCCTCCCGGACTCCTCCGCCAAGGTAAGGGGTTCGCAGCAGCACTCCGAGTTGTCCGCACTCGGGTTCCCTGTCACAGGAGAGGAGCTGCAGCGCCGCCATTACCGGCCCCTGCTGACCGAGAGGGACGCCGAGGGAGAGTCCGAACCGCCCCTCCATGTCGTCAAGGGCGAGCAGTCCCAGGGGATCGAGTTCTTCAAGAAAGATCTGGTCGATGAGGTCCCGATAATTGGACAGGTCGGGAGCAACAACCCCGATCCGGCATTCCCCCTGGCCGAGAAGATGCCGAACCCAGCGTGCTGCGGTCCGGACCTCGGCAGCGGCATCGTCACAGGCGCAGCTGCCGGACTGAGCGATGGGAGCCCGGGGCGGCGGCAAAATCTCGACCCGATTGGAATCGGCGACAAGGGTGGCGAGTCGGCTCATACCGGGGGGCAATTCGTCAAAACCGACCAGCAACAGAAATGGAGGGGGAGGCAGTTGGCCCGTGGCGAGAGCCGCCAGGACCCGGTCGGTGCTGGCCGCACCGTCCAGCCAGCCCCTTTCGTGGAGCCGTTTCAGATAGCCCTGCCGCCAGCGGAGAAATGCCTGGTGATCCTCACTCAGCAAGTAGTTGCCGCAATTGCCCCGGTAGTCGAGCAACAGCTGATGAGCCTCCTCGGCGCGGCTGGCGCTGGCGGCCACCTGCAACAGGTCGAGACCGGCCGACCTGGCATCGTTTTCGATCGTCTCCTCCCAGAGGCGGCGGGAGGCTGCCGGTGTGAGAACTCGCCAGTCGTCGCCCAACAGCACCAGCTGACGGTTCACCCAGTCCTGGCTGCTCATGATCGCGGGCGATAGCCAGGCGGTCCTTCCGCGAGTGACCCGCTCCTGCCGATAAAGGTCCAGTAAATGGCGCGCAAGACGCCGGGTTGCGGTCAGCACCAGGGCGCCGTCGCGCGCCGCACCCAGGATCTTGGCGCTGAAATCGTCGTGGTTCAAATTTTGTTCCTCGGATCCCGGGAAATAATCTGCCAGGCGGATGCAGCCAGGCAGGCGATGATGATGCCAACAGCATTCGCCAGAAGATCATGAAAATCGGCGACCCGGCCCCGGCCGCCAAGAAACTGCAACCCCTCGATCATGGCACCGAAGAGGAGCGCGGCGGCGCCGGCCAGCAGCCAGGCATACCGCTGCCGGGGCCATAATCGCAGGGCGCTGTTTCCCGCGAGCAACGTCAGCAGCAGGTAAGCGATGCAATGCTGGAACTTGTCCCAGGAGAGAAGGGTGCTATTAAGCCGGGGCGGGTGGGGCGTCAGCGACAGCCAAAGCACCAATCCGGCCCAGGTGAGACAGCCGGAAATCCAGAATAACGTCGATTTTCTTGGCAAAAAATTGTTCTCCAAAAAGAAGGTGAAACCAGTACCCACGATACCGGAAATCTCCGGCAAACAAAAGGGCCTTCAGCGATTTCCGTTGCCCGCAAATACCTTGGATGTTATAAATTAGTCCCTCAAACCCTTCTAGTAACGAGGCTCACTTGAACCGTTCCTTGCTGCGCCGCATATGGGTCACCATTTCCACCTATGTCATAGGGTTCTATGCGTCTTTCATCAACGACCTGAAGATTCATGGCACCGGGCACCTGCCCCGCAACGGCGGGGTCATGATTGCCGCCAACCATATCACCGGTTATGAAACCGTATTTCTCCCCTGGGCCCTGTGCCGGGCGCAACCGTTTCAGATGGTCTGGGCCCCGGCGAAGGAAGAGCTCTTCAAAAATCCCCTCCTCGGAGCCATATTTCGTTCCTGGGGAGCATTTCCGGTAAAAAGAGGGAGAGATCTTAAGGCGGGTCGAATTCTGGAGGATCTGCTGCGGGTGGACAAGGTGATGCTCTATCCCGAGGGGACCCGCCACCCCGACGGCCAATTGGGGCGTGGAAATCGCGGGGTCGGCAAATTGATCTACACGGTTCAACCGGTCGTCATCCCGACCGCCCTCGCCGGTCTCAACACCTGGAAATTCCCGGGGGTTCGTCAACCGGCGAGCATCACCTTTGGTCCCCCCCTCGATTTTTCCGATCTCTATGAACGGGAAGACACCAAGGAGACACATCAGCTGATCGTCGATCGCCTGATGGCGGCCATTGCCGCCCTTCTTGGCCAGGAGCCGCCCGCCTGACGCCCTCCACCCTCCCCGGAAAACCCAAAGCAACCTAAGCTGGCCCGGTCTCAACCGGGGCATCGGCTACCAGTTGGATAAATCGGTCCGTCAATTCAGGGTCGAGACTTCTCCCGCACAATTGGCGGAGGATTTCTATCGCCTCTTCCAGGCTCTTCCCCTCTTCATAGGGCCGGTCGGTTCGCAGCGCATCGAACACATCGGCAATGGCGACGATCCTCGCCTCCAGCGGGATTTCCGCCCCTGTGATTCCATGGGGGTAGCCACTGCCGTCAAACCGTTCGTGATGATAGAGGATGATATTGACAACTTCTGCCGGCAGGTGGGCCTGGGTTGCGACCTCCGCCCCCCAGCGAGGATGGTTGCGCATGGTTTCCGTTTCGTTGGCGGTCAGCGGCCCCTTGTAGTTGAGAATCGATTCGGGCACCCCGATCTTGCCGCAGTCGTGGAGCCAGCTGCCGAATTTGATTTTGCGGGAACGATCCTCGCTGAAATCGAGGGCCGCCGCCAGGCGCAGAGCATAATCGGCCACCCGTTCGCAATGCCCGCGGGTATAGGAATCCTTCAGTTCGATGGTCTGGGCAAGGGCCAGCAGGGTCGACTCCTCGGCGTTGCGCATGCTGCGGAAGAGGAGGTGACGGGCCAGGGCTTCTTCGATGATATTGCGCAGGATCTGATTTTCCCAGGGTTTTAGCAGGAAGCGAAAGACCTCCCCTGAATTGATGGCCTGCAAAGCCGTCGGGAGGTCGCCATGTCCGGTCATCATGATGCGTACGGTATCGGGCGAAACGCTGCGCGCCTTGACCAGCAGTTCATCCCCCTTCATCCCCGGCATCAGCTGGTCCGAAACCATGACCGCCACATCCATGCGCCGCAGGATTTCCAGGGCTTCACTACCGCTGGTCGCGGTCAGGACCTGGATATCGGACTTCTGAAACAGCCGCTTGAGCGAGCTGAGGATGTTCTCTTCGTCATCGACAAACAATACCGTTCGCGACATGGGCCCTCCCATTGCTGGACACAACGCAAGGAAATACATCTATTATTCAATATTTGCATCGGATTCTAACATATTTCCGGAAAAGGTAAATGGCCGGCATTATCCAACCGGGTGAATCCAAACCGAATCAGGCCACAGCGTTGCTGTGGCCTGATTCGGTTGATTTCCCCGATATCGATGCCAGGTCAGTTGTTGAGATAGAATTCGAATTGTCGTTTCTTGCCGTCGGCCAGCTTGCTCCCAACCTTGAATTCGTATTTTCCCGGCCCCGGAAGGGCGATATCTGCGCCGAAATGCCCCTGCATACCCATCAACTCGATGGGACCGGCCTTGAAATCATTGGGGCCTTCAATCTTGACCGCGACCTTGCCGGTGTCGATTGGCTTGCCGGTCGCGACATCAGAGAACATCACCATGAAGTGGTGCGTCCCGGGCATGCCCATCTTGGCCATGGCTTCCTTGACGTCCTTCAGGTGCGCCATTGCCTTGACGCCACCCTCAGTCTCTTCCCCAAGCATGATCATGTTGCCAGACATAGCCATACCGCCATGGTCCATCCCTTCCATCTTGCCATGGTCCATCCCTTCCATCTTGCCATGGTCCATCCCTTCCATCTTGCCATGGTCCATCCCTTCCATCTTGCCGTGATCCATGCCTTCCATCTTGCCGTGATCCATGTTACTCATCCCCTCGTGACTCGCAGCCAGGGCGTACACGGGCAGCCCCATGAGAAATACCAGGCTAACGATAGCGATCCGTTTCATACTGAATCTCCTTTTCGTGTATTGGGCAATCATGCCCCTGGAATATCTTTGCTCCGTTAGTTTAACATAGCGCGAAGCTGTCAACTGTGCGACCCGGGAAGTCATTACTTACCCAGGTGATAGCAGCTTCCGTGCCCGATCTCCTTTTCCCAACGTCCTACCGTAACCGTCCGTTCTTTTTAGAAATTTTTCTCCCAATTGCGACCTTCCTTATACACCAGGTTCACCACCTGGTCACTGCTGAAGGATAATCTAAATGTCATTGTGGAATATTCTGCACCCATGCCTCGTCTGGACCGACGCGAAACCTGAAACCTGGTCTTATTCCGAACCGGCAGTCTCTTTCAAGAGCTGGCACATCTATGGCACATCTATCCAACGCTTACTGCCGATTCGAGCTGCCAATCCGGAAACATGCCCTCTCAGACCTCACCAGGCGCGATCTCGGCCTTGGTACGAATCCGATAGAGCTTCTCAACCGGCATCACCGCCACCAGACCATCGCCGGGAACCCCGGCGTGGGCAGCTTCGAGAATCGCCGCAACAACGCCATCTACCTGGGACTGCTGGGAAAATATCTCGATCCGGGCGTTGCTGACCAGCCAGTCCCCCTTGCAGAGGTTGGCATATTCGCCATACCCCTTGACCTGAGAGACGGTAATCCCCCTGACACCCAATTGCTTCAGGCGATCTTCGACCTGTTCCAGCACCGAACCGCGGATGATGGCCACAATCCTTTTCCATTTCATAGACTTCCCTCTCTAAAGATGTGAACCCTTGGAGCTACAGTCTGAGTTTTCGTAACCGCAACGCATTACTTACCACCGAAACCGAGCTGAAACTCATGGCGGCAGCAGCAATCATCGGACTCAGCAGCAGGCCGAAGAAGGGGTAGAGCACCCCGGCAGCGATCGGCACGCCGAGGGCATTATAAAAAAAGGCGAAGAAGAGGTTCTGGCGAATGTTGCGCATGGTGGCGTCACTGAGCCGTCGTGCCCGGACAATGCCCCGCAGATCGCCCTTGACCAAGGTGACGCCGGCACTCTCCATCGCGACGTCGGTGCCGGTTCCCATGGCGATTCCCACCTGCGCCTGGGCCAGCGCCGGCGCATCGTTGATGCCGTCGCCAGCCATGCCTACCTTGCGACCTTCCGCCTGGAAGCGCTTGACCACGGCCACCTTCTGATCGGGGAGGACATCCGCCTCCACCTCGTCGAGTCCCAGTTCGCTGGCAACGGCCGCGGCCGTGGTGCGATTGTCCCCGGTCAGCATGACAATGCGGATCCCCTCTGCCTGCAATTGGCGAATCGCCTCCGGGGTCGTCTCCTTGATCGGATCGGCGACGCCGAGGATCCCGGCCACCGCGCCATCGACGGCGACGTACATCACCGTCTGCCCCGCCGTTCGCAGTTCTTCCGCCGGCTCGGCCAAGGGGCCAGGTTCAATACCGAGCTCGTCGAGGAGCTGGAGATTGCCGAGGGCCACCTGATGACCGTCAACCCGGCCGGTGACCCCCTTGCCGGTGAGAGAAGCAAAATCCTCGGCCGCCGCCGGGTCGGCGCCGCGTTCCTGCGCGCCGGCAACGATCGCCGCTGCCAGAGGGTGTTCGCTCCCCCGCTCCAGACTGGCCGCCAGGCGCAGCAAGGTGGACTCGTCGCCGCCGGTGGCAACCGACACCGAGACCAGCTTTGGTTTTCCTTCGGTGAGGGTACCGGTCTTGTCGACCACCAGTGTGTCGATCTGGCGCATCACCTCAATCGCTTCGGCATTCTTGAACAACACTCCCAGACCGGCGCCCTTGCCGGTGGCGACCATGATCGACATCGGGGTCGCCAGTCCCAGGGCGCAGGGACATGCAATGATCAGGACCGCAACAGCGTTGATCAAAGCGTGGGCAAGGCGCGGTTCCGGGCCGAACCAGGCCCAGACGGCAAAGGTGAGCAACGCGGCAGCGACCACAGTCGGCACGAAGTAGCCGGCAACCTGATCCGCCAGTTTCTGGATCGGCGCCCGGCTGCGCTGGGCAGTGGCGACCATCTGGACGATTTGTGCCAAAAGGGTTTCCGAGCCAACCCGTTCGGCGACCATCACCAGTGAGCCGGTAGTGTTCACCGTCGCACCGATAACATGTTCCCCGACACCTTTCTGCATCGGCATCGACTCGCCGGTGACCATCGACTCGTCGACGGAACTGCTTCCCTCGACCACCTTGCCATCGACCGGCACCTTCTCACCGGGACGAATGCGCAACCGATCACCCGGCTGCACCTGATCGAGGGGAACGTCCTGCTCGCTGCCGTCCTGCTCCAGGCGACGGGCCATCTTTGGAGCAAGTCCGAGCAGGGCGCGAATGGCGGCGCCGGTCTGGCTGCGTGCCCGCAGCTCCATCACCTGCCCCAGAAGGACCAGGGTAACAATCACGGCGGCCGCCTCGAAATAGACTGCGACCTCCCCGTCGGCGCCGCGAAAGGCCGCCGGGAACAGGCCGGGAAAGAGACCCGCAATCAGACTGTAACCGTAGGCGACACCGACTCCCAGCCCGATCAGGGTAAACATGTTGAAATGGCGACTGACCAGAGACTGCCAACCACGCACGAAGAAGGGCCAGCCCCCCCAGAGCACAACCGGCGTCGCCAGGGCCAGCTCAATCCATCCCAGCACTCGCGGCGAGCCGAGTCGCTCGACCGGTACTCCCACCATCGGTCCCATCGCCAGCAGCAGTTCAGGGACCGTCAGCACCAGGCAGACCCAGAAGCGCCGGGTCATATCGACCAGTTCGCTGTTCTCCTCTTCTCCTGCCGACACCGTTCGCGGTTCCAGGGCCATGCCGCAGATCGGGCAGGACCCCGGCCCCTGTTGCACCACCTCGGGGTGCATCGGGCAGGTGTATTCCCGAGAGGACTCCGCGTCCGTTGGTTCGGGCGATTGCGGCTTAAGATAGGCCTCGGGGTCGGAGCTGAACTTTTTCAGGCATTTGTTGGAGCAGAAGAGATATTCCCGCCCCTGGTAGCTGAAGCGACCGGCGTTTTTCTCTTCACTGACGGTCATGCCGCACACAGGATCCTGCAGAGCTCCCTTTTCAAGGGCATCGTCCCTACTCATGGATATCCTCCAGTCCCGTCGGTGTGAAATCATGGGAGAGTTTCAGCCCCCGCCACATGAAATAGATGACCGGGAAGACCAGCAGTTCCATGAGGCCGGAGGTGACCACCCCGCCGATCATCGGCGCGGCAATCCGTTTCATGACATCGGCGCCGGCGCCGTGGCTCCACATGATCGGTACCAGGCCGGCAATGATTACGCAGATGGTCATGACCTTGGGGCGGATCCGTTTGACCGCGCCATGATGAATCGCCTGGGTCAGGTCGCCAAAAGTCTGCATCCGGCCATTTTTCAGCCAGAGTTCATAGGCAAGATCGAGGTAAAGGAGCATGACGACCCCGGTTTCTGCCGAAATCCCGGCCAGTGCGATCACCCCGACCCAGACCGCGACGGAGGTGTTGTAACCGAGCAGGTAGAGGTACCAGAAACAACCGACCAGCGAAAGCGGCAGAGCGACAAAGATGATACCGGTCTTCACCAGGCTCTTGGTATTCATGTAGATGATAACCAGAATGATCAGCAGCGTCAGCGGGATAACCACGATCAGGGTCGCCTTCGCCTTCTGCATATATTCGTACTGGCCGCTCCAGACGATGTTGTAACCGGCCGGCAGCTGGACCTTTTCGGCGATGATCTTCTGGGCCTTTTCCACGTAGGAGCCGACATCACTACCCTTGAGATCGACGTAAATCCAGGCGGTGCGCCGGGCATTCTCGCTTTTGATCCCCGGGGGACCCTTCTTGATGCTGATTTTGGCCACCTGGGAGATGGGGATATGCTTGCCACCGGCGATCGGTACCAGCACCCGTCCCAGCGCCTGCAGGTCGTTGCGGTAGTCACGCTGGTAGCGGATATTCACCGGGTACCGTTTCAGCCCCTCGACCGTCTGGGTAACGTTCATGCCGCCGATGGCCGAGCTGATAATATCCTGCACATCCCCCACGGTCAGACCGTAGCGTGCCAGGGCATCCCGATCGATCTCGTAATCAAGATAGTTGCCGCCGACCACCCGTTCGGAAAAGGCGCTTAATGTGCCGGGAATATCACGGACAATCGCCTCGATCTCCTCCCCCAACCGGGAGAGGGTTGCCAGATCATCGCCCATAATCTTGATCCCGACCGGGGTTTTGATGCCGGTGGAGAGCATGTCAGTACGGGTTTTGATCGGCATGGTCCAGGCGTTGGTCAAACCGGGAAACTGGATCGCTTCATTGAGCCGGTTTTTCAGTTCCTCCACGGTAATGGTGCTCTCTTCCGGCACGATCCAGCGCAACGGTTTTTTCACCCATTCGAAGGAGTCGGACCAACCGCTGTAGAACCGCTGGTGATGAACCTTGCTCCAGTCCTCTTCCGGTTTAAGCATAATCGTCGTTTCCAGCATGGAGAGGGGTGCCGGGTCGGTGGCGGTCTCAGCCCGTCCGACCTTGCCAAAGACGTGCTCTACCTCGGGGAAAGTGGCGATAATCCGATCGGTCTGCTGCAGCAGTTCCTTGGCCTTGCCAATCGAGATTCCCGGCAGGGTGGTCGGCATATAGAGCAGGTCCCCCTCGTAAAGCGGCGGCATGAACTCCGAGCCCATTTTTTTTAGCGGGATGATGCTGCTCAGGGTGATGAGCAGGGCGACAATCAGTACCGACCAGCGCCACTTGAGAACGGAATCGACCACCGGATGATAAAGGCGGATCAGTACCCGGTTGATCGGGTTCTTTTCTTCGTCGGGGATCTTGCCGCGAATGAACCAGCCCATCAGTACCGGCACCACCGTCACCGATAACAGCGCCGCCGCTCCCATGGCGTAAGTCTTGGTATAGGCCAGGGGCTTGAACATCCGCCCTGATTGCTCCCCAAGGGCAAAGACGGGGAAGAAACTGACGGTGATGACCAGGAGGGAATAGAAGAGCGCAGGTCCCACCTCCTTGGACGAGTTGGCGATAATCTCCCAGTGCGGCTTTTTGCCGCGATCGCGCTCGAGATGTTTGTGGGCGTTCTCGATCATAATGATCGCCGCATCGATCATCGCGCCGATCGCGATGGCGATACCGCCCAGGCTCATGATGTTGGCGTTGATCCCCTGGAAATGCATGATGATGAAAGCCATCAGAATCGCCACCGGCAGGGTGAAGATCGCCACCAGCGCGCTGGAGAAGTGAAACAGGAAGAGAGCGGTCACCACCGCGACAACGATACTCTCCTCAATCAGTTTTCCCTTCAGAGTCTCCACCGCCCGCTCAATCAGGCCGGAACGATCGTAAACCGCCTTGATCCGCACCCCATCGGGGAGCCCCTGCTGCAGTTCGGCCAGCTTCTTCTTGACGTTTTCGATGGTCTTCAGGGCGTTGCCGCCAAAGCGCATGACGACGACCCCGCCGACCGCCTCCCCCTGCCCGTCCAGTTCCGCCAGCCCGCGGCGCAGTTCCGGTCCGATGGTCACGGTGGCCAGATCCCGCACCAGGATTGGCGTCCCCTTCATATCGGTGCCGACGACGACCCTTTCGATGTCCTCCTTCGACTTCAGATAGCCGAGCCCGCGCACCATGAATTCGGTTTCGGCCATCTCCACCAGACGCCCGCCGACATCGTTGTTGGACCGCTGGATCGCCATTTTGAGTTGGGGGATGGTGATGTGATAGGCGAGCAACAGGTCGGGATCGACTTCCACCTGATACTGTTTGATGTAGCCACCGATGGAAGCAACCTCGGAAACACCCTCGACGGCGGTCAGTTCGTAGCGCAGAAACCAGTCCTGGATTGAGCGAAGCTGTTGCAGGTCGTGGTTGTCGCTCTCCAGAACATATTCATAAACCCACCCGACTCCGGTGGCATCGGGGCCGAGGCTCGGGGTAACACCTTTGGGGAGCTTGCCGGCGGCGTAGTTGAGATATTCGAGTACCCTGGAACGAGCCCAGTAAAGGTCAGTACCATCGTCAAAGATGATGTAGACGAAAGAGAGGCCGAAGAAGGAGTAGCCGCGCACCACCTTGGCCCCGGGGACAGCGAGCATCTGGGTGGTGAGGGGATAAGTGACCTGGTCCTCGACCACCTGCGGTGCCTGACCGGGATATTCGGTGAAGACGATGACTTGCACATCCGACAGGTCGGGGATGGCATCGATGGGTGTATTGAACATGGTGTAGAGGCCACCGACAATGATAAAAAAAGTCAGCAGAGCCACCAGAAATTTATTCTTGATCGACCAGTCGATAATTTTTTCCAGCATGTCAATTCCTTATCCGCAAAGGAGGTAAAACCTTAACCAGTTTACTGGAACAGGTCATCCAGCTTTGCCGGAGTCTTCCCTTTTTCGTCCTGAAACAGGTCATTCACCTGGTCGGCGCCGGCAGCCTTCCCTGGAGGCGTTGCTTCCACAGCCTTGGGTTCGAGCATCTTGGCGATCGTCTCGCGCAGCTTGCTCTCCGAGTCCAGCATGAATTGGGCGCTGGTCACCACCCGTTCCCCCTCCAGCAGCCCCTGAACGATCTGCAGGTTCCCCTGGTCGTCCTGCACCCCGATCTTCACTTCGCGCGGTTCGAACTTCCCGGTGTCACGGGTAACAAATACCGTATTCTTCGCCCCGGAACGGAGGACCGCCTCGACGGGGACCGTCAGGGCGTTTTGAACCGGGCTGGTTTTGAGATGGACATTGACGTACATGTCAGGTTTGAGTTCGAAGCCGGGGTTGTCGAGAACAAACCGTCCCTTGACGGTACGCGTTTTGGGCTCGACGTAGGGATAGAGATAGCTCAGGGTGGCGGAGACTTTTTTACTTCCGACAAAGGGAAGAATGATATCGGCCTGCTGCCCGACCTTGACCCAGGGGAGTTCATATTCATAGATATCGGCCAGCACCCAGACCTGGGAGATGTCAGAGATGGTCATCAGATCCATGCCACTCTTGACGGCCTGCCCTTCCTGAACCATTTTCATCGAGACGATGCCGCTATGGGCCGCGTAGAGGGGCAGGCTCTTTTCGACCTGGCGGGTCTCTTTCAGGCGAGCAATCGATTTCTCGGATATATCCCAGAGCTGCAGACGACGCCGGGACGCTTCAAGGAGTTGCCGGCCGCTCTCGGCAATCTTGGGAAAGGGCGATTGGGCCAGCGCCTCCCTGTTCTTCAGGGCAAGCAGATATTCCTCCTGGGCACTGACCAGGTCGGGGCTATAAATCTCCAGAAGCTTCTGCCCTCTCTTCACCTGCTGGCCGGTTTCGTTGACATAGAGTTTTTCCACCCAGCCGTTGATCTTGGTATTGACCGTGTACTGCTTCGGCTCCTGATAACCGACCAGCCCGACGGTGCGGATGGTCCGCGCCAGGTCCCTACGTGTGGCCAACGCGGTTCGCACCCCCATGTTCTGCATGGTCACCGGATCGATGGAAATCACCGCACCGCCGGGCGCCTGATCCTCGTAGACCGGCACCAGATCCATCCCCATGGGCGATTTTCCCGGTTCATTGCGGATGTAGGTGGGATCCATCGGCGCCACCCAGTATTTGATCTTGCGCTCACCGGACGCGGCCGGCCTTGCCTCCGCCTCCCCTCCGGCCGTTCCTGCCTTTAAGGGGGTCAGGGCCATGCCGCAGATCGGACAATTGCCCGGCTCGTCGGTAATGATGAAGGGGTGCATGCCGCAGGTGTACTTGCTAGCAGCCAACGCCACCCCCGGTTCACGAACTTGCCAATCGTTCATGGCCACAATACATTGCGCCGCATACCAGCCAACACCTGAAAGGAGCAGGACCAGAGTCAGGGCGGAAATCAGCAGGGGTTTGCGGGCTCGCTTCATGGTTTCATCCTGTCGGTTGATGGATTTTGCAGCGCCGCCGTTCCGGAAAGGGTCACGCCGGTGGCAGCTTCAAGCTTGGCGACATTGCGCTGATAGTCGGACACGGCGCGCTGGTAATCGAGTTGGTAGCGGTAGAGAGACATCAGACTGTCAAGGAGACTGAGAAATTCGACCTTGCCGACCTGGTAGGCCGCCAGGCTGGCATCGAAGGATTGCTGCGCCTGGGGGATGATTCCGGTGGCAAAGAGTTGGACCAGATCGCGATTCTTCTCGAGTTGGGCATAGATATCCTGAATGGATGCACCGAGCTGGTTGCTGAAGTCCTCCAGCTGGCGGCGCGCCATGCGCAGTCCCGAATCAGCTTCGGCCACGGCTTCGGAGCGCTTTTCCTGCCAAAGTGGCAGATTGATGCCGAAACCGGCGCTGACGAAGTCGGTGCCGCGATCGGGCAGGCCATCGTCCCGGAATCGGTAGCTGGCCCAGAGATTGAAATTGGGGAGATAATCGAGCTTGGCCAGCTTGCGTTGGCTGGCGAAGCGTTCGATCAGGGACTCAAAGGAGGCGAACATCGGCCGGTGTTCGCGGGCTCTCTCCAGCAGCGCCGCCGGGTCGACTTCCACCGGGGTCATGGCCAATTCGGAAACCGTCCCCAGGGGCTGTGCCGCTGGTCGCGCCAACAGCCGGTTGATTTCAGCCAGAACGCTGCTGCGCTGCTGGCGCAGGGTCAACTGCCTGTCGATCAATTGCGACTGCGCAACCTGTGCCTTGAGCAGATCCTGCTGCAGTCCCGTCCCCACCTCGTAACGGGTTTTGGTGAGGCTGACGAAATTTTCCAGGATATCGAGGTTTTCTTCATTGACCGCAATCGCCCGGTCCTGGAAATAGAGCCGGTAATAGGCATCCTTCACTTTTTGGGCGAGCAGCAGCTTGCTGTCCTCGTAGACCGACTGATACCAGCGCGCCTGCTCCTCGGCCTGATTTCCCTTGGCCGCAAGCTTGCCCGGGAAAGGAAAATTCTGGGAAAGCTTGATCTCATTGCCGGTCATCGCTGTCTGATCAGCCTGGAAACTGTCGATCGGATAATTGGAAAAGGCCACTCCAAGCATCGGGTCATCGAGGGTTCGGGCTGCTGCGACCTTGTGCCCGAACAACTCCCAGCGGTCCCGGGCAGCCTGCAGATCAGGATTGTTCGCAAGCGCTTCGGCGACCAGTTCCTGCAGCACGGGCGGAGCGGGGGACTGCTCCACGGCGAGGACGGCTGGCGCCAGGCAGAGACTGGCGACAAGGAAGAATAATACAGGGGTCCAGAACTTCATGGGCTCAACTCCGTAAGGAATACCAGCGGCTATTGATGTCTTTTATAGTATGCCATTTCTTTATTTGGTGGTCGCAGGGCTCACTCGCCCCCCCGGCGAAAAGCATCGGCCGAAAGGTGCCTCGTCTCTCCCTGTTGGCGACCAGCTTCAGATACAACTCTACAGATTCCATGCCACAACGCAACCTATCGATATCATACTATTTTCAGTTCAGGTTGTAGCTGCAGACAGACCATTCTGAGGAATATTCCTCGATTCTTCGTCGAATATTCCCCAGAGCCCTGACCTACCCAATTCAGGTCTTCCCGCTCTTGCTTTGACCATCGATGAAGTTCGCGGACCTTCCCCGGAGAACGAAAAGAGGGCGACTGAAGTAGCCGCCCTCTTTTCGTTCTCCGTAGGTAACCAGTCAGGGCCCATCGGCAGCTGGTCCAATAATCTGGGTCTGGTGATTCAGCCGCGCATTGGGAACCGACCCGCCACCGACCACCGAGGAACAGGCGGCAAGCACCAAAAGAGCCAGGGCCAATGTCACGGTTTGCGTCAATCGTTTCATGATGATTTCTCCTTTCCAGGGGTTAAGGAAACACTTGAACAGAGAGTGTTTCAATCAGCGTGCCAACCCTGGAACACCGATACCATTTGTTTTTATTGATTTTTTTTCAGGTGAAATATTACTGAGTGAAATTTAGTGGAGGATTTTCGTCGACGCTGGAGACTATTCGAATTTCCTGAATGGCGGGGGTTGAAGTCTTTCCGGAAAGGGCGTGGAGTCAGCGGACAGACCGGGTTTAGTTATTTCGTTATGCCAAATTTTTCCATACGGTAAAGCAGGATGTGGCGCGGGATTTTCAGAAACTCAGCGGCCCGGGTTTTGTTCCAATCGTTTCGCTCCAGGGCCTGCAATACAGCCTCCTTTTCCAACTCTTCCAGGGAATATCCCTCTTCCGGCAACTGAAGAATTTCCCTGGCAGCCAATCCCCTGTTCTGCCTGATCCTGGGCGGAAGTTGACTCTCCTCAATTGTGTTGGACGGGGCCAGGACCAGCAACTGTTCAATGGCATTTTCAAGCTCCCGAACATTGCCGGGCCACCGGTAATCACGCAGGGACTGCATGGCGGTCGCCGTGAAAGTCACCTCGGATCCGCGGCCGAATTTCTCCAGGAAATGATCTATCAGTGCCGGGATATCTTCCCGCCGCGCCCGCAGGGGAGGAAGGCTCACAGGAATTACGGCGATCCGGTAATAAAGATCCTCACGAAAGGTGCCCTTGGCAACAGCAGTCTCGATATCCAGGTTGGTGGCGGCAACGACCCGGACATCGACCGAATGGCTCTCTCCCCCGACCGGTTCAACCACCCGTTCCTGCAGGGCTCGCAGCAGTTTCGGCTGGAGTTCCAGCGGGAGGTCGCCGATCTCGTCCAGAAAAATCGTTCCCCCGCGGGCGAGTTCGAATTTGCCGGCCCGATCCTTCACTGCACCGGTGAAGGAGCCCTTGATGTGGCCAAAGAGCTCACTTTCGACGAGATCCCTGGGGATCGCCGCGCAATTGACGGCGATGAAAGGGCCCTGGGCCCGCACACTCTTCTGATGAATGGAGCGGGCGACCAATTCCTTGCCGGTACCGCTCTCCCCGAGTATCAACACACTGGCTTCGCTAGCGGCGACTTTTTCGATCAGATTCATCACCGAATGCATCGCCTGGGACTGACCGACTATAGCCTTGCGGGGGGTGACCTTCGCCGCGCTACTCTGCTCGGGCATGGATGCCTGGATGGTTTGGAAACGGGTGGCTTTGCTGACAAGCTCCTTGAGCTGATCGAGGGTGAAGGGCTTGGCAAGATAGTCGTAAGCACCCAGTTTCATAGCCTCAACCGCATTCTCAATCGACCCGAAGGCGGTAATGACGATCACCAGGGTAGCGGGCCTTGCCGCCTTGACCTTTTTGAGGATGGTGTAGCCGGAAATGTCGCCAAGCCGGACATCGGTGATAACCAGACCGGGTTTGAACCGGTCGAATGCCTTGAGTCCCTCCTCGCCGTTGGCGCAGGCGACGACTTTATGGCCGGCCTGGCGCAGGGTGAATTCGATAATCTTGCGCAACGAATCATCGTCGTCGATTACCAGAATAGTTTCGTGTGCCAAATTAGCCTCTTTCATATTTCGTCCACCACAGGTAGCTGAATTTCAAAGCGGGCGCCCTCCCCCACTTCGCTCGAAACTTCAATCTGGCCACCATGGGCCTGAATAATCCTCTGGGAAATAGCCAGCCCCAGGCCGGTCCCGGTATGGCGGGTTGAGAAAAATGGATTGAAGATTTTCCCGAGAATTTCTTTAGGAATCCCGGGCCCGTTGTCTTTAAAAGTGACGGCAATGATTCCGTCCCGCAGCTGGGTGGTGACTTCCAGCAGCCCGCCCCCGGGCATCGCCTGGACCGCATTAAGCAAAAGGTTGAGGAATACCTGCTTAAACTGGTCGGCATCGCCAGAAACCAGCGGCAATTTGTGCTGGACCAGCTGAACCGAGACCTGGCTCTTTTGACACTGGACGGCTGAAAACTCGACGATTTCATTCAGAACCGCATTCAGGTCGCAGGCATTCATTTCCGTGGGAGCCGGCCTGGCGAAGCTTAGGAAGTTGGTGACGACCTGATTCAGGCGATCGACCTCCCGGATCATGATGGCGGAAAACTCGACCCGTTGCTCTTCACTGAGAGTGGAGTCCTTGACGATTTCCGCAGTACCCCGAATGGAGCCCAGGGGATTGCGGATCTCATGAGCAAGTCCTGCGGCCAGTTCACCGAGGGCGGAAAGTCTGGAGGCACGCAACAACTGCTCTTCAAATGTCAGGATCAGCTTGGCCTGTTCCTTCAGTTCCTGAAAACTCACTTCCAGGTCATGCGCCGTGGTCTCCAGAACCTGCCGCTGGCTCTTTTCTTTGCGGGCCAATCCGCCGGTAAGAACCCCGATGACATTGTAGAGGATAATTTCGAGGTACTGCTCCAACTGAGCATCGGGATGGGCGCCCCACTGCAGGACGACATGCGGAGCATAGACGATCGACACCACAATAGCCGTGGCCAGACCGCCCCGCAACTGGAACCAGATGCCGCCGAGAATGATCGGCAGATAATAGAGCCGGCGAAAGATGTCATGGTAATGGTGGAACTGGATGCCGGTCAGATAATGGCCAAGGGTAATGGCAGCAATGACCGCCGCGAGAATGATGACGCGCGGCTGGAAGACGGTTCCGAGAGTGATTGGGCCCGATCCTGGAGTGATATCCCGCGACGATGGCATGCTCCGGGCGCTCATCGACCTGTTGCCTCCCCACAACCGGGGCAATAGTGCCATTCGCCGGCCAGAGCGGTACCACAACGGCAATGGTCGCCCTTGACCTCCCTGGCCCGGCGGCGCCGCATGATCAACCAGACGCTTAACAGGATCAGGTTCAGGACCAACAGCAGGTATCCGGGTAGGCCCAGGGTCAGCAGCGAACGCAGCGTGCAGTAACCGCAGCTGTACGACCAGAGGTTGTAACCCAGGACGCCGAGCATGACCGCGCCGCCGCCGAGCAGGATGAGAACAGATCGAATCGTCATGGCGGATCGGCTCCGAAACTGCCTTTACGGGAGGTGCCGCAAGCCGTGCAGAAGCGATGAAATACCGGCAGTCGTTCCCCGCACCCTGGACACTGACACTGTAACAGCTCCTTGCAACGCGGGCAGATGAGCCAGTCGACCTCGGCCCGGCCACCGCACCCGGGGCAGTTGCCGTACGGTGGTTCCGCTTTCGCCGGGCGCCGTTCGATCTGCTGGACGATGGCGAGGGCGAGAAGGGCAAAGATCAGAAGAAATATCAGCAGCATGGAATTTTTACCCTACCGCAAGTCGTGGCCCGGCAAACCTGCACCGATCATCGACGATCCGACCGTCACGCAGATGAATGGTCCGGTTGAAGTAGTCGAGATTTTCCAGATTGTGGGTGACCATGACGATGGTCTGCCCGGCCTTGTTGAGCTCGGCGAACAACCCCATGATCTCGCGGCTGGTCTCCGAATCAAGGCTGCCGGTCGGTTCATCGGCCAGCAGCAGAGAAGGGCGATTGACCAGCGACCGGGCGATCGCGACCCGCTCCTGTTCACCGCCTGACAGTTGCGTTGGCAGGTGGCCGAGGCGTCCGGCCAGTCCGACCCGGGCCAAAGCTTGTTCCGCCAGACCCTGCTTTTCCCGACGGGAAAGCGATTTTACGGCCAGAGGCAGCATCACATTTTCCAGCGCGGTCAGGTAGGAGACCAGGTTGAACGACTGAAAGACAATACCGAGAAATTCCCGCCGGAAATCGGCCAGCCGCTCGCCGGGCAGACTATAGAGGTCGATGTCATCAATCCGGACCCTGCCGCTGGTGGGAGCGCTCAATCCGCCGAGCAGGGCCAGGAAGGTGCTCTTCCCCGATCCTGATGGCCCCATGACCCCGAGGAAGGTCCCCTCTTCAATAGCAAGGTCGACCCCCCCTAGGGCAATCACGCAATCGTTGCCATTGAGATAGTTTTTGTGCAGGTTGTTTATTTCGATCAGTGCCATAATTTTAGCTTCCTTCAGCAGTTATCAAAGAGCGCGCAGCGCTTCGCTCGGTTCCAGAGTGCTGGCCTGCCAGGCCGGATAGAGGGCCGCCACCCCTCCGACGACCAGCGCCAGCAGGACGGATCCGGCGGCGAGCGCCGGATCCCAGCTCGGGCCATGATGGCCGCCAAAGAAGGGGAGTGCCAGCCAGGTCACCCCGATCCCCGCCAGGTAGCCAAGGACCCCGGCCAGGAGCCCGACGACCAGCGCTTCAAAGAGAAGGATCCGGATGATATGCCAACGGCGGAAGCCGATGGCGCGGAATATCCCAATTTCCCGGGTCCGTTCGGCCACCGAGTTCATCATGGTGACAAAGACCACCAATCCTCCGATCAGGACGACTACCCCGGCAACCGCCAGGGACAACGCCCGGAACTGTTCCAGGGCGTGCATCCGCGAACGCACCACCTGCTGGATCGCCCGCACCTCAATCCCGGGCAGCACGGCTCCGAGCTGTCCCACCATATCGGTCACCGGACAATCACCACAGAGTGCCGCCACTTCGACCAGGCTCAGGCGGCCAACCTTGCCCAGCAGCTGCTGGGCGACCGGGAGCGCCACGATCAGCAGCTGATCGTCCTGAGAGCCGGTTTCGGCGAGAACGCCACTGACGATGAAATTTCTTCCTCCGACTGCAACCTCTCCGCCCGGTGCAAGACCAAGGCGTTTGGCGGCCGCACTTCCAGCGACCAGATCGTTGGCCGCATGCAGCGGTTCTCCGGTCACACTCCACCAGCGTTTCAGATTGAACTCCACGGCCGGATCGACCCCCATCAAGAGCACCTGCTCCCCTTTCACTGCGACTGCACCGAGGACCTTGGGCGCCACCGCGGCGACATTGCGATAATTGGGAATCTCCGCGATCCGGGCCAGGTCGACCTCGGCGATGTCGTGCGCTGCGACGGTAACACCGCCGAGCTCGATCCCGCCGTAGGAGAGGGACAGGCTGTCGCTGCGCGGGGTAAGCAGGATATTCGCTCCGAACTTCTCCAGCTTATGCTCGGCCTCAGCAGTCAGGGCCGCCACCAGGGACATGAGAGTCACCACGGTCGCTACGCCCAGTAATAATCCAGCGACCAGAAAGATCAGACGGCCCTTGCGCCGGCGCAGATTGTTCCAGGCAATCGTGTTGAGCTGCATTATCGATTCCCCCTAGTTTGCAGCCAGGAAGTAGCGGCTCCCGGCTTCGAGATCGGTCGCCTGAATGACCACCTGCTGGCCGCGCACTTCACGGCGCAGGGGAGCTGGGTTACAACCGCCCTGGACTTCATTGACCAAATCGGTGCGGAACTGCTGATTGCAATTGTTGCAGACCATAAAGTCCCCCTCCTGGCGATACCCCTTGCGGGACTTGTAGCAGACATCGCAGCTGTCGAAGGCAGCGTGGATCACCCCGTCGCGGCTCTGCACCAGGAAGAAAGCGATCTCGCCACCTGCTCCGGCGTAGCGGAAGAAGTGGGCCTCCCCCCCGGTTAATGACCCCACCGGAAGAATGACCTGCCCCCCTTTGGCACCAACCAGTCGCGAATGACCGACCCCCATTGGCAGCAACGCCCAGGCGACGGCAATGCCGACAAGAATTATGAGTGTCATGGCGATCAATAGGGGGCGTTTGTTTTTGCGGGGTTGCTGGAATTGGGCTTTCTTTTGTTGACGTCCGTCCATGGGTGGCTCCATAGCTAGGGGGCTGAAGATCTGCTTGGCTGATCCGGATTTTCAGGATTTTTGGTTACAGCACGACCCACCGCAACCGCTTGCGCGTCTGGTGGCATCCATTGCCAGGGAAGGATCAAAGATCGTTACCGGAGTGGCGTCGACCAGGGTGGAATACCAGCGCTCAAAAAAGACCGACTTTTCGTCTGCGTTTAAACCGGTCGGCAGGATATTCTCCCGCAGGTTCTTTTCAATAATCATTTCGTTCTTTACCTGGTGCCGCAGGTTCTCCAGGGTACCGAAACGTTCCGTTACCAGCTTGGCAAAGTCTGGATGGGACTTCCGGATACTATTTAACCGGAGGTCGACCTCACCGTCCTGGACAACCACTTTTTGGATCTCGGCAGCGTTAAGCAACAACTCCCGCTGTAAAAGATCCTGCCACACAGCCTGTTGCAGGGCGGGACCCGCAGTTTGCTCCTTGCCTGCAATGGTCTTACTGCGCAGTGCTAAAGTGGTCTCAAATTCGGCGCGAGAAAGAAAGCGGTTGCCGATCTGGGCGACGTACTTCCCGGCAAGGTCCTGGTGCCGGTTGCGCAAAGCTGCGTATTCGGATACCGAAAGGCGGGCGGCAACCCGACTGGGATAGCCGGCCGCCGAGATGCGCCGGGCAATAATCTCCGCATCGACTTGCTGTGGATCAAATTCGACCCGGCCGCTCCCCCTGGTAACATTGACTTCGATCAGGCCGAGCCCAGGCAGATCAGCCAAGGCCTCGCGCACATTCTCGACACAGGATCCACACGTCAGTTTATCGATGCCGAGTTCAACCAATGCTGCCTGGTCACTCTGCAACTTTTGCGGCCAAAAAAGGCCGACACCTAAGGCCAGGGCAATCACTGCCGTCAGGCCAACCAGGACAATCCATTTCTTCATCATGTAATCTCCCAAGGAAAAATTGAGCCTTTTCGCGTCATGCTCAGGACAACGGGACTCTGCCGTTCAGGAGGCAGCTCAACCATATACACCCTTCGTGCCAGTCGTGAATAACCTTGTAAGTACTTAATTTTCTGATTTTTTTGCAAATCACAAAAAATTTCCGCCGCTCACTCATCGCGCAACGTGAGGAATATTCCGAACCTCCCTGTAGAATTTTCTACAGGTTATGGTCAGCTACCGCCCAGCTTCAATATTCCGTTGCTACCCGCCCGGTTTTCTTTCCCCCGCGATGCAACATAGGTCATGCTAGACTTAAAACCAGAAATTCGAACGACAGGAGGTCCGGATGCCCAATTTGGAACGATGGAAAAACCGCCTCATTGCCAAACTGATCACCCGTTTTCCGCGCCTGGCCGCCCCGTTGCTCGCGGCGCATCTGCCCCAGGAAACGGCGGGCCAGATCCCCTGGACGCCCATCACCAAACCCCTCGGAAACTGTCGTGTTGCGGTCGTCACCACATCAGGCGTCCATCACCGCAGGCAACGCCCTTTCAACATGCTCGATCAGGAGGGCGACCCCTCGCTGCGGGTTCTGGATGGCGCAACCATTTTCGATGACTTCACCATCAGCCACGACTACTACGATCACACCGACGCGGAAAAGGACCTGAACATCGTCCTCCCCCTGCAGCGCTTGCGGGAGTTGGCGCAGGAGGGGATCATCGGGAGCGTCGCCAACGACCACTTCAGCTTCATGGGCCATATCGTCGGCCCCCACCTCGAAACCCTGAAGGAGCGCACGGCCCCGCAGCTGGCGGCCTTGCTGCGGGCCGCAGAGGTCGATCTGGTCCTGCTGACACCGGCCTGAGGCCTCTGCAATCAGTCCGTGGGACTGATCCAGAGGGTGATCGAAGCCGCCGGCATCCCGACCATCGGCATCTCCATCGTGCGCAGCTACAGCGAGAAAATCCAGCCGCCTCGCACCATCTTCCTGCGCTGGCCCTTTGGCCATCCCCTCGGTGAACCGGGAGCGGTGCGCCAGCAGCGGGCGGTGTTGTTCGAAGCCTTCAAGGCCCTCTACTCGATCACCACCCCCGGCGCGATCATCGATCTCCCCTTTGCCTGGCGCCGCTTCGACTACGCCGATTACCGGGAACCAGCCCCCTTTCCCCTCCCCAAACCGATCCAGCCCGCTTCTGGCGCTACGCCCTCGCCTCCCGCGCCGGAATAACCCAGGACAAGGCCAGGGGCTCCCTTCGGCCACCCGATTGGGCCATGGCCGAAGTGCGGTGGTGTTGAAGTGCGGTGGCTGCAAAGATTTAACGGCCTCGGTATACTGGGTAGCATGAAAAGAGTTCACCTGCTAAGGCTCTTCGCATGCCTCACCCTTCTCTGGTTTCCCGCTACCAGTGTTGCAACCGCTGCGGCAAACCTGGTCCGCCATGACCTGACTATTCACCTCAACTCCGAAAATGGAACACTGCAGGGTGTTGACCACATTACCCTGCCGGCCCCGCCCGACCGCTTCCTGAAATTTCAACTTTCTCCATTGGTCAGCGTTGATGCTGTCGAAGTAGCTGGAGCACCTCTGGGCTGGAGTTTTGACAGCGGTCGACTGCAGGTCGGTCCTCTGCCGCCAAACCTTCCCGCGGACGCGACTCTCGCCATCTCCTACCACGGCACCTTTGCCGATCCGGTCCCCCAGGCCCCCCTCAACAACGAAGACCCGAGTTACGGCGTCGCGACGGCGATAACACCGCAGGGAACCTTCCTCGCCGGCGGTGCCGGCTGGTACCCTGACCTTCCTGGCGCAGCCCTGTTCCGAGTCAAGATTACGGCGCCTGCCGGCATCTCGGCGGTGACCGCCGGCCGCCTGGTTGAAAGGGGCGAAACGCCGGAGGGGTTCGTGAGCATCTGGGAAACGGACCACCCCTTGCCCGCCCTGACCCTGGCCGCCGGCAGCTGGTCTTTCAAAGCGGAAGATTACGGCAGCGTGGCGATCTACACCTTTCTCGGTCCGGCCAATGCGCACCTGGCCGACGCTTACCTGGCGGCCGCCCGGAACTGGCTGGAGCTCTACCAATCCCGTTTCGGGCCCTACCCTTTTGCCAAGTTCGCCGTCGTCGAAAACTTTTTCCCCACCGGCTACGGGTTCCCCTCCTGGACCCTGCTCGGCAGCAGCGTCGTCCCCCTCCCCTTCATCGTCACCACCAGCCTCGGCCATGAAATTGCCCATTCCTGGTGGGGGACCGGGGTACGCCCCGACAACAGCCAGGGGAACTGGTCGGAGGGGCTGGCCACCTACGTCGCCGACTACCTGTTCAAGGAACTCGAATCGACCCAGGCTGCCAGCGACTACCGCCGTAAACTGCTGCGCGACTACGCCACTCTGGTCCCGGCTGCCAGGGACTATCCGTTGAGCCATTTCAGCGCGCGCAGGAGCAAACTCGATCAGGCGATCGGCTACGGCAAGAGCGCCATGGTCTTTCACATGGCCCGCCACTTGGTGGGTGAGGACGCGTTCTGGGGAGGTTTGCGGAAGGTTGCCAGGGAGAGGATGTTCCGCCAGGCGAGCTGGAACGATTTCGCTGCGGCCTGGGATCCGAAAGGGAAGCTGCAGCTGGCCGAATTTATTCGGCAATGGGTCGACCGGGCCGGCGCCCCGCAGCTGCGGTTGGCCGATGTCAAACAGGTCCGCCAGGGCCAGGAGTGGATCGTCAGCGGCCAGCTGATCCAGCAGGGTCAGCCCTACCGGCTGCAGCTCCCCCTGCTCCTTGAGACCGAAGCCGGCCCGCTGACCCGGAGCCTGGCCGCCAGCGGGGAGGTCACCCCGTTTTTGCTGCGCAGTCCGTCACAACCACGGCGCCTGCTTATCGATCCGGAGGCGGATTTTTTCCGCCGCCTTGACCCAAGCGAGGTGCCGGCAACAGTCAACAGCCTGCGCGAAGGCCGGGATTTGGTTGTCATCCTCGCGGACGACGTGGATCGCCTGGTCGGTGAGGCCGCCGCGGACCTGCTCACGGGACTTGGCCGCGAGGCGACCTGGTATCGGGAGAAGCAAGCCCTGGCCGCTGACCTCTCCAGGTCTGACCTGCTCCTGGTTGGCTGGCCGCGCTCGCCGGCTTTGCGACCGCAGTTGCCCGGGGAACTCACCATTAATCCGGAGGGTTTCATCCTCAGGGGGGAGTTCTACCCAGATCCTTCTGCCGTGCTCTTCGCGGTCTTTCCCCGCGAAAGAACCCCTGCCCTGCAATGCGGCCTTTTCCTGCCGCTGTCGCCTGCGGGAGCAAAAATCGCCGCCCGCAAGATTCCTCATTACGGCACCTTCAGCTACCTCGCCTTCAGCGAGGGGAACAATCGTTTGAAAGGGGTGTGGCCGGTCACGAGCTCCCCCCTGACTCATCAATTCATCCCTACCAGCCAAGAGGCCGGAAAGCCATGACGATATCCAGACTGAAACACCTTCTATGCATAACGAGTTTGGCCATGCTGCTCTCCCCGCTCCAGGCCGGCGCCCACACCTGGGATGTTAACCAGGGTCAATTCACGACCTTTCCCCGGATGCTGGCCGACCTGGCGAACGCGCGGCTGGTTTTTATCGGCGAGCTGCACGACAACCGCGGCCACCACCAGGCCCAGCTGCAGATTATCCGCGGCCTGCAGCAGGCTGGAATTCCGGTCGCCATCGGCCTGGAAATGTTTCGCAGCAACAGCCAGGAGGCTCTGGACCGATGGACTGCGGGTGGAATGAAGGAAGACCGTTTCCGGGAAGTCTTTGAGGAGAACTGGAGCCTCTGGCCGGTCTACCGGGATATTTTTCAGTATGCCCGGCAGGAAACCATCCCCATGATCGGCCTGAATATCCCACGGGAGATTTCCCGCCAGGTATCCCAGGCAGGATTTTTCTCCCTCAGCCCGAGCCAGCGCGGCAGCATTCCCCTGGTACGCTGCGATGTCGATGAGGCCTACCAGAACTACATGCGCCGGGTCCTCGGCAGCCATGCCCACCAGGGAGTAGCTTTCAAGAATTTCTGTGAGGCGCAGATGGTTTGGGACGCCGTCATGGCAAAACGCCTGATCGAATACCTCGACCAGCATCCGCAGCGGCTGGTGGTCGTCCTCGCCGGGAGTGGTCACGCCTGGAAATTCGGCATCCCCGAACAGGTCCGCCGCCACCTGGACATCCCGATGCGAATCGTCCTGCCGGAAATTCCCGGGCGGATTGAGAAGGGGGATGCGGCGCCCAGTGAGGCCGACTATCTGCTGCTGGGGCCGGAGGAAGGTCCTTTGCACTGACAATAAGAGCGGGAGCCTGGCCGGCTCCCGCTCTTATTTGGCGCGAATTATCCTTGGAACGGGATGCTATAACGGCCTGCTTCAGGGTTCC
The DNA here is from genome assembly GCF_054658035.1 of Desulfuromonas carbonis. Lineage (NCBI taxonomy): Bacteria > Pseudomonadati > Thermodesulfobacteriota > Desulfuromonadia > Desulfuromonadales > Desulfuromonadaceae > Desulfuromonas > Desulfuromonas carbonis. The sequence goes on along the minus strand of NZ_BAAHXR010000002.1, from coordinate 287,113 downwards.
AGCAGCAGCTCGGAGGTCTGGCCATCGTGGGACAAAACCACCCGGTCGGTCAGGATTTCGACCACGGTAGCGCCGGAGATCACGGTCCCGACCATGACTGGCAGGTCGTCAATGATTGCCATCCGGGAAGACGCATCGCTCTGCCAGACGATTCCGGTCAGCTTCAGGCCGGCAAATTGCCGCAACTGGTTTCTGGCCTCCTTGTGAACCGGTGAAGTGGAAGAGCGGGTCTTGTTGGGGGAGGCGGCAGGCGGCTGCGCTGCGGGGGCGGCAGGTGTCCTGGCAAAATCTTTCTGGGTCCTGGCCACCGACGGTTCTTCCAGCGCGGCAGGGGGAGGGTCCACCGGGGGAGCAGGTTGCGCAACCAGCGGCGTTGCTTCGGGGCTGACGGCCACCGGTTGCGGCGGCGTCTCGACGATGGTCCCACCGGCAAGCGACTCCCGCTGCTCCCCGTCCGGCATCATCAACACCCAGCTACCCGCAATTAGAATGACCAGCAGTAAAATAACCGACAGGATGGTCAGCGGCGAACCGCTCCGGCGTCGCGGAACGCCACGGTGAATATCCAAAGCGAGGTCGACCGTTCGCTCGCCGCGCAGGACCTTTTCCTGTTCGAGTTTTTTCAACGCCTTGAGGATTGAACTCACGGCAGATCTCCAGACCGGGAAGGCAGGGTTTGGGCCTGCAGGGGGATGAACGCAAGGCCGCCAGCCGCGGCCAGTACCTGCTGCCCTTTTTCCCTCGTCCCCAGGTTCTCCAACGTGGTCTGCAACAGCTCTGCGGCTCCATCGTAAAGGCCGCGACGGGCAACCAGCAGACAGGAAGAAGTCTCCTGTGCCCCTTGACTGCGACACCCGACCAGGGGCTGCAACGGCAAGTGGTTTATCCGGCTCGGTATCTCGTGGCGAAAGAGGGCCAGGTCGATCTGGCGATAGCGATAGATCCCCTCGTAAAGTGCCGACTCATTGTTAAAAGATTCAACCTTTACCGGCTGGCCGAGCAACTGGCCGAGGTAATCGCCGAGCAGGACCGCCTGTGCGGGAGTTTCCAGCGGTCCGCTCGCAGCCGGTACAAACCCAAAGCGGAGCGGCCCGGTCAGTTGCGTAAGCGCCGTGGGTGATACCGTTTTCCTGGCAGCAGCATCTGCCGGTTTATCGGCCTTGCCGTTGTCATACTGGGCCCTGGCCATGGAGACCGGGACTGTCTTGTGGGCTAATTCGTCCCCCCGCCCCTTGCCATGCACCAGTGGAAAGCCGGAGTCAACGCCCCCCCGGGCTGGAAGTGGCAAGGTAGCGGTAGGAGCTGCGGCAGGCAGCTCATCCTCCTCCTTTACTTGAATCGGGGCGCCTGGGAGGAGTACGGAGGCTGATTTAAAACCGGCAGCGGGAGGGGCGGCCATCGTCTCGTCCAGGCCAGCAGCCGGGACCGAGGAGGCACTTGCCGAAATTGTTCGCGATTCCGATATGGCCGGCCGCAGGTCCCGGCCTGCTCCGGGGAGGAGAATATCCCAGGCGAAGAGGATTCCGGCCAAAAGAAGCAAAGCGCCGCCGCTGATCGCCAGTAACGGCCACCAGCGACGGTCGCGGGATTGCCGACGCAACTCGCCGATGGCGCGCTTGACCTCGGCGGTGGAGACCTGCCGCCGATCCTCGCTGTAGGCCACGAGCAATGCGCGGTCACAAAGGATATTGATCAGGCGTGGCAGGCCGCCGGAGAACCGGTAGATTCTGCGAAGGGCGCCCGGCGAAAAAAGCTCCCGGTCGCGAACCCCGGCCAGCTCCAGCCGGTGCCGAATATAGGCGCGGGTATCCTCAGCATCGATAGGCCGGAGGTGGTAGCGAACGACAATCCGCTGATTGAGCTGGCGCAGGTCGGGACGATCGAGCAGGATGCCCAATTCGGGTTGTCCGACCAGGACAATCTGGATCAGCTTGTCCCCCTCGGTCTCCAGGTTGGAAAGAAGCCGGACCTGTTCCAGAACCTGGGGGGTGAGATTTTGCGCCTCGTCGATCACCAGGACGACGGTCCGGCCGGCCTGGTTTTCCCGCAGCAGATAATCGTTGAGAGCGTCGAGGATTTCTCCGGTACTGAAACCGGTGACCTCGATGTGAAATTCCCGACAGACGGCGCGCAGCAGTTCACCGGCGGAAAGACTGGGGTTGAAGATGAAAGCGAGGCGGTAATCATCCCCCTCGAGCTGTTCAAAAAGGGTCCGCAGCACGGTCGTTTTTCCGGCGCCGACCTCACCGGTCACCTCGATGAAACCGCTGTGGTTGCGAATACCGTAAAGGAGATGGGCAAAGACCTCCTTGTGGTTTTTGCTGAGAAAGATAAAACGCGGATTGGGGGTGATGGTAAAAGGCTTTTCCGTCAGCCCGAAAAATTCGAGGTACATAGCTTCCAACCTTGTAGGTGCTTGTTTTTCATCGGCAACCGCAATGGCCAATTCTTCATATCCGGCTCGGCCTCGCAACCGAAAAAAGAAGTGGTGACGACCTCGATGGTATCAGCATCATAGTCCCGGGAATCTTTCCCACCGCATTCCCCGCAGGGGAAATGCCCGGTTTTGGTTTACTCCGACGAAGTACCGACTGGCCAGTCGACGCCAAACTGATTGCGATGCAGTTTGCCCCATTCCAGCGATTCGCGGGCATGCCCACTCTTCGATTCAGCAGGATAGCCAATCCCGACGATGGCGAGGACCCGAAGGCGCTCCGGCAGGCCGAGCAGAGGGCGCAGATAATCTTCGGCGGTGCGCCCATCGCGGTGGAGCCGCAGACGAATCTGAGCCCAACAACTGGCGAGTCCAAGGGACTCGGCAGTCAGTTGGAGGATGATGGTGGCAATGGCACAATCCTCGATCCAGACGTCGCTGCGCTCGGGGTCGCCACACAGGACCACCGCCAGCGGAGCACCATCGAGAAAGGCGGAACCATGCGCTTTGGCGCGTGCCAGCGCCTGCAACTTTTCCGCATCGTCGACGACGACAAATTCCCAGGGGTTGCGTCCCCGGGAGGAGGGGGCCCGCAACAGAGACTCAGCCAGGAGTTGCACCTTTTCGGCTTCAACAGGGCGCGGTTGAAACTGGCGGATACTGCGGCGACTTTGGAGCAGGGACAAAAGCATGAAACCCTCCATTAACGGGCTTTGCGGACCTGGATTTCCAACCACCAAGGTATATCGAAGGAAGCCGGTTACTGGTTACCGCAGTTCTGCTCTTCGGCTGCAAGTAATTTCCGAAGTTTGATTAACTTGCGGTCTACAGCTGATTCCACCAGATCGTTGCCGAGCATCCAGGAAAGCTGGCCCACCATGAGGGTCACATCAGCGAGTTCCTCGGCCAACTGGGTGGTATCAATCCGGCGCCGCTTGTAGTGTTTCAGGGCAGCGATCAATTCGGCACACTCTTCCACCGCCTGGTCGTACTGGGCTTCCTCGCCCCAGGTGGCAAGGGTGGCGCGGAATAGAGTTTCGAGTTCGTGGCGGGTAACGCAGGCAAGCGAATCTTCAGTATTCGACAGGGCGCCCCCTTCCCTCCCCGGTTCATCCTTCATCGCGGTCTTTTTCGCTTTCATCGTACTCCGGCTGTCATTCAGCGAGAAACCTGGACTTTACAAGCGCCGATACCGCCTTGAACTCCGGAACGTCGGCTGCCTGCAAGAGTTGAAAGACGGCGGTCTCGGCGGTCGTAATGACAGCCCCGGCCTGGCGGGCAAGTTCCAGCGCATTGCGGTAATCGCCCTTCCCTCTGGAGATGATAGCGTCCCTGACCAGATGGACATCAAACCCACTCGCGAGCAGTCCGAGGACCGTCTGGTAGACACAGACATGGGCCTCCATGCCAACGACGATAATCTGCGAGCAGCCGAGCTCCTGCAAGCGCTGATTAAAAGTTGTCTCACCACAGCATCCGAAGCTGACCTTCTCAATCGCAGGCCTTCCGCCGGCTCCGGCAAGCTCAGCAACGGTATGACCCAGCCCCCGGGGATATTGTTCCGTCACGGTCACCGGGACCTTCAGCAGGTCACAGCAAGCGACAAGAAATGCGATACTTTTCAGGGTTTCCCGATAAACCTTCTCCGGCATGCTCGGAACCAGCCGCTGCTGGACGTCAATTACCACGAGGCCAACGCGGCTTCTGTCGAGCTGAAACCGTGCAAGGGGATTGGTCATCTTTATCTTCCTTTCAGAAGCTGGATTTGCCCCCATCGGCAGGAACGAAAGCGAAGGCGGCTTGAACGCATTATGCGGGAGGAGAGCGCCGGATTGCAAATCATGAATTGCCCGGGCAGAGGGAATCGGCCTGGAGGGGAAATCGTAAGGCGAGAGGAAAAGGGGTCAGCGCCATCAGGAGAAGGGAAAACTATAGACATGTTTGCATAGAAAACAATGCAAAAATTGCACGGAAAGGGTCATTCAAGGGTGGGATATCACCCCGGTGGCGCAGGGAAGTGCCAAATCAGGCTTCTGTTTCCAGCTCGCCGCCAGCCTCGATTTCACAGGGCAGACTCGTCTCCATGCAGATCCCTTTGAGCAGGTCAAAAGAGAGACATAACCCGGCAACAATCTCCTTTTCCTGCCGCTTGCAGCTCTCAAAACCGGAACTCGCCTCTTCCATATCGGCATCTCCTTTTTTGTCATTGGGCGGCAACAGTTCCCCGGTACTTTTCCGAACCGGATTTCCAACCTGGGGAGCAAATGCCGTACCAAAGATCCGGCGCCATTGTTTGGCTCGGCTTTTTGTCCACCCACTGGCGCCTGCCCGGGAAAAGGAAGTAGCACTGGAAAAGTCGTTTCATTTTCAGTCCTATCCTGTTTCAAATAAATAAATTTCTTAAGAACCTGTTTTAAAGTTAATTTTTTCTATAATTTTTTTGATGGTTCTTCGACGTAACTATTTGAAATTGGCTATTGACAGGAATAAAACGTCGTATTATTTTGTCAGACAATCTGGAGTATTTCCGGAATTATGAAAATCAGGCATCCCGTTTCGGGAGGAGGGTGATGTGCCGGTACGAGGCAAAGAAACCTACTGTATTCATTCGGTTGAAAATGCCCTTGCTCTCCTCGAAGCCCTCTGCGAGGAAGGCGAAGAGGTCAGCCTCTCCGGGTTAAGCGATCGCCTCGGCATGACCAAGGCCAGCCTCTTTCGCCTGCTGGCGACTTTTGAAAATCGCGGATATGTCGAAAGAGAACCCGGGTCAAGAAAGTACCGCCTGGGCATGGCCGCCTATGAAATCGGGCAAAAGTTTCTCTCCCACATGGGGCTCCTGCGCAAGGCACGCCCGGTCATGGAACAGCTGGCCCGGGAATTCAACGAAGCAATCTATCTTGTCGTCAGGCGGGGTGATGAAGTGCTCTTCCTTGACATGGTCGACAGCACCCAGCAGGTCAAGATCGTCCCTCTGGTAGGACGTCGTTTTCCCATTGAAACGACAGCGGCAGGGAAGATATTCCTGGCCTTCGATCTTGACGGGGCGGGGCTTAAAAGCACTCCGCCGAAAAAAGCGACGAAACCGGTCATCAGCAGGGAAGATGCAAACCAGGTTCGGCAAACCGGTTTCTGTATTGACCAGAGCTGCATCGGCGACGGAACCACCTGCATCGCAGCCGCACTGTTCAGTGGCCCCGGAGAAGTCGCCGGTGTCCTCGCCCTGGTCGGACCGGAATTCCGCATGCCAGGGGACCGGGTCAACCAGGTCCTTCTTCCGGCCCTTTCCATCGCCAAGGAAATGGTCTCCTCCCGCCTGGGCTACCTGGGGCATGTTTTTGGGGAAAAACATCTGAGCTGAACGGAACAGCAACCACGGCCCGAGGCTTCAGATCCCCTTCCGACAACGGCCCGCTGGTGAAGTTATTCGGAGCGAAACTTACAAAACATGTTACCGTAACTCGACTTTCACCGCAGTAATTTACTCTTATAATTTCTTTTTAATAAATGAAATTATGCTTAAAATTCCAATGGTTTTTTAAATTTTTATCTCATACAAAACATGGTTATATTTTTATTGACAACGAGTCGACAACTGGCATATGTTGTGGTAGATTTTTGGCGAAAAGGTTTTACCCAGCGAAACGATTTTTTTCTCACCGAGATTTAATTTGAGTATTTTTCGCAACAAGGTGTTTTTTCGGCCAGGCATTTGAAAACTGAAGACACAGTGTAAACTGTTGGCATCTCTCTACGTTCTTTTATTCTTTGAGCCGGATCCAGCATCCTTCTCCCTGACGGCCAGGAGCACCTCTTCCCGACCTGCCACGGGAGCAGGCAATCAGGCAGACGCAAAGGCTATTGATGGATCGCTCGCTTTACCGGAGGGGAAGGAACAGTCAGCCGCCCCCTCCATTAACGAAATTTCAAATCAAACAACAGAGAAAGGAGGTTGCCCACGAACTGAATTGCCCATCAGCTCCATGGTTATCAAGGAAAACCTAATCAGTTCACAACCACCAAAAACGGTATCACGGCAACATCTAATTTGACGAGAGGAGGCTATTCATGCAACACGATAGCATCGGTTACTGGAAGGCAACACTGGGATTGATCAAGCTCGTTTTGGTCATCTGGTTCGTGGTTTCCTACGGCTTCGGCATCATCCTGGCACCAGCCCTCAACAGCATCCATCTTGGCGGCTACCCGCTCGGTTTCTGGTTTGCCCAGCAGGGATCCATGTATATTTTCGTGGCGCTCATCTTTTTCTATGCGAATCGGATGGGTAAGATCGACGAAAAATTTGACGTTCACGAGAACTAGGGAGGTGTCTTAACTATGAGTCTTCAATTTACAACCTATCTCATCGTCGGTATCACCTTTGCCATCTATATCGGCATCGCCATCTGGGCCCGCGCCGGCAGCACCAAGGAGTTCTACGTCGCCGGCGGCTCGGTCCACCCGGTTATGAACGGCATGGCGACCGGCGCCGACTGGATGTCCGCGGCCTCCTTTATCTCCATGGCCGGCCTGATCTCCAACATGGGTTACGGCGGCGCGCTCTTCCTGATGGGCTGGACCGGCGGCTATGTCCTCCTTGCCATGCTCCTTGCGCCGTATCTGCGCAAATTCGGCAAGTTCACCGTTCCCCAGTTCTTCGGCACCCGCTACTATTCAAAGAGCGCCGCCATGGTTGCGGTTCTCTGCCTGCTGATCGCCTCGACCACCTACATCATCGGCCAGATGACCGGCGTCGGCGTCGCCTTCTCCCGCTTCCTCGGCGTCTCCAACGCCACCGGGATCTACGTCGGTATGGGCATCGTCTTCATGTACGCGGTTTTCGGCGGCATGAAGGGGATCACCTACACCCAGGTCGCCCAGTACTGCGTCCTGATTCTTGCCTACACCATCCCGGCGATCTTCATCTCGCTGCACCTGACCGGCAACCCGATCCCGCAGCTCGGCCTCGGTTCCGACATGGTCGGCAGCAACGTCGCCCTGCTGCACAAGCTTGACCTGATCGTGCAGGACCTCGGTTTCTCCCAGTACACCACCAGCACCCGGATCAGCCAGCTCAACACCTTTGTCTACACCGTCTCGTTGATGATCGGTACCGCGGGCCTGCCCCACGTTATCGTTCGCTTCTTCACCGTGCCCAAGGTCAAGGATGCCCGTTCCTCGGCCGGCTGGGCGCTGGTCTTCATCGCCATTCTCTACACCACCGCTCCGGCCGTGGCGGCGATGGCGAAGATGAACCTGCTCAAGACCGTCAATCCCCAGATCATGACCAACGCCGACGTCTTCGCCCCTGGCGCCCAGATCGTCTACGATCAGCGTCCCGACTGGATGAAGCGCTGGGAAGTCACCGGCCTGCTCAAGTTCTCTGACAAGAACGGCGACGGCCGGATCCAGTACTACAATGACAAGAGCAAAGACGCCGCCTTCCAGGCCAAGGCTGCGGCTGCCGGCTGGGCCGGCAACGAGCTGAGCGTCAACGCCGACATCATCGTTCTCGCCAACCCGGAAATCGCGCTGCTGCCGAACTGGGTTATCGCCCTGGTCGCCGCCGGTGGTCTCGCCGCCGCGCTCTCGACCGCAGCCGGTCTGCTCCTCGCCATCTCTTCGGCGATCTCGCATGACCTGCTGAAAGAGAACTTCATGCCCAACCTGACCGAAAAAGGCGAACTGATGGCCGGCAAGATCGCCATGGCTGGCGCCATCATCGTCGCCGGTTACCTCGGCCTCAATCCCCCGGGCTTTGCCGCCGGTACCGTGGCCATTGCCTTCGGTCTCGCCGCCAGTTCCATCTTCCCGGCCCTGATGATGGGTATCTTCAGCAAGACCATGAACAAGCAGGGCGCCATTGCCGGCATGCTCGCCGGTATCGGCATCACCATGTTCTACGTCTTCGCCCACAAAGGGATCTTCTTCATCAAGGGGACGGAGTTCGTCAATTCCATCGGTGGCCCGAACTTCTTCTTCGGTATCGAGCCGAACGCTTTCGGCACCATCGGCGCCATCGTCAACTTCGCCGTTGCCTTCGCCGTCAAGAACATGACCCCCGCGGTCCCCGAAGACATCGCGGCCATGGTCGAATCGGTTCGTATCCCCCGTGGCTCCAAGGCGGTGGACGGCGCTCATTAATCCATCCGCACTGCCGGTGGATTGATATCTGGTTGCAATTCAAAACCCGCCAGTTTTACTGGCGGGTTTTTTTGAACCATCCGCTTATTTAACTTGCCTGCTCCGGCTATCCTCGGTAAAACCTCTCTTGACTAATCAAAATTCTTCGTTCTGTTTTTACGTTCTACGGGAGTATTTGAATGGGAAACGCTTTGATCAGTTTTGTTTTGAATTGGGTCCTCTATCTCGGCCTCTTTCCGGTCGCCTTCTTCTGGCTGCGCCGGAGCTATCGTATTTTCGTCAACAAGGACTATGCAGAGGTCGCCTTGAAAAAGGGGGTGTCGCCTCCCAACCCGAAACGCTGGGCACCTTATACCGGCCTTTCCAACCTGGTCGGTGGCCTGATTGCAATCTGGCTCATTATCGCCATCCCCCTGGGGCTTTACGACTTTGCCAAATGGATCGAGATCGCCGGCCTGACCTTCTGGGGTAAAATAATTTTCGATTTCATCATCAGTCGCCAGGCACACCCGTTTACGCTCGGCAGGAAAAAAGAGGCGGAGAAAGACCCGAAATAATTTGCAGCCTGCCGATACCCGGGCACCCAAGGCTGCAGGCTTGCTTTCCCCTGGAAACGATCATGGTCGTATCCCGTACCCTGCTGAAGACCGACCCCTTCGGGGGTCTCCCCGAGGAAGTTGTCGACGAGCTCGCTGCCGTCGCCATTACCCGGGAATATCCAGCTCATTTTCTCATCTTCAAGCAGCATGATCCACCAACCGGTTACCTCTACGTGGTCAGCAAGGGGCTGGTGGAAATAGTCGCCCTGACCCCGGGCGGGGTCGAAATGGTCGTCGACTACCGGCGGGAAGGGAGTTTCTTTGGCGGCACGCCAGTCTTCACCGGCGACAATTATACCGCCGGCGCCCGTACCGTTACCGCCACCACCTGTCTCCTTATCTCCCAGGATATCCTTAACGACCTTGGTCGTCGTTTTCCCCATATCATCGAACTCTTTACCCGGACAATCCTGTCGCGGGTGCGCAGTCTCTATTCGGACATGGTGGCGGATCACGCCCGAACCGCAGCCGTCCCCATCGAAGCCTACCCGTTTCAGAAACGGTTGACGGAAATCATGTCAACCCCGGTCGAGACCTGCCCGCCCGACACGCCGGTGCGTGAGGTTGCGCGGCGGATGACGGCGCGTGGCGTCGGCGCCATTGTCGTCGCCTCGGCCGGCGGAAAGATTGCCGGCATCATCACCCGCAAGGATCTGATCAGCAAGGTCCTCGCACCGGAACAGGTCGACTGCAGTTCCCTGACGGCGACCGAGGTGATGACCAGAAATCCGCTGGTCATGCCGGTCGATGCCTACATGTTCGAAGCCGCCACCTTCCTGATGACCCACAAAATTCGTCATCTGCCCGTCGTCGCCCAGGACCGGCTCGTCGGCATCGTTACCCTGCGCGACCTGATGCGCTTCCGCAGCCAGAAGTCGATGTTATTGATCAACAGCATCAAGGAGGCCAGATCCGTCGAGGATCTGGCCAAGGCCAACGCCCAGATTGTTCAGGTGGCAAAGGCCTTTATGGCGGAGGGGCGTTCTCATTTTGAGATTATGGAGATCCTCTCTTACATCCACCACACGATCCTGCGCCGCTGCTTCGACCTGATTCTCGACGAGTTCCGCCGGCAAGGCATGACTCCCCCCGCCATCCGTTTCTGCCTGATGATAATGGGCAGCGGCGGCCGCAAGGAGATGCTGCTCGGTCCGGACCAGGACAATGGCCTGGTTTTCGAAGACTATCCCGATGCGATGCAGGAGGAAGTGGACGCCTTTTTCGTCCCCTTCTCCGAACGGCTGATCCAGGCCTTCGAGGAAGTCGGTTATCCCCTCTGCAACGGCAGGGTGATGGCCAATAATCCACGCTGGCGTGGCCGGCTCAAGGACTGGCAAAAGCGGATTGACGGCTGGATCCAGGTTCCCGATCCGAAAATGATCATGTATTCAACGATCTTTCTCGATTTCATGCCGCTGGCGGGAGACCCTTCCCTCTGCCAGGATCTGCGGGAGATTCTCCACCATGAACTGGAAGGCAATACGGTCTACCTCTACCATCTTCTCGAGAATGACCTGAACCACTCCCCTCCCCTCAACCTGCTGGGGCGGTTTATCGTTGAAAAGTCAGGCCCCCACCAGGGGCAGCTTTCGATCAAACAGGCTGGGAGTGTTTTTATTGTCGATTGCGTCCGCATGTTCCTTCTCGAAAAAGGGGTCGATGCGACCACAACCCTCGACCGACTCAATGAGCTGGTCCAGCTGAAGGTTTTTAACCAGGAAACTGCGGAAAATCTCCGGGCAGCACTGGAGGTTTTCATTTTTTTCCGGCTGCGGCAGGAGATCGCCCTGATTGAACAGGGAGAAAAACCCTCCCACTACATCACCCCGAGTTCCCTGAGCAAAAACGAACAGGAGCTGCTGCAGGAGGCCTTTCGCGCCGTTGCCAAGCTCCAGGATTCAGCCCGCCGTCATTTCGGGCGCGGCCTGCGCTGACTTCACCCCCTCCCCGTTCTTCCGACACAAAAAAGACAGCCACCGGGTTCGACCCGAGTGGCTGTCTCTAATGGCGGCCCCGGCGCGATTCGAACGCACGACCTACCGCTTAGGAGGCGGTTGCTCTATCCGGCTGAGCTACGGGGCCAGGTACATCAGTTAAAGGAGAAGATTCGCGACAAGTTTCTCAGAATTTCAGCAGGCTGAAGACCTTCCCGGCGGGGAGCCGTTGCCGGCCGTTGAGAAATTCAAGTTCGGCGAGAAAGCAGCATTCAACCAGTTCGGCGCCGAGTTCAGCTACCAGCTCTACCACCGCCGCCATGGTCCCCCCGGTAGCCAGGAGGTCATCGGCGATCAGGACGCGCTCACCCGGCAGGAAAGCATCTTCATGAATTTCGAGCGTATCGGTCCCGTATTCGAGCTCGTAACTTTTTTTCCGGGTCTTGTAGGGAAGCTTGCCCGGTTTGCGCACCAGGGTAATTCCTGCGCCAAGTTTATACGCCAGCGCTGCACCGAGAATGAATCCCCGCGCCTCGACACCCACCACCTTGTCAATCTTCTTGCCGAGATAGCGATGGCCCAACAGGTCGACCATGCGGTGGAAACTGCGGGCATCGCCGAGCAAGGTCGTGATATCCTTGAACACGATCCCTTCTTTCGGGAAGTTGTGAATATCACGAATAATATTCCTTAACTCATCCACCTTCGCCGCCCTCCCTGTGGTTTTCCTCGCCAAACGCCACGCTGGAGAACTCCTTCTCCTCCATGATTTTTCTTAATTTATCGAGGCTCTTGGCTTCGATCTGCCGGATTCGTTCCCGGGTGACGCCAAAACGGCGGCCGATGGTGTCCAGAGTCTGGGGCTCACGGTCATCGAGACCAAAGCGGAGAGCAAGAATCTCCTGTTCGTTTTCCCCCAGGGTCCCCAGCCACTCGCTGACATGGGCAAACTTGTTGAGGTCTTCGATCAAGGCTGCGGGGTCGACACTGTTGGAATCCTCGATCGTGTCGATCAGGCTGTAGTCATTATTCTCACCCATCGGGTGTTCAATGGAATAGGTTTTCTTGACCAGGACCATCAGCCGCCGGATGTAGGCCGCTTCCACGCCCATTGCATCGGCGATCTCTTTGGGTTGCGGCTCTCGGCTCAGTTGATGGGTCAATTCCCGGCTGATCTTGATGTACTTGTTAATATCGTCGGAGACATGCACCGGCAGGCGGATGGTGCGACTCTGGTTGACCAGAGCCCGCTCGATCGACTGGCGGATCCACCAGGTGGCGTAGGTTGAAAAGCGGCATTCCTTGGAAAGTTTGAACCGCTCAACGGCCTTGATGAGCCCCATATTTCCTTCTTCGATCAGGTCGAGGAACGGAAGTCCACGATTCATGTAACGCTTGGCAATTTTCACCACCAGACGCAGGTTCGATTCGATCATCCGGTCACGCGCCGCCATATCACCAACGGCAATTTTCCGGGCCAGGTCCCGCTCATCTTCAGCAGTCAGAAGATTGGTCTTCTGGATCTCCTTCAGGTAGAGCTTGATGGCATCATCGGAATGATCGTCGACCGCCGCCTTTTCAGCAACCGCCTCCTCATCCTCTTCTTCTTCCTCTGCTGCGTCGACCTCTTCATCTTCGCCGACTTGATCCAACTCGCCATCGATGGTTTCTTCGTCAGTGGCAAATCCGAGATTTGCCTCCCCCGTTTCCAGGTCATCGTAATCGTGCGACATATCTTCCATCTTCGAACGCTCCCTGATTGGCGGCCACAACGAAAAGACGTGTGAAGTCTATGAAATGGCCCAAACTATGGCAAGTAAAAAATCGGATCGACCGGTTGCTTGCCAGAACGGATTTCAAAGTAGAGTCGAGGAGTTCCTCCTTTCGGAGGGGTTCCGGCCCGGGCGATTTGCTGTCCCTTGCTGACAAAAGCACCACTGCTGACGAGATTCTTCTGATTGAATCCATAAACGGTGAAGTAGGAGTCGTCGTGCCTGACAATGATCAAATTTCCGTAGCCCTTGATCCCGTCACCGCTGTAAATAACCTTCCCCGCCGCCGCTGAGGCGACCGCTTCGCCAGGTCGGGCGGAAATCTCCAGCCCCTTGCAGAGCGACCCGTCGATCTTGCTGCCGAAGCGACGCAGAACTTTACCCCGCAACGGCCAGTCAAAGCGCCCCTGCTGCGCCGTTGCCGGAGCCTGGGGGGGAGGAGACTGAACTGCCGGGGCCGGAGGAGTCGCTGTTCGGGTGGTCGATGGAGCCGGCTTGGCGCTGGGTTGGGGGGAGTTGGCGGTTAAACCTTGCGGCGTTTCCGGCCGGCTCGGTGCTACTGGAGACGAAACGGTGACCGGAACCCGTTTCTGGCGATCGGCGCCTGGTATATAGAGCTGTTGTCCCGCTTTCAGCCTGGTCGGGTCGTTGATGCCATTGATCCTGGCGAGATAGTTCTCGTCCACAGCGTAACTTCGGCTGATGCTGTAGAGGGTTTGTCCGGGCAACACCTTATGGTAGACCCCGGCCGAGGCCGCACAGGCGGACAGGAAAAGAAGGAAGGTCAACAGGAGAGGAATGTTCCTCGCGGGCATTATTGCAACCGTTCGCGGAATATTTGTAAGCCCTGGTCAAACCGGAGCTATGTTATCCGGATTCCCCGTAACCCGTCAACCGCAGCGGACCTAATAGAACAATTTCACCAGGAGAAAACCACCGATCAGCAAAACGGCAAAACCAAGGGTCAAAAGGTTAAAGTAGCGTTCGATAAATAAACGCATGGAAGCACCGTAGCGGTGAAGCAGCCAGGCAACCAGAAAAAAACGGAGGCTACGGCTGAGCAGCGACGCGAATACGAAGATTCCGAAGTTGATCCGGAACACCCCGGCACCGATGGTGATGACCTTGTAGGGAATGGGCGTGAAGCCGGCCACAAATACGGTCCAGAAATCATAGGTTGCAAAGAGCTGCTGCACCCGCAGAAAAATATCTTCCGTAAAACCAGGAACATAGGTGTAGAAAATCGGGGCAAGGAGGTCCCAGAGGAGTTGTCCGATCCCGTAGCCGAGAATCCCGCCGAGAACCGATCCGGCTGCCGCAACCAGCGCGAACCGGTAGGCCCGGGCCGGGACGGAGAGACAAAGCGCCAGGAGCAGCACATCAGGCGGAATCGGGAAAAAGGAAGCCTCGGCGAGGGCCAGCAGGAAGAGCGCCGGCGCGCCATAAGGGGTATTTGCCCAGTGCAGCACCCAGTCATAGAGGCGGCGCAAAAGTCTCATCTCAACCTTCCTCTCCCCGCCATCCGTGCTGGCCGACCAGGGGGACAAAGCGACAGTCGAGCAGCCGCTCTTCCCGGTACTCATTGTCCGCCAGGCGGGTGATGCGAAAGAGGACCTGGGAACTGCGGTCTCCGACCGGAATCACCAGGCGGCCACCGGTTTTCAATTGTTGGCGGTACTCTTCAGGGATGGCGGGGGCCCCTGCGGTAACAATAATCCCGTCAAAGGGCGCCTCGTCCGCCCAGCCGCTAGTTCCGTCGCAAACCTTGACGATGACACCGCGGCAACCACCGGCGTCAAGGCAAAGGCGCGCTTTGCGGGCCAGCGCGGCGTGGCGTTCGACGGAAAAAACCTGCCCGGCGATCTGTGCCAGGACCGCGGCCTGATAACCGGAGCCGGTACCGATTTCAAGGATTTTTTCGCCCCCTTTAAGGAGCAGGGCTTCGGTCATGAAGCCGACCATAAAAGGCTGGGAGATGGTCTGTTTTTCCCCGATCGGCAGGGGGAAGTCGCTGTAAGCCTGGCTTCGCAGTGCTTCTTCAACGAAGAGGTGGCGAGGAACCTTGAGCATGGCCGCGATAACCATCGGGTCGGTCACCCCGCGACGCACGACCTGCTGCTCGACCATCCGTCGGCGGGCAATGGCGAAATCCATACAAACCCTCAGCTGCCGTTATCGCAGTCTTGCTGCGCGGGGAAAAGGGAATCGAGCCCCCACTTGTCGAGGACAGTGAAAGCCCGGTGATTGGTCAGGTTGAGATGCAGCGGAGTTATCGATATGAAGGAGCTATGGACAGCATGAAAATCGCTGCCCGGGAGATCGTGGAACCCCATTTCACCGCCACCGATCCAGTAATATTTCCGGCCGCGCGGGTCAAGTTTTTCCACCACCAGATCGTTGAAGCGGCGTTTTCCCTGCTGGGTAAGCCGGACGCCTCTGGGAAAACCGGCGGGAACGTTGACGTTCAGAAACGTATCGAGGGGAAGCCCCTTCTCCAGAAGGACTTCCCCCAGTCTCCGCGCGAATTCCCCGGCGGCGGCAAAGTCTTCCTCCCGGAAGCGATCCCCGTCCAGGGAGACAGCGAAGGCCGGGACTCCCATCAGCGTCGCCTCCATTGCTGCGGCGACCGTACCGGAATAGGTAATATCATCTCCCAGGTTGCCCCCCCGGTTGATCCCGGAAACGACCAGCCACGGCTTCTCCGCGAGCAGCCCGTGGATACCGAGGTTGACACAATCGGTCGGGGTCCCGTCGACGGCAAAGACATCCGGGCGGATCTCTTCGGCGCGCAGGGGAGCATGCAGGGTCAAGGCATGACCCACGGCGCTGCGCTCCCGGTCTGGTGCGACCACCACCACCCGGCCCAGATCCGCCAGGGACCTGGCCAGCACGGTAAGTCCGGGAGAATGGACACCGTCGTCGTTCGTCACCAGGATGAGCAACGGAGCCTCGCTGGAAATGGATGATTATTATTGGGGTTAATCGAGGAGAGCTCTCAGGCGCAGCAGGTCGGCGCGAATGTCGTCGAGAAGACGGCGCTCTGCGCGACTGTCCAGAGGCAGGTCGAGTTGACCGGCGTCGGCGGCGGCCATGACAACAGCCTCCGGTTCACGCAGTTTCTTCCGCGCACCGCAAATGGTGAACCCCTGGTTGTAAAGGAGGTCTTTCAGGCGGAGAATCAGTTCGATATCCCTGCGCCGGTAGAGACGCTGCCGGGAACGGCTTTTGGTCAGGCGCAGTTGGCTGAATTCCGATTCCCAGTACCGCAGGACATGAGGCTTTATGCCGGTAAGTTCGGCAACTTCCCCGATCTTGAAATAGAGCTTATCCGGAATCTCCGTACTCATGCTCCCCCCGGGAGCCAAGCGATGGCTTAGTCTTCACCGTTGATGGAGCTCTTCAGAACCTGACTCGGCTTGAAGGTGAGAATTCGCCGGGAAGAAATTTCGATCTCTTCGCCGGTCTGGGGATTTCGACCGCGCCTGGTCGACTTCTCCTTGACGACGAAATTGCCAAAACCGGCGATCTTGATCTTTTCCCCCTTCTCAAGGGTATCCTTGATCAGGTCAAAGACCGTCTCGACAATTTCGGCGGATTCCTTCTTGGAAAAGCCGGTTTTCAGATAAACGCTTTCAATAAGGTCCGCCTTGGTCATGGCTCCGTCACCTCCAAAATTCTACAGGTCCCTGAATTTACGGGTTTTTATAACACAGCCCGGAAACCATAGCAACCGCTTTTTTAAAGTCATTTCAACTTGGTAGTGAAATCATCCCTGCCGGGACAAATCCTCAACGCAAGCGGGCCCCGAATTCCTTCTCCAGGGCGGAAATAATCCGACCATGTGCCGACTGGATCTCGTCGTCGGTGAGGGTCTTTTCTGCGCTGCGATAGCGCACCCGGATCGCCACGCTCTTGAGCCCCTCGGGGATCCCTTGGCCACGGTAAACATCAAAGAGGACCACCTCTTCGACCGACCGCGGTTTTACTTTGGCAATGGCTTCCAGCAATTGGGCGGCGCTGATTTCATCTTGGAGCAGTAACGCGCTGTCCCGGCAGACATCGGGGAATCGTGACAAAGGTCGTATTCCCGGGAAGCCGCCGACGAGGTCAAAGAGGGACTCCAGGTCAATTTCCAGCAGATAAATCGGTAGATCGATTTCAAAATTGGCCAAAACCTCGGGGTGGACTTCGCCGATGAATCCGACAACCTTTTCAGCCACCAGAATGGCAGCACTCTTACCGGGGTGCAGATACGGTTCGGTCCGCGCCGGGTCCCATCGTACTTCTGGAATCCGGAACTGTTTGAAAAAAACCTCCGCAACCCCTTTGAGATCGTAGAAATCAGCACCTTCGGCCGGCTGGCTCCAGCCTTCCGGAGCTCGGCGGCCACAGATGACAGCGGCCAGATGCTGCCGTTCGAACGGCAGTTCATCGGCCTGGCTGGGATGAAAAACCGGCCGCAGTTCGAAGATCCGTAAATCCCGGCTGCGATAGGCAAGGTTCCGTGCTGTGGTTTCGAGCAGGCTGGCCACCAGCGTGGTACGCATGACCGACTGCTCTTCATTGAGAGGGTTGAGGATATTGACTGCTTGGCGCCGCGGGTCATCTGCCGGAAGGCGAATTTTGTCCAGGGCCCCGGGCGCACCGAAGGAGTAGTTGATGACCTCGGAAAACCCAGATGAAACCAGTGCATTCCTCGCCTGGACGATCCGTTCGACATGCTCCGGCGGGGTATGGCAGGTGATGCGGCTTTCCGGCAGGGTGACCGGGATATTGTCATACCCATTAAGCCGTGCCACCTCTTCAATCAGGTCAATTTCCCGTTCCAGGTCAGGGCGGAAGGTTGGCAAAGCGACACTCAGCCGCCCTTCCCCGCCGGCGGCAACGGGAACGACCTCGAGGCCGATGGCCTGCAACAGCCCGCCGATGGTTTTCTGGTCCAGTGCCAGACCGAGCAGGCGGTTGGTCCTGGTCACGCTCAATTCGACCCGTTGCGGCACGGCAGGACTCGGATAGTTGTCGATCATTCCCTGTGCTATGGTGCCGCCGGCAACCTCTAGCACCAATGCCGCAGCACGATTGAGGGCAACCGGAACCATATCGATGTCGGCCCCCCGTTCAAAGCGATGCGAGGACTCCGTGTGAATCCCGAGGCGCTTGCTGGTGCGCCGGATCGCTCCGGCATTGAAATAGGCGCTCTCCAGCAGGATATCGACCGTATCAGGCTGAATTTCCGAGTTTTCACCCCCCATGATACCCGCCAGGGCGATCGCCCCTTCGCCGTCGCAAATCGTCAGGTCGCCGGCGGTAAGGAGCCGTTCCTGGCTGTCGAGGGTGGTAAATGCCTGCCCTTCGGTGCTCCGTTTGACCACAATCCGTCCGCCCCGCAGCAGACGGAAATCGAAGGCGTGCAGCGGATGGCCCAGCTCCATCAGCACGTAATTGGTCACGTCGACCACATTATTGATCGAACGCTGTCCCACCGACTCGAGGCGGCGGATCAGCCAACCGGGGGAAGGACCGATAGTTACCCCGCGAATAAGCCTGGCGGCATAGCGCGGACAGAGAGTCGGTTCTTCAATCGAAACAGAGGTCTGACTCTCTATCGCTTCGCCGCGCTCTTCGACCTCGGGCCGCGGTAACCGCAAGGGGCTACCCGTCATTGCCGCGACTTCGCGCGCGACACCGACCAGACTGAGACAATCGGCCCGGTTGGGAGTCAATCCCAACTCGAAACGGATATCCTTGTAGCCGAGAGCCTCGAAAGCCGGAGTCCCCGGCTTCAGGCCGGCCGGGAGAATCAGGATCCCCTCCGACTCCTCTGCGAGGCCGAGTTCCTTGGCAGAGCAGAGCATTCCCTGCGACTCCTGGCCGCGAATCTTCGATTTCTTGATTTTAAAATCACCGGGCAGCACCGATCCGACCTGGGCAAGGGCAACCAGGTCTCCGGCACGATGGTTCTTGGCACCGCAGACCACCTGAACGGTACCATTGCCGGAATCGACCTGGCAGACCGTAAGCCGGTCGGCATCGGGATGGGGGTCGACGGTGATCAGTCGGGCAACGATAACCGAGTCGAGCCCGGCACCAATCTCTTCCATGGCGTCAACTTCGAGGCCCGCCATGGTCAGCCGGTGCGCCAGATCCGCGCCGCTCAGATTGCAATCGACGAATTCCTTCAGCCAGTTGTAGGTCACGATCATTGCTATTTATCCTTTGCCATTATCATCAACGCGATATCAAGATTCGGCGACGGCAACCCGGGAGTTAAAACTGCTGTAAAAACCGGACATCATTCTCAAAGAAAAGACGCAGGTCATTAACGCCGTATTTGAGCATGGCAATTCGCTCCACGCCCATACCGAAGGCAAATCCGCTGAATCTTTCCGGATCATACTGAACGGCGCGGAAGACTTCAGGGTCGATCATGCCGCTCCCGAGAATTTCCAACCAGCCCGAATTTTTACAGACCCGGCACCCCTTGCCACCGCAGTTGACACACTGGATATCGACTTCGGCCGAGGGTTCGGTAAAGGGGAAGAAGGAGGGACGGAAACGAACGCCAATCTCCTTGCCGAAATACTGGCTGACAAAGGCGCTCAAAACGCCTTTGAGATCACCGAAGGTAATATTCTGGTCAACCAGGAAACCCTCCACCTGGTGGAACATCGGGCTATGGGTAATATCCGAATCACGACGATAGACGGTACCGGGTGCGATTATTCGAAGGGGTGGCGCCTGCTGCAACATGGTTCGAATCTGGACCGGGGAGGTGTGGGTCCGCAGCAGAACGTCGTCGCTGACAAAAAAGGTATCCTGCATATCCCGGGCCGGATGATCCTTGGGGAAATTTAGCGCTTCGAAATTGTAAAAGTCTTTTTCAATTTCAGGGCCTTCAGCAATCCCGAAGCCAAGACCGGCGAAAATGGCGCAGATTTCCTCGGTGACCAGGGAGATCGGGTGCTTACTGCCAAGGGGACGGGTGCGCCCCGGGAGGGTCACATCGATCCGTTCCCGCTCCAGACGTCGGGCGATTTCGGCCTGGCGAAGTTGAACGGCCCGGGTCTCAAAGAGACCCTCGAGTTCATCCTTGACCTGGTTCGCGAGGGCGCCGATAACCGGACGCTCCTCCGCCGAGAGGGCGCCCATCCCCTTCATGATTCCGGTCAATTCACCCTTTTTGCCAAGAAAGCGAACTTTTGCATCCTGCAATTCGGTTTCGTTGACAGCCTGTTCCAAAGCAGCACGGCCTGCCGCCAACATCGCAATAAGTCTGTCCTTCATCGTTTAAAATTCCCGTCGTTGCGTTAAAAACAAGAATGGAAGCCTTCGGGCTTCCATTCTTTCGTCGTTTGCCCCAAATAAGAGAAGAGATGAGGGACAGCCCCCATCTCTTCCGGTTCTCCGTTTAATGGAGCTGGGCCTTGGCTTTTTCGACCACGGCGCTGAAGCCGGCCGGGTCGGTGACTGCCAACTGGGCGAGAATCTTGCGATCAAGCCCAACTTCGGCCTGCTTCAGGCCGAACACAAGACGGCTGTAGGACAAACCGTTGTCACGGGCCGCCGCGTTGATGCGGGCGATCCAAAGGGCCCGGAAATCACGCTTCTTGACCTTGCGATCACGAAATGCGTAGTTGAGGGCGCGGTCAACGGCTTCGGCAGCACTGCGAAACAGCTTGCTGCGTGCGCCCCGATACCCCTTGGCCAGTTTCAGAACCTTGTTGCGTCTACGTCTCGCTTTGAATCCTCGTTTTGCTCTCGGCATCAGATACTCCTTCTGGACAAAAATAGGCGGGTGATCCCGCTGCCGGATCTGGAGGGGGAGACAGTTCCCCCCAGTTCACGGACTTAGGCCGAGCCGCCCTTAAAGGTAAGGGATCAGGCGGCTGATATTCTTTTGGTCGACGGCTGCCACCAGGGTTCCCTGGCGCAGTTCACGCTTCCGCTTGCTCGATTTTTTGGTCAGGATGTGGCTGGTAAAGGCCTGGTTACGGCGAACCTTGCCGGTCCCGGTCTTGCGAAAACGCTTGGCAGCGCCGCGATTGGTCTTGATTTTGGGCATCCCCGTTCTCCTTGCTGGATTGATACGACCTGTCGTTGACAAGTCGAAATGATTATTTTTTATTCGGAGCCAGAACCATTGTCATGAAGCGGCCGGTCAACCGCCCCTGCGATTCGACCACGGCAATCTCCTTGACCTCTTCGGAGACCCGCTCAAGGAGGCGCTGGCCAAATTCCGGGTGGGTGACTTCGCGTCCCCGAAACATGATGGTTACCTTGACCTTGTTTCCTTCTTCCAGAAACCGCCGCGCATTTTTCAGCTTGAACTGGAAGTCATGCTCCTCGGTTTTGGGGCGCATCTTGACTTCCTTGAGTTCGACCTTGGCAGCTTTTTTCTTGGCTTCGGCCGCCCTCTTGCTGGCCTGGTACTTGTACTTGCCGTAATCCATGATCCGGCAGACCGGCGGTGCCGCATTGGGAGAAACTTCGACCAGATCGAGTCCCCTTTCGGCAGCAGCAGCCAATGCCTGTTCCAGACTGAGAATCCCGAGCTGCCCGCCCTCGTCATCGACCACCCGCACTTCACGGGCGCGAATGGCGCGGTTAATATTGGTTTCTGGCTTAGCTATGACGCCACCTCCTAGTGGTATTGCCGGCATTCTTCCTTGAGGAAACGGACCAGATCTGCCGGCGACATCGGATCGAGGTTTTTCCCGGAGCGGTGCCGCGGCGCAACCGTGCCATCGGCCATCTCCTTATCCCCGACCACAAGCATATAGGGGACCTTCTCCATCTGGGCCTCGCGAATCTTGAAGCCGAGCTTCTCGTTTCGCAAGTCCTTCTGGACACGAATCCCCTCTTGACGCAGGGCCATATAGACCTGCTCGGCGTATTCCGCCTGGTTGTCGGTCACATTGACGACGACCGCTTGAACCGGGGAAATCCAGAGCGGGAAGTTGCCGGCGAAGTGCTCGATCAGCACCCCGATGAACCGTTCGATGGCTCCGAGAATAACCCGGTGAACCATGACCGGTCGATGTTTTTCGCCGTCGCTCCCCACGTAGGTAAGGTCAAAACGCTCAGGCAGGGTAAAATCGCACTGGATTGTAGCACACTGCCATTTCCTGTCAAGAGCGTCCTTGAGCTTGATATCGATCTTCGGCCCGTAAAACGCTCCGTCTCCTTCGTTGATTTCAAAGGGGAGCCCGGAATCCTGCAGTGCACTCATCAAGGCTGCCGTTGCACGCTCCCAGTCAACGTCGGAGCCGATCGATTTTTCCGGCCGGGTCGAGATTTCCATCTCGTATTCGAACCCAAAAATCGTCATGACATCGCGAACGAACTTCAGAACCCCTTTGATCTCGCCGTCGAGCTGCTCCGGTGCGCAAAGGATATGGGCATCATCCTGGGTGAAACCGCGAACCCGCAGCAAACCGTGCAGGACCCCGGATTTCTCATGCCGGTGCACCGTCCCGAGCTCGAAAAAGCGCAGGGGGAGATCCCGATAGGAGCGCATCTTCGATTTATAGATCAGCATATGAGCGAGGCAGTTCATCGGCTTGATGCCGTAGCTCTGCTCATCGATCTCGGTGAAGTACATATTTTCGCGATAGTTTTCGTAGTGACCGGACGTTTTCCACAGTTCGGTACGCAGGATCTGCGGTCCCATGACAATATCGTAACCGCGCCGCAGGTGCTCCTGGCGCTCGAAATCTTCCAACAAGGTCCGCAACAGCGCCCCCTTGGGGTGCCAGATAACCAGGCCGGCACCGGCCTCTTCGTTAAAGGAGAAGAGGTCAAGCTCCCGGCCGAGCTTGCGGTGATCGCGTTTTTTGGCTTCTTCGAGCCGGGCCAGATAGGCCCGGAGTTCCTTTTTGTCCGCAAACGCCGTGGCGTAAAGACGCTGCAGCATCGGGTTCTTTTCGTCGCCGCGCCAGTAGGCGCCGGCGACACTGGTCAACTTGAAGGCTTTCAGGCGCCCGGTGGTGGGCAGATGCGGTCCGCGGCAGAGATCGACGAAATCACCCTGGCGGTAGAGTGAAACAGTGGTGTTGGGCAAATCTTCGATGAGCTGGACCTTGAAGGTTTCCCCCATTTCCCGGAACCGGGCAATGGCGCTGTCGCGGCTGATCTCTTCGCGCTCGATGGGCAGGTCGGCAGCGGCCAGTTCTTCCATCTTCTGTTCGATGGCAGCGAAGTCATCCGGGGTAAAGGTATGCTCGGGACTGTAAAAGTCGTAATAAAAACCATTTTCGATGGCGGGACCGATGGTTACCTGCACCTTGTCGCCGTAGAGGGACTTGACCGCATGCGCCATCAGGTGGGCCGCAGAGTGGCGATAGATATCGAGACCGGCCGCGCTGTTGAGTGTCACCAGTTCAAGGCTACCGTCCCGGGCGAGCGGGGTCCCAAGGTCGACCAACTGCCCGTCAACCCGCGCCGCAACCGCCTGGCGCGCAAGGTTTTCGCCAATGCCGCGGGCGATCTCAAGAGGGGTACTGCCGGCAGGGATTTCTTTCACCGACCCATCTGGCAAGGTCATCCGGATCTCGGCCATCTTTGGTTTCTCCACGAATGAAAAGAGGCATCCGTGGATGCCTCATTCACAAATCGTAACGGTTGTGGTCTGGGAATCTGGTAGGCACGGGCGGGATTGAACCGCCGACCCCTACCGTGTCAAGGTAGTGCTCTCCCACTGAGCTACGTGCCTACAACCGAAATGCCGCTAACTTTTAGCAAATCGGAGCAAAACATGTCAAGCTCTTTTTTGGACAACCAGCAAATAGTTCAAAAGCTTAGACGTATTTGATTCCGCTTGCTTTGCAAGGGAACTCCCGGTAATTTCATAACGTTGGTTGAATCTGTCAATTTCAGTTCACCCGGGATAGGGAGAGAAGAACGTGGAAACCATCGACGCCCTTATCAGTTCCCGTTGCCTGGCAGCCGGACCACGCATCGCCCTGCGCCATAAAGTTGCCGGCAGCTGGCAGGAATTTTCCTACGCCACCCTGCTGCAGCATCTGGAAGGAGTCGCGGCAGGACTGCTCAAGCAGGGTCTGAAACCCGGCGACCACTGTGCCCTGCTGGCACCGGCATCGCCCTGGTGGGTGGCTGCTTACCTTGGCGTGCTGCGCGCAGGCGGAGTAGCCGTCCCTGTCGACAAGGAGCTGAAGACCGCGGAGCTTCGCCATATCCTTTTTGACAGCCGAGCCAAGCTCGTCTTCACCACGGAAACCTACCTCGACACCCTCCTGGAACTGGTTCCGGACCTTCCGGATCTGGAGCGCGTGATCCTGCTGCAGGATAGCCCAGAAACCAGCGGCCAGGACCCCCAGCTTGCGGCCATCCTGGCAACCCTGACCGACACCTGGCACGGCCTGGTCCAGCAGCGCCAGATCCCGCGGGAAGAAGCTACCCGTCTCGAGGATCTGGCCCGTAACGCCTACCAGGCCCTGGTCGCGCCGGGGGGCCGCCGCAAGGGGGATAAAATCACCGACTTCCTGGCGCCGACCCAGGCACTGCGCAACCGTTGGCAAAAGAGCGGTCGTCTGCTTCCATTCCAACAGCTGCAGGACTCGGGAGTTATGCCGCCGCCGGCCTCGCCGCGCAAAACCGATGACACGGCTATCATTCTCTACACCTCTGGCACCACCGGCCAGTCCAAGGGTGCCATGCTCAGCCACGCCAATGTTGTTTCGAATATCCGTGCCGCCTGCGAACATTTCCAGCTTGACGCGACCATCACCACCCTCTCCTTCCTGCCGATCAACCATGTCTTCGAGCAGGTCTGCGGTATTCTCCTGCCGCTCTCGCTGGGGGGCAACGTCTCCTTTGCCGAGTCGATCAAGAAACTCGGCGAGAATCTGGCAGAGGTGCGACCGACGTTCCTGCTCGGGGTGCCGGCAGTCTATCGGATGATCCTCGACCGGGTCCACAAAAACCTGGCCGCCAACACCCTCTCCCGCTGGCTCTTCGCCCTCCCCCTCACCCGCGGCCTGGTCGCCGGCAAGGTGCGGCGCAAGGTTGGGGCAGGGACCACCTTCGTCAGCGGTGGCGCCGCCCTCGACCCGGCGGTAGCCGACGGCTTTCGCGAGTTGGGGCTGACCCTGCTGCAGGGGTACGGCATCACCGAGACATCCCCGGTCATCGCTGCCGAGCGCCCGGGGCAGAGCCGGGCCGGTACCGTAGGAGTGCCACTGAACAAGGTCGAGGTGCGAATTCACCAGCCCAACGAAGAGGGGGTCGGCGAGATCTGGGTCAAGGGTCCGAACGTGATGCAGGGGTACTACAACAACCCGCGGGCCACGGCTGAGGTTTTGCAGGACGGCTGGTACAAGACCGGCGATCTTGGCCGCTTTGATGACGCAGGAATGTTGCAGATCTGCGGTCGGGTCAAGAACCTGATCGTCACTCCCAACGGCAAGAACGTCTACCCCGAGGAGATCGAGAATGAGCTGTTGCAGAGTCCCTTCATCGCCGAGGCGATGGTCTACGGCCACAAGGTGAGTCCGACCGCCGAAGAAGTCCACGCGGTTATCTATCCCAACCAGGAGGCCCTCGACGATTACCGGCAGAAGAGTGGTGCCCCCCCCTTCAACCAGACCGAGGTCGAGGAGATCATCCGCCGCGAGGTCCTCGAAGCCGGCAAGCGCCTCGCCGACTACAAGCGGATCAAGCGTTTTACCCTGCGCGACGACGAATTTCCGAAAACAACCACCCGCAAGATCAAGCGTTTCGCCGTCGAGGCGGATGTCCAGGCCGGGGAGTAAAACCTACCATATACCAATTTAGCAGGAGAGCCTCGTCGGGCAGGACGAGGCTCTCGGTGTTTCTTCTGTAGCGGAACCGGTTCCTTGGACACAAGTTTAGATTATGCCGCCTGACGGATTTCGTCGGGCGACCGGAAGCCATTTTTCTCGACTCGCCATTCGCTGTTGTAGAGTTCGACGAAGGTTTTCACGGCCTCGCGAACATCATCGATGGTACGGAATATTCGGCCATAGATGGCTTGCTCTTTCAAGGTGCGGTTGAATCGTTCAGCAACTCCGTTGGTCTGTGGTTCGGCAACGAAGGCAAAGCTGGGGGTGATTCCCCAGAACTTGATCTGGTTCAGAAAATGGTCTGAGAGGTACTGGGTGCCGTGATCCATACGCAGAGACAACCCTCGGGCAATATCTTTCTCTACGCCCCCATAGATGTTGTCTAACGCCATGGAAAGTGGTTGAAGAGCAGCATAACGGTCGCCGGTCTTGCAAACATGCCAGCCGACACATTCGGCGTTCCAGTGCTCGACGGCGCTAAAGATCCAGACCCAGCCTTCGTCGAGAGTGAATACGCGGGTGCCATCGGTGCCCCACATTAGATTCGGAGCCATGGTGATGATTTTACCATCATGCGCCTTGGCTGCTTTGGGCCAACCCCGGTGAGGTGACAACAGATGATTCTCGCGCATCAACCGCAGAACCCGCTTGCGTGCGATGCGCACGCCGTCACAAATCCGCAGCCTGGCCCAGACCTTGCGGTGTCCTTCGCCGGTGAACGGGGACGTGGCCAGATCGTGACGGATCATGGCGAGAAGATCCTCATCACTGATTGACGGACGTGGGCCACGACGCTTGGGAGTTGATTGCGGAATCTGGCGCGAGGCATGGTAGAACGAGGAGCGAGCCTGCTCCCAAACATTGCAAACCCGCTGGACGCCGTAGGCCTTTTCAGCGCCTGGGGAGATCGTTTGGCTCATTTCGACGACCTCCGTTTGGCTAAAGGGCCGGGTTTTTTAACCCGTTCCCAAAGTAGTTCGTTTTCCATGGTCAATTCGCCGATCCGGCGCATGGCCTGGTTGAGTTCCGCTTGAGTCGGATCGTTCTGACGTTGTTTCAACGACTCATCGATTCCGGTCAGCGCTTTCTCTCGCCACTGCTCCAGGCGGTAGATTTCGATGCTCAACTCGCGGGACAGAGCATCAACCGATTCGCCCCGCAGCAAGCGCAGAACCACTTCACGCTTGCGGGCAGCGCTCCAACGTTGCCCTTCGGCCAAAGGCCCAGTGACTGTTTCGTTCTTGTTGTTTGTTGTCATTATTAATCTCCTTGGACATCGGGATTCTATCCCAAATCAGTGTCCAAGAAAACTGGTGCCGCTATACTCGGTGTTTCTTCCCAGCTCGCCACAAATTGCCGATTACCCAAAACTAATCCCCGGGAGACCCCCCCCGGGGATTTGTTTTCCTGCAAAAAATTCGGTTAGAAATCAGGGGGCCAGAAATCCAGCGACCTGGGTCTGGGCAGCGCCCGTGGCCAGTTGCTGAATCAGATTGTTGTACCCGGTGTACCAGGGCTCATCGGCCGGCACAGTGGGATCAAGCAGAAAGCTGTGTACCACCGGTTTCCCCTCCAGTCCATACTCATATGCCCCTGCGGCAAAATCTCCGGCAACGGTGGGGAAGGTCGCAGGGAAGTCTTCCGGATCTACGGTGGTCACGGTATCGACGCCGATATTGCTGAGGAAAACCCGGGTCGAATCGGTGGAAACGATGGGGTCGCCATAAGCCATGACCGTCAGCAGGTTGCCGGTGTCATTCCCTCCGATACCGGCATAGCTGGAATCGGTCGGATCAAGCAGCCACTGGGCGAGGTCGAGGAAGATAAAATAAGGAGTCGTCCCGGCGGTGTAGCCCAGAGACGCGACCAGGGCCTGCAAATCAGGAAGCGCAGTCTCATCCAGAACATTAACCAGTAGGGCCGAAGGGCTGGAGAGGACCATCCGGTCGACACGTCCGGTGTCCTCCTGGGAGAGGAAGACCGACCCGATAATTGACCCGAGAGAATGGGCGACGAACCCAACGTTGCCGGCATCAAGATCTGCCCCGGCGATTCCGTCGAGGTCGATTCCGGCCTCAATAAGATCTACGGTTTCCCATAGATCAAGGGCCGCCTTGTAAATATTGGCCCGATCCTGGATTAGGTTGGCAGTGAAGAAGCCATCGCCGGAGGTCATGTCAGGGAGGGTCCGGTCTCCATGGTACGGTGCATCGATCGCGAGGGTTGCATACCCCGCCTTCGCGAGAGCATTGGCGATCGGCAGGGCGGCATTTTTGGACGAGGTGATACCATGCTGGAAGACCACCACCGGGTAGCCGTTAACCGGCATCGGGTGTTGCAAGGAGTCGGGGACAGAAACCAGAAAGGAGACGCTGTCAGTCCCCCCGGTCAGCACCGGGCTCAGGAACTGGCCGAAATAAATATTGCCGAGGTGGTCAAACGGAATGCCAGTTCCGGATAGCAGCCCACCTGCCGGGATGCCCACCGGGCTCGCAGAATCAACCGGCGGGGTTACCGTCTTGTCAATCCAGATCAGGCTCGGCGCAGTATTTGTCGTTGCGGAGAGTAATTTGAAATTGGCGGCAGAGTCATTAAAGGGATCAGTAACGCCATCCGGATAGCCGATAGTTGCAGTCGGATTCAGGTCAAGGGTCCGATCCGCGGTCTGGAAGGTCCAGAGGACCAGGGTGTCAGCACGGGACCAGGGGATGCCACCGTTGGCCACCGCAGTAACTCCCTGGGTAACGGTAAAGAGAGCGGGCTCGGTTGGCGAAACGTCATCGTTGTATTTGGCGCGGAGCGCTTCGAAATTGAGAAAGGGAGAGTCCGGACCGAAGGGCGTGGTCTGCTTGAGGGCTTCCATGGTCAGCCCCGACTGGACCAGGTTATTATTGCCATCCATGAGGGTAGAATGAACCACCACGGCGTAGCTGCCACCGGGGTTGAAAGGTTTCTTGGGGAGCAGCTTGACCGCGCCGGTACCGGTAGCGAGAATGAAATCGTTTTCGGTGTATTTTTCCAGGGCCGCAAAGGCGGCGCCGGCAGCGGGGAGATTGTTGGCAGCAAGCGCCCCGAGCAGGGTCGAAAGATTGGTATCGTCAAGACGGAAGACCAGAAAATCGAGGGTCGAAAGGTCTACCGGCCCGGTTACCGGAATGGTAAGAAACATGTTCGGCGAAAGTCCCGGCAGTGCCTGAGCATTGACAATACTCTTCAAGGTTCCCATGCCGCCGTCGGTGGGAGTCTCTCCGGCACTCAGCGGCAGGCAAACCTGGCCATTGGGGCAGACCCCCTTGTTATTCCCCCAGGCGACATCATTGGGAAGCGGCAGCGCGATAGCGTCGAAGCGGGCATAGGTGACCGGTGTGCCGTCGGGATTGGTATAGGGGTCAACACCGGCAGTGCTGCCGTTGTTGTCACTGGAACAGCCGGCCATCGCCAGCACCAGCCCAAGCAACCACAGACTAAAGATTAGAGCCCTGATCTTCATCTTTATCCTCCTTCCTGGGCCGTGCCCAGGGAACCATGATCGAAATTCCGCGAAGATGAGTTCTTACCAGCGATAGTTGACCTGGGCACTGAAGATATCCCCGGTATTGTCGTAGTCCCCCTTCAGCCCCCCCTTGTTGGCATTCTCGCCAACGGGATCCATATTGATGCGGCCGCTACCGAGCATGAAGAGGTGGGCATAGGCGAAGTCGCAACTGAGTGCTTCGCTGTACTTGTAGCCGGCGCCGAAAGCGAGCCACAACCGGTCCTGGTCAGGAAGGCGGGGGGTACGCACCTGGGCATTCGGAATGGGAGTCTGGTCATACATCAGTCCGGTGCGCAGGTCCCACCGGGAATCGAGGGTGTAGGTGGCACCGGCGCCAACCTGCCAGGCATCTTCCCAGGAGAGAGTCGTGGCGCTGTCAGGCTGAGCCGTATTGGGGAAAGTGATGCGCAGCTCCTCCAACTGGGACCATTCAGTCCAGCCGATGTTCCCCATCAGGGCCAGCTTGGAATTCACGCGGGAATAGATGCTGACCGACGCAGTCGCGGGAAGAGTGACATTGGCCGCGGCGTTGCAATCAGCGAATAGAGGAGAGCCGAGACCCGTAAGAATAGCCTGGGCGGTAGCCGGCACGGTAAAATCGGCGTCACCGCTGAGCGACTGCTTGACCCGGGAACGGTAGGCGGCACCGACGCGGGTATCCTCGGTAAATTGATAGAGCACACCGAGGTTGAACCCATACCCCCAGTCGTCTGCCTTGATAACGGCCTTGCCATCGTCCTGCTGTGAAATATCACCACCAACAGCGAGGATGGTGCCAAAATCAATCGCCTGGGAGAATTCGCCGCTGATATACATGGCGCTGACACCGGCGCCAATGCTCAACTTGTCGGTGATCGCGTAGGCGACGCTCGGGTTGATGTTGATGGTCATGATGCTCGACTTCAACGTATGGTAACGGCCGACCCAGCCAGCCTTGTAGTCCGTTGTCAGACCGAACGGCACGTTGATCCCGAGTCCCAGGGCCAGGTCCTTGTTGACCTTCATCGCGAAATAAGCGTTGGGGACCGCGTTCCACTGGCCAGCATCCCCACCATTGTTTCCGTTCAACTGGGGATCAAGCAAATGTGTCGAGCCTTCGTTCTTGAACTTGAAGCTGGTTCGAATCAGGTGCAGGCCTGCGCTCGCCTGCTGTCCCTCCAGACGAATAAGCCCGGCCGGGTTGTAATATTGACTGGCGGCGTCCTCGGCAATGGCGGAACCACCGGCGAATGCGTTCCCCAGAGCGCTGACGCTTTGTTCCATAAGGGAGAAACCCGCCGCCTGCACCGTGGCCGGAAGAATCGCCAGGGTCAAGGCCATGAACCCCGCTGCCAGCAGGCAGCTTCTGTACCTCGTGATTCGCATACCATTCCTCCTTACTGTGGGGGGGTTACATTAACGAAAACGGAAAGACGATGACCCTGAGCTGAAACGCCATTTAAAAACAGTGTTTTGATTTTAGACAGCGAACTCCTCTTTATCAAGTTCAAAAAGGATGAATTTTGCGATGGCAGAAAAAATTCAGAAAAAAAGAGCCGAGCGCATGGCGCCCGGCTCTTTTTTTCTGAATGATAATGAGAGGTTAGTCGAGTTCACTCTCGATCCGGATAAAGCGGCTCGGTTGCGACATGAGCGGTAGGCGGTCGATCTCCTTGAGCGCTCCCAGGATATCGTCCTCGCGCGCCTCGTGGGTCAGCAGAACGATGGGAACGGCCCCCCCAATCTGCCGCTCAGGCTGAATCATCGAGGTGATGCTGATGTTGTAGCGCCCAAGAATGCTGGCGACCTGGCCGAGAACCCCAGGTTTGTCGAGCGCCCCGAACCGCAGATAATACTGGCTGACAATATCGGCCATCGGCTTGACCGGAATTTCAGTCACGAACTCGGGGCAGCAACCGAGCGCTGGCGTCCTTGCTATGCCACCGGAGCGCAGGTTGCGAGCAATCGCCATGACATCGCCCATCACCGCACTTGCGGTTGCCTCCATCCCGGCACCGCGACCGTAGAGCATTACCGGGCCAACGAAATCCCCGGAAAGGCGAACCGCGTTGAAGACCCCATCGACATCGGCCAGGGGATAGTTGAGCGGAATCATCGTCGGCTGGACCCGGGCCTCAATCTGGCCGTTATCCTGTTTGCCGATTGCCAGTAATTTGATCTTGTAGCCGAATTGACGTGCGAACTGGATATCCAGAGCCGAAATTTCGCTGATCCCTTCGGTATAGATGTCGGCAAACGCAACCTTGGTGCCGAAACAGAGGGAGATCAGCAACGCCAGTTTATGGGCGGTATCGACCCCTTCGATATCGAAGGTCGGGTCTGCTTCGGCGTAGCCCTTGGCCTGGGCATCGGCAAGAACATCGGAAAATTCGGCCCCGTCATTGGTCATTCGCGTCAGGATGTAGTTGCAGGTGCCGTTGAGGATACCAAAGATGCTGCGGAATCGATTGGCGCAGAGGTTTTCCTTGATCGCCGATATGACCGGGATCCCTCCCCCAACGGCGGCCTCGAACATTACTTCGACACCCTTGGCAGCGGCCGCGGCGAAGATTTCTTCCCCGTGCAGGGCGAGAAGGGCCTTGTTCGCGGTAACAACATGCTTGCCATTGGCGATCGCCTTGAGAACAAAACTCCGGGCCGGCTCATAGCCACCGATCAGTTCGACGACAACATCGATGTCGGGTGCCGTCAGCAGGGCTTCGGCATTGGTCGTCAGCAGACCGGCATCGACCTTGACGCCACGATCGGTCTTTATATCGAGATCGGCTATACGGGCCAGGGTCAGTTCGGCCCCAAGCCGTTCGCGCAGGAGTTGAGCATTTTCCTGAAACACCTTGACGACGCCGGTGCCAATAGTGCCGAATCCGAGCAGGCCAACCCTTATTTGTTTCATTCCTTCCTCTTTTCCGCAACAGATGGTACGGCTTTAAGCCGTTGATTCAGATGGTCTCCAGGGAGAGCAGGCATTCACAGCCAGGAAAATCGAGTTGCTGCAGAGATTGATTGACCATGGCCTCCAGATCGGCGGGGCGCATGCCGGCCAGAGGCGCCAGACACAATGCAATCCGCCGGAATCCGGCGTTGCGACAGACCTGCAACACGTGATCGACAAGACTGCGATAGGTCTCGGGTCCGAGCCCGTGCCAGCTCCCTCCGCCAACGAAGAGTGCCCAGTCACTGTTGAGTTTTCCGTTGTTACCTACCAGCAGGTGTTCCCCTGCCCGGCCACGGCTTCCCCCGCCGACCAAAGCCCTGGTCAGAGGGTCCCCGAGCCGCCAGTCGAGTAATGCCGCCGGCCCCTGCAGCGGCCTCTCGTCCTGGAAAAAAAGGGCGGCGACCACCTCACCGTCCATGCGGTCGGCAGGGAGGTCAAGGAGTCGCACCTGGCTCATTGTTGAACCTGGCGATAGGTCCGGGAAACCTTGTCGAGGATACCGTTGACAAAAGACGGTGTTTCCTTGGTGCCGTAGGTTTTGCCGATTTCAATGGCTTCATTGATAACGACATTGGACGGCACGTCGCTCCGGTAGAGGAGCTCGAAGCAGGCCATGCGCAACAGGGCGAGATCAACCCGGGACATCCGCTCCAGGGACCAGTTGGTTGAATATTCTCCGAGAACCTGATCGATACGTTCGAGGTTCTCAATGGTGCCGGTGACCAGTTCATCGGTAAAAATCCGGACATCCTCAGGAACTTTGCCGGCCGGCTCTTCCTGGGCTTCACCGAGGACATCGTCCCGGAATCTGAAATTGCTCCAGAATGACCGCAGAAAGGACGCCGGTTCGGCGTCCCCATCGTGCATTCCGTAAATAGCCTTCAGGGCGAGCTCCCTCCCCTGGCGCCGCAATCCTTTACTCATATCGACTACAGCACCTTGAGGAGATTGGCCATCTCGATAGCACCCATGGCGGCCTCGAAGCCCTTGTTGCCAGCCTTGGTACCAGCACGTTCAACGGCCTGCTCGATCGTATCCGTGGTCAGGACACCGAAGATAACCGGCACCCCGGTTGCCAGACCAACGGCAGCCACCCCCTTGGAAACCTCCGAGCTGACATAATCGAAGTGGGGTGTAGCGCCGCGGATCACCGCACCGAGACAGATCACCGCGTCATATTTTTCAGATTTCGCCAATTTGCCGGCGACCAGGGGAATTTCGTAGGCACCGGGAACCTTGGCAAGGTGGATATTTTCCGTCGCGGCCCCATGGCGCAATAGGGCGTCGATGGCACCCTCGACCAGACGGTCGCTGATGAAACTGTTAAAGCGCCCGGCGACGATACCAAAACGCAGCCCCTGGGCATCCAGTTTTCCTTCGAAGGTCTTGGTCATCACTTGTCCTCCCGATTCGGCCCGGGTTGGGACGACGACTGGCAGCAGTCGGTCGCCGTTACAGTCACCGGGGTCGGCTAAAGATTCTCGAGCAGGTGGCCGAGTTTTTCCCGCTTGGTCTTCAGGTACTGGAGATTGCTGCCGGTCGGCGGAATTTCGATCGCCACCCGCTCAACGATTTCCAGACCGTACCCTTCAAGGCCGACAATTTTCTTGGGGTTGTTGGTCATCAGCCGAATCTTCCGGATGCCGAGCTCGGCGAGGATCTGCGCCCCGATGCCGTAATCGCGAAGGTCCGCCTTGAAGCCGAGGACCTCGTTCGCTTCAACGGTATCGTGGCCGGTATCCTGCAATGCATAGGCCTTAAGCTTGTTGATCAGCCCGATGCCGCGACCTTCCTGGCGCATATAAAGAATGACACCCTCCCCTTCAGCATCGATCTGTGCCATCGCCGCATGCAGCTGTTCACCGCAATCACAGCGCTGGGAGCCAAACACATCCCCGGTGAGACATTCGGAATGGACGCGCACCAGAATGGGGCGGTCCGGGGCAAGATCGCCCTTGACCAGGGCCAGGTGCTGGGCGTCGTCAACGTCGTTTTCATAGGCGATGGCCCGAAATTCACCGCCGAAGGGGGTCGGCAGAACGGTCTCCGCAGCCCGCCGCACCAGCAGTTCCTTACGCATGCGGTAAGCGACGAGATCGGCGATGGTGACAATTTTCAGACCATGTTTTTCGGAGAACTTGCGCAGTTCCGGCATGCGCGCCATGGTTCCATCGTCGTTCATGATCTCGCAGATCACCCCCGACGGCTTGAGGCCGGCGAGGCGGGCGAGGTCAACCGATCCTTCGGTCTGGCCGGCGCGAACCAGCACGCCGCCTTTCTTGGCCCGCAGGGGAAAGACGTGACCGGGACGCGCCAGATCGGCGGCGGTGGTCTGCTCGCTGATGGCGACGCGAATCGTTTGCGCGCGGTCGGCGGCAGAAATCCCGGTGGTGACCCCGCGGCGGGCTTCGATCGAAACGGTGAAGGCGGTCCCGAATGAGGAGGTGTTGTCCCGAACCATCAACGGAAGATCGAGCAGGTCGGCCCGGTCTTCCGTCAGAGAGAGACATATCAGGCCCCTTCCCTCCCGGGCCATGAAGTTGATCGCCTCGGGGGTGACCAGTTCGGCGGCCATGGCCAGGTCGCCTTCATTTTCACGGTCTTCATCATCGACCAGAATGATCATCTTGCCCTGGCGGATATCCTCCAGGGCGGCTTCGATCTTGGCTATCGGCATGCGGTGTGGCTCCTTCCGTGGCCCGCCACTATCTCATAGAAATCCATACTTGGCAAGGGTCTCCAGGGCAAGCCCGCCCCCTTCACCCGGGGTTTCGCGAGGCCCGAGGAGACGCTCGACATACTTGCCGATGACGTCGACCTCGAGGTTGACCCGGGCCCCGGGTTCGCGATGTTTGAGCGTCGTCATTGCGAGAGTGTGGGGAATGATTGAAACCTCGAAACGATCCCCTTCGACCTGGTTGACGGTCAGGCTGATGCCATCGATGGCCACCGACCCCTTCGGGACAATATAGCGGCTCAGATTCCCACCGCAGCCAATCGTAAAGCGGATGGCGTTACTGTCCGGGACCCGGGCGACAACCTCCCCGGTACCGTCAATATGCCCACTGACCAGGTGACCACCGAGACGATCACCGAGCCGCAGGGCCCGCTCCAGGTTGACCCGGTTTCCGGATGCCAGCCGCCCCAGGGTGGAGCGTTGCAAGGTTTCGGGCGAAACATCGACGGCAAAGGCGCCGCGGTCGATGGCAACGACGGTCAGGCAGATTCCGTTGACGGCAATACTCTCCCCCAGGACCAGTTCATTCCATGGAATCGCGGTGGCGACGGTCAGGCGGGCCCCGGTTCCGGAAGGACGCAATTCCCGTACGGTTCCTAGGTCCTCGATCAACCCGGTAAACATGCCCCTACCTCCCCTTCGATCAGGATATCCTTGCCATAAAAGCTGACCCGGACATCCCGCACCGTTACGGCATCAGCGAGGGCACGGACGCCGGGGCCACTGAACATCCTCCTGCCGTCGTTCCCTCCGAGCAATTTGGGTGCAATGAAAACCATGACCCGATCGACCAGGCCGGCGCCAAGCAGGGACTGGTTGAGGACGCCCCCCCCTTCGACCAGCAGGCTCTGGAGTCCCTGGGCGCCAAGTTTTTGCAGCAGATCGCCCAGATCGACCCGTCCCTCACGACTGTCGCAGAAAAGAATGGTCACGCCCTGCTGCTGCAACCGCTGCAGCTTTTCCTCCGGCGCGGCGGCGGTGGTGGCGACGACGGTACCTTTCGCCAGCGCCGGGCTGATGACGGCGGCCGTCTCCGGAATCTGCAACCGGGAATCGACGATCACCCGCAGCGGGTCGCGCCCGCCTCCGTCCGGCAGCCGGCAGGTCAGGCGGGGGTCATCCTGGAGCACGGTGCCGATTCCGACCATGATCCCATCGACCCGGTTTCGCAGGTGATGCACCATCGCCCGGCTCTCCGGTCCGCTGATCCAGCACGAGTCGCCGGTGACGGTGGCACTGCAACCATCGAGAGTGAGAGCACTCTTGAGAATGACCAGGGGCAGCCCGGTCGTTACATGCTTGGCAAAGGGAGCGATCAGGCGCCGACATTGGTCGGCAAGTATATTGGTTTCGACGACGATACCGGCCTGCCGCAGGTGATTGATCCCCCGCCCGGAGACGAGCGGATTGGGATCGCCGCTGCCGATGAAGACCCGCGCGATGCCGGCAGCCACCACCGCCTCGGCGCAGGGACCGGTACGACCGGTGTGGCTGCAGGGTTCCAGGGTCACATAGAGATCGGCGCCGCGGGCCAGGGGACCGGCGGCCTGAAGGGCGAAAATCTCGGCGTGGGGATCCCCGGCCCGAGGATGGAAGCCCTCGCCGACGATGGCTCCGTCGCGAACGACGACGGCCCCGACCGGTGGATTGGGGCGGGTGCGACCTTCGGCCTGCCGGGCGAGATCGAGGGCCCGCTGCATGAAATCTTCAGCCAGCATTGTCATGGCGAAAATCCAAGTTGTTACAGGAGTCAGACCTTGCCGGCGCCGGCAGGGCTCCGGTTTTCACCCTTGGCAAGGATCTCCTTGAGTTCGGCCATGAATTCATTGATATCCTTGAACTGGCGATAGACCGAGGCAAACCGGACATAGGCGACCTCGTCAATAGCGTGCAGGGCGGCCATCACCGCCTCGCCGACCCGGCTTGCTTCCACTTCCTTTTCGCCACTCTCCTGCAGACTCAGCTCGAGCCGGTCGACAAATTTTTCGATGGTACCGATAGAGACCGGACGTTTCTCGCAGGCCCGCTGCATCCCGGCGATAATCTTGGTCCGGTCGAAGGCTTCCCGACGACCATCCTTCTTGATAACCAGGGGCAAGGTCTCTTCTATCCGTTCGTAGGTGGTGAAGCGCCGCTCACAGTCGACGCATTCCCGCCGTCGGCGAATGTTGTTTCCTTCGCGACCGAGGCGGGAATCAATAACCTTGGTATCGGCGAAACCACAGAAGGGGCATTTCATGGGGCGGATTCTCCCTCGGCAAACGGGGCAGCTTCGATACCCGCCTCTTTCAGCATCTCCAGCGACAGCTTGTCGGGGTAGCCTTCGAGGTAAACAATATTCAGAACTCCGGCATTGATAAGCATCTTCGAACAGATGACACAAGGGGAGTTGGTGCAATACAGGGTGGCGCCGGCGATGTTGACGCCGTGGCGCGCCGCCTGGATGATGGCATTCTGTTCGGCGTGAAGCCCCCGGCAGAGTTCATGCCGTTCCCCCGAGGGGACCCCGAGCTGTTCACGCAGGCAGCCGGTCTGGGCACAATGGGTGATCCCGGTCGGGGTACCGTTATAGCCGGTGGCAAGAATGTGCTTCTCCTTGACCATGACGGCCCCGACCTGGCGACGCAGACAGGTAGAGCGCCGCGCCACGAGGCGGGCGATATCCATAAAATATTCAGGCCAGCTCGGTCGGTCCATAGGGGCGCCCTGGTTATTTGAGACGATGGGCATAGAGCGGGAATTGACTGCAGAGAGCACGGACCTCGCCCCGAATCCGCTTCAGTTCCGATTCGTTCTCCACGTTGGCCAGGGCCTGGGCGATCCAGTCGGCCACCTGCCCCATTTCGGCCTCCTTGAGCCCGCGGGTGGTGGTCGCCGGCGTTCCGATGCGAAAGCCGCTGGTGACGAAAGGAGAGCGGGTATCGAAGGGGACCGCGTTCTTGTTGACGGTAATTCCCGCCTTTTCGAGGGTCGCCTCGGCCACCTTGCCGGTGAGCTCGGTTCCGGAGAGGTCGACCAGCATCAGGTGATTATCGGTCCCCCCGGAGACCAGGTTGAAACCACGCTCGAGCAGGCCGGCCGCCAACGCTTTGGCGTTCTTGACCACCTGTGCCGCATAGGTCCTGAATTCCGGTTGCAACGCCTCGCGAAAGGCCACCGCCTTGGCGGCGATAACGTGCATCAGCGGTCCACCCTGGATCCCGGGGAAGATATTGCTGTTGAGTTTCTTGGCGTATTCTTCGCGGCAGAGTATCATCCCACCACGGGGGCCGCGCAGGGTCTTGTGGGTGGTGGTGGTGACGAACTCGGCGTAGGGAACCGGGTTGGGGTGCTCGCCGGCGGCGACCAGGCCGGCAATATGCGCCATATCAACCATCACCACGGCCCCCACTTCGTCGGCGACGCGGCGGAAGGCTGCAAAATCGAGGGTGCGCGGGTAGGCGCTGGCGCCAACGACGATCAGCTTCGGCTGGTGTTCCCGGGCCAACTTTTCGACCTCGTCGTAATCGATGGTTCCGGTGTCGCGACTGACCCCGTAAGGGACGATATTGAAGAGCTTGCCGGAGAAATTGACCGGTGAACCGTGGGTCAAATGGCCGCCGTGGGCGAGATTCATGCCGAGAACGGTATCCCCCGGCTGGCAGACGGAGAAATAGACCGCCATATTCGCCTGGGAACCGGAGTGGGGCTGAACATTGGCATGTTCGGCGCCGAACAGCTGCCGGGCCCGGTCAATGGCGAGGTCCTCGGCGATATCGACAAATTCGCAACCGCCGTAATAGCGCTTGCCCGGATAGCCTTCCGCGTACTTGTTGGTAAGAACCGAGCCCTGCGCTTCGAGAACCTGCTCGCTGACAAAGTTCTCCGAAGCGATGAACTCCAGGCTGTATTCCTGACGCTCCGTCTCGCGGCGGATAGCACCGGCAATCTCGGGATCGAATTGGGCAAGAGTAAGAGACATGGGGAATCCTCCACGGGAAGACTGCACCGCGCCAGAGCGCGAAGTGCCGGAAAGTGAATGGGCAGGCCGCGAGCCTGCCCATCTGGTTGAATCGGTCCGGGCTAAAACCGCCCGCTGCGAAACTCGTCCTCAATCTGTGAAATCTTATCCAGACGCCGCTGGTGCCGACCTCCCTCGAAAGGGGTCTCGAGCCAGATCCGCAACATGGCCAGGGCCTGGTCGATCTGCAGGACCCGCCCTCCCATGACCAGGACATTGGCAT
Organism: Desulfuromonas carbonis; assembly: GCF_054658035.1. NCBI lineage: Bacteria > Pseudomonadati > Thermodesulfobacteriota > Desulfuromonadia > Desulfuromonadales > Desulfuromonadaceae > Desulfuromonas > Desulfuromonas carbonis. The sequence goes on along the minus strand of NZ_BAAHXR010000002.1, from coordinate 247,982 downwards.
TATTGTGTTCCTTCGCCATCCGCGCGGTGAACTCGTCACTGACCAGGGCCGCCCGCACCCCGGGAAACTTGTTGGCGACAATCGACATCCCGATGCCGGTTCCGCAGATCAGGATCCCCTGGTCCGATTCACCGCGGGCGATGGCCCGCGCGACCTTTTCGGCATAGTCGGGATAATCGACCGATTCACCTTTCATGGCACCGAGGTCACTCACCTCGATGCCGCGCGCAACCAGCTCCTGCCGGATGGCGTCTTTCAATTCGAGACCACCATGATCGCTGGCAAGAAGAATCATCACGTCCTCAAACCTTCCGGAACAGGAGGGTGGCATTGGTACCACCGAACCCGAAGGAGTTGGAAAGGGCCACCTTAACCTGCGCCTGACGGGCGGAATTGGGGACGTAATCGAGATCGCATTCAGGATCGGGCTCCTGATAGTTGATGGTCGGCGGTACCGCGCCGCGCTCCATCCCGAGCAGGGTGAAGACCGCCTCGAGACCACCGGCGGCGCCGAGGGCGTGGCCGGTCATGCTCTTGGTCGAACTGACCATCAATTTTCCGGCGTGGTCACCGAAGACGCTCTTGATCGCCATCGTCTCGTAGAGATCGTTGAAGTGGGTCGAGGTCCCGTGGGCGTTGATGTAGTCGACCTCTTCCGGGTTGACGCCGGCCGTCTTCAGGGCCATCTTGATGCAGCGTGCGGCCCCTTCACCGCCCGGAGCCGGCGCGGTCAGGTGGTAGGCGTCGCCGGTCAGACCATAGCCACAGACCTCGGCATAGATCTTTGCCCCGCGCGCCTTGGCCGCTTCGAATTCTTCGAGGATGACGATTCCGGCCCCTTCCGCCATGATAAAACCATCCCGTCCCTTCTCGAAGGGGCGACTGGCGCCCGTCGGATCATCGTTGCGGGTGGACAGGGCTTTCATGACATTGAAGCCGGCAATGCCAAGGGGCGTAATCGTCGATTCGGTCCCCCCGGCGATCATGGCATCGGCGTCACCGCGCTGGATCATCCGGAAGGCATCCCCAATGGAATGGGTGCCGGTGGCACAGGCGGAAACCGAGGAGACATTCGGACCCTTGGCGCCGTAACGGATGGAGATATGCCCGGGTGCCAGGTTGATGATCAGCATCGGGATAAAGAAAGGCGAAATCTTCTTGTAGCCATTTTCGAGCATCGCCTCATGGTAACGCTCGATGGCGGGCAGGCCTCCCAACCCGGCGCCGACCAGTACTCCGACCCGCTCGGCATTCTCGTCGGTAATCTGCAAACCCGAATCCTGCATCGCAAGCTCGGCCGCGCCGAGGGCATACTGGATAAAGAGATCCATCTTCTTGATCTCTTTTTTGTCGATGAAGTCTTCCGCGTTGAAATCCTTGACTTCCCCGGCAATCTGGGTCGGCAGATCAGAAGCATCAAAACGGCTGATGCGGTCGATGCCCGACTGGCCGTTCATCAGAGCGGACCAGTTCTTTTCATTCCCGGTGCCAAGGGCGGAGATAACTCCTACCCCGGTAACAACGACTCTACGCATGGTTCTCTCGTTCCTCCGTGAAGGCCGGTATCGATGCAGGCTGAACTAGCGTCTGCAAGCTGCCTGAAACAGCAGGGATCAAGTCCGAAGGTTTCTGCACCCCAGCGGGAGCATACCGGGAGAAGAGAGCCACGGCCCCCTTCCCCCGGGCTAACCACTCAGGAGTGCTCGCCGATGTAGTCAACGGCATCCTGGACGGTCTGGATCTTTTCGGCATCTTCATCGGAAATCTCGATGTCGAACTCTTCTTCCAGAGCCATCACCAGTTCTACTGTGTCCAGAGAATCGGCACCGAGATCGTCCATAAAAGACGCTTCGTTGGTGACCTGCTCCTCGTCGACGCCGAGCTGCTCGGCAACAATCTGCTTGACCCTTTCCTCAATCGAAGCCATTTGCTTCACCTCCTTGTTTGAATGTTCGAGCCGATCAGCGATCGGTCTGAATCCGGGTTAAAGGTTGGCTACATGTACATGCCGCCGTTCACACCCAGCACCTGTCCGGAAATGTAGCCGGCCTGGTCACTGGCAAGAAAGGCGACGCTGAAGGCGATATCCTCGGGGGTCCCAAAACGCCCGAGAGGAATCTGGCTGACCAGTTCCTCACGAGCCTTCTCGGGCAGGGAGTCGGTCATGTCGGTGACGATAAAACCGGGCGTAATGGCGTTGACCGTCACGTTGCGGCGAGCGAGTTCACGGGCCACGGATTTGGTCAGGCCGAGCAGTCCGGCCTTGCTGGCGCAATAGTTCGCCTGCCCGGGATTCCCCATTTCGCCGACGACCGAAGAGATATTGATAATCCGCCCGAATTTCTGCTTGCTCATCACCTTGGCAGCCGCCCGCGTGCAGAGAAAAGCACCCTTGAGGTTGGTGTCGAGAACGGCATCCCAATCCTCTTCCTTCATCCGCAGCAGCAAGCCATCCCGGGTGATCCCGGCATTGTTGACCAGAATATCGACGCGGCCGAAGTGCTCCATCGCCGCTGCGATCAATTGCTCCGCATCGGCGGCTACGGCAACGTCGGCGGCAACAGCCAGGGCCGAACCACCGGCGGCAACGATTTCTGCGATCAGGGAATCAAGGGCATCAACGTTGCGGGCCGAGGCGACAATCCGGGCACCGCGACCGGCGAGGTCGAGAGCAATGTGCCGTCCGATTCCCCGGGAAGCTCCGGTGACAACGGCAACCTTATCAGTCAACAGCATCGTAGCCGATTCCTTTCCGATCCTCAGAATACCTTGAGACTGGAGCAATCTTCAACATTCTGCGTCGTTACCCCCTTGGCAATGCGCTTGACCAGGCCGGAAAGAACCTTGCCGGGGCCGATCTCGACGAAGCGGTCCACGCCGAGTTCGACCATGGCCTGCACCGATTCGTCCCAGCGGACCGGCGCACTGACCTGGGAGACCAGCAAATCCCGGACCCGGCTCGCATCCCGGTTGGGGAGCGCTTCGACATTGCTCACCACGGGGAGCTGAAGCTCCGCAACGGTAATCCCCGCCAGCACCTCGCGCAAACGGAGACCGGCCGGTTCCATCAGAGCGCAGTGGAAAGGAGCAGAAACCGGCAGCGGCAGCGCCCGCTTGGCACCCCGTGCCTTGGCAAGCTCCATGGCGCGCTCGACAGCACCGGCGTGACCGGCTATGACCACCTGCCCGGGGCTATTGAAATTGGCCGGGGAAACGATCTCGCCCTGCGCCGCCTCATTACAGACCGCGTCGAGATCAGCCCCCTCCAGACCGAGGATCGCGGCCATGGAGCCGACCCCCACCGGGACCGCCTCCTGCATAAAACTGCCGCGCAACCGAACGGTCCTTAGTGCATCCCCGAAATCGAGGGCCCCGGCACAAACCAAGGCCGAATATTCCCCCAGAGAATGCCCGGCGGCGAAATCGGCGACCAGCCCGGTCTCCTGCTGCAAAACCCGCAGGGCGGCAATACTCGTGGCGAGAATAGCCGGTTGGGTATTGGTCGTCAACTTGAGGTCTTCTTCCGGCCCCTCGTAGCAAAGCCTGGACAAGGCAAAGCCGAGGGCTTCATCGGCTTCGGCAAAGGCCTCCCGTGCTGCCGCAAAATTGGCCGCGAGCTCTTTGCCCATGCCAGCGTACTGAGATCCCTGTCCGGGAAAGACAAACGCAATCATAGATATGACAACTCTCCTGAAGAATAGACGGGACGCCTACCAGCGCACCAGGGCGGAAGCCCAGGTCAAGCCCCCCCCGAAGGCATCCAGCAGGACAAGATCCCCGGCGGCAATCCTTCCGGCGCGGTTCGCTTCATCCAGGGCAATCGGAATCGAGGCGCCGGAGGTATTGCCGAAGCGCTCGACATTAATAAAGACCTGGTCATCGCGCAAACCGAGACGCTTGGCGGTGGCATCGAGAATCCGCTGGTTGGCCTGGTGCGGGACGAAAAGATTGACGTCAGCGGCGGTGTATCCGTTTGCCGTCAGGGCCTCCATCGCAACCTCGTGGAGGGAGCGAACAGCGATCTTGAAAACCTCGTTTCCCTGCATCTTCAAAAAGGGGAGACGGGCGGCAATCCCTTCCACGGAGGGGGGATTGGCAGAACCGAACCCGGGCTGATAGAGGAGCTCCCAATAACTGCCATCGGCATGCAGGTGGGTCGAGAGGACTCCAGACTCGCCTTCCTGCGCTTCGATTACGACCGCGCCGGCACCGTCACCGAAGAGCACACAGGTATTGCGATCTTCCCAATCGACCAGCCGGGTCAGGATTTCCGCACCGATGACAAGTGCCCGCCGCACCCGGCCGCTTTCAACCTGGGCCACCGCATTGGAGAGCGCATAGAGAAAACCGCAGCAGGCGGCGGAGACGTCAAAGGTAGCCTGCCCGCGAGTCCCAAGCTTATGCTGGACCAGACAGGCGGTTGCCGGCCAGGGGTAATCACCACTGATGGTACCGACCACGATCAGGTCAAGATCATCCGGTTGCAGCCCCGCCATATCCAGGGCCCGCCTGGCGGCATGGGTTGCAATGTCGGATGTCGTTTCCCCTTCGGCGGCGATATGGCGCTCGCGAATCCCGGTGCGGGTCACGATCCATTCGTCGGTGGTGTCGAGGAATTTTTCGAGATCGGAGTTGGTCAGTATCTTTTCGGGCACATAGGACCCGGTGCCGATGATACGCGCTTTGATCAATACTCAGCTCCTTCCCCAGAGGCACCGCCGACTTCGCCCTGTTGCAACTGGGTCGCGAGACGACCGTGCACATTCTGCAGGACGGCTTCCCGTGCCATATGAATGGCGTTCTTGATCGCCAGAACACTCGAGCCGCCGTGGCAGATCATCCCGGTCCCCTCGATGCCAAGCAGGGGAGCGCCGCCGTATTCCGCATAATCCACCCGCTTGCGAAAAGCACGCAAAGCCGGACGAGCCATCAGAAATCCGAGCTTGGCGAAAAAACGACCGCCAATTTCCCGTTTCAGCATGGTGAAGATGGCCTCGGCCAGCCCCTCGGAAACCTTGAGAACGACATTGCCGACAAAGCCGTCACAGACGACAACGTCAACCTTGCCGTTATAAATGTCGCGGCCCTCGATATAACCGAGATAATTAAAGGGCGCCGTGCTCAGCAGGCGGTGGGCGTCGCGGGTCAGCTCATTCCCCTTGGTCGCTTCCTCCCCGTTGGAGAGAAGGCCGACCCGGGGACGCTCCTTGCCCAGCACCTGGCGGGCGTAGACCTCCCCCATCAGGGCGAATTGGGCCAGATGCAACGGTTTGCAGTCGACATTCCCTCCGACATCGAGGACCAGGGTCTGGCTGTCCAGGTTGGGAACGATCGTCGCGATTGCCGGCCGGTCAATCCCTTTCACCCGCTTCAGGACAAACATGCCGGCTGCCATCGTCGCCCCGGAGTTCCCGGCGCTGACCACTGCCGAAGCCGATTTCTGCAGCACCAGGTTGAAGGCTACGCGGATCGACGAATCCTTCTTCTTGCGCACGGCATCGGAGGCCGAATCGTGCATCCCGACCACTTCGCTGGCATGGTGGATGGTGATGTCGAGATTCCGGATGTCGAATTTTTCGAGTTCGGCGGCAACCCGGGCCCTGTCGCCGACCAGAACAATCGGGATATTCCACTCCCGCGCGGCGGCAACGGCCCCTTCGACCTCCACGGCAGGTGCGTTGTCCCCTCCCATGGCGTCCACCGCAACGATGATGCGCTCTTTCAAGTCAGTCCCCTGCTGTTATTCTTCGCTGGAGATGACTTCTTTACCTTTATAGGTCCCGCAACTCGGGCAAACGCGGTGGGGCTGTTTCGGTTCTTTGCACTGGGGGCAGAGCGAAATACCAGGAGCGTTTACGGCGTCATGGGCACGCCGCATGTCGCGTTTTGATTTGGAAGTCTTTTTCTTAGGTACCGCCATGATTCTATTCTCCTTGTGCCGGTCAATGCCGGGTTTTGATCTATTCAGGGGCCGAAACCGGCGCGTGCCGGGCCAGACACTCTTTCCAGCTCTAGCTACGCCCTGAGCCGTTATCCTCACTATTGATCTTAAACTCGCGCAGGCTGCCGAACTTGCTGTTGAAAATCGGCGCCTCGCAACCACACTGCTCACGATTCAGGTCGGCGCCGCACTGGGGACAGAGCCCCAGGCATTCAGGCCGGCAGAGCGGCCGCAGAGGCAGAGCCATGATGACCTGCTCCTGAATCGCCTCGCGCAAATCGATCTCATCGCCGGTAAATGGAATAAGTCCCATCTCCTCGGCTGAGAGCTCCAGCTCCGCGCCATCCTCTTCGTCCACGATCTCCGGCAGTTCCCGGCTGAAGGTGACGCAAAACCTGGCATCCAGAGGGAGCGAGACATCTTCCAGACAGCGCCCACAGGGGATCCGGGCTGCGGTCTGAACCGCTCCCTCGATCTCGACCAGACCGGCGACCCGCTGTACCCGACCGCTGACAACGATCGGACCGTCAAAACTGACTTCGCCCTGCAACTGCAGCTCCTCAAGAGCGGGAAAGGACTCCGGAGGCTCACTGAAGTCCAGGAGAAGCCCCTGGTCCTTGATATCGTCAACGCGAAGCTGCAACACCTGTGCGCCTTTCTCGCCCCGCAAAGAGCGGCCAGTATAAAGACTGCCCCCTGCTTGTCAAGGGAAATTCCTCCCCTCCAGCCCCATCGGAGGCTTCTGTATTAGCCTAATACCGGGGAATTTGCAAGGACAATTTTCCCCTGCCGCAGGCCGGCTCTTGCTTGCAATCAGGATGCATATAAGGTAGAAAATTTCTTCCCCACGGTCAGGAGATATCAGTCATGGAAAACCGGGCAATCGGCCGCGCGCTTTGTCGGCTCCACCGCATCATGGAAATCCTTCGCAGCCCCGGGGGGTGCCCCTGGGATGCCATGCAGACGACAGCTTCACTGAAACCTTACCTGCTGGAAGAGGTCTACGAACTCCTGGAAGCGCTGGATGGGGGAGATCCGCTCCAGATCAAGGACGAACTGGGTGATCTCCTGTTGCAGATCGTCTTTCATGCCCAGATCTTTGCCGAAGAGGAAATCTTTGACCTCGCCGCTGTCGCCAATGGTATCAGTGACAAACTCGAACGCCGCCACCCTCATGTCTTTGCGGACAGCCCCCTTACGACGATTGACGAACTCAACCAGCAGTGGGACCAGATCAAGCGCAAGGAAAAGCCGAACCACAGCACGGAAAGAAATCTTCTCGACGGGATCCCCAAGGATCTTCCCGCTCTCGCCCGCGCCGCCAAATTCCTTGAACGCGCCAGTCGAAAATCGGTTTTGGCACCGGAGGCGCCCCAGGACGTGCTAACCCTTGAGAACCGGTATCGGCCGCTGGTGGACGCCGCCGCCAATGCCAACGATGCATCACGCCTCGAAGCAGCCTTCGGAGAATTCATTTTAGCTACAGTTGCCTGGGGCCGGACCGCGGGGCTGGATGCCGAGCAGGCATTGCGGCAGGCCCTCAACCGGCACGCCGGAAAGCCTGCTCAAAACCTCGCTTCACACCCCTAAAATGGCTCCGGCAAAGGTTCCCTAACTGGACTTCAAGAGTCCTCCCCCCCCCTTCCGTCCCTTTACCCGGAATGGTCAAAATTTCCTGAGGCTGGAAAAACCCAGGCGCTTCAACCCCCTGCTCCCCTTGTCCACAAATACTGTGGAAAACCTGTTCAAAACCTTGTTGATTACCTCCCCTGTTCCTGCGAACTCAGGCCACTTGTCTCCTTGCCTAGATTTTGGGCACTTTTTTTCTAGTTATTTTTCGGCTACTTACAATTCACATACCGAGTTTCACAAATCCCGGGAGTTATCCCCCGGGAATATTCCCGGATTTGGCAATACGCAGAAAAATACCCGGATATTCTTCCGGGAGACTCCAGAAACGAGGTCGGTCAGAGAGTTTGCTGGATCAGGGGGAGAGGACGAGCAGGGGATAAAGGTCGTCGCCGGACCGCGCTGCGACGGAAACCGTCGACCAGGGTCGGTCACCTGCGTGGGAAGATACCACCCGCTCGGTCAGGGAGGGGGAGACCTCCAGGGGATGGTGCGGGTTCGACCGGTCACTGACGACGGCCTGGGATATAAAAACAATCCCCAAAACCATCGGCAATGCGATATTGGCCAGAAAATGCATGGCCAGCCCACGGGAACGGCCCCAGGCGCGTTTCATGGCGGTCAGGCGAAAGAATTCCTCGTCGCGAAGATATCGCACCAGGGAGACAACAACAACATGGAGGGAAAAGAGTCCCAGCACCAGGTAACTTTTCATCGGCGCCTCCCGAATGCGTTCTGTCTTGCTTTACTTTACCCCATCCTGCGAAAAAGAACAGTAGCGCCGGATACCAGCCCTCCATGCATTTTCCAGCGGGCAAGATATGCCTCAATTCTCGGTCAGGAAGTGCTTCTCGTAGAGGTCCTCCAGTTGCTGCAGGTGCCGGCTTTCATCGTTGGCAATCCGGGTGAAGAGATCTCCCATCGGCGCCCCGCTGCACCCCCTGGCCATTCGCCGGTAAAAATCGAGGGAACTCTTTTCGAGATGAATGGCATAGGCGAGGGCCTGGCGGCCATCCGCATCGGCATTCAGGCTCTTTTTTTCGAGAACGTAGTCAAGGTTCATGGTCGGCACCGGCGCCGCGAGAGCATCTCCGGCCAGTTGCCCTTCGATCAGGGCCTTTTCGAGCTGGAACTTGTGCTCCAGTTCATCGAGGGCGGCATCCCTGAGTATTTCCTGAGCCGCCTTGTCGCGCACGATCCGCAACGCCTCAAAGTAGTGGCGGAAGCCTTCCTGCTCCATCTTGACCGCCATTTCAAGGGCCGCTTCAAAGGTGTAACAAACCTGAGCCGACTGAGTCATGCAACCTCTCCCTCAATTCAATAGATGACGATGTAACCATGCCGGTCGGCAATACGCGAAATTTCCAGGACGTCCGAAATCTGATAGTCAACGCCATCGAGACGAAACAGAAAACCGCCTTCCGGGAGTTCCTCGGCGAGGCTGATCAGATATTCAAAACTAGCCGTTTTGATCGTTTCCATACGAATTCCCGTCATTTCGATTTGTCACCGTATAATATCTGAATACCACATCGATGGGCGCCAGACAACCACCCTCCCAACTTGGAGAAAAACCCGGCGGCCAGCCGGCAGCAAGCCCCAGATCGAGGCCCGCTCACTTCTCCGCATTCAACCCGGATGGAACCCGGATGGAAAAATTGCCAAATCGACGCGGATATGCTATCAACAATCGCCTGAAATTCAGGACGTGTTCCCGGGAATTGTAATTAAGCCTATGCGCACCCCGCTACCCCTCATAATTTGCCTGCTCTGGTTCCTGCTTGCCCCCCTTGGCGGTTGCCAGCCCCACGAGGAGGACCGCCTCACTGCGGCATCCCGGCCGCAAACCATTCGGCCGGCCAGTCATCAGGAGCTGGAGGATTTCTTTGCCAGCCACAACTACGGTTGGAGCACGGTCCTCGAAGGTGTCCCCCCCTTCATCCTGGAGACTCTGCCAACCGACCTTCACCGGGTGGAGCGAGTAACTGAGAAGAAGCATATCTTCTTCCTCTCCCTGTTGCCGATGGTACTTCTTGCCAACGAGGAGATTAGCGCCCAACGGGCCCAGGCCGAAGAACTCCTGCACCGGCTGGAGCGGGACGGTCAACTTTCGCCGGAAGAGAACTCCCAGCTCCTGGGACTGCAGCGGGAGTATGCCGTGGAAGGCGACCTCTATCTCGACCCCGAATTGCGTCGTGAGCTGCTGGAACGGATTGATGTCATTCCGCCTTCTCTGGTCCTGGCCCAGGCGGCCACGGAATCGGCCTACGGGACGTCGCGCTTTGCCCGCCGCGCCAACAACCTCTTCGGCGAATGGACCTTTCTCCCCGGCACCGGCCTGGTCCCGCTGGAACGTCCCGAAGGAGCAACCTACGAAATCCGCCGTTTTCCGAACGTGGCCGCTTCCCTTCATTCCTACCTGCGGAATATCAACACCCACTGGGCCTATCGCGACTTCCGCCACAAGCGGGCGCAAATCCGCGCTGCCGGCAAGCCCCTTCGCGGTCTGGACCTGGCCGAGGGTCTCGACCGTTATTCGACCCGCGGCCTCGACTATGTCAAGGAGTTGCGGGAGATTATTCTCCGCAACCGGCTCACCCGCCTCTCGGCGGCCTCGCTAAGACCGGCACCCGCTGGCGACGTCGGCAATGCCAAGGGCCTCCTCTCTTCCCCATCCTTCAGCCGCCGTCCGCGCCCTGCCGCGGCTGAAACCACGGCTGACTGAACCAGTACCACCCTCCGGCCTTACCTGGAGCCGTCAGCGTATATTTATTGCGCCGACCGCCAAGGGGCCCGGCAGCCGTAACCAGAAACTCCCCGGGCGCCCCTTCCACCGCAATCACCTGACACCGGTTCTCCCCCTGGACAAAACAGCGAAGGCCACCCAGGTCAGCATTGGGGGCGTCGATGCGCACCCGCAATCGGGGCGGGTTTTCCGAACCGCTCACCAGCGGTGTTCCAGGGGCCAGTACCGTGACCGGCAGCGCCCTCATTCCGGCCTTGCCCCGGAATTCCGCCAGGGTGGCATAGGCGCCCCCCATGGGAAACCGTGGCAGCGCAAAACGCTCGCTGCCGGTCCAGACCACTCCCGACTGCTGGCTGGTTGCCGCCGCAAAGCCGAGCTCCCGGACCAGGTCCTGCAAGGCGGGCGAATATTCACCGAAGGGATAGGCAAAGAGCCGGGGCGTCAGGCGCAGCTCCCGGATTAGGGCCTGCTGGGCACGCTCGATGTCGGCTGCTACCCGGGAACGCCAGGTCGCGTGATCTTCTCCCGGCCGAGTCTCGAGCAGGTAGGCATGACTGGCACTGTGGTTCCCGATCTCCACCCCCTCGGCGGCAAGCCCGCGCAGTTCATCCCAGCTCAGGTAGTCGGCAGCGCCGACTGCGTCGGTGTTGACAAAAAGAGTGACCGGGAATCCAAAACGGCGCAGCAGCGGCATCCCCCCCGTGAGAAAGGAGGTATAGGCGTCATCCACGGTCAGCGCGACGCACCCCTGGGGCAGAGGTTCCCCGGCATCGAGACGCCGCACGATTTCGCCCAGGGCCAGCACCGGCCGCTTTTCCGCCTTGAGCCAGGCGAGCTGGGCGGCAAAGACCTCCAGGTCGATATTGGTCGAAGGATGCCTGACGTCACCGAAGCGGTGGTAGATGAAGACAACCGCCTCGTTCGATGGCGCGGGCAGGGAAAGCGCGGGGGCGGACATTAAGATGCTGGCGATAAGGAACAGCAGGAATGGCAGAAGGGTCAGGACCCGCATTATTCACCCGCCCCTTTTTGCACGCGACTGCGCAGATAACGGCGAATCCGGTTGCGGGCGCGGGGGGTAACCGCCCACTCCAGCCACTTGGGGAGAACTGCCGGGCCTTCTCCCCGTTCAATCGCGACCTGGTCACCGTCCATCAGGCGCGACTTGAGCAGCCGGGTCTGGCCGTTGATCCGGGCTCGGACTGCATGCAAACCGAGCTCTTCATGGATATCAAAAGCGAAATCGAGGGCGCTGCTCCCTTCCGGCAGGGTACGAATCTCCCCGCGCGGCGTGTAGACCTGAATCGAGGCCGAAGCCAGGCGCAGGCTTTCGGTATCGAAAGCGGACTCCCCTTCGAGCAGGGATTGCATCAGCTCGCGGAAATTGGCGCGGCGAAATTCGAAACCGGGAGCGAGAACGCCAGCTTCGTTGAAACGGGCCAGCTTGCGGGTGGTGATTTCCACCCGGATCCGGTTCTCCCCGGCCTGGACTGTCGTTTTCAGGGCCTGGTAGCCGAACTGGGACGGAACATTGAGGTGATCCCGCAGTTTCCCGGGAATCGGCGGATAGAGGCTGTGCAGCAGACCGAGGGCCAGATAGGCATCCATGGTGCGATCCACCTGCATCTCCAGGGTATAGAGGGTGGTCAGCCCCCGTCCCATCGCCTGCGCCCCGGCGATGGAGAAGGGGCGCCAGCGGTCGCGCAGCAGGACGTGGATGCGGTGATGCTCACAGCTGTTATTGATCTCCGCCCGGATTTTGCGCAGGGCCGGCTCGAAGCGCTGTTGGGCCTGAACGATGACCGCCCGGTAGCGCTCGGCACGGCGCGGGTAGAGGATCGCCAGCGACAGGGCATCGAGTTCCGAGGCGACCAGCCCCATGCCGAGGTGACGCGCCAGCGGCACATAGATGGAACGGGTCTCCTCGGCGATCAGCGATTGCTTTTGCGGGTTCAGAGCACTGATCGTCTGCAGGTTGTCCATGCGGTCCCAGAACTTCAGGCAGAGGACCCGGACATCCTCAATGGCCGCCAGCAACTGCTTGCGATAGGTCTTCTCCTTCAGCGCCTGGCGGTTCAGTCGTTCGTCGGCCGCTTTGGTCAGCCCATTGACCAGCAGCGCCACCTCCGAACCGAACTGGCTCTCCACCTCTTCCAGGGTGACCGGGGTATCCTCGACCACATCGTGGAGTATTGCCGCCATGATCGAATCGAAATCCATCCAGTGCCGGGCGGCAAGATGGGCCACCCGCAGCGGATGATAGAAGTAGGGCTCTCCCGACTTGCGGACCTGGTCGGCGTGAGAGGCACGCGCCAGTTCGAGGGCTCGCTGCAATACATCGATGCCACGATCAAGTTCGGTCTCGCTGAGCCCGCCCCCGTAATGGGTGACCAGCAATTCCATGATTTCGTTGATCAGGCGGAGTTGCTGGCGATCCACCTGATGTGCCTGCGGATTATCCAATGAACTACCCCGCAGCAAGCTACGGGGTATCAACAGCCTACACCCTTAGTAAAAATCGCGCAGCAAGCTGCGGGGAATTGAACCCAACTTTTGATTAACGGTCCTGAAAATGAGATTGCGGTTCTGCGAACGTTTCATCTTAGTCGAGACAGGTACCTCCGGCAAGCCGTTATCCGGGGGGCCAGCCGAGGTCGCGGCCACCGAGGAGGTGAAAATGGATATGCCAGACCACCTGCCCACCCGCCTCGTTGCAGTTATTGACAATGCGGAAGCCGTCATCGGCAAAACCGAGATCATGGGCCACCTTCCCCGCCACCTGGTAGATGTGGCCGACGAGCTCATTGTCGGCGGTGGTCAGGTCGAGGGTGGTACGGATGTGCTTGCGCGGCACCAGGACATAGTGATGGGGCGCCTGAGGATTGATGTCGATCAGGGCCACCACCTTGTCGTCCTCGTAGACACATTTGCCGGGGATTTCACCGGCGAGAATCTTACAAAAGATGCAGTTGTCCACTATCATCGCTCCTTTCCTGTGAGCTTTGAGGGGGGATCCCCCGCGTCTCTTCAAGAGGGATAACATGCCAGCGATCCCGGGCCGCCCGTTTCAGGAGCTGCTCGTCGTGGCTGAACAGAATGACCTGGTGCTCACTGCTCAGGCGCTCCAGCATCTTCAGCGCCTCGGCCATGCGGAAGCGGTCAAGGTTGACCAGCGGATCGTCCAGAATCAGCGGCAGATGGCGATCCCGGGCCAGGCGCCGCGTGAGCGCCAGTCGAACCGCCAGCTGACAGGCGTCGATGGTGCCGCGGCTGAAACGCTCCAGGGGTTGCCAGCTGTTTCCCTTGCCCCGCAGGGAGAAAGAAAAATCGTCGTGGCAGCGCACCTCGGCATAGCGACCGCCGGTAACCAGGCGCAGCGAATGGCCGAGCTCTTCAGCAAATCGGTTGAAATGTTCCTGATGATATTCTTCGACGGCGCCAGCAAGGAGATCGATACTCAGGGCGAGCAGATCGCGACGCCGCAGGAGCTGAGCCTCCTCGCTGCGCCGCCGGGCAATTTCGGCATCGAGTTGCTCGGCGGCAAGCAGCTCTCCCTGCAGCGCCGCCTCGGCTTCCACCAGCCGCAACAGCTCCGCTTCGTGCTCGGCGATTTGCCGGCCTAAGGCCTCCAGGCGCCCCTCGGCCTCCGGCAGTTCCGCCAGCGGCAGCAAATTGGCCGGCGGTGCCGGGCTCGCCGCGACCACGGCTGCAGAGCCGGGGCTGGCTGGGGCCGATCGTAGCTGCAATTCGTTCTCGATCGCCTGCAGCTGTTCACCGATGCGGCGGGCACGCTCCAGGTTTTTCTGCATCCGTGCCACTTCCACCGCAGAGGGGGAAAGACCAAGGGCTTCAAAAGCTTCGTCGAGGGCGGCCAGTCGCTCCTGCGCCGCTTCCCGCTCCGCCTCGACCTCCCGCCCTTCCTTCTCAAGTTCCTGGCGCCTGCGCCTGGTGGTCGCGCCCTTGCGCAGTAACAGGCCCCAGCAGGTGCCCAACACGCCCGCCACCGTCGCCAGCACTGCCCACAGCCAGTCCGGAAACAGCCAGGCGGCGCTCAGGGCCAGCAGTATGGCGATAGCGCTAATGCTTCCCAGGGCAACCCAGGGAAGGCGCGGCAACTTGAGTTGCGCCTGCCGCAGCCGCGTCGCTTCGCTGCCGATCGTCACCAGCTCCTGGCGGATCCCGTCCGCAGTTTCGAGCAGGGGCGGTAACTCGGAGGGAATCGGGTCCGGAAGTCCCGTTTGGCGATAGTCCCGGCGCAACCCCTCCCGCTCCTTGAGGAGTGCGGCCACATCTGCCGAAGGAACGACCGGTGGCACCGCGGTCGCCTCCCCGGCGCCGATGCGCCGCCATTGCTGGTGCGCCCAGGCCAGATACTGCCGCCCCTGCTCGTGATCGCTCCGTTCCTGGGTCAGGTTTTCCCGCAGTTCCCCGATTCGGCCATGCAATTCGGCGGCGGCGGCAAGATGCCGGGCGGCGTCAGCCTGTCGCTGCTCCAGCTCCGCCAGCTCAGCGCGAAGGATCTCGAGCTGGCGATCCTTGGCGCGATCTCGTCCCCAGGGGTTAATCCGGGTCAGGGCAAAATATTCGTCGCCAAGAGTGCTCAATACCTCCTGGTAATCCGTATCGACGGCACCGGTCAGGAGGCTGCGCACCCGTGCCGCGAACCCCTCGCCCCCGCCAAAACCGAGGGCCCCCTGGCCAAAGAAAAGAGACGCCCGGAAGAGTTCCTCGTCGGCCACCCCAAAAAGGCGTACCAGGCGCTCGAGGTAGTCGGCACGGGTGGCGCCGCGACCGCTGCAGGGAGCTTTTCCGGTAAAGCTGTCACGGACCTGGTAAAGATCATCCTGTTCGAGGAGTTCGGTATGGTCCGAAAGGAGGTCCCGCTCGATGCGCACCGTGCGGCCTGGAGTTTCAAGGACCAGGGCGGCCCGGCATTCGGCAGGACGCCCCCAGGGGCGAAAGCGTTCGGCTTTGCTGCTGCCAAAGAGAATCGCCGGAATCGCCTCGACCAGGGTCGACTTCCCCGCTTCGTTCGGCCCGACCACCAGGTTGAGCCCGCGGCGAAATTCAAAACTGCGCTCGCTGAAGCGTCCGAACTGCTTTAACTCGAGATGCCGCAGAATCATGACTCGGCTCCGCCGGATACCATCTGCAACCGGGTCAGAATTTCCCGCAGCGCTGCTTCCAGCAGCTCCTTCTCCCCTTCCCCGGCGCAGGCAAGACGCTCCAGCGCCCGGCGCAGACAGAGCCCGCGCACCGTATCCTCGGCGGCAAACCGGGCAACGAGGCGGCTGCCGGCCAAGCTGGTCTGGTCCTCCATGACCAGGAAAAAACTGGCTCCGGCGACCTGGTCCTCCAGGGCGGCAAGGTCAATCGGCTGTTCCACGGACCCACGCAGGACCAGGCGCAGAGCGGCTTCGGGCACCAACTCGGCACGTACCCGGGCAGCAAGAGCGGCGTCGTCCTCGCTGCCGCTCAGAACGATTTCCCGTTCCAGCAACAGCCGGCGATTGACCTTGAGTTGCCGCACCAGGCAGCTTTGCGGCTCGAGGTCAACCAGGGCCGCATGCCGCGCTCCGGTTTCGGTGAAATCGACCCCCTCTGCCCCCCCGGGACGACAGCCGTAGACGATCTCTTCCCGGCTCAGCAGCTCAAAGTCACCCCGACCACCGAGGGCCAGGTAGTCCGGGCGCCAGGTCCCGGAGAAGGGGGGAGGCAGCGCGTCGGGCGCTGCGCAGGCGACACCGATGTCGAAGCTCCCCGCGACAGGTGCCGGAGGTGTTGCGCCCGCCGTAACAAAACGCACCAGCCGGCCGTTGACCTCCAGGCTCGTAACCGCTCCGGAGGTTGAAAGGATGGTTCCGGGAAGGTCCTGACGCCGATAGACGGCGTCGGCACTCAGCCCGGTATCCCGGGGACCGGGGAGCACGACGGGATGAATGCCGGCGGCGCGCAGGGATTCGAGCCCGGCCACCACCCGCGCCAGGATCTCCCGCCGCGGGCGTGGCGTCGCAAAGAGATCCCCTGCGACCAGGAAAATCGAGGCCTGTTCCCGCCGGGCCACCTCCAGCACCTGCTCGAAGGTATGGAGAAAGTCCTCCCCCCGGGCCGCGGCGACGGCGCCAAAGCAGGAGTGGGGAGCGTCCAAAAACGGGCTGGCGGTGTGAAGGAGACGCAGCATCCAGGCTAACCCTCTTCGAGAAATTCAGGATAGTAGCAGACATTGGCCGAGCAATCGCTGCCAAACCGGGCGCGATGGGCAGCCCGGGCCCGTTGCCGGTAAATCACCGGGTCGGTTTCACTGGTGGCGAGCTGCAAAAATTCCCGGGTCAGCAGCAGGTTGTTCACCTTCTGGGCGGTTGGCGCACCCCGCCCCACCAGCTTGACGCCGAAAATGCCGGCGGTCTGCAACCTCGGCAGGGCACAGAGACCGCAGCCGTGGCGGCGATTGGTCCGGGCCCATCCTCCCTGGCGCTCGATCGCCGCCCGCAGGCGCGAAGAAACCGCCCCCCGCGCGAGAGGTTCGATCGCATAGGGAATTTCACAGGGCCAGACTTTGTCGGCACTGGCGTGGTGATGACTGCACAGCCCTTCGGTGTTGGGACACTTGCCGATCAGCAGGAAGGCATCGCAGCGCACCGGGGCGACCGCGGCGGTAATCGCCTCCATCTCGGCGACGCTGAGATGGCGCGGGAGTACCACCCGCTCGATCCCCTGCCCTGCATAAAAACGGATCGCCGCCGAGTTGGAGAGATGGGCCAGGGTGCTGGCATGCAATTCGAGGCGGGGATGGCGCGGCCGCAGGGCCCGTAACAGGGCGATGTCGGCAAGGATGACCGCGTCGATCCCGGCCGCGACCGCCTGATCGACAAAATCGAGGACCAGCGGCTGTTGCAGATCGCTGAAAAAGGGGGCGTTCAGGGTCAGTGCAAAGCGGCGGCCACGATCGTGAACCAGCGCGACAATGCTGGCAAGATCGGCAAAAGTGTCGATCTGCGCGCCGGCGAAGGTGCGCTGATTGACCGAGGTAAGCAGACTGAAGCGTTTCGACCACTCCGCCGGCAGGCAGCCGCCGTAAAGCTCATCGGCGCCGGCATCGAGGAGCGCCCCTGTCTCGGCCAGGGAATCAATCGGGGAGATTATCCGCACGCTCAAGCCTCCCCCCCCGGCCGCCAGATATGGTCGCGCCGAAAATCCCACCAGCTGCCGTCGACCTGGCTCGCCAGCGTCTCGCCCGCCACGACCAGGGTCAGGGCCGGGCGGCGACTCGGCCCGCTGAGGTTGAAAAAGTCCCGCTCGCCAACCTGGGCGGCGATATCGTCCAGGGCACCGACCAGGACAGTCTCCCCGGCCAGCCCGAGGCGGTGCAGGAGGGCGATCGGCACGTTGCCGCCATAACCGCGTCGCAGCTGCGCACAGAGCTCGTCGAGGGGGAGGTTGTTCATGTAAATCAGGAGGGTGACGCCGGGCGCGGCGAGTGCTTCGAGGGTGGGCGCGTCCGGCCCGTCGCCGAGGGTGCGCGGCGAGACCAGGATGGTGCGATTGCAGATGCTCGGCAGGTCCAGGGTCTTTTTCAGCGCCGCCGAAGCGGCATTGGCGGTACCAACACCCGGGATGACTTCCGCCTGATCGCCAAGTCCATCGACCAGCGCCTGGAAGGGGGAGTAGAAGGTCAGATCGCCGGGGACCAGGAACGCCACGGGGGCCTTTTCGGCCAGCGCCTGCAGCAGGGCGATCAGCTCCGCGAAGGGATAGTCGAAGGGGTCGCGCAGTTCCTTGCCGGCCACCAGTCCGGCGAAGGTTTCGGCGAAGGCGTCGATAGCGAAGACCGTTGCGCACCCTTTCAGCAGGTTTGCGCCACGCAGGGTGAGGAGTTCGGGATCGCCGGGGCCGGCACCGATGAAATAGACCTTGTTCATGCCGCCCCTCCCCGGGTCAGGGCGATGAGAAACTCCCGGTTCCCCTTGGGGCCGAGGAGCGGGCTGTCGGTTACGCCAATCACGCGACAGCCCAGGGCGGCCGCCAGCTCTCGCACCTGCTCGACTACCCGCAGATGCTGGGCCGGATCCCGCACCACGCCGCCCTTGCCGACCTCCCCTCGGCCGACCTCGAACTGCGGCTTGATAAGAGCGACCACGGTGGCGGCAGGGGCGAGCAGCGCCAGGGTCGGCGGCAGCACCTTGTCAAGGGAGATGAAGGAGGCGTCGATGACTGCCAGTTGCGGCTGTTCGGGGAGCTGCTCGCGGGTAAGTTCCCGGATATTGGTGCGCTCCAGGTTGATCACTCGCGGGTCCTCCCGCAGCGACCAGGCGAGCTGGCCGTAACCGACATCGACGGCGTAAACCCGGACCGCGCCGCGCTGCAGCAGGCAATCGGTAAAGCCACCGGTGGAGGCGCCGACATCGATGGCAACCTGGCCGGTCACGTCGAGGGCGAAGGCATCGAGTCCGGCAGCGAGCTTCAATCCGCCGCGGGAGACGTAGGGGATATCCTCCCCTTTCAGGCGCAGCTCGGCATCACCAGGTACCTGGGCGCCGGCCTTGTCGACGGCGTGATCGCCGACAACGACCTTGCCGGCCAGGATCAGCGCCCGCGCCCGTTCGCGGGACTGCACCAGTCCACGGCTTACCAGCAGCTTGTCGAGACGCTCTTTTTTCACCGGCTACTCACTGTTGAGGGGCGGGTTAGATTAGCACGAAGGAGTAACCGGCGGCAATTCCCGAGCTGCCTCAGGCGCCCTGATAATGCCCCTTTTTTTTCTCCAGTTCCTTGGCGTAGCGGGCCAGCAGCGAGCGCCGCGACAGCATGAAGAGAACCTTCCCCGGCTCATTGCCGGCCACCACCGGAAGCTCTTCGAAACCGCGGCTGGCCAGCTTGCGCATCGCGTCATTCATCGAATCCCCCACCTCGCAGGTCACCACCTGGGAGGCGGCGATATCCTTGGCGCAGACCAGCCCGGGAGGAATCTCCTCGTCCAGGATCCGCCGGATATCGTTGACCGAGAAGATCCCGGTCATGACTCCGGCGTCATTGACCACCGGGTAGTAGGCCCCCTCGGCGCGGGCGATCCGCAGCAGAATGTCGGGAAGGGTGAGGTTTTCCGGGATCAGCGTCGGCGCATGGCCCTGATCGGCGATGTCATTAACGGTGAGCCCCTCAAGAACATCGACGACAAAGTCGCCGAGGTGGGCGGGGGAGTCGAGCCGGCTGCGCACCTGCTTCTCATAAATGGAGTTCTGGCGGAAGGCGAGCATCGCCACCACGCAGACCAGCATCAGCGGCGCGAGCAGGGCATAGTTTCCGGTCAGTTCGCTGACCATGATAAGGGTCGCGATCGGGGTACTGGAGACCCCGGCAAAAAAGCCGGCCATGCCGACCAGGACATAGCTGCGCGGGTCACTGACCAGCCCCGGAAAGAGCTGCAGGGCAATGGCGCCAAAGGCGCCGCCAAGCAGGGCGCCGATCACCAGGCTCGGGGCGAAGACGCCCCCCGACCCCCCGGAGGGGATGGTCAGACTGGTGGCGAGGATTTTGGCCAGCGCCACCACCAGCATCACCCACAGCGCCATCTTGCCGTAGAGGGCGGCCTGGACGTAGCCGTAGCCGGAACCGAGCACCTGCGGCACCGCCATCGCCAGCACCCCGAGAAGGATACCACCAAGGGCCGGCTTGAGAACGGAGGGCATGGCGAGGCCGCGGAAGAAGTCGCGCAGGCTGTAAAAGGTGCGGACATAGAGCTTGCCGAGGCCGCCGCAAAGCAGGCCGAGCAGCAGGTAGAGAAAGAGTTCGCTCGGATTTTCGAAGACGAAGTGAGGAGTGACCAGGAGCGGATGCCATCCGGTGACCGCGCCGAAGAGAGAATAGGCGATAATCGAGGAGATCAGGCAGGGAATGAGCGCCTCGTGCTCGAACTCGGGGTCGCGGTAAAGGACCTCGACGGCAAAGAGCGCTCCCCCGAGAGGGGCACGGAAGGTGGCGCCGATGCCACCGGCGATTCCCGCCAGGAGCAGGATGCGGCGATCGCTGCTGGAAAGACGAAGGCGGGTAGCGAGAAATGAGCCGAATCCGGCGCCGATCTGGGCGATCGGCCCTTCCCGGCCGGCCGAGCCACCGGTACCGATGGTCGCTACCGAAGCGAGAGCCTTGATCCAGGGGACACGGCCACGGATCAGCCCGCCGCGATTGTGAAAAGCATCGATGGCGGCGTCGGTACCGTGCCCTTCCGCCTCGGGGGCAAACTTGTAGACCAGAACCCCAGAGACGATCCCGCCGAGTGCGGGGAGCAGGAAGAGAAACCAGCGATGCTCCATCGCCAGGGAGGCGATCATCGGCATCGTCGCCGCACTGGTCCCGACCCCCTCGCCAGGGGGATGAAAACCGGCGAATCCTTTGAGCAGGCCGTGGTCAACCGCATTGGTGGTGAAATAAAAGGCGACCGCGCCACTCCCGGCAATCAGTCCGACCAGGACGCTGAGCAACAGATGGCGACTTTCGGCATGCCCGAAGAGACGGCGCAAATAAGAGAATTTGGTCAGATGCTCGAACAATGGTCAGATCCGGGCAGGAGGTCAATCAGAACCGGTGGTCGCGATCGGCGCTAGACCTCGCAGTGGGAACGATCCATTTCTCTTTAAAGACTGGAAGATGAGTCAAAGGGTTTGAACCGTTACGCGAGGTTTCGCTCCCCTTGCCGGCCGACCCGGGTTGCAGGTCAGGCGAGGCCAGGGATTCGTTGGACAATGCCAGAACAAAACGGGGGCGTCAACCGCTTATCCGCCTGCAGAGAGAATCGATCCCGTCATTTTCCATCCCCACCGGGAATAGAAAGAGCCCCGCTGGGCGCAACCGGCAACGGTCAGGATTCGCCGAGCGGGGGCGCGAAGGCAGCCCGGGCTTCGTCGGGGAGCCGATCAGGATCATCCTGGTAGCGGGGAGAGTGATGGAAGGTCAACAGGCGCAGCGCACCGGCGCGGCGCGCGCTATCCCCGGCCAGGCGGGCGGTCAGGTGGTTGCGCTCCCGGGCCCGGTCCAGTTCGGCGTCGGGAAAGACTGCTTCGATGGCGAGGAGGTGGGCGTCGTTGGCGAAGGTGACAATCTTTTCAAGGTTGTCGCTGCTCGGCGCGGCATCGGTGACATAAACAATCTTCATGCCCCGCTCGGTATGGGCGATACGCGGCGCCAGATCCGCAAGGGGCACCGTAAGAGCTTCCCCTGAAGTTCGCGGCACCTGAACCGGGGTCGTCCCCGCCGCCCCCTTTCGGAGCAGATCCTTGAAGCGGGCCAGCCAGGGGCCGGGGAGGTAGCCGTGCCGCTCCAGGGCATCCTTGTGGATCGCAACGTGGAGAGGCTCCTCGAGGCTGAAGGCGAGAGAGACAATGCCGCCGTGATCGAGGGCGAGGGCACGTACCTGCAAATGATCATCGGCCAGCAGCAGGTCCTCGGCGCCGCCCCACCCCCAGGCCCCTTCCCCTTCCGGCACAAACCCGTTGGCGGCGCGAAAGGTGACTTCCCGCCCCGGCCTCTCGTCCCATTCCCGCACGGTAAGGGCGAGGGGGTAGCCCTCGATCAGGTTCCAGGTATAGCCGGAGAGCCGCCCCCGGACCTGGTCCGCCATGCCGGCAGGACCATAGACGAGCAGGGTGCGGTCCTGGTAGAGAAAGGTCCGCAGCAGGGCGTCAAACCCGACCATGTGGTCGATGTGGGCGTGGGAGACAAAGAGGGCGGTTATCTTCAGCGCGTCCCGGGTGCCAAGCCGCCGCAGGTCGCCACAGTCAATGAGGAGCGCCTCGCGGTGATGGGCCAGCCGCACATAAAAGGCCGGATCACCGAAAGGACCATTGAGAAGCCGTGGGAAAAAGACCGATCGCACCTGTAACCTCTACTATTTGAACCCATGACAAGTCCAATTCGACCTATCGGTCTCATGGATTGTGTAGATTTTACCTCAGGCCGCACCATCGTGCCCTCTGTCGCCCCAAATCGGGTAGGAGGCGGGGTCGCCCCCGCCGTCCTCCCACACCACCGTGCGTACGGTTCCGTACACGGCGGTTCACAAGGCGCTCTGAAAGCGGCGGTGCTGATCGGTCAAGCGGATCAGCCCCAAGTAGCGAAAGAAGGATGTCGGATACGCTTCATTCATGTGCGAGGCCCCTGAGTTCCACCAGGGGCCTCGCCCGTTCGTGGCCGATTTCCACGCCCGGGCTTCCGGCAATCCCCGCTGCATCAACCTCTTGGCCCGGGTATAGGGGCGCTTCCACTGTCGCCATAGAATGCAGCGCAGCTTCCGCCGCAGCCATTTGTCCAGTTCTTCGAAGATGCCTTTGACCTCCGCCAGGCGGAAGTAAGAGGCCCACCCCCGTAGCTTCGGGGTGATTTCTTTGATGACCTGAGCGAGACTGCGTCCCCTGCCCCGTCGGCAGACCTTCCTGAGTCCGGCCTTGAACCGCTTCACTCTCGACTCCGCCACTTTGAGGCGGGGTTTCTTGTGAAAGGTCATGCTGTAACCCAGAAAGACCCTTTTCCAAGGACGGTCGACGGCGCTTTTGGCGACGTTGACCTTGAGTGCCAGCCGCTCCTCCAGGAACCGGGTGAGACTGGCCATGACCCTTTGGCCGCTGCGCCTGGTCTGCACGTAAATGTTGCAGTCGTCGGCGTAGCGGCAGAAGGCGTGACCGCGCCTCTCCAGTTCCTTGTCGAACGCGTCGAGCAGGATGTTCGACAGAAGAGGTGAGAGGGGACCACCCTGCGGCGTCCCTTCCACCCTCTGCGACACAAGCCCGCCTTCGAGCACTCCGGCTTGCAGGTACCGCCGGATGAGCAGCAATACCCGCTTGTCTTCGACCTTACGGGCGACCCGCGACATGAGGATGTCGTGGTTCACCCGGTCGAAGAACTTCTCCAGGTCGATATCGACCACCCAGCGCTTGCCGTCGGCCACATGCCGACGGGCGGCTCTAACCGCCTGCCAGGCACTCCGTCCGGGACGATACCCGTAGGAGCTCTCGGAGAAGTCCGGATCGAATAGCGGCGTCAGCACCTGATGCAGCGCCTGCTGAATGAGCCGATCGCACACCGTGGGGATTCCCAGGGTGCGCACTCCCCCGTCGGGCTTCTCGATTTCCACCTTCCGCACCGGCTGGGGGCGATACGTCCCATTCAGCAACTCTTCCCTGATGGTCGGCCACTTCTCCTTGAGAAAACCGCGAAGCTCGCCCGTCGTCATCTCGTCGATGCCGGGGGCGCCCTTGTTGGCTTCCACCCGCTCTAAGGCCGCCATCATGTTCGGGCGGCTGACGACGTCTTCCATCAGCCCCCTTTCCGCTTTCGTCCAGGAAGGGTCTCTCGTTGCCGTGACGTTTGACGCACCGCTCCCATGCTCTGGCGGCTTCCGGCCGCTGCCCTCCGGGACGGCTCCCGGTATCTCGACCGGGACTTCTGCTGCTCTTGTCGTCATCGAAACGCGAGTCTCCTGAAACGACGCCTCGTGTTCGGCCCTTTGCCGGGTGGTTACTCCGGCTACTACGGCCTCTGCTGACTTCTGCCGGCCCGTCCCGACACCTTACGGTGACGGTAGCACGAGGCAGACCGACAGATCTCCCAGGGTAATGCGCGTGACCTTCCTCCCATCTACCCGCCGCATCTACAGCCCCACCCTCCCGGATGGCTATCGGGCTTTGAAGATATTGGCCTTCTCGCCCGGATGAGACTGCCTCATGCGGTTTCTGTTCGTCGGACCGGGATTTTGCCTGCGGCTTCCTTCAGATTCCACCTCGCGATGGACACCCTTGCCGTCCGGCTAGCGGTTCCCGCCATCAGGGTCCGCAGGGGACTTTCACCCCCAAGTCACTGATTCACCACCACAGTGAATCAGACAGCGCCAGTCAAGGCGCTACGCGCCATGCCTGGCGCACCAAAAAAACGGAACCCCTAGTTCGGGGTTCCGTCGTCATTTTCTGGAGCGGGAAACGGGATTCGAACCCGCGACTTCAACCTTGGCAAGGTTGCACTCTACCACTGAGTTATTCCCGCCCGATTGGCGTTTTGGTACCGCTCCGTCGAGCGCCGTTATTAATAGCAAAGAGGGATTTTCAAGTCAACAAAAAATTCGGAAATATTTTTCCGCCGCAGCGAACCGTTCAACGAGCGATAACTTTAAAGAATTTAACTAGATAGTCCCCCCCGGACCAGGCGGTCAGAGCAAAGGCGATCCAGAAATAGAAGATTCCCGCGTTGTGCATCGAGACATGGAAGAGTTCCCAGCGCAGACCGAAGAACCAGTAATAGTCGTAATGGAGCAACAGGCCGATGATCGCCACCATCTGGAAGATCGTCTTGAACTTGCCAAGGTCGGAGGCGGCGATGACGATCCCCTCCGAGGAGGCGATGGAACGCAGGCCGGTGACGACCATTTCGCGGGCGAGGATGACAAAGACCGCCCAGGCCGGCGCCCGGCCGTGCGGGATCAGCATGATCAGCGCCGCCATGACGATCAGTTTGTCGGCCAGCGGGTCGAGAAACTTGCCGAGGACGGTCACCACCTGCCAGCGACGGGCGAGCCAGCCGTCGAGCCAGTCGGTGACCGCCGCCAGGGAGAAGACGGCGGCAGCCCAGAATCCGGCCTCCCGACTCGGCGAGAGGAGCAGGATCACGATCAGCGGCACCGCGGCAATGCGGCCGAGGGTGAGCAGGTTGGGGAGGTTGAGCAGACCGGAGCGCATACTCATAACAGGGGGTTCCGGTTTCTCCGGTAGTCGTTGAGGTAGGACTTGACGCGATCGACGTAATTGATGGTTTCCGGATAGGGCGGGATGCCGCCGTGCCGCCGGACGGCGGTCGGACCAGCGTTGTAGGCCGCCAGGGCGAGTTCGAGGTTGCCGTCGAACTGGTCGAGCATCTGCCGCAGGTAACGGCTGCCGCCGCGGATGTTTTCCTCCGGGTCGAGAGGGTTGTGCACCTCCATCTCGCGGGCGGTTGCCGGAATCAGCTGCATCATCCCCAACGCGCCCTTGCTGGAGACAGCCTGCGGATTGAAATCGCTCTCGACCTTGATGACCGCCCGGACCAGGGCCTCTTCGATCCGGTAGATCCGCGCATAACGGCTGATAATGTCGCCGATGCCGGAAGTTACCCTGGTCTCCTTGCGATAGAAGGTGAAGCGGCTGCTGGTCGGATTATTGGTAAAATGCATAACGCCGTGCTCATCGACATAACGGTAGATATCGGCAGCGGCCGGGCGCGGCGCGGCGAGGCCGATGGCGATAAGCAGCAACAGTGGCAGGGCAAGTTTCATCAGGCGCAGTCTCCGGGCCGAACTATAGCCCAAAACATTCAGTATTTCAACCTGTTTAGCGCCCCGAAATCCTTGACATCGCAGTCCGCTGTGCCGATAATGACGACCTGCGACTCCCGGGCCGCAATCATTCCAGTCATGCGAGGCCATCGATGAAGGTCATATCCGATTTTCTGGTCATCGGCAGCGGCATTGCCGGTCTCTCTTACGCCCTCAAGGTGGCCGACCGCGGCAAAGTTGCCGTCGTTACCAAGCGCGAATGCAGCGAAACCGCCACCAATCTGGCCCAGGGCGGGATCGCCTCGGTCATCTCGCCGGAAGATTCCTTTGCCGCCCATATCGAGGACACCATGGTGGCAGGGGCCTTTCTCAGTGACGAAGAGATCGTCCGCATGGTGGTGGAGGGGGGGCCGCAGGCGATTCAGAATCTGATCGAATGGGGGGTCCAGTTCACCCGCAATGTCGACGACACCTTCGACCTGACCCGCGAAGGGGGGCACAGCGCCCGTCGCATCCTCCATGCCCAGGACATCACCGGCCGGGAGATCGAGCGGGCCCTGGTCGCGGCCGTGCGCCGCCACCCCAACATCAGTATTTTCGAGGACCATATCGCCGTTGACCTGATCACCGAAGCCAAGGTGAGCCAGCACCGCAACGGCCCCAACCGCTGTCTTGGCGCCTATGTCCTCGACATCAGGGCGAACGAGGTTTTCACCTTCGGGGCACGGGTGACGATCCTCGCCACCGGCGGCGCCGGCAAGGTCTACCTCTATACCTGCAATCCCGATGTCGCCACCGGCGATGGCGTGGCGATGGCCTATCGCGCCGGAGCCACCGTCGCCAATATGGAATTCATGCAGTTCCACCCGACCACCCTCTTTCACCCCCACGCCAAGTCGTTCCTGATCTCCGAAGCGGTACGGGGCGAAGGAGCGATCCTGCGCCGCCGCGACGGCACCGCCTTCATGGAGGGCTACCACCAGCTCAAGGATCTCGCCCCGCGCGACATCGTCGCCCGCGCCATCGACAATGAAATGAAGGTTCATGGCGACGACTGCGTCTTCCTTGACATCACCCACAAGGGTGCCGACTATATCCGGGAGCGTTTTCCGACTATTTATGAAACCTGCCTTGGCTACGGTATTGACATGACCCGGGAACCGATCCCGGTCGTTCCGGCCGCCCACTACCTTTGCGGCGGAGTCCAGGTCGACAGCTGGGGCGAGACCGATATCCAGAATCTCTTCGCCATTGGCGAAACTTCCTGCACCGGCCTCCACGGCGCCAATCGCCTCGCCAGCAACAGCCTCCTCGAAGGGGTGGTCTACGCTGCCCGCGCCGCCGTCCGCTCCCTCGAACGCCTTAACGAGAGCGCCCCCGCCTTCCCGACCATCGATCCCTGGGATTCCGGCAGCGCCACCGACAGCGACGAAGAGGTGGTGGTCGCCCACAACTGGCACGAGATTCGCCTTTCGATGTGGAACTACGTCGGCATCGTGCGCTCCAACAAGCGCCTGGTCCGGGCCCTGCGCCGGGTACAGATGATCCAGGACGAAATCGCCGACTACTACTGGAACTTTTATATCACCTCCGACCTGATCGAACTGCGCAACATCGCCACCGTCGCCGAATTGATCATCCGCAGCGCCCTGACCCGGGAAGAGAGCCGCGGGCTTCATTACAATCTCGACTTCCCGGCCACCGACGACGACCACTGGCAACGCCCCACCTTGCTGCGCAAGGAGTTTTGAGAGCAGTTGCCCGTTGCTCGTCACCGGTCACCAGATGTCCCGTCTTAACTTAATCCATTTTCTTGAAACCTGTAGCTAACGGCGCGTAGCTGATAACTTTTTTCACGGAGTCCGCCTTGACCATCGACGAGATCCGCGTGGCCATCGACGAGATTGACACCCAACTGCTGGAGATCTTCAACCGGCGCGCCGCCCTCGCCCTGCAGATCGGCGAGATCAAGAAGGAACGGGGGCTGCCGGTCTACGATCCGGGACGGGAGAAACGGATCTTCGACCGGATGCGGGCCGCCAACCCCGGCCCCCTGGAAGATGGCGCCATCGTCCGTCTCTTCGAACGTGTCATCGACGAGTCGCGGCGCCTGGAACGGATTCGGACCAAGGGAGAATAGAATTATGCTCATCGTTATGCGCACCACCGCTACTGCCGACGATCTCGAACGGGTCAAGCAATACCTTATCGACGGCGACTTCGACTTCCACCAGTCAACCGGCGCCAACCGGGTCATCATCGGCGTCATCGGTGATGCCGGCAGCATCGATCAGTCTGCCGTGCGGGCCCTCCCCGGAGTACTGGAGATTTTCCGCATTCCACCCGAGGACCAGGAACAGCAATGAAGACCGCCATCGAGGCGCTGCTGAACGATCCGCACCGGGTCACCGTCCTCGCCACCAGCGATGGAAACGGCCTCCCCAACCTGGCGGTTATCGGCGCTGTCCGCCCCCTCCCCGATGACGCCTGGGTGATCGGCCTCGGCAATAACCGCACCCTCGCCAACCTGCGCGCCACGGGCCTGGCAGCGCTCCTCGCCTGTCTGCCGGGCGCCAGCCTCCCCCTTTGGCAGGGAAGGCGGATTTATCTCGAAGCGCTCGACTTTGCGACCTCCGGACCGCTCTTCGAAAGCCTGGTCGCCGCAGTAACCGCCGAGGCCGGGCGCCGCGCCGGGCGCGCCATCCGCTGTGCGGTCAGCTGCCGGGTCAGCGCCGAACGACCCCTGATCGAAGTCCCCTCCCCCACGCTCTGATCGAAACGAAGATACTGTGGCGGCCCAGGAAAATTTTTCCCGCCGAACCCATTGCCATGGTCAGCTGCGCATTTACATCGGGTTCGAATCGGGTTAATATGCTGACCCCGCTACCGCCCAGGAGGGTTAGGAGCGGAAACGTCCTCCCCGGGAGCAGGCCAGACCGTTATGCGCATCTTGCTGGTGAATCCACCCAATTGTGGTCGCAGTATCCCCGAAGAGCGCTACGGTCTCACCTCGATCAAACAGATCTTTCGGGGGGAGCCGTTGGCACTGGAGACCCTGGCCGGGAACCTGGCAGGCCACGAAGTGGCGCTGCTCGACCTCAAGGTCGACCCGGACGGCCTGGCCGCGACACTCGCCGGTTTTGCTCCCGACCTGGTGGGAATTACCGCGGTGACCTGTGAAGCGCAGACGGCCCGGCAACTCGCCGCAGCAGTCAAGGAAAGCACTGACGCCACCACGGTGGTCGGTGGCATTCACGCCAGCAACGACCCGGAATTTTTCAACGTCGCCGAGATCGACTTTGTCGTCATCGGTCTCGGCAAGGCGAGCTTTCGCGAGCTGGTCGACGCCCTGGAGCGGGGCGAGCGGCGTCCGCAGATTCCCGGCGTCGCCGTCACCAGCCCGGATTGGCCACTCAACTTCGACCGGCGCAGCTTCGGACCCAACGACCTGCTTGAGGCGCTGCCGCCGCGTTACGACCTGGTCGCCGACAAGCGTCAGCACTACACCCTGCTCGGGCACCCGATGGGCTTTGTCGCCTCCGCCTACGGCTGCCCCTTTGACTGCAACTTCTGTTGCATCGCCGGCCAGGCCGGTGGCAGTTACCTCTCCTGCTCCATCGAGACAGTGCTGCGCGACATCCGCCTGCTCGGCGAGGTACCGATCATCCGCCTGGTCGACGCCAACACCTTCGGTAACGTCGGCCACGCCCGCAGGCTCTGCCAGGCGATCGCCGCGGCACAACTCGGCAAGCAGTTCCTCGGCGATGTCCGTTCCGACACCGTGGTGCGCCACCCCGACCTGATGCGCGAATGGCATGCCGCCGGCCTGCGCACGGTGGTAATCGGTTTCGAGGAGATCAGCGACGCCGGCCTAGCGCAGATGAACAAGGAAAACCGTGAGGCGGTCAACCGCGAGGCGATCGCCATCCTGCGCGAGATCGGTGTTACCATTGTCGGCGATTTCATCGTTGACCCGGCCTACGGCCACGACGATTTCGACCGGCTGGTCGCCTACCTGCAGGCGAACCCGATCGACCTGCCGATCTTTACGGTGATGACGCCGCTCCCCGGGACCGCCCTCCACCGCGCCTGGCGGGAGCGGATCGTCAATCATGACCTCGACTACTACACCCTCGCCAACGCCGTGGTTCCAACCCGGCTCGGCGACGCGGAGTTCTACCGGCGCTATGCCGAACTGTTTCAACTGACCCACCCGAAAGCCAAAATCTAAAGAGGGGCGGTAACTCGCATGGAAGCCTATATCACCGATCTGGCAGTCTTTCTTCCCAACGCGCCGGTCAGCAACGAGCAGATGGAACAGATTCTCGGCATGGTCAACCAGCTGCCGTCACGCACCCGTGCCATGATCCTGCGCAACAACAAGATCCGCACCCGGTACTATGCCATCGACCCGGCCACCGGCAGGACCACCCACAGCAACGCCCAGCTCGCTGCCGAGGCGGTGCGCGGCCTCCACCCCTACGACGGCTTCTCCCTTGAGGAGATCGAGGTACTCGCCTGCGGTACCACCCAGGCCGACCAGCTGATCCCCGGCCACGCCTCGATGGTTCACGGCGAGCTCAAGTCGCCGCCCTGCGACATCATCAGCACCGCCGGGGTCTGCATCTCCGGCATGACCGCCCTCAAGTACGCGGCGATGAATGTCGCCCTTGGCCAGAGCCGCAACGCCGTCGCCACCGGCTCCGAACAGGCCTCCTCCTTCATGCGCTCGCGCATGGCCGGCACCATCCCGGCCGAGGTGGCCGAGGCGGTGGAGCAGCAGCCTGCCCTCGCCTTCAACGCCGACCTGCTGCGCTGGATGCTCTCCGACGGCGCCGGCGCCGCCTTCATCGCCCCGCAGCCGACTCCCGGCAAGCGCGCCTTCAAGATCGAGTGGATCGACATCTTCTCCTTCGCCAACGAGCTCGACACCTGCATGTACGCCGGCGCAGTGAAGAATCCTGACGGCTCCATCACCGGCTGGCGTGAATTCGACAAACCCCAGGAGATGCTCGAGTCCCACGCCCTGCTGGTCAAGCAGGACGTCAAGCTTCTTGAACGGGAGATCGTCGCCACCACCGCCAACCGCACCATCCCGCTGCTGTCCGCCAAGCGCGGCATCAAGGCCGAGGAGGTCGACATCTTCGTCGCCCACTACTCCTCCGACTACTTCCGCCTGCCAATCTACCAGGGGCTCAAGGATGTCGGCTTCCATATTCCGCTGGAGCGCTGGTACACCAACCTCCCCGACAAGGGGAACACCGGCAGCGCCTCGGTCTATATCATCCTTGAAGAGCTGCTCCACTCCGACCGCATCAAGCCCGGCGACAAGGTCCTCTGCTACGTCCCCGAGAGTGGCCGCTTCTCCATGTGTTATGCGCTGCTGACGGTGGTTTAGCAGACCCTCCCCTCGCTAAACAAAAAATGAGGCTCCCGGATGGGGCCTCATTTTTTGTTAAAAACAGGATGAGCTGAGCTATCAGGGTTGAAGGGCGTTCAATCTTTGGACAGGGATACAAATCTGATTGTTACCGATCACGGCAACCCCAAAACCAGATTTCCCCTCTATTGTTATATTCCCGGCTTAATCATCATTTCTGTGATTCCCAACAAACATCAGGAAGCCGTGACCCCTTCCCCGATCAGAAAATCAGCCAGCGTCCGCAACGAAGTCAGGATCTCGCGACTGATCTCCTTGCCGCCGATGCG
The DNA here is from genome assembly GCF_054658035.1 of Desulfuromonas carbonis. Classification (NCBI taxonomy): domain Bacteria; kingdom Pseudomonadati; phylum Thermodesulfobacteriota; class Desulfuromonadia; order Desulfuromonadales; family Desulfuromonadaceae; genus Desulfuromonas; species Desulfuromonas carbonis. The sequence goes on along the minus strand of NZ_BAAHXR010000002.1, from coordinate 216,668 downwards.
GACGTCGTATTTCTTCTGGACCTCGACGACGATCTCCACCGCGTCGATCGAATCGAGGCCGAGCATGGAGTCGGGCCCGGTCAACGGGTCGTCGGGGCCAAGCTCGTCGGGATCGACATCCTCCACGTTGCAGGTGGCAAAGATCATTTCGCGCAGTTCCGCCATCAGTGCTTCAGACATGTTTCACTCCAATCAGCAGCGTCGGCCTCAATCCGGCCGGCGCCGACCATGATACAGGAAATACCAGGCAGTCAGCAAGGTGACCACAAAAAAGACGAACAGGAGCAGGAGCCGCGGCCAGATATCAAGGAGGCCGCCACCGCGCACCAGCAGACCGTGGAAGGCGTCGAGCCCCCAGCCAAGGGGGGAGACGAGACTGAACGTCTGCATGATGCGGGGCATGGCGTAGAGGGGGATCATCACCCCGCCCATGGCGGCAGCGATCACCACCGACACCGCGCCGAACATGGAGGCCTGCTCGTAGCTGCCGGCCAAGGTGCCAAGGAGCAGACCATAACCGGTTGCCGCCAGCGAGGCGCAGAGGGCGACGAGCAGGAGTGCCGGCCAGCTTGCACCGACCTGCAGCGCCGCGGTGCCGAGAAGCGGCAGGACCCAGAAGCCGATGGAGAGCATGCCGAGAAACTGCACCATACAGACCAGGACAAAGGCGAACACCTTGCCGGCGAGGATCGTCAGCGGCGAAACCGGCAGGGTCATCAGGCGCTGGATGGTGCCGGCCTGACGTTCGCGGATCATCATTCCCGACAGCGGGACGACGATGAAGAACATGCCAAACAGGGTCCAGGCCGGGACGTTCTGCTGCACTGCGTTGGGGCGCACCGCCCCGCGACCGCTGGCGAACTCTTCATGAAGGAGTGTCGGCCCATTTTCGGCCAAATCGAGCTTGACCACGGGGTTGGTTGCCAGGCCGGCAAAGGAGCCAGCGCCGCCGAGCTGCTGCATCTGCCGCGGCAACTCCCGGGCGAAGACGCTGCTGCGTTCGCGCACCTCGATGCCGAGCAGCACCCGCTGCAGCAGGTTGCTGACCGCCACCCGGAACGCCCCCTGCACCGCCGGGTCGATCAGCAGTTGCGGCTCGGGGACGGTGACCGCCAAAGCGGTTACGCTGCTGGAGGCGAAAGCGGCGCCCACCTGCTGCTCGGCGCGCCGGCGCAGGGCGTCCGAGTAGCCCGCCGGGAAGACCAGACAGAAGGGATAGTCGCCCCGATTGAGCAGCGCGCGGGCCCGTTCCTCATCGAGGGGAATCCCATCCGCGTGGCGCACCAGATTGATTACCCCGCTCGCTTCGAGCAGCCGGGCAGCTTCTCCCGCCAGCGGTCCACCGTCATGGTCGATCCAGAGCAGATCGAAGCTCGACTCCCCGGTCGCTTTCATGACGCTCTCCTGCACCAGCGACATGATCAGCACCAGCGCCATCGGCATGACGAAGAGGACCAGCAGCCCGGCGCGGTCGCGGAGCAGTTGCAGCAGTTCCCGGCTGGTGACGGCGAAGATTTTCCCTGCCATAGCTCCTAGTCTCGCAGTTGGCGGCCGGTCAATTGCAAAAAGAGCTCGCCGAGATCGCTGACGTCCGGCGCTGCCGCAACCAGCGCGGCCGGCCTCCCCTCGGCAATCACCCGCCCCTGGTCGACGACGGTGACCCGATCGCAGATCGCTTCCGCCTCTTCCATATAGTGGGTGGTGTAGACCATCGTCATCCCCTCCCCCCGGAGGCGCTGCAGGTTGGCGAGGATCAGGTTGCGCGACTGGGCGTCGATACCGACCGTCGGCTCATCGAGGAAGAGGAGCCGGGGGCGATGCAGTACGCCGATCGCCAGATTAACGCGCCGTTTCATCCCGCCCGAGTAGGTGCCGACGCGGCGATCAGCAGCCTCGACCAGGCCGACCAGTTCCAGTGCCTCGTCGATTCGCTGGCGCAACAGCTCGCCACCCAGGCCGTAGAGACGCCCGAAAAAATTCAGGTTCTCCCGGGCCGAAAGCGCCGGGTAGAGGGCGATATCCTGCGGCACCAGGCCGATCAGGGCTTTAATCTGGCCGGGATGGGCGAGCAGGTCGATGCCGGCGAGCTGAACACTTCCTGCGGAGGGGCGCAATTGAGTGCAGAGAATCGAGATGGTGGTGGTCTTGCCGGCGCCGTTGGGACCGAGCAGGCCGAAGATCTCCCCTTCGCCAACCGTCAGGTCGAGACCGTTGAGGGCCGGCCGCTGCGCCCCCGGATAGGTCAGCTCCAGCGCCTGCGCGGTGAGCAGGGGCGTCACCATCATCCTTTGCGCCCGATCAGGAGGGCCAGGTCCCGGAAGAAGAGCTCCTCCTCGCTCGCGCACTGGCGCAGGATTCCGGCCAGAGTGCGGTAGACCTCGGATCCTTCCCCGCGCCCTTTGCATTGCCGGGCGCCCAGCACCGCGAACTCGCGCCAGCGATCGCCGATGGCGGTCATGCGCGTCGCCATCGCCTCCAGTTCCGGCAGGGCGAGGAGCGCCGCCGCTTCCTGCAGAAAGGCGGCGTAGATGAAGCGGAAGCCGGCGCCGCCGGTGCCGATCTCTTCCTGCATGCGGATCATGTGGCCGAGATGCAGACTCGCCTTGCGTTCGCCGAGCTTGGCCGGCCAGGCCTCGAGATCGCGAGCGAGCAGGCGCATGCCCCGAATGCCGGCATAGGGGATCGGCGTATTCAGCATCACCTTGCAGACATCGCGGATTGCCGAGGCCGCCGCCTCGGCGAGATCAGTCCTGGCCGGCATCTGCTTCACGTAATAGATCCGTCCTTTGGGCGCCATTGCCCCTTTGGAGAAGCGCGCCCGTTCCAGATCGGCCGCCGGGCAGTCGACCAGTCCCGGGAAGACCGGGTCGCTGATCTTGTAGGTCTCCCCCTCGCGGCCAATGATCACAAGATTGTGGCCGTTGAAGTGAAAGCGCAGCGCCGCCGGAAAATAGGGGAGCCAGTAGGCGCCGGTCTGGGCGCCGACCGGCACCCCCTGTTCGAGGAGGTGATCGACCGCCGCGCGGGCGGCGGCAGGATGGCGGAACTTCTGTTTCGCTACCTGCACGCCGAGCCGCCGGGCCGCCTTGCGGAAGATGCTCCCCGGCGCACCGCGGAAGGTGATCAGCGGCAAATAGTTCATCTTGATCCAGGGGACATAGCCGAAAAAGAGCCCCGAACCGATACCGAAGGCCATCGCCTCGGAAAGAGGAATGCCGCCATGGGTCAGCAGGTTGGCGGTGACGCCGCTCTCGCAGTGGGCGGACTGGTTATGGGGAAAAGCGATCATGGTTGTTCCTGAAATCGGTTCATTCAGGCTGCGGCAGCGGCAACTCGGGGTTTTCAGGGAGCCGGCAAAGCTCGGCGACCGGCATCTTCAGGGTAGCGGCGTAGCGCTCCAGCAACTGCGGCTTGAGGCGACTGAAGATCGCCGGCTTGAGATGGCGCCGGACCCGCCAGCGGGGGAGACCGACGTAGGCGGCAAGCATGCCGACATCCATCTGGTTACGAACCATGTGGTAGGCAAGGACGCTCTGCCGCCCGGCCCGGATGTCGGCGAGGACCGCCGCGACCTGGTCGCGGATCAGCTCCCAGGCCTGGAGATTGACGACGTTCTTCGGTTCCCAGCCGGCACTCGGGGCCAGTACGTAGCGTCCGCTCTCGTCGACGGCGTAGCAGACTTCGCGTTGCCCCTCGAGCAGGCAGCCGTCCTGGGGAACCTGGTCCTTGCGCATGGAAACCTCAGAAGTAGTGGCCGAGCTCGAACACGACCGAGTTGATACCACGGTTGTCATGGTGCAGATGACCGTTGCTGACGTGGTGAGCATGCACCGCGCCGAACCAGGGGCGCCCGGGACCGCCGAATTCGCAGCCGATGCCGAAGCGCGGGTTGAAGTTGAGGCGCAACCCCTGGTCCTTGACCTGGAAATCGGTGTAGATCAGGCCGATCCCCGCCTCGCCGTAGGGGCGCCAGCTCGCTCCGGCCCAGCGATCAAGGTAGTAGAGCGCCATGAAGCCGGCAGCGGCGACCCCGCGGGTCCCGGAGACCGCACTCCCTTCGGCGAAGCCAAGGCTGGCGTCGAGCTTGAAGCGCAGCGCCGCGGGCGCTGCATGGCGCCAGATGGCGCTGTAGTCGTAAAGGGTGCTGAGGGTCAGCAGGTGGTAGCGGACGCCGTCCGGGGAATAGCTCGGGCCGACGTCGAGGGCGAGGCCGACCCGCTCCGGTTCCAGCAGGGGGGAAGCCGCATCGCAGGTGACCGGAGAGATCACGGCAATCGCCAGGAACAGAAGCAGTCCACCGATGCTGCGCCCCAAAAACCCTGTAAGTCGTCGCCCCCTCATCCTCATCCCCCCAGGTTGATGATGCTGATTTCACCGGCCCCGCTGCACTTGAGACAGGCGAGGGGCCGCCCGGCGATTGCTTCGGGCTGGCGCACCACCCGCCCCGGGCAACCGTCGTCCGCTCCCACCGGCGCCGGATAGATTTCGCCGCCGGCGCGGATCAGGGCGGCGATCGCCATGTCGAAGGCCGGCCCCACCGGCAGGCTGCCGTAGAGGGGTGAATAGGAGACGACATCCGCCTGGGCTGGAATCTGGCTGGGGTAGAGACTGCCGCAGCGACGATGGCCATCGACGCCGAGCAGCAGCAGCGCATCAGCAGCGACCGGCAGCTTCTGGCCGCTCTGGTGGCCGATGTCGATCCCCTGCACCGTCCCGTAGCGGGAAGGTGATCCTTCATCAGCGCGGGTGAGGACGAAGAAGGCCGCCCCTTCGGCGAGGATGGCACTCTGGCGCTGCAGTTCCAGCGGCCGGATCGGGCCGCCGTCGCCGCTGCCGAAGAAATGATCCCAGCAGTAACCGAGCACATCGCAGTATTCGTCGATGCCGCCGAAGAGGACCGAATCGACGCGCCCTTCGGCGAGCCAGCGGGCGGCGGAAAGGAGCGCCGAGGGGACCGACATTTCGAACTGGCTGACGGTCAGGCTCGGCCCGGTGATGCCGAGCAGGATCGAGATGTGGGCGGCGGCGGCGTTGTGCACCGAGTTGGAAAAGTGGGTCGGCGAGGCGCACTGGTCGCCGTCATCGATCACCGAGTCGAGAAAAGCGAAGGTGGTGCGGGTCGCCCCGTAACCACTGGCGACTACCACTCCCATGCGCTGCGGGTCGAACTGCTCGCGCCCGGCATCGGCCAAAGCCTGGGAGGCCCCGAGCAGCGCCAGCCGCGAATAGTGGTCAATGCGGCGTAGCGACTTCTTCGGCAGAAACTCGGCCAGGGGTTCCGTATCGGCGAGAAAGGCCGGCAGCACCACCTCGCGGCCGTCATTGCTGAAGGTGACCTGTCCCGGGCGCGGCAACTCGCCGCGCAGGGCCGCCTCCAGGGCGTGGAGGCCCGCACCGAAACCGCCGACGACACCGATGCCGCGAATGGCCATAGGTTGAGAATTCATGCGTCCCTCCCGAGAACCACGACCGCGTTGTTGCCGCCAAAAGCGAGCGACTCGGAGAGCGCCACCCGCCCGGTGACCAATGTTTCGACCAGGACCGGCGCCGCGGGAAATTCCGGGTCCGGCGTGGTGCAGCCGATATTGCCGGGGATCCGGCCCTGCTCCAGGCAACCGATGGTAAAGGCCGCCTCGATCGCCCCGGCGGCGCCGAGGGTGTGGCCGGTATACCCCTTGGTGGAGACGAAGGGGATCCCGGGAAGCACCTCGGCCAGCACCTTGCTCTCGGTCCGGTCATTGTCCGGGGTGGCGGTACCGTGGGCGTTGACGAAGGCGATGTCGGCAGCGCTGACGCCGCTGGTCGCCAGCGCCTCGGCGATCGCCCGCTTCAGGCCGGAACCGTCGGGGCGCGGGGCGGTCAGGTGGTAGCCATCGCTGGCCGAACCGTAGCCGAGCACCCGGGCGCGGGGCGCCTTCTGGCGCTGGATCCGCGCCGCTTCCGACTCGAGCACCAGCACCGCGGCGCCGGCGCCGAGGTTGAGTCCCTTGCGATCGCGGTCGAAGGGGCGGCACGGCTCCTCGTCGGTAATCAAAAGGGAGATGAAGCCGTTGTAGGTGACCCGGCAGAGCTCGTCGGCGCCACCGGCAAGGGCAACGTCGCAGATTCCGGCGCGGATCCAGGAGGCCGCCAGGCCGATGGCGTCGGTCCCCGAGGAACAGGCATTCACCACCGTCTGACAGGGTCCGTCGAAACCATACTCGCGGGCGATGGAGGCGGCCGGGTTGGAATTGAGGAACTTGACGATCGGATCGATCGCCGGCCGTTCCCCCGCCTTGAACTGGCGATAGAAGAGCTCGTTATTCATGGCACTGCCGACGGTGGTACCGACACAGACCCCGACCCGCAGCCCGCGCAGCTGTTCGCGCTCGATCCCGGCATCGGCCAAGGCCTCAGCCGCGGCGACCAGGGCGAGACGACTGGTGCGCAGGACGTCGGGCTTGCCGACCCCCCGCTGCTCCGGAAACTCCACCGCCACCTCGAAGACCGGGTAGCGCACCGGGTGGGTGCTGGTGAAGGACTCGGGCGGTATCGGTTGCCGCTGACCGCTGAAAAGAGCGGCCATGCAGGACGGGAAGTCGAGCCCGGCCGCGCTCAGGCACCCGACCCCGGTGACGGCGACGGGAGCTAGGGTCGTCATTTGCTGCGCCGCTCGGCAATGAAGGCAGCCAGGGTGGCGACCGACTGCAGTGCCGGGCGACCTTCGTCCATATCCTTGATCTCGACACCGAAGTGCTTCTGCACCAGCACCACCAGTTCGACTGCGTCGAGGGAATCGAGGCCGAGCCCTTCCCCGAAGAGCGGGGTATCGTCGGCGATCTCTTCCGGGCTCACATCCTCCAGGTTCAGTTCTTCCACCAGGATCTTTTTCAGCTGTTCAGTGATCTCCATCGGGCAGACTCCTCTCAAGGGGTATCGGCAGAATTCGGGGCCGCTGCCGGTTGCGGAGCGGACCACATGTCAAAAAAGTTGAAGAACTGGTAAGGGTTCTCTCTGGCGAAGGCTTCGAGCCCGGCAGCCAGTTCGGCGGCATAGGGGCGAAACCCTTCGCCGCCGCGACCGAGCCCGGGCGGTACGCTGATCTCCCGTGCCAGCTCCAGGGCATAGGCCGCCGGCCCGACCTTGCGACTGAGCAGGACCGCGATCGGGGCCCCAGTCGCCGAAGCGAGTTTGTAGGCACTGAAGGGGAAAAGGACCGGGGCGCCGAGGAAGTCAACCGCAACTCCGTTGCGGTCGCTGCCGAGCAGGCGATCCCCCATCACGGAGAGGACCTCCCCGCGTTTCAGCACCGCGATCATTTCCAACGCGCCGCCGAATTCCCCTTCCGGGTCGATAAGGTGAAACGGCCGTTCGCCGCCACCATGTTCAAAGTAGAGCCGGTCGACATCTCCCGGTTCCCGCTTCATCAGCAGATGAACCGGGGTCTCGAGGTCATCAAGGGCAGCCATCGCCACTTGCCAGCAGCCAACATGGGCGGTCATCAGGATCAGCCCGCGTCCTGCGCCCAAGATCTCCTTCAGCCGGGGGCCGGCGGGAAAGCTCACCTGCAGCTCGCCGGGTCCGAGGATGCCGACGATGGCACGATCGATCAGGACCTGCCCCAGGGCAAGGTTGTGACGATAGCTGTGCCGCAACAGTTCCAGCCCCCGGGCCGCCGGAAACCGCCGGCGCAGGTAGTAAAGCCCCTTGCGCCGCTGGTCCGCGCGCAACAGAGTGTAGTAGAGGATCACCAGCCGCAGAAAACCGTAGGCGACCGGCCGGCCGCCGAGGCGGATCAGCAGATAGAAGAAGCGGTGCTGCCAGTTGCTGCCGACGCTGCGGCTGCTCCAGCCGTTTGCCGAACGATCAACCTCAGCCGGCGGCATGGGCATCCCTCTGTAGCAGCAGCGCGGCCAGGTAGATGACAACGGCGCTCACCCCCCCGAGGAGGGGACCGAGCAGCAGCGAACCGAGCAGCCACTCCCAAAGCCGTTGCAGCCCCTGGTAACCGAGGGTCTGCAGCGAGAATTCGGTCAGCCACTCGCCATGGCGCAGGTAATGCCCCAGTTCGATACAGAGGGCCGGCACCAGCGGCGGCATGCAGAGGTTGCTGGCCGCCACGGCCGCCACCTTGTTGAGACGGAAGAACCCGGCCACAAACAGGATGGTGATGGTGTGGGCGCCAAACAGCGGCGTGGCGCCGACCGCAACGCCGAGTCCGCCGGCGGCGCCGAGCCGGGCCGGTGAACTGTTCTCCGAGAGGAGGCGACGCAGCGACTGCAGCGGTCGCAGCAGGCTGACCTTCTCCTCGGGCTCGGCCGTCACCAGGCGCGGATGGGGCCAGGGAACGATGGAGCGCAGCGTCAGGTGCGTATTCAGCAGCGTCAGTCGCCAGTTGTCGAGAAAACCCCGGAAATGCGAAATCCGTTCCGCTCCCGGCGGGTAGTAGACCGAAATCGCCACGCTGCGCAGCGCCACCCCGGCCCAGGCCGCGCGCACCAGCACCTCGATCTCGAAGTTGTAGCGCCGGCACCAGAAGGTGAGCCCGGTCAGGAGCGCCAGCGGGTAGATCCGAAAACCGCTCTGGGTATCAGGAAGAACGACCCCGGTCTGCAACCGCAGCCAGAAGTTGGAAAAGTTGCGGCCGAAACGGCTCGAACCCGGGACGTTGGCGGCCGTGAAATCGCGGCAGCCGACGATCAGGGCGAGCGGTTCGGCGAGAGCCGCCTGCCAGAGCCGCGGCAGGTCGGCCGGGTCGTGCTGGCCGTCGGCGTCAATGGTGGCAATATGGGTCAAGCCCCGCCCGGCAGCGAAGCTGGCGGCGGTCAGGATCGCCGCCCCCTTGCCGAGGTTGCGCTCGTGGCGCACCAGCTCCAGCGGCAGGCCGGCCAGTTTTTCCGCCCCGCCGTCGCTGCTGCCGTCATCAACCACCAGCACCTGGGGGTGGACCGCCAGGCAGGCTTCGGCCACGGCACGCACCGTGCCGCCGTGGTTGTAGAGGGGAATGACGATCAGCAGATTTTCCATCTCAAACATCATGATCAGCCGCCAGGCGTCGGTTACTGCGGGCAAACCGCAGAAAATCACCGAGGTTAAGTGCAAACCGGCGCCAGGAATCGGGCGACTTCCAGAGCATCGCGGCATAGCCGAGCAGCACCCGGGGGCGCTGGAAATGGCGCTTGTAGAATTCGGTAAAGAGAAGTTCGAGGCGCTCCTTGCTCATGCCGTGGGGGACGAACTGGAACTGCATGCAGTCCATCTTCTCCCAGTCCTCCTCGAATTCCCCCAGCTCATGAATCTTCGCATAGAGGGGGGAGCCCGGGAAGGGGGTGAACTTGGCGAGGTTGAAGTCATCGATCGGCAGGGAGAAGACGTACTCCATGCTGCGCCGGATACTCTCCTCGCTCTCGCCGGGGAGCCCCATCATCAAGAGCCCTTTGGTGCGGATGCCGGCCTTCTTGATCATGCGAATCTTGTCGGCGAGCATGTCGAGATTGGCGTTCTGCCGGTGCTGGGCGAGAAGCTCCGGGTCGCCGGTCTCGATGCCGAGGCTCGCCATCCAGCAGCCGGCCCCTTTCATCATCCGCAGCAGCTCCGGATCGATATGCTCCGCCCGCACCGCGCAGTTGAAGGTCATCCCCAGCGGCCGGTCGTGGAGCAGGGAGCAGAAGGCCTCAACCCGCTCCCGGTTGAAGGTGAACTGGTCGTCGTAGAAGTTGACGTGGCGGATGCCGAACGCCTCGCGCAGGTAACGCAGGTGAGCGTAGAGGTATTCCGCCGAATTGTAGCGAAAGCTACGGCGAAAGACCGAGCGGTCGCAGTAGCTGCAGGCGTAAGGGCAGCCGCGGCTCGAGATGCAGCTGGTGTTCGGCGCTTTCGGGTAGTTGAAAATCGGCAGCTGATAGGCCTGCGGATAGCCGGCGAGCTTTTCGTAGGCCGGGAACGGCAGGCTGTCGAGGTCGAGTCCCTGCTCCCGGTAGCCGTTGAAGACCACCTCGCCGTCACGGCGGCGGTAGATCAGGCCGGCGATCTGCTCGAGATCGGCGTCGCCGGCGCGCACCAGCTCGGCAAGGGTCTCCTCCCCTTCACCCACGACAACGTAATCGACCTCTGGGTAGCGGAAGACCTGCTCCTTGAGAGCCGAGACGTGGGCGCCGCCAAAGACGCAGCGGATACCGGGCAGTTCACTCTTGGCAAGCCGGGCCAGGCGCACCCCGTCGAGGAAGCTGGAGGTGGTGCAGGAGAAGCCGATCAGGGCCGGCCGTTCCGAGCGCAGCAGTTCGCGCAGCACCTGCTGGCTGTCGGGATGAGCGTAGCAGTCGATGATGCCGACTTCGACCCCGTCCCGTTCCAGGTAGGAGGCGATGCTCGCCAGCCCGAGCGGCGGCATGATATTGGCGAGGCGGGAGATGTCCCGGCCGGCGGCCTCGGCGCGGTAGCCGAGGGGGTGAACGAGGAGGACATTCTTGGCGGAAAGCGATCTCATCAGGCCAGCTCCTCCCGCGGAAACGCGATCAGCCGATCCCAGAGCAGGCCGCGAAAGCCGAAGCGGCGCATAACCGACATCCGCACCTGCCCCTCCGAAGGGGGGAAGATCCGGTCCCGGCGCCCCTGGAACGACTTGAGAATCGCCGCGTTCATCCCTTCGGGATCGAGCAGCGGCGAAAAATAGTAGACCGGCATCAACAGCGGCGCGCCGGCAGTGATAATGCCGTCGGCGATGGCCCGCTCCAGCATGCGCGTCCCCGGCAGGATGCGGATGCCGGAAAAGGCAAAGACCGCGCAATGTTCGAGGCTGGCGATATTATCCAACCCTTCCGCGACAGTCGCCATCGTTTCATCGGGACCGCCGAAGATGATGAAATGGGCGGCCGGAATCCGTTCGGCGACACAGGCCCGGTTAACCTCGAAGACATCGGCAAAGGTGAAGCCCTTGTCGATGCCGGCGAGGGTGGTGTCGCTGGCAGCATCGGTGCCGAGTTCGGCGGCATGCAGGCCGGCGCGTTTGAGCAGGGCCAGCTCCCGGCGCCCGATCCCCTGGGGGCGGAAAAAGGCGCTGAAGGAGATCTCCAGGTTGCGGCGCAGGATCTCCTCGGCGAGTTCGAGGTATTCGCCGCGGGCATCGTTGAAGACCGAGTCAGTGAAGAAGAACCCTTTCACCCCGAAATCGCGGCCGATCTGCTCGATGTCATCGACCACCGCCCCGGCCGAGCGCGGGCGAAAGCGTTTCCCCTCCAGGCTCGGATAGGTGCAGTAGACACAGTCGTGGGGGCAGCCGCGCTTGGTCTGCAGGTTGACCATCCCGGTCTGCTCAACGTAATAATCGACCAGTTCACGGCACAAAAGGGGTCCCCCCTGGGCGCCCCCGGCCAGGGGGGGACTCCCGGCCAGCAGTGCCGGCGCGGTTTTGCCGGCGGCAAGATCGGCGACCAGGGAACAGACGGCCCCCTCCCCTTCGCCGACAACGCCGTGATCGGCGCCGAGATAGGCGAGGATCTCCTCGGGAAGGATCGAGAACCCGGGTCCGCCGACGATGACCGGCGCCCGGCTCACCGACCGTAACAGCTCCACCAGGCGCCGGGCCTGACCGACGTACCAGGCATTTTCGGCGCTGAAGGAGTCGACGTTGTCGATGTTGCGCAGCGACAGGCAGATGAATTCGGGGCCAAATTCAGTGACCGCGTCGAGCAGGGCCTGCTCCGAGCAGCCGGAGACGAGGAAGTCGAACTGGCGCACCTCATGGCCACTGCGGCTCAGGGCGCCGGCGATCACCGCCATCCCGAGCGGATAGACCGGATAGGGTTCGGTGGTGACGTTACTGGAGAGACAGAAGATCCGGCTCATGCCAGCGCTTTCTCCCGCTTGAAGGAACGGGCCACTTTCGGATTGTATCGGCGATAGGTGCCGTCGTTCATTTCCCGCAGCATCACGTCCTTGAAGAGCTTGCCCATCTTCAGGGCATGGCCGCCATTGGCATAGAAGGTATCCCAGGCGTAGTAATAGAGCTCCTGCAGCCGTTCCGGCGTCATCTTCGCCGGCTGGAAGACCACCTTGTCGGCGCTGTAGTCGTGCCAGTTGTTGGAGAGGATGCGTCCCTCCCGTTCAAGCTGGGCGCGGATCGGCGAATGGGGAAACGGGGTGAGGATGGTGAACTCGGCGACGTCGAGCTCCACTTCGAGCAGGAAGTCGACAAGCCGCTTGATGTCATCCTCGCTCTGGTCGTCGGTACCGAGGATGATCGTCCCTTCGATGCCGATGCCATGCTCCTTGAGCCGCCGGATCCGGTTGCGGATTACGTCCGAGGTATCGAAGACCGCCTGGTAGACGTACCAGGCGCCGGCATCGGCGGCAAGCCCCAGAATCTCGTCATCGTCGAGGATCGGGTGGGAGACCCACTTCTTCTTCAGCGGCGCCATGGCGGTAAAGAGCTCTTTCAACCACTGCCGATCCTGAGCAAGTGAGTTGTCGACGATGAAGAGGCGGTTGTTCTGGATCGCCTCCATCTCGGCGATCACCATCTCAACCGGCCGCGGCCGGAACTTCTTGCCGCCGAGAAAGCCGGTGCAGCAGGGAAAGCAGTCGAACTTGCAGCCGCGGGAGGCATGCACCAGGTCAAGCATCTGCACGCCGCGGTAGTTGTAGAGCTCGCGGTTGAGGATATCCCGGCGGGCGGTACCGACCAGTTCGATCCGGGGCGGGTTGTTCATGTAGTCGTAGACCGGCTTCAGGCAGCCGTTTCTGAAATCGTCGAGGACCGCGCCGATCCGTCCCTCGACTTCGCCGAGGAAGACCGCGTCGGCGTGCTGCATTACCTCTTCAGAGTGCAGCATGGTGGCGATGCCGCCGAAGATCACGGTCAGACCGCGGTCCCGGAATTGACGAGCAACCTCGAAGGCGCGCGGCAGCTGACAGGAGAGCATCACCGAAATCCCGACCAGGTCAGCGGCGCTGGAAAAATCGATCGGCTCGAGGTTTTCGTCGGTAAACTCGACTTCGACATCGGCTGGCAGGGCCGCGGCAAAGACTACCGGCCCATGAGGCGGCAGGTGGAATTCAGTCTGCCGGTCGAGTTTCGGCCAACTGGGGTAAATCAGCTTCAGCTTCATGAAGGCTCCTTGCGCTTGTTGCAGAATTCGCTTCCGGCAGGTTGCCGGCAGGCCGCTATCAATCCGGGCCAGTCTGTCACCATTCGATCGTCAACCCGCCAGGTGCCGTCGTAGGTGAGGCGGGGTCCCGCTGCGGAATCCTCCTCGACCGGAGCGAGCACCAGAAAAGCCGCGCCGGCTCGATCCGGTTCACTCCTGCCTCCGGCAGAAAGGGGTGGCAGTTCGCAGAAACCGGCAACAACCGCCGGCGCATCACCGTCGCAGAGCAGTTCCAGCGCCACCTCAAGGGCAGCAAAGGGCGAACCCTCTCCACTGCTCTGCACGAATCCCGGCCCGGTCAGGCCAAAGCGGATCGCTGCTTCGCCGAGAAGGGTGTTGGGCAGGGTGTAGGCAAAAAGGTTGGGACTTGCCAAACCACCTTCCTCCGGCAGCAGCGCCCGAAAGTAGTCGAAATCGGTCGCCAGGCAACCGTAGCGGCTATCCGCCACCAGACCGATCGGACGCTTCTCCTGCCAGGAGGCGATGCCGGCGTCGGCAAGGGCGAGCGCGATCGCCGACAGGCCGAGACGGGAAAAGGGATCGAGCCGCCCGAAACGGGGATAGGGGTCGGCAAAGAGATCCTTGCGCGTCAGCTCCGGCAACCTTCCCCCATCGAGGCCGAAAAGGGCGTCGCTGCCACCCTGTCCCCAACCACCGGAGGTCACCCAACCGGAACCGAGAACGCGCGCCTTCATTGCTCACCTCCGGCACCGAGCAGCAGCGCAGCGTTGATGCCGCCAAACCCGCTGTTGGTACTGAGCAGGACGTCACCGTCGAGTTCCTGCACCGCAGCCATAATTCGCCCAGCGGCGGCCGGATCTGGGCGCCGGCAGCCGACCGTGGGCGGCAGGCGTTTCTGCTGCAGAACCCGGCAGGCGATGGCGGCCTCGATCCCCCCCGCCGCCCCCAGGGTGTGGCCGATCGCTCCCTTGATCGAGTTGACCGGGAGCTGGCGGGTACCGAACAGTTGGTCGAAGGCGGTCATTTCCATGGCGTCGTTATAGACGGTGCCGGTGCCGTGGGCACTGATCGCGGCCACGGCGCCGGTGCTGAGACCGGCACGAGCGAGAGCGGCGCGAATCGCGGCGAGCAGACCGCAGCCGTCGCGGGCGGGAGCGGTGATGTGGTTGGCATCATTGGCCACCCCCCAGCCGAGGAGCCAGGCGAGCACTCCCCGCCCATCCCGGCGAGCCCGTTCCTCGCTCATCAGCAGCAGGGCAGCTCCCCCTTCCCCGAGGCTGAGGCCGCTGCGCTCGCTGTCAAAAGGTCGACAGGAGGCGGTTGACAACCCCTGCAGGGCGGAAAAGCCGGAGAAGACAAATTCGCTGACCAGGTCGGCACAGACGACCAGCACCGCCGCGGCGCGGCCGGCAGCGATCAGGGCGGCGCCCCGCGCCAGGGCGATGGTCGAGGAGGCGCAGGCGGCGTTGACGTTCATGCCAGGGTCGGCAAGCCCGAGGCGGCCGGCAATCTGGCGGGAAAAGTTCTCCAGCAGCAAGGGTCCGATAGCGCCACTGCCAGCACGCACCTGGTCTTCGAGCAGGTCGATGGGTCCCTTGGTGGTCGCCGTCAGCAGGCGGCTGTCGACCGGGACCTGTGGAAAGCTGTTGAGCAGCAGCGCCAGCAGCGGCTCCAGGCGGCTGGCGCCGGGCTGGCGGCCGAGGCCGGCGACGCAGGCGGCGAGATCGGTCAGGTAGCCGCTGCAGTCAAAGCGTGCCAGGGGCGCAATCGCGGACTTGCCCTGCAACAGTCCGTCCCAGGTCGCATCCAGGCTCGCTCCGAGACCGCTGACGACGTTGGCGGCCACCACCGCGACCCGGTTCAAGCGAATTCTCCCCTCGCCCAGCGGGCGCAAAAGGCCTGGTAAAAAGGGGGTAGCACCAGGAGCAGGTTGTGGCTGGTATCCATGAGCATCTGCACCGTGTAGCCGGTGGTGGTGATCTCGCCACCGGCGTTACGCAGAATGAATTCGAAGTTGAGCCGGGCTGCTTCCGACCAGTTCAGCACCCCCTCGATGGTGAAGGGATCGCCAAAGTGGAGCGGGCGCAGGTAATCGACGTGCATCTTCTTGATCGGCGCGAGAATTCCTTCCGCGTAGAAATCCATGTAGCCAATGCCGAAGCGGTTGCCAAAGGCAACCCTGGCATCTTCGAAGTAGCCGGGATAGCGACCGTGCCAGACAATCCCGAGCGGATCGACCTCTTCGAAACGGACCGTCCGCTCGACGATGACCCGCAACGGCTCCGGTTGGCCGGCGACACTTTTGAAATAAGCCTTTTGCATCCTTGAAAAAATCTCCTCCCCTCCCCTTGCTCAGGTCGCTGCCGGCCGAAAATGCAACTGGAAACTGGCGGCAAGGCGCCCTTCGACCTCGAGGCGGGCATTCCAGGCCTGCCGGTCCGCGTCCCGGGTCCGGCACTGAACGACGATTTCCCGCCCCGGCAGCAGTTGTTCAAGGAACTTGGCCCCGACCACTTCCGCCAGCACCTGTCGCCTACCGAGGGCCGTTTCGACCAGGGTCTGGGCGATCAACAGCTGAACCACCCCGGGGAGGAGGGGATAACCGGGGAAATGTCCGGCAAAGCCCTGGAAATCATGTTCAAATTTAAATCGCTGGCAGAGGCTGCCGTCAGCGCCGGTCTCCAGGGGGCCACAGACCGCCCGGGCGATGCCATTGCGCAGTTCACTCATGATGGGCCCTCATCTCCTCGATCCGCAAACGCAGGCGATAGCCGGCGATCCGGTCCTCAAGCAATATCTTCTCAGGATACTCCAACTCCCCCTGCCGATGATAGTCGTAGTAACCGACCTGCCAGGCTACGCCCGGCCCTTCGGCCCGGATCGTATCGAGACGGGCGCCTCCCCCCCGGAAAAGGAAGGAGGTGACGACATCCCCTTCCCGGGCCTGCAGCTCGTAACCATCGTCCCGAAGTTTCAGCGCGTCCCCCGGCTGCGGCCGTGGCGCAATAAACATGCGCCGTACGGCGATTGCCACCGCCTCGAGCAGGCGTGGATAGCGCCCGAGGTCGGGAAGGAGAAAATGAAGCATTTCGTGGTCACGGTAAACGCTGAGATCAAAGAGCTTGATGCCGAGATCATCGACCGCGATCAGGCGGGCGGTGCCGGCGACCGGGTCGAGACTCATCAGCCCGCGCATCGTCAGCTGACGACCATGGAAATCGAATTCGACCGTTTGCCGCAGGCGCCAGGGCCCCTCTTGCCGGGTCCAGTCGGAGGCGGCCAGAAGTGCGCTGTCGAGGCCAGGGGGAAACGCCTCC
This sequence comes from Desulfuromonas carbonis, assembly GCF_054658035.1. Taxonomy (NCBI): domain Bacteria; kingdom Pseudomonadati; phylum Thermodesulfobacteriota; class Desulfuromonadia; order Desulfuromonadales; family Desulfuromonadaceae; genus Desulfuromonas; species Desulfuromonas carbonis. The sequence goes on along the minus strand of NZ_BAAHXR010000002.1, from coordinate 200,266 downwards.
GCCGCCGGCGGCGGAAAGAAGCTGCCACTGCAGCCTGTCAGCAGCAGCAGGGTCAGCAGGCCGGCAAAAACCTTCATCGCCCCACCTGCCGCCGGCCATAGAGCGCCGGGATAACCAGGAGCGCCGCCGGAATGGCACAGCCGATGCCGAGCAGGACCGTCACGCCGATCGAATGCAGCGCGGGATGACGGCCGAGGACCAAGGCACCAAAACCAGCCAGGGTGGTAAGTCCCGAAGCGAGGATGGCCCGCCCGGTCGCCATATCCTGACCTTCGCTGTAACGGCAGACCATGAAGATTCCGTAGTCCATCCCCAGTCCGATCACGAGGATGGTGGCAACAATATTGAAGAGGTTGAACTCAATCCCCCAAAAACCCATGATGCCGAACATGCCGAGCAGCCCGGTGACGACGGGCAGAGCCGCGGTCAGTACCTTGCCGACACGCCGGAACAGCAGAATCAGCAGGGCCCCGGCCAGCAGGCCGGCGCCACTGATGAAGCGCAAAAAGTCGCTGCTGATCGCGCTACCGATCTCCTCCCGGAAACGGGCTGGCGAGACAAGCCGCAGGGCGGGGCCCAGACCAGCCACCAGGGCCGCGACCCGGGGGGAATCGGGAGTAAGGGTGAGAATGCGAATCCCCTCTCCCGACGGCACCACCAGCGCATCGACCAGGCTGCCGAGGCCGGCCTCTCTTGCCCCGGCCAGGGTGATCTGCGGCGCCGGGGCGACCAGGCTCTGCCGGAACGGTTCAAAGGCCCCGGCGGCAAAGCCAAGGGCTGCCGCCTCCCGCTCCAGGGCGGCGAGGATTTCGACACCGCGTGGGCCGGTCCAGAACGCCTGCCAGCGCTCCCGGTTTTGCGCCTGCACTCCAGCCGGCGGCACCAGCGGCGCGAGGCTTACCATCGGCAACTCGGCCGCGGTCAGGGATTGAGCGACCGCGGCGGCACTGCTGAGCGCGGTGTCGGGTGCCCCAGCCCGGGTCCAGATCATGGCCTGGTCGCGGAAGCCACCCCACTCGGCGGCAAGTCTCTTCTCGGCTGCCGCGAGTTCCGGCGGGACCAGGCTCATCCGCCGCAGGTCACCGTTGATCTCCACCTTGGGCGCCTGCCAGGCGCACCAGCTGCAGAAGAGGGCCCAGACCATCAGCACCAGCAGCCGCCGGCGCCTGGCCGAAGGCCGGGAGGAGACCGGACGGGGCAGAGCCATCGGCTGGCTGCCGACCGGAACCAGATGCGGCAATACCAGCAGCGCCAGCAGCAGCGCCGCCGTCAGCCCGGCAATGGAGAAGAGCGCCAGCTGCCGTTGCCCGGGGAGATCGGAGCCGAGCAGGACGGCAAAGGCGGCGATGGTGGTCAGGCCACCGAAGAGGACCGGCCGGGCGACGCGCCCGATCAGGTCGGCGCTGCTTCCCTGGCCATAGCGCAGGGCGTAATAGACATGCAGGCCGAAGTCGACGGTAATCCCCATCAGGACAGCACCGAAACCGAGGGTGATCGCCGAAACCGTCGGATACCGGACCGCCACCGCCAGACCGGCGAAAGCCAGGACCGCCACCGGGATCAGGAAGACGTAAACGGCCCGCAGGCTGCGCAGCAACAGGACAAAAATCAGCAACAGGGCGACGCCGGAACAACCGAGAATCCACCACAAATCCTGCTGGATCACCCGGGCATTGGCCAGGGTATAGCGATGGGCGCTGACCAGCAGCGCCGAATAGCCTGCCGGCAGCTGCCTGCGCGCCTGCTCGAACCCCTGTTCGAGGGCCGCGGCACCGGCCGAATCGGTGATCGCTATCGGCGTTTCGGCGAGCAGCAGGGCGCTGCGCCCATCGGCACTGACGAAGTGGTTGTCAACCAGCCGCACACCCGGAACAAGGTTGAGATAGCGCAGCTTTTCGAGGCCGATGCGCCGCAGGTCGAGAGGATCGCGGCGAATCATGTTTTTCAGGGCCCAGCCTTCCGGACCAAGCAGCTGCTCATAACTACGGCGCAGCGCCTCCCCGGCCCCGCCCCCTTCCAGTCGCTTCGCCATGGCTGCGAGATCATCGGCGCTGGCCAGGTTCGGCAGGGAGTCGATCAACCAAGGCATGAGCCGGGTTTGCAGCCGCTGATCCGGCCCGCTCGCCAGGTGGATGAAGAGCCCAGGGTCGAGGGCCGCCGCCAGGCTATCGACCACGGCCGGCAGCCGGGCCGGGTCGCTGCCGGTGTCGGCCCGGACGCTGATTACCAGCTTGCGGGCAAAGGGGGCTTCCTGCAGCAGCTGGAAATCTTCGGCCACCCCGCTGTTGCCGTCCGGCAGCATGGTGGCGATATTCTCTTCGAGCCGCAGTGAGGAGGCAGCCCAGGCGCTCGCCACCAGCACCAGCAATGTCACAGCGAAGAGCCAGCGGCGGCGCGGCGCCAGCCAGCGATAGGCCGCAGCGAAGAATAGACCGATCCCGGGCACGGCTTAAAAAAGCTTCCGGTCGAGCGGGAGGTTGACCTGGGTGGCGGAGAAACGCAGCCGGGTATAATCACCGTCCCGATCGTGAATCTCGACCTGGGCGACATGGCTGCCGTCCGCGGCGAAGACGATCTGCAGGTAATCGATCATCCCCGCCGTTTCGAATTTGGGCTCAAGTCGCAACTCGACCGGTGCGGTCGCCACCAGGATCAACCGGTAATGGGCCTGCAGCCAGGGGAAATCAGGCCGTGCCCAGGCCAGGAGCTGCTCGGCGACCACCTTCATCACCGGATCCTGGCGGATATCGAAGCTCTCGCTGTTCGCCTCGTCACCGCGCCAGCGCCGCCCACTGTTGCCGTTGAGGGCAAACCCGGTGACCACGGGGGTGCGCAGTTCCCAGCGCAGGCGGTCAGGTTTCTGGTAGTAGAAGCGTCCGCCGGAGCGGAGCGCCTCCTGGAAAACAGCCAGATATTTCTCCTGCACAAAATCGCTGGCGAGGGTCTCGATACCGGCCGCCGCCTGGGCCAACCGGTCGAGTACCTGGTCCAGGTCCTGGTCGGCGCTTTCGGCCCCAGCCAGCGCAGGGACCAGCAGCAGAGCGATTATAACGCTGCAAAGAAAACGCAGCAGCCGGGTCATGACGTCTCTCCGGGAAGCCAGAGCTTGAGGGCCGCCGTGGCCAACAGGGAGTCGCCACAGCGGACCTCCCCCTCGATCATGGCAAAGGTATCGAGCCGGGCCAGGGTGCGCACCCTGACCAGCAGGCGGTCACCGAGCCGGGCCGGGGCAAGGAATTCGGCCCGGCGGATGCCGACCAGAAAACCGCGCCCGGGGGGATGCCCGGCGCAGTAATCGGCATACCCCTGGATGGCAGCAAACCCCTGGGCAATCAGTTCGATCAATGCCACGCCATCGAGTCTGCCATCGTCACCCAGCAGCGGGTTGCCGGGCGCAAGGACCACCTCCAGCAACCCCTCTTCGCCATCGACGGCGAGGAGCCGGTCAACCAGCTGCATCGGCGGCCGATGGGGGAGGAACTCCCGCGCCGGTTGCGGCAGGATGCAAAGGGAGGTAGGGGAATCGGTCATTTCCTAGTCCGCCTCGCAATAGGGGGCCAGATCATCGAAGAGCTGGCTGGAGAAGAGGAGCCGGCGGAACCGGGTCAGTTCTTCGTGAAAAACCTGGCTGTTATCGTAAAGCGTGAACTCCTTGACCAGCTCCCGGTAAATGCGTCCGGTGCCGCGCCCGAGCCCATCCGCGTTGCGGAAGGAGAGCGCCTGCAGGTCGGCGAGAATCTCCAGGGTCAGGATATGCTTGGCATTGCTCACCGCCTTGAACGCCTTGCGTGCCGCCACCGTCCCCATGCTCACCACATCCTGGTTGGAGGCGTTGCAGGAGATCGAGTTGGTGGAGACCGGCCCGGCCAGCTGCCGGTTCTCGGCGGTGGTCGAGGTCGCCAGGTACTGGGCGCCCATGAAACCCATGGTCAGACCGAGGGTGCCGGGGATCAGAAACTCGGGCAACCCCTCATTGAGATGTTTGTCGAGGTATTTGTTGATGCGGCGCTCCGAGATATTGCCAAGGGTGGCAATCGCCATGCAGAGGGAGTCCATGACGAATCCGATCGACTGGCCATGGAAATTGCCGCCGTGAATCACCTTCTTTTTGTCCGGAATGATGATCGGGTTGTCATTGCTGGAGTTGGCCTCGGTGGTCACGGTCCGCACCGCCACTTCGATCGCCTCGGCGACCGGGGCAAGGACCTGCGGGGTGCAGCGCACTGAGTAGACGTCCTGCACGTTGATGCTGGTTTCGAAGACTGGGCCATCCTTCTTCTGGCTGCGGATCAGCTGATGCATGTTCTCCCGCAGGACGATGTTCTTCGAGCCCTGGTAGAGGGCGCGAATGGTGCCGGCCACCTCGAGCTGCCCGGGATGGGGCTTGACCAGGTGGAGGTCTTCGTCGAATGCGTCATCGATGCCGCCGAATATTTCGAGGGCGAAGGCCCCGGTGACACAGGAGAGGCGCATCAGTTTCATTGCCCCGAAGAGGGCAAAAGCGGCCAACGCCGTCATGGCGCTGGTCCCGTTCATCAGCGCAATCCCCTCCTTGAAGGAGAGCCGGAAGGGTGCCAGGCCATGGTCGGTGAGGGCAGCTGCTGCCGGGCGCAGGGTGCCGCGGTCGTAGACCTCCCCTTCCCCGATCATCCCCAGCGCCATATGGGCGAGATGAATGAGGTCCCCCGAGGCGCCGACACTGCCGCATTCGGGTATATAGGGCGCAATGCCGCGATTGATCATATCGCGCATGAACTCGAGCAGCTCGATACGCACCCCGCTGTACCCCTTGACCAGGGTGTTCAAACGCACCGTCAGCACGCCGAGAGCGATGTATGGCTTGAGGGGATCGCCAAGACCGGCGGCATGGCTGCGGATCAGGTTGACCTGCAGGGTCTCGATCTCCCTGTCCTCGATGATCTTGTTGCACATCGGCCCGAAAGAGGTATTGACGCCGTAGATAATGCGGCCGGCGGCGACCTCTTCTTCGAGAAACCGACGGCTGGCCCGGCAACGCTCCAGGGCGGCCGGATCGAGGGCAACCCGTTTGTCACCGACGCCAATGGCGACGATCTCTTCGATTGTCAGGTCATTTCCGGTCAGAACGACAGTGGGACGCTGGTCCATGGAAGGCTACTCTTTCGCAATTAGTTGATGATATCCGGCTTTCGGGTCAGTCCCCGCTGCCAGCGACAGCCCGATTACGCCGGTGGTCGAAAAAGGTGACCGGTTTGCGCTTTTCCGGGCGCAGGGTCATTTTCCGCACTGCCTCGCTGCTGGCAAGGACGACTTCCGGTTTGACCCGGGTGCGGGCCGCGATCCGTTCGGCGATCTCTTCCCCGGACAGTCCGGAATGCCGGGTGGCAACAACCACCCGGATCCGGTCGGAGAGGGGGAAGTCGTCAAAGACCTCGATATAGAATCCATCCACCTCTTCCATATCCTGCAGCACCGAGGTGATCGCCGGCGGAAAAACAGTCGTCCCCCGATACTTGAGCATCTGCGCCTTGCGGCCCAGTACCGGTCCGAGTCGCGGGGTGTTGCGGCCGCAGGGGCAGGGATCGGTATGGAGGACGGCAATATCCCCGGTGCGGTAGCGCAGCAACGGCATACCGGTCACCTGCAACGGGGTGACTACGACCTCGCCGGCCGCACCCGGAGGGAGGGGGCTGCCGTCCTCACCGAGGATCTCGACCACCATCAGTTCCGGTTGCAGGTGGCCGCCGCAACCGGCACTGCAATCGGCAAATGCGGTCGCCATCTCAGTGCTGGCATAGGTCCCGTAAACCTCGCCGCTCCAGAGTTCGGCCAGGCGCCGGCCAAGGCCGGAGAGCCCCAGGTCGGGATTGCGCACCGGTTCACCGATGCAGATCATCCTTTTCACTCCGAGTTCGGCCACCGCCGTCCCACCTTCCGCCATGCGCTCGCCAAGGGCGAGGAGCAGGCTCGGCACACCGATCAGGGCGGTCGGACGCTGATCCCGGACCAGTTCGACCAGCGCCGGGATACTCGACGACCCCCCGCGGATGGCAGTCGCCCCGAGGCGGACCAGGCCGAGAAAATAGGCCATACCCGCCATGAAGCAACGATCGATGGCTGCCGCTACCAGGACCCGGTCGGCGGGACCGAGGCCGGCGGCGGCAAAAGCCCTGGCCTCGTTATAGGCGAGGCGGTCGAGATCAGTCCGGGTCTGGTCAAGAACCAGCGGTCGCCCGGTCGTCCCGGAGGTCAGGCAGCGATCGACGACTTCACTGGTAGGAACACAGAGCAGTTCCTCATTGCAGCGCTGCAGATCGTCCTTGCCGGTCAGGGGCAAAGCGGCGAGATCGGCGACCCCCCCGATGCGGAGCGGGTCGACGCCGCCGGCTGCGAAGCGTTTCCGGTAAAGGGGCGAGCGCGCGGCGAGGTAGGCGAGGTGTTCGCGCAGAAGCCGGTCCTGGACCGCGCCAATCGCGGCCGGGGACGTAAACGACAGTTCGGCGAAAGGGGCAAAGCGGTCGTTGCCGGCAGTCAGATTCACGCAGAGTCTCCGCCAGCCTGCCCGGTGAGGACGGCGATCATCCGGTCGCGGGCCAGGGTACGCAATTCACGGTGGGCATTCGCCCCCGAAAAACACCGGCTGTCGATGGCCGGCAGGGCCGTCAGGCAGACCCGGGCCGGGCGCAGGCTGAGCCGTCCCGGCGGCAGCAGGGTACCGGTGCCACTGAGGCAAAGGGGGACCAGCGGCCGGCCGGTTGCCACTGCCAGCTGAAAGGCACCATTGTAAAAACGCTGCAGATGACCGTCGCGGCTACGATGCCCCTCTGGAAAGAAGAGGAGATGCCCCCCCCTTTCGAGGACCCGGCTTCCGTTCCTTTCGACTTCCCCCCAGCTGGAACTCTCGACATCCAGGTAGCCGGCGAGATGCATGAACCACCGGTACCAGACCATCCGGAACGGCCAGGAGCGGACCGCAAAGGTCACGTCAAAGACGGGGAGCAGGCCCATGCAGTAGGTGTCAAAGAACGACTGGTGATTGACGACGAAGATCACCGGCCGGGAAAGATCGAGATCGGCAAAGCCACGGCGGCGAAAGCGCACGAAGGGGGCCATGATCAGCAGCCAGCCACGTCCGTAAATCCAGATAAAGTGCCGCATGATGCGACCGGCCGGCCAGCGGGTGACGAGCTTCCAGACCAGGTACAACAGCGGAAAGCAGAGCATGCCGAGGAGTGTCCACACCACCAGCAGCGGATAGACCACGCCATTCATCAGCAGGGCCCGGACCCCGAACCGGGGAGAATCCCCGGTGAACTCTTGGGAGGCGGTTGGGGTCACGGCAGTCGGCGTCATTCAGTTCTTCAGCTTGGCAATGACGAAGCGATGAATATCCCCGAGGGTGCGAATTTCGCGGATCGCCTCCTCTTCACGGATTTTGAACTTGAAGGCGCCTTCGAGAACGATCACCATGTCGACAGTGTCGAGGCTGTCGAGACCGAGATCCGCATAGATATTGGCTTCGGGCTGCAAATCGGCGAGTTCGAGCTCGAACTCTTCAGCGAGGGAGCGGTTGATCAGATCAATGATCTGTTCTTCAGTCATGCGGATATCTCCTTACCACGAGCGATGAATTGACGCCCCCGAGGGCGAAGTTGTTTTTGATGAATGCCCGCACTGGCCGGGACTCCATGCCACGGACATGAAGGATGCCAGCGCATGCGGGATCGACCTCATCGAGGTTGAGGGTTGGAACCAGGCGCCCCTGCCGCAGCATTTCAATCGAGGCCAGCAGCTCCAGGGCGCCGCTGGCGGCCATGGTATGCCCCATATGCCCCTTGAGACTGCTCACCGGAACCCGGGCCGCAAAAATAGCCCGGATCGCCTCGGCTTCGGCGATATCTCCCTGGGTGGTCGCGGTCGCATGGGCATTGATGTAGTCAACCTCTTCCGGCGCCAGTTCGGCATCTTCGAGGGTCTCCCGCATACAGCGCTCCATCGCCGCGGCATTGGGGTTGGCAATGCTGCTCGGGTCGGAGACCGTGGCAAAGCCGGTAACCTCGCCGAGAATGGTGGCGCCGCGGGCGAGCGCCGAGTCGAGTGCTTCGAGGAGGACGATGCCACCCCCTTCGGAGCAGACCATGCCATCCCGCCGACGATCAAAGGGGCGCGGGGTCAGCTCCGGCTCGTCGTTGAAACCGATCGAGGCGGCGGTCATGACGTCGAAGGTCGCTGCCGTCAGCGGGTGGAACTCGTCGGCGCCGCCGCAGAGCATGAAGTCCTGCCGCCCCAGGGCGACCTGCTCGTAGCCATAGCCGACAGCCTGGCAACCGGTGCTGCAGGCCGCCGAAGGGGCAAGCAGGCGGCCGGTTATGCCGAGAGCCTGGACCACGTTGGCGGCACAGCTGTGATTCATGATCTGGAAGAAGAGGGTCGACTTCATCCGCTCCAGGCTATGGTCGGTGAAAAAGTCGCGGAAAAAGTCTTCGGTCGTCTGAGTGCTGCCGACGGTGGAACCGATGGCGACACCGAGGCGTCCTCCCTCCAGCTCAGGGGTACCGATGCCGGCCTGGGCCAGAGCTTCGTGGCTGGCGAGGGTCGCATAGACCGACATCGCCGACATGGAGCGCCGGTCCTTGCGCGGTATCTCGCGGGGGTCAATCCCCTGCACCAGGGCGGCGACGCGGGTACGCAAGCCGCCGATCCGCTCCAGCTCGGGGACCTGGCGAACGGCGCTTTGCCCGGCATAAAGGGCCGCCATCAGCGTCGGAACACCCCGACCGAAGGGGGAAACAGCCCCCAACCCGGTAACCACAACCCGCCTCAGTGCGCGCATCGCTTGACCTCCATCCGCAACCGGTCGTGACCCAGAATTTCACCGCAGGTCAGAAATCCGGAAAGCATGCCACCGAGCAGTCCCGGTGCGGCCGTTGCCTGCCCGGTCAGAAAAACCCCCGGCAGGCGAGTCGCGGCTTGCGGGTTGTATTGCCCGACCCGATGACCGACACCGTACAGCCCTCCTCCGGGATGGCCGAGGTAATGCCTTAAGGTGAGTGGCGTCGCCCCGGCTCGCAGGGTAAGGGCGCCCTGGAGTTCCGGCACCTCCTCCTCGATGCGGGCCTGCATCCGCGCCATCATTTCCGCCTTGAACTGACGATAGGCCCCCGGCCGCCCCCCATGGCGCGAGTCGGCCCAGGCACTGGTCTCTGCCACATCCGCAGGGCAGATAGCGACCAGGGCGTGCGGGCCGGATCCATCATCAGTTGTCCCCCCCGCCAGATAGAGGAGGCGATCCTCCATCGGCATCCCAGGGGACCTGGCGTCTCCTTCCGCCTTGCCGGCGAGATAGAGGTTGCTGCCGGCCAGCAGTGGAACCGGGCGCCTGGCCGTGAAGAACCCGAGGTAACCTGAGCAGGTCTCGGCCAGCCCCAGCAGGCGTTTGCGGTAGGCAGGACGCAACGCAGCGGCGCCGACCAGGTCGAGAAACGAGCGGGGATGCAGGCTGCTGACACAATTACGGCTACGCAACAGGTCATGCCGATCGGTGAGGACTCCTTCCAGGGCACCGGCAGCATCCCATTGCAGGGCGAGAGCGCGGCTGCCGCAAAAGAGGCTGATCCCGCGGGCCGCGAGCTGCCGGGCCAACACCTCGGCGAGTTGCTTTCCGCCGCCACGTATGCCATGCGCCGACCGATAGTACAACCCAACGACGCTGGCATGGAGAGCAAAGGGAACCTCGGCGGCCGGAACGCCGTGGAGCAGGGTATGCAGCGCCAGCAGGCGACGCAGAGCGGGTGGCGAGATCCCCCGTGTCAACACCTCGGCGAGGGTCGGACCCTGAAGCGCCCCGAAGGGGCCGAGGGCACCGAAGTCCGCGTCCAGGTTCAGATACGGCAGGGTCGAACAGGCCGATTGCACCAGGTCAAGATAGGCGGTGATTTCGCCCGCTGCCGCAGGGAAAGCCTCACAGAGAGCCGCATTCAGGGCATCATACCCCACCGGGAAATGAAACTCGTCCCCGCCGGGATAACGCAGCCGATCAAAACAGGAGCCAGAAAACGGAGTCGTCTCGACCTCGTCCGCTATTTCCAGGTAACGGAAAAAGCGGGTGAGAATACCCTCCTCATCCAAGCCCCCGGCGTAGTGAAAACCGGTTTCGAAGTGTGCCCCGCTGCGGCTGAACCCCCGCAACAGGGGAGCGATCTCGGGAGCCTTTTCGACCAGCGCCACCGACCGCCCATGGCGGGCCAGGATCAACGCCGTGGTCAGTCCGGAAATTCCGGCACCAATGACCACAAAGTCATAGGTCACGCGCCAAACCTCAGCACCAGGCAGGAATTGGTCCCACCGAATCCTGCCGAATTGCAGAGGACCAGTTCCGGCGCCCGGGGGACGGTCTCGGCGGCGATGCGCAGCCGGCGGCTGCTGTCGTCGGGCGTGCTGAAATTGATATTGGGAGCGATAAAGCCGCCTTCGGCCATCAGGGTGCTGTAAACGACCTGGGAAGCCCCGGACATCCAGAGTTCATGCCCGGTCATCGACTTGGTCGAGGAAACCCAGGGGCCGTCATCGCCGAAGACGGCGTGGATGTTCTCCGCCTCCGCGGCGTCACCAGCCGGGGTCGAGGTCGCATGGGCGCAGATGTAGTCGATATCGGCCGGTTTCAGGCCGGCCTGGGCAATCGCCCCCGCCATCGCCCGCTGCAGCCCGCCCTGGCTGGGTACGGAAAGATGCTGCCCGTCGGATGAGAAGGCATAGGCTGCCACTTCACCGAGAATCCGCGCCCCGCGGGCCTGGGCCAGGTCATAACGTTCGAGGAGAACGGCGGCCGCGCCACCACTTGGCACCAGGCCATCCCGGTCGGCATCAAAGGGGCGGCAGGCCCGCTGTGGGTCGTCGAGGCGCAGCGAGAAGGCATTGAGCGCATCGAAACTGCACATCGACTCCCAGTTGATTTCCTGGGCCCCCCCGCAAATCATCCGCTCCTGGCGACCGAGAGCGATCAGGTCGGCGGCCTGACCAATGGCATGACCGCCACTGGAACAGGCCGAGCTGAGGGTCCAGCAGGCGCCCTGGGTATGGAACAGGGTATTGAGGTTCATCGTTACGCAGCTGGTCATGGACCGAAAGACCAGCCCGCTGCCAATCGCCTTGGTTTCGCCGGCCTGGCGCAGCAGGTCGACCTGTTCGACCGCGGCGATGCAGCTCGAATCACAGCCGAAGATCAACCCGCTCGCAGGGTTCTGGATCTCCTCCGCCGCCAGACCGGACATGGACAGAGCATCCGCGGCGGCGTGATAAGCCTGAATGGCAAAGTCGGGCATCGTTTTGCGTTGCTTGCGGGAAAGCCGGGCGCTGGCGTCAAAATCGGGCAGGGCCCCGGTCAGCGGGCTGCGATAGCCCAGCCGCTGCCGCTCGGCATCGAGAACGATCCCCGACTCGCCCCGGCGCAGGGCGGATGCCACCCGCGCCCGGTCACTGCCGAGACAGGAAACGATACCAATACCTGTGATTGCAACCCGATGCATAGTATCCCTTGAACTTTGGCCCTGAATGTTTGAACGTTATACCCTATGGGCGGTAGCGGTCGCGCGGGGACTCTCTTTACATGTAGGCGCCACCGTTCACGGCAAAGACCTGGCCGGTGATGTAGGTGGCCCGCTCCGAACAGAGAAAGGCGACCAGCCCGGAAACCTCCTCGGGAGTGCCGACCCGCCCCAAGGGAATCATCGGCAGGATTTTTTCCTTCGGCAAATCGCCGATCATTTCGGTCTCGATAAAGCCGGGCGAAACCGCGTTGACGAGGATATTGCGTCGGGCAACCTCAGCGGCGAGGGAGCGCGTCGCTCCGATCAGGCCGGCCTTGGCGGCCGAATAGTTGACCTGCCCGGGGACGCCGCTCTGGCCGGAGGTAGAGACGATATTGACGACCCGGCCGCGCCGTTTCTTGAGCATGGCGCCCACCACCGGGCGGGTGACATGGAAGAAGCCGTCGAGATGGACATTGAGCACATCCCGCCATTCTTCTTCCTTCATCCAGACCAGCAAGCCGTCCCGGGCGAAGCCGGCATTGTTGACCAGGGCAAACGGAGTCCGTTCAGCCAGCAAAGGCGCCAGGGCCGCGTCGCAGGAGTCGCGATCGCCGACATCAAAGGGAACAAGCCGGCATTCGACTCCGGCCGCCTCGATGGCCGCCTGGACCTTCAGCGCGGCAGCGCTGTCACAGCGGTAGTTGAGCCAGATATCGAAACCGTTTTGCGCCAGTTCAAGCGCAATGGCCGCGCCGATCCCCTTGCTTGCTCCGGTGACCAGCGCCACTTCCCGCACGGTTTCCTTGTTCATGGCTCTACCCTCCCCTTCCCCGCGCCGCATTTTTTCAGGTGCGGGGTGCCGCGGCAAAACAGCCGCTACCAGCAACCGCATTCAGTCATTTTTTTCTTCGTCAGGACGACGGTTTTTTACCACGTTCCCGCCTCGGGTTTCAACCTTTCAAATGCCCCCACGGAGTATTTCCCGGCAAGGAACAGGAAAAAGGCTGTCGAAGAATAAATTCAACCGGCCACGGCCTATTCTACAGAAAAGAAGAGCGCCGGGAAAGGAATCTGTTCAGGGGGCGGATTCGGCGGGGGATGAATCCCGGTGCGGGCAGGAGGGGTCGTCCAACTGGACGATCCGGTCACATGCGGGGCAGTAGCGCAACCCGATTTCGGCGAGGTATTCAGGAGTCGGCTTCAAGGTGATCGCATGGAAAATAGCAATGACGAAGAGAACCGTACCGTAGAGCCACCACAGGATAAAATTGCGTCCCTTGTTCATGGCGATATAGGCAGGCAGCAGTCCCAGCAACAGCAGGACAAAGAAGAGTTCCATAAAGCACTTCCTCCGGTTCGGCAGTGGGACGACGCACGACCTTTCGGGCACCAGTATAGCGGAACCTGCGCATTGCGCCAGAAAGCCCTGGAGGGAGAGCTTGATTTTCCCTTGGGTCACCGGGGATAATCGTTTACTATCCACAGGCGACACCTGGTTGCTGCGACGCCTGTAAATGCCGTTTTCTGCGATTTAAGGGAGGGTGATATCAAACGTCTTGAGAATCGGTTTCGGCCACTCGCCTTTCTCCTCGCCCTGGTTCTGGGTGCCCTCTGCTATTTCTGGGACCCATCCCTGCTGGCGCGATTTGCCTTGCCCCTTGAAGATTGCAAATTTGCCGTTCGGGAAAGTCTGGGACAGCAGCCGGTTTTGCGCCCCAACCTGGTCATCGTCACCGTCGATGAACGCAGCATCAATCAGCTGGGGCGCTGGCCCTGGAACCGGAAGGTCCTCGCCAAGCTGATGCTGGGCCTCGGTCAAGCCCGCCTGGTCGGCCTCGACATGATCTTTGCCGACGTCGCCGACGCCGATCAGGACACTGCCCTGGCGGCGGCGATTGAAGAGGCGGGGAATGTCGTTGCCGGTTTCTTCTTCCGCTCCCAGGCCACCACCTGGACCAGTGAAGCCGACCTCGATCACCTTGCCGAATGGGGATTCCGTGATATCCGCAGTGCCGGAGGGGTAACCGGCCTGAAGGACTCCAATTTCGTCGAGACCAACCTGCCGGAGATCAACGCCGGCGCGCTTGCCGGGGGGTTTTTCAATGCCGAACCCGACCCGGACGGTCTCTACCGGCGTTACCCGATCGCCTATCTGCATCAGGGTTTTGCACTCCCTTCACTGGCGGTGCAGATGGCCCGCTACGACCTCGACCGGGAACCGGTGCTGAGCATCGACTCCGGCGGTCTGCTCTCCTTTGTTCTTGGCGACGTCAAGCTCTCCGGAAGCTCTCTGCGCCTGAATTACGGCAGCCTCGCGGCAGCGCCCCTGGTCTCGGCCGTCGATATCATCGACGGCACCCTCCCCCCCGAGTTTTTCCGCGACAAGTTGGTTCTGGTCGGGGTCACCGAAGTGGGGATCTTCGATCTGCGCCCGACCCCGGTAGCCGCGGTCACTCCGGGGGTCTGGCTGCATGCAACCGCCCTCTCCAACCTGCTGGAGGGACGGCTTTTGCGAACGGCCCCTTTCCTTGACCTCACCCTGTTGGCGCTTACCCTGCTGTTGGCATGGGCCGCCGGGCGCCAACGCCGTATCGGCGCCCGCGTCGCAACCTACCTCCTCCTGGTCCTCGGGGTTCTCGCTGCGGCCAACGCCCTGCTGATCGGCGCCGATCTCTGGACCCGCGAGTTCTATATTCTCTTCCCTTTTTTCCTCTTTGCCACAGCCCTGGAAACCGAGTCCTTCGTCCAGACCGAGCTGCGCGCCGGGCAACTGAAACGCGCCTTCACGTCCTATGTCTCACCGGAGGTGGTCCGGGAGATCCTCGAAGACCCGGACAAGCTGGATCTCGGTGGCGTCGAACGGGAGGTGTCAATCCTGTTCAGTGATATTCGCGGGTTCACCAGCCTCTCGGAGAAAGTTACGGCACCACAACTGGTACAGATGCTCAACCAGATTCACGACCCGATGACCCAGGTGGTCCTGCAGCAGCGGGGCATGCTCGACAAGTACATCGGCGATGCCATGATGGCGCTCTTCAACACCCCCCTCCACGTCGAGGACCATCCTGACCGGGCGGTCGCCTCCGCTCTCGGCATCGTTGCCTGCCTGAAGGAGATCAACGCCGGTTTCGAGCGCCTCGACCTGCCGCAGATAGATGTCGGGGTCGGCGTCAATACCGGGGGCTGCATCGTCGGCAACATGGGCTCCAAGGTCCGCTTCGAGTACACCGCCATCGGTGACGCCGTCAACCTCGCCTCCCGCCTCGAAGGGCTCTGCAAGGTTTACCGGGTCCGCATTGTGATCAGTGAATTTACCCGCGACCGCCTTGCTGCCCCCTTCCTCGTGCGCCTCCTCGACCGGGTGAGGGTCAAGGGGAAGCACCTGCCGGTCGCCATCTACGAGGTCATGGCCGACGAGGGAAACAACCGTTCCCGGAAAGAGGAGTTCGAATCCGCGCTGGAACTCTATTTCAAGGCCGATTTTGCCCGTGCCGCGCAGCGGTTCGGTGCCCTGGTCGCAGCGACCGGTGACCCACCCGCGGCGGTTTTTCTCGACCGCTGCCAGGCCTTCGTGCAAACCCCGCCTCCCGCCGATTGGGACGGAGTTTTCGACCTGCAGAATAAATAGGAAGAGGGCGGCGCATTCAGGCGCCGCCCTCTTCCTATTTACTCGCGTCGAAATTCTTCTCTAGAAATTCTCGAAGCGGGCGAACTCGGCATCAAGGTCGCTTCCGAGAGGGGTCACCCAGGCCTCGTTCCCTTCGATGGTAAGGCTGCTCCCCTCCTCGAGTTCGATCTGCTCGACGAATTCGATATCCCCTGCCGCCATATGCTCGCGGGCAGCGTCGAACTGGGCCTGCATCCGTTCCCGATCGGCGTCGAAACGCTGGCGCAGGTCATCCTTCATCTGCTGGAACTGATCGGCGAAGTCCCCGTCGCGATGTTTCTGAAAGCCACCGCTGGCCGACTTTACCGCCAGTTTTCCTTCCTTGAGATGAACGGCGACCCGACCGTCCGCATTGCTAACGGCGAAGCGGGTACCGCGAACGCCGATGGTGACCGTGGCGCTGCTGACCTCAAACCCCTTGAGCTCTCCCCGTTTCCGGATATCGAGCAGCACCATGCCGGTCTTGACCTCGGCGGCATCCCGGCCCTTGACCAGGAGGGTTGAATTTTCGGTCAGGATCATCCGGTTACCATCGACGAATGCGAGTCTGGACTCGCCACCGCGCTGGGTCGTCAGCGAGTCCCCTGCCCCCAGTCTGGCCCCGGGTTGACGCAAGGTCTCGCCGCGAACCCGACCCTGCGGGTAGAAAAGGACCTTGCCGCTAACACTCTCGACCTGGCCGAGGGGTTCCGCGGCCAGGGCAGGAAGGGCACAAAAGATCAATAGCAACGAAAGATAGCGGATCATCGGTCAAGCCTCAGAGGAGAAGAGCAGGAAGAAGTCGGTGCCTGCTGGCCATGGCCAGCAGGCACCGACCTGGGGTTCCCCAAAAATGCCGGGCTTACTTCTCAACGACACCCTGGTCCTGCATCTGCGCCCAGAATTCAGCGGCTTTTTCCGCCTGCTGCTTGGCAACGGCATCATTCGCTTCCTTCGCCTTGCGCTCGGCATCCTTGGCGAGATTTTTCGCCGTCTGCTGATAGGTCTCATCCATCGCCTCAAGGGGAACAAAGGCGAGAGCATAAGCGACATTGGCTACACCGGTCGGGGTCTGCCACTTCTCCTGGTACCAGTTTTTGACCTTGACCTTGCTGGCCATATTGACGGACATCTGCTTTTCGAACTCACGGGCACCGGCGGTCGGATCGACCACATCGCTCTCCAGACCGTAGCTCACCCGGGCGCGCTCGAACTTGTCCTTAACCAGCGTCCCCATGTACTGAACCACACTCTTGGTGGCATTGCGTTTGGCGTCGTCGCGGGCGAGCTGTTCGGTGGAGAGTTTCCCGGAAAGGCCGACAAACCACATCTGCCCATCCTTGGTCTCCGGCTCTTCCATGGTCCAGGCCGGACGCTCGGCAGCGGATGACCAGATCAGCGCTTCACCGGGGGTGGGGGGAATGGCGACCGGTTCCTGGGTGGCGGAACAGGCTGCCAAAAAGGCGAGCAATACACCAGATACCAACATGCTCAGGTTTTTTTTCATCGATGAGTCCTCCTTGTCTGGGGTCAGAAATATTTCAGGCACGTCAACGTGAAGCCACAGTAGTAATCATTGCCTGGGCTTCACCGTAAAAATTACCGGCGGCCTTGCCGGCACTGCGCAGGCGACGAACAATGGTCGGCAAATCTTCCCGCAACAAGTAGAGGCCGTTTTCGAGCTCAGCCGCGGCGAGTTTTGGGAAAGGGGTGACCGAGGCAAAGGCCCAGATCTTTTCCCGCCCGAAGGGGCTGGTGATCGTGAACTCGAAACGATCCCTGGCCGAGGGAATCTGCAAAAAACGCCCGGCCGGGAAATGTCCGTCCCCGGAGTAGCGATTGGGCAGAATCTGGATCAGGTTCCGGGCAGCGTCTTCGTAGATCAAAAGGATATAGGCATCCCGGTCAGCGCTGACGAACCAGGAAATCACGTCCCCTTCCTGGAAGGTCTGGCCATCGCCGAGATGGGAAGCGACCTGCAGGTGAATGGCGCCTCCGACAGGTTCGACCAGGGGCGCCACCTCTTCCCGGATCTGCAGTGGCCTCCATTGCAGTCCGACCGGAATTGCCGAGGTGGGGATCGACACTCCGGTCGCCGCCAGCAGCCGGTCGGTACCGGCTTCCCGCAAGGTCAAATCGAGCAGAACCTTGTCCCCGTTGACAGTGTAGGTCGATTCGAGGGCGGCCTGGGCACCGTCAATTATCGCCTGGATCGACGGTGACCCGACGGTCGGAGCGGCACCCTTATTCCCCACAGGCTGGTCAGAACTCAGGGCAATGCCCCGCGTCACGGCCTGGGCCACCACCTGGGCATCCCGGGGTTTCGGTTCGAGAACCGTCAATCCGTTGATTCGGGTAATGTTGAGCCGCAGCTGGCGTTGGATGGCCAAAGCGAGCTCGCTCCCTTCGCGGCTCGTGGCGAAGGTCACCGGGCCGAGGATAACCTTCTCGACCGGCGGCGGCAGATGCCCGGGCCCAGTGAAGAGCTGGTTAACGGCGTTCTGGATGGCGCCATCGAAATCACTGGTGGTCGTCACGGCCTGCAGGCTGTTTTCGACAGCTTCAAAACCGCGGATCAGTTCCGGGTCGAGGGTGGAGAGCTGGCCGCTGGAAGTATCGATGGTCACCCGGTACCGCCCGGGGGCGAGGACCGGGAGGCTGAATTCTGCTTTGCCGGTAGCGCTGGTCGTCGCACGCCCCACCACTTTTCCTGCCGGATCGGAGAGGAGCAGGGGGAGGCCGGAAACCGCCTCGACCTGGCCCGGGTTCCTGGTCCATACCCAGACCGGGATAACGTACCCCGGGGCCGAATCGAGGATACAGACGCTGCTGCAGTGACCGACATCGATTACCAGCGAACTGCGCAGCCGCGCCACCCGCTCCAGGGTTCCCTTTTGCGCCTCGCTCAGGGTGGCAGCGCGCCGGGCATAGACATCGCCCCGACTTTCAAATTGTGCCACCGCGCGACCGAGGCGATCACTTTCCGTTTTGATCAAAACCAGGGTGGTTACCAGGTCGCCGGTCGCCTGCTTGCGGTCGATCTCCTGTAACTTCTGGCGATGCCCATCGAGCAGTTCCGTCAGCTCCCGCTCCGCCTGTTCCTCAAGCCGTTTCTGCGCCTGAAGCTTATTCGCCTGGCGGGAACGTCGCCATTGCTGAACCCTTTCGATTTCGTCGGTCGGCACCGAGACCAGCACATAGTATTTGTAGACCAGCCCCTGGGAAACCCCGCCCCGGGTAGCCTGGAAGGTCTGCCGGTACCACTGCTTCGCTTTGATCCGGCTGACTTCGGCATCGGTATTCTGGGTGGTCTGGTTACGTCCGGCGACGGTCGGGTCGAGAACGGAACTCGATGCCCCGTACATGGAGCGAATGACCTCATCGACTTCACTCACCTCGACACCGGTATATTGCGCGTACTGGAGACGGGCGTTCTTCATCGCGGTTTCCCGGGCATCCTGTTCCGAAGCATGGTGTTCCGACAGGGCAACCAGGTAATGCACACCATTCGCATCGTCAGGAATCGCAAGAGTCCATTCCGGCATTTCCGGTGCGGTCGCATCGATCATGGTGTATTCGGTCGCAACCCGTCCTTCTACGGCTGGAGTTCCAGCAGGCCGCCGAGGTGTCGGGTCAGGGGTTGCAGGCGCGCAGCCGGCCAGCAGCAGCAATCCGGCAAGTAGCCACCAGCGCCGCCCGATTCTGAAATTTGCGGGAAAAACTGTCATTCCTGCTCCAGTTGAAATCGATCCAGGTAACCGGACGGTCAGAGACCGACCGGGATGATCTCCGGGTTAACGGTACGAAACTGCGGCATCGCCATGCCGATATTGGCATTGATGTAGGTCGGATCGCAGATGGTATAGCGTTCACCGGCGATGACGACACTGTCTCCGGGGACCTTGCCGGAAAACCTGACCGCCGTGGCGACGTGCCCCGGGAAGTGCAGGCCGACCACTGGCAGCCCGGTCAGGCGGCGGACCAGGAAGGAGAAAAGGATCGAGCGATCCTCGCAATCCGAATAGGGGAAGAACAGGGTTTCGTCGACAAAAAGGTACTTCTCCTTGCCGAACTGTTCGTCATCGGTCTGATAGGAGAAGGCGGTCTGGACAAACCGGAGCAGCAGGTTGACCGCCTCACTCTCGGTCTTCCCTTCGACCAGGGGCCGTAGCGCATCGAGCAGGGAGCTGTCTGCCTCCGGTGTCATGCGTGCCGCGAAGAAGACCGGGAAATCGGTCTGGGGATAATCGTCAAGGAACCGAACCACCTGCCGGCTGCCGGCGACCTTGATGAGGTAGGACTTTCCGGCATAGCTGAAGCGCAGTTCCCGCGTGAAGGGTTCCCGGCCAACTGTCGGGGGTTGCGCCATATTCAAGGCGAGGGGCTGGTCAACCCCCGGGTAGTCCTTTCCGTAAGTCAGGATGCGACCGGGGTTCTCGACCCCCCGCAAGGTGGTCAGATTGTAGAAACGGGCACCGTTCAGGTTGAAATAGGGCGTCTCATAGATGACCGGGCTGGCCGGGGCCAAAAGGTAGACCTGGCTGCCATAATAACCGACCTTGCAGAGGTATCCCGACTTGGTAAGCAAAAACCAGGTGAAGAGTTCGGCATCGTTGGGTGTCGGCTGGATGCTATCGGCAAGACCCCGCACCAGTTGAAGGTAGCCCCAGTCGTTTAACCCGATTTGCTGTCGCAACCGGCCGAGATCCTCGATCAGCGGTGGAAAGTCGGCGGTACTGTAGGTGGTCCAGACATCACTGATTGCGCGATTGTTTATCTTGTTGCCGAGCTCGGACCGAAGGGCGGGATCAAAGGGAATCGTCAAGGTTGTCCCGAAAAAATTGATTCGGGCGACGTTGGCATTCGGCCCAACCGGTGCTGAAACCGGAGCGATGACCGGTGTCGGAACCGGAACCGGAACCGGCCCGGCCCCGGGACCGGGGACCTGTGCGGGTGCGGGTGCGGGAACCGGTGTAGGAGCCGGTGTAGGAGCCGGTGCCGGTGCAGGTGCAGGTGCAGGTGCAGGTGCAGGTGCAGGTGCAGGTGCAGGAACCGGGATCGGTGTAGGAGCCGGTGCCGGTGCAGGTGCGGGTGCCGGATGGACCCGGGGGCCGCTCGGCTTTACCGCATTATCATCCGGTTTTTGCGAGGCAGGTGGAATAACCTTCGGTTTCGGGCCGATAGTGGCCACCAGTCCTTCGAATTCCTGGAAGGCAGCCCATTGTTCCTGCAAAAATTCAGCAAAATCACGGTCCCGTTCATCCCGGAAAGCGTGAAATTCAGTGCCGATTTCGTCCCGAAACGCTGCAAGCTCCTGGTCGATCTCGGCCTGAAGCGCACCTATCTCCGCCAGGTCGGGGTCAACTTCGCCAGCAGGTAATGACGCGGGGGCCAGAACCACCAGGGAGATAACCAGGCAACAGGCGAACAGCAGGTGCAGGGGGCGCAAATGGTCCATGGAAGTCACTCCGCCTGGGTGGTATGGCTTAGTCGCCGTAGATGACCTGCGCAGCATTCCCGGAAATTTGCGGATTCTGGTCCCGCCCGTAGAGGCGCCGGGCATTGTAGGCTACCTCTTCCTGGAGAAACTTCTTCATTTCGCCGACAGTGACGATACCGTCCCCATTACCGTAGTCCCCTTCATCTGCCTCCCCCTGAATCCCCTTGAGGAAATAACTGGTGAAGAGCCCATGCTCCGATTCGGGATCCCAGGAGGCGACCTCGGACATTCCGGCGGCAGTCAGCACCGTGGTCCCCTTGGAAAGAGTTGGTTTGGTATCTACCAGTTTAAGGGAGATCGAGGAGGCGTTGCGCACCACCGCACCGTTGGAGGAGACCCCGGAAAAGCAGGCGTCGAGAATAATGGTGGTGGAGCGCCCCTGGATCTTGGCCATGTTGGCGTAGAAGGTATCGAGAGGATAGCCGTTGAGCTCGACCTTCAGCGGATTACCGTCCACCGGCAACAGGTACCCCTGGCCGTTGGAGAGTCCCGGCGCCCCGTGGCCGGAGTAGTAAATGAAGATATCCGATTGGCCGGGACGAACCCAGTCGAAGAGTTTTCCCTTGGGATTGTCCTTGGTGCCGAAGGTGCTGACCAGGTCGGCTTGAGTGGCGTCCTTCAGGTAAATGATATTCCCCTCGCGAAAGCCGAGGGTCTGGGTGACGTATTCATACATTGCCTGGGCATCATTGTAGGCATATTCGACGTTAGGAACGTCCTTATTATTGTTTGAATAATAGCGGTTGCCGATGATGACAGCGACACCGTAACGGTTTTCCTTGGTGGTGCGCGGCAAACTGCCGGCGATGGCACCGCCGCCACTGCTGCCGATCCCGGGGGTAGTAGGACCACTCTGCAGCGACGGCAACGTTTTGGCGGCCAGCGCCCGGACCCTGCTGTGGGCATCGTTATTCGCCATCTCTTCCACCGCGGCGACAAAATCACTCCCCCGATAGTCGGATCGGGTCAGGGCGATCAGGGTCGCCTTGCGGATATTGGCATCCCTGTCGGTCAACGCCACCAGCATCGCCGAAACCGCCTCGGGGGTGAGGTCGATCCTTGAAACCGCGACGATAATCTCACCGCGTACCCGGGGGTGGGGTTCAGAGCCAATCATACCGATCAGGGTCGGCAGCGCATCACGGGCCGCCGGACCGATTTTGCCGAGATACTGGGCTGCCGACTTGCGCACGTTGGCGTCCCGGCTGCCAAGAGCATTGGTCAGCCCGGGGACCGAGGCCGGAGAGGTCAGGGCCCCCTTGGAAGAGATGCCGTACTGGTCGTACCAGGCCCCCTCCCCCGGGGTGACTGCCCCGAAGGTCACAAACAGCAGGAGAAAGAGCCAGAGGGGGGACCTGGTGTGGCGCCGAAAACGCGGTAATACTGAATAGATAGACATGGGCACACTCCCCTTGATTCCCGACAGACCGTAGAAAGCACCTGTCGTCGGCAAAGACCTGGCGGTCATCAAATTCACTGAAATGGTACCTAAGTGCACGTGGGTTTTCCGGAGAGTGCGGCAGCGAGATCAAACCGTGGCAGGGCAATCGCTGCGCCAGTACCGGAAGGAAGTTAAATTTTTGTGGTTATTCAGTAGTGTCCGGTTAGCAAATTGCATTCACCCAAAGTTGCAGATAATTGTAAATATTTTCACAAGTTAGCGTATTTTTTGCTTGACAAATCGTCGTGAAGTCGGCGCGGTGATTTTCGTAAATACCTATTTTATATGAGGATTTACGAAAATGTCATTACTTGTTCGCTGCCACCGTACCCGGCTTAGCAGGCGCTCCATTGTCCGACTTTTTACCCCGTTCAAGGGCGCTCTCGAACATGCCCCGGTTCTTGAGGCCCGAGGCAACAGGCCACTGCAGATGACGTTTGAAGATCAGTTGAAAATCCTGACCTACTATCACCTCGAAGAGCATTCTTCGGGGCGTCATCTGCTTCAGGTTCTGACGCAGGAAGATTTTGCCGCGACTCATATTGCACCGCCCGGCGGTATCCGGAAAAGCGCCTTCTTTGAGGCGATCAATACCCGAGGGCTGGAGCAGATGATTCATGTTTACGAAGACCTGCAGAAACAGGTCTCACAAAAGATTCCTGTCGCCAAAGACATCTCCGATCTCGGCGATCTGATCGCCGTCGATGGTTCGCTGATTGACGCTACGCTGTCCATGCTCTGGGCGGACTATCGAGACGGAGCCAAAAAGGCCAAGGTTCACCTGGGGTTCGATATCGGTCGTGGTGTCCCCCAGAAAGTCACATTAACCGACGGCAAGGGCGACGAGCGTCCTCAGGCGGAACGGCTCGTGGCTCCCGGTCAGACAGGTGTCTATGACCGCTATTACCAGTGTTACAAAAACTTTGACGACTGGCAGGATCAGGGACGCCACTTTGTCTGCCGCATCAAAGCCAGTTCTCGTAAGACGGAGTTGAGCGCCAATCCTGTTGTCCCCGGCAGTCATGTTTTCTATGACGCCAGGGTGTTGCTCGGCACCAAAGATGTCAACCAGACCGAACGAGAAGTGCGTGTGGTCGGCTACAAGGTTGACCAAAAATCCTATTGGGTCGCCACCGACCGCTTCGATCTGACCGCCGAGCAGATTGCCTTGATCTACAAGCTACGCTGGACGATCGAGTCCTTCTTCGCCTGGTGGAAGCGCCACCTCAAGGTGTATCACCTGATTGCCCGCAGTCCCTACGGCCTGCTGGTGCAGATCCTCGCAGGGTTGATTACTTATTTGCTGCTGGCCATCTACTGCCACGAAGAGCATGGCGAACGTGTCAGCATCAACAGGGTGCGTGAGCTTCGCAACAATATTCGCAACGAGGCCGCCGAGGATGCGGCCGCAGGCTTAGGGCCTCCCGATATCATTGACTTGGACTTCGGAGCCTATGCAACTTCTTAACCGGACACTACTGGTGGTTATTGAACTATTTTACTTGGGAAATGTCAAGCCAGAGTTGGCCAGAGTTGGCCAGCCTGAGTTGGCCGGAGTGGATGCGCGGGGGGATGAAAATAATCATTTTCCGCAGCGATTGGCGGGGCAGCACGAGAGGACTGCAACTCTTTCCAAAAGCGGAGGGAGGCTGATCGCCTCCCTCGACAAAGCTATTGACGATTTGGCGCCTGGCTATTTTCCGACCACCTGGGTCCGGGTGAAGACCGAGCGCAGCTGCTGCCCCGCTCCCTCGATATTTTCGCGAGCCCCTTCTTCCCGATCGACCAGGGTAACGATGCCGACGACCTCAAGGCCCTCGGACCGGGCCCGCTCGACCGCCTTCATCGAAGACCCGCCGGTGGTGGTGACATCTTCCACAATGACGACCCGGCTTCCGGGCGGCAGATTCTTGCGCCCTTCAAGCCACTGGCCGGTCCCATGCCCTTTCGGCTCTTTGCGGATGATGAAGGCATGGACATTGGTACCTTCAAGGGCGGCCGCAATGGAAGTGGCAGTCGCAATCGGGTCGGCGCCGAGAGTCAGACCACCGACGCCATGAATCGGACCTTCAAATTCCTTTACTTCCTGCCAGAAGGCCTTGCCGACCAGCAGCCCCCCTTTGGCGTGGAGACAGGTCTGTTTGCCGTCGAAATAGAAGTTGCTCTTGCGCCCCGAGGCGAGAGTCACCTCCCGTTCTTCGTAGGACAGGCGGCGGACGATGTCCATCAGTTCGCTGCGTTCTTCCTGAGTCATGAAAAATCCTCCTGTGAAATTAATAGGACCCCTGGGACGCCTGGGGCATATCTCCTATCGGTCCCAGGCTTCCCAGGATTCTGAACTAGAAAAGTCCCAGCTGGCTGTCCGCCTTGAGACGCGGGAACTTGACCGGGTACTGGCCGCTGAAGCAGGCGTCGCAGAAATGCCCGGGGTTCCCTTCCGGAGCACCGGCAGCGGCGCGCATCCCTTCCCTGCTGAGATAGCCGAGACTGTCCGCCGTAATATAGCGGTTGATCTCCTCGACGGTATGGCTGGAAGAGATCAGTTCTTTTCGGGTCGGCGTGTCGATGCCGTAATAGCAGGGGAAGGAGGTCGGCGGACTGGAGACGCGCATGTGGACCTCGGCGGCGCCGGCGTTGCGGATCATCTTGATGATCTTGCGCGCCGTGGTACCGCGCACCAGGGAATCATCCACCACCACGACACGCTTCCCCTCGATCACCTCACGCACCGGGTTGAGCTTGATCTTAACCCCGAAGTGGCGAATCGACTGCTGCGGTTCGATGAAGGTGCGGCCGACATAGTGGTTGCGGATCAACCCAAGTTGGAAGGGAATCCCCGACTCTTCCGCATACCCGATAGCCGCCGGCACCCCGGAGTCGGGGATCGGGATGACGACATCCGCCTCGACCGCATGTTCCCGGGCTAGTACGCGGCCGAACTCCTTGCGCACACCATAGACCTGCTTGCCGAAGATGGTGCTGTCGGGTCGGGAGAAGTAGATGAACTCGAAGATGCAGGGGGACGGCGCGACCTTCTCGCCGAAAGGATGAAAAGACTGCATCCCGTTCTTGTCGATCAGAATCATCTCCCCCGGCTCGATCTCGCGGATGAATTCGGCCTCGATCAGGTCAAAAGCGCAGGTCTCGGAAGCCACCACGTAGGCGCCGTCGAGTCGTCCGAGCGCCAGCGGCCGGAAGCCGTTGGGATCGCGGACAGCCACCATGCGGGTCTCGGTAAGGAAGACCAGGCTGTAGGCGCCCTTGACGCGCATCAGGGCTTCGGTGATCCGGTCCGGCAGGGAGTCGCACTGGGCGCGGGCGAGAAGGTGGATGATCGTTTCGGTGTCCGCAATCGTCGAAAAGATCGACCCCGACTGCTCGAGCTCGTTGCGGACCTCCTGGGCGTTCACCAGATTGCCGTTATGGGCTACGGCGATGGAACCGCGATGGTAGTCGACCATGATCGGCTGGCAGTTCTTGAAATCGTTGCCGCCCGCCGTCGAGTAGCGGACATGGCCGATAGCGCTGCGACCGGAAAGTTCGTCGAAAATGGCGTCACGCTTGAAGACATCGGCGACCAGGCCCATCCCCTTGTAGGCGCGCAGCTTGGCTCCATCCGAGGCAACGATGCCGCAGCTCTCCTGGCCGCGGTGCTGCAGGGCGTAGAGCCCCAGGTAGGTGAGGTTGGCAGCCTCGGGGTGGCCGAAGATCCCGAAAACTCCGCATTCATCCTGGAATTTATCGAACATGTAGGGCTATCCTTTCGGGCGTTTTTACCCGCGTATTCAACACGTTAAATAAAGTTTGAGGGATTCAGGAGCGTAGTCTAGCACAGGCCCCCGCAGAAAAGATAGCCGCTCCCCGGCGACTAGTCGGCCCGACCAGAACTGGGCGCCGCTCAGAGGAGTTCCTGGCGGATAAAAGAGACCGCGTTCTGGTAGAGCCACAGCCCCATCCCCTCCTCCGGCAACTCCTCGCGGGTCCAGCGCGGATGATGGGTACGGTGGACATAGGCTTCCGGGTGGGGCATCAGACCGAAAATCCGCCCGCTCGGGTCACAGAGACCGGCGACCGCCCCTTGGGCACCGTTGGGATTCAGCGGGTACTCCATGGTCGGAGTAAAATCGCGATCGGCGTACTTGAGGACCGTGAGGTGGCGGGCGGCGAGCTGCGCCAGCAGTTCCGGACTCTCGGCAACGAACTTTCCTTCGCCGTGGCGCACCGGGAGGTAAATCCCCTTGAGGCCGCGGGTGTAGATGCAGGGCGATGCGGGATCGACCGCGAGGTAGGTCCAGCGATCCTCGAAACGACCACCGTCGTTGAAGGTCAGGGTAGTAGTCTGGCGCCGATAGTCACCGTCCAGCCCGGGCAGAAGTCCCATCTTGACCATCAGCTGGAAACCGTTGCAGACCCCCATGATGAGTTTGCCGTCGGCAATGAAGCGACCGATCTGGGCGGCCAGGTTCTCCCGGCCGCCAGCCACCCGGGCGTGGGTCAGGCGATTGGCGCCAGCCTTGGCACTGCCGAGGTCGTCGCCGTCGAGGAATCCGCCGGCAAAATTGAGGAAATGGTAGCTGCCGAGTTCGACCCGGCCGGCCAGCAGTTCGGCGATATGAACAATGTCGGCCACTTCGGCGCCGGCCAGGCGACAGGCATTGGCGACCTCGCGCTCACAGTTGGTGCCGTTGCCGGCGATGACGATGGAACGGACCTGTTTCGACATGATTACAGCTCCCTGAGCGGCCGTTGCCAGGCCTCTTTGAGGGTGGCAAGCGGGGCCTTGACCACGATTTCCCCTGCGCAACCGAAGACCAGCAGCTCCGGCTCGGCGATGACCCGGCCGATCAGGCCGCAGACCTGCCCGGCAAAGAGCGCCTCGAAGGCGGCCATCTGTTCCGGGTGCACGGTCACCAGCAGCCGGCTCTGCGACTCGGAAAAGAGCAGGGTGTCGCTGCGCAGCACACCCTCCGTCGGCAGCTGCGCCAGTTCGGCCTGGATGCCGAAGCCGCCGGCAAAAGCGCTCTCAGCGAGGGCAACAGCGAGACCGCCGTCGGAGAGATCGTGGCAGGAGGCGACCAAACCCTGCGCCTGGGCGGCGTTGAGTGCCCGGTAGCGCGCCAGCGCGCTGGCGGCGTCGACCCGGGGGACGTTGCGGCCAACTTCACCGCGCATCGCGTAATATTCGGACCCCCCCAGCTCATCGCGGGTCAGGCCGAGGATGTAGACCAGATCACCGACGCGCTTGACATCCATGGTCGTGGCCTTGCGCACGTCGTCGATCTTGCCGATCACCGAGAAGAGGACGGTCGGCGGAATCGAGATCTTGGTGTCGCCGATCTGGTAGTCGTTCTTCATCGAGTCCTTGCCGGAAATCAGCGGCACGCCGAAGGCGAGGCAGTAGTCATAGAGCGCCTGGTTGGCGCGCACCAGCTGGGCCGCCTTGTATTCACCGTCCGGCGTCTTGTCGCTCTTGACCGGATCGCACCAGCAGAAGTTGTCGAGACCGGCAACGTGCTCGATATTGCCGCCGACGGCGACGAAATTGCGCAGCGCCTCGTCGATGGCGCAGGCCATCATGTGGTAGGTGTCGATGTCCGAGTAACGCGGGCAGATGCCATGGGTCGTCACCACCCCTTCGAAGGAATCGAAGAGGGGGCGCACCACCGGTCCGTCGGCCGGCCCGTCATTATCGACCCCGCAGAGGGGTTTCAGCACGGTGCCGGCCTGGACCTCGTGGTCGTAACGGCGCACCACGCTCTCCTTGGAACAGATATTGAGCCGCGCGAGGAGGTTCTGCAGGGTGGCGTCGAGGTCGAGAGGCTGGGGGAGCTGGGGCTCTGGCGGCGCCTTCTCTTCCCAGCGCGCCGGGATCACCAGCTGGGGGACCCCTTCGTGCAAAAACTCCATGGAGAGGTAGGTGACCGGCTCACCCCGGTAGAGGCAGTGGTAGAACCCCGAATCGGTGAACTGGCCGAGATCGGTCGCCTCGACATCCATCTCCCGGGCGAGGGTCATGAATGCATCGAGCTTGTCGGGCGGAACCGCCACCGTCATCCGTTCCTGAGCCTCGGAAATCAGGATCTCCCAGGGCTGCAGGCCCGGATACTTAAGGGGGGCGCGATCGAGATGAAGTTCGAAGCCGCCGGTATCCTCGGCCATCTCGCCAACGGAGGAGGAGAGCCCGCCGGCGCCATTGTCGGTAATTGAATTATAAAGCCCGCGATCCCGGGCGATGGTCAGAAAATCGAACATCCGCCGCTGGGTGATCGGATCGCCGATCTGCACCGCGGTGACCGGGGAGCCTTCATGCAGCTCCTCGGAGGAGAAGGTGGCGCCGTGAATGCCATCCTTGCCGATGCGTCCGCCGGTCATGACGATACGGTCGCCGACCAGCGCCTTCTTCTCGTGCCCGGGGCGGCCGTGCAGCATCGCCGGCATCAGCGCGGCGGTGCCGCAGTAAACCAGCGGCTTGCCGGCAAAACGCTCGTCAAAGACGATCGATCCGTTGACGGTCGGAATGCCGCTCTTGTTGCCACCGTGCTCAACCCCCTCGACGACCCCTTCGAAGATGCGCCGCGGGTGCAGCAGGCGCGGCGGCAGCGGCTTGCTGTAAAAGGGGGAGGCGAAACAGAAGACGTCGGTGTTGAAGATCAGCCGGGCGCCGAGGCCGGTCCCGAAAGGATCACGGTTGACGCCGACGATGCCGGTCAGGGCGCCGCCGTAGGGGTCAAGCGCCGAAGGAGAGTTGTGGGTTTCGACCTTGAAGACCAGCGACCAGTCGTCGTTGAAACGGATAACCCCGGCGTTGTCCTTGAAGACCGAGAGGCAGAAATCCCGCGATCCCTTGGCCTTGCGCACGTCGCGGGTAGCGCCGACGATAAAGGTCTTGAAGAGGGAATCGACCACCTGGTTGGCGCCATTTTCATCGGTGTATTCAATCTTCGCGGCAAAGATCTTGTGCTTGCAGTGTTCGCTCCAGGTCTGGGCCAGGGCCTCGAGTTCGGCGTCGGTGAGCTGGGCGCCGAGCCCGACTTTGGCCCGCTGCGCCTGGACAGCGGGGTCGGCGATATGGGCCTGGATCGCCTTCATCTCTTCGAGGTTGAGGGCGAGCATCCCCTCCCGGGAGATTTTCAGCAGCTCCGCATCGGAGACGTTAAGGTCGAGCTTTCGCACCTGCGGCTCGGCGCCGCCGGTCACTTTTGGCACGCTGACCGGCAACCCCCTGGATCGATCGAAGCGGTTCGCCGGAACGATGGTCCAGCGCTGGATCAGTTCGTTGGCAAGAAAGCCGCGGGCGATCTTCTCCGCCGTCTCCTCGCTGATCCGGCCGGAGAGGAGGTATTGCACCGAGGTATAGACCCCCTCCCCGGCGGCAAAGGCCCGGCCGGTGAGGTACTGGATCGCCTCCTTGGCGGTGCGTCCGGCGTTGTCGGTCACCCCGGGACGATAGCCGACCTCGATCAGCATGTCGAAGTCGTGGGCCAGGGGCGCGTTGACCGCGTAGTCCTGGATCACCGGATCGGAGAAGGGGCCGGCGGCCGCCTGCTCCAATTCGTCGGCGGTCAGTTGCGCATCGACCGTGTAGACATCCAGCGTCCGCACCCCGTCGAGGGCAATGCCGAGGTGCTGGCGAATCTCTTCCTTGACCCGTTCACCGCGCGCGTCGCGCACGCCGTCTTTCAGGCCGACCACGATTCTCCAGGGCATGGAGTTCTCCTTTGCCAACCGGCTTTCCGAAGCGCCCCAAGAGGCACCAGGAAAAGCCCTGCATATCGATTAGTTAAAGCGAAAGACCTAAGCCGAAATCCAAAGCCTTCTCACGCGGAAAAAATCGGATCAAACCTGAATGAATCTCCCCGCAGCAAGCTACGGGGTATCAAAAGTTTAGATTGATCGCTTTCATCGAAGCAAGCTTCGGGGAATTCGACCCACCTGAGATTAAATTCGGATCAAGCCATAAAGCTCTTGGTTCAAATCAGATTTTTATCCGCGTGAAACGCCTTGCCTTTACCGGGTTTTTGCCTTATTCCCCGAACACCCGCTTGAAGATGGTGTCGACGTGCTTGAGGTGGTAGCCCAGGTCGAAGGCCTCGCGGATTTTTGCCTCGCCCAGCGCCCCGACGACTTCCTGATCGGCGAGCAGTTCGGTAAGGAAATCCTTCCCCTCTTCCCAGACTTTCATGGCATTGCGCTGCACCAACCGGTAGGAGTCCTCGCGGGAGACCCCGGCCTGGGTCAGATCGAGGAGAATCTTCTGGGAGAAGACCAGCCCCTTCATCTGGTTGAGGTTCTTCAGCATGTTCGCCGGATAGACGACGAGGTTTTTGACCAGCCCGGCGAGGCGGCGCAGGGAAAAGTCGAGGGCAACGGTGGCGTCTGGCCCGATGTAGCGCTCTACCGAGGAGTGTGAGATATCGCGCTCGTGCCAGAGCGCAACGTTCTCCAGCGCCGGTACGGCAAAACCGCGCACATAACGGGCCTGGCCGGTGAGATTCTCGGAGAGGATCGGGTTGCGCTTGTGCGGCATCGCCGATGATCCCTTCTGCCCCTTGGAGAAGAACTCCTCTGCCTCCAGGACCTCAGTGCGCTGCAGGTGACGAATTTCAATGGCAATGCGTTCCATCGACGAGGCGATGATCGCCAAAACGCAGAAATATTCGGCATGGCGGTCGCGGGGGATGACCTGGGTCGAGACCGGCTCCGGCTTGAGGCCCATCCTGGCGCAGACGTACTCTTCCACGAAGGGGTCGATATTGGCGAAGGTACCGACGGCGCCGGAAATGGCACCGGTGGCGATTCCCTCCCGCGCCGCCCGCAGGCGGGCACGGTTGCGGTCCATTTCGGCATACCAGGTCGCGAGCTTGAGGCCGAAGGTGACCGGCTCGGCATGAATGCCGTGGGAGCGCCCCATGCAGACCGTCCCCCTGTGCTCGTAGGCGCGGGTCTTGATCGCCTCCAGGAGCTGGTCGAGGTCGGCGAGGAGTTCGTCAGCGGCCTGGACCAGCTGCACCGAAAGACAGGTGTCGAGGACGTCCGAAGAGGTCATCCCCTGGTGGATGAAGCGGGCCTCGGGGCCGACATACTCGGCGACGGAGGTGAGGAAGGCGATCACGTCATGTTTCACCTCGGCCTCGATGGCATCGATCCGGGCGATGTCGAAGTTCCCCTTGGCGCGGATAACCTCGACCGCCTCCCTTGGGATCACGCCGAGCTCGGCCTGGGCCTCGCAGGCGAGGGTTTCAATCTCCAGCCAGATGCGGAAGCGGTTCTCGGGCTCCCAGATCCGGGCCATATCGGGCCGGGTGTAACGTGGAATCATCGGTTACAACTCCTGTCGCAGGTTGGTGGGGGTACCAGGGTCAAAGTTTGAGGCAGCGGCTCGGCCGGGACGGCCCGCCAACGACCAAATCCGGCCGGCACTGGTTCTGCTGGTCGAGCACCGACTGACAGCGGGCGCGGGCCAACTCCGGTAAATTGTTGGTTTCGCTGAGATGAGCGAGAAAGACCCCCTCCAGACCCTCCCAGAGAAGGCCATCGAGCAGGTCTGCGGCCGCAGCGTTGGAGAGATGACCGTGGTTGCTGCGAATGCGTTGCTTGAGCGGCCAGGGGTAGGGACCGTCCCGAAGCATATCTTCGTCGTGGTTGGCCTCGACGACCAGTGCCCGGCACCCCTGCATGCGGTCGGCCACCAGGCGGGTGGCAATGCCCAGGTCAGTAACAACCCCAACCTTGCCCGCAGCCGATTCGACCACGAATCCAACCGGGGCCAGCGCATCATGGGTCAAGGGAATGGCGGTAACCTGCAGGTCCCTGAAGACCCAGGGTTCCCCGGCGGCAAACTCGTGGTGTTGGTCGAGGGAACCGAGCGACGGCAGGATCTCGCGGACACCACCATGCATGAAGACCGGGAGCCGGTATCGCCGGGCGAATGGGCCGAGCCCGCGACAGTGGTCCTGATGCTCATGGGTAACCAGAATGGCATCAAGATCGGCGGCCTCGACTTCGATAGCGGCGAGTCGAAAGGCCAGCTCCCGGGCCGAGAGGCCGGCGTCAACCAGGAGCCGGGTTTCGCCACATTCGAGATAGATGGCGTTTCCCTTGCTGCCACTTGCGAGCAGACAGATACGCAACAAAACTTCTCCCGGCCTGGCAGGCGGTGTGTTTATACCGGAATTCAGATGCCCGTGCAAGGGGGAAATCAGGCCAACACGGCCGTTTCCGAAGGGCTGGATGCTTCCTCCTTAGCCGCCGGGATTTCGGCCAGCGGAAGGAGGACATGGAAGACACTCCCGGGGCAGAGCTGGGCATCGTAGCCGGGGCTTTCGACCCAGATCTCACCACCATGCTTGTCGACCATACCCTTGGCAATGGTCAGCCCGAGCCCGGTCCCCTTCCCTTTGAATGCCGTCTTGCCGGTGAAATGTTCCTCGATGTTGCCGACCTCGTAGAACTTGTCGAAAATATGGACCTGGTCCTTGTCGGAAATGCCGATGCCGGTGTCGCGAACCAGCAGCTCGACAAAGGTGAGCATCTCTTCCGATCCCCCCGCCCCCGCCGTCGTCAACTTGCGTCCCCGCTGCGACGGCGCCTTCCTGGTGGTCCGGGTCTGGATGGTTATGGTGCCGTCATCCGGGGTGAACTTGATGGCATTGACCACCAGATTGGTGATGACCTGGAAAATCCGCGGTCCGTCACATGAGGCCAATGGCAGCCCCTCTTCCAGTTCGAGGACCAGGTGCTGATGTCGCTGCCCGATAAAGAACTCGAGCTCGGCGACGGTCTGCCGGACCAGTTCGTTGACATCGGTGGGACGGCGCTTGAGGCGCAGGCGCTGACTGTCGAGCATGGAGACGTCCACCATGTCACGCACGATCCCCGAGAGACGCTCGGCCGCATCGCTGATATGCTGCAACATCGGCAGCAGCGCCGGATCGATCTTGCCGGAGAGCTCGCCCAGCAGCAGTTCGGTGTAACCGATGATGACGGTCAGAGGTGTCTTCAGTTCGTGAGACGCAACGCCAAGGAATGAGTCCTTCATCTTATTGAGACGTTCGAGTTCGCGGGTGCTTTTTTCCAGGTTCTCCTTGGTCTCCCGCTCCTGGGTGACATCACGGATGATCGTCTGCACCATCCGCTTGCCATCTTTGCCGGTCACCGGTGAGGAACGGGCCCAGCCGACGAGGCGGCGGCTATCGGAAGGACGGACAAAACAGAGTTCGGCCTCCAGGGATTCCCCCTGCAGAACTTGCCGGTGCAAGTCGTAATGGGATTCGATCTCCTCGCTCTGGATCCGTTCGAAAAAAGAGAAGAGATTCTTGCCTTCAGTCTTGGCGCGGGGTACGGCAAAGAGCGCTTCGGCCGCTTTGTTGATCAGCACGATGCGGTCTTCGTCGTCACTGACCAGAATCGCATCGGAGGCATCCTCGAGCAAGGACCGGTACATCTCCCGGCTGCGACCGAGTTCGGCCCCGATCGCCTCCTGGTGTTCATACGATTCCTGCAGCTGCAGGTTGGTCTCCTCCAGTTCGCTGTAGCTCTGGCGGATCTTTTCGTCACGATCACGGAGCGAATGGGCCATATCCTGAAGGGCGGTGGCAAGTTCGGCGAAATCCCGGGTCGGCATATTCGGCACAGCGACCCGGAAGTTCCCGGAGGCGATCTCCACCGCGACCGTGCAGAGCCGGCGAATCGGTCCGATCAGGTTGCGCTTGGTGTAAAAGACCACCAGGGCAAAGACCACGAAAAAGGAGACCGCCAGCACCAGGATCGACCGCTGGAAAACCTTGGTGGTATGTTCCATCAGGACACTGCTCGGAAAGCCGATGCGAATCCGCCCGGCCAGGGAGCCATCAGCGGCCATCAGGGGGAGCGTGACGTCATAAAATTCGCCGAGCCCGGGAATCAGAACAAGGGCGGTGTGATCATTGATGGAGGAGAGAAATTCCCCAATGGCCGACAGGCGCAGGGCGGGATTACTGGAGTAGAGGGAAGAACCGACCCGGTCCTCGATCAGGCAGTAGAAAATTTCGGGGTCACTGGCGACGATCTCCTGGCAGCGGGCACCGATCCCTTCCATTTCATTCAGGGGGATCCCGAGGCCAAGGACCTTCTCCACCGAACTCTTAAGTCCGGTGGCCAGGGTCTGACAACGGAGCAGGATGCCATCCCGGTAGTCCCTGCGAAACCCTTCGATATTGAGCCCCGTATTGAACGAAATGGTCAGGGTCAAGACCAGAAAGGCGAAAATCAGAATGCGTTTTTCGAGGGTATTCTTCATCTACTGCACACAGGACCGGCTTCTCGACCACCGAAAGGAGAGGACCGCCAAAGGGTTGCACCTAAATAGCATATCGTCCGGCAAAGGGCAACAGAACAATCCCCCGCCTGGCACTGCTGAATGACGGTTGACGGCGAACCTTCCATCCGCTATTATCGGCCCATAGTGCCGGGATGCTAAGTTCTTGTTTTAAATCCGGCTTTCACCCCTCCCTGAACTTCAATGCGCAGAAAAGGAGAATCGCCCATGGCTGCCAGAATTGCCATCAACGGTTTCGGACGGATCGGCCGCAACGTTTTTCGTGCGGCATTCAACCATGGTGCCATGGAGGTGGTCGCCATCAACGATCTCACCGACGCGGCAACTCTCGCTCATCTGCTGAAATACGATTCGGTCCACGGCACCTTTGCACCTAACGTCGAGGTGAGTGGCGACGATTTAAGTGTGGCCGGAAAAACGGTCCGGGTCCTGCGCCAAAGGGATCCCGCCGCCCTCCCCTGGAAGGAGCTCGGCATCGACATCGTCATCGAATCGACCGGCCTCTTTACCAACCGTGCCGATGCCGCCAAGCACCTCAGTGCCGGCGCCAATCGGGTCGTCATCAGTGCACCCGGCAAGGAGGCTGACCTGACCGTCTGCATCGGGGTAAACCAGGAAGAGTTCGACCCGGCCCGGCACCGGGTCATCTCCAACGCTTCCTGCACCACCAATTGCCTGGCCCCGGTCGCCAAGGTGCTGCTTCAGGAATTCGGCATCGTCAAGGGACTGATGACCACAGTCCACTCCTATACCAACGATCAGCAGATTCTCGACCTGCCGCACAAGGACCTGCGCCGGGCACGGGCGGCAGCCCTGTCGATGATCCCGACCACGACCGGCGCCGCCAAGGCGGTCGCACTGGTTCTGCCGGAGCTCAAGGGGAAACTGGACGGCATGGCGGTCCGGGTACCGACACCGAATGTCTCCCTTGTCGACCTGGTCGTTGAAACCGGCCGTCCGACCAGTGTCGACGAGGTCAATGCAGCCTTTCGCAAGGCAGCGGAGGGCCCTCTCAAAGGCATTCTCAATTACTCTGCCGTCCCCCTCGTTTCCATCGACTATAACGGCTGTCCCGCCTCATCCACCGTAGACGCCCTGTCGACCGCCGTAATCGGCGGCAATATGGTCAAGGTTCTCTCCTGGTACGACAACGAATGGGGCTATTCCAGCCGGGTCGTCGACCTGGTCAACTTCATTGCCGGCCGCTGAGCACCGGATTGGCAGAGGGCAGGATCTGATAAGCCTGCCCTCTTCCTTTGTCCACCAGCCGACCGGCGCCAGCCTTGACACCCTCTCGCCCTGTTCCAGGAGGCACCATCATGTTTAACAAAGTCACCATCGAGGACCTTGAACTGAAAGGAAAGCGGGTTTTCTGCCGGGTCGACTTCAACGTCCCCCTCGATGACCAGCGACAGATCACCGACGACACCCGGATTGTCGCCGCCCTGCCGACCATTCGCTCCATTCTCTCCCGGGGGGGACGGCTGATCCTCGCCTCCCATCTCGGCCGGCCCAAGGGAAAATCGAATCCGAAATACAGCCTGGCGCCGGTGGCCCCTTACCTCTCCCGGCTTCTCGGTCACCCGGTGGCCATGGCGGGGGACTGTGTCGGCCCCGATGTTGAAAAAACGGTCGCCGCTCTCGCCGATGGCGAACTCCTGCTGCTGGAAAATCTTCGATTCTATCCCGGCGAGGAAGCAAACGACCCTGAATTCTGCCGGCAACTGGCGCGACTTGGTGACGTCTACGTCAATGACGCCTTCGGTACTGCGCACCGGGCCCACGCCTCCACGGAGGGGGTAGCCCGGCTGCTGCAGCCGGCAGCCGCCGGCTATTTGATGGAGAAAGAGCTGCGCTATCTCGGCACGGCCCTGGCCAATCCGGCGCGTCCTTTCGTGGCGGTCATCGGCGGGGCCAAGGTTAGCGACAAGATCGAGGTCATCGAGAACCTGCTGAGCAAGGTCGACAGCCTGGTGATCGGCGGCGGCATGGCCTACACCTTTCTCAAGGCCCGCGGTGTCAGCTGCGGCCGCTCCCTGCTCGAAGCCGACAAGGTCGAACTGGCGGCCCACCTGCTTGAGCAGGCGAAAGCCGGCGGGGTGAACCTGCTGTTGCCTGAAGATCACGTCACTGCCGCAGAGTTCAGCGCCGAGAGCGAACCCCTGGTATGCGGCAACGACAACTTCCCGGCCGAACGGATGGCTCTCGATATTGGCCCGCGCACCGTCCGTACCTACGCGGAACTTCTCGGGAAGGCGGCTACCGTCGTCTGGAACGGCCCGATGGGGGTCTTTGAATTCCCCGCTTTTTCCCGCGGCACCTTTGCCGTTGCCGAAGCAATTGCCGAATCGGGGGCGCTGTCGATCATCGGCGGTGGCGATTCGGTGGCGGCCGTCAACCAGGCCGGGCTGGA
Source organism: Desulfuromonas carbonis (assembly GCF_054658035.1). Classification (NCBI taxonomy): domain Bacteria; kingdom Pseudomonadati; phylum Thermodesulfobacteriota; class Desulfuromonadia; order Desulfuromonadales; family Desulfuromonadaceae; genus Desulfuromonas; species Desulfuromonas carbonis. The sequence continues at coordinate 163,443 of NZ_BAAHXR010000002.1, read as the reverse complement.
AGCGAAGATGACGCACATCTCCACCGGCGGCGGCGCTTCTCTCGAATTTCTCGAAGGGAAACAGCTCCCGGGCGTGGTGGCCCTGACCGACAAATAAGGTTTTCCCGGCAGGACGACAGGGTCCTGACCGTGCAACTACCTATCTCCCCACAGGAGGGCAGTTCCCCTCCCCGTCACTGCAGGAGGACAAAATGCGCACTCCGCTGATCGCCGGAAACTGGAAACTCCACAAGAACCGGGCCGAAGCCCTGGCCCTGGTTGAAGCGCTCATTCCGGTGGTGGCCAATTGCCAGGAGCGCGAAATCGTCATAGCTCCCCCCTTCACGGCACTGGCGCCTGTCGGCGACGCCCTGGCGGGAAGCAACATCCAGCTTGCCGCGCAGAACTGTTACCCGATGGCGAGCGGTGCTTACACCGGGGAAGTTTCACCGCAACTCCTGGCCGATGTCGGCTGCCGCTATGTCATTGTCGGCCACTCGGAACGCCGGCAGCTCTTTGCCGAGACCGACGCCTTCATCAACCAGAAACTGCAGGCGGTTCTCGCAGCCGGTCTCAGCGTCATTCTCTGTGTCGGCGAAACCCTGGCCGAGCGGGAGGAGGAGCGCATGCTCGATATCCTCACCCGGCAGGTCAAGGAGGGACTAAAAGGAGTAACGGCTGAGCAGATGGCCGGGGTCGTGATTGCCTATGAACCGGTCTGGGCAATCGGCACCGGCAAGGTCGCCAGCAACGATCAGGCGCAGGAAGCCCATTCCTTTATCCGCGGTTTGCTGCAGGGGTTATCCGACCCGGAGACCGCACTTGCCACCCGCATCCTCTACGGCGGCAGCGTCAAGCCGGACAATGTCGACGGCCTTATGGCCGAAGCGGATATCGACGGCGCCCTGGTCGGCGGCGCCAGCCTCAAAGCGGCCGACTTTGCCCGGATCGTCGCCTTTCAGCCGGTCTGACGCGGGAGATAATCCTGCCCCCTTCAGCTTTTTGCTTGGCGACATCGGTCGACTGTGCTAAGGTGCGCGTTGTTGAAATTTCCCAAGGTGCGAGGAGTTTTAATTCATCATGACCTACCTGTTAATAGCGCTGCATGTCGTCGTCTGCATTGCCCTGATCATCATCGTCCTGCTGCAGGCCGGAAAGGGCGCTGAAATTGGCGCCTCCTTTGGCGCCGGGGCCAGCCAAACCGTGTTCGGCGCTTCCGGCGGCAAGAACTTCATGAGCCGGATGACCTCCGCCGCGGCGATCATCTTTATGCTCACCAGCCTCACTCTGGCCTATTTCTGGGGCAAGCCCGGCAGCTCCAGCCTGATGCCCGAAGCGGTCGCTCCCGCCGCTTCCAGTGCTCCGGCACCGACTGCTCCGGCCCCCGCCGCTACCCCCGGGAAGGCGCCGGAGGAAGCACCCGCGGCCGCGCAAAAAAATTGATCGTTCCCTGCCTTTGCTGTTGACAGCGGCAAAGCGAATCAGTATAAATGTTCTCCGTTCGCCAGCGCATCCAGGCTCGGCGAACAGCTCAAAAGCCAGTCATTCTGCGGTTGTGGTGGAATTGGTAGACACGCTAGCTTGAGGGGCTAGTGGCCGCAAGGTCGTGGGAGTTCGAGTCTCCCCAACCGCACCATCATCAAATGAGCAAGAAAGGCCGCAATCCATTGGATTGCGGCCTTTCTTCATTACCGGCAGTCGGAAATCGATTCGCCCGCGCGGCATTGCCAAAGGGATTGCCTTCGGCTAGTCTTCTCCCAACCCACTTTTTTGCGGGAGGTGAACCATGTCCAGACTTGCCCCGATCTTTTGTACGCTGCTCCTGGCGATTGCCCTCTGCGCCAGTGCGGCGGAAGGACCCACGGCCGAACTCGGCGCAACCCTCTTCACGGCAACCACCCTCGGCAGCAACGGCAAGAGCTGCGCGAGCTGCCACCCGGCCGGCAAAGGGCTCGGAGAATTGGCCGCCTATTATGATGGCCAGCTCAAGGAGATGATCAACTTCTGTATCCGCGATGCGCTGAAGGGAAAGATGCTCAATCCCCAGGCCCAGGAGCTCGATGCGCTCCTCGCCTACCTCAGGACCTTCGGCAAACAGTAACCGCTGCTCAGCAGCCGCAACCGCAGTTGTGGCAAACGACCTTGTTGCTCCCCTCCGGCTCGATCGTCTCCGGCGCAAAGGCGACGCGATTGACCCCACGACGGATATCCTCGAAGAGGTCCCGATTGGGGCTGGCGCCGATGATATGCCCGAGGCAGAGGTTGCTGAAACCGTCCCTGGGAGAGCGGATGCGTACGGCATTGAGAAGATCGCCGTATCCCTTGACCTCGATCGTCACCTCCGCCTCCGGGCCCTGGACCAGGGCGATGCCAAACGGTTCCAGTTCTGCCGCCAGGCGGCCGAGAAAGGCCCCCAGGGCCTCCTGGTCAAGGGGATATTGCCAGTCCTTGCGGGAGAACTCCCGTCGATAGAGATTGACACTGATCTCCTTCTGCTTTGTCACGGTCTGCCTTCCTTCTCCTGAAGTTGCTGCGGATGCAGCATTCTTACCCCCGCCGGTGGTGCCGGGACCTCGCTGAGCGTTGCCCGGGTCAACATCACTTCGAACTCCCCGGCAACCCCGGGGCGCTGGTAGTCAATCGAGAGCGCAGCGCCCGGCGGACCCCACAGGGTTTCCCGGCTGAGGGTCGCCAAGTTGGTCCCCGCCAGTTTCTTCCCACCGACTGCCACCAGCAGATCCCCGGGCCGGATGCCCGCCTGTTCTGCCGATGACCCGGCAACGACCTGAATCACCACCAGGTTGCCACTCGCCAGACCGACCACCTGCAAACCGACGCCAGCCATTTCCTCACCCCAGACGCCGCTGGCAACCAGCAACACCCCCGGCACGACCAGTGCTGCGACAAGAAATCGCAACACCCGCCTCATAGCTGATGGATCCAGGAGGTGTCGCCGCTCCCCTGCCGCAGGATTTCGACCCGGTCGTCAATCAGGCTGATGACCGTCGACGGCTCCCCGAGCAGGACGCCGCCATCGATGACGGTATCGAGCATTCGCCCGAGGCGACTGTCAATATCGGCGGGATCATGCAACGGTTCTTCGCCGGAGACATTGGCGCTGGTGGTCACCAGGGGATGACCGAGTTCGCGCACGATGGCCAGGGCGATCGGATTATCCGGGATACGGATCCCGACCGTCTTCTGCCGGGTGGTCAGCAGGTCGGGAACAAGCCGGGTTGCCTCGAGCACAAACGTAAATGGACCGGGGAGGTTGCGTTTCATGGTCTTGAAAGCGAAGTTGCTTACCTGGCAATACCTGGCGGCATCGGAAAGGTCGGCACAGATAAAGGAGAAGGGTTTGCGCGGGTCGCGCTGCTTGATCTGGTAAATCTGCTTGACCCCCTTCTTATTGAAGATGTCACAACCAATCCCGTAGGTGGTGTCGGTCGGATAGGCGATTACGCCGCCCTGTTTGAGTATTTCGACCACCCGGTGAATCAGCCTGGGCTGGGGGTCCTGGGGATTGATTTCGAGTATCATGGCGACCTCCAAACTCGGGTTCTAGCCTGCTGGCAGTTTACCACATACAATGGGAACCGCCCGTCATTCAAAGCAGATAGAGGAGCCCCGGCAGGCGACCGAGGGCGAGGTACATTCCATCGAGCTGAGCTTTGCTTTCCAAGCGGGCCAGGAGAGTAACACAGAGGTAGGTCCCTTTCTTGCTGGGACGAACGCGCAGCGCATCCAGGGGGATCGGCATCACCGTGGCCGCGGCACGCTGGACCGCAGTCACAAAATCGCGGGCCGGGTCGGCCGGACCAAAGACCTTGAACTGGTATTCGCAGGGGAATTCCATCTTCAGTTCAGAAGCGACCGGGGCCTGCACCTAGAAACCTCCGCTGCTGCCGGTATGGCCGAAACCGCCGATGCCACGGCAGGTATCGTCGAGCTGTTCGACTTCCACAAGTTGCGCGCGGACGATGGGGGCGATGACCAGTTGCCCAACCCGGTCGCCAGGGTTGATCACTGCCTCCTCTTGCCCATGGTTGATGACAATCAGACCGATCTCGCCTCGGAAGTCGCTATCGATGGTACCGGGGCTGTTGAGCATCGTCAGTCCCTGGCGCAGGGCCAGCCCGGAGCGGGGCCGGACCTGCCCCTCGAAACCGGCGGGAATGGCCAGGGCAATTCCGGTCGGCACCAGCCGACGCTCGCCGGGGGCGAGGTGCAGCGCCTGGTCAAGCGCGGCGCAGAGGTCGAGGCCGGCTGCCCCGGCCGTCATGTAACGGGGAAGGATCGCCTGCGGGTGCAGTTTTTTAACGGAAACGGTCAGAGGAGTCATGAAAGGTCACTCTTCGGCCTGCCAAGGGTCAGGTCGATCTCGGGGAAATCGGCCGGATCGACCCGGCCGAGCAACTGCAGGTTGAGAAACTCATCCCTGAACAGGCTCCGGGCGAGGGCCTGCACATCTTCGCCAGTCACCCGGTCAAAAGCATGCATCAGGTCGCGCAGGGGGACCTGCCCGCCGAGATAAATTTCGTTTTTTGCCAGGCGGGTCATACGGTTTTCGGTACTCTCCAGGGAGAGCAACAGGTTTCCCCGCAGCTGTTCCCGCACCGCCGTGAGTTCCTTCTCGGGGACCACGGCATCGCAGAGCCGCCGCATCTCCCGCTGAATGATATCGACCACCGAGCGAGTGTCATCGGGCGCGGTACCGGCGTGGACGACGAGAGCACCGCCATCACTGTGACAATGCAGGTAGCTGTAGATGGAGTAGGCGAGCCCCCGCTCTTCGCGCACTTTTTGAAAGAGGCGGGAACTCATGCTCCCACCCAGCAGGCCATTGAGGATATAGGCGGAGAAACGGTCGGGATGGTTCTGGGAAAGGGCGCGGGTGCCGAAGCAGAGGTGGACCTGTTCCAGCTCCCGGTCACAAATCGCCAGGTGCCGGCTGTAACCGGGGGGAGCGGTTGCCGGCAACTCCCCGCTCGCCGGCAGATCGCCGAAGGCGCGGTTGAGTTGATCGACGAGATCATCGTGATCGAGGTCGCCTGCGGCAGAGATCAGCAGGCTTTCGCCGGTATAACGTCGCCGCAGGAAATTGATGAGGGCGTTCCGATCGAACGCCCTCACCGTCTCTGTCGTCCCCAGGACCGGAGAGCCCAGGGGATGGTCTTGCCAGAAGATCTGGCTGAACAAGTCATGGATCAGGTCGTCGGGCGTGTCCTCCACCATGTGGAGTTCCTGCAGCACGACCCTGCGTTCTTTCTCCAAGTCATCGAGGTCAAACCGGGGATGGCGAATGACATCGCTGAGCAGGTCAATGGCCAGCGGTAACCGTTGTGCCAGGACCTTGGCGTAGTAGCAGCTGAACTCGCGACTGGTGAAGGCGTTGAGCATGCCCCCCACCGAATCGATCTCGCGCGCGATCTCCAGGCCACTGCGCCGCTCCGTCCCCTTGAAAAGCATATGTTCAAGGAGGTGGGACAGGCCCCTTTCTTCCGGCAGTTCGTGCCGGGAACCATTCTCCACCCAGACGCCGATGGCCACCGAGTGGGCACCCAGGAGGGGTTCGCTGATAAACCGGATACCGTTATTCAGGACCGTTTTGCGAATCATCTTTCCGCCTGCCGTCAGGCCTCCTCGGGAGCCTTCTGGCCGAGGGCCTCCTTGCGGGAGAGCTTGATTTTACCCTGCTTGTCAACCCCGATGCACTTGACCAGGACCTGCTCGCCTTCCTTGAGCACGTCACTAACATTGCGGACCCGCTCGGTATCGAGCTCGGAAACATGGACCAGGCCGTCGGTCCCCGGGAAGATCTCAACGAAGGCGCCGAATTCCATGATCTTGCGAACGGTTCCCATGTAGAGCTTGCCGACCGTCGCCTCCTGGGTGAGGTCGCGGATCATCTTGATCGCCTTCTTGCAGGCGTCGCCGTCAGCCGAGGCAATATTGACGCGGCCGTCATCCTCGATGTCGATGGTACAGCCGGTTGCCTCGATGATGCCGCGGATGTTCTTGCCACCGGAGCCGATGACGGTGCGGACCTGGTCGGGCTTGACGTAGATGGTGGTAATCCGCGGCGCATATTGGGAGAGTTCCTTGTTCGGAACGCTGATCGCCTTGGCCATCTCGCCGAGAATGTGCAGGCGCCCTTCCCGGGCCTGCTCCAGGGCCTGCTTCATGATCGCCCGGTCGACGCCGGTGATCTTGATGTCCATCTGCAGTGCAGCAACGCCGGCGGCGGTGCCGGTGACCTTGAAGTCCATGTCGCCGAGATGGTCCTCGTCGCCGAGAATGTCGGAAAGGACGGCCACGTCGTCCCCTTCCTTGATCAGACCCATGGCGATTCCGGCCACCGCTTCCCTGATCGGCACGCCGGCTTCCATCAGGCTCAGAGAGGCGCCGCAGACGCTCGCCATCGATGAGGAACCGTTCGACTCGAGGATGTCGGAGACGATGCGGATAGTGTAGGGAAAATCGTCATGTTTGGGCAGAACCTTGGCGATGGAGCGTTCGGCCAGCATGCCGTGACCGATCTCGCGACGGCCGGGGAAGAGGCGCATGCTGGTCTCGCCGACCGAGAAGGGGGGAAAGTTGTAATGAAGAAGGAATTTCTTGAATTCCATCCCCTGGATGTTGTCCATGCGCTGCTCGTCGCCACTGGTGCCGAGGGTCGCCGCAACCAGTGCCTGGGTCTCGCCGCGGGTGAAGAGGGCGCTGCCGTGGGCGCGGGGGAGTACACCGATTTCACAGCTGATCGGACGCACGGTCTTCATGTCGCGACCGTCGATGCGCACCTTCTCCTTCAGCACTTTCTGACGCAGCACCTTCTTGGAGATGGAGCCGAGGATGGCACCGATCTCGGCGCCGCGGCCTTCGAACTCCTCGGCCAGGGCCACCTTGACCTCGGCTTTGATCTGGTCGATGGCAGCGTAGCGCTCCTGCTTGGCACGGATCGTTCCAGCCTCGGCGAGGCGCTCGGCAGCCAGTTCCTTGACCCGGGCTTCAAGAGCCGCATCGGTCTCGGCGACCACGAATTCACGCTTGGCGACGCCAACCAGTTCCTGCAGCTTGAGCTGCATGTCGATCAGCGGCTGCAGCGAACGATGACCGAAGAAGATCGCTTCGAGCATCTCGTCCTCGGAGACGAGGTCAGCCTCCCCTTCGACCATCATTACCGCGTCGCGGGAACCGGAGACGACGATTTCAATGTCGCTCTCGGCCATCTGCTGCAGGGTCGGGTTGGCGATCAGTTCGCCGGCAACGCGACCGACGCGCACCGCGGCAATCGGCCCGGCGAAGGGAATATCGGAAATCACCACGGAAGCGGAGGCGGCGACCATGGCCAAGGTGTCGGGGTCGTTGATCAGGTCGGCGGAGACGACCGTCGGCATGATCTGGGTTTCGAACATGTACCCCTTGGGGAAGAGCGGCCGCATCGGCCGGTCAATCAGGCGGCAGATCAGGGTCTCGCGCTCGGTCGAACCGCGCTCGCGGCGGAAGAAAGAGCCGGGGATCTTGCCGGCGGCGTAGAACTTCTCCTGGTAGTTGACGGTGAGGGGGAAGAAATCCTGCCCTTCACGCATCTTGTGCGCGGAAACCACGGTACAGAGCACCTTGGTTTCACCGTAGGTGATGACGGTGGCGCCGTCGGCCTGACGGGCCATTTTCCCCGTTTCGATGGTCAGGGGCTGACCGTTGAACTCGATTTCAACCTTGTGATACGCCATGAAAAACTCCTTTCCGCACGGCCCTTCAGGCCGGGTGCGGGACCTGTCGCCCGCAGGCGACCGTTAACCAACAAAAAATGGCAGAAGGAGGATGGCCTGAGACAGCACCCGCGACAGGCATCGCCTGTTTCAGGTCCTCTCTCCGGACAGCCTCCAATGCCATCGACAAAACGAAGGGCAGCAGACTCTCCGTCGCAACGAAGAGCATGCTGCCCCAGATTACCGGCGGATGCCAAGTTCCTTGATGACGATCCGATAGCGCTCGACGTCCTTCTTCTTCAGGTAGTCGAGAAGCCGCCGTCTTTGCCCGACGATCTTGAGAAGACCCCGACGGGAATGATGGTCCTTCTTGTGGGTCCGGAAATGCTCGGTCAGATAGGTAATCCTCTCGGAGAGGAGCGCGATCTGAACTTCCGGAGAGCCGGTGTCGCCCTCGTGGGTCTTGAATTTGCTAATGATTTCCTGTTTACGTCCCGTGGCCAGCACTGTGCCACCTCCTTTCAGCGAACTGCACCGGCCCTGGCCGGCACTTGAGATTTGCGAAACATCGTCCCTTTTATCATACCGATTCGGTTCTGTAAAGGACTATATCGATCGATTCTCCCGCCAGATTTCCGGATTGGCGAATACCCGTAACAATTCGAAATCACCGCGCCCTTCCCGTTCGCGCCGGGGGGCGAAACGGGCGATGGCGGCGATTGCGCCGGCCGCCTCGAGCAGGACCCGTGCGCCCTCGGCAAGCGCCTCGGTGTTGCTGCACTCCAGGAGCTGCGGCGGTACACCGTTGGCAAGCCTGGCGGCCGCCGCGGCCTCGACCGCCACCACTGCCATCTCGGGCAGCGCCGCACGGGGTCCGAGCAGGGGCAAGGGCCCTTGTTCGGCAGTCCGGTCTTCAAGCTCGTCCAGGGTCAGGCAATCAGCTTCCACGAATGGCCCGGAACGGGTCCGACGCAAGGCGGTCAGGTGCGCACCGCAGCCAAGGGCCGCACCGAGATCGTGGGCAAGGGTCCGGATGTAGGTCCCCTTGGAGCAGGTGACGAGGATCTCGACCAGCGGCAACGCGACCTGGAGCAACTCGAGGCTGCGAATGGTGACCGGCCGTGGCTGGCGCTCGACCTCGATCCCCTGACGGGCCAGACGGTGCAGGGGTACACCCTCCCGCTTCAGGGCCGAATACATCGGCGGCAGCTGCAGGATATCGCCCCGCAACCCGGCGGCCGCGGCCTCGAGGCGAGCCGGGGTAACCATGTCCCAGGACGCTTCACTGACCGTCTCACCCTCGGCATCCTGGGTGGTGGTCGCGATCCCCAGCCGCAGGGTGGCCCGGTACTCCTTCTCCCCTTCCATCAGGAACTCGACGAGGCGGGTCCCCTCCCCCACTGCTACGGGCAGAACCCCGGTCGCCATCGGGTCGAGAGTCCCGGTATGACCGATGCGTCGGGTCCCGAGCAACCGCCGCAAGCGGCGGACCACGTCATGGGAAGTCATCCCCGGCGATTTGTCGATCAGCAGGATACCGTGCACGAAGGGATCAATCGACCGGAATCTTGAGGCGGGAAAAGACGGTCTGCCGGACCTGTTCCAGGGTCCCGGAAACCTCGGCACCGGCGGCATTGTGGTGCCCCCCGCCGCCGAGTTCCCGCGACAGGGCGCCGACGTCGACCGTCCCTTTGGAGCGGAAGCCGACCTTGAAGGCGGTCGGACTGACCTGGCGGAAGAAGATGGCAACCTCCACATTGCGGATGGAGCGCGGGTAGTTGACGAAACCGTCGGTGTGCTCGGCGCTGCTGCCGGTAGCGGCGTACATGTCGCTGGTGACGCTGATTGAGGCATAGCGGCCGCAGGCGGAAAGGGTCAGGGTCGCCAGTGCCAGCGCCAGCAACTGCAGGCGGCGGGCGTCCTGGTTTTCATAAAGGCCGGTCGCGATTTCCCAGGGGCTGACGCCAAGGGCGATCATATCGCCGGCGATGCGAAACGCCTCGGGGTTGGAGTTGGAATAGCGAAAGGAGCCGGTATCGGAAATGATGGCCGCGTAGATGCAGCTCGCGACCTCCCGGGAGATCGGCCAGCCGCCGGCGGCGAGAATCCGGTAGACCATGGCGCCGGTGGCGCAGGCCTCGGTGTCGACGTAGTGGATCGAACCGAATTGTTCCGAGTAGGGATGGTGGTCGATGTTGGCGAGTACGGTACAGTGATCGCGCAGTTCGCTCCCGGCCCGGCGCAGTTCGCCGGCATCGAGGATGAAGCCGGCATCGAAACGCGCTCCCGCTTCGATGCGGTCGGTCACGGTCGCGGCGCCAGGAAGAAAATCGAAAGCCGCCGGTACGCCGTCCCGGTTGTAGGCGACAACCTCCTTGCCGAGTTCACGCAGGGCGAGGGTCAACGCCAGGGTCGAGGCGAGGGCGTCACCGTCGGGACCGGCATGGGAAGCGACCAGAAACCGCTCCCCCTCATTGATCGTCTTCAGGATCGCCTTGAGCATTCTTCTCGCCGCTGTTCAGGTCACGGAGCAGGGATTCGATCCGGTTGCCGTATTCGAGGGAGGTGTCGTATTCGAAGGTCAGTTCCGGGACCAGGCGCAATCGCAACCGCTTGCCGATCTCCCGGCGCAGGTAGGGGAGCGCCGAGTTCAGCCCGCGTTCGCTTTCGCCCCGGGCGCGTTCGTCGCCGATGACGGTAAAGAAGATGCGGGCGTAGTGCAGATCCCGGGAGACTTCGACGGCGGTAATGGTGACAAAGCCGACCCGCGGGTCCTTGAGCCCTTTCAGGATCAGGGCCGAAATCTCCTTCTGGATCTGCTCGCCGACCCGATGAGAACGCTGGAATTCCAAACCTTATCCAATCCGTTGTGTTCAGTAGTGGAGATATTCACTAAATCGCTCGCTGACCTCCGCCACCCCGAGCCGCTCGATCTCCTCCTCGATGCGGCCGAAGACGCCCTGGAGCAGGGGCTCGTCGCTGCCGACCATGACGATGCCGAGTTCGCAGCGTTGCCAGAGATCCTGCAGGCCGGTTTCGGCGGCGGAGACCGGGAAGTGCTCCCGGAGCCGGGCGAGAAGCCGCCGGACGATGGCACGTTTTTCCTTCAGATTCTGCGGACTCCAGAGCTGAAGGTCGAGCCTGAGTACGCCGACAACCATTGTCCCCCCCGGGGCTAGAGGGTCGTCTTGATCGATTCGATCTCGAAGGCCTCGATAATGTCACCGACCTTGAGGTCGTTGTAGTTCTCCAGCCCGATCCCGCATTCGTAGCCGGTAGCCACCTCGCGAACATCGTCCTTGAAGCGCTTGAGGGAGCTCATCTTCCCCTGCCAGACCACGACGTTGTCCCGCAGCAGGCGGACCTGGGCGCCACGCAGGACCTTGCCGTCGGTGACATAACAGCCGGCGATGGTCCCGACCTTGCTGACGCTGAAGGTTTCCCGCACTTCCACCCGGCCGAGGTACTTCTCCTGCAGGGTCGGGGCGAGGAGCCCTTCCATCGCATCGCGGATATCGGCGACCGCGTCATAGATGATGTTGTAGAGGCGGATGTCGACCCCTTCCGCTTCGGCCAGATTGGCGGCCTTCGGTTCGGGACGGACATTGAAACCGAGGACGATGGCATCGGAGGCCGAAGCAAGGGAAACGTCGCTTTCGATAATTCCGCCCACCCCGGTATGAATGACGACCAGCCGGCAAGCCTCGGTGGAGAGCTTGAGGAGGGAGTCCTTGACCGCCTCGACGGAACCCTGCACATCTCCCTTGATAATGACCTTGAGCTCCTTGACATCCCCCTGCTGAATCCGGGCGTAGAGCTGTTCGAGAGAGATCTTGCTGCTCTTGGCCAGCTCCGCTTCCCGCAGTTTCTGCTGGCGGTGCTGGGCGACGTCGCGAGCGGCCTTCTCGTCTTCCACCGAGTGGAAGGAGTCGCCGGCGTCGGGAACCCCGGTGAGACCGGTGACCTCCACCGGAATCGACGGACCGGCTTCTTCCAGACGGTCGCCGCGGTCGTTGGTCATGGTCCGAACCCGGCCGAAGTGGACCCCGGTCACGATCGGATCGCCGATTTTGAGGGTCCCTTCCTGGACCAGGACCGTGGCCACCGGGCCACGCCCCTTGTCGAGGCGGGCCTCGACGACCACCCCTTTGGCGCGCTTGTCGGGGTTGGCCTTGAGGTCCATGACCTCGGCCTGCAGCAGGATCATTTCGAGCAGCTGGTCGAGGTTGGTCTTCTGCTTGGCCGAGACCTCGACGAAGATCGTTTCGCCGCCCCATTCCTCGGGAACCAGCTCGAACTCGGTCAGCTCCTGCTTGACGCGCTCGGGGTTGGCGTCGGGCTTGTCCATCTTGTTGATGGCGATGATGATCGGAACCCCGGCGGCCTTGGAGTGATTGATCGCCTCTTTGGTCTGCGGCATGACGCCGTCATCAGCGGCCACCACCAGGATGACAATGTCGGTCGCCTTGGCACCGCGGGCACGCATGGCGGTAAATGCCTCATGGCCCGGGGTGTCGAGGAAAGTGATCTTCTTGCCGTCGAGCTCGACATCGTAGGCACCGATGTGCTGGGTGATGCCACCGGCCTCGCCGGCAGTAACGTTGGCGGTGCGGATGGCGTCGAGGAGACTGGTCTTGCCATGGTCGACGTGGCCCATGATGGTCACCACCGGCGGCCGCGGTTTGAGATCCTCGACCTTTTCATCAGTGGTTTTCAGGCTGTCGTGCTCGAGGATCGTCTCCTCGTCGAAAGCGACGTTCTCGACCTCGTAGTTGAACTCGGAGGCGAGGATCGCTGCCGTTTCGAAATCGAGGGGGTGGTTGATGGTCACCATCGATCCCTGACGCATCAGTTCCTTGATCAGGTCGTTGGCCTTGACCCCCATACGTTTGGCGAGTTCGCCAACGGTAATTACATCGCTGATGCGGATGATGCGCTTGATTGCCTTGGAGACCGTCACCTCGGTCTTCTTCTGCATCTTGGGCGGACGCTTGCCGCGGCGCAGCTTGCCGCCGTCGCGATCCGGTTCGAAAACTTCCCTTCTGCCGCGACGGCGTCCGGCCTCGGCCGGAGCCTCACTGTAATCCGCGCCCTTCCCTTTTTTCTTCTTCTTGCCGCCACGGGCTTCCTTGGCGACGAACGGCTCGCCGGCCACCGGCAGCGACGGTGTCGGCGCCGAGCCGGGACGGGACGGACGATCGGGACGGGGGGCCCCCGGACGTTCCGGACGGGCGCTGGCGGGACGCTCCGGACGCTGGGTTCCGGGGCGCTCCTGGCGTTCGCCGCGCGCCGGCCGGGCGTTGTCGGGGCGGGTCTCCGTGCCGCGGGGCGCTTGCTGGTGGAGTTCAACCCGGCCGAGAATCTTCGCCCGCGAGGCGGTGGCCTTCTCGGCACGCGGCTCGGCAGCGGCGGCCGGTTTCTCCGCAGCCGGTTTTTCTGCAGCCGGTTTTTCTGCAGCCGGTTTTTCTGCAGCCGGTTTTTCTGCAGCCGGCTTTTCCGCGACCGCTTTCGCGACGACCGGTTCACCGGCGTCGACTCTCTTGGTCGGCGTCTTTTCGACGGGCTGGACAGGTTCGGCCGCTACCGGTGCTGCTGCAGCGGGAGGAGTATCTTCCTGCTCGGCAGCAACGGGCGCTTCCTTGGCCGCTTCAGCCGTGGGGGCCGTTGCCGGTTCACTGGGGGCGGCTTCGGCGGTGGCGGTCTCCTCGGGGAGACTCTCCACGACCGGGGGCGCGGCTACTTCCTTGCGGCGTCGGCGGATAATCCCGGGAGTGATCCGCTCCTCTTCGATCTTTTCGACGGTCGTTTCGACGGTCGGGGTCGAAGCAGCTTCGAACTTGCGAATATCGTCCTCTTCCAGAACGCTCATATGTGTCTTGCCTTCGACACCTGCGGCTTCCAGTCGATCGAGGAGGGCCTTGTTTTCAAGACCGAGCTTTTGCGCCAGTTCGTATACCCTTGTCTTTCCCATCAATTCTCCCCTGCGATATGCGTGTAGCGGATCAGCTCCTGGTGCATGGAAACAGCGAGCGAGTGCTTTCTGACGGCAATGACGCTGCGCTCTTCCTTCCCCAGCAGCCGGCCGAAAGTATCCTTGTCGAAACAATGCCAGCAAGGTATCCCACAGGCAGCGGCTTTTCCGGTAATCTTGTCACCGACACCTGCCGATATGTCTTTGGCAACCAGCACCAGGGCCGGAGGTGTCAATGCCGTCATGGCGTCGAGCACCAGGTTGGACCCGGAAAGAATCTGCCCGGCCTTGCGGGCCATGCTGATCAGGCCATGAATCCGTTCCCAGATTTGCCCTTTGAGGCTGGCGAGCAAATCGTCAGCCGTCACCTCCGGCAGCGGGCGACGAAACGCCCGGGCAAACTGTCCGCGCCGAACAGCGGCGGCAATACACCCGGGTTCGGGGCAGGTGTAGGCACCGCGTCCCGGCAGGCGGTGGCGGTAATCGACCAGCAGGGTTCCGTCAGGCGCCAGCACGTAGCGGACCAGGTCTCCCTGCCGCAGGGTCTTGCGGCAGCCGATACAGGTCCGCTCGGCGCTGTGTCCTGCCAGGCCCAAGGGCCGGCTACTCCTCGTCCCCGCCATGTCCCGGCAGGACACCGAGTTCGGCGAGACCGCGGGCGAGTTCATCCTTGCTCATCGAGCTGCGCCCGGCGAGCTTGTGTTCCTTGGCGAGTTCGTAGAGCGCGTCACGGGACATCTCGGCGACGGCGTCTTCGGCTTCGGCGGCGAGCGCTTCGGCCTTCTCCTCGGCAGCTTCGGCGGCGAGCTCTTCGAGCTCTGCTTCGGCGGCGCGGGTTTCGCTCTTGATATCGATCTTCCAGCCGGTCAGCTTGGCGGCGAGACGGACGTTCTGCCCTTTCTTGCCGATCGCCAGCGACAGCTGGTCATCAGGGACGATAATTTCCAGGGCCTGCTCGTCGTTGTCAACGTAGACCCGGGTCACTTCCGCCGGCGACAGCGCCGAGCAGGCGAAACGGGCGATATCAGGGGTCCAGGGGATGATATCGATCTTCTCGCCACGCAGCTCGGAGACAACATTCTGCACCCGGGAACCGCGCATGCCGACGCAGGCGCCGACCGGATCGACATCCGAGTCGTGGGAGACGACGGCAATCTTGGCGCGGCTGCCCGGCTCGCGGGCGACGTTCTTGATCTCGACGATCCCCTCGGCGATTTCCGGCACCTCGAAGTGGAAGAGCGCTGCCACAACCCCGGGATGGGTGCGGGAGAGAATGATCTGCGGCCCCTTGGGGCTCATCTTGACATCGGAGATGTAGGCCCGCACCCGGTCGCCCTGGCGATAGTTTTCGCGGGGGACCTGCTCGCGATGGGGGAGCAGGGCTTCGGCGCGGCCGAGATCGACGATCAGGTCGCCGCGCTCGTAGCGACGCACGATGCCGTTGACGAGCTCACCGACCCGGTCCTTGAATTCGTTAAAAACCCCTTCGCGCTCCGCTTCACGGACCTTCTGGATGATCACCTGCTTGGCGGTCTGGGCGGCGATGCGGCTGAAGTTGCCGGCATCGAGCTTCATACCGAGGGAATCACCGACCTCGACCTCGGGGTCAATCTCCTGGGCTTCCTGGAGATCGATCTCCTTGTAGGAATCGAGGACTTCCTCGACGACAGTCACGAACTCGAAGACCTCGACTTCACCCAGCTCGTCATTGAAGTGGGCTTCAAGATCACGGGTGTTGCGGTACTTCTTGTTGGCTGCGGACAGCACTGCCGATTCGAGCGCTTCGACCAGCACGCCGCGATCGATGCCCTTGTCCTTGACCACCTGGTCGATAATATGGTTGAGGTTTACCACCATGCTCCTGTCCCCCTGTAACTGACTCCTCCACCGGGACCTAGGCAGAGGGCTGGATGATCACTGGGTAACCCGGCGAGTTCAGAACTCCGGGTCGAGATTTGCCTTCACGATGGCGTCGAGGGGGATGACCACCTCGCCGCCCTTCTTGTCGAGCTGCAGGACCCGCACCATCTCGCCGTCGAGACCGAGCAGGCGCCCGCCAAAGGTCTTGCGCGGCTGCCCGCGACCGTCCGGATCGAGCTGCTCCAGGGTCTTCAACTTGACCCGTTCACCGGCAAAGCGCCGGAAATCCTCCGGTTTCTTCAGCGCCCGGTCGATGCCGGGGGATGAAACCTCGAGGCGATAGGCGCCGGGAATCAGGTTCTCGATCTCGAGGATGGCGCCAAACTCCCGACTCACCTCGGCGCAATCGTCGAGGGTCACTCCGCCGGGCTTGTCGATGAAGATCCGCAGCACCAGGTCGCGTCCCTCGCGCAGATATTCGAGATCCACCCCTTCAAGGCCGAGCTCGGCCAGGATCGGGGCAAGCAGCCGTTGGATATTTTCGAGCAGACTTGCCTGGGTCACGGCAAAAATCCCGCGCTACAAGAGCCTGAAATAAAAAAAGTGAGCGGAAAGCTCACTTAAAACCAGTGAACGAACTGAAACGTTCAAGTTGATACCATGAGAAAGCTTACTTTGCAAGGGAAAAAATCTTCTCCCGGTCACTCCCGGGCCACCACCCGGGCCCCTTTGAGCAGACTATTCATCTCCTCCCAGGAGTCGGTCGCACCTCCCCTTTCGGTGTAGTAGAGGTAGACCCAGAAGGGGGCGTGGAAACCGACAATACCGAGAAAGCGGCGAGGTTCCCCGTGCAGCCGGTAGGAACTCTCGATGCGCCAGGCAAAGGTCAGCCCCGGGAACGACGTCGGGCGACGGCTGGTAACGACCTCGCTCACCCCCTCTTCCGCAGCGAGGCTGGCGGCGGCGTATTCGGCGGAGCGTTCGATGCCTGCGGCAGCGGGCTCTTTTTCAGCGGCGCGCAGCGGGCTGAAGTCGATCAGCAGCAGCGATTCGCTCTCCGGCTGGTAGACGAACCCCTCGTTGGCGCCGAGCCGCTGCCGGGCCAACTCGGTTACCCGCTCGGATTCGACCTCTTCCCCCCGGCCGGCGAGCTCCCGGGTCAGGTCGGCGACGGTAGCACGCAGCAGGAAGTCGGGAGGATTGCGCCCGAAGACCCACCCCCCGGCCGGCAGGTCGAACTCGAGGGTCAGGCGCTCGTTCAGGGCCAGGGCCTGGGGAGCGGCCAGTGCGCTGACACTGCTGCAAAAAAGGATCAGGCAGATGATCAGAAAGGGCACGCAGCTCTCCTGGTCTACGGTGGTTTCGCTTACTATAGCAGACCTTAAATCGCCATGCCCGGCTCAGGGCTCATGCCGCGCGAGGAGGGTCAGGCTCTCGATATGGAAGGTCTGGGGAAAGAGGTCAATGGGGCGGGACCAGAGCAGGCGGAAGGGGCCGTGCAGCAGCGGCTGCAGGTCCCGCGCCAGGGTCGCCGGATCGCAGGAGACGTAGGCGATCAGAGCAGGTGGGTGGGTGGTCAGCTCCCGCGCTACTGCATAGGCGCCGCTGCGGGGCGGATCAAGCAGAACCAGGATCGGGGGACTCGCCGGGAAGTAGGTGCGCAGCGCCCCTTCCGCCGGCCGGGCATGGAAGTCAAGGTTAGCCAGGCCGTTGCGGCGGGCATTGCCACGGGCCGAGGCGATGGAGGGGGCATAGTCCTCGACCCCGGTTACGGTTTTGACCCGCCGCGCCAGCGGCAGGGAAAAGTTGCCCATGCCGCAGAAGAGATCGAGAACGGCCTCGTCCCCCTGCCAGGGGTGGGCCGTGAGGAGTTCGGCGACCAGGGCGCGGTTCTGCGCCAGGTTGACCTGGGCAAAGCCCCCCGGACCGTAGCCGAGCTGCAGCGGCGGGGTGTCGACCTCGATCAGCAGCTCCTCGCCGCCGCAGACCTGGACCAGGCTCGACTTGCGCCCGCTTTGCAGGAAGAGGTCGAGTCCGGCGGCGAGAGCCAGCGGGCGCAGGTAGTCGGCCAGCCGCTGCGGGTTCGCATCGAGACAGTGGACCACCGCGCGCAACTGCTCGCGGTCGTCAACGGAGAGGTCGAGCTGGGGGATGCGGTCGGGGCAGGGAGACTCGGGGAGCCAGGCGCGAAAGAGCGCCAGGCCACGATTGATCACCGGGGCGCTGATCGGGCAGTGGGCAATATCGACGACGAAGTGGCTGTTGGGGCGATAAAAGCCGAGCTGCAGGCCGGCGGCCGTTTGCCGGCACTTGAACTGGACCCGGCTGCGATAGCCCCATTCCTGTTCGGCGGCGAGGAGCGGCCGGACCGCGGCTTTCTCCACCCTGGCCTGGCGCCACAGCTGTTCGGCGAAGACCGTCCCCTTCCAGTGGCACTGGGTCGGATAGTCGAGGTGCTGCCACTGGCAGCCGCCGCACTCGGCGTAGACCGGACAGGGCGCCGGGCGTCGCCCCGGTCCCGGCTCCAGGAGTTCGGTCAGCTCCGCCTCGGCGAAGCGGCCGCGATCCCGGGTGACCCGGCAGCGCAGCCGGTCGCCGGGCGCGCTGCGCGGGACGAAGATCGCCTTGCCGTCGTGGCGGCCGACACCGTTGCCGCCGAAGGCGAGGCTGTCGATGGTCAGCTCCAGCATCAGCGTTCCCCCCGGGGAAGAAATGGGCGGGGCCGAGCGACGGCCAGCTTCTGCCGCAGCAACCGTTGCGGGTAATCGGGGCGCGCCAGGTAAATGCTGCCGGTGCGCAGGAAATCGTCGATCAGCGCCGTCCGCACCCGCTCGACCTCGGCGCCGGGCACTCCCATGCGTTCGAGCTGGCGCACTTCGAGGGGAGCATCGCCCAAGAGTGCCGCGGTCTGCGCCAGGGCGGCGGCCGGGTCGGCCTCGTCCTGGAAAAGATCAATACGCAGCGGCAGGCGGCTGTGAACCTCGACTCGGACCTTGTGATAGTCGCCAAAATAGCGATTACTGTGGTCGAAGAACTCCAGCACGAGGCCGTTTTCAAGCTGTTCGCGCCGCAACAGCGTCAACTCAGTCATCGCTCCCCTCCCCCTCTCTCCTGCGGCGTTCCGAATCGACCCAGTCGATACTGCGCATCATGCCGTGCAGGATTTTCACCTCGCGCGGGTTGAGCCCGGCGCGGCCGAAGATGCGGCGAAAGGTGTGGAGGATGTGGTCGGGGTTCTGCGGATCGAGAAAACCGATGGCGAGCAGACTCCTGCGCATGTGGGCATAGAGCGATTCGAGCTCGCGGTGGCTCGCCAGCTTGCGACCCGCCCGCTGCAGCCCGGCATTCGCCGCCGCTTCCTGGGCGACGGCGTAGAGGCAGAGGGAAACTGCCTGGGCGAGATTCATCGACGGCAGCTCGTCGCGGGTCGGGATGGTGATGAAGCGCTGGCAGAGATCGAGCTCGGCGGTGTAGAGCCCGTGGTCCTCGCGGCCGAAGACAAGGGCGACGCGCCCCTTGACCGCCTGCGGCAGGAGATAGCTGGCAGCCTCGTGGGGGTGGAGAAAATCCTCGCGGTACTTGCCGAAGCGGCGCGTGGTGCCAAGGGCGAGGCTGCAATCGGCGAGGGCGGCAGCGAGATCGGCATATTGCCTGGCCCCCTCCAGCAGCGGCGCCGCCTTCACCGCCATGCGTCGCCCCTCGTCGCCGAGATAGTCGACCTGCGGCGCCACCAGGCGCAGCTCGCCGAAGCCGAAGTTCATCATCGCCCGGCAGACCGAGCCGATGTTCAGCGCCCCCTGGGGTTCGACCAGGACGACGACGACGTTGCGCAACAATTCGGCGACCTGATCGGAGGAGTCGGAATTTTCTTCTGGCGTTGCGTTCATGCGGGGCAAGCTGGCTCCTTTGGAACTGGGTAAAACGAATTGGGTCAAAGGCGTTTCGCGCGGATAACTTCGGATCAAATCTGATTAAGTTCGGATGCAACCAAGCCCCAAGGCCTGATCCGATTTTTATCCGAAGTGATCAGATTTGATCCGCGTGAACCTGCCTTTCGCAATGAACTTTCAGCGCAGATCCCCCAACGCATACTGCAACACCGCCACAGCAGCAATGGCAGCGGTCTCGGTGCGCAAAATACGCGGGCCGAGGGAGACCGGCAGGAAACCGAGGTCGCGGGCTTCGGCGACCTCCTCCGGGGCAAAGCCCCCTTCCGGTCCAACCAGCAGGGCAACCTGCCCGGGGCGCTGGCCGGCGATCGCTTCGTCGAAGCCCCAGCCCGCCTCCCCTTCGTAAAGGATCAGGCGCAGGTCGGCCTGGGCGGCGGCGTAGGTCGCGCTGTCCCAGTCGGTGACGGCGCCGAGCTCCGGCAGCATCGCCCGGCGGCATTGACGGGCGGCGCGCAGTACCACCTCCGGCCAGCGGTGCGATTTCTTCTGCCCGGCATCCCGTTCTTCCAGGGTCGCCGAGCGCCTGGTGATCATCGGCACGATGCGGGTCGCGCCGAGTTCGGTCAGCTTTTGCAGCACCAGCTCAAAGCGCTCCTTCTCCGGCAGGGCGTGGTAGACGTGGAGGGCGACGCGGCTCTCCGCCGGCCGCTTCAGCCGCTCGAAGGGGATCACCAGCCACGCCTCCCCGTCCGCCACCAGCCGGGCGCGGTAGCAGGTCTGCTCCGGGTCGACCAGGGTGACGATGGCTCCGGGGCGGGCACGCCAGGCGGCGAGGGCTGTCAGGGCGACGGCGGAGAGGGGACAGACCGTTTCCAGGGTCGGGACGGCGTCGAGGCGGAGGATGCTGCCGGGACCGCCGCTATTGACGCATTCCGGGATCAAGACCGGCCTCCCGGAACTGGGCAAAACGCTGGCGGGATGCGTTGGCGAGATCGTCGTCGTAGAGTTCGGCGAAGTCGATGGCGTGCTCGAACTGGCGCACGAACCCGGGCGAGCACGGCTTGCCCATGATCAGCACCTGGGCACCGTTGGGATTCTGCTCCTCGGTAGTGATGGCCACCGGATCGTCAAGGCAGTCGACGGCGCCGTTGCACCAGGCGTGGGGGATAAACGCCCCCTTCTTCCAGGTCCACATGAAACCGTCGAGGGTCACTCCCTGGTTGTCGTCGAGGACAGTCACCAGCACCCGCTTGCCGGCGTTGAAATACTCTTCGGCCAGTTCGCAGAGGTGCTTGGCCTTTTCGGGCTTCTTCAGGCGGATGAACTCAACGCGGGGCATATCAGGCTCACTTGGAAAGGCAAATGGGGCGACCGTTCAGCCGCCCCTGTCTATAGCATTATTGCCGGGGGGATTTCAATGCCGGCAGCTCTTGGTACCCCGAAGCAATCTGTGCACCAGAAAACTGGCCCGGTGGAGCGCTGGAGATAGCTCACCCCCTTCAGAGGATTTGATCCCTATTCGTAGTGAGTCCACAGACGGAGGACCTTCACCGTACCAATCTCCTCGAGAACCTGGTAGATGAGGCGATGCTTGATATTGATACGTCGTGAATAGGCGCCCGCCAGGTCGCCTACAAGCTTTTCGTAGGGAGGGGGATTTTGGAAGGGATTCTCGGCCAGGATGTCGAGCAATTGCTGTGCTTTGGATTTCAAACCCGAAGCAGCGAGTTTCTTTGCATCCTTCTGAGCCTGCCTGGTGTAGACCAGACGCCAGCTCACCAGTCCAGTTCCTCATCGCATTCTTCCACCGGTGTCTTCATACCATCGACGATTGACTCCCGCATACCGGGGACAGAATGCAGATAAAGGGTCTCCTGCACGGCGCGCCAGTCGTCCTCGGAAATCAGGACCGCACTGTTGCGTTTGCCGGTGATCTGGATCGGTTCGTGCGATTCAGATACGTCGTCGAGCAGTTGGTAAAGAAGCCTTCGGGCTTCGGTTGCCGTTATCGTGGTCATGGGCACCTCCTTTGCGTACGCAAAATCGTACGCCGGTTCTGAGGCCTTGTCAACCAGCGATTGTTTCTTCCCGCTGCTTCGAACCACCCCGAAACCTTACCCCGGCCGGATTTCCTTATTGCTTCCACATTTCGTTCACATTCCCGCGCTACCTTTGCATCAAACGCGGTGGAAGGAATGAATCTCCCCGCAGCAAGCTACGGGGTATCAAAAGTTTAGATTGATCGCTTTCATCGAAGCAAGCTTCGGGGAATTCGACCCACCTGAGATTAAAATGAACCATCACCCACTTCCGCCAGGGAGGTGACCATGAAACGACTCGTTACCATCCTCAGCTTCATCGCCCTGCTCACGGGGACTGCCTACGCGGCCGGGCCGAAAGAAGGCGGCGGCACCCTGCTCGGCGCCGGCGCCGGGGCGCTGATCGGCTCCCAGTTCGGGGGCGGCACCGGTCGACTGGTCGGGGTCGCCATCGGCACCTTGGCCGGTGCTCTGATCGGCCAGGATATCGGCCGCACCCTCGACCGCACCGACCAGATCTACATGGAGCAGACCGCCCAGCAGACCCTGGAGACCCTCCCCAGCAACCAGACCAGCACCTGGGTCAACCCGGACAGCGGCAACAGCGGCGCGGTGACGCCGACCCGAACCTATCAGGCCAACGACGGCCGCTACTGCCGCGAATACCAACAGACCGTCATCGTCGGTGGCGAGGAGCAACAGGCCTACGGCACCGCCTGCCGCCAGCCTGATGGCTCCTGGCAAATCGTCCGCAACGCCGAGCCGGTCCAGACGCAGGTAGTCACGCAGCAGACCACCCGGGTCTACGTGCGGGAGCCGGTTTACGTCCCCCGCTACCGCCCGGCCTACTACTGGCCGTATTCCACCTACCTATCCTTCTCGTACAGTGACCGCTCCGACCGCTACGACCGCGCAAGACATCATCGCCACCGGGATCATTGACCCTTTCCTTGTCACCCTTGGCTCCAAATGACTACGGCAGCCGCCCCATCCGGGTGCGGCTGCCGTTGATTTGTGGACCCTGGTCGGCGGACGCAGCGACCGGTTATTGACCAAAGCCAGCAGTCGTCCTCGCCGGAATTTCGCGCTAGCCCCGCTCCAGGTACTCCTTGAGCGCCACCGCATTGTTGTGCGCCTCATCCCGGGCGCCAAAGACCAGCGTCACCCGTCCCCTCCCCAACAGACCGCGCAGTTCCGCCACCGCCTCGGGGTGGTCATCCAGTTCCGCGAAGTAGCGGCGCTTGAACTCCGGCCACTTCTCCGGCTCGTGGCCGAACCACTTGCGCAGCTCATCGCTCGGCGCAACCTCCTTGAGCCAGGCGTCAAGCTGCATTACCTCCTTGCTGCGGCCCCGCGGCCAGATGCGATCGACAAGGATTCGGCGACCGTCCTTAGCGGACGGTTCCTCATAGGCTCTTTTGACGGCTATTTCCATGGTACTGACCATTGTAGCAGTCTTCCGCCATACAATATTGGCCAGCGCAGAGGGTAGCAGGGAGGCAGGTTGTGGTCCAACTGGGGCGTCGATTGAAAGACTTTGCAACTTGGCAAAGCCTGACCCTACAGATTTTCGAATTCGATCCGGTTAACACCCCAGCTCATCGAGACGCAGCAGACGATGAGCTTCGAAGACGGTGAGAATTTCGATCTGATTTTCGGCCAACCGGTAGACGATTCGGTAATTCCGAAAAACCAACTCGCGGATATCTGGCAGAGAGATTTCAGGGACGCTACGTCCGGATCGGGGATTGGCGGGCAATAGGGTTTCGGCATGATCGACGAGGCCGTCGACGAAGGTCGCTGCCCGCGCCGGATCACCTTTGGCGATGAACGCCTCGATCTCGATCAGTTGCTCAAGGGCCTCCCGGCTCCAGCGCAGTTCCATCCGCGATCAACCCCTCCTCCGGCGGGCTGCAAGAGCAGCCTTGACCTCATCGCTGCCGTAACTCTTGCCGGCATCGGCATCGGCAATCCCCCGGGCAACGGAGTCGAGAAAAGCCTTCCGGTAGACCAGTTCGTCATAATCTTCCGGCGACAACAGGACTCCGGCCGGCTTGCCGTTCTGGGTGATGACCAAAGGATGCCCAGACTCCCGAATAGTTTTGAACCACTTGGAGATGCCGGTTTTGAACTCCGCGATAGGGACGATGTCGCTGCTGACGGAAATGGTTTTCATCGAATGGCTCCGTATTTTGATTTACAGGGTGGTCAAAGTATAAACCAATCAACGGAGATGAACAAGCTACTCTTCCTCACGATGTCAGCAGCAAATAAACTGTCCGGGGTTGTAGCAAAAGGTTTGTCCGGTTCATGGTTGTTGCGGGAGGACTGCCATGAAACGGACACAGCTGCTACAGGAGAGAGCTGGCACCGATGTTCGGACAGGTCGGCGGCAGAAATAAGGTGGAAAACCATGGGGGTTATGCCGCCAGCCTGAGGGCCGGGCCGGCGTAGCCGGGCCGGGGTTTTTGCCAATATGCCTCATCGGGGGTCTTGTCGTCCAGACTCGAATGGGGCCGCTCGGTGTTGTAGAAATCGATCCAGTGCTTGAGGCCTTGCCGAACCTCGCTGCCGGTTGCAAACGCATGCAGGTAAATGCACTCGTATTTCAGGGAGCGCCAGAGCCGCTCGATCATGACGTTGTCCATCCAGCGGCCCTTGCCATCCATCGAAATCTGGATGTCCGGGTGTTTCTGGAGGGCGGAGATAAATTCATCACTGGTGAACTGGCTGCCCTGGTCGGTGTTGAAGATCTCCGGCTGGCCGTAGCGCTGCAGCGCCTCTTCGAGGGCAGCGACACAGAAGTCGGCCTCCATGGTGTTGGAAAGTCGCCAGGACAGAACCTTGCGGGTTGCCCAGTCCATGATCGCCACCAGGTAGAGAAAGCCCCTGGGCATGGGAATGTAGGTGATATCAGCACACCATACCTGGTTGGGCCGATCGATGGTCAGGCCGCGCAGCAGA
Source organism: Desulfuromonas carbonis (assembly GCF_054658035.1). Lineage (NCBI taxonomy): Bacteria > Pseudomonadati > Thermodesulfobacteriota > Desulfuromonadia > Desulfuromonadales > Desulfuromonadaceae > Desulfuromonas > Desulfuromonas carbonis. The sequence goes on along the minus strand of NZ_BAAHXR010000002.1, from coordinate 139,028 downwards.
TAGGGATAGATCTTGTGCTGAATATTCGGCTTTGACGTGTTGGGCTTCTGGTATATCGCCGACAGGCCCATCAGCTTCATCAGCCGGCCGATCCGGGTACGGCTGACGGCATAGCCTTCCCGACACAGGAAGGCCTGCAGGGACGTTCTTGAATAATTGAATTAACCAGCAGCCCCCGAAAATTGATTCCCCTACCCGCCCCGGACATCCCTCGTCCACGCCATCGAAATAGTGATTATCTTACTGTCAACAAATTCATTTCTGAACCAACTTGATCTCCACCTTGTTCCCAACCGCCAACGCATACCGTCGCAAGGACCGCAAACTCGGCATCGGATGACCGGACTCGAGCCGTGCCACGACCGATTGGGTAGTACCCATGCGTCTGGCCACTTGTTCCTGTGTGAGGTTTGCCTTGGTTCTAGCTTCAATCAGTTGTGCAGCGATGGAGAATTCCTCGTCCAGCGGCTGATACTCACGGCGGAATTCCTCGTTGGCCAACAACTCTTCCTTCAAATCTCTGATCTTTTTCCCCATAGTCACAACTCCTTCATCCGGTCCAGCGCCAGCAGAATTTCCGATCGCGGCGTCTTCTGGGTCTTCTTCACGAAGATTCGCAGGATCACCACGCGCCTGCCGTTTATCGCAACATAAATCCCCCGGGAGATTCCAGCGATTCCCCTCGCCCGCATCTCCCAAAGCTTACCTTCAAGGTGGCGCACATGAGGCATTCCCACCTGCTCGATTCCGCAACCTTCGATCAGTTCGGAGATACGCACGAACCGAGCCTGCATATCCTTGGGCAATTCACGGAATTCTTCTTCAACAACCTCGTTCAGAAATTCAACGGTCCAACGCATTCGCCCCTCCAAACTATCGCAAAAAAGCTATAATTGCAACATTAGCTTGATGCCGAACTTCACCTGCCCCCTATCCCCCCAAAAACGCAAAAACCGCCCGCCGGCACAAAGCCGGAACGGACGGTCTATTCAACTTGCGAAAAAAATCTGACACGTTGTCATATCCCCCCCAGGAATGCTTGAAGCCCCTACCCTCTACCCCGGCCAGCCCTTAATGAACGTTGGCCGGCTTTTAATCTACTCCGCGGCAAATTCCCGCCGATACTCCTCCCACTTCTGATCCACCCGCTGCTGCACCGCCACGATTTGCTCCGCGGAGAGCGCCTTGAAACGCACCTGCATTCCCAGATAGTCGTTGACCGGGTGCTGCTTGCTCTTGTCGAGCAGGCGGCGGGACGGTTCGGAGAGGGTCTTCTTGCCGTTCTCGATTTCAAAGAGGTCGAAGAGACCGCAGTCGACGGCGGCCTTGCCGATCTTGATCGTCATGTGCTCTTCGCACCCCCAGCCCGGCGGACAGGGGGTCTGGATGTGGATGTACTTGAGGCCGCGGATCTGCTTCGCCTTGAGCAGCTTGTCGTGGAAATCGAGGGGATAGGCGGCCGAGCAGGTGGCGACGTAGGCCGGGTTGTGGGCGGCGACGATCGCCGGCACGTTCTTGCCGTGCTCCTTCTTGCCGGCGTAGGGGGTGGTGGTGGTCAGGCCCCCCTGCGGCGTGGTGCCGGAACGCTGCACCCCGGTGTTCATGTAGGCTTCGTTGTCATAGCAGATGTAGATGATATCCTCGCCGCGCTCCAGCGCCCCGGAGAGGGCCTGGATGCCGATGTCCGAAGTGCCGCCGTCGCCGGCCCAGGCGACCACCTGGGTCGCCTTGCCGAGGCGCTTCATCGCCGCCCGCACCCCGGTGGCGATGGCGGCGGTGGCGGCGAAGGTGCCGTTGAGGATCGGCAGCTGGCTGGCGGCGATCGGGTAGAGCCCCTGCATGACGGTGAGACAGCTCGGCGGCACCACGAAGATGCAGTCGCGGCCGAGGGCCTTGATGCCGATGCGGTAGAGGACGCTGAGGCCGCAGCCGGAGCAGGCGCGGTTCCCCGAGTGGACGAGTTCCTCATCGGTGAGGGTCAGAACGTTGGTCTTGGCAGCAGTGGTCATAGCTGTAATCCAATCCATTGCGGCGTGTCGAGCTGCTCCGGGGCGAGCGGTGCCTCCTGCAGGCAGGCCGACTTCATGTGCTGATAGAGGTCGTCGGTGCGGATATCGCGCCCGCCGAGGCCGACGATGAAGTTCTGCAGCGCCGGGCGGTTCGGATAGGGGTAGAGGGCCGATTTGAGGTCGGCGTAGAGCGCCCCCTGGTTGCCGTAGCTTAAGCCCTTCTCGAAGACCATCACCCCTTTCGCTCCCTGCAGCGCCTCGGCGATGCGCGCCGTCGGGAAGGGTCGATAGATCTGCAATGCCAGCACCCCGGCCTTGAGGCCGTCCTCCCGCAACCGGTCGACGACATCCCGGAACTGGTTGGCGAGGGTCCCCATGGCGACGACGACGAAATCGGCGTCCGCGCAGCGGTAGGGATCGAGGATCGGGGCGCCGCCGCGGCCGAAGCGCCGCTGGTAGTCGGCGTCGATCTCCTCCCAGAGATCCATCGCCAGGCGCATCTCCTGGTGGAGGTTGTGGCGGATATCCATGTATCCCCCCTGCTTGACACCGTGGATGTCGTTGCGGGCGTCAGGGAGAGTAACGGTGTTGAGGCTCTCCGGGCGGGCCGGGTCGAGGGTGTGCAGGTAGCGGTAAGGGGGCAGGAATTCCTTCACCGCCGCCGCATCGGGGAGTTCGTAGGGCATGTAGGTGTGGGAGAGGTAGTAGCCGTCGTAGTTGACCATCACCGGGATATGCACCAACTCGGCGAGGCGGAACGCCTTCAGCGTCATGTCGACGATCTCCTGGTGGTCCTTGGCGAAGACCTGGATCCAGCCGGCGTCGCGCTGGCTGATGGCGTCCTGGTGATCGTTCCAGACCGACCAGGGGGCGCCGACGCCGCGGTTGACCACGCACATCACCAGCGGCAGCCGCGCCCCGGCTGCCCAGTGCAACTGCTCGCTCATGTAGAGGAGGCCATTGGAAGAGGTGGCGGTGAAGGCGCGCACCCCGGCACTGGCGGCGCCGATGCAGACACCGAGGGCGCTGTGCTCACTCTCGACGGCGACGTACTCGGCGTCCATCTCGCCGGCGGCGATCAGCTCGGAGAGCTTCTCGGTAAGTGGCGTCTGCGGGGTGATCGGGTAGGCGGCGATGACTTCGGCGCCAGCCAGACGCACCGCGAGGGCGGCGGCGGTGTTGCCCGAGTCGATCCGTTTCTCGCTCATTGCTCGTCCCCCTTCTCGAATTCCTCCTCCGGCACCATGCGGATCGCCTTGACCGGGCACTCCTCGGCGCAGATGCCGCACCCCTTGCAGTACTCGAGATCGAAGGTCGGCTCGATGGTCTTGGTCACCGCCGCATCCGGGCAGTAGAGCCAGCAAAGGTGACAGGCGTGCCTGCCACTCTTGGCCGGGGTGCAGCGGCTGTAATCGATAACCGGACGCTCGACGCGCCAGGAGCCGGTGCGGCCGGCGTCACCGGGGCCGGCAGTAGAGGCCGAAGTCAGAACCTTGAATCGGGAATCAACCATTGACAACTCCTGCCCGCGGTTCGCAGAGTTGGGTGGCCTCATAGGCCAGCCGGGCGGACCGGGCGTTCTCTTCCGGCCGACGGCCGACGAATTCGTGGACGATGCAGCGCTCCAGGGTGGCGAGGTCCGCCAGCCCGGTGGCGCGGCCGAGGACACCGATGATGCCGCTGTTGACGATCCCCTTGCGCAGCCCGGCCTCGATGCCGAGGCGGGTAACGTTGGCGACCGCCACCCGGAAATGATCGAGCTGGTGCTCCTCCGCGCTGCGGGGCGAATTGAGGATCAAGAGCCCCCCGGGCTGGAGGCCGACGGTGACGTCGACCTCGTTCAGGATCAGGTGATCGAGGACGACGACGATATCCGGGGTCTGGATCGGCGAGAGGTCGAAGATCTTGTCGCGGGAGATTTTCAGCGAGGTGCTGACCGGCGCGCCGCGCCGTTCGGTGCCGAAGGTCGGCGCCATGACGACACCGCCATAGCCGCTCTGGAACATTGCCTCGGCGAAGACCTTGGCGGCGGTGATGGCGCCTTGGCCGCCGCGGCCATGCCAGCGGATCTGGATCAATTTGGAGGACGTCTTTGTCATCTGCTGCTCCTGAAAAACGAAAATGTGCGGATCATGGTACAGGTCCCGGCCGCTCAGAGCTTGCCGGCGACCATCCCCGGCAGCAGCCGCCAGGCGGCGTCGATACTGAGCCCGGAGGCGGCGGCCGCAACCTCGTCGTAGCCGCTCGCCGGCGTCGCGGCGACAAATTCACCGCCGCTGCCGTAGAGGGCGAAGGGGACCGGGCCGAGGGTGTGGGTCATGCGCTTGACCGGGGTCGGGTGGTCGGGGAGGACCAGGACCCGGAAAGGACCGAGGGCCGGCAGGCCGTCGAGAACCGGGCCGACCACCTGGGCGTCGAAATCCTCGATCGCCTTGAGCTTGTCGTCGAGGTTGCCGGCGTGGGCCGCCTCGTCAGGGGCTTCGACGTGGAGGTAAACGAAGTCGCGGCTCTTGAGCGCGTCGAGGGCCGCCTCGGCTTTGCCGCGGTAGTTGGTGTCGATGTAGCCGGTGGCGCCGGGGACTTCGATGACGTCGAGGCCGGCGTAGACGCCGATCCCCTTGATCAGGTCGACGGCGGAGATCACCGCGCCGGTGAGGCCGAACTTCTCCTGCAGGGTCGCCATGCGCGGCGCCCGGCCGTGCCCCCAGAGCCAGATCGAATTGGCCACCGGCAGGCGCGCCTTCTGCCGCCGCAGGTTGACCGGGTGGGCATTGAGGAGCATCTGCGCCGAGGTCGTCAGCTGGATCAGCTCGTCGGCCCCGTCGCCACGGGGGAGGTGGCCGGAGACGCTCTGGTGGGTCAGATCGTGGGGCGGGGTAAAGGTCAGGTCGTCCTTGCCGCCGTGCCAGACCAGCAGATGCCGGTAGGAGACGCCGGCATGGAAGCTGAAGCGCTCATCGCCAAGTTCCTGCTGCAACGACTCGATCAGCTCGCGGGCTTCGGCGGTGGTGATGTGCCCGGCGGAGAAGTCCTCCATGTAGAGGTGGCCGTACTGGGCGGTGAGGGTCACCAGGTTGAGACGAAAGGCGACATCGTCCGGCCCGAGCTCGACCCCCATGCTCGCCGCCTCCAGCGGCGAACGGCCGCTGTAACAGGTCGCGGGATCGTAGCCGAAAACCGAGAGATTGGCGACGTCGCTGCCGGGATGATAGCCTTCCGGGACCGTCTCGGCAAGGCCGATGACGCCGCGCCGGGCAACCTCGTCCATGCGCGGGGTCCTGGCATGCTGCAGCGGGGTGAGGCCGCCGAGTTCTTCGAGCGGTTCGTCGGCCATGCCGTCGCCGAGCAGAATGACGTATTTCATAAACTCCTCTCGGATCGCCGCTTTAGCCCCGTGGATGGTGCTGTTCATGGAGCCGGCGCAGGCGCTCGCGGGTCACGTGGGTATAGATCTGGGTAGTCGAGATATCGGCGTGGCCGAGCATGCTCTGCACGGCCCGCAGATCGGCGCCATTCTCGAGCAGGTGGGTCGCAAAAGAATGACGCAGGGTATGCGGGGTGATCTTCTTGCCGATCCCGGTCTCCCGGGCGCGGCGCTTAATAATCTTCCAGAAGCCCTGGCGTGTCAACCCCTGGCCGAGGCGGTTGAGAAAGAGGAGCTTCCCCCCCTTCCCCTTGTCGAGGAGGGGCCGGCCATCGGCCAGGTAACTGCGCAATTCGCTGATGGCGGTCTCGCCAAGGGGGACGATGCGCTGCTTGCTGCGCTTGCCAAAGGCGGTCAGGTAGCCGACATCAAGCTGCAGGTCGGACTGCTTGAGCCCGACCAGCTCGGAGACCCTCAGGCCGGTAGCGTAGAGAACCTCGAGCATCGCCCGGTCGCGCAGGGCGAGCGGCGCGGCGCCGCGCGGCGCCGCCAGCAGCTGCTCGACCTCGCCGGGGCTGAGAGTGTGGGGGAGCGCGGCGAGGCTCTTCGGCGCTTCGACCAGGGCGGTCGGGTTGCGCTCGGCGTACCCTTCGCTGAGCAGGAACCTGTGAAACATGCGCAGCGCCACCAGGGCCCGCGCCCGGCTGCGCGCGGCAAGACCGCCGGCGCGCAGGTGGGCAAGGTAGCGCAGGATCACCGGCGGGGTGATCGCCGCCGGTGCGCCGATCCCCTCCCGTTCGAGAAAGTCGAGGTAGCGGGCGAGGTCGCGGCCATAAGCGTCGAGGGTGTTGCGGGAGAGCCCCCGCTCCACCGTCAGATAGCTGAGGAAGAGATCAAGGAATTCATTCATAACCTATTACTCCATCAGCAGAAATGGAACGGCACCCTGGCCCTTGTTGGGTTTCATTCCATTCAACCCAACCTACGGATCCCATGTGAAATCGTGAAGGTTGGGTTGAGCCCGCGAAACCGCAACACCCGGGCTTCACTCCTCGTCGAGGCACGCCAGGAGCTTTTCCCGCACTTCCCGTAGTTTCTCCTCGGCGATCACCTTCTGGCCGAAAATATCCTGGACGTAGAAGGTGTCGGTGACCTGATCAACCTTGGTCGAGATCTTCGAAACCCCGATGTAGAGCCCGAGTTCCTTGAGGGTCCTGGTAATGCGGTAGAGGAGGCCGACCTGGTCGCGGGCGAAGAGATCGATGACCGTGTATTCGGCGGAAATCTCGTTGTCGATCTCGACCCGGTTGGGATGCCTGGGGAGCGGACGTTCGGAAAGGTAGCTCGGCCGGTGCCGCTTCTTCACCAGGTCGTCGACCCGGGCCCGCCCCTCGATGACGGCGGTCAGGTCGGCCTCGAAACGCGCCCACTTGTCAGCGGAGGTGATGCGCTCGCCGCCGGCACTGAGGACCTGGAGAATATCGAGGGCGATGCCGTTGCCGGTGGTGAAAATCTGCGCCCCGAGAATGTTGATGCCGTTGGCCGCCATCACCCCGGCGATCTTGGAGAAGAGGCCGGGGATGTCGACGGTGGTGATCGTCACCTGGGTGAAATCGGCCTCGGCAACCTGCTCGACCTTGAGCGCCACGGTCTTTTCACCGCGCCCGAGCAGCACCCGCAGGTGTTCGGCGATCCCCTGGGAGCGATAGGACATCAGGTAGCGGGTACCGAGGGAGGCGACCAGTTCCTTGACCTGGCGGCTGTCGAACTCGTCGCTGAGCCGCTCCAGCACCTTGCGGCGACGGTTGCGCAGCTTCTCCGAGCGCTTCTCGAGCTGGAAATTGCCCCGCTCCAGCACCTCGTAGGCCTTCTCGTAGAGTTCCTGCAGCAGCAGTCCCTTCCACTCCGACCAGACATCGGGACCGACTGCCTTGATGTCGGCGAAGGTAAGCAGAAAGAGCATCCTGAGGTTTTCGCTCATCTCCATGGTGCGGGCGAACTGGATGATCAGCTTGTCATCATGGAGGTCGCGGCGCTGGGAGATGTGCGCCATCTGCAGATGATTGCGGACCAAAAACTCGAGGCGCAGGCTGTCCTCCTTGTTAAGGCCAAGGCGGCGGGCGATGGTCGGCACCATGTCGGCCCCCTTGTTGGAGTGATCCTTCCCCTCCCCCTTGCCGATATCGTGGAACATCACCGCCAGTAGCAGCAGCTCCTTCTTTTCGATATCGTTGGCGACCTGGGTCAGCAGCGGTTTCTTTTCGCGGTACTCCCCGAGCCAGAGCTTGGCGATCTCCTCCATGGCAAAGAGGGTATGGATGTCGACGGTGTAGATGTGGTAGGCGTCATGCTGGACCTTGCAGTAGATGCGCTCGAATTCGGGGATAAAGCGGTTGAGGAACTGCAGGTGATGCATGTCGCGCAGGATTCGCCCCAGTCCCCGCGGCTGCCGCAGGATCTCGAGGAACCCCTCACTCATGGTGCGGCTGCGGCGGATGCGGTCGTTGATGCGGTGCAGGTTGTCGCGGATCAGCCCCTTGAGGGGGACGGCGAGCTTCACCCCATGGTGCTGGGCGAGCTGGAAGGCCGTCATCATCGCCGCCGGGTTCTTCTCAAAAAGATCGTCCCGGGTCAGCCGCAGCTCGCCGCGCAGGATGTAGAAACCATCGGCCACGGCGCGCCGCTTGAGATAACCGAAGAGGCGCAGTCCCGATTCCTCCTGCTGGGTCGCCTTGGTGATCAGCAGCGAAGCGATGTGCTCGACCTGGGTGGCATGGGAGTAGTAGTCCTGCATGAACTGTTCGACGGCCGGAGCCTTGCGGTTGTCCTGGTAACCGAGGAAGGCGGCGATCTTCTCCTGCTGCTCGAAGTTGATCTGCTCGTTCTTGCGCGGCGAGAGGAAATGGAGCTCGTTGCGAATGCGCCAGAGATAATCGAGGGCCGCCTCGAAGCTCGCCCCCTCCTGCTCGGTCATCACCCCCTTGATGATCAGGTCACGCAGGGAGCGGGCCTTGAACTTGACCTGGGCGATCCAGAGGGCGGTATGCAGGTCGCGCAGGCCCCCCTCCCCTTCCTTGATGTTCGGTTCGAGGAGAAAGACCGAAGAACCGTATTTTTGCAGGCGACGCCGATTTTCCTCCAGTTTCTCCTTGATGAAGCCCGGGGTATTGCGGCCGAGAATCGCCGTCATGACGCTGCGTTCATACGCCTGGAAGAGGATCTCGTCGCCAACCAGGTAACGGGAATCGAGCAGGGCGGTGCGTGCGGTGATGTCCTTTTCGGCCATCTCCAGGCAATCCTTCTCGGTGCGCACGCTGTAACCGACTTCGACGCCGAGGTCCCAGAGCAGGTAAAGCATGCGTTCGGAAATCTTCTCGGCGTAAGGGCGATCCTTGCCGCTGTAGTAGAACATCAGGTCGATGTCGCTGCGCGGGTTGAGCTCGCCACGGCCATAGCCGCCAAGAGCAATGAGAGTGCAGGATCCCTGGCCGGCCTCGGGGAGATCGGCGGAGACGCTGCGATAGAGGTTGCGGATCAGGGTATCGGCCAGCGAGGTGAGGCTGCCGACGATGCGACGGCCGCTCTCGCCGCTGCGGTGACGCTGACGGATCTGTTCGAGGTGATGGTCGAGAAATTTGCGCGAAGCCTCGAGCAGGCGGGCCCGGCGTTCCTCGTAGGGGAGCGCCGGATCGGTCAAAAGCTCACGGGAGAATAAGGGTTCGGTCTGCATACCAGGCTCAGCTTTCATTGGGCGGCAATCATCTTCAGAGCGGTGGCGTAATTGCGGACACCGCGAACAATGGCATCGGCGGTGCGGGCGCGAAAGGCTGGATCCTTAAGGCGGGACTCTTCCCGCGGGTGACTGATGAAGGCGCTCTCGACCAGGACCGATGGCATGGTGGCGCCGAGCAGGACGTAAAAGGGTCCCTGGCGCACGCCGAGGTCACGAATGGAGGGGTAGTTGCGGGTGAGGCCCGCCACCAGGGAGTTCTGGATCTCCGCCGCCAGGCGGCTCGACTCGTTGATCTTGGAGTTGGCCATCAGATCGAACAGGATCAGTTCGAGATCGCCGACCTGTTTGAGGGAGGTTCCGTTTTCCCGGGCCGCCACCGCTACCGCCTGGTCGTTCTTGGAAAAGTTCAGGTAGTAGGTTTCGATGCCGTAGACGCTCCCCTTGGTGCTGGCATTGGCGTGCAGGGAGATGAAGAGGTCGGCGCCGACCTTGTTGGCAATGGCGGTCCGTTCCTCAAGGGGGAGAAAGACATCGCCGTCACGAGTCATCACCACTTCGCAACCGAGGTCCTTTTCGAGGCGGCGGGCTAGCTCCCGGGCCAGGGCGAGGGTCACGTCCTTCTCCAGGGATCCGCCGGGCCCGACGGCGCCGGGGTCCTTGCCGCCATGACCGGCATCGACGACGATGCGGCGCAGGGCGTTGTTCCCTTTCTGCGGAATATGCAGCTTGACGGGACGCTCGACCGGGGTATTTTCGAGGATCCTGGAGATGCCGTCATCGGCCGGCAGCGGACCAAGGGCGGGGCGGTTCGGTTCCAGGATCGGACCATCGCCGATCACGTCAATGACGATACGGAAGGGGTCGTCGAGGGGGAAGACCTTGTAGTCCTTGAAACTGACCAGGTCGAGGACCACCCGGGTCCGCTCTTCAGCGGGACGGCCGGAGCGGATCTGTTTCAGCAGGCCGTCATCGACGCTGGTGGTGTCGTTCAGACCGGACGCCGGGACAGTTCCGACCAGGTCGACGTAGAGCCGCGGCGTCACTCCCTTGCCGGGATTGCCGGCGAGGAGGTTGGAGAGGAACTGCACCGGGGCCGAGAGATCGAGCACCACCCGGGTATACCCGGGGTTGGACCAGAAACGCACCCCGGTCAATTCAGCGCCAGCACTGCCGCCGACCACCGCCACGGAAGGGGTGGCCGTTTTGACCGCGGCGGGGGCCGGGTCGCTGCAGCCGTCCAGTTCCCGGCAGGCCTGGCGCGCCTTGGCTACCATGTCGCCTTGCGGATAGTCGGCCAGAATCTGCCGATAGAGGCGCGCCGCCGCGGCCGGATCGGCGAGCGTAGCGGAATAGATTTCAGCGGCCAGCAACAAGGCGTCGTCGGCCAGAGAGCTGCGCGGGTATTCCGCCACCAGCCGCAGGTAGAGAGCGACGGCCTGGCGCGCGTCGCTGCCGATGCGCGAAACGTCATAGAGCCCCTCGCTCGCTTTACCCGCCAGGTAGAGGGCGCGCGCCCCCTCGTCGGCATCGGGATAACGCTGCGGAATGGCCAGAAACGCATCGATCACCCGTTGCCATTGGTCGCGATAGCGTTGTTTTTTGGGGGAATCCTGGAGGCGCTGGTACGACTTGCGGGCCGCCCCATAGGCGTCCGCCGCGCTGGTGGCGGCTTGGCACGGCGCCACCAGGGTGAAGAGGAGCAGCAGTATCGTCAGCGAGCGGACCAAAGGCATTGGCTATACCAGTCTCTTCAGTTCATCTAGGAGATTAAGGGCTTCAAGGGGCGTCACTACCGATACGTCGACGCACTCGAGGCGTTCGCGCAGCGGGTCGGGTCCCGCGGCGGCAAAGAGGGAGAGCTGCGGCGACGGCGTGGCCTGCCGCCCGGGGCGCCGGCTGCGCGCCAGACGCGGTTCCCCTTCGCCGACGAATTCCCCTGCTTCGAGGTTGCGCAGGATCTCGCGGGCGCGGGCGATGACCTCCTCGGGGAGACCGGCAAGGCGGGCGACCTGGATACCGTAGGAGTGGCTGGCGCCCCCCTTGACGATCTTGCGCAAGAAGACGATCTGGTCGTTCCACTCCTTGACCGCGATGTTGTAGTTACGCACCCGCGGCCGGGTCACGGCGAGTTCGGTCAGCTCGTGGTAATGGGTGGCGAAGAGGGTGCGCGCCGCCACCGGAGCATGGTCGTGCAAGTACTCTGCCACCGCCCAGGCAATACTGACACCGTCGAAGGTCGAGGTGCCGCGCCCGATCTCGTCGAGGATGATCAGGCTTTTCGGCGTCGCGTGGTTGAGAATATTGGCGGTTTCGGTCATCTCGACCATGAAGGTCGACTGGCCGCGGGCGAGGTTGTCGCTGGCGCCGACGCGGGTAAAGATGCGGTCGACCAGCCCGATCCGTGCCTCTTTGGCGGGCACCAGGCTCCCCATCTGTGCCATCAGGGTAATCAGCGCCACCTGGCGCATGAAGGTCGACTTGCCGGCCATGTTCGGACCGGTGATAATCAGCAACTGGTTTTCGCCGCTGTCGAGGTCGACGTCGTTGGGGACGAAACGTTCGCCAAGGGACATGGTTTCGATGACGGGATGCCGTCCTTCGACGATCACCAGCTGGTCGCCGCCATCGATCTGCGGGCAGACATAGTTCCGTTCATGGGCCAGGTCGGCGAGGGCGGCGAGGACATCGCAGCTGGCGAGGGCGTCGGCGGTGCGCTGGATCCGTTCGGCCTGGGCCGAGACCTGCTGGCGCAACTGCTGGAAGAGGTCGTACTCGAGCTCGACCAGGCGCTCCTCGGCGCCGAGGACCTTCTCCTCGTATTCCTTCAGCGCCGGGGTGATGTAGCGCTCGGCGTTGGCGAGGGTCTGCTTGCGCTGGTAGTCGTCGGGAACCTTGTCGAGGTGGCTGCGGGTCACTTCGAGGTAATAGCCGAAGACCTTGTTGTAGCGCACCTTGAGAGAAGAGATGCCGGTGCGCACCTTCTCCTCCTGTTCGAGACGGGCGATCCACCCCTTCCCTTCCCGGGCGATGGTCCGCAGCTCATCGAGGCCGGGATCGAAGCCGTCGCGGATCAGCCCCCCCTCGCGCAGCACGAAGGGGGGATCTTCGACCAGGGCGGCGGCGATCAGCGCGGCGACATCCTCAAGGGGATCGATCGCCGCCACCAGTTCCGCCAGCAGTGGGCTGGCCAGCCCCTGCAGGGTATCGCGCAGCGCCGGCAGCCGCTCCAGCGAGCTGCGCAGGGCGGCCAGGTCCTTGGCGTTGGCATTGGCCATGCTGATGCGGGCGCTGAGACGTTCAAGATCGTAGACGCCGTCAAGTCCCTGGCGCAGCTCAAGGCGCGGCAGCGACTGCTCGACCAGTTCGGTCACCGCCTGGTGGCGGCGCCGGACCGGCTCAACCGCAACCAGCGGGTGATGCACCCAATGCCGCAGCTTGCGCCCCCCCATGGCGGTCAGGGTGCGGTCGAGGACCCCGAGCAGCGAGCCCTTGCGACTGCCGTCGTAGATGGTGGCGGTCAGTTCGAGATTACGCCGGGTGGCGGCATCGAGCACCATGAAATCGCGGCTGTGGTAGGTCTGCAGGGTGCGGACATGGGCGACCCCCTGCTTCTGGGTCAGCTCCAGGTAATGCAGGACCGCCCCGGCGGCGGCGACCGCCAACGGCAGCTCGGCGCAGCCGAAGGACTCGAGGCTGGCGCAGGCGAAGAAACGCCGAATCTGTTCCGCCGCCCGGTCCGGTTCGTAGACCCAGGCCGGCAGCCGGTTGACCACCACCTCCGGCGGCAGTTCGGCCAGCACCGGCGGCAAGGCACTGCCGTCCTCGGCGGCGGCAACGAGCACCTCGCGCGGGTTGAAGGCGGCCAGCTCGCTGCGCAGGGGGCCCTCCCCGGCCACCTCGGTGGCGCGGAATTCACCAGTGGTGATATCGAGGACCGCCACCCCCCAACGCCCTCCGGGAGCGCCGGCGACGGCAGCGAGGTAGTTGTTTTCCTTGGGCCGCAGGGTGTCGCTGTCAACCACCAGGCCGGGGGTAACGACGCGCACCACTTCGCGGCGCACGATCCCCTTGGCACTCTTCGGGTCCTCGACCTGCTCGCAGACCGCGACCTTGTAGCCATTCTCCACCAGACGAGCAATATAGGGCTGGCAGCTGTGGTAGGGGATGCCGCACAAGGGGACCTCGTCGGCGGCCCCCTTGTTGCGGGAGGTGAGGGTGATGTCGAGGACCCGTGACGCCGTCACCGCATCGTCCAGGAACATCTCGTAGAAGTCCCCGAGGCGGAAGAAGAGGATGGCGTCAGGGTAATCGGCCTTGATCTCCAGGTACTGACGCATCATCGGGGTGGGGGCGTTCATGCAGCAATCCTCGCGGGAAGGAGCCGGTCTCGGCAGGTTCGAAATGGGCGTTATGTTAACAAACGCCACACCCCTCTGTAAACAGGTAAAGGGGAACGCCTCCCAACCCGGCCAGGAGAGGTATATCCTTGACGGGGAGGCGCCAGAGTGATAAGAAAGGCCCCATTCAAGGAGCTCTTCATGCCGTCTTCCCTCCCCACCGATCTGCCGCTGAGCGAAGCCTTCCCGGAAAGTGTCTTCAGTATCACCACCCTTGAAGATGAAATTCGCGCCGACCGCTTCTGCCACCAGCTGCTGCTCCGTTTCGCTTCCGACCTGGTCGCCGCCGGCGACTTCGATTCGGCCGCAGCCGGCGCCCTCGCCCATGGCGCCGACTACTTTCTGCGCGAATTCGTCATCGGCGATCGCCGCGAGAACATCCTGCAATTGCAGCCGCAACGCCTGCGGCAGTTTGCCGGCAACTGGTACATCGTGCGCAACCTCGAACCGAACCTGAAGGAGCTTTGCGCCATCCTCGAGGGGGTCACGGTCTTTTATCACTACCTGGCCGAACAGGGACTGGTTCCGCCGACCCTGGCAACCGAAATGCAAAACCAGGCCAGAGACGTCGAATTCTTTCGCGGGCGCATCGACGCCTTCTGGGCTATCGACAACGACGGCTACAGCCGCTGGGACCGGGCCTGTCCGGTCGGCGACTGAACCGACCACCGGGAAGACTACGCATGGCCCAGCTCTCGGCAAAAATCCGCGCTGCCAGCATCTCGATTCTCACCGCCACCAGCCTCGCCATCCTGAAGCTGGTCGCCGGCGTCATGACCGGCTCGATGGCGGTCCTCTCCTCGGCGATCGACTCCCTGCTCGACATCCTGATGTCCGGAGTGAACTTTCTCGCCATCCGCCAGGCGGAACAGCCCGCCGACGAAAACCACCCCTTCGGCCACGGCAAGTACGAAACCCTGGCGACGATGATCCAGTCGCTGGTGATCGCCGGCTCGGGCATCTGGATCATCGCCGAGTCGATCTCCCGGCTGCGCGCCGGGGTGACCCTCACCCGCATCGACAGCGGCATCGTCGTCCTCCTGATCGGAACCATCGCTTCGGTCCTGATCAGTCGCTACCTGCGCCGGGTCGCCAAGGCGACCGACTCGTCGGCGCTGCAGGCCGATTCGCTCCACTTCGCCATGGACGTTTACACCAACCTCGGCCTGATGCTCGGCCTGATCCTTATCCGCTTTGTCGCCATCCCCTGGCTCGACCCGGTCCTCTCCATTCTCATCGCCTGTTATATCCTCTTCGAAGCGCTGCGCCTGGTCCGCCAGGGCCTGCGCGACGTCCTCGACGAGGAGCTGCCTGCGGTGGTACGTGACGAGGTCGACCGCCTGATCCAGGCTCACGAGCATGACATCACCGGCTACCACAACCTGCGCACCCGGCGCGCCGGTTCGCAGAAGATCATGGATTTCCACCTCACTGTCTGCAAGCACCTCTCGGTGGAAGAGGCACACAGCATTGCCGATCACCTCGAAAAGCGCATCGAAGCCGACATCCAGGGGGCCGATGTCACCATCCACATCGAGCCCTGCCGGCGCGAGCATTGCCCCGGGCGCGAAGACTGTCCCAGCGACTCGACCCGCCTGGACGAGGATGATCAGGCCGCCTCCTGAACTCAACGCAGCATCCTCCCCCCTTCCTGACTACAAAAAAAGACCGCCCGGCGTTCACGCGCGCCCGACGGTCTTTCTGGTTACTGTTCCGGTTGCCTGCTGCGGCCCGGCACCCTGCCCCGAATCTGCTTTAGGCGCCCCTGCTGTCCACGGCCTTCAGTTTTTCCAGCCGCTCGAAGACCTCGCGGCTGCCGGCCTGGCGCTCTTCCATCGCTTGGAATATCCGCCCGACCATGCCGGTGACCACCCGGGCCGCCGCTTCGATATCCCGGGTCGACTGCTGTTGCCGGGTGGTCGCCTCGGCCATGTCGTCGGCCATGGTCACGACCTCTTCGATCGACTTGACAATGCTGCGGGTCCCCTGGGCCTGCTCCCGGGAGGCGACAAAGACCTGGGAAGACATTTCGCCGAGATCCTCGATCGATTGGCTCACCGACTCGACCGCCTTGGATACCTCGCGGGTCGCCTTGCGGATATCCTGGGCCATGAGCATCGCCTGCTCGGAAGATTGCAGGATCTGCTGCAGGGAAATTTCCAGGTCATTCCCCTTATCGATCCCCTGCCTGACCAGGCTGCGGGTCTGGCCGATATGGTCGACAGTCTCCCGGGTGAAGGACTGGATCTCCTCGACAATGGCGGTGATCGCCCCGGTCGAATTGGCTGCTTCCTGGGAGAGGCTGCGCACCTCGTCCGCCACTACGGCGAAGGAGCGCCCGTTTTCACCGGCCTGGGCGGCGATGATGGCCGCGTTGAGGGCAAGCAGGTTGGTCTTCTGGGTGATTTCGGTAATCACCCCGGTGATGGTGCCGATCTCCTCACTCTTTTCAGCCAGACGATCGATGGCGGCTACGGCCTCGTCGACCGAACCGGCAATCCCCTGCAGTCCCTCCAGGGTATCGGACACCCCGGCGCGCCCTTCTTCGGCCTGGCGGCGCACGGTCTCCGACATGCTGTGGGAGCGGGCGCCGTTCTCCTCCACTGACTTGATGGTATTGCCGATTTCGGTCATCGCCGAAATGGAACGGTCCATGAAATCGTTGAGCTGGTTGAGGTTCTGGCTCACCTGTTCGATCGAGACCGAAATTTCGCTCGCCGCCGAGCGGGTGGTGTCAACCGCGTGGCGGACGACATCGGCGGCGTGGACAATTTCGGCAATCGACGCGCCGGTCGCCGAGGTGGCGCGATAGAGCGACTCGTCACAGCGCGCGTGCTCTTCCCGGTAGCGCAGCAGTTCGGCAAAGGTCTTTTCGAGCTCCCGGGTCAGGGTCTCGACCGCCTGCAGCAGTTCGAGCTTGGTCAGGGTCGAGGAGACCTGGTCGGCAAAAAGCTTGACGGTATCGACATCGGTATCGTCGAGGGCTTTACGCTTGATCTTGTTGTCGACGCCGAAGAGTCCCACCACTTCGTCGCGGACAATGATTGGACAGAGGATGAAGCTGCGTGACCGCAGCTGGACAATGCGGTCACAGGGGGCCTTGAGATGGAATTCGTCCGGGTAGCGCGTGATGTCATCGACCAGCAGCAGTCGCTGGTCGCGCACGGCGAGAAAGAGCGCGCCGCCCCGTTCGTCGAGGGGAACCGTCAGGCCCTTGACGTTGTCATTGCCGCTGCCACGGCTGGCGGTAAATTCGAGGCAGTCCCGTTCCTTGTTGACCATGAGGATGTTGACCCGGTCGTAGCCGAGGATTTCATGGAGGCCATCCGCGGCAAGGTGCATCACCTGGCGCGGGTCGCTGGTCTTCTGGATGTGGTTGTTGATGGCATGGAAGTTCTTGATGCCGTTATTGAGGTCCCGAAAGCGGCGCTCGAACTCTTCCTTCTGGGTGGCAACGGTGGTGTTGAGCTCATCGAGACGGGCCGCCCGCTCGTGAATCTGCTGGGAAGCGCTGCCGATCAGATAGCCGAAGGTGCCGAGAACCAGCGCGGTCCCGCCAGCCATGTAACCGTACAGGGCCAGGCTCTCGGCGCTGCGAACGATATCGTCGAAAATCTGCTCAAACAGGCCGATCGACGGATCGCGGAACAGGATCAGGCGCAGGGCAATCCAGCCGACCGGCGCCAGAAAACCGAGGCAGACGCCATAGAAGGCGTAGCTCCAGCTGCGTTCGAATTCCAGGCCTGAGCGCATAATGGCTTCTCCCTCTCCCCTGTCGTCAGACTTTGCCGGAATAAAAAAAGGCACCCACGGGGGCGCCCCCCTGGTGCCGCATGCACTGTTTCCCCGAGTGATTCAGCGACATGCCCACTCCATTCGCAAAAGGCTGGCAGTCAACCTTAACTGGCTGAATTCACGAAATCCTTGGCGTACAGTAACGGGCTGATTAGCCATCGTCAAGAAAAAACCGGGTCTGCCCGCTTCAGCGACCGAGACAGATCCCCAGCTCCTCGGCGGTCCGGCAGAGGTCTCCGGCGGGGTCGACCAGGTTCAGCGCTTCGACGGCGGCGGCGATCGGTACCGAGTCGACCGCGCGGCCGGCCAGGGCGACCATCCGCCCGAATTCCCCCTGCTCCACCAGCTGCACCGCCTTGACCCCGAAACGGGAACCGAGGATGCGGTCGAAGGGGGTCGGGCTGCCGCCCCGCTGTAAATGACCGAGAACCACCACCCGATTCTCCATCTCGAAACGTGCGCCTAGCTGCGCCGCCAGGGTCTGTCCGATCCCGCCGAGTCGTTCGACCCCGAGATTCTCCCCGGCACTCACTCGTACCACCTTGCCGCCATCCGCAGGGTGAGCCCCTTCGGCAACCACCAGGATGGAGAAGCGGCTCCCCCGTTCGCGGCGACCGGCAATCGCGGCACAAATAGCATCGAGAGAATAGGGAATTTCCGGCAGCAGGATCACATCCGCCGAACCAGCAATCCCCGCTTCAAGAGCAATCCAGCCAGCATCCCGCCCCATGACCTCGACGATCATCACCCGGTGATGGCTCTCTGCCGTGCTGTGGAGGCGATCAAGGGCTTCGGTCACCACGCCGACCGCCGAGTTGTAGCCGAAGGTGACGTCGGTTCCCTGCAGGTCATTATCGATGGTCTTCGGCACCGCGACGATATTAAGCCCCAGTTCGCCGAGCCGGCGCGCAATCTTCAGGGTGCCGTCGCCGCCGACGGTGATCAAAACGGTGGCTCCCAGTTCGCGAAAATTGGCCACTACTTCGGCCGAAACATCGCGCAGCACGATCTCCCCCTTTTCGCGCACCGGGTAGGCGAAAGGGTTGCCGCGGTTGCTGGTACCGAGAATCGTCCCCCCCTGCGGCAGGATGCCACGGACGGCGGCGAGGTCGAGTTCGCGCCAGCGCGGCGTGCCGACCAGGCCGTCAAAGCCGTCTTCGATGCCGATGACCCGCCAGCCTCGCTGCAGCACCGCAGCCCGTACGACCCCACGAATGACCGCGTTAAGCCCCGGACAGTCACCGCCACCGGTAAGAATGGCAATGGTCGGTTTCATCTATCTCCTCCCTTGCGAAGGGCGGCCATCACCGAGGCGCTTTCGGATCGGTCGCGATCGCCAGCTTGCCGAACCCGGCCGCCCGCGCTGCATCCATCAGCTCGACCACCTGGCCGTGACGACTCTCGGTATCGGCATAAAGGACAAAGGTCATCGCCGCGCCGCGGGGACCAAAAGCATCGAGTCGCCGGCGCAGTTCTGCCAGAGTGACCGCTTCGTCGCCGAGGGAGATTTTCCCCGCGGACGAAAGGTAGACCTTGACCTCCTTGGGTTCGGCATCACTCCGTTTTGCACCCGATTCGGGGAGCCTGATGGTCAGCCCCGGGTTCTCGACGAAGGTGGTCGAGATCATGAAGAAGATCAGCAGCAGAAAGACGACATCGACCATCGAGGTCAGGTCGACCTTCGGCTCATCGCGCCGTTTGCGCAGCCAGGCCATCGCTTCAGCTCTCCTCGCTGCCGAGAAGATCAACGATCTGCAGCGACCAGCCTTCCATCTCCAGCAACAGCCGGTCGAGACGCCCGGAGAGATACTTGTGCAGCAGGATAGTGGGGATCGCCACGGCCAGCCCGGCCGCGGTGGTGATCAGCGCCTGGGAGATGCCGCCACCGAGGGTCGCCGGGGTACCGACCCCCTGGGTGGCGATGACATTGAAGGCCTGGATCATCCCCAGCACGGTCCCCAGCAATCCCAGCAGCGGGGAGAGGGAGGCAATGGTGCCGAGCAGGCCGAGGTAGCGTTCTAGGGGGGCAGCCTCCCGGCGGCCGGCTTCCTCGGTGACCTCCTTGATCTGGGTGCGGGTGCGACCGGCGGCACGCAGGGCGGCGAAGACCACCCGCCCGAGCGGCGTATCGGCGCGCTGGCAGGCCGCCACCGCTTCGACCAGACGCTTGGCTCCGAGCAGGCTGACCACCTCCCGAATCAGTTCTTCGCTTCCGCGGCGGAAGCGATAAAAGGCCAGGATCCGTTCCAGAAAAATGGCCAGACCGAGGACCGAACAGAAGAGGATCGGGTACATGAGCGGCCCGCCCTTTTGAAAAATCTCCAGCATGAAAGCAGCGTCCTTTCCGGGTTGAAATCAGTTTTCGTTGTCTGCTCCCCCCGCTGCCGCCGGGGAGGCGGAATTGCGGCCGGCGCCTCGCGCCAGTTCCCGTTCGAGCCGGGCAATCTGGCGCCGCAGGGCAGTCTGGCGCACCGCCCCGACCAGTGCCGCAAGGAGGTAACCGAGAGCAAAAAAGACCAGCAGGAAGACAAAGAGGGGGAGTTCCGGGGTCTGGTAGCCAAAGGCGCTGACCCGCACCGGCGCGGCGTTGGTCAGGGCGAGGAAAAGCACCAGGCCGAGGATCAGCAAGGCCATGATGTTGCGAAAAATCGTCATTATTCGCTCCCGGGAAAGCCGTCACGCAGCAGTTCGTAGGTCGTCAGCAGGTGCTGCGGGATAACCCGCACATCGGCAAAGACCGGCATGAAATTGGTGTCACCGCTCCAGCGCGGAACAATGTGAAGGTGGAGGTGTTCGGCAATCCCGGCCCCGGCGATCTGGCCAAGGTTCATGCCGATATTGAAACCCTGGGCGCCGACCCGTTCGGCAAGAACCTGGCGGCTGCGGCACAGCAGACGGTGCATGTCGAGTACCTCGGCCTCGCCCAGACTGTCCAGGTCCGAAGTGTGCCGATGAGGAGCTATCAGGAGGTGGCCATTGCTGTAAGGATAACGGTTCATCAGGACACAGGCCAGGGGGGTACGGGCGAGGACCAGGCGCGCTGAATCTTCAGCAGCCCGGTCGCCGAGACAGAAGATGCAGTCGCCTTCCCCTTTTTCACCCTGGATATAGTCGAGCCGCCAGGGCGCCCAGAGCCGTTCCATACCCGCTCCTTCAGTCACTGTCGATGTTGATGATCCGCCCCTCGATGGTCGTCCCGAGTTCGAGCAGACCGACCGAATGCCAGGGGGCCTGGCGGCGATCGCTGGGACTCCCGGGATTGAAGAGTAACACGCCTTCCCGGCGTTCGCAGCACGGGAGATGACTGTGGCCGAAAACCAGGCAGTCCAGGGCCTCCCCCCGGAATGCTTCCAGCACCTTGCCGGCCACTCCATCGGGAGGACCCCAGCCATGAATCAGCCCGATGCGGAAACCGCCGATTTCAAGGATCCGTCGTTGCGGCAGGTTGCGGCGGGGCGGATCGAGGTTCCCGCGCACCTGGAAAATGGTCCGGTCGCTCAACCCGAGCAGTACATCCGGATCGACGAGATCACCCGCGTGCAGGATGATTTCGGCATCCCCGAAGTAGCGGGTCACCAGTCCCTCCAGGAACGCCCCGCCGGTGGCGAATCCGTGCAGGTGGGTATCTGAAAGTACGCCGATGCGTTGCATTTGGGAGATTCAGCCCCTCGCCCTGACCCGTAAAACAGTCCTGTCGGGATGTCTCAGCCCGGCTCGATGGACCAGACCCTGACTCCATCCCGGTACCGACCTGTTGTACCCTTGCGACCGGGGAGTGTCAATCGGATTTGAGTTTTGACCGGGACGTAACCAGCGGCGGAAATATTCCTGGAATGGCCGAAATCGGCCACCCCAGAAGCTCGCCACTACCCAGTCCGAATGTCAATTCTTCGCCTTGGTACGTTGACGCCGCGCTAATTGGCGATATTTTATCAAAAGCAAAGGGCTTGGCACCATGATTGCTGAAAATCACGAACGATGTTTCGGAAACATTGTTTTCTTTGGATTAGGCAAACCAGAATACCCTTGACAACTGACAATTCAGGCGCTATTTTCCGGCTTTATCTTCAGTAAAATTTTATCTTATTTTTTTAGCTAAACTTATTTTGGCCCGTCCAAACGGAAACGACATTCGCCCCGCTTCAGCGTGAGGCCATCGGCACCAATCACCCGGACAGGAGGACCACCCCCATGTCAAAACGTCAGGACGCCCTGGACTATCACAGTTCAGGCCGTAAAGGAAAAATCGAAGTCATCACCACCAAACCCTGCGCTACCAGCCGCGATCTCTCTCTCGCCTACAGCCCCGGCGTCGCCGAACCCTGCCTGGAGATCGAAAAAGACCCGGCCATGGCCTATGAATATACGGCCAAGGGGAATCTGGTTGCCGTCGTCTCCAACGGCACGGCGGTCCTCGGCCTCGGTGACATCGGCGCCATGGCCGGCAAACCGGTGATGGAGGGGAAAGGGGTCCTCTTCAAGCGTTTCGCCGATGTGGATGTCTTTGATATCGAGCTGAACACCAAGGATTCGGATGAAATCATCCGCACCGTCAAGATCCTCGAACCGACTTTCGGCGGCATCAATCTTGAGGACATCAAGGGACCCGAGTGCTTCTACATTGAGGAAGAGCTGAAGAAGATCATGAACATCCCGGTCTTCCACGATGACCAGCACGGCACCGCCATCATCGCCAATGCCGGCCTCATCAACGCCCTGGAGATCGTCGGCAAGAAGATCGAGGATGTGAAGATCGTTGTCAATGGCGCCGGTGCTGCTGGTATCGCCTGTGCCAACATGGCGCTGGTCCTCGGCGCCAAACCGGAAAATCTTTACGCCTGCGACACCAAGGGGGTCATCTACAAGGGACGCCAGGAAGGGATGAACCCTTTCAAGGAGCGCCTCGCCAACGATACCGCGGCGCGCACCCTCGAAGATGCCATGGCAGGTGCCGACGTCTTCTTCGGCGTCTCGGCCAAGGGAGCCGTAACTCCGGAGATGGTCAAGTCGATGGCCAAAGATCCAGTGATCTTCGCCATGGCCAACCCCGATCCGGAAATTACTCCGGACGAGGCCAAGGCGGTCCGGGACGACGTCATCGTCGGTACCGGGCGCAGCGACTATAACAACCAGGTCAACAATGTCCTCTGTTTCCCCTTCCTCTTCCGCGGCGCGCTCGACACCCATGCCACGGCGATCAACGACGAGATGAAGATGGCGGCCTGCCTGGCGCTGGCCAACCTTGCCAAGCAGGACGTCCCGGACTCGGTGCGCAAGGCCTACGGCAACGTCGAGATCAGCTTCGGCCGCGAGTATTTGATCCCCAAACCCTTCGATCCCCGGGTTCTGCTCCATGTCGCCCCGGCCGTGGCCAAGGCGGCGATGGACAGCGGGGTGGCTCGCCGTCCGATCGAGAACATGGAGAAGTACAAGGAGCACCTGGAAGCCTTGCAGGGCCGTTCCAAGGAGATCATGCGCACCCTGATCAACAAGGCCAAGGCCCAGCCGAAGCGGGTCGTCTTCCCGGAAGGGGAGGAGGAGAAAATCCTGCGCGCCGCCCAGGTTCTGGTCGAGGAGGGGATCGCGATCCCGATCCTGCTCGGCGACCTCAAGGAGATCAACGACAAGATCCAGGAGCTCGGTCTCGACCTGAAGGGGGTGCAGATCATAGACCCGGCGACCTCGGACATCCGCGGCGAATATATCGACGAGCTCTTCGAACTGCGCCAGCGCAAGGGGATTACCCGCGCCGAAGCAAAGCGGCTGATCAAGAAGAACCGCAACTACTACGGGGCGATGATGGTACAGCACGGCGACGCCGATGCGCTCCTTTCCGGCCTCAACCACCATTATCCGGAAACAATCCGGCCGGCTCTCGAGGTGATCGGAAAGCAGGAAGGGCTCTCCAAGGTCCACGGCCTCTACATGCTGGTCTTCAAGAAGCAGGTCGTCTTCTGCGCCGACGCCACGGTGACTATCGAGCCGACCGCCGAGGAGCTGGCCGAGACCGCCATCCTCACCGCCAAGAAGGCCCGCCACTTCGAGGTCGAGCCGAAGGTGGCGATGCTCTCCTTCTCCAACTTCGGCAGCGCCGAGCATCCGTTGACCCTCAAGGTCAAGCGCGCCACCGCCCTGGTCAAGGAGTGGGCCCCCGACCTGATCGTCGACGGTGAGATTCAGGCCAATGTCGCCCTCGATCCGGAACTGACCGCGATCCAGTACCCCTTCTCCAAGCTCAAGGGGGATGCCAATGTCCTGATCTTCCCCGACCTGCAGTCCGGGAACATCTGCTACAAGCTCCTCAACAAGCTCGGCGGCGCCGAGACCGTCGGGCCAATCCTGATGGGAATGAAGAAACCGGTGCATGTCCTGCAGCGCGGCGACGATGTCGGCGACATCATCAACATGGCCGCGGTGGCGGTAGTGGACGCCCAGGAACTGGCCGACCGCTGAAAACTGAACGACTGTTGTCACGGAAAACCCGGGGGAGCGAAACCGCTCCCCCGGGTTTTATTGTCATTGCTCCGATGGCCCCCAGAGTTCCTATGGGACTTATGAATACCATGCTTTCCTGCTCCCTTCCCCCTTCCCTGCCCGGTTCTTTCCTGCTAAGATTGCCCCTCAACAAACCCGGCCTGCGGCCGGTCCGAGAGGAGTTTCTTTCATGAAGTACCAGAGTACCCGCGGCGGCGTTAAAGGCATCCCCTTCAAGGACGCCGTGATGATGGGACTGGCCGATGACGGTGGCCTGCTGCTGCCGGAATCGATCCCGACGCTGACCCCCGGCGACCTCGACGCCCTGGCCAGTCTCGCCTATCCCGAGCTCGCCTTCCAGGTGATCTCGCGTTTCGCCACCGATATTCCTGCGGCCGATCTGAAGTTGTTGATCGAACACTCCTATGCCAGCTTCACCCACCCGGAGGTGACACCGGTCGTCCATCAGGACGGCGTCTACATTCTCGAACTTTTTCACGGGCCGACCCTCGCCTTCAAGGATGTCGCCCTGCAACTGCTCGGCAACCTCTTCGAGTATCTGCTCGCCGAACGCGGTGAGCATATGAATATCATCGGCGCCACCAGCGGCGACACCGGCAGCGCCGCAATTTACGGGGTGCGCGGCAAACAGAACATCAATATCTTCATCCTGCATCCCCATGGAAAAGTCTCTCCGATCCAGGAACTGCAGATGACGACGGTGACCGATGCCAACGTCTTCAACCTGGCGATCGAGGGAACCTTTGACGATGGCCAGCGCATCGTCAAGGAAATTTTCGGCGACCTTGCCTTCAAGGCAAAGTACGCCCTCGGCGCCGTCAACTCCATCAACTGGGCGCGGGTCCTGGCGCAGGTGGTCTATTACTTCCATGCCTGGGCCGAGATCCGGCGCAGCACCGGCTGCCGGGAGCTCTACTTCTCGGTGCCGACCGGCAACTTCGGCGACATCTTTGCCGGCTATATCGCCAGGCGCATGGGGCTGCCGGTCAAGCGCCTGATCCTCGCCACCAACGAGAACAACATCCTCTCCCGCTTCGTCCGAGACGGCGACTACTCGGTCGGCAGCGTCGTCCCGACCCTGTCGCCATCGATGGACATCCAGGTGGCGAGCAACTTCGAGCGTTACCTCTTCTACCTTTTCGACGAAAACCCCGCGCAGGTCAAGGCAGCCATGGCCGCCTTCCAGAAGAGCGGCAGTCTCCCTTTCGACGCCGCGCAGCGCGCCAGGGTCGCCGACGACTTCCTCGCCCTCACCGTCGATACCGCTCAGACCGTGGCAACGATTCGCGACTTTTACGCCGCCACCGGCTACACCCTCGATCCGCACACCGCAGTCGGCGTCCGGGCGGCCAAAGAACTCGCCGGCGGCGAAGTCCCGGTGGTCTGCCTCGCCACTGCCCACCCGGCCAAGTTCGCCGAGGCGGTCCTGCATGCGACCGGCAAAAATCCGCAGCGGCCGGCATCTCTTGCCGGGATTGAGGAGCGGGAGAAGCGCTGTGAGGTGATCGCTGCGGACACGGCAACGGTCAAGGCGTATGTGGAGAAACACGCGCTCTGACGAGCCTCGCCGCTACCCGCCGCAACAAAAAGACCCGGGGCCAGCTTCTGCCGGCCCCGGGTCTTTTTGTTGCGTCTCTGCTTTTAGGTCGAGGCCACCCTATGATTCCCGAGCAGCGGCAAAGGTCCGGGCAAAATCTTCCGCAAACATCTCCAGGGTGGTCCCGGTCGTGTTGCGGTCGGTTCGCGGCCGGCCAACGGCAAATTTCCCCTCGTTAAGGGCCCGGCTCATTTCGATGAAGAGGCGCGCGGCGTCCCGTCCCATCCCCATCGCCAACATTCCCAGCTCGGCCTCGGTATAGTTGAACTGATGGTATTTGAGGCCCGGCTTGCCGATCGCACGGCCGATGATGGCCGTCGCTTCCCGGAAGGTCAGATCGCGCGGCCCAAGCAGGTCTTCGACCACCTTGCCGGTGAAATCCCGCCGGGCCAGGTGCTCGGCAACCCGTTCGGCAATATCGCAGGTCGCGATCATGGCAATCGGCTGGTCACCGCGAACCGCCGAACCGGTCATCCCCATTTTGCGAATAAGGGGTATGGACATCTCCAGGTTCTCCATGAAGTAGGCTGGCCGCAGGTGCAGGATATTTACCCCCGCCAGGCGGTTCAGCCGCTCCTCCTGATCACGCAGTCCGAGTATCGGGCCACTGCCGGCCGACAGCTCGGCCCCCTGGCTGCTGAGGTTGACGACATGGGTGACGCCGGCGCCCCTGATCGCAGCGGCGATGGCCGCACCGATCTCGTTCTGGAAGCCGCGAAACGACTTGGCGCCATGGTTCGGCGGGATCATGGCGAAGAGCGCCGTGGCGCCGGCAAAGGCATCGGCAAGAAAGACGCCATCACCCAGCTCGCCCACGCCGGCTTCGGCACCGCGCGCCACCAGCGGCTCCAGGCGCTCGGCGCGACGACCGATCACCCGCACCTTTTTGCCCATGGAGAGCAAGCGCTCGGCCGCCTGGCTACCGATATGCCCCGTCGCTCCCGTGATGACAATCATGAAATTCTCCTTCGCCCCCCCGGCTCCCCGTTCGGCACTCCCGCCGCCACGAAACGACATCGGTTCATTATACTGTCGATGGCCGGGTTTGCGCCGCTGCCGGGTCCGGCCAACTTTATCAAATCTTTACACGGCATTTAAGCAGGCATTGCGCAGATGCATTATGCTGTCTATCAAGACAGAGCAGAAATTCACCAACGTTTCCGGGTGCCCTAACGGACCCGTTCCGGGAGGTCTTCATGAAAACGATAGTAACTGCATTGGCAGCCCTGACCCTAACCTTGCTAACCGGCCTGACCGCCTGGGGTGCAGATCCGGCCCCTGGCACACCCCCCGGCCCGGCGATGACCGCCAGCGCCGTCTTTGCCGGCGGCTGTTTCTGGTGTACCGAGTCCGATTTTGAAAAACTCCCCGGGGTGATCGACGCCATCTCCGGCTATACCGGCGGGGAGATGGCCAACCCGAGCTACGAACAGGTCTCGGCCGGTGGCACCGGCCATGTGGAAGCGGTCAAGGTGATCTACGACCCGACACGCATCACCTACCCGCAGCTCCTCGACTGGTTCTGGCGCCATATCGACCCCACCGACGCCGGCGGCCAGTTTGTCGATCGCGGTTCCCAGTACCGCAGTGCGATTTTTTACGCCAACCCCGAGCAGCAGCGCGCAGCGGAAGCCTCCAAGGCACAGCTCGCTGTCTCCGGTCCTTTCAGTAAAAAAATCGTCACCGCCATCGAACCGCTCGGCCCCTTCTACCCGGCCGAAGACTATCACCAGAATTACTACAAGGAGAACCCGGTTCGCTATCACTACTACCGCTGGGGTTCGGGGCGGGACCAGTTTCTGGAAAAGAGCTGGGGGAAAGCCGAGGTCGACAAACTTCCCGCCGGCCGGGACGGGATGGAGATGAAGATGGAACCGAAGAGCGGCAAGGAGATGGGTGAGCCGGGCATGACCGCTAAAGGGATGGCGCCGGTGGTCCACAAGGAGCGGACCTACACCATCCCCGACGACGCCACTCTGCGCCGGCTGCTGACCCCGATCCAGTACCAGGTGACGCGGGAGGACGGCACCGAGCCCCCCTTTAAGAACCCGTATTGGGACAACCATGCAGCGGGCATCTATGTCGACATCATCTCCGGGGAACCCCTCTTCAGTTCTACCGACAAGTACGACTCGGGGACCGGCTGGCCAAGCTACACCCGGCCGCTCAACCAGCAGAACGTGGTGGAGGTGAAACACCCCGGCATCTTCGGCACCACCGTCGAGGTACGCAGCAGGCACGCCGACTCCCACCTCGGTCACGTCTTCAAGGACGGCCCGCCCCCGACTGGTCTGCGCTATTGCATCGACTCGGCGGCACTGCGCTTCATTCCCGCGGCCGATCTGGCCAGGGAAGGATACGAGGAGTATCTGCCGCTCTTCAACTAGGGGAGAGTTGTGAAAAAACGACAGCAGGGGCCGCAAATGCGGCCCCTGCTGTCGTTTTCTGCCAGTACTTGCGGATCAGACCGTCACGCCCTGCGCCATCAGCTTCGACATCGCCCGGGCAAAGGCGACCGGGTCCCGGGGGCGGTCCCCTTCGAGGAGGAGGGCCTGGTCGTAGAGCAGCTCCACATACTCCTTGAGCTGGGCACTCTTGGCGTCAGCGGCAAAAAGATCTTGCATGCGGACGATCAAGGGATGTTCCGAGTTGACCTCGAGGGCGCGTTGACCCCGGGGGACCTCCTGCCCCATGGCGCGGAACATCTTCTCCATCGCCGGGTCGAGATCGTGTTCGCCGGCGACCAGGCAGACGGCTGAGTCCTTGAGCCGTCCGGAAATGCGGACCGCACTGACCTGGTCCTTGAGCTCCTCCTGCATCATTTCGAGCAGGCCGCCGTATTCCTTCTGCTTCTCTTCCTTGTTGCTGTCACCGAGGTCGAGGTCCCCCTTGAGCGCCGACTGGAAGGGCTTCTCCTGGTAGCTGTCGAGACGGCTGATGATGATGTCATCGATATCGTCGGTCATCAGCAGGACTTCATACCCCTTCTCCTTGAAGATTTCGAGATAGGGGGAGGATTCGGCCGTCTTCCGGTCGGGCCCGGTCATGTAGTAGATCGACTCCTGCCCCTCGACCATCCGTGCCACGTAGTCGGCGAGGGTGATTTTCTTCCCCGCCTCGGTTTTGGTCGATTCGAAGAGGAGCAGTTCGGCAATGGCATCCTTGCGCTCGAAGTCGTGGTGAATCCCCTCCTTGAGGATGCGGCCGAACTGGCTGTAAAACTCGTCGAACCCGGCAGCATCCTCCTTCTTCATCTCCGCCAGGGTGTCGAGCACCTTCTTGGTGATGCTCTTTTTGATCACGCTGACGGTCTTGTTGTCCTGGAGGATTTCCCGGCTGACGTTGAGGGGGAGGTCGGAGGACTCAACCACCCCCTTGACGAAGCGCAGGTAGGGCGGCAGCATCGCCTCGCAGTGATCCATGATCTGCACCCGGCGCACGTAGAGGGTCGGCCCCACCTTGTAGTCCTGATAATAGATGTCGAAGGGGCGCTTCGCCGGCAAATAGAGAAGAGCCGAGAACTCCGTGGTCCCCTCCGCCCGGTAATGGATAACCCGGGCCGGGTCGGTGAAGTCGTGGGAGATATGCTTGTAAAATTCGTTGTACTCTTCCTCACCGATTTCGCTCTTGTCCTTGAGCCAGATCGCCTTGCGCGAGTTGAGGGTTTCGACTTTGGTCTCCTCGACCTGCTTCTCCTTGTCATCCGGATCGGGCTTGCTGCGGGTGACCGCCATCACCACCGGGTACTCGATGAAGTCGGAGTACTGTTTGACAATTTTTCGCAGTTCCCACTCCTGCAGGAACTCCTGGCAATCTTCCTTGAGATGGAGAACGACATCGGTGCCACGACTCTCCTTCACCCCATCCTCCAGGGTATAGCTGCCGTCGGCATCGGATTGCCAGACCACGGCCTGATCGGCGGGGGCCTGGGCGCTGCGGGTACGAACCGTGACCTGGTCGGCAACCATGAATGCCGAGTAGAAGCCGACCCCGAACTGGCCGATCAGCTCCGGGTTGTCCTTGACCTCACGACTCTCAAGGAGTTTCATAAACTCCTTGGTACCCGAATGGGCGATGGTGCCGAGGGCCTCGACGGCCTCGTCCCGGGTCATGCCGATGCCGTTGTCGCGGATGGTCAGGGTCCCGGTGGCACTGTCCGGAATCAGCTCGATCTGCCAATCCGAACCGTCGGGGTTGATGCTGCTATCGGTCAGGGAGAGATAGCGCGCCTTGTCGATGGCATCCGAGGCATTGGAGATCAGTTCGCGCAGGAAAATCTCCTTGTGGGAGTAGAGAGAATGGATCATCAGGTCGAGAATCTTGTTTACCTCGGCCTTGAACTTGCGTTTGCTGACCGTCATCGGACTGGTCCCTCCTGTGGGCAAAAGATGGTGGAACGGGTCACAACATAAGCACCCGGTCAGAGCTTGTCAACCCGCAGCGGGGATGAATGCAAAAAAGCCCCCGGAAGACTCCGGGGGCTTTTTTGCTGGTCGGCGGTGCTGATCAGCAATCGTAGTAGAGGGCGAACTCCGTCGGGGTCGGGCGCATGCGGTTCGGGTTGACCTCCGCTTCCATCTTGTACTCGATCCACTTCTCGATGACGTCCTCGGTAAAGACATCTCCCTTGAGCAGCCACGCATGGTCCTCCCGCAGGTGATTGAGGGCGTCCTCGAGGCTGCGGGCAACGTTCGGCACATCCTTGAGCTCCTCCGGGGAGAGGCCGTAGATATCCTTGTCGAGGGGCTGACCCGGATCGATCTTGTTCTCGATGCCGTCAAGGCCGGCCATCAGCTGGGCGGCGAAGGCGAGGTAGCCGTTGCAGCTCGGATCGGGGGTGCGATATTCGACCCGTTTCGATTTCGGGTTGCTGGTGACCGGAATCCGCAGCGAGGCGGAGCGGTTGCGGTTGGAGTAGGCGAGGTTGACCGGGGCTTCGAAGCCGGGGACCAGGCGCTTGTAGGAGTTGACGCTCGGATTGGTAAAGGCGCAGAGGGCCTTGGCGTGCTTCATGATGCCGCCGATGTAGTACATGGCCATCTTCGACAGGCCGCCGTAGCCGTCCCCGGCGAAGAGGTTGGTGCCATCCTTCCAGAGAGACTGGTGGCAGTGCATCCCCGAGCCGTTGTCGCCATAGAGAGGCTTGGGCATGAAGGTGACGGTCTTGCCGTTACGGACCGCGACGTTCTTGACGATGTACTTGAACCACTGCAGGGTATCGCCCATCTTCAGCAGCGAGTCGAAGCGCATGTCGATTTCGTTCTGACCGCCGGTGGCGACTTCGTGGTGGGCAGCTTCGATCCGCATGCCGACGCTCTGCAGCACCTGGACCATCTCATTGCGCAGGTCGACGTGGGAGTCGGTCGGGGCGCAGGGGAAATAACCTTCCTTGTGGCGCGGCTTGTAACCGAGGTTGGGATACTCCTCGCGGCCGGTGTTCCAGGCCCCCTCGACCGAATCGATGCTGTAGAAGGACTCGTTGGCGCTGGACCCGTAGCGGATGTCGTCAAAGATGAAGAATTCCGGCTCCGGCCCGAAATAGGCGGTATCGGCAATGCCGGACGATTTCAGATAGGCTTCGGCCTTCTTGGCGATGAAGCGGGGGTCGCGGGTGTAACCTTCGCGGGTGATCGGGTCGATGACGTCGCAGATCAGGCTGAGGGTGGTCACTTCGATAAAGGGGTCGATCTTGGCGGTCATCGGATCGGGCATCAGCAGCATGTCGCTGTTGTGGATCGGCTGCCAGCCGCGGATCGAGGAACCGTCAAAGCCGATCCCTTCTTCAAAGGTATCTTCGCTGAATTCAGTCACCGGAACCGAAAAATGCTGCCAGATCCCGACGAAATCGAGGAATTTGTAGTCGATCATCTGGGCATTGTTTTCTTTTGCAAAAGCAACAACATCCTTGGGGGTCATGGTTCCTTCTCCTTTGGCTGGGTAAGAGTAAAATCCTGGCCGTCCCGCCCCGGGGGCGCCCAGGCAGTAACAGTCTGCCCCCCTGAAAACTAGAGGGCGTCGTCGCCGCGTTCACCGGTACGGATGCGCAGAATCTCGTCGACCGGGGTAACGAAAATCTTGCCGTCCCCGATCCGTCCGGTTTTGGCCGCTTCCGCGATGGTATCGACCACCTTGCTGACCATGTCGTCGCGAACGATGATCTCCATCTTGATCTTGGGGATGAAATCAACGACGTATTCGGCACCACGGTAAAGCTCCGTGTGCCCTTTCTGCCGTCCGAACCCCTTGACCTCGCTGACGGTAATCCCCTGGATACCGATCTCGTTCAACGCTTCCTTGACCTCGTCGAGTTTGAAAGGCTTGATGATCGCCTCAACTTTTCTCATCGCAGCTACCTCCCCGGTATGGATTATAGGACGCCTGATACAGTTGCAGAATGCTCAGTATAGCCACCCATCAGGTGTTGGACAACTATCAATTTTTCACAACGGAACTGCATAAGAGCAAATAGCTTGCCAAAACGGCGATTACCGCAAGCCATGGGCAACCACATGGATTTGTTCACGTTCCGGCAAATCGTCGTCCCAGTTTCCGCCACCGGGCAGGCCTGATGCCCATAATTTGAGCAGGGCGGAAAGAGCCTGACCAAAAAGCGGGCACGCCTACTGCCTGCGCACGGTCATTGCCAAATTATTATCCGCGCCCGCCAGGCCGCCGAGTTGCTTGACTAATCGCTATTGAAGTCTTTACAATGACTTGCTTTTTTGGTTGGTTTTCGCCCGCGTCCACTTTTTCGGGTGAACCGGGTCTGCAATGACAATGGAGGATCCATTGAATAGATTCGCGCCAATCCTGGTTGTCGACGACAGCGAAACGCAACTTGCAATCCTCCGGGACGCGCTTCAGAATCGCGGGTTCCAGGTCGAGACGGCCAGCAACGGCATCGAGGCGATGACCCGGGTCTACCACTCTCCCCCCGGGCTGATCCTTTCCGATGTCCTGATGCCGGAGCTGAATGGATACCATCTCTGCCGGCTGTTGAAGAACGACCCCCTGACGGCGGCGATCCCGATCATTCTTTTGACCAACCTGCGCGAACGCCACGACCGTTTCTGGGGGGAAAAGGCCGGCGCCGACCGTTACCTCGAAAAAACCACCGACCTCGATCCGATCCTCGACACCGTTACCGAGTTGGCCCTGCACCGGGCGCCGCAGGGGCTGCGCCGGCTGCCGAGCAAATCCCGGGATCTGAGCAGTGAAGATATCCAGTCCCGGGTAACGACAATCCTCGACCGCCTCCTCTACGAGTCGACCATTTCCAACGAGATCCTCAAGCTGACGGGTCTCGCCCACGACGGCGACCAACTGGTCAGTGAGGTGTTGCGCTTCCTCTCGGTGATCTGCCGCCACAGTGCCGCAAGTCTGCTTTTCGCCGACGGTGACGACAAATATTTACTCGCCATCCACTCGGTTGCCCCACTCGGCGAGGCAGCGCTGGCCGCCATCCGCGAACAGACCTGGGCCGCCTCGGAACGGAAGGAAGCTTCCGCCCAGGTGCGGGAAATCCTGGTACCGCCGGACGATCCGGAAACTTCACCCCTTGGGGACGGGCTGCAATTGCTCCACACCCTGCCGATCAGCGACCAGGGGACCCGGCTCGCCCTGTTTCATGACGGCGCCGTCAAGCTTACCGATGGCAGCCGCCATTCCCTGACCATAGTCGCCGACCGTCTCCAGATCGTCATCGGCTACCTGCGCAAGACCCGCGAGATCGAACAGGTCAAGGCCGATTTCGTCTCCATGCTGGTCCATGACCTGCGGGCTCCCCTGACCAGCATTCGCGGCTTCACCAATATCCTTGCCGAGGGGATATACGGCGACATCAATACCGAGCAGAAAAACGCACTCGGCAATGTCGAAAGCGGTTGTGACCGGCTGCTTGCCCTGATCGAGGACATCCTCGACCTCTCCAAACTCGAAGCGGGAAAGCTCAAACTGCACTCTTCGCCCCTGCAGCTGATGCCACTGCTGGAAAAAACTCTCGCCGACCTCAGTCCACTCTTCGCGGAAAAGTCGATCCAGGTCGAACTCGAGATTCCCGAAGAGCTCCCCTACCTCCTCGCCGATGGCAAACAGCTGGTCCGGGTTTTTGCCAACCTGCTCAGCAATGCAGCCAAGTTCACCCCCGCCGATGGCCGCGTCGTTGTCTCCACCAGCCTGCCGGGCGGCGCGGAGAGTGATTTGCTCCAGGTCAGCGTGACCGATACCGGCGAAGGGATCCCGGTCGAATTGCAGAAACTGCTGTTCGGCAAATTCCAGCAGTTGCCAAGCCGGGGCCCGTTTCGCAAGGGGACCGGTCTGGGGCTGGCGATCTGCCAGGAAATCATCCACCTCCACGGCGGTCGGATCTGGGTCGAATCTCCGCTCGGCCCGGCAGGTGGGAGCCGGTTCGTGTTCACCCTCCCCCTGCTCGACTGATCCGTCAGCGTTCTCCTTCGCTCTCGATCACCTCGCGCAGCAGTTCAGCGAAGTCCGCGCCGCCGGTGATGCCGGTTGGCGTTCTCCCCAGCCGCCGTCGGTACCAGTCCAGAAACAGCCGCCACTCCATTTCGAAGTTGGGGGTGAAAAGGCCGCTGCCGAGCGCCGCATCGATTTCCGCTCCCCGCCAGAACCGTACCTCCTCGATCTCCTCCGCTGCAAACCGGATCGCGCCCGCATGGAGAGCGAGGTAGGTGGCGACATTCTCCGACTCGATCTCGTTCCGGATGCGTGACCTGTAGAGGAAAGTCAGGGGGAGATCGCGGAGGCCAAGTTCCTCGCGCATTTCCCGGACCGCCGCGGCCAGGTAGTCCTCCCCCGGGTCAAGATGCCCCCCGACGCTGGTGTCCCACTTCCCGGGCTGGATATCCTTGTGCCGTGACCTTTTCTGCAGCAGCAGCTCTCCTCCCGGGCGGAATACCAGCACATGGGCGACCCGATGCACCAGCGCCGGGTTGCCGTGGCACGCGGAGCGCGGGGCGATACCGATGACCCGGTCCTGCTCATCGACGATTTCGAACATTTCCGTTTTTGGATGCGACATGAAACGATTTTCCCTGGGGGGGAAGCGCTTGTCAAAGGTGGGCGGCAAAGGGGATGCCGGGGGTGAGGTCCCGCAGCAGCCGGGCCAGTAACTCTTCCAGGAACGGGACCGAACCGGCGAGGGGATGCTGGTCGGGAAGGAGATGGAATTCGGCGCCGTGGCGCTCGGCAAAGCGCCAGGCATGGGCCGGCGGGACGAGGTCATCGTCCCGGCCATGCACCACCACTGTATGCCCGGCGCAGGGCAAGGGATCCTGGTTGCGGTAGCCGGGGAGATAAAAGGCCGGGGCGAGCAGCAGCAACCCGGCGGGACGCAGGCGCGCCGAGGCACAGGTCGCGACGTAGCCTCCCATGCTCGAACCAATCAGGACCAGGGTGCCGGGGTCTGCCGGCAGGGCGTCGAGAAACCGTTCGATCCGTTCTTCCGCGTCCCGGGTGCCGCTCAGGTCGGGGCTGAGAAAGCGCCAGCCGAGACGCCGGGCCACGGCCGCCAGGGCGAGGCTCTTGGTCCCCCAGGGGCCGCTTTCCTTACCGTGGGCGAAGACAACGAGGCTCACGCTCCCTCCACAGGTGCCGGCGAATAGATCTGGCGCAGGGCGGCAGAATCGACGGCATCGTGCTGCTCCGCCTGGAAATTGGCTCGGGCGTAGTCCCGGTAGGCCTCACTGCGGACAAAAAGGTCGAAGAGTTGCGGGTCGAGGTGGCCTTCGGCGCACATCCGCGCCATGATCGTCAACGCCTGCGAGAGGGTATTGGCTTTGCGGTAGGTGCGGTCGCTGGCGGTCAGGGCCTCGAATACGTCGGCAATCGCCAGGATTCGTGTCTGCAGCGGGAGCTGCCCGGCGGGAATCCCCTGCGGGTAGCCCTTGCCATCCATCCGCTCATGGTGGCCGGCTGCGATCAGCGGCACATTCTGCAGATGTTCCGGGAAGGGGAGCGCTTCCAGCATGCGGTAGGTGACATTGACATGGTTGTTGATGATCTGTCGCTCCTCGTCGGTCAGGGTCCCCCGTGGCACCGCCAGGTTGCGGATTTCGTCCTCATTGAGAAGCGGGGCGGCGGCGCTGGCATCATGATTCGGCAGGGTGATCCGGCCGAGTTCGGCAAGGTAATGCCGGTCACTCTCCGAGAGAAACTCGCCGCCGGTATTGCAGCGATGCAGGAAGCTGCGGATCGCGTCAATCTGCTCCAGCGGCAGGGGTGAAGCGGAAGGAGTCTGGTGCGCCGCCTCTCCCTTGCTGAGCCGTGCGACTTCAGCCTCCAGCCGGAGGATTTCGAGGCGGGCATCGACGAGGTGAATGCGGTCGAAAATGGTTTCGAGCTTGGTACTTTTATCGACCACCCGCTCCGGCGTCGTCATTTTGCCGCAATCGTGCAACCAAGAAGCAATCTCGAGTTCATCGAGCTGCTTCTGGTCGAAACGAACCGGGCCGAAAATGGGGCCGGTATCGGCGTTGACCGCCCGCGCCAGCGCCATGGTAATGGCAGGCACCCGCCGACAATGGTTGCCGGTGTGGTGCGACTTGTCGTCGATGGCATTGGCGATGAGCTGGGTCAGGGAGCGGAGCAGATTCTCCAGGCCATCGATCAGCTGGCGCCGGTTGAGCGCTACCGCCGCCTGGGAGGCGAGAGCCGCGGCCAGCCCCTGGTCTGCATCATTGAAAATGGTGGTAGCGCCGTTTTCCGGGTCCTGGGCATTGATCAGCTGGAGAACGCCGATAATCCGGTTCTCGTGATCTTTCATCGGCACCGCCAGCAACGACCGCGAGTGATAGCCGGTCCGGGCGTCGAAGGCCCGGGTCCCGGAGAAGTCGAACTCCTGGTCGGCGTAGGCGTCGGGGATATTGATGATGCGGTCTTCGAGAACCGAGCGGGTGACGACCATGCGCAGATTGGGACTGCCATCGGCGAGTTCCAGCGGCACCGGCGGAAAGTTGACCGGCACGCCACTGCTTCCGCCCATGTGAAGCCGGAGCGAGGTGGTGTGAACCAGCTGGAAAACCAGGTTCCGCCCTTCCAGAATATAAAGGCTGCCACCGTCGGCGTGGGTCAACTCCTTGGCGCCAAGCAGAATCGTCTCCAGCAGCAGGTTGGTATCCTGCTCGGCGGACAGAGCGGTACTGATCCGGGTTAACAGTTCAATACGCTTGAGGAGCTGGTCGCTGGTTGTCATCCGTCTTCCTCCAGAAGCGGGCTGCAAACTCAGATTCTCAGCTCTTTATAGCAGAGGCCAGCCCGGACCGGAACCCTATTTCCAGCCCCGAACCGGCGCCACCAGATAAAAACAGAGGGCTAGCCGGTCGGCTAGCCCTCTGTTTTTATCTGGTGGGCGCAGTAGGGATTGAACCTACGACCCCTGCCGTGTGAAGGCAGTGCTCTCCCGCTGAGCTATGCGCCCGTATTCATTTGGGGGTGTGGATTTATAGCAATTGGCGTACCGGCTGTCAACGGGAAATTCGCCAGCAGGATCGGCCTCAGGCGGTTTCAACGACCTCAGCAGGAACGCCGATCGCTTCGAGCAGGGAGTCCGGAAGCGGGGTCGGCCGCCGGTCGGGACCGAGCACTACGTGACGAGTGCGCCCCTCGGCAAGCAGGGTCCCGGCCTCGTTGCTGGCCCGGTAGGAAAATTCAATCACCTTGCCGCGCATGCGCACCAGAGTCGTCTCGACTGTCACCACATCTTCGTAGAGAGCCGGCGCCCGGTACTTGACCTCGGCCTCGGCGACGACGATGAAGTAACCGGCCTTTTCAAAGTCCCGGTAGTGCAGTCCCTGCTGACGCAGAAAATCGGATCGCCCCTCCTCGAACCAGATCAGGTAACGGGAGTGGTGCACGATCCCCTGGGCATCGGTTTCGGCGTAGCGGACAGTGAGCGACATGGAACGGGTCATCGGTGGCCCTCGACGAATTGGAAGCGCGGTGACAGAAGGTCGTCACCTTAGCAACCGCAGCGGTGTGGTGTCAAGCGCGGGGAATCCCGGTCGAATCCGGCATCAGGCGAGCTCGCCGCCGATCGTCACCTTGACCGTGTGCAGCGGCGTGCTGCTGCCGCTCGCTTCCAGCGCCCGCCGGGCCAGGGCGATCAGGCCGGAACAACAGGGGACCTCCATATGAACAACGGTCAGGGAGCGCACCTGGTTCTGGCGCAGAATGGCGGTCAGTTTGTCGAGGTAGGCCTGGCCGTCGTCGAGCTTGGGGCAGCCGATCAGGAGCGCCTTCCCCTGCAGCAGGTCGCGGTGGAAGTCGGCATAGGCGAAGGGAGCGCAGTCGGCAGCGAGGACCAGCTCTGCATCCTGAAGAAAAGGGGCAGTCGGCGGTACCAGGTGCATCTGCACCGGCCACTGACGCAGCTCCGAACTCCGCGCGGGGGCCGTGGTCGCGCCGCCTCCCGTGGCAGGGGCAAGCTGCCGGACCTGGGCCGAGGGACAACCGCCGGCAGCCGGCATCACCCGAACCTGGGCCGAAGGACAACCTCCGGTTGCGGGAGCCGGGTGGCTGGTCGGAGGATGGCTGCTGGCTGCCAGGTGCTTTTCCACCGCGCCTTCGTCGAAAGCCTCGGCCTGCCGTTTTTCGACAATGATCGCATCCTGCGGACAATGCCCGAGACAGGCGCCGAGACCGTCGCAGAGGTTGTCGGCGATCAGCTTTGCCTTGCCGTCGATAATCCGGATCGCACCTTCGGCACAGGCCGGCACACAAAGGCCACAACCGTTGCATTTTTCTTCGTCGATTCTCACGATGTCACGCTGCATCTCTATCACCTCATGGCTCTTGGATGGTTTAGGATTCATGGTACTGGGATGATTATGCCTGACTGCGGTCCTGCCCGCATTGACACAGGTCAAGGGAAGCGCGCGCCCGCCAGCCTTCCCCCTTCTGGTGATTAGAACAGGTAGTGCCAAAGCAGGTCAAGCCGTCCCCTGAGCAGCAGGTG
This sequence comes from Desulfuromonas carbonis, assembly GCF_054658035.1. NCBI lineage: Bacteria > Pseudomonadati > Thermodesulfobacteriota > Desulfuromonadia > Desulfuromonadales > Desulfuromonadaceae > Desulfuromonas > Desulfuromonas carbonis. Next base: position 100,665 of record NZ_BAAHXR010000002.1, on the reverse strand, counting down.
ACGCCCGGAAAAGCGCATGATGGCGCGAACCTGCTCACGATGGCCACTGCGATAGCAGTGAACCGGGCACTCCTTGCAGGCGGGTTTCGGGTCGAGGGGGCAACAGCGACGGCGGGCAAAGGCGTAGGCAAGGAATTCCCGGCACTCGGAGCAGAGGGGGAATCGCTCCAGGCGCAGGGGGGCGTAGCCAGGCTCCGCCAGATCAAGGGGAGCACGCTCATCGGAATGATGGTTCCGACAATAGACCGCGGTGAAGTGCGCGAGAATCCTGAGATCCTTGCGCTCGCGACGGGTCAGGGGAGATAACGCTGGAGCATTAGCAGACATGGTGGGAATAGTAACAGCGAGCCGGGAGAGCGGCCTTGACCAGGGTCAAATTGAAACGTGCCTCAGCGGCTCCTGAGCATTTGCTCGATTTCGGCAGCACTCCGGGCCGGCGCAAACCAGAAGCCCTGCCCTTCCTCGCACCCCTGGGCGCGCAAAAAGTCGAGCTGTTCCCGGCTCTCGATCCCTTCGCCGATCACCTTCAAACCGAGGCTGTGGCTCATGGCGATGATCGCCCGGATCAGGGCATCATCCTCGGCGCTGCGACCGATCTGGCTGGTGAAACTCTGGTCAATCTTGACCTTGTTGACGGGAAGATGCTTAAGGCAGCTCAAAGAAGAATCCTCGGTACCGAAATCGTCCATCACCAGCTGCACCCCCTGGTCGGTAAGACGCCGCAGAACCTCGACGTTGAGCTGCAGCTGCTGCATGACGTGCCCTTCGGTCAGTTCGATATCGAGTTGGGCAGGATCAACCCCGGTCTCCCGTAAAATCCCCATGAACAATTCGACCAGGCCGGGGACCCGCAACTGGCGACCAGAGAGGTTAACGGCGAGGCGACCCGGTCGCAGGCCAGCCTCCTGCCAGCGCCGCAGTTGCCGGCAGGCGCTGCGCAGCACCCACTCGCCGACACTGCAGATCAGGCCATTCTCCTCAAGCAGGGGGATAAACCGGCGCGGCATCACCAGGCCATGGTCCGGCGACTGCCAGCGCAGCAGTGCCTCGAAACCGATCAGTTCACCACTGGCGAGGTCAAACTGGGGCAGGTAATGGAGCAGGAATTCATCCCGCTCCAGCGCCCGATGCAGGCCGGTTTCGAGTTCGAGCCGTTCCCGGGCGGCGGCGTTCATCTCCGGAGCGAAGAATTGATAGCAGTTGCCACCATTGCTCCGGGCCATCGAGAGGGCGGTCTCCGCGCAGCCCATCAGGAGCTCCCCTTCATTGCCGTCAAAGGGGTAAATGGCGATGCCGATGCTCGGCGAGAGGTAGATTTCCCGCTCTCCAATCTGGGAGGGGCGGGCAAATGTGACCAGAATCCGCGCGGCCATGGCCGCTGCCTGGCGATGGTTCCGCAGTCCGGAAAAGAGGAGGACGAACTCGTCCCCGTCGAGACGCGCCACCGTGTCGCATTCGCGGATCGAATCGCTGAGCCGCCGTGCCACCGCCTGCAGCACCAAGTCCCCGACCCGGTGGCCGAGCGACTCGGTCACCCCCTTGAAACGGTCAATCCCGAGGAGCATGACCCCGACCTGGGTGGCATCGCGGCAGGCGCGGGCGAGAAGCTGGGCGAGCCGGTCGTGGAAGAGGAAGCGGTTGGGGAGGCCGGTCAGCGAATCGAATTGCCCGAGGCGGGCGATCTGGTCTTCGAGCTGCCGGCGTTGAAGCTGATAACGAAGGACCCGGCCGATGAGCGCCGGTGTCAGTTCGTCCAGGGTGATTAAGTCAGCGGCACCGACTTCGTTCGCAGTTGCGGGATCGAAACCACCAACCAGCAGGACCGGGCGAGAAGGAGGCAGCTGCGCCTGGCGCAGGAGTTCGAGCGCCGCTTGGCTATCGGGCTTGCCGGCGACCAGGGCCAGAGCGCAATCGGCGCTGGCAAGCGTCACTGCCCCCTGCTCCCAGGCGATCTCGTGAATCGTCCAGGCGGCTGGCTCCGGCATCCCTGCCAGGGCCTGACGCACCCGGGACCCGACAGCGGCATCCTCGGCGATCAGCAGAAGGGACGGCTTTCTACCAGCCACGCTGTCCCGCAATTTATTCGGCAAGGATACCTCCTGCTTGGAGTACGGGGCCGGTGACATCGACCGGAAACCGTGCAAGGGAAGATTCAGCGCGATCCGGGAAGAGCATGGCAGGCTCCTGCGCCGCCGGCGGGTCCCCGGCGCGCCAAAGAGGATCAGCGTTCGCGAAAACTATCGGCCAGATCGGCGAGACGTTCGGCATCGAGAATACGGATCGTCCGCCCTTCGACGGCAATCAGGTCGTCGTCGGAGAGCTTGCGCAGGGTTCGCGACAGGGTTTCACTGACAGTGCCGAGGTTGGAGGCGAGCTGGGACTTGGAGATCGGCAGAAAGGCGGTCTCCCTGGCCCCGGCGAGATCGAGGATATAGCGGGAGAGCCGGGCGGGGACATCCTTGAAGGTCAGCTCCTCCACCTGGGTGGCGAACTGCCGCAAAAAGCGGGAGAGGCCACCGATCATATTGATCGCAATGCGCCCCTGGCGTTGCAACAGGTCGAGGAATTCCTGCTTCGGGAAGAAGATCAGCAACGATTTTTCGAGGGGCTCGGCGTAGGCCGGGTAGCGGCCATCACCGAAGATCGCCGCCTCGGCAAAGGTTGCCACCGGGTGGACGATGTGCAGGATGCGCTCCTTGCCATCGGGGGAGAGCTTGTAAATTTTGACCTTGCCGGCAGCCAGGACATAGAAACCGGCGGCCGTGTCACCGCTGGAGAAAAGGAGTTCCCCCTTTTCGCAGTCACGGGATCTTGCCACCTGCAACAGCTCGTCAAGGTCGTCGCTGGTGACACCGGCAAACATCGGACATTGTTTGAGAACCAGGCGGATATCCATGGCGCTGATGGTAGCAAAAGGGTAACCACCAGGCAAGGAAATTGGCGGCTGGCCACACCCTTAACGGGCCGGGAGCCGTTGGGCCGCGAGGAGTTCTGGCCAGGGGTTGATCGGCGTCATCCGTCCCCGGTCCCAGGCGACCACCATGAAGTGCAGGTGGGTGGGGCTACGCCGGGCCTGGGCGTTGATTCCGGTTCGTCCCATGATGCCGAGGGGCGTTCCGGCGCTGACGACATCGCCGGGCATGACATCGACCCGTTCGAGGTGGGCGTAGTAACAGAAACGGTCGCTGGCGGGATCGTAAACCCAGATGCAGTTGCCGCCATAGGTGGGTGTCCCCGGTTGCCAGCCACTGTTGGTGGCGGCCACGACCCCGGAACTGAAGGCAAGGATCGTCACCGGGGCGCCGGAGGCGTCGTCGCGACTGTCCTGGTCCTGGTCGGTGATAAAGAGATCGTGGGCGGGGTGAAGTCCCTTGCGGCTGCGGTTGTTATAGAAATCGAACCGGCCAAGATGATAGTTGCGCCCCCCCTCGCCACACTCGGGACCATAACCGGCGACGGGGAAGACATGTGGTGTCGGCGCGATTTCCCGGCTGGCGGCACGCAATTGCGGCAGCAATTTTTTGGCCTGGGCCCGGGCCTGGGCGGGGGTGATCGTCTCGCTGCGAATCGCCGCGCAGAGCGCGTTCCAACCCTGCCAGGGGTTCGCGGCCGAGGCGGGCCAAGGGAGGAGCAGAAGGGCCAGGATCAGCAGGAAGCGACGCACCCCGATCATAAACGCACCGGTTACCAGCGCTTGGTGACTTCCATCAGGTGGAAACCGAACTGGGTCTGGACCGGTCCGAGGAGCTGCCCGACCGGACCGGAAAAGACCGCGGCGTCGAATTCCTGGACCATGTCGCCAGCACGAAACGCACCCAGGTCGCCGCCGCGCATCCGCGACGGGCAGGAGGAATTCTGCAGGGCGACCTCGGCAAAATCGGCGCCGGCCTCGATTTCAGCCTTGAGTTTCAGGCAGTCAGCTTCACTGGCGACCAGGATATGGCGGGCGGTAGCAGTCGGCATGGTTCACTCCCTTGGGGTGGGTAATCAGCAGTCAGGATAATGGTGTCAACCGGGACGCCGCGAGCGGGGCAGCCCCGCTACGACCAGACGATACGACTCGTCGATCATCCCCTCCAGGTCCGCATCCGGCAGGGTGCCGTCGAGGACCACGGTGTTCCAATGGCGCTTGTTCATATGGTAGCCCGGCAAAACTGCGGGATAAAGCTCGCGCAGAATTTCGGCGTGCTCCGGCAGGCACTTGAGGTTGAGCCAGGCCGGACCGTCGCCAGGCATCAACAAGGCAAAGATCCTGCCGCCGACCTTGACAGCCAGGGTCTCCGCGTCGAAGGGATAGGTCTCTTCGGCGCCGGGTCTGGCAAGAAGATAACTCCGCAAGGTCTCAATATCCATCTTTGCAGCCTTCGCTTCGGTGCCAAGATCAGCAGGAATAGCTCTTTTCTTATACAGCGCCCGCTGCCGGCTCGGCAAGACATGATTTCCGCTGCCGGCATCGGGTAGGAGGCGGGGTCGCCCCCGCCGTCCTCCCACACCACCGTGCGTACGGTTCCGTACACGGCGGTTCACAAGGCGCTCTGAAAGCGGCGGTGCTGATCGGTCAAGCGGATCAGCCCCAAGTAGCGAAAGAAGGATGTCGGATACGCTTCATTCATGTGCGAGGCCCCTGAGTTCCACCAGGGGCCTCGCCCGTTCGTGGCCGATTTCCACGCCCGGGCTTCCGGCAATCCCCGCTGCATCAACCTCTTGGCCCGGGTATAGGGGCGCTTCCACTGTCGCCATAGAATGCAGCGCAGCTTCCGCCGCAGCCATTTGTCCAGTTCTTCGAAGATGCCTTTGACCTCCGCCAGGCGGAAGTAAGAGGCCCACCCCCGTAGCTTCGGGGTGATTTCTTTGATGACCTGAGCGAGACTGCGTCCCCTGCCCCGTCGGCAGACCTTCCTGAGTCCGGCCTTGAACCGCTTCACTCTCGACTCCGCCACTTTGAGGCGGGGTTTCTTGTGAAAGGTCATGCTGTAACCCAGAAAGACCCTTTTCCAAGGACGGTCGACGGCGCTTTTGGCGACGTTGACCTTGAGTGCCAGCCGCTCCTCCAGGAACCGGGTGAGACTGGCCATGACCCTTTGGCCGCTGCGCCTGGTCTGCACGTAAATGTTGCAGTCGTCGGCGTAGCGGCAGAAGGCGTGACCGCGCCTCTCCAGTTCCTTGTCGAACGCGTCGAGCAGGATGTTCGACAGAAGAGGTGAGAGGGGACCACCCTGCGGCGTCCCTTCCACCCTCTGCGACACAAGCCCGCCTTCGAGCACTCCGGCTTGCAGGTACCGCCGGATGAGCAGCAATACCCGCTTGTCTTCGACCTTACGGGCGACCCGCGACATGAGGATGTCGTGGTTCACCCGGTCGAAGAACTTCTCCAGGTCGATATCGACCACCCAGCGCTTGCCGTCGGCCACATGCCGACGGGCGGCTCTAACCGCCTGCCAGGCACTCCGTCCGGGACGATACCCGTAGGAGCTCTCGGAGAAGTCCGGATCGAATAGCGGCGTCAGCACCTGATGCAGCGCCTGCTGAATGAGCCGATCGCACACCGTGGGGATTCCCAGGGTGCGCACTCCCCCGTCGGGCTTCTCGATTTCCACCTTCCGCACCGGCTGGGGGCGATACGTCCCATTCAGCAACTCTTCCCTGATGGTCGGCCACTTCTCCTTGAGAAAACCGCGAAGCTCGCCCGTCGTCATCTCGTCGATGCCGGGGGCGCCCTTGTTGGCTTCCACCCGCTCTAAGGCCGCCATCATGTTCGGGCGGCTGACGACGTCTTCCATCAGCCCCCTTTCCGCTTTCGTCCAGGAAGGGTCTCTCGTTGCCGTGACGTTTGACGCACCGCTCCCATGCTCTGGCGGCTTCCGGCCGCTGCCCTCCGGGACGGCTCCCGGTATCTCGACCGGGACTTCTGCTGCTCTTGTCGTCATCGAAACGCGAGTCTCCTGAAACGACGCCTCGTGTTCGGCCCTTTGCCGGGTGGTTACTCCGGCTACTACGGCCTCTGCTGACTTCTGCCGGCCCGTCCCGACACCTTACGGTGACGGTAGCACGAGGCAGACCGACAGATCTCCCAGGGTAATGCGCGTGACCTTCCTCCCATCTACCCGCCGCATCTACAGCCCCACCCTCCCGGATGGCTATCGGGCTTTGAAGATATTGGCCTTCTCGCCCGGATGAGACTGCCTCATGCGGTTTCTGTTCGTCGGACCGGGATTTTGCCTGCGGCTTCCTTCAGATTCCACCTCGCGATGGACACCCTTGCCGTCCGGCTAGCGGTTCCCGCCATCAGGGTCCGCAGGGGACTTGCACCCCCAAGTCACTGATTCACCACCACAGTGAATCAGACAGCGCCAGTCAAGGCGCTACGCGCCATGCCTGGCGCACCAAAGAAAAAGGGCCAGCCGTCAATCGGCTGGCCCGTCATCTTAGTTGTGGTGCCCAAGGGGAGACTCGAACTCCCACGACCCTACGGTCACTAGACCCTGAACCTAGCGTGTCTACCAATTCCACCACTTGGGCGTGAAGCGAAGGTGTTTATAACAAAAGGCCTCATCCTTTGCAACCAAAAAAAGTGGCCCTGCGTCAATTCTCACCGGGATCGCCGGCCGGAGGGAGGCGCCGCGGGATAACCCGCACGGTACGGAAATGGCCAACGCTGACCAGTCCCGGTCGCACCCCTTTCGGCTTGCGCACCTCGCGACCGGCGGCGACGATCACATCGACCCGCGCCGCGTCCCTCCCCCGCGAATAGCCGGCGGCCAGGGCCGCGGCAAATTCGATATCTTCCTCGGGAACCTCGACACCCTTCGAATCGCGCTTCAGAACCAGGTGGCAACCGGGAATGTTATGGGCATGAAACCAGAGGTCGTCGCCAGCGGTAAGCTCCCTGCTGACCCGATCGTTGCTGCGATTGTTGCGCCCCCAGTAGAGGAGAAACCCGCCGGGCGTCCGGGTGCTGCGCAACAGAGTGCCGGGAGTAGCCTGGCGCGCACGCCCCGGTTCGGGGCGCAGTTTGAGCAATCCGGCCGCGGCGAGTTCCGCCCGCAGAGCACCCAGTTCCTCAGGCGACTCAAGCTCATCAAGGGCGAGGGCGACGCCGCCGAGCCATTCGAGTTCGGCGCGGGTTTCGGCGCGGCGGCGCTCGATGTGCTTCAGCGCCCGCTTTCCCTTGCGATGACGGCGGAAACAGGCCGCCGCGTTCTCCTGCGGAGAGAGGGCCGGATCGAGGGGGATGCATACCGGTTGCGGCGGGTCGGTGTACCAGTCGGTAAGAACGATCTCAGTCAGCCCGCGGCGCAACAGGTGCAGATTGGCGAGCAACAGGTCGCCGAACTCGCGCTGCCGCTTGGCGCCGGCCGCCCTCTCCTCTTCGGCGGCGATATGGGCAAGGCGCTTTTCGAGGCGGGCGACGGCCTTTGCTACCAGCGATTCGAGTTCCCTGCGCCCGCCACCGAAAAGATCACCCCCCGCCCGGGAAGCGTAGAAGGCCTCGGCCGCCGCCGATGATGAATCAAAAAGCTGGGGCCCGTCCATTTCCAGGTAATCGGGCGGAAACGCAAACAGGACCGGGCGGTCATTGATGACCGCGATGCCCGGCGCAAAGTCTGCGGCCACCCAACGTTGGCGGAAGTGCTCCAGGGCCACGACCGGGTCGACCCCGGTAGCTGTCGCCGCGGCGAGGTCGCTGGCGACCAGGGGGCTCATCGGCGTGACCTGGTGAAGAAGCCAGGAACGAAGGTCTACTCCAGGGGGGATGGCGGGGAGTCCCGTGGCCAGGAGAAAACGTGCCCGAGGTGGCGGCAAGGGATAAACCTGGCCGGGAATGCAGGGACGCTCGCCCCCGGTGATGCGCTGCAACGCATCAACAATGCGGCCGTCACCATCGATCAGGATCAGGTTGGGCCGATTGCCGAAAAACTCGGCGACTACCTCCCATTGCTCACCCCCCGCCCCGGCGAAGCGGAGAAGAACGATGCGCTCGCCGGGCACTCGCTCGATCGTCAGCAGGCGCCGTAACCGGGACCGCAGCAACTGGCAGAAGCGGGGGGGCGCTGCCGGATTGGGGAGCGCGGTTGTGGTCAGGTAGAGCCGTGGTGCGCCCGGGTCGGCGGAGAGCAGCAGCCGCAGATTGTCGCGGCCGGTCCAGACTCGGAAGACCAGGTCATTCGACCCACACTGGAAGATTTTGTTGACCGCGGCACCGCACAACCGGCTCCGCAACTCAACAACCAGGGCTTCGAGAAAAACCTCGTCCATTGCCGCCATGCCTGAGGGGGCTTATTCCTGCTGCGCCAAACCTAACCCGGAAGTCGCGGTTCAGCTTAGTGAATAACCGGCCTTGCCGCAACCCCGCAGATTCTTTTCTGTGCCAGGGCAAACCGGAACTGTTATAATTCCGCACAGAAAAGAGCCACCGGCCCTGCCGTGAAGATTCTCGCCGATCAACCGTTAAATCTCCGAGAATATTCTTGACAGACAAACTTCATTCTGCTAGCCATTAACCACACAGTTTCTTGACCTGCCAGCTTGGGTAACCAACCGTTAAGGAGAACGCCATGAGCAACCCGTCGCCAGGTATCGGCACCAAAGCCCTTCACGCCGGTCAGGTCCCCGACCCGACCACCAACGCCCGCGCGGTTCCTATTTACCAGACCAGCTCCTACACCTTCAACTCCTCGGAACATGCCGCGAATCTTTTTGGCCTCAAGGAGATGGGGAATATCTATACCCGGCTGATGAACCCGACCAGCGATGTTCTCGAAAAGCGCCTGGCCGACCTCGATGGCGGCGTCGGCGCACTGGCGCTCTCCTCCGGCTCGGCGGCGGTGACCCTGGCCATTCTCAATCTTGCCCAGGCCGGCGACAACATCGTCGCGAGCAGCTACCTTTACGGCGGCACCTACAATTTGTTCAGCCACACCTTCCGGCGCATGGGGATTACCGTCAAGTTTGTCAACTCCGGCGACCCGGCCGCCGTGAAGGCCGCCATTGACGACAACACCAAAGCCGTCTATACGGAGACGATTGGCAATCCGAAAAACAACGTCGACGATTTCGAAACCCTGGCGAAGCTTGCCCACGATCACGGCCTCCCTTTTATCGTTGACAACACGGTGGCCACCCCTGCCCTGTTCCGGCCAATCGAACATGGCGCCGACATCGTTGTTTATTCCCTGACCAAATTCATTGGCGGACACGGCACCAGTATCGGCGGCGCCGTGGTCGATAGCGGCAACTTCGACTGGTCGAGCGGCCGTTTTCCCGAATACACCACCCCTGACCCCAGCTATCACGGCCTGGTCTACCACGAGGCCCTCGGCAACCTCGCCTACATCCTCAAGATGCGCCTGACCCTGCTGCGGGATTTGGGCCCCTGCATTTCCCCCTTCAACAGTTTCCTGATTCTGCAGGGACTGGAGACCCTCCATGTGCGGATGCCACGTCATTGCGAGAATGCCCTGGCCGTCGCCCGCTTCCTGGAGCTTCACCCCCTGGTTTCCTGGGTCAATTACCCCGGTCTGGAAAACCACCCCGATCATACCCGCGCCCGCCGCTACCTGCCGGCCGGCCAGGGTGCCATTCTCGGTTTTGGCATCAAGGGGGGGATGACCGCCGGCGCCAGGTTCATCGACGGCGTCAAGCTGGCAAGTCATTTGGCCAATATCGGCGACGCCAAGACGCTGGTTATTCACCCGGCCAGCACCACCCACCAGCAACTCTCCGCCGAGGCCCAGCTTGCTGCCGGCGTCACTCCCGATTTCATCCGCGTTTCTGTCGGCATTGAAGATATCAAGGATATAATCGCCGACCTGGATCAAGCGCTCGCCGCGAGCCAGGGTTAACGGTTGATCGCCGGCCGGTCCCCGGGATACCCGGGTTCCGGCCGGCGCCCATCTCATAACTGTGCATCTGCGCAATTGCCGTTACGTTCATTTCCGAATTTCCTGCGTAGTCCCCCCTCCCCCCCCTCCTCCAGATCAGGTATAACTCCTCACCAGCTACCATGCTGTTGCGAAGCCGGCACACTGCCGTTTCTTCCTTTTACTTTATTTTCATACATTTAAGGCCTGTGTTGGCAATTCAAATTTTTTTAATGTGCCATTTTTGGCCCACGTTTTGCTAAGCTAAACCCTGACGACTCCAAACTTCAGTAAGCATCATTGCTCCTATTCTTCCCGCCCTGACCCGTCGGGACCTTTCAGTGACGATCCCCCCAGGAGGGTGACAAGCGCGCTCAGCCCTTGCACCCGGTTTCCAATCTTCCAACCAGGCTGCCGCGCTCCCCGAATTGGTCAACAACCGCCGGATTCAGGACATTCTGTCCCTGCTTACAGGATCCGGCTTTGCCAAAGGAGCTTACCCTTGAAACTTCAAAAACTTCTTTCCCTCGGACTGATCCTGTGGGCCGCCGCCATGCTGCTGGCCGGCTGCGGCTCAAGCACCAATTCTGCCAGCGACGGCACCAATGTGAGCGGCCCCGCCGCCCAGGGGGTACTGGTCGATCCCTACATCGTCGGCGCGGTCCTGCAGGAAATCGGCGCGGACGGCGGCGTTTTGCAACGCCAGTCCACACCGACCCAGGCGGACGGCAGCTTCACCTTCCCGGGACCGCTGACCCCCGGATCGACCATTACCATCAAACCGTCACCGGTTCCCAAGCATAACGGCGTCGACTACCACGGTATTCTCAAGCGCAAGGTCGGCACCAATGCCAGCGGCACCGTGGTCGTCTCCCCACTGACGACCCTGCTTGCCGGGGGAGCCAGCGAACAGCAGGTCCTCGACCGTTTTGCCGCCTCCGGCCTCACCGGCCTGTCGTCGGCCGATCTCTATGCCGACCCGATGGCCGCCTTCAACCAGACCGGAGGAGTCACCGCGGGTAGCCGCCTGGCCCCGTTGCAGGCCGCCATGGCTGCTAACGCCTTCATGGAACTGACCGGCAACTACAGCCCTGACGCCGCCAGTCTCAGCGACTCCAACTTCCAGGATGCGGTCACCATCGTCACCGAGATTCTCAATTCGGCCAATTTCAGCGCCCTTGCCAATGACCCGGCCGTTGTCGATGCCGGTACTGCGCTCACAGCTGCCGATTTCGTCGCCACGGCGACCAGCCTTTGCCAGAGCGCCCAGGCTGCGGTACGCCTCGGTAACCCGGTCCTGAACGCTATCGACACCGTACTGATTACCGCTCCTGCCGTCGCCCGCCAGCATTACGTCGCCAACCACGGCACCACTGGCGGTGGCAACGGCGGCAATGGCGGCGGTGGCGACGCTGTTGCCGGCAAGGTCGTCTACGACAACAGTTGCAGCTCCTGTCACAAATTCGGCAGCGCCGATACCAGCGGCTTCGCGCCGGACCTGGCCAACAAGGGATCGCTGGTGGCGACCAAGATCGGCGCCGGCCACAACGGCGTCAGCCTTTCGGCGACCCAGGTGAGCGACCTCGCCGCCTATCTCGACGGCGCCACCACTCCGACCCCGCCGCCGACCCCGACCCCGGACGGCGGCGCCCTCTACGACGGAAACTGCGCCGGCTGTCACAAGTTCGACACCTTCGATAATGCGGGTTTCGCCCCCGACCTCAACAACAAGTCGACCCTGATCAGTGCCAAACTTGCCACCGGCCACAACGGTGTCGCGCTGGCCGCCAACGAAGTGACGGCCCTGGTCGACTGGATCGCTGCCAACAGCACCGTCGTCACCCCGCCGCCGCCCGGCCCGACTCCGGTTCCTCTCGATGGTGCCGCGCTCTACGATGGCAACTGTGCCGGCTGTCACAAATTCGATACCTACGATACCGTGGGTTTCGCCCCTGATCTCAACAACAAGTCGACCCTGATCAGCGCTAAGCTCGCCGCCGGTCACAACGGCGTCGCCCTGGCTGCCAACGAAGTGACGGCCCTGGTCGACTGGATCGCCGTCAACAGCGTCGTCGTCACCCCGCCGCCGCCCGACCCGACTCCGGTTCCGGTCGACGGTTCCGCAATCTACGACGGTAACTGTGCCGGCTGTCACAAATTCGGCAGCATCGACACCGCCGGGTTTGCTCCCGACCTCAACAACAAATCGAACCTGATTGCGGCCAAGCTTGCCGCCGGTCACAACAGCATCGTCCTGGCCGCCAACGAGATTGCGGCCCTGGTCGACTGGATTGCGACCAACAGCGTCGTCGTCACTCCGCCGCCGCCCGACCCGACTCCGGCCCCTCTCGACGGTGCCGTGCTCTACGATGGCAACTGTGCCGGCTGTCACAAGCTAGGGACCTACGATTCCGTGGGTTTCGCTCCTGACCTCAACAACAAATCGGCGCTGATCGCCGCCAAGCTCGCCGCCGGCCACAACGGCGTCGCGCTGGCCGCCAATGAGGTCGCCGCTCTGGTCGACTGGGTTGCGACCAACAGCGTCGTCGTCACCCCGCCACCGCCCCCGACGCCTGGTCCCCTGGACGGCGCCGCCCTTTATGCCGCAGAGTGCGCCGGTTGTCACCTTGACCTAGCGAGCACCACCAAGCCCGGCCGTAGCGCCGCCGCTATCAGCGCCGCCATTGCCGGCAATGTCGGCAACATGGGCTACATCGTCCTGACTGCAGAGCAGGTGCAGGCGATTGCCGATGCATTGCCGCCGGCCGACCCGACCACGCCCCCGGGTCCCGACTACAGCAATTGCACCGCCTGCCACGGCCAGCCGCCCAATGGCAGTGCCTACCCGAACGGCGCCGGCGCTCATGCCGTGCACAAGGCCCTCGCCAACGTCGGAACCGTCTGCAATACCTGTCACACCGGTGCCGCCCACAACGGCTGGATCGATCTCGGCTTCCTCTCGGCCTACAATGCCAAGAGCGGCAGCGCCGCCGAGAACCCCAACGGCACCGCGACCTGCGTCAACGTCAGCTGCCACGGCGGCAAGACGACCCCGGACTGGTCGACCGGCAGCATCAATGTCAACAGCGACTGCACCGCCTGCCATACCATTGGCACCGGTCAATACAACAGCTACAATTCCGGTCAGCACAGCCGAAGCAACCATGCGCGCCAGGCCTGCACCGTCTGTCACAACACCACCACCCTGGCGACCAACCACTTCACCCGCCTTGACACGGCGGCCATGGAGGGACCGGCTGCGGCTACCATCGGTGGCGGCTCCACCCGGGTGAACAGCTACAACGCTTCGACCCGAACCTGTACCACCAGCTGCCACGGCAGCGAACGCTGGTAACAGCAGCAACACGCCAGACCAAAAGGGCGGGCCATCGGGCCCGCCCTTTTTCTTCATTTCATCGCGTTCATTTTGCTTGGTTCCCGTTCCCGGCACATGGTAGTATCGCCCACTTCGGCGGCACGCATAAATTGACCTGCCCTCCTATTGCCAAAGCCCACCGAGACGGAACCATGGCCGATCGCAGGCTGAAAAACTACATAGAAAACATCCTTTTTCAGGCGGCAGCCGCTCTGCTAAGGGCCCTTCCCCGGCGCCTCGCTCTCGCCATCGGCGCCGGACTCGGGCGGCTCAGTTGCCATCTTCTCGGCAAACGCCGTCGCACCGCCCGCGCCAATCTGCAGCAGGCGTTTCCGGCGATGAGCCCGGCTGAGCTCGACCGGACACTCGTCAGTCATTTTCGCCACCTCGGTCTCAGCGGCGTCGAAATGCTCCTCCTCGATCGCCTCAATGACCCCGCCCAATTCAACCGATACGTCACGGTGAAGGGCCAGGAGCATCTGGACAAGGCGGCCGCCCATGGCAAGGGGGTCATCCTCCTCTCCGGCCACGTCGGTTTTTGGGAGATCGGCGCCATCGTCATGCCGGCCCTCGGCTTTCCCACCGACTTCGTCGCCAAGCGCATGAAAAATCCCTCCATCAACGACTATTTCCAGCGCATTCGTGAACAGGGGGGGTGCCGTTTTCTCGACGCCAAGCGGGGCGCCCGGCGGATTATCAAGTCCCTGGCTGAAAAACGCTGCGTCGGCATCCTCATCGACCAGCACATGACCCCCAAGCATGCGGTTCAGGTCCCCTTCTTCGGTCGCCCCGCCTGGACCACGCCGATCATCACCCAGATCGCCATGAAGCAGCAGGTACCGATCGTCCCGATCTTCTGCTGGCGGACCCCCGACAATCGCTACGAGATCGAGTTCCAGAAACCGATCCTGCTGGCCGACGATCCGGCGCCGGAAGCGGTCACCGCCAACACGGCGCTGCTCACCGCCTGCATCGAAACCGCAGTGCGCCGCGACATCAGCCAGTGGTTCTGGGTCCACCGCCGCTGGCGCCCCTGAGATGACCGTGCTCCCCTTCCATATCGTCCTGGTCGAACCGGAAATCCCGCCCAACACCGGGAATATTGCCCGTCTCTGCGGCGCCACCGGCAGCGTCCTTCACCTGGTCGGTCAACTCGGCTTCTCCCTCGACGACCGCTACCTGAAACGGGCCGGGCTCGACTACTGGCCGGTGATCGACGTCCGCACCTGGCCGTCACTGGAGGCGCTGTTCGCCGCCTACCCCGCCGCCCGCTTCTGGTTGACCTCGAAAAACGCGGATCGGTCCTATACCGCCGCGACCTTCCGCCCGGGCGACCTGCTGATATTCGGCCGCGAAACCAGCGGCCTGCCGGCGGAACTGCTGGCGACTCACCCCGAGCGCTCGATCCGCATCCCGATCTTCGTCCCCGAAGTGCGCAGCCTCAACCTTTCCACCGCCGCCGGCATCGTGCTTTACGAGGCGTTGCGCCAGGCCGGCCGCCTCGGTTGAAGGTTTCTTCCTTCTCCTCTGTAACCGCCCCCTGACAATTTTTATGGAACTTGGCAAGGGTCAGGTCCGCTGCCGTTCAAAGGCGAGCAACCATTCCTTGGTGGCAACTCCAGAACCCCCGGAATAGCCGGTAAGATCGCCGCTGGCACCGACCACGCGATGGCAGGGGATAACAAGTGGCAGGGGGTTCCCGGCCATCACCCGCCCGACCGCCCGGGCCGCCCCGGGGTGGCCGGCGCGACGGGCGAGTTCACCATAGCTGACGGTGCCGCCGACGGGCACCTGCAGCAGGGCGGTCAGCACGGCACGGGCAAAGGGGCTTTGATCTCCAAGATCGAGGGGGAGGTTGAAGTGCAGTCGCGCCCCGGAGAGGAAGGCTTCCAACTGATTAAGCGCCTCCCCGCAAAGTCCGTCCCGCCCTTCCTGCAACGGCGGAACATAGCGGGCGAGCCGCGCACGGACATCCTCTTCTGACGGCGCCAGCAGGATTTCCAGCAGGCCGTCCGGCCCGGCCACGACACCCAGCCATCCCGCAGGACTGATCCCGATCGCGCAGCATCTCGCCGCGTTGGCAGCCTTACGCCTCATCCTCGCCTCCTCGCTATCTTCTCCCTGCAGAATACCATGACCCGGTCGACTTCCGGAACCCGGCAGAGGAGGCAACCCCCGCCGTAGACCAGCCCCCCGACGCCGATCGCCAGGGCGAGAACGGCCCCCTTGACCAGGCGCTCACCCGGGGCGGCCCAATCGCCAAGCCCGAGGAGCAGATAGACGACCGCAGCCATCAGCAGCAGCGGCGGCAGGCTGCGCAGCAGCGAAGATCCCACCTCCCTCAGTCCCAGGTGTCCGATCCTGCGCCGCAATACCCAGACCAGGACCACGGCGTTGAAGGCCGCCGCGAGGGTCAGCGCCAGCGCCAGGCCGGTATGCTGCATGGGGCCCATCAGGGCCAGGCCGAGGCCGGCATTGACCAGCAGAGTCCAGAGGGAGACGAGGACCGGTGTGCGGGTATCCTGCATGGCGTAGAAGGTCGGCACCACCACCCGGCTGATGCCGACGAAGATCAGGCCGGGAGCATAGGCCGAAAGAGCCAGGGCCGTCTGCTGGACATCATGGAAGGTGAAGGCACCACCCATGAAAAAGAGGCTGAAGATCGGTACCGAGCAGAGCAGGAGCCCGAGGGCGGCGGGCAGGATGATGAGGTTGAGCAGGATCAGGGCAAAGCGCAACGAATCCTTGAGGCCGTCGCGATCCCCCAGCGCCGCCTGCCGGCTCATGGCCGGCAATACCGCCTGGGCGAGGGAGACGATGAATATCCCCTGGGGGAATTCGAAGAGCCGCTGGCCGTAGTAGAGATAGGAGACGCTCCCCTCGGGGAGAAACGAGGCGAGCAGCCGCGTGACGATGACATTGATCTGGTAAATGGCGACGCCGAGCAGCCCGGGAAGCATCAGGCGCGCCACCCTTTGTACGGCCGGATGCCGGAAATGGAAATCAGGGCGCAGCGACAGGCCATAGCGCCGTAACAGGGGGAATTGCAGCAGCAGTTGCAGGAGCCCGCCGACCAGAACGCCAATCGCCAGCGCCATGACCGGTACCTCGAACAGTGGTGCGAGCAGGACCGCCGCGCCGATCATGGCGAGGTTGAGGAGGAGGGGCGAGAGGGCGGGGAGAAAGTAATGGCCGAAGACATTGGCCACGCCGGTCAGCAGGGCGAGGAGACTGGCGAAGAAGATATAAGGGAACATCACCCGGTTGAGCGTGTCGGTCAGGGCGAGTTTCCCCTCCACCGCGCCGAATCCATAGCCGATCATCCGGACCACCAGGGGGGAGCAGAGGATCCCCGCCATCACCACCACTACCATCACCAGGGTCAGGAGAGTGGCGCAGATGGCGGCCACCCGCCGCGCCTCGGCCTCACCCTGCCTGTGATAGACATCGGAGAAGGTCGGCACAAAGGCGGCGGTCAGGGAACCCTCGGCGAAAAACCGGCGCAGCAGATTGGGAATAGTGAAAGCCATGAAGAAGGCGTCGGTGCCGAAACCGGCGCCAAAGAGCGCGGCCACGACGATGTCCCGAACCAGACCGGCGATACGGCTTAGCCCGGTCGCCAGCCCCATGATTCCGGTTGCCCTGGTAATCTGCCCCTTCTCCGACATTTTGTCCCTGCCTGCCTCCGGAACCCTGCCAAGGGCCCGAAGTCAAAGGATTATTTTTATTTAATTCGCACTCGACAAGAGTTAACTAGCTGACACCTAATGACTTATTCAACTTGATTGGAATTTTTTTAACTTGACGTAGCCATAGGCGAATGTTATAAATCGTGCCCAATCAGATCATCACAAAACGCTCTTCACCACAACGTCGGAGGATAGGACCTTGGCCAATCACAAATCAGCGATCAAACGCAACAAGCAAAATGCCGTTCGCGCCGCGCGCAACACCCATGTTCGTTCGACCATGCGCACCTACGTCAAGCAGGTCCGCACCGCGGTCGCGGAAGGGGACAGCGCCACCGCCCAGGCGGCCCTTGAACGCGCCGTGCCGTTCATTGACAAGGCTGCCAGCAAAGGGATTATTCACAAGGCGACCGCCAGCCGGAAAATTTCCCGCCTGAGCAAGCTGGTCAACGCCATGTCCTGAGTAACGTTCCCTGCCGGAAAGATTATGGGGCCGCCGATGCGGCCCCTTTTTTTATTTGATTACGGCAATCTGCAGAATCAGCCGTTCCAGCAAGGGGGCAGGATGGGCGCCACTCGACTTGAGGGCGAGATCCGCCTCCAGGAAAAGGTCGAACGCCCGGCGGAAACGCCCGGCGGAAAAGCGCCGGGCCTGGCGGATCAGGCCATCGACAAAGTAGGGGTTGACCCCCACCCGTCGAGCGACATCACTGGTTTTCCCTCCCTGGTCGATAAGTTCCCGGGTCAGCCAGAGCTGACGGAAATGCCGAACGATCAGGTTCAGCACCAGCAGCGGTGCCTGGCCGTCAGCCAGCAGCCGTCCCAGTAGCCGCAACGCTTCGCCACTCTCGCCATTGCCGAGAGCGTTGGTCAGCTCAAAAATGCTGTCGACCCGGCTGTCGGAGACCACCGCCGCCACGTCGGCGACATCGGCAAGGTCCCGCTCGCCGAGATAGGCGAAAAGCTTCTCCAGTTCCCCCACCACCTCCTGCAGATTATTGCCAACCCTGCGGTTGAAGAGAGCGAGAGCATCCTCGGTCATCAGCTTGCCAGAGATGCGCAACCGTTCGCGGATAAAGGCGGGAATCTGGTTGTCATAGAGGCGCTTGAATTCGACCAGGGCGCCCACTTTTTTGAAGGCCTGGAACAGCTTGCGGCGCGCATCGATCTTGTCGCAGACCAGCAGCAGCACCGATTCGGGGAGCGGATTGCGCAGATACTCGAGAAGTCCGTCCTGTTCGGCGGTCGGGAGGTCCTGGGCATTCTTGATCAATACCAGGCGGCGCGGAGCGAAAACCGGCAGGGTCTGAACGGCGTCGAGGACAGCAGCCGCCCGGGCTTCCTTCCCCTGGAACTGCTGAAAATTGAAATCCCGGGCATCCGCCGGAACCAGTTCGGCGAGGATCTGGCGCCAGGCCTGCTCGACGAGAAACCCTTCTTCACCGTGGAGGCAGAGGAGTGGGGGGACCTTATGATCGGCGAGGGCGCGATGCAGTTCCGCTGGAGTCATGACATCCGCTCCACCATCCCTCAAAAATTGTCCGTAAGACGGAAGTAGAATTCCTCGGCGAGACGCGCTGCGATGAGGCGGATCGCCGCCCCCTTGTTATCATCCTGCAGCCCCTTGTCGAGCCCGCCGGGATATTCCTCGTTCCAGTTCACGCTCCCTTTCCACAGCACCTGGCCGTCTTCCTGGCGGCGGAGTTCGCCGGCAACGGTCATTTGCGCCCGGTATTCAAGCACCTTGTCATTGGCATCGAAGGAGACGGGGTCACTGCGGAAACTGAGGACGGTCCCGGAGAAGATGGCATCGGCGGCAGCCGGGTCTTCCACCAGACGCCAGCGACGGGTGCGCTGAAAACGCTGGGTTACCGCATTGGTCAGAACATTCTCCAGGAACGGCTCAAAAGTGCGGTTGGCAAAGAGCTGAATGCGCAGGGTACTGATCGCCCCGAGGCTGTCCCCTTCGCCGGGACGGTGATAACCGCAGCCAGCCAGGAGCAGCAGGAGCAGCAACGGCCACAGCCGGCGCATCATCCGGCTACCACGCTGACCAGGCGACCGGGAACCACCACCACCTTGCGCACGGTTGCTCCTTCCAGGAAGCGGGCAACATTCGGTTCCGCCAGCGCCGCTGTCCGCACCGTCGCCTCGTCCGCCGTTGCCGGAACGCTCACCTTGCCGCGGACCTTGCCGTTGACCTGCACCACGATCGTCAGCTCATCCTCGGTCAGGGCCGCTTCATCCCAGCTCGGCCAGCCCGCCGCGTCAAGCCCTGCGGAATGGCCCAACGCTGACCATAGCTCCTCGGCAATATGCGGAACGAAGGGGGCGAGCAGTCGCACCACGCTCTCCAGCGCTTCGCGCAGCACGGCAGGATGCTCTTGCTTGGCTTCGAAAGCATAGATGGCATTGACCAGCTCCATTACCGCGGCAATGGCGGTATTGAAATGGAAACGGCCGTCAACATCCTCGGTGACCTTCCTGATGGTGCGATGTACCTGGCGCCGCAATTCCCGCCCGTGACCTTCGGCCGCGGTCGCCACGGCAACGCCATCGATGATTTCAAGATTATCGTAGACCCCGCGCCAGACCCGGTTGAGAAACCGGTAGCACCCTTCGACCCCCGCTTCATTCCACTCCAGGTCCTTCTCCGGCGGTGCCGCGAAGAGCGAAAAGAGTCGCGCCGTGTCGGCACCGTAGCGCTTGATGAGGTGATCGGGATCGACCACGTTCTTCTTCGACTTGCTCATTTTCTCGTTGCGTCCCACCACCGCCGGGGCACCGCATTTGCTGCAGTTGCCGTCACGGATCTCTTCGGGATAGAGCCAGCCGTGCGTCGGGCAGGAACGGGTCTCCATGCAGACCATCCCCTGGGTGAGGAGATTGCGGAAGGGCTCATCCACCTGCATCAGACCGAGATCACGCATCACCTTGGTAAAAAACCGGGCGTAGAGCAGGTGCATGACCGCATGCTCGACGCCGCCGATGTACTGGTCGACCGGGAGCCAGTATTCGGCTGCCGCGCGATCGACCGGTCCGGCAGCGAAGCCGGGGCTGGCATAGCGCGCGAAATACCATGAACTCTCGACAAATGTATCAAAGGTGTCGGTTTCGCGCCGGGCCGCACCGCCGCAACGCGGGCAGGCGACGTTGACGAAACTGGCCGCACTGGCAAGGGGGCTTCCCCCTTCCCCGGTAAACTCGACATCGGTCGGCAGAACGACCGGCAGATCCGCCTCCGGAACCGGCACCACACCGCAATCGGGACAGTAAATAACCGGAATCGGCGTTCCCCAGTAACGCTGACGGGAGACGCCCCAGTCGCGCAGCCGCCAGTTGACGGTCTTCCGGCCGATGCCACGGGCGGCGAGATCATCGGCGATCGCTTCCTTGGCTGCTTCGTTGTCCATACCATCGAAACGGCCGGAATTCACCAAAACGCCCGGGCCGGTCCAGGCCGCGGTCATCATCGCCGGATCGAGACTCTCCCCTTCCGGCTGGATCACGACCGTCATTGGCAGCTGGTACTTGCGGGCGAATTCGAAGTCGCGCTGATCATGGGTCGGGACCGCCATCACCGCCCCGGTACCGTAATCCATCAGGACAAAGTTGCCGAGATAGACCGGCATCTCCCTTCCGGTTACCGGGTTGCGGCAGAAGGTGCCGGTAAAGACCCCTTCCTTCTCGAAATCATCGCTGGTGCGCCGCGTCTTCTCCTGCTTGCGCACCTTGGCGATAAACGCTTCCACCGCCGGCCGCTGTTCGTTGCTGGCGAGGTCGAGAGCGAGGGGATGCTCCGGGGCGAGGCTCATGAAGGTGGCACCGAAGAGGGTGTCCTGGCGGGTGGTGAAGACCTTGATCGCCTGGTCACGGCCGACGATGGGGAAATCGATTTCGCAACCGGTGCTGCGACCGATCCAGTTGCGCTGCATGGTCAACACCGGCTCCGGCCAACCCGGCAGGTTCCAGGTCTCGGCCAGCAGCTCCTCGGCATAGTCGGTAATGCGGAAGAACCACTGCTCGAGTTCCTTGGCTGTCACTTCGCTGTCGCAGCGCCAGCAACAGTTGTCTTCGACCTGTTCATTGGCCAGCACGGTCTGGCAGGAGGGGCACCAGTTGACGCTGGAGCTCTTTTTATAGGCCAGGCCGCGCTCCAGCATGCGCAGAAAGATCAGCTGTTCCCAGCGGTAGTAGGCGATGTCACAGGTTGCGAGTTCCCGGGACCAGTCGTAGGAGAGGCCCATTTTCTTGAGCTGGGCGCGCATGTTGGCGATATTCTCGTAGGTCCATTTGGCCGGATGGGTGCCATGCTGAATGGCAGCGTTTTCGGCCGGCATACCGAAGGCGTCCCAACCCATCGGATGCAGAACGTTGAACCCCTGCAGCCGCTTGAAGCGGGCCACCACGTCGCCAATCGAGTAATTGCGGACATGCCCCATATGAATCCGGCCGGAGGGATAAGGAAACATTTCCAGCAGGTAGTACTTGGGAGCCGCGGAATTTTCGTTCACGCGGTAGCTGCCACGCTCTTCCCAGAACTGTTGCCAGCGGGACTCGATCTCGGCCGGGTTGTAACGCTCTTGCATAGTTCCTCCGTAGCCCATGGGCTACCCGATTACAAACAGGAATACCGGCCGGTGCCGGTATCAGGAAACAGTGGTGTGCAGGCATGAGGGCCAAACCACCCCCGGTCCGCCGCCTGCCAGGGCGGGCCAGGGAAGTTTTGACAGACCTACTTTTCGCGATAGGTGATTCGGCCGCGGGTCAGGTCGTAGGGAGACAATTCCACAGTCACCCGGTCACCGGGGAGGATGCGGATATAGAACTTGCGCATCTTGCCGGAAATATGGGCGAGAACGACATGACCGTTGTCGAGCTTGACACGGAACATGGCATTGGGGAGTGGCTCGATCACCGAGCCTTCAACTTCGATTGCTTCTTCCTTGGCCAAATGGACCTCCTTGGGAGCGATTGACCCCTCCGGTCTTCCCGGAGAGGCGCTCATTAGACATGATGCCGGCCACTCTTGTCAAGCGGCCGCAAAAGGATGAACTCTGGACTCAGCCAGGCATATCGAGGAGTTTCTTGGCCACCTCGATGATGCGGATAGTCTGGATCGGTTTGGTGATGTAGTCGTTGGCGCCGATGGCCAGGGCACGTTCGCGGTCCTCGTTGGCCCCCTCGGTGGTAATGATGACGATCGGTACCGCCTTGTAACCGGGGTCATTCCGCGCCAGGCTGACCAGCTTCAGTCCGTCCATGATCGGCATATTGATGTCGGTAAAGATCAGGTCGAACTTGTCACTGGAAAGCTTTTTCAGACCGTCGACGCCGTCGTTGGCCTCGACAATGGTCAACCCCCGAATTCGCTTAAGGGCGAAAACGATCAGCTGCCGCATGGTCGGTGAGTCTTCAACTACCAGAACCTTATATGTGGACATGCAATCCCTCCGCGACGATTACTTGGTCATCAGGTCAAGGAAACCCTGGATGGTGGAGAGCTTCCGCTCCGACTCGGAATAGAGTTTGGACGAGAAGATCGCCGTGGCCGCATGCCCCGCCAGCAGGGTGAAGAGTTCATAATCGACCTCGGCAAACCGGCTCTTCTGCTCCAGCAGCTTGTAGATGACGATAACGCCGATCACATGCTCCTTGATTTTGAGCGGAATGCAGACCAGCGGGTGGCTGAAATCACGCTGGTAGTTTTCCATCTCCTCGATGAAATAGTTTTCGCCGGTCTTCGCCATCTGGCCAATAATTCCCTGCCCCAGTTCGATGGTCGGCAGGGTTTCCGGATCGAGCCCTTCGGTCGCCATGGCGGTCAGACGGTTGGTCTTTTCATCGAGGAGCATGATGGCGAACTCCTCGGCTCCGATCAGGTTGATCACGATCTCGGTGATCACCTGAAGCACTTCGCGGAAATCGAGGGTCGAATGGAGTTGGTAGGAAGCGATGTACAAGTTGGCCAGCATGTTGTTCTCGTTTTCGATCTCAACATAGCGGTTGGCAAAGTCCAGGTTCTCCTCCTCGACATGCTTGATCCGGTGGAGGATCTCCTGTTTTTCCTGTTCCAGGTCCTCAACCCGCCGCCGCAGGCGATCGAGTTCCGGGTCCCCCGCGCCACTACCAGCCTGCTGCTGACGCGCGGCCTGTTCCAACTCCAGGAGTTGAAAGCGAAGGCGTTCGTTCTCCTTGAGCAGGTCCTGGGTGAATTCAGCTCCCTTTTTGAAAATTTGCAGGAACTCTTCACCCTTCTTCCCTGTCAGGCCCTTATCCTCATCCCGTTCGGACATCCCGGTTCTCCTCATAGCATGGCGAACTGACAACAGGCGTAATCCTAGCAGCCCCCTGAAAAAATATCCACCATTTCATGCGCAATATCTAATATCCGCAGAAGCGCAGGATATGATCGCAAACCTCCGGCAGGGGGGCAATCTTGTCGACCTTGCCGGTGGCAATGGCCTCCTTCGGCATCCCGAAGACGACACTGCTCTCTTCCGCCTCGGCGATCACCTTTCCCCCCTCTTCCTTGATCCGGGTCACCCCCTGGGCGCCATCATTCCCCATCCCGGTCAGAACCACCCCCAGGAGACGGGGTCCGTAAATTTCCGCAGCCGAACGGAACATGACGTCGACGGAGGGGACATAGCGCTGTCCCTTTTCCGGCTTAACGACATCGACCAGCACCTCGGCGCCGCGGCGCCGGAAAACCAGGTTGCGGCCACCGGGCGCGATCAACACGGTCCCGGGGGTCATCACATCGCAATCCCGGGCCTCGCGAATCTGCAGCGCGCTGAACCGGTTGAGGCGTTCGGCGAAGGCCCGGGTAAAACCGGGGGGCATATGCTGGGAGATGGCAAATCCGATGGCAAGGGGCTGGCGAATGGCAGAAAAGATCGCCTGCAGCGCCGGTGGCCCGCCGGTGGAAGAGCCGATCACCACCTGGCAGATGCCGCTCTCCTCCTTGCGGGGGGTAGCCGGGAGCTGGCGCGGGCGGTCGCCGGGCAGATTGCGCCGCAACACCTTCTTCATGTCGGTGCCGGCAATGGCGCAGACCTTGCGCTCCAGGTCCTCCCGGATATTGAAAAGATCCGGAGAAATTCGTGCCGTCGGCTTGGCCACGAATTCAACCGCGCCGAAATCGAGGGCTTTGAAAACGTTCTGGTCGTCGGCACGGGCGGAGACGACAATGACCGGAGTCGGCCGGTTCTGCATGATAATGCGCAGGAAAGTAAAGCCATCCATCCGCGGCATTTCAAGGTCGAGGGTGATCAGGTCGGGGCAGAGGTCAAGGGCCTTGCGCAAGCCTTCTTCGCCGTCACAGGCATAGGCAATCACCTCGACTCCGGCGATCGCTTCGAGCATCTTGGTGATGGTTCGCCGGTTGTAGGCCGAATCATCGATAACTCAACTTTCGCAGGACAAAAAAATACGTAACAATATGAAATAATTAAACAAAAGCATCATCTCTTGCTGTAAAATAGGTAGTCGCCAAACAACCTAGACACATACAAGGAGATGATGCTTTGAGCCCGATTGTAGCAGAAACTGTTTCATGTCAGAACCAAATTTCGTCGTTCTTTGATAATCAGCGCATCGCACTCTTACTGAAGCAAAGCAACATCGTCAAACAGTGCGGGATCGCCCCGGTTGTGGTCATGCGGATGATCTTCAGCCTGGTCTTCACCGGCAAGAACCTCTTCCGCTATCTGCTGGCCGAATCCTCAGGAGCGGAGATCGGCAAGGATTCCGTGTACCGCTTTCTGAATTCTTCAAACGCCAACTGGCGGAAGTTTCTCCACCTGCTCTGCGCGACGGTGCTCAGCAAAACGATCCTGCCGCTGACGGCCGAAGAGACACCCAAGGTTTTCATCGTCGACGACTCACTCTACGACCGCAATCGGAGCAAGAAAGTCGAACTTCTGGCGCGTGTCCATGACCATAACGACAAGCGCTACTATCGCGGCTTCCGCCTGCTGACCCTGGGCTGGTCGGACGGTTCCAGCTATCTGCCGGTCTCGTTCAGTCTGCTCAGTTCCGCCAAGCAGAAAAACCGCCTGGCTCCCATGGCCGCAGTCGATAAGCGGACTAACGGATTCAAGCGTCGGGCCGAAAGTCTGCGCAAGGCTCCGGAGGTGCTCAAGGATCTGGTGCAGCAGGCCCGAGAGAGCGGCATCCGGGCCGATTATCTGCTGTTCGACAGCTGGTTCGCCTTTCCTGCGACGATCATCGGCCTGCTCGAACAGAAGCAGCAGGTCATCTGCATGCTCAAGGAGGCGAAGACCAGATACGGCTATAAAGGTTTCGATCTCACCCTCAAAGAATTGTACAAGAGTGTCCGCAAGCGGTGTGGCCGAGCAAAGATTCTGGCCTCGGTCCAGGTAGAGCTGGGGACGGATTCCCGCAACCGGGCTATTATGGCTAAGATCGTCTTTGTCCGCGCCCGCAACACCAAGAAGTGGCTGGCGCTGCTATCGACCGATGTCGATCTTGCCGATGAAGAGATCGTCAAGCTCTACAAGCGCCGCTGGGACATCGAAGTTTTTTTCAAGATCTCAAAGAGCTATCTGAAATTGGCCAAAGAATTTCAGAGCCGCAGTTACGATGCGCTGGTAGCCCATACAACGATTGTCTTCGCCCGCTACATCATGCTGGAACTCGCCAGGCGCTCGGCAAAGGATCCGAGAACGTTGGGGACTCTGTTTCATGCCGGCTGCGACGAGCTGCGGCAAGCCAGTTTCGCCGAGGCCGTGACTTTGCTGCTGAATTCATTCCGCCAGATGCTCAAGAAGTTCGCCGACGAAATCGCAGCACCGGTTGCCGCCGCCTTGGAGGAGTTCATGGCGCAGATTCCGGCGATAATTCGACGGCCGATGCTACTTCCGGCCTGTATTTTCTGAAAGATCCACGTGTTTTCGCTCTGTTGCAGTGTTTTGATCGGTGCGAAAGTTGAGTCGATAACCAGAACACGGACCGGCCTGCTCATGGCTTGGCCTCGAACGCAGACGCCAGGGCCGGCCGCTGGTAGACCATGTCGTGCACAAAATGGCGCAGGACAAAGGCATTGGTGACGTTCATCAGCGATTCACTGTGGCCGAGCAGAAGAAACCCTTCGGGGCGCAGGCGCTGAAAAAAACTGTCGATGACCCGTTTCTTGGCCGCGAGATCAAAGTAGATGATGACGTTACGGCAGAAGACGACATCCATCCGCCCCAGGAGCCCGACGCGGGGGGCATCGAAAAGATTCAGGTGGCTGATCGTCACCAGGTTCTTGGCCCGATCGGCGATCCGCAGTTTCCCCTCCTCCACCTCGGTAAAGTAACGTTGCTGAAGCGACGGGGGGGTCGTTCGAAAGGAGGCGCTGCCGTAAACCCCTTTGCGGGCGATCTGCAACACCCGCTGGCTGATATCGGTCCCGACAATTTCAATCTGCCAGTCGGCGAAGGCGGGCTGCTCGAGCAGAAGCATGGCGATGGTATAGGGTTCCTCACCGGTGGAGCATCCGGCGCTCCATATCCGCAGCCGACGGTCGCCAATCTGCTCCTTGCGCTGACGGATCTCCGGAAGGATCTCCTCGGTGAAGCTGCGCAGCTGGAAATCTTCCCGGAAGAAGTAAGTTTCGTTGGTCGTCAGCAGATCGACAACCTCGGAAAGCTCCTGATCCTTGTTCTGGTTGTAGCGCAGCAGGTAATAGTAATCCTTGAAGCTCTTCAGGTGATGATGCTGCAACCGCTTCCCGAGTCGTTTCTCCAGCAGATACTTGGAGTCTTCCGTGAAGTTCAGGCCGCAATGCTGATAGACGAAGTCCCGCAACAGGCGGAATTCGTCAGCACTCATCGGGATATCCGGGGCGAACAGTAGCATTGCGGTCCTACCTAGGAAACGGAGCGGTAATCGAGGAGCAGATCCTGGAGTTCCTGGCGAACCAGGTCCTCCCCCTCGATCAGCAACCGGGCCTCAAGGGGAGCAACGGCGCCGGCACCAAGCAGCGCGGCCATGGCGCGAGCCGCATTGAGCCGCACTTCCCAATGACGGTGGTTGAGCAGATCGCTGCCACTGGTTTCGAGCCAGGCGCGGTTGCCGCTGCCGGCAAGCAGCTGGATGGCGGAGTTGACCACCTCTTCATCGGCATGCCTGAGGGCGAGCATGGCCGCGGATTCAAGCCTCCCCGGATCGAGCTGTCCCAGGGTTTCAAGGGCGGCAATGGCGATCAACCCGACCGGGTCGCCCAGCGCCCCTTCAACCAGCCGCCCGGCCTCCGCGCCGCCAATGCGGCCGAGGGAACGGACAGCAGCCGCCCGCACCCAGATATCCTCGTCCTTGAGGGCGAGCTCCAGAGCGCTGACTGCCGTCTGTTCGCCACTGGCGCCAAGGGCCTCGGCGGCGAGTCTTCGGACATCGGCATCTTCGTCGGTCAGGGCCAGCATCAGGGAAGTGACCTGCTCCGCGCCGGGGCGGGCCTCGATGGCCCGTACTGCAGCCCGCCGAACCTCGGCCGCTTCATCCTTGAGCGCAAAATGGAGCATCCCCCCGACCTCGGGTGCGGCGCAGACGCCGAGAATCCGGATGGCGGCGGCACGCAAACCGGGGTCGGCTTCGCTGACGAGAGGACGCAGCATCCCGACAACTTCGGTTGCGGCAGACGCTGCCATTCGTGACAGGGCCTGGGTTGCCTCGCGACGCAGTTCCTCGGAAGGTTCCTGCAAAGCGGCAACCAGGGGAGAAAAAGCCACGGTCTCGCCCAGTTCGCCGAGAGCACGGGCCGACATCAGGCGCAGGTCCAGATCGTCACTCCCCAGCCCCTCGATCAGGAGGCCGCAGCCCGGGCGACATTGTGCGGCACCAATGACATAGGCCAGGCAGGTCCGGGTGCGGTTGTCGGCTTCGGGCCACAACTCGGTAAGGGAGCAGGGCGCATGTCGCCCCATCGCCGTCAACGCCTGGATGGCAGCTTCGCCCAGTGCTCCATCCTCGGAGAGGGTCAGCAGATGACGCGCATGCCGGGTCTCGCCGCAGGCACCGAGGAGGGTCAGGGCGGCGTGCCGCACCGCCTCGCTGGTGCTGGAGAGGAGTTCGACCAGGGCATCGGCACGACTCGGGCCGGCCAACTCGGCGAACTGCCGCCAAAAGTCAGCTCCGCCCTGCCGCCCGATTCCGATCAGGGCAACTGTGGCCGCCTCGCGAACATTGCGCATTTCATCATCGAGCCCTGCGACCAGAACCGGCAGCGCCTCCAGCCCCCCGACCCGCCCCAGGCAATCAAAGAGGGCCTTGCGAACCATGCGGTCAGCCCCGAGGGGCAACAGCCGGTCGACGGGAACTTTCGCCCCGATCTGCCCGAGAGCTTCCAGGATCGTGAACCGCAGCAGCAGATCGGCCTGTTCAAGCGCATCGAGCAGCGCCGGGACCGCCTCGACCGACCGCAGCTTTCCGAGATTCTCCGCCGCTGCCGCGCGAACGTTGTCATCCTCATCCGCCAGGGAACGCACCATCGCTGGGGCAGCGTCCGGGTCGCCGATTTCACCCAGGATATCCAGAGCGAATTTACGAACGTCGTGGTCCTGGCAGGTAAGTTCTTCAAGAAGGACCGGGAGGGATGGTCGGCCAATGCGGGTGAGAATTTCTACCGCGGCGTTGCGCAGGCCGGCGTTATCCTGCGAATGCAGGTGTTCACAGATTTCACCGCAGAGGGAAGTGGCGGCCGGCAGGGCGAGAAAGAGATCGACAGCCTCCTTGCGCACGCGCCAGCTTTCATCGCCGAGCGCCCGGTAGAGAGCCGGCAGCGACTCCCCGATCCCGAGCCGTCCCAGTTCCTTGAGCCCCTGCAGGCGCAGTTCTTCCTCCTGCGCTGCCAATCGATCTTCCAGTTCCCGTCGTTTGTCCACGATCTTCCCCTGCATTAACGATTAGAGGCCGAGTTCGCTGCGCCGGCGCCGGATAAAAGCCTCAAAAGCATCTTCAAGGACCTTCATCGAGGCCTCCCCCCCGGCGGGGTGACGTTCCAGAAAGAGTCGTTTCCCCTCGGCAATTTCGCTGGCAAAGAGCTCGTAAAATCGGCCGCTGCGCAGTCCTTCGTCGACCCGCTCCTGGTTGTAAAGTGCAATATCGGAGACGATAATGCGCGCCAGTCGCCGTGCCTTCTGGCGTGCCTCGTCCTCGCCACTGGCCTGGGTTTCCTGCTCTTCGGCCTGCTGGATCTTGTCATTCATCGCCTCGAGGAACCCTTGTTCAGCGGCATAGTCGTCCCCGACCGTCACCCTGACGCCAGCGTTGGTGGAGCCGGAACGGGCATTGGCCACCAGGCGATTGATTTTAGGTACCAGGTCATCGGGAATATGGTGTTTTTCGATATAGTCATCGGCCCCGTAAAGGGAGGTCGGTGTGCGTTTGTACGCCGTCTTGTTGAAAACCGAGGAGAGCAAAATTATGCGCAGATCCTTGAGTCCAGGTTCACTGCGCAACTGCTCGATCAGTTCGAATGCAAGCAGCCCGGGGAGGGCCACATCAATAACCGCTACCTGAGCCCCGCTCTGCTGCAAGGTCTGTAATGCCTGGTGCCCATCATGGCAGACCTCACCATTGAGCCCTTCGCGCGAGAGGATCTCCACCACCGCCTGGCAAAGCCCCTCGTCACTGTGCGCAATCAGTACCCGCAACGGTTCTCCCGTTTTCCGCGGATTAGGGACCGCCACCTGAAAAATTTTCCGGCAGCGGGCACAGCGCAAGGTGACGCGCTTGCCGGCCAGACGTTTGGGATCGAGGCGCAGCCGCGCAGCACACTCGGGACAACTGACGATCATAGGTTAACGACCTCATGGATAGGATTCCGGCCGGCCTGCGGTCGGGGGTCGGTAGTCAGGGCGCTGCGGTTCCGGCACCCTTTCGGTCGGGGAGAAACTCGACCTGCTGCAGATCGATCTTCTCATCGGAGCTCAAGATCTTTTCCAGGTCGACGATCATGACCAGGTCATCCCCGCGGCGGCAGACGCCGAGAAAGAATTCAGCACCCCGCCCCCGCAAAAACTGGGGCGCCGGCTGGATTTCCTGGCGGGAGTAATTACGCACTTCGGCGACTTCGTCGACGACCAGCCCGAGGATTTTTCCGGCCAGCACGCAGATAATGGTACGCACTTTTTTGCCATCACCGTCGACCTTGCTACCGAACCGTTTGCGCAGATCGACGACCGGAATCACCACTCCACGCAGGTTGATCACCCCCTCGACGAATTCCGGGGCCTTGGGTACCAGGGTCAGCTTCTGCGGCCGAATGACCTCCCGTATCCGCAGGATATCGAGGGCATAATACTCCGCACCGATACGAAAGCAGGCCAGCTGGATCTCCTGGCGACTCGCCTGGTCCGCACCGGAGGTTGCTGCGAGCTCGTTGCGCGGTTTCATCGGTTGAGAAACCGCTGAATCGTTTCGATAACCATTGCAGACTTGAATGGCTTGGTGATGTACCAGTCAGCGCCGACCTTTTCACCGCGAGCCATATCCTCCCGGCTCTTTTTGGCGGTTAGCATGACGACCGGGATCTTTGCCGTTGCCGGATTTTCCTTGATCCGCTGGCAAACCTCAAAACCGTCAATCTCCGGCAGCATGATATCGAGGAGGACCAGATCGGGAGCCTCTGCGGCAATGGCTTCCAGCGCCGCCCTGCCATTGGCAACCCCCCTCACCTCGTATCCCTTCGAGGTCAGCAGGATGCTTTCCAGTTTTAGCAGGCTTTCCTCGTCCTCGACGATGAGAATCTTTTTCTTGCCCACAGGCTTTCTCCTTTCCTTGGCATCAGACCAGCTCGGCGTTAAGTACGCTCGGCAGGTGAAGTAAAATATACATCCGCTCCTGGTAGCGCCCGACCCCGGTAAGCAGGTCCCGGTCGAGACCGGCAAGTACGGACGGAGGCGGTTCGAGAGAACGCTCGGGGAGCCGGATCACCTGATTGATGCGATCGACCAGGAGACCGGCACTGCGACCCTCCCCGTGACAGACGATGATCCGTGAAACCGGGCTGAGCTCGGCCGGAGCCAAGCGCAGCCTGCGGCCGAGATCAAAAATCGGCACGATGATCCCGCGCAGCGAGACAACCCCGAGGACAAAATCGGGAGCCCGCGGAATTTCAGTCACTTCCCGGGGCTTGATAATCTCGCTGATCTGCTGGATATCGAGGGCATAGTCCTCGGCGCCAAGAGAAAAGGTCAGCCATTGGCGAAGATCCTCCACCGACTCGGTGGACTGCTTTTCCAGCCCTTCAAGGTAACTCTCCTCCGTCGCCAGGTCGAATTCTGCAGGAAATTCGAAGAGTTCGGCAAGACGATCGCGACCGGAACGCGGGGCCGGTGGCGGAAGCTCGCCGGCCCCAACCGGAACCGGCAGCTGCACATCAGTATCTGCCGGCGCTGGCGAGCGTGGCGGTTTAACCGGTCCGGGCTTGCTGCCCCGGGCTTTTTTACGGATGTCGGCCAAATCCATAAACGCCTCTCTCCCCGTTCAGGGGGACAGATCGAGTTCGATCATTACCGCGGCCATCACTTCCCGGTCGATCCGGCGGGCCTCCCGCCCGAAACCCTCAAGCAGGGCAAGGGTTGCGGCGTGGTTGATCTTGCGCGGGATCCCTCCCGAGTAATGAAAAATCTGCTCCACCGCGCCGGCGGCGAAGATTCCTGGCGGCCCCCCGGCCACCCGGATCCGGTGTTCGAGATAGTCTGCCGTCTCCTCGAGGGTCAGGGGCCCGAGGTTGAACTGCATTCCGACCCGTTGCCGCAGCGGTTCATAGGCACGATGGGCAAGGCGTTTGCGCAGCTCCGGCTGTCCCATCATGACCACGCTCAGCAGATTGCAATCATCGAGCTGAAAGTTGGTCAGCAGCCGCAGCTCGTCGAAGGTCTCCTTGTAGGGAACCAGCTGGGCCTCATCAAGGACCAGGACCGGGCAAAGCCCTTCCTGGTAAAGCCGCACCAGCTCCGTTCCGATCGATTCCAGCAGATCGATCCGGGTGCGCGGCGGTTCCGGCAGGCCGAGGCGCAGCGCCAGGGTACGCAGGAACTCAACCGGGGTCAGGCGCGGATTGACAATCAGCAGGACCCGGTAGCTGTCGTCAAGCTCATCCATCAGGGCCCGCGACAGGGTTGTTTTGCCGCAGCCGATTTCCCCGGTCAAGAGGACCAGCTCCCGCTCTTCCACCGCGTAGGCAAGCCGCGCCAGCCCCTCCCGGTGATTACGGCTCAGAAAGAGGTAGCGCGGATCGGGAGTCTTGCTGAACGGTCGTTCCTGCAAACCGTAGAATGCCTGGTACATAGATTACCACCCGCCCCGGGGATCCCCCGCCGGCATCAGTTGCTGAGGGCGGAGAACTCGCCGCGCAACGCCTCCCCCATCAGCCCGCCGACATCGAGCACCAGGATCGTCTTCTGGTTGCCAAGATCAGCAGCCCCCGCAATGCCGCGCACGAAGGAGAGCGTATTCCCGAGACTCTTGATGACGACATCCTGCTGGCCCAGCAATTGGTCGGCGACAATCCCCATCCGTTTCTCCGCCAGACCGACCACTACGACAAAAAAACGTCCGACCGGGCGGGTAGCCGCCGACAGCCGGAAGGCATCGTCGAGCCGCAGCAGCGGAAGGGTCGTCTGCCGCAGTTCGATCATCTCCCGTTTTTCGATGGTACGGATCGCCGATGGTTCGAGCATCAGGGTTTCCAGAACCGAGTTGATCGGGATGGCATAAGTGCGTCCGCAGGTCTCGACAATCAATGCCTTGATGATCGCCAGGGTGATCGGCAGGGTGATGGCAAAACGGGTCCCCTCACCCGGCTCACTGTCGAGTTCGAGCATTCCCGAAAGGGCCGCGATGTTGTTGCGCACCACGTCAAGACCGACGCCCCGTCCGGAGAGCTCGCTGACCTCGTCGCGGGTGGAAAATCCGGGAGCCAGGATCAGGTCAAAGACATCTTCCCGACTCAACTCGGTGTTGTCGGCGACCAGTCCCTTCTGGACCGCTTTACGGCGGACTTTCTCCGGATCGATGCCGCGCCCGTCGTCGATCACTTCGAGAACAACGTGGTTCCCCTTCTGCGAAGCCCAGAGGCTGATCGTTGCCTTCTCCGGCTTGCCGCAGGCCAGGCGTTCTTCCGGGGACTCGATGCCGTGATCGATGGCATTACGGATGATATGCATCAGCGGGTCGGAGAGATCTTCGACGATCAGCTTGTCGAGTTCGGTGTCCGCACCGCGGATGTCGAGGGAGACCTTTTTCCCCTGTTCGCCAGCGACCCTCCGCACTATCCGTGTCATCTTTTCGAACAACTGGGCGATCGGGACCATGCGCACTTCCATGACCCCTTTTTGCAGCTCATCGAGACGCCGCTCCAGCATCCGCGTCGCCTTCTGCAGGTTGCCAAGCACCTCGTTGTCGCCGAGCCCGCGTAGGCGCTGGGTCAGATCGGCAATCGCGCCCTTGGAGAGGACCAGCTCGCCGACAATATTCATCAACTGGTCAAGCTTGTCGATATCAACCCGCACGGTGCGGCTGATGGAGCGCAGGGAGGCGGAGCCCTCACCGCCGTCACGGGCCGTCTCGGTCCCCGAGTCCTCGACGCTGCGAGGGGGTGCTGGCGGCATTTCGGATCCGGCCTGATCACCCCGGGGCACCGTCTCACTTTCAGCCGGGGCCGCTTGACCGGTACCCGCGCACAAAAGTTCCACGGCGAGATCGTCCCGGCCCAGCGCGGCAGTGATCGCCGCAGGTTGGTTCTCCGACCCCAGCAGGATCTGGAAAGCGATGCGGTCGGAGATATCCCCGACACAGGGAAGTGTGCTGATCACTTCCCCCTGCTTCTTGAGCATATCGGTGACTTCAGCCAGTTCCTGATCGAAGGTTGCCAGGCTGAAAGTGGCCTTCACCCGCACCAGGTTGCGTCCCTTGCGCAGGTTCTCCTGCAACCGGTGTTCCTCGTATTCGGTCAGAACATTGAGGATTTCCTGCGGGATACCGGGACCAGCCAGCACCGCCGCTGCCGGTTTCCGACCGAGAGTTGCCTCAATCTGGGCCAGCATGGGGGCAATGTCGAGGCTAAATTCCTCCGACTCCCCCTTACCGTTGACCAGCTGGGTCAGCAGATCGATTGCGCCGAACAGGACCTCGATCAGTTGGGCATCAAGAGCAACCTTTCCCAGGCGCAAGCTGTCGAGAAGATTCTCCATGTGATGGCCGAGATCGGAGATATCGGTGAAGCCGAACATCCCGGCCAGCCCTTTGAGGGAGTGGGCACCGCGGAAAACACTGTTAAGCAGATCAGGGTCACTCTCCCCGGACTCCAGGCTATCCCCGAGGGACACCAGGTCGACGTTGAGCTTCTCAAGAATCTCCTCGGCCTCAGCGAGGAATTCACGGATTGCCTGGGAAGAGGGCTTATCGCTCATTAGCTGGCCTCCCCCAGATACCGCAGGATCAGCTCATGCAGTTGCCGGGGTTCGAAAGGTTTGACCAGGTAGGCGTCAGCACCGAGGGCGAGCCCCTTCTCCCGGTCCCGTTCGCTCCCTTCGGTACTGATGATTATGAGCGGAGTCGTGGAATAGTTGGGATTGTTTTTAATAAAACTCACCAGCTCCAAACCATTGATATCAGGCATATTGATATCGGTAATAACCAGGTCGACCTTTTCCCTGGGGAGAATCCGCAGCGCTTCGAAACCGTTGGCGGCTTCGACGATGGTAAAATCCCCAAGGGCAACAATCGTCGAAACGATCAGCGACCGCATGGTTGGAGAATCTTCGGCAATCAGGATTTTTTTGGCCACCTTCGACCCCTTCCTCTTCATTGCCCATCCCGGCTGCGCAAGCGCCGCTCGAGAAGTGCCTTTTCCATGGCCAGGCCGGCCTGGGAAAGGAAAATTTCCAATGCTTCCGTGTCCCCGATCGGATCCCGGGAAGGATAGTTGTCGCCATAGAGAACAGCAACGACTTTTCCTTCACTGAAGATCGGACCGATGAAAACCTCGGCCGGGTTTCCGCCCCCCAATTGCTGGCGGAGCTGGTTATCCCAGTGCCCGCTGCCAAGACGGGTGCGAAGCGGGACCATCTCTGCCACCACCTTACTGAAAACCGATTCTTCACTGAGCGGGATGGCGATCTCCCGGACCCGGGCATCGGCGTTCCCGTTCCGGCTTTCGATGCCAAACTGGCCGAGCCCGACCACCAACTCGTCCTTGACGAAGAAGACCACGGCACGGTTCATGATCTCGCTGGCGAAGCGCAGCACCAGCAGAATGATGCCACCGCCAAGCGCCGGGCTCTGCAGCTCCTGAAGCATTCCCCGCAGCAGGTGCAACCCCGGGCTCTTCTGACCCTGGTCGGCCTTGACGGCAGACGCTTCGACCCCCAACTCCTGGAAGAGTTCGGCACCGAGGTCAACCGTCACACCCGCCCCCTGCGAGGGGGCGGGAAGGCCGGCATGAGCGGCCAGGGATTTGCCGATCTGCGCCAGCTGCCCCTGCCCCTGCGGGCTCCCGAGGTCACCGCGTTTGGGCTTGACCAGCACCTCCTCAACACCGAGCCGGCGCGCACGCTCTGTCGCCTCCGAGTTGGGATGGTCGGACATCATCACCACGGTAAGGGCCGGGAAGCGCCGCCGGACCTGATCGAGCAATTCGAGCCCACCGAGTATACCACTGCCGTCGAGACGCGGCATGATCATGTCAATCAGGAGCAGGGGCTTTTCCCCGGCAGCAGCAGCGCGGGCAATTGCCGTCAAAAAGTCCCGACCGGAATCGAATGCGGTGGCGCTGAAACCCCGATCGCGCAGAAAGACGGAGAGGGACTCGCCGGTCTGGCCATCATCGTCGACCAGGTAGAGCAACGGCCCGCCGCTGGCGGGGGCCAGCTGGACCGGCAGCGCCGCTCCGGGCTCCGCCTCGCCGTTGACCGCCGCTGCCCGTGTCGGGGGTGATGCCGGCGAGGGTTCCCCCAGCAACGCCTCGAGATCGATCCCCGGTTCGCGCTTCTCCTCTTCGAAAGACTCACCGCGATGCCGCATCTCGTCGAGGATCCGGCTCCCCTCCATGGCGAGCCATTGGGGGTTGAGCCCTTGGTCGAGCATGAACTGCAGGGGGCTGAAACTGGTGGTGGCCAGCTCACCGGGTTCCCCGAGTTCAAAGGCAAAGGAGCCCTGGTCCCAGGCAAAGAAACTGTAAACAATCTTCTCGATCTGTTCCTTGACCGCGGCTTCGATTTCCGCCTGGGGAACGGAAAATTTGTCGGAGAGGATCGCTCCAAGGCGTGGCGGCCGCTCGCTGTTGCGCTGGATGAAGACCGCCTTTTTAAGAACCTCGACGGTAATCAGTCCCTTGCGCAGCAACAGATCACCGAGGTTTTCCCCGAACTGACTGGAGGTCGCCCGAATCACCTGGCCGTTGAGAAAAACAACCTTCCCCTCGCGTCCCCGGCTGTTCAAAACCAGGACTCCCGATTTCCGGCTCAGGCTGACAATCTGCAGAATATCGCCGAGGCCGAGGTCTTCGAGATTTCCGACTAGACTCATGGCATAGGTTCCACTCCGGAGGGGAATCCGGAAAGCCCACGTAACAGGCTAAAATTTAAATGAAAAAAATATATCTCAGGAACCACTCCAAGTAAAGGCCTTTCCTGGAGTTTTATCTCCGTTCCCGATCCCGGAACTGCAGGCGGATCGGTGAACCGGAAAAGCCGAAAGCCTCCCGCAGGTGGTTGACGAGGAACCGCTCGTAAGAAAAATGGACCCCTTCGGCACGGCTGACAAAATAAACGAAGGTTGGCGGCCGCACCGCAGTCTGGGTGGCATAGAAGAACTTCAGCCGCTGTCCCTGATAGATCGGCGGCGGGTGCTTCTTGACCGCATCCCCGACCACCTGGTTGAGCTGACCGGTCGGCACCCGGCGGTTGAATTCGGCGCTGACCGCCTCCACCTCGGCCATCAGCTTGTTGACGCGCTGCCCGGTCAGAGCGGAAACGAACAGGACCGGCGCAAAGGCGAGAAACTTGAATCGACGCCGCAGTTCCTCGGTGAATCGGGTATGGGACTTGTTGTCCTTGTCGGCAACGGCGTCCCATTTGTTGACCACGATGATAACCGCCCGCCCCTTCTCGAAAGCATAGCCGGCAACGGTGAGGTCCTGGTCCGTCACCCCTTCCACGGCATCGATGACGACCAGGACCACGTGGGCCCGGTCCATCGCCTTCAATGCCTGGATGACCGAGTACTTTTCCAGGGTCTGGCTGACCTTCCCCTTGCGGCGGATGCCCGCGGTATCGATCAGCACGTAGCGGTTACGGTTATAGACGAAGGGGGTATCGACACTGTCGCGGGTGGTTCCGGCGGTCGGGTTGGCAACCACCCGCTCCTTGCCGAGGAGGCGATTGACCAGGGAGGACTTGCCGACGTTCGGTCGACCGATAATGGCGAGCCGTGTCTCGTCCTGCTCGGAGGGGGCCGGCGGGGCCGGCGGCAGCAGGTCGAGGATGGCATCGACGAGATCACCGATTCCCCGGCCATGCTCGGCGGAGACGGAGAGGAGCTGGTCGATGCCAAGGGCGTAAAATTCGGCCACCGCCTCTTCCTGGCGGTCGCCGTCGATCTTGTTGATGACGTAGAGGATTGGTTTTTCGACCCGGCGCAGCATCTGTGCGACCTCGCGATCGGAAGGGGTCAGCCCCTCCCGGCCATCGGCGAGGAAGAGGATCAGGTCCGCCTCCTCGACGGCAAGCTGGGACTGCTCGCGCATCTGCACCAGCAGGCGGTCCTCGCTGACCGGCTCGAAGCCGCCGGTATCGATCAGCGTAAAGGGCTTGTCGAAGCGGGTCACCTCGGCATAGTTCCGGTCCCGCGTCACTCCCGGAAAATCCTCGACGATCGCCTTGCGCTGACCGAGAATGCGGTTGAAGAGGGTCGACTTGCCGACGTTGGGTCGGCCGACGATGGCAACAATAGGCATATCCGTCACTTCTGGTTAAGGGGACTCCCGATCGGGTGCTCCCGGGTTGGACTGGTCCTGATGCCGGCTAGGAATGAAATCCGAAGCGGCGCAGTCCCCGTTCCGAATCGGTCCAGTCTTTCTGCACCTTGACGAAGAGTTCGAGGAAGACGCGGGTGCCGAGAAAGCGCTCGATCTCCTTGCGCGCTGCCTGGCCAAGGGTACGGATCATCGCTCCCCCCTTGCCGAGCAGGATCCCCTTGTGGGAGTCTTTCTCGACAAAGATCACGGCCTGGATCACGACCAGGTTGCGGTCCGGCTGTTCGGTGAAACTCTCGACCTCGACCGCCACGCCGTAAGGCACCTCATCCCGTAGCCGGTGGAGAATCTGTTCGCGAATCATCTCGGCGACAATGAACCGCTCGGGGAGATCGGTCACCATATCCTCCGGATAGTAAGACGGTCCTTCCGGCAACTCGCCGAGGATGACCGATTCGAGGCGCTCCACCCCTTCCCCATTCAGCGCCGAGACCGGCACGATGGCGCGGAAGGAAAAACGCTGCCGGTAGGCGTCGATCAGTGGCAGGAGCGATTCCGGACGAACCTTGTCGACCTTGTTAATGACCAGTACTACCGGCGCACGGCCGCGACCGAGGTGCTCGAGAATGAAATCATCCCCACCCCCAACCGGGTCGTCGGCTTCGACCAGCAGCAGCACCAGGTCAACGTCGTTGCAGGCGGCAAATGCCTGATCGACCATATGGCGATTGAGGCGGCTCTTGCCGCGGTGGATTCCCGGGGTATCCAGAAAGAGAATCTGCCCCTGCGGCAGGGTATGGATGCCGAGGATCCGGTTCCGGGTGGTCTGCGGCTTGGCGGTGGTGATGGCAATCTTCTGGCCGAGGACCTGGTTGAGGAGGGTCGATTTGCCGACATTGGGCCGGCCGACAATAGCCACAAATCCGGAATGAAAGGGCGTTTTCTCTGCAGTGGTCACTCAATCCTCGTTGTGCTGCGCTGCAAGATGCAGCAGGGAAAAGACCTCCCGACCCTGCCGCAGGGTGGCCGCGGCAAGGCCAGGGTCGGTACGCAAAACCAGGGGGGTCTGGCGACCGGCGAAATAGTCGAAATTGGCGCGGCGATGACCGATGGCATCACTGAACTCGCGCGCCGGAACATGAATCGGCTCCCGGCAGTCCTGCTCGATCAATGTCGCCAGGGCACGCCGCCAGAGCCGGGCCCGCACCAGTTGCCCGAAGGCCGGATGGTAAGGCCCGGCGCAAATCCCCGCGCCGCGGTCGAGCTGGGCATCCCCCTGCAGCCCGAGCCGGATGACCGGCACTCCCGCCAGCCGGCAGGGATGGAGCAGGTCGGCACAGAGATCGACGGCGGCATCAAGCTCCAGCGGCCGGTAGGCACCGGCCCGCCACTCCCGCTCCAGCCGGCTGCCGGCGAGAACCAAGGTCGGGTAGATGCGCAGAAAGTCGGGCTCAAGGGCGAGGGCGGCGGCCAGGGAAAAGCGCGCTTCCGCCAGGTCGGCTCCGGGCAGCCCCGGCATCAGTTGCAGCCCGACCCGCAGCCCGGCGCGGCGCAGCGCCGCGACCGCCCGGCCACTGGCCGCAGCATCGTGGCCACGGGCGCTGGCGCGGAGAACGCGGGGGGCAAAGGATTGACAGCCAAGCTCTACCGTCTGCACTCCGGCGGCCAGCAGTCGTTGACAGAGCGCATCGTCAATGGCGTCGGGACGGGTGGAGAGCCGAATTCCCGAAACCCGACCTGCGGCGAGGGCGGGAGCAACGGCCGCCAGATAGGCCGCCTGCAGCGGCCATTCCAGAGCGGTAAAACTGCCGCCATAGAAGGCGACCTCGCCACTTCCCGAAACGGGGAGTTGCGCCTCAAGCTGGGCGGCCACCGTGGCCGGGTCCGGAGTGGGCGCATTGGCCGCGACCTGCCAGCGGCTGCAAAAGATGCAGTGCTGGCGGCAGCCGGCCTGGCCGAGAAAAACCGGATAAATCTCCATCGGTCAGGGACCGAGGCGGTCGAGAGCTTCCCGGGCCGCTTCCTGCTCGGCAGCTTTCTTGCTCCGCCCGCTGCCGCTGCCGAGGAGATCACTGCCGCAGTGAACCTCCACCCGGTAATGGCGCTGGTGGTCGGGGCCGCTGGTTTCGACCAGGGCATAGCGGGGTGGCCGACCAAAGCGGCTTTGCAACAGTTCCTGAAGCCGGGTTTTAAAATCAGCGCCGGTCTTGCTGTGCGCCGCGGCTGCCAGCGCCGGGCCAAAGAGCTCCTCGACCACCGCGCAGGCGGCCGGATAACCACCGTCACAAAAAACCGCGCCGAGCAGAGCTTCACAGGCATCGGCGAGCAGGCTTTCCTTCTCCCGCCCGCCGCTCCGCGCCTCGCCACGGCCGAGGCGGAGCCAGGCACCGAGATCGAGCCCGCGGGCGATCCGGGCCAGGCTGGCCTCGCTGACAACTTCGGCCCGCACCCGGGTCAACTCCCCTTCGCTAAAACCGGGAAAGGCGGCAAAGGCCAGGGAGCTGATCGCCAGATCGAGAACAGCGTCGCCGAGAAACTCCAGCCGTTCACTGTGCGGGGCGAGGCCATCGGCCTGTTCATTACTGTAGGATTTGTGGGTCAGGGCCTCGCACAGCAGGCCGGGGTCGGCAAACCGGTAGCCAATCCTCCGCTGCAGCGGATGGTCCTGGATGGTGTCGTCCAACGTTCCTCCTCGGAAAATCGCAGCGAATGCGCCAAAGAATTACCAGATATCCACAGCCGAGTACACAAAAATCGTGCGTGAAGTCCCTGACTTGGCCGCTCAAACCGGGGATTTCCCTTGATTCCCGGACAGGTCGTTCCTATAATGCCCTGATTTAAGCGCAGAGAATCGGGGCAGATGGGATTTTTCATTACGTTCGAGGGAATTGAGGGGTGTGGCAAGACCACCCAGCTGCGCCGCCTGGCTGCGGAGCTGCAGGCAGTTGGGCACGCCGTCCTGCTGACCCGGGAGCCGGGCGGTTGCGCCATTGCTGACACCCTGCGCCAGGTCCTCCTGGATAGTGCCAATTATGCCATGGCCCCCGCTACCGAGCTGCTCCTCTATGCCGCCGCCCGCGCCCAGCATGTCGCCGAGGTGATCGGTCCGGCCCTGAATGCGGGGAAGATCGTCCTCTGTGACCGTTTCTTCGATGCCACCCTCGCCTACCAGGGTTACGGCCGAGGGCTCGATCTCGAACTGATCAGGGAACTCAACCAGATTGCCGCCGGGTCGGTCACCCCGGATGTCACCCTCCTCCTCGACTTTTTACCGGAAGCAGGGTTGAACCGAGCCCGGCGCCGGAATGCAGGGAGCTCCGGACCCGACGAGGGGCGCTTCGAGGCTGAATCCCTCGCCTTTCACCAGAGGGTACGCCAGGGTTACCTCGACCTTGCCGCCAAAGAGGCGCGGTTCCGGGTCATCGATGCCAACGGCGACGAAGAGACGGTCGCCGCCCGGGTCCGGGCCGCCCTGGCCCCGCTCCTTGACCTGCGGAGCCGGACATGACCTTCGCGCAGATTCATGGTCACGACCACCAGAAGAATATCCTGCGCCGCGCCCTGGCGGGCAACCGTCTCGCCCACGCCTATCTCTTTGAAGGCCCTGCCGGGATCGGCAAGCGGCTGATGGCCCTCGCCCTGGTGCGGGCAATCTTCTGCCGGGAAGGGACCGGCTGCGGCAGCTGCAGTTCCTGCCGCAAGGTCGACCACAACAACCACCCCGACCTGCTGACGATCGCGGCCGAGGGAAACAGCATCAAGATCGAACAGATCAGAGCACTGCAGAAGGAACTCGCCTACCGCCCCCTGGAGGCGCCCCGCAAGGTCTGCCTCATCGACGGCGCTGAAAAACTGGGCGCCAGCGCGGGCAATGCCTTGCTGAAAACGTTGGAGGAACCGTCCTCGCAGGCGCTGCTGATCCTGCTGACGCCGCTGCCGGAGAACCTGCTGATCACGATCCGCTCCCGCTGCCAGCGCCTCCCCTTCACGCGTCTGCCGCGGACGGAGATTGAACGGGTGCTGCGCGAGCAGCTGAGCCTCGATGAGGCGCAGGGACATATCCTCGCTGCCCTCTCCGAAGGGAGCTTCGAACGCGCTCTTGGTCGCGACCGGGACCTCTACCTGGAACGCCGCCGCGACCTGCTCAAAGCCCTGACGGCCCTCTCCGCCGGGAGCGTGGCACCGACCTTCGACCTCGCGCGAAGTCTGAGCGAGGAGAAGGAGCGTCTCCCCGATATCCTGGAGATCTTCCAGGCCTTCTATCGCGACCTGCTCTTGCTGCAGCATGGCAGCGGCGAGGAAGAGCTGGTCAACATCGATTTGCGGGAGAAACTTCATCGTGTCGCAGCCCGGGAAGACAGCGCGTCGCTGCTGCGCAAACTCGACGCCCTGGCCGGCTGCCGGCGGCAGCTGGCACGTAACGTCAACCGGCAGCTTGCCCTCGAGGTATTGCTGCTGCGCCTGGCCGCCTGATACCCTTTGCTACCCCACTTTTTCTTGCTGGGCGCCGCCGGCCACAATCCGGCGCGCCGCCCGGGGATGGATAGAGAGATGCCCAGAGTTGTAAAAATCAAATTTCGCGATGCCGGCAAGCAATACGACTTCAACGCCCAGCAATGGGAGTTGCGCGCCGGCGAGCAGGTGGTGGTCGAAACCGACCGCGGCCGTGCCCTCGGCATCGTCGTCCTCCCCCCAGAGGAGAAGGCTGAGGGAGAGGTTTCCGGCGACCTGAAATCGATCCTGCGCCCGGCCAGTGATGAAGACCGGGCGATGGCCAGCGCCAATGCAACGCGGGAACGCGATGCCCTGCGCTTTTGCCAGCAACGGATCGCGGAGCGGCGGCTGGAGATGAAACTGGTCCGCGCCGAATACCTCTTCGACGGCTCCAAGATCATCTTCTACTTCACCGCCGACGGCCGCATCGACTTCCGGGAACTGGTCAAGGACCTGGCCCACTACTTTCACACCCGCATCGAAATGCGCCAGATCGGGGTTCGCGACGAAGCCAAGCTGACCGGCGGCATCGGTATCTGCGGCCGGGAGCTCTGCTGTTGCACCTTTTTAACCGACTTCGCGCCAGTCTCGGTGAAGATGGCCAAGGAGCAGGGTCTCGCCCTCAATCCGACCAAGATCAGCGGTCAGTGCGGACGGCTCCTTTGCTGCCTCGCCTACGAATTCGAAACCTACTGTGCGCTACGCAAGGGGCTGCCCAAGAGTGGCCGCAAGGTCACCGTCGACGGCCACGATGGGGAAGTCACCGAGGTGAACGTCCTGCGCCAGAAGGTCACGGTGCGCATGGGCGATGGCAGCCGGGTGCAACTCACCGCCGAGGAGATTGCCAGCGGCGAACGTCTCCGCCCCCTGGCGCCGGGGCAGCAGCCCACCCCGCTTCCGGACCGTACTGAACCCGGTCGCGACCGCAATCGCCGCGAACGCCCGCCGCGCCGGCCCGGCGGCGACCGCCCCCGCCCTCCCCGCAGTGGCGAGCAGCCGGAAACCGCACCGTCACCCAAAAACCTGCCACCGAGCCCGCCGCCACCGGCAACCGCCGGGGAGCCGGCGCCGCCGGCTGAGGGGACGACGGCCAAGAAACCGCGGCGCCGGAATCGCAACCGGCGGCGGCCGAAGAAGAGTGAATGACGGCGGCCGGAAGTTGCCACAAGCTCCAAATCCCAGTCTGAAATGAAGCAGCTGTCAATACCAGGAGAGGCCCATGGAAAAACGCTTTTACATCACCACTCCGATCTACTACGTCAACGACGTACCGCACATCGGTCATGCCTACACCACTCTGGCCTGCGATGTCCTCGCCCGCTACAAGCGCGCTCGCGGGTATGAGGTCTTTTTCCTCACCGGCACCGATGAGCATGGCCAGAAGGTGGAAAAGGCGGCGCTGACCAAGGGGGAAACACCGCTGGAACTCGCCGATAGGGTGATGAAACGTTTTCAGGCCCTCTGGGAAAAACTGAATATCAGCCACACCGATTTCATCCGCACCACCCAGGAACGCCACAAAAAGGGGGTGCGGGCCCTCTTCGAAAAGATCGAGGCCCGGGGTGATATCTACCTCGGCGCTTACGAGGACTGGTATTGCACCCCCTGCGAGACCTTCTGGACCGAGTTGCAGCTGATGGACGGCAACTGCCCCGATTGCGGCCGGCCGACGGAGAAGCTCAAGGAGGAGTCGTACTTCTTCCGCATGAGCAAGTACCAGCAGGCCCTGCTCGACCATATCGAGGCGAACCCCGACTTCATCCAGCCGCGCAGCCGCCGCAACGAAATCCTCAACTTCGTTCGCGAGGGTCTGCGCGACCTCTCGATCTCCCGCACCACCTTCTCCTGGGGGATCCCGGTACCGGGGAACGACAAGCATGTCATCTACGTCTGGTTCGACGCCTTGAGCAACTACATCACGGCGCTCGGCTATCCAGACGATCCGCAAGGGAACTACGCCAAGTTCTGGCCGGTCGACGCCCACGTCATCGGCAAGGACATCCTCCGTTTTCACACCGTTTACTGGCCGACCTTCCTCCTCGCCGCCGGCCTGCCACTGCCGAAGAAGGTCTTCGCCCATGGCTGGTGGACGGTGGAGGGGCAGAAGATGAGCAAGAGCCTCGCCAACGTGGTCGAGCCGAACATGCTGGTCGACAAGTACGGCGTCGATGCGATCCGCTACTTTCTGCTGCGCGAGGTCCCCTTCGGCCTCGATGGCGACTTCTCCCACAGCGCCCTGGTCCATCGCATCAACTCCGACCTCGCCAAC
Source organism: Desulfuromonas carbonis (assembly GCF_054658035.1). NCBI lineage: Bacteria > Pseudomonadati > Thermodesulfobacteriota > Desulfuromonadia > Desulfuromonadales > Desulfuromonadaceae > Desulfuromonas > Desulfuromonas carbonis. Next base: position 55,991 of record NZ_BAAHXR010000002.1, on the reverse strand, counting down.
GACCTCGGCAACCTGGTTAGCCGCTCCACGGCGATGCTGAGCAAGTACTTCGACGGCATTCTCCCGCCCGCCGCAACCGCCAACGAGGTCGATGCCGCCTTTATTGCGCGGTTTCCGCGGACGATGGCCAGCGTCGACGGGTTCATGGACGAATTGGCCTTCAACAAGGCATTGCAGGCGATCTGGGAGCTGGTCAGCGCTGCCAACAAGTATATCGACGACACCGCCCCCTGGTCCCTGGCGAAAAAGAGCGAGGATCGGGAACGACTCGGTACGGTGATGTACAACCTGCTCGAGGCGGTCCGCATCGTCGGGCTCCTGATCGCGCCCTTCATGCCCGAAACCGCCGCCGGCATCGCACGCATTCTCGGCGGGGACCCGCTGGATCTCAGCATCGCCGGCCACGATCGCTGGGGCGGCCTGGCCGCCGGGACAACCATCGAAAAGGCGGCTCCCCTCTTCCCGCGCATTGAAACGGAGTAATCCTTTATACTGACCGCAGAACCGCGACGGGGCGCTGCGGCGCCCCGTTCCTTTTTTGGAGCCCCGTCATGAGCAACATCCACCCCCTGGTCGACAGCCATGCCCACCTCGATGGCCCCCGCTTTGCGGGCGAAGTGGCGGAAGTCGTGGCCCGCGCCGTGACGGCCGGGGTCACCCAAATGATCACCGTCGGCTGCGATCTCCCCTCCTCGCGGGCGAGCATCGCCCTGGCCGAGGAGCATGCTGCCGTCTATGCCGCGGTCGGCATTCACCCCCATGATGCCCTGACCGCCGATACCGCCGCGATCGAGGAATTGCGGCGCTTGGCCGCCCACCCCAAGGTCGTGGCGATCGGTGAAACCGGCCTCGACTTCTACCGCGACCGCGCCCCCCGCGAAGCCCAGCGTGCAGCCTTCCGCGCCCAGATCCGCCTCGCCCGGGAGATCGGCAAACCTCTCATCGTGCATGACCGCGATGCCCACGACGAGATCCTGGCGATTCTGCGCGAGGAACGAGCCAGCGAAGCCGGCGGGGTACTGCACTGCTTCTCCGGCGATCTCGCCATGGCCAGAGCCTGCCTTGAACTCGGCTTTTACATCTCCATCGCCGGACCGGTCACCTATCCGGCCAATGAAGGGCTGCGGGAGGTGGTGCGAGCCGTCTCCGTCGACCGCCTGCTGGTCGAAACCGACTGCCCCTACCTCGCTCCCCAATCGCGGCGCGGCAAGCGCAACGAACCGGCCCTGGTGGCCGAGACGACCGCCAAGGTCGCCGAGGTCAAGGGGTTGACTCTCGACGATGTGGCGCGGGTGACGACGCTCAATGCCTACACCCTGTTCGGCGTCGGCGAAGTCGACCAGACCACCCGCATCGCCTACACCATCCGCAACTCGCTCTACCTCAACATCACCAACCGCTGCACCAATGCCTGTACCTTCTGCGCCAAGTTCAAGGATTTCACCGTCAAGGGGCACCAGCTCCGCCTCACCCATGAGCCGACCGTCACCGAGGTAAAAGAGGCGATCGGCGACCCGACCCGCTTCGACGAGGTCGTCTTCTGCGGCTACGGCGAGCCGCTGATCCGGCTTGACCTGGTGAAGGAGATCGCCGCCTGGCTGCACGAAAAAGGGGTGAAGGTGCGTATCAACAGCGACGGCCAGGCCAACCTGGTGCACGGCCGCGACATCCTCCCCGAACTGCAGGGGCTCGTTGACAGCATCTCGATTTCCCTCAACGCCCCCGACGCCGCAACCTACCAGCACTGGTGCCGCAGCCGCTTCGGCGAGGCAGGTTACCAGGCGCTCTGCGACTTTCTGCGCGCAGCCCCGCGCTACATTCCCGAGGTGACCGCCACCGCCGTCACCCTGCCCGGGATCGATATCGCCGCCTGTCGGGCGCTGGCCGCCCAGCTCGGGGTCCCCTTCCGCGAGCGGGAGTACAACGAGGTCGGTTAGCTGTTCTCCCCTGCTGAAGAAATAAACGCCCCTTCCGGGTTCCCGGAAGGGGCGTTTTTGATGTAACGAAGCGCGTTTGCAAAAGTAGAGAACGAGCCGCGCCAGGTAGCGCTCCCTTTCCGGGCGACAGCCGCCTTCAGACTGCCGCAGGCTCCTACCGCACCCTCCTCCAGGATCCTCCCTTCAGTTCAGCCCTAATTTAACCGCCTCGAAACAACCAGATCCCAGTCTTCATGACCTGCTGCCCGCCCCACTTTTGGGGTGGGCGGAAGTGGGGCATGCCCCGCTTTCGGCATCGGCAATGTCTCGCCAAAGCGCCCTTAAATGGGATATTTCCCCTCGCAGACGAAAATTTTTTCACCAATGTTTCTTTCATGTTTTCGGCTAGTTACTCCAATGGGAAAACCAATTCCGGAGTCCGGTCCAGGCCTGACTCCTCATCGTCCCCGAAGTTGGCATCAGTATTGAGTTAGTAAATAGGCAAGCGCTAACGACTCAGTTACTACTGGAGGCCTGGTAAAAAGAATTTTTACCGCTAAAAAGGGAGGCGGACATGACGACCATCAGACTGAACAGCTTTGCTATACTGCTCCTTATTCCCCTTGTATCGCTTTTTTTTAAGGCTATGCCAGATTCAATCAATGAAGGACCTTTCAACCATCGGACGGATGGTGGATTCTTCAGTGACGGGGATGTGGTTCCCAATACGCTCTACTTCAACAACAACACGGATTACTATACAATCTGGGATGATAAACTTGAAAAGTATATCACTTATAACAAAAGTGATAACTATAAACTGGATAAGGTCGTATTTAACGCTCCAGAAACTGGTAAGGTAAGCGACAGACTTCATCTCATCAAGGGGTGGGAATACGTAGTCAAGACCAGCGATGGCCTCCGCAATAGCCCCCGCATCGTAATCGCCAACAACAAGATCATGCCAACGAGTCACCTGGATGCGGAAGGTATGAAAATTCAAGAGCAATACGGTTGTGCCGGGTGCCACGAAATGTAGTCCTCCCTCTCCAGAGGTAAAAACCGTTCAGCGCGCTAGCGCACCCGGTACGGTAACGGCCTGCTCCAAGTGGAGCAGGCCGTTACTATTACCGTCAAAAAGAAGAGAAATCCTGTGACTCCGGAATAGCCTCAGGAACCCTCGGCAGAGGGTTCTTCCAGCCCGTGCCGTTTCATCTGCCGGTAGATGGTCTTGCGGTCGAGCCCAAGGCGCCTGGCGGCCTTGGATTTGTTCCAGCCAGAACTGTTGAGGGCCGACAGCAGCCGCTCACGCTCGACGTCCCTGGAACCGGGTCCAGGCGCCGGCATGGCCAAATCGGACGTGGCAAAATCCGGCGGCAGATTGCCGACCGTAACCACCGGCTCATGGCAGCGAATAAATGCATGTTCCAGTATGTGTCGAAGTTCGCGGATATTGCCCGGCCAGGCATAGCCCATGAAACGGTCGATGACTTCCTGGCTGACTCCCTTGATCTCCTTGTGCAATTCTTCGTTGAGGCGTCCGCAAAAATGATCCACCAGCAGGGGGATGTCCTCACGACGCTCGCGCAGCGGCGGCAGCTCGACAGTGACAACGTGCAGGCGATAGAAGAGATCTTCGCGGAACTCGCCCCGGCGAACTTTTTCCTGAAGGTTCTGATTGGTCGCGGCGATGACCCGCACATTGACGGGAATCGGCCTGGATTCCCCCAGACGTTCGATCTCTTTCTCCTGCAAGACCCGCAGCAACCGCAACTGCATATTCGGCGAAATGTCGCCGATCTCATCGAGAAAGATGGTGCCGCCATCGGCCTTCTGGAAGCGGCCGATGCGATCGCGGACAGCGCCGGTGAATGCACCGCGGGTGTGTCCAAAAAGTTCGCTCTCGAGAAGATTTTCGCTCATGGCGGCGCAGTTGACCTTGACCAGGGGCTGGTTGCGGCGCTCACCCAGTTGGTGGATGGCATCGGCGACCAGTTCCTTGCCGGTGCCGGATTCGCCCAGCACCAGGACCGACGACGGGACATTCGCCAGATCCTCGATCAGGGCGTAGATTTCTTGCAATTTCGGGCTTTTGCCGATGATCCCGCGCAGTTGGCGGCGTTCCCGCAAATCCCGTTCGAGCCGATCGAGGCGGGTTTCGTCGCTCAGGATCAGGACCGCGCCGAGAAACTGGCCCGACTCGTGTACCAGGGGTTGGGCGCTGACCGAAACTACCAGCCTGGCGCCGGTCCCGAAGCGACATTCGTGGCGTTCGATCTCCTGCGACCGGCGGCTGTGTAGTGCTTCCTGCAGCAGCGCCACCAAATCCCGATTTGCCTCACCAAACACCGCCGCAAGGGGTTTGCCAACGGCGGAAGCGGAAAGCTGGCAGAGACGCCGGGCCCTCTGGTTAAGCGCCGTGACGCATCCATCGGTGTCAAGGGTGAGAATGGCTTCGGGCAGGGAGCGAAACAGGGCCTCGAGATTGGCCTGGTAGCGGATCAGCTGGGTATGGAGTTGGCGGAAGGACAACGCCGAGCGGGTTGCCTGCAGCAGGTTGGCCTTGGTCACCGGCTTGGCCAGATAATCGAAGGCGCCGAGCCGCACCGCCTCGGAGGCGGAATCGAGATTGGGATAGCCGGTCACCATGATGACCGGCACCTGCGGGTGGCCGGCCTTAACCTGCCGCAGCAGATCAATGCCCGAGCGGTCGCCGATGAGAATGTCAGCGATCACCACGTCGGGGACATTGCCACCGAGCCAGGCGATTGCCGCCTCGAATGAATCGGCGGTCTCGACCCGGAAGCCGTCGCCGGTAAGGAACTCGGCGAAGGTGAACCGCAGATTCTTCTCGTCATCCACCACCAGGACACGACCCTTGTTCATACAATCTCCTCTTCCGCGGCCGGCAGATCGAGGGTGACGGTGGTCGATTCCCCCTCAATGCTGGCGATGCGCAGCTCGCCCCCCTGCTTCGCCACCATCTCCCGGCTCATGCTCAGGCCTAGGCCGTTGCCGCGATCGGGCGGCTTGGTCGTGAAGTAGTGGTCCATCACCCGCCCGAGGACCTGGGCGGGAATGCCGGTACCGAAATCGGTCACCTCGAGCCGAACCCTGGCCCCATCTTCCCCAGCCAGTCTCCGGCCCCGGAAGGAGAGCCGCTTGCCCGGGTGGTTGGGGGGATATTTTTCGTTGAGGGCATAACGGGCGTTGCTGATCAGGTTGAGCACCACCTGCTGGATCGGCTGGTTTTCCACTACCACGGCCGGCAGGTCGGTGGGCAGGTCGAGTTCGACAGAAATCCCTTCCTTGCGCAACTGCGAATTGGAGAGGTCGAGACAAAATGCAATGATTTCATCAAGGCGCAGAGCCCGGCGGGCCTCGCCCCGGTTCTGGGCAAAGGAGAGCAGGCTCCTCACCATTCTGGCGATGCGCATTCCGTCGTCGATGATTTCCCGGGCGACCTCGTAATCCCGGTCGACGTCATGGTGACGGTCGAGAAGCAGCTGACCGAAGTTGATGATGCTGTTGACCGGGTTGTTGATTTCATGAGCAACGCCGGCGGCCAGTTCGCCGAGGGTTGCCAATTGCGAGGCGCGCACGCCTTCGGCCCGCAGCTTGATCTTTTCAGTCACTTCACTGGCCAACTCGATGACGTTCTGAATCTCCCCATCCGGACCCTTGAGGGGAAACGCCTTGATCCCCCAGATGCGGCCGCCTGGGGTGGTGACCAGGCTCTCTTCGGCCTTGCCGCTGGTGAAGCTGGCCTGCACCGGGCAGTCGCTACAGGGCTCGCGGTTACCATGAAAGTCTTCAAAACAGCAGGGGGACGTCCCGTCTTCCAATGCGCCGATTCCGAAACGCTCCATGCCGGCTCGGTTGATCCAGCCGATTTTGAGATTTGCGTCGAACAGGATCAGGATATCCGGGATGCCATCGAGGAGGGCCTGAAATTGTTGATAGAGGCGCTTGTAGCGGGCCTTGCTCTGGCGCAGCTCCGCTTCGGCCTCCCTGGTCAGCTGGAGTTGCTTCCATTCCCGCAACCTCCCTTCAACGATCTGCGGAAGGGCCCGGATATTGACCTCGTTGCGGACCAGAAAGTCCAGGGCGCCGGCCTTGATGGCGGCCACCGCACTTTTTTCGTCCCCAGTTCGGGCGAGAATAATCACCGGAAATTCGACAGTACCCGTTGCCGACTGGAGCAGCTCGATGCCATCCGCCGCAGCCTGCGGCAGCAGGTCGATGATAACCAGATCAGGGCGCTCCTGGCCTATTTTCGCCCGCGCCTGGGCGGGGGTTGCCACGACCTCCAATGCCGCTTCAGCCGCCGCCGCGGCAAAGGCTTCCCGGATCTGGCGGATGTGCTCCGGGTCATTTTCAATCAGCAGGATCATCTTGCCCTCAAGTCCCATCCTCCCCCTCCAACCCCGTCTGCAGATCGCTCCTTCCGTCCCCTGTGGTTATGCCGCTAAATCCTACCAAAAAATTTCTCCTTTGCTGGGGGCGCCCAGGGGAATCGGAAGTGGCGATCGGCATCTGGCGGCTCCTCCCCTGCATGGCCTGATTGTTTTCAATTCAAACGGCTCGCTCCCATTTTCCGCCCCCCGACCCCCTCTGAGGACAAAAATCCATTCTGATTTCAATCTTAACAGCCTATGATTTTGGTTATTTATGAATACCAACAGCATCAAATCGATCCAAGCTGGTCTCCCCGCTTCATGAATAAAAATCCCTCAACAGTGACCGACACTTCTCTCAGCCAGCAATACAAAACGCCTCCGTCAGATTACCCGACGGAGGCGTTTTTGTGACTAGCAAAAGGATTGAATCAGAAGTGGTGAACGAGCCGCACCAGGTAGCGCTCCCCTTCGGAGCGGTAGGCGGCATTGGTCTCGAAATAAGCGTTGAGGAAGAGATGGGTATCCTGGGAGAAGCTGAGCAGGGCGCCGGGGCCGATCGCCAGCACCCGTTCCTTGCCGGCGACATCGCTGCCGTTTACCTGCGAATCAGTCAGTTGCTTGAAGAAGTAGCCGTTGACGCCGAGGCGCAGCATCTTCGGCACCACCTCGTAGGCGGCGGCGAAGTTGCCGTGCACCGCCTGGCCGGCCTGGGCGTCGCTGGCGCCGCCGAAGGGTTCGTCGTTCTTGGCGTTCCAGAGGTAGTGCAGGCGCCAGGAGGTGGTCAGCTTGGGGGTGACGAAGAGAGTCGCCGCCCAGTAGGGGTTGAAGGAGAAGAAGTTGCTCCCCGGATTGAGGGCCTTGTCACTGTCATACTTGCCGGTGGGGAAGATCATCTGCAGCTCGACACGCTGCATAAAGAGCGGGCCGCTCTTGCCCATGACCGGATCCCACTGCAGGTAGGGGCCGACCAGAATATCGCCAAGACCGGTGCCGTTGTCTGGCAGTGGATCACTGTCGATACTGACGATCGGCACGATCAGGTCTACGCCCCACTTACCGCCCCCGATCAAGGCCTGGTTCGACTGGTAGATGCACTGGTTGAGGCTGACCCAGACATCGACGCTGGGATCAGGAATCGGCAGGTCGGCGAGTTTATCGGCGGTGTAGTACTGGATGTACTCGGTGAAGTAGAAGCCCGGGCCGGCAGGCGGACCACCGTCGAGGAAGCTGGTGAAGCCGAGGTTGACGGAGGGCTGGTCGAAGGCCGCCGCCGGGGTGGTAAAGAGGGGAAGCAGCAGCAGTGCCGCCGCGACCAGAATCGCCTTTGATCGGGTCATGGGTTACCTCCTGAAGGTTGGTTCAAGCGTCACGCAGCCACAACAAAACAAACTGGCTGGCATTCTAGCAACGAACCGCGGACGGCGGCAACCTCCGTTTTCATTCGCCCGTCCTCTACAAAAAAAGGGCCGGCATCGCTGCCGGCCCCGGTTTCGTCCCGGTAAGGGTTGTTATTCGAGCACCACCAGCAGGTCCCCCTGCTGCACCTGGGCTCCCTCCTTGAAGAGAACCTCCTTGACCTTGCCGTCCTTCTTCGCCTTGATGTTGGTCTCCATCTTCATCGCCTCGGTGGAGAGGAGGGTATCCCCCTCCTTGACCTCGTCGCCGACATTGACCAGCAGCTTGAAGATCTTGCCCGGCATCGGGGCGCCGACCTGCTTCGGCTCGTCGGGGTCGGCCTTGACGTGACTCACCTCGTCGGACTCCACCGAGAGGTCCTTGACGCTGACCTGGCGCGGCTCGCCGTTGAGTTCGAAGTAGATATTCCGGGTCCCGTCGGCCTGAACCCGGCCGATGGCGTTGAGGGTGACGATCAGGGTCTTGCCCGCCTCGATGTCGATGGTCACCTCGTCGCCGACCTCGAGGCCGTAGAAGAAGACCGGCGTCGGCATGAAGGAGGTGTCGCTGTACTCCTGGCGGTGGCGGTCGAACTCCTCGTAGACGCCCGGATAGAGGACCGCGGAAAGGACATCCCGCTCCTTGACCGCGTGACCGACCTTCTTCTCCAGCTGAATCTTCTTGGCGGCAAAGTCAACCGGCTCCAACAGTTCGCCGGGACGGCAGGTGAGTGGCTGCTCCCCTTTCAGGATAATCTTCTGCAGCTCCTGCGGAAAGCCGCCGTAGGGCTGGCCGATCATCCCCTTGAAGAAGTCGACCACCCCCTGGGGGAAGGTCAGCTCGTGGCCGCGGCTGAAGACATCGGCCGGTTCGAGGTTGTTCTGCACCATGAACATCGCCATGTCACCGACGATTTTGGAGGAAGGAGTGACTTTCACCAGGTCGCCGAACATGTCGTTGACCTTGCGGTACATCTCCTTGCACTCCTCCCAGCGGTGACCGAGGCCGAGCCCCTCCACCTGCGGCTTGTAGTTGGAATACTGGCCACCGGGAATTTCGTGGTAGTAGACCTGGGCGGTGCCGCTGCGCAGCTCCGACTCGAAGGGCGCATAGTAGGTGCGCACCGTCTCCCAGTAGTTGGCGAGCTGCTGCAGCCCCTCCTGGTCGAGCTGCGGGTCCCAGATCGTCCCTTCGAGGGTAGCAAGCAGGGCGTTCATGTTCGGCTGGGCGGTCAGCCCGGAAACCGAGGAGAGCGCCGTGTCGACGATGTCGCAGCCGGCCTGGGCCGCCATCATCAGCATCGCCCCACCATTGCTCGAGGTGTCATGGGTATGGAGATGGATCGGAATGCCGATCTCGCTCTTGAGGGTCTTGACCAGCTTTTCGGCGGCAAAGGGCTTGAGCAGGCCGGCCATATCCTTGATGGCGAGAATATGCGCTCCCATCTGCTCCAGTTCCTTCGCCAGGTTGACGTAGTAGGCGAGCGGGTACTTGTCGCGCCTGGGGTCGCTGATGTCGCCGGTATAGCACATCGCCGCCTCGCAGATGGCGCCGTTTTTACGCACCGCGTCCATCGCCACCGCCATTCCCTTGGTCCAGTTCAGCGAGTCGAAGACGCGAAAGACGTCGATACCGCCCTCGGCCGCTTTCTTGACGAACTCCTGCACGACGTTGTCCGGGTAGTTGGTATAGCCCACCGCGTTGCTGCCGCGCAGCAGCATCTGGAAGAGGATGTTGGGGATCTTCGCCCGCAGCCGGTCAAGGCGCTCCCAGGGGTCCTCGCGTAGAAAACGCATCGAGACGTCGAAGGTCGCCCCCCCCCACATCTCCAGGGAGAAGAGGCCGCCGCCGAGATGGGCGGTCGCTTCGGCGATGCGGTCGAGGTCGTAGGTGCGAAAGCGGGTCGCCATCAGCGACTGGTGGGCGTCGCGCATGGTGGTGTCGGTGATCAGCAGGTGCTTCTGCTTGCGCGCCCACTGGGCCAGCCCTTCCGGCCCCTTCTCGCGCAGAATGTCGCGGGTCCCGCGGGGATGCTGCTGGCCGTAGGGGATCTCCGGCACCGTCGGCTCGCGCAGGTCCTTGAAACGGAGCGCCCGTTCCTTCTTGATCCCGGGATAGCCGTTGACGGTGGTGTGGCCGAGAAAGGAGAGAATCTTGTTGGCGCGGTCCTTCTTCACTGGCAGCTGGAAGACCTCCGGGTGGGTGTCGAGGAAGGAGGTATCACACTCGCCGCTGAGAAAGACCGGGTGGGTCACCATCTTTTCGAGAAAGCCGATGTTGGTCTTGACGCCGCGGATGCGGAACTCCTGCAGCGCCCGATCCATGGTCCGGGCCGCGTCCTTGAAGGTCAGCCCCCAGGTGGAGATCTTGGTCAGCAGGGAATCGTAGTGGGGGGTGATGGTCGCCCCGGCGTAGCCGGCGGCGGCATCGAGCCGCACACCGAAGCCGGCGGCGGTACGGTAGGCCTTGATGGTGCCGAAGTCGGGGGCGAAGTTGTTGGTCGGGTCCTCGGTGGTGACCCGGCACTGGATAGCAAAGCCGCGCAGCTCGATATCCTTCTGCGACTTGATGGCGATCTCCGGGTCGCTGAGCTTGTGCCCTTCGGCGATCCGGATCTGCGCCTGCACCAGGTTGCGCATCGTCACAAGCTCGGTGACGGTATGCTCGACCTGGATGCGGGGGTTGACCTCGATAAAGTAGAAGTGCCCTTCCTTGTCCATCAGAAATTCGACGGTGCCGGCGTTGCGGTAGTTCACCGCCCCGGCAATCTTCAGGGCATAGCCGCACAGCTCCTGGCGCTGTTTCGCGGTCAGGTAGAGGGACGGCGCGATTTCGATCACCTTCTGGTGGCGGCGCTGAATCGAGCAGTCACGCTCATAGAAATGGACCAGGTTGCCGTGGTGGTCGCCGAGAATCTGGACCTCGACGTGCTTCGGCTTCTCGATGTATTTCTCAAGGAAGATCGCGGCGTTGCCAAAGGCAGCCTGGGCTTCGGAGGCGGCGCTTTTCAGCCCCTCGAGGAGCTCCTTCTGATTGCGCGCCACCCGCATGCCGCGGCCGCCGCCACCGGCAGAAGCCTTGACGATGATCGGATAGCCAGCCTCCTTGGCGAAGATCAGGGCTTCCTCCTCGGTGGCAATCGGCCGCGTTGTTCCCGGTACTACCGGCACCTCGGCAGCCACCGCCACCTCGCGGCCGGCGACCTTGTCGCCGAGACTGCGCATGATCTCCGCCGTCGGGCCGATGAAAGCAATTCCGGCCCGGTCACAGGCAGCAGCAAAGTCGGCGTTCTCGGAGAGAAAACCATAGCCGGGGTGAATGGCATCGACATCCTTCTTGCGGGCGAGGTCGATGATTTCGTCGATGGAGAGATAGGCGTCGATCGGCCCTTTCCCCTTGCCGATCAGGTAGGCCTCGTCGGCCTTGTAGCGGTGCAGTGACAACCGGTCCTGCTCCGAGTAGATCGCCACGGTGCTGATCCCAAGCTCGGTGCAGGCGCGAAAGATGCGGATTGCAATTTCGCCCCGGTTGGCCGCCATGATTTTCTTGAATTTCCTGACCTCCATCAAACCTCCTCCAGAGTCGTTCCCCGAATGTTGTTTTTATAAAAAATAAAACGGATAAATAAGTGATAAAGTTTTAGTGGGAGTTAAATTTTTTAGTGATTATGAATAGTTACAAGACTTCCTCGGTGGGCAAATTTAAACAAAGCTGCCCATGGCTGTCAAGATAAAATATTGTTTTAATTTGTAAGATGGCGAAATTGCTAAGGAAACAATACTCTGATTCTCATTTAATTCGATATCTGGAATTGAGTTACCATTCATCGCCGCAACCGCTCGCGGTGGGCAGCAAAACCCTGGTGGTTGCGGCTCTCCACCTCCCTCGGCTTCAGGTTTTCTCCTTGCCGAGAAACGGCTTGATCAGGTCGATGGGGATCGGGAAGATGATGGTTGAATTCTTTTCGGCAGAGATTTCCGTCAGGGTCTGCAGGAAACGGAGCTGCAGCGCGCCGGTCTCGGTGGAGATGACCCGGGCGGCGTCAGCCAGCTTCTGGGAAGCCTGGAACTCCCCTTCGGCATGGATCACCTTGGACCGGCGTTCCCGCTCGGCCTCGGCCTGGCGCGCCATCGCCCGTTGCATCTCGACCGGCAGATCGACGTGCTTGATCTCGATATTGGAGATTTTGACCCCCCAGGGGTCGGTCTGGCGATCGAGAATCTGCTGCAACTGTTGGTTGATCTGGTCGCGATGTGCGAGAAGTTCGTCGAGTTCCGACTGGCCGAGGACGCTGCGCAGGGAGGTTTGGGCCAGCTGGCTCGTCGCGTAGAGATAGTTCTCCACCTCGATCAGGGCCTTTTCGGGAGCCATGACCCGGAAATAGAGGACCGCGTTGACCTTGACCGAAACATTGTCCTTGGTGATGACATCCTGGGGCGGAACGTCCATCGCCACGGTGCGCAGGCTGACCTTGACCAGGCGGTCGATGATCGGGATGATCAGGCGCAGGCCCGGTCCCTTGACCCCGGAATAGCGGCCGAGGCGGAAAACCACCCCGCGCTCGTACTCGAACAGGACCTTGACGGCATTGAACAGGATGATCGCTACCAACGCGATCAGCACCAGGGGACCGACCAGACCGACTGGGAACATTTCAGCCTCCATAAAATTCAGGTTAGGTGTTCGGTTCTGTTCCGGGCGCGCCGGCCATCGCCGCCGGCCGGACTTCAAGCCGCATGCCGGGTTCGAGACGCACCACCTCGATCGCGTCCCCGGCGTTCAAGGGCTCGACGCAATGAGCATCCCAATATTCCCCGTGCACGAAGACCCGGCCGCTGCCACTGAAGGAATCGACGGCTACCCCCCGCTCCCCGACCAGGCCTTCCCGGCCGGAAACGAAATGTTGGCGATGGGTGCGCACCACGAACCAGACCACGAGGGCGAAAAAGCCGCTGCAGACCAGTACCGTGGCCGCGATCACCGCCCGGGAAATTTGCAGATAGGGTGCAGAACTGTCGATCAGCATCAGGGAGCCGAGAGAAAGAGCGACCACCCCGCCGATGGTGAGCATGCCAAAGGAGGTGACCTTGATTTCGAGCAGGAAGAGAACCACAGCCAGGACGATCAACAGCACGCCGGCAAAATTGATCGGCAGCGCCTGGAATGAAAAGAGGGCGAGGAGGATGGCGATGGCCCCGATCGCCCCGGGAAGTATCACCCCGGGCTGGCTGATTTCGAAGAAGATGCCGAGGATGCCGAGCATCAGCAGCAGGTAGGCGACGGTCGGGTTGCTCAGGGTGTCCAGGATCTCCTGGCGCCAGTCCATGGCAAAGGTTTCGACCCGGGCTCCCTTGCTGTGCAGGACCAGGCTCTGATCGCCGCGCTGGTAACTGCGGCCGTCGAGGCGCAGCAGCAGGGAATATTCATCGGGGGCGATCAGGTCGATCACGCCGAGTTCGAGGGCCTCCTCGGCTGCCGCGGACAGACTCTCCCGTACCACCTTCTCCGCCCACTCCAGGTTGCGGCCGTGACGACTGGCGATACTCCGGGCATAGGCGACGGCATCGTTGACCACCTTGGTCTTCATAACCTCATCGTCGCCCCCCCCGCCCGGAATAATGGAGACCGGGTGGGCGGCCCCGATATTGGTTCCCGGCGCCATGGCGGCGAAATCGGCCGCCAGCGTGATCAGTGCCCCGGCCGATGCGGCACGGGCGCCGCTCGGCGCGACGTAGACGATCACCGGAATATCCGAGGCGAACTCGGCCTGGATGATCTGCCGCATGGCGCTGTCAAGGCCGCCCGGGGTATTGAGCTGCAGCAGGAAGGCGGCAGCGCCATCACGGTTGGCGGCAGCGAGACTCGCTGCCGTGAAACTGGCGGTCACCGGGTTGATAACCCCGTCGATACGGATCTTGGCAATCCACGCCGACCCTGCTCCCGGCGCCGGCTCCGCGAGGGCCGGGAACGCCGTAACGGCAAGAAATAGAATCGAAATTATTGAACTTATCGTGACCTTCATAAGCGAAGTTTAGCAATCCCCGGGTTGCTGTCAATTCCGCCGGGGAGCGGAGCCGGCGGGGTGCCACTTGCACCAGCGCCAAAGCCATGTTAGCCTGCTTTTCGTCAAATCAATGACGCCCACCGGGCCGGAGGATGGTGTGAAAAACCTGTCGCAGATCCTGCTGATTGACGACGAAGCTCACAACCGGGAAGCCCTGTCGCTCCTCTTGGGAAATGCCGGCTATCGCCTGGAGACCGCGGCCAGCGGTGAAGAGGCGTTACAGATCCTGGAGAAAAATTCCTTCGACGTGGTGATTACCGATCTCTTCCTGCCGGGGGTGAGCGGCATCGGCATCCTCAAATCGGTGAAAGAGAGTTCGCCCTCGACCAATGTCATCCTGATCACCGGCAATGCAAGCGCCGAAACTGCCGTCGAGGCGATGAAGGAAGGGGCCTTCGACTACATCACCAAGCCGTTCAATTTCGAAAAGCTGAAAATCCAGGTCGCCAAGGCGGTGGAAAAGAGCCGGCTGGTCGCCGAAAATCTCTACCTGCGCCAGCAATTGCGCGGCAAGTACAAGTTCGACCAGATCCTCGGCCACAGCCTCGCCATGCAGCAGGTCTTCGGCCGCATGGAGCGGGTGCTCAACACCGACTCCTCGATCCTCATTCTCGGCGAATCGGGGACCGGCAAGGAGCTGGTCGCCAAGGCGATCCATTTTAACGGCAGCCGCAAGGAGAAGCCGTTCGTGGCCATCAACTGCGGCGCCATCCCTGCCGAGCTGCTGGAGAGCGAGCTCTTCGGCCATGTCCGCGGCGCCTTCACCGGGGCGGTGGCCGACAAGCCGGGCAAGTTCGAGGTCGCCAACAACGGCACCATCTTCCTTGATGAAATCGGCACCATGCCGATGCACCTGCAGATGAAGCTGCTGCGGGTCCTCCAGGAGCAGGAACTGGAACGGGTCGGCGCCAGCCGCAAGATCAAGCTCAACGTCCGGGTGATTTCGGCCACCAACGCTGATATCGAAGAAGAAATCAAACGGGGCCAGTTCCGCGAGGATCTCTACTACCGGCTCAATGTCATCCCCATCGTCCTGCCGCCACTGCGGGAACGCCGCGAGGACATTCCCCTGCTCGCCCGGCATTTTCTCCAGAAGAGCTGCAGCGAGCTGAAGCGGCCACTGATGACCCTGGCTCCCGAGGCGATGAAGGCCCTGGAGAACTATCCCTGGCCGGGAAATGTTCGGGAGATGGAGAATGTCATCGAACGCTCGGTGACGCTGACCGACGGTGAAAACATCGAGTGCCAGGATTTGCCACCCAATATCGCCGGTGGCCTGGCCGACGAGAACAGCCCCCCCTTTCCGAAGGTGAGCGAAACTGGCGTCGACATGCCGGCGGTTATCGCCCGCATCGAAGGCGCCATGATCGCCGAGGCGATGGCCCTGGCCAAGGGGGTCAAGGCCCGCGCCGCCGTCCTGCTCGGCATCAACCGCACCACCCTGGTGGAAAAGATCAAACGTCTCGGCCTCGATTTTTAGCACGGCACGCTGCTCATACCTGAAGGAGAACCCGATGGAACAGGCATCGACCCTGACCCTCACCTACGGCCCGAGAATTCTCGCTGCGCTGGTCATCCTCGTGCTCGGGATCTGGGCGGCGCGATTTTTTGCCCGCCTGACCCGCGGCCTGATGAACCGGCGCAGCGTCGACCCGACCCTGGTGATTTTCGGCAGCAACCTGCTGAATGCAGCGCTGGTCACCTTCGCGATCATTGCCGCCCTCGGCCAGCTCGGTGTCCAGACCACCTCCCTGATCGCGGTGATCGGCGCCGCCGGTCTCGCCATCGGCCTCGCCCTGCAGAACTCCCTTTCCAACTTTGCCGCCGGGGTGATGATTCTCCTCTTCCACCCCTTCCGCGTCGGTGACGTCATCGAAGGCGCCGGGGTGATCGGCGCCGTCGAAGAACTTCACATCTTCACCACCCAGCTGAAAACCGGCGACAACAAGACGGTCTTTATCCCCAACGGCAAGCTGATGGGGGACAATATCGTCAACTACTCCAAAAAGGGGACCCGGCGCCTTGACCTGGTGATCGGGGTCGGCTACCGGGATGACCTGCGCAGGGTCAAGGAGGTGCTCCAGGCACTCCTCAAGGAGGACCCGCGGGTCCTGGCCGACCCGGCGCCGACGGTGGCGGTCCTGGAACTGGGCGCATCGAGCGTCAACTTCGCGGTGCGCCCCTGGGTCGCGGTTGACGATTACTGGGACCTCCATTTCGACACCCTGGAGAGAATCAAGCTGCGCTTCGACGCCGAGGGGATCTCCATCCCCTTCCCGCAACGGGATGTCCACCTCTTCCCAGTAGAAAAGGCCTCCTGACAAAAAATCCCGCCGGCGCGTTGCGCCGGCGGGATTTTTGTTGCCAGACCTTTCAACCCTCCGTCGGCTCCCCTTCCCGCAACTGGTGCTCGTTGACGAAGTAGCTGCGGGCACCGAAGAGGAGGATCAGAAAGGTGGTCACAGCGACGCTGCCGGTGATGACGCACATGATGGCGATCTGGTAGCGCACGGCGACGATCGGCTCGGTTCCGGAGAGGATCTGGCCGGTCATCATCCCCGGCAGGAAGACGATTCCCATCGCCGCCATGGCGTTGATGGAAGGAATCAGGGCGGCGCGAAAGGCATTGCGCACCCCTTCCCGCGCCGCCAGTCGCGCCGGCGCCCCGAGACAGAGGGCGGTTTCGATCTCCTGGCGGCGCTCGGCCATCTCGCCGGCGAGGCGCTCGGCGGCGAGGCTGGCGCCGGTCATTGAGTTGCCGATGACCATCCCGGCGAGCGGGATCAGGTAGCGGGGATCGTACCAGGGGGTCAGCCCGATGATCAGGGTGCAGAAGACCATCGTGGTCCCGCCGCAGCCGACCAGGATCGCGCCGCCGACAATCCGGTAGAAACGGGGCATGCGCCGCCGCACCCGCGCCGTCACCGTCTGCACCGCGAATCCGGTCATCAGCAACAGTAGCAGCAGGACTGGCAGCGGGCGGTCGAGGGCAAAAACGAAGTGGAGCAGGTAGCCGACGGCGAGGAGCTGGGCCACCATGCGCAGCGCCGACCAGAGCAGGTCCCGCCCCTGACCCGCGCCCTGCAACCGCGCCAGGGCCGCCGCCAGCAGGATCAGGCCGAAGGCGCCCGCCAGGTCGCCGAGAGAGAGCTGGATGATGCCGGCACTGCTCATGCGTCCCCCCCGCCGGTCCCGGCCAGGAACTGGCGCAGTTCGCGACTGGCCGGATGCTGCAGCAGCTGCGCAGCGGTACCGGCTTCGCAGACCCGCCCCGCCTCCAGGTAGACCAGGTGGTCGGCAATCCGTTCGGCCAGGCGCAGGTCGTGGCTGACCATGACGATCGTGAGCCGTTCTTCGCGACAAATAGTCATCAGGGTTTCGGCGAGCCGGTCACCGGAGGGGCGATCGAGGGCGCTGGTCGGCTCATCAAGGACGAGAACGGCTGGACCTGGCAGCAGGGTGCGGGCGAGGCTGACCCGCTGCTGCTGCCCCACCGAGAGGGTGCGGGCGTCCCGTTCGAGGAGTTCGGCGGCCAGGCCGCAGCGCGCGAGGATTTGGCGCAATCGGTCATCGCTGGCGGTCGGGAGGGGAAGACCGCGGTAGGAAAAGGGGAGCTGCAGGTTGTCGAGGACGCTCCCCGGGAACATGAAGGGTTGCTGCGGCACCAGGCCGACCTGGCGCCGCAACGCCAGCAGCGGCAGGCTCTTCAGCTCCGTCCCGCGCAACAGGATTCTGCCGTCGGTCGGGTCTTCGAGGCGATTGAGGAGGCGGGCGAGGGTACTCTTGCCGCTGCCGGAGGGACCGATAATGACGGTCAGCTGCGCCGTCGGCATCTCGAGGTCGAGGCCGTGCAGCACCTCCACAGAGCGCCCGGAGCGGTCGAGGCGGCGCTTGCTTACCCCTTCAAGGCGAAGTTCGCACTCCATGGCCTAGCCCTCGGCACGCAGCCGCGCCAGCACCTGCTTCATGTCTTCCCAGACCTCCCTTTTCCCGCTCGGGGTGCGCAGCAGGTAGGCTGGATGAAAGGTCGGCATCAGCGGAATCCCTTGGTACTCCCGCCAGTGGCCACGCAGCCGGCTGATGGGGCTGGGATCCTGCAGCAGGGTTTGCGCCGCGAACTTGCCGAGGGTTACGATCAGCTGCGGCCGGATTGCCGCCAGCTGGCGCTTGAGATAGGGCTCGCAGGCGGCAATCTCCTCGGGTTGGGGGTCCCGGTTGCCGGGCGGGCGGCACTTTATCACGTTGCAGATGTAGACCTCTGGCCGGGAGAGCCCCATGGCGAGCAGAATGCGGTCGAGGAGGCGCCCGGCCTCGCCGACAAAGGGCTCCCCCGTTTCGTCCTCCTCCCGTCCCGGCGCCTCCCCCACAAAGACCACCCGGGCGCGCGGGTCGCCAACCCCGAAGACCACCCGCTTCCGCCCCTGGCAGAGCGGGCAGCGCCGGCAGTCTTCCAGTTCGGTGCGAATCTCTTCCAGGGTCTCCCGGCGGCAGAGCTCCTCCCCGCCCTCCCCGATGCCACGAATGGCCGGAGGACAGACCGGCAGCTGGTCCGGAAGGTCGGGCAGAGCGATTTCGCCAAGACCAAGACGCCCGAGGTCTTCGAGCAGGTCCCGGGCCTGGGCAGTAAGGTCGTGCAGTTCCCGTCTGAGGTTCTCGGCCATCGTTCCTTTACATCCCGGCAGCGGTGGACTATCCTTTTACCAGTGATTTGCCTATGAGGCCAACGCCTTGAAGATATTCATATGGACGGCCTTGCTGCTGTTCGCCCTCCCCGATTCGGCCTGGGCCTGGGGGGTGGGGGTGCATCTGCAGATGGGCTCCTACATCCTGGAGAACCTTCCCCTCCTGCCGCCGCATCTGCAGCAGCTGCTGCGTGCCTGGCCGCAGGACTTTCTCTATGGCTGCATCAGCGCCGACATCACCCTCGGCAAAAAATTTACCCACTACCTGCAACACTGTCATTCCTGGCGCATGGGGAGCAAGGTTCTCGCGGCAGCCCAGACCGAACCGCAACGGGCCTGCGCCTACGGCTATCTTTCGCACCTTGCGGCAGATACCGTCGCCCACTCCTATTTTGTCCCCTTCAAGATGGTGCGCACCTTCAATACGGTGATGCTCAAGCACACCTACTGGGAGATGCGCGCCGAGGCGACCGTCGATCCGAAGGTGTGGCAGGTGGCGCGCAGCGTGGCGCGCAAAAACTACCGCAGCAACGATGCCCTGCTGCGCAGCGTCCTTTCGGACACGATCTTCTCCTTTTCCACCAACAAGCGCCTCTTCAACTCCCTGCTCCTGCTCAATCGCCTGCAGCAATGGCAGAAGATGCTGCGCTCGCTGAATACCGCCTCGAAGTGGACGATGCCGGAAGAGTTTCTGGACGAGTACCTCGGCCTGGCCCGCGAAGCGGTCGTCAGCATCCTCAGTCATCACGACCAGAGTCCTTACTGGAAGGCCGATCCGACCGGGGAGCGGGCGATCGCCGCAGCCAAGACGATCCGCAAAAACCTCAACCTCCTCTGGCGGGATGGCAAATTGCCCCCCCCGGCGGCCCAGGCCATGCTCGCCGAGCTCCGTCCCCGCTTCCGGAACGGCATTACCAATCCCGAACAGTTGCTGGAACTCCTCTCGGGCGTCTAGCCCACCCCGGCGTCCCGCCGCAGGGCGATAATCCGATCGAGAAGCTGGTGCGCGAGCCGTTCCTTCTGCTCCTGCGGCAAAGCTTCCTCCCGCCCATCCCGGTAGATGAGCCGAACGATGTTGGTGTCGGCATCGAACCCGGCCCCGGGCGCCGTGACGTCGTTGGCGACGATCAGGTCGAGGTTTTTGGCCGCCAGCTTCTTGGCGGCATTGGCGGCCAGCGCCTCGGTTTCGGCGGCGAATCCGACCAGCAGCGGCGAAGCCGGCAGCCGGCCGAGGTCGGCAAGGATATCGGGATTCGGTACCAGCTCCAGGGTCAGCCCTGCTCCCTGCTTCTTTACCTTGGCAGCCGCCCGGGCGACCGGGCGGTAATCGGCGACCGCTGCCGCCTTGATGACGATCGTTGCTTCGGCGGCCCGCTTCATCACCGTCTGGTGCATATCGACGGCGCTCTTGACCTGGATCGTTTCGACCCCGGCCGGCGGGATCAGGGCGGTCGGGCCGGAGACCAGGATTACCCGTGCGCCGCGGGCCCTAGCCGCCCGGGCCAGGGCATATCCCATCTTGCCGGAGGAATAGTTGCTCAGATAACGGACCGGGTCGAGCTCTTCGCGGGTCGGCCCTGCCGTCACCAGCACGGTCTCTCCCGCCAGATCGCCGGCAAACAGGAGCGCCAGCGATTCCTCGAATATGGTCTGCGGGTCAGGCAGCTTCCCCTTCCCTTCCCAACCGCAGGCGAGAAAACCGGTCGCCGGCTCGACGAATCGATAGCCGTGCTGTTCCAGTTTTTCCTGGTTCTGGCGATAGAGCGGGTTCTCCCACATGTTGACGTTCATGGCCGGGACGAAGAGAACCGGGGCCCTGGATGCCATCAGGGTGGTCGTCAGCAGGTCATCGGCGATGCCGTTGGCGACCTTGCCGATCACGTTGGCGGTCGCCGGAGCGACGACGATGAGGTCGGCGCGGTCGGCCAGGGAGATATGACCGATTTCCTGTTCCTGGATCAGGTTGAAGAGCTCGCTGTGAACCGGATTTCCCGACAGGGTCTGGAACGTGAGAGGGGTGACGAACTCCTGCGCGGCGCGGGTCATGATGACATGGACTTTTGCACCGGCCTTGACGTAAAGGCGCAGCAGTTCGGCCGCCTTGTAAACGGCAATGCCGCCGCTGACCCCGAGAATGATGGTTTTTTCCCTCAGCATAAGGCCCCCTGTGTTGGTAAGTGGCGTCCCGGGAACGACCTGTTCAGCGCAATTCTACACTTTTTCCGGATGGGGAGGCGTCGTTGCCACTTTGCCGGTCAAAGAAACGGGTTGTGGCGGCGCTCGCGACCGAGGTCGGTGTCTGGGCCGTGACCGGGGTGAACGATGGTTGCCGCCGGCAGCGGCAGCAGCTTGGTCCGGATCATGGAGATCAATTGGTCGTGGTTGCCGCCCGGAAGGTCGGTACGGCCAATCGACCCGGCGAAGAGGGTGTCACCGACGAAGAGGTGCTCCTCGCCGTAGAGGCAGATGCCGCCGGGCGAATGACCGGGGGTGTGAAAAACCGTGAACTGCAGGGTGCCGACTTCCACCTGGTCCCCCTCGGCGAGCAGCGCGGTCGGCTCGGGGGAGGGGTCGGCGCTCAAACCGAACATCGCCGCATGCTGGCCGGCGTTGCGCAGCAGGGGAAGATCGGCGCCATGCAGCAGCAGGCGGGCACCGGTCGCATCGACGAGATGGCGGTTGGCGCCGATATGATCGAAATGGCAGTGGGTGTTGACGATGGTATGCAAGGTCAGGCCGGCAGACCGAAGAGCCGCGAGGATGCGGTCACCATCGGCGCCGGGGTCAACCACCAGGGCCTGGCCGCTGGTCTCGCAGCCGACGACGAAGCAGTTGACCTGCAGCGGGCCAACGACAACGGGGGTCACCAGCATGACTTACTCCTTCTCCGTATCGGGAGTGGCAAAGAGGTCGAGGCTTTTCCCCTTGAGCTGCTCGCCCAGGGTGGTTCCGAAGCGGGGCCTGTTCTCCGCCGGTGCAGCGGCCGGCGGAGCCGGTTTGGCCGGTGGGACCGGGGCGGTGGCGACACGCTTGCGCGGGGCCTCACTCCCCTTGAAGAAGTAGCGATCATAGAGGCGGTGGTAACTGGTCCAGGACGATTCACTATCCGGTTCGCGTTCGATATGGGTGCGCACCCCGTTGATCTTCGAGTCGAGGTCATCGATAAAGTTGAGAATTACCGCTTCGAGGGTCTTGGGCCGTTTTGGCGACCCGTACTCGTACTGGCCGTGATGGGAGAGGAGGAGGTGCTTGAGGAGCGTCGCCAGGGGCCGCGGAAAATCGGGGAGCCGGCGCAGCCGTTCCTCGATCATTTCGACACCGATGACAATATGACCGAGAAGCTTGCCGTCATCGGTATAGTCGAAGCTGCGCACGTAGCTCAGCTCGGCGACCTTGCCGACATCATGGAGCAGTGCGCCGGCCACCAGCAGATCGTGGTTAATGCCGGGGTAGCGGCGACAGACATCGTCGGCGAGCGCGGCCACCGCCAGGGAATGTTCGAGCAGCCCGCCGATATAGACATGGTGCATCGCCTTGGCGGCCGGTGCCGTGGTATAGCGCTGCAGAAAAAGGGGATCAGCGAGAAAATCCTCGAGCAGGCCGCGCAGGTGGGGGTCGCTTAAGGAGGCGACGCGGGTGCGCAGCTCCTGCAGCATCTCCCCGGCATCGCGGGGGGCGACCGGGAGAAAGTCGGCGAGGTCGATATTGTTCTCCGGCAGCCGCTCAAGTTCCTGGATCACGAGCTGCATCTTCCCCATGTAGACGCTCGCCTTCCCCTTGACCAGAAGAAAATCGTCCCGTTCGAAGAGCTCCGCCAGCTCGTCGACCCGGTCCCAGACCCGCCCTTCGACCTCGCCGCTGCGGTCGATCAGCTTGAGGGTCATGTAGGGTTTGCCATTCTTGGCCATGGCCATGATCTTGTCGCGCACCAGAAACGGGCTCTCCACCCAGTCCCGCTCACGAATCTGCTCGACGAATATCTTTTTCACTCCGGGCTCCTGTCAGTGACACGTTGGATAATGGTCTCGGCGACGCGCAGGCCGTCAAGGGCGGCACTCATGATGCCGCCGGCATAACCGGCCCCTTCGCCGGCGGGATAAAGGCCGCCGTGGGAAACCGACTCACCGGTTGCGCCGCGGAGGATGCGCAGCGGCGCCGAGGTCCTGGTCTCGACCCCGGTCAGGGTCGCTTCGGCGGTGATAAAGCCTTGCATGCGCCGGTCAAAATGGGGCAAGGCCCGGCGCAATCCCTGGCTGACAGCGTCGGGCAGGACCTGGTCGAGTTCCGCCGCCCGAACTCCGGGCCGGCAGGTACTGCGCACCGGGCCGCTGCCGCGGCCGAGAAAGGCCAGGAGATTCTGCGCCGGTGCCCGGTAATTGCCACCCCCGGCGACAAAAGCGGCCGCCTCCCAGCGCTCCTGGAAACGGACCCCGGCGAGGGGGTCGGCGCCCTCGAAATCGGCGGGACCAACGCTGACCACCAGGGCGCTGTTGGACCACTCCCCGCCCCGCTGCAGGTAACTCATGCCGTTCACCGCCACCCCGCCGACCGCCGAGGAGGCGATCACCACCTCGCCGCCGGGGCACATGCAGAACGAATAGACGCCGCGCCGGCTGTCGGGGTCATTCCAGGCCAGCGCATAATCGGCAGCCGGCAGCCGCGGATGGGCGGCCATGCCGTACTGAATGCGGTTGATCACCGCGACCGGGTGTTCGACCCGCAGACCGACGGCAAAGGGCTTCAATTGCAGCGCGACCCCCGCTTTTTCCAGCATGCGGTAAGTATCACGGGCACTGTGTCCGGGGGCCAGGACGAGGTGATCGCAGGCGACTTCGCGGCCATCCTGGAAACGGCCTCCCACCACCCGGCCATCCGCAGTCATCAGCCCGGTCAGGCACGATTCGAAGCGCAGCACCACCCCGGCCGCTTCGAGGGCACGACGAAAATTGATCAGCACCAGCCGTAACCGGTCGGTCCCGACATGGGGCTTGGCAGCGCTCAGGATTTCCGCCGGCGCCCCGCACTCGACCAGGGTTTCCAGAACCAGCCGCGTCCAGGGATGGTTGATGCGGGTCGTCAGCTTGCCGTCGGAGAAGGCACCGGCACCCCCTTCGCCGAACTGGACATTGCTCTCTTCGTTGAGCAGCCCGTCCCGCCAGAAGCGATCGACATCGCGGACCCGCTGTTCCACCGGCCGCCCCCGCTCGGCCAGGGTGACCCGGCAGCCGGCAGTAGCCAGCCGGCGCGCGGCGAAGAGTCCGGCCGGCCCCATGCCAACGACCAGCACCCGGGGTTCTCCCTGAACCCTGACCAGGACAGGGAGCGGCGTGGCAACAACTTCCTCCAGGCGCGCATCGGCCGCGACGGCCGCTTCCAGCGGCCCGCTGCGCGGCACGCTGAATTCGACCGTATAAACCCGCACCACCCGGGGCTTCTTGCGCGCATCGATCGCCCGACGGACCACCTGCAGGGCACTGATCCGGGAGGCTTCGACCCCAAGAATTGCGGCGACCTTCCCGGGCAAGTCTTCCTCTGCTTCATCGAGTCGCAGGGAAAGCTCACGCAGCCGCAGGCGCATTGAATTCACTCAAGCCACCATTTTGGGGAGGGAAACTCTGGTCAACCCGGCAGCTCCCCATCCATCTGGATCGGCAACTGGATGTGAAAACGGGTACCGGTTCCGGGGCTGCTGTCGACCGAAATCCGACCATTGTAGTTCTTGACGATCCGTAGCACCACCGACAGGCCGAAGCCGGTGCCGCGGGGCTTGGTGGTAAAGAAGGGATCAAAAATCTGGTTCAGGTTCTCTGCGGGGATGCCACCCCCACTGTCGGAAACAACGATATGGATCGTCTCGTCGTCATGGTAGAGCCGAACGCCGAGGACGCCCCCCTGCTGCATCTCGAAAAGGGAATTGGTAAAGAGGTTGGTAAAGATCTGTTCAACCTCCGCAGCATCCGCGTGCAACGGCGGTGGGCTGGTGACGAACTGGCGATCGATCGTCACCCCCTGGGCCAGACACTGCGGTTCCACGCTGGCCAGAACCCGCTCGATCAATTCCGGCAGAGCGACCGCCTGCAATTCGAAGCGGGGCCTCTTGCTGGCGGCCAGCAGCCGGACCAGCAGACCGTCGATACGATCGACCTCCTTGATGATCCGATCGGCATATCCGGCCATCTCATCCTCCGCCTGGAAACCGGAGCGCAGAACCTGGGCAAAGAGGCTGATGGAGTTGAGCGGGTTCCGGATTTCGTGGGCCATGCCGGCGGAAAGATGGCCGAGGGCACCGAGCTTTTCGACCTGAACGATCTCCCGGTGGGCTTTTTCCAGCTCCCGGGACTTCTCTTCCACCCGTTGCTCCAGCTGGTGATTCCAGCTTTCGATTTCGAGGAGGAGTCGTTCCCGTTCCTGCACCAGTTCCCGGTTGTGCAGTTCGATCCGCCGCAGTCGCAGGACGCTCTCGATCCGCTCGACAAGGTCCTGGTTGTTGAATGGCTTGAGGATGTAGTCGGAGGCGCCGGCCTTCATCAGCTCGACGGCAATCTCTTCGCTCCCCTTGCCGGTGAACATGATGACGTAGGTTTCCGGGTAATTCTGACGGATCTGCTTGAGGGCGGTCAGACCATCCATGGCCGGCATCATGTAGTCGAGCAGCACCAGCGCCGGGTTGGCAGCGGCAACCTGCTCCAGACCTTCACGTCCACTTTCCGCAGTGAGGACTTCGTAACCGCGACTGCGCAGAATCATCGAGGTCAGTTCGAGGATAATCCGTTCATCATCGACGACCAGAATTCTCTCTTTTGTCGGCATGCCTTCTCCCGGGGAGCGAAACGGGGCGGGCCAGCCAGCGGCCCGGAAAACGCAAAGTAGGATACCGTCTGGGCCAGGGTTTGACAAGGGCAAAGCCGCCGCAGCCGACATGCAAAAAAGGGTGGCCGTCAACGGCCACCCCGAAGGTCTGTCCTTGCCCGATTTTCCCCTCTAGGCGGCGGGAACCCGGATCGTCATCACCGGAACCGGGGATTTACGAACCACTTTCTCCGCAGTGCTGCCAAACAGGACATGATCGAGCCCGGTACGGCCATGCGTTCCCATTACGACGAGGTCCGCCCCTTCCTCGACGGCCTTCTTGATTACCTCGTCATAGGGAATACCGGGAAGGATGAAGCATTCGTAGTTGTCGTAGTTCTGGATATGGGTTCGACAGAATTTTTCCATCATCTTCTGCGCCCCTTCCTCGATCTCCTCTTCGAGTTTGTCGAAGGAGATATGCGGGACATAGAAACCGCGGAGATCGACCGGCTCATTGATCACATGAAGAATGAGAAGCCGGGCGTTGAATTTTTTTGCCAAGGTCAAAGCCCGCCCAAAAGCAAAGTCGGAACTCTCGGAAAAGTCGGTGGCGAACAGGATGGTTTTAAAGTCGTTCATGGATCCTCCCTGGAATCGGTTTCATGGCAACAAGGTGGGAGAGCTTTTGTCGGCAGCAATCTTGTTCATCACCGATTTCAGCTCTTCAAGCTTGACCGGTTTGTGAATATATTCGAAGGCGCCGAGATTCATCGCCTCCAGATAAGACTCCACACCGCCATAGGCCGTGATCATGATCACGTGGGTTTCCGGGTAACTGCGATGCAATTCCCGCAGGAAAGCAAGCCCGTTCATCTCCGGCATATTGATATCGCTGATCACCAGGTTGACCTGGTGCCGCCCGAGGAATTGCAGGGCCTCGAAGCCATTGGCGACGCTGTTGACTTCGTACCCTTCCTGGGTCAGCAGTTTGCCGAGACCCAGCCGGGCATTCTCTTCATCATCAACAATCAATATCTTCCGAATATGACGACCCAAAACACAACTCCCGAATTGATTTGCAGGGAAGTCTACCACCAAGTCGGACCCTGTCAAGCCATCCATAAACCCTGATTTATTTCTTTTTTGCTTGATTATACAGATAGTTACAAAATCCTGACTTACCCGGAAACAACCGGAGCTTCGTGCCACAGTTCGAGGAGGATCGCCAACAATAGCAGGAATTTTGAGCGCGAGGCGGCCCCCACGCTCAGCACCTCGGCATGGTTCAGGGGATGGGCAGCCCGACCGGCGGCATGGTTGCTGACCAGCGACAGGGCAACGACCTCCATCTTCAGGTAGGCGGCCATGATCGCCTCGGGGATGGTGGACATGGAGACGGCATCGGCGCCGAGACGTCCGAGCATGGAAACTTCAGCTGGTGTTTCGTAGGAGGGACCGGGACAGGCGGCGAGGACACCGGAGTGGAGGTCGATAGCGTGGTCGGCGGCACGACGGGCGAGGGGCGGAAAAAGGTCCCGGCGATAGAGGCTGCAGAGGTCGATAAAGGGGGCGAGGCGCTCCCCCCGCAGGGGGTTATCGCCGAGCAGATTGAGATGGTCGGTGACAAAAAGAAAATCACCAGGTTCAAGCCCTGCCCGAATGCCGCCTACGGCACTGGTCAGTAAAAGACGGCGGCAGCCCAGGGTTTGGGCAGCCCGCACGGGAGCCGCGACGGTGCGGGCGTCGTATCCTTCATAAAGATGGCTGCGACCGACAAAGAAAAGAGTTCGCTCCCCCCAGCATTCCGCGGCGACCAGCCGCCCGCCATGACCGGCCACCTTTGCCGCGGGCAGTCCGGGGAGTTCCTGGTAATCGATCTCCCCCAGGGTCCTGCCAACCTCCGCACCGCAAGCAAGACCGGAGCCGAGGATGACTGCCGTGGAGAAGGGCTCGGGGCCGACCTCCCCCGCGACCCGCTGCCGGAGGCCGGCAAATTCCCCGCTCATCAGACTAGCTTCCGAGGAGCTTGCGCACCCGCGCAAGAAAGGTTTCCGGCTTGAAGGACTTGCTGGTGAAGTCATCGGCGCCGGCGCGCTCGATTCCGCTGATATCCTCGTCCTTGCGAAAAACCCCGCTCATGGCGAGCAGCTTGATCCCCTGACCGCATTCGGCACGGATGCCGCGAACCAGGTCATAGCCGCTCATCTTCGGCAGGTTCAGGTCGAGAATTACCAGTTGCGGCTGTTCACGGCGAACCAGTTCGAGGGCCGCCTCGCCATCGGCAGCGGTCAGAACGCGGGCGCCGAGAGGGGCAAGAAGATCGAGAATCATTTCCCGAAAGAAACGGGCGTCATCGACCACCAGGATCGTGGCGCCAGCCCCCTTCCCGTTCCCGGCAACAGGCGCGGCAGTCGCTGGCGCAGCTGCCGGCGGTGGTTCCGTCACCGGTTTCGGAACCGCCCCGTCGAGTTGAACCTCGAAAATCCGGGAACACTTCGGGCAGCGAACCCGCCCCGAAGAACGCCCGGAGCGTTCGGTATTGATCCGGTAGGAGCCGCCGCAACCGGGGCATTGAATCTGCATTACTCATCTCCGCAAGGAATAGATAGTACGACCTGGCCGTAGCGTCTGTTCCGCCAAACTCGTGGCGCTAGGGAAGGAGCTTGAGATAGTCCCGCGACTGCCTGGCGAGGTCACTATCGGGCGCCAGCCGCAACACCGTCCGGAACGACTTTTCCGCCTTCTCGGGTTGCCGGAGCTTGAGGTAGGCCAGACCGAGACGGTAATTGGCCTCGGTGTAATCGGGGTTTATCTCCAGCGCCCGGGTGTACTCAGCGACCGCCAGCTCGGTCTTGTCCATGGCATAGTAGGTTTCGCCGAGGTAAACAAAGGCCTGGGCATAGCGCGGATTATGGTCGAGAGCCTCCCGGTAAAGCCGGATGGCATCGACATAATTCCCCTTCTGGAAGTTGGCGAACCCGGCGCCGGTAAAGGCGACCTCCGGGGTGGCGAAAAAGAGATTGCGCGCCGCATGGAGAAAATGGCGGGCCGCATCGTCCCAGCGCTGCAGGTCAAGATAGAGGGCCGCCAGGTTGTTTTCGTATTGGGCATCCTCAGGCGCCAGTTCGACCGCCTTGAGAAATTGCGCTTCGGCCTCGGGATAGGCCTTTTTCAGGTAATAGGCCTGGCCGAGGGCATCGTGAATGTCGGCGCGCTCCGGGGCAATCGCCACCGCCTGCAGCAACTCCCGCATCGCCATGGTCGGATTCTGTTCGCGCAGGGAGGAGAGGCCGAGGACGTAGTGAATATCAGCCTGCTGCGCCTCTTTCTTGCTGAGACTGCAACCGCCGATAAAGAGCAGACTGGAGCAAAGGGTGAGACAGAAAAATCGAATGAGCACACAACCTCCTCAAAGTGACGCCAAAAACCGCCCGAGATTTTCCCGGAGCTCTTTGCGTTTGACGGCCAACTCGGCCGGAGTGGGGCAACGGGTGGGGGATTTTCCCCCGGCCGCAACCAGCGGAGCGACAGATTCCCTGGTGGTACAGGAGGGACCGGCCGGATTGGATGCCGATACCGGCGGCGACGGTGGGGCGGGTTTCCCGGGAAGGCGGTCGGGTGGCCCCGACAGCTTGGCGGCGGGTGCTGCGGGCGGAGAGAGGTTCGCCCCCGAGGCAGCGGAAACCTGGGCGCGGACCACGGTTTTCGTTGTGGGCGCCGTTGTGGGCGCCGCCTGGGCGGCAGCCCCAGCTGCCACCGAACTCTTTGGGGCCGGCGCGACCGCCGGGGCCGGCGCCGCCAGGCCGGACTGCAGCGGGAGTGACTTCCATAGCTGGGTGCGCTCCTCAGCCGACTTCAGGTGGATATCGAGATCACCGAGCATGAACCCCATCGATTCGGCGAAGCCCAGGGCCTGATTGTAAATTCGCGTCCCTTCCCGGGGCGGAACCTCTCCATCATCATTGAGGTAGAAGGCGAGCTGGCTGCTGCTGTGCAACTGCAGCGCGACCGCAACCCGCAGTCCCTGCCCGGATGAAAAACTGCAGAGGTAGGCGGTCGCTTCCTGGGCGGGCAGCCCGGGCATGGCGACCTGAACGTCGCTGAGAGAGCGCTCCAGGCGCAGCACCCTCTGGGCGGGAATATCGAGCCGGGACATTTCCTTGTGCAGACGGAACATGGTCACCTCGGCAGGATCAACTGAGACCGGTAAACTCGGTCAGCAGTTTGACCCGGGTATAGCGCTCCTCGAGTTCGCCGTAATCGAGAGTGCGCAGGCGGTTGAGACTGAAGTCTTCGACCGTGAAGGAGGCCATCACGCTGCCAAAAACGATCGCCTGGCGCAAACCAGCCTCTTCCAGGTTGCCATTGGCAGCAAGATGACCAAGGAAGCCGCCGGCAAAGGTATCACCGGCCCCCGTCGGATCGAAGACCGACTCCAGCGGATAGGCCGGAGCCGCGAAAACACTGTGCTCGCTGAACATGAGCACCCCGTACTCCCCCCGCTTTACCACCAGGGTACGGGGTCCCATGCCGAGAATTCGCCGGGCCGCCCGGATCAGGTTGGGTTCCTCGGCGAGCTGCCGCGCCTCCCCCTCGTTGATGACCAGAATATCAACATGCTGCAGGGTCTCGAGGAGCGCCTGGCGTTTCCCGGCGATCCAGAAGTTCATCGTATCACAGGCGACCAGGCGCGGGCGGCGCACCTGCTTCAGCACTTCCAGCTGCAGCTCCGGGTCGATGTTGGCGAGGAAGACGAACTCGGCGTCCCGATAACCTTCGGGGATCTGCGGGCTGAAGTCGCTGAAGACATTGAGCTGGGTGTCGAGGGTTTCCGCCTCGTTGAGGTCGTAGCCATAGCGCCCCTGCCAGCGGAAGGTACGCCCAGTGGCCCGTTGCAGTCCGGCCAGGTCGATATTGCGCGAACGCAGGAATTCGATATGTTCCTCGGGAAAGTCGGCGCCGACCACCGCGACCAGGTTGACCGGGGTGAAAAAGCTCGCCGCAGTGGAAAAATAGGTTCCCGAGCCGCCAAGGACTTCGGTGACTTTGCCGAAGGGGGTCTCGACCGAATCGAAGGCGACGGAACCGACAACCAGGATGCTCATCCGGAATTCTCTCCTTAAAGGCCGGCAACGGCCGCATTTGATGTTAACCCAGGAACCGGCCTGGGGCAACCACCCCTGCCGCGATCCTGGCCTGTTCAGTCCAGATACTTGGCGAGCAGTGGCGCCAGCTGGCGCCGGGTTTCGGTGGGGATCAGATCGCGCCGGGTCATGATGGCGTAGCGCAGCGCCTCGCCGCAGCCGCAACCGGGTGCGGCGGCCAGCTGCGGCACCACCGTCCGGATGATATTGCGGGCGGTAGCGACGTTCTGTTCGATAATGGCGAGGACCGCCTCCACCGAAACGTCATCGTGCTCACTGTGCCAGCAGTCGTAATCGGTGGCAAGAGCGACGGTGCCGTAACAGATCTCCGCCTCGCGGGCGAGCCGGGCTTCGGGGAGGTTGGTCATGCCGATGACATCAACCCCCCAGCTGCGGAAGATATTCGATTCGGCCCGGGTGGAGAAATTTGGCCCCTCGATGCAGATATAGGTGCCGCCGCGGTGAACCGTAGCGCCGACCGTTTTGGCCGCATCGTAAAGGGCGGCGGAGAGTTCGCCGCAGACCGGGTCGGCGAACTGCACATGCCCGACCACGCCGTTGCCGAAGAAGGTCGAAGCCCGTTTCCCCTGGGTCCTGTCGAAGAACTGGTCAGGAATGACGATATGCCCGGGGACGATCTCTTCCCGCATGCTTCCCACCGCCGACACCGAGATGATCCGGCCGACCCCGAGCTGCTTCATGCCGTAGATGTTGGCGCGGTAGTTGACCTCCGAGGGGAGCCGCCGGTGACCGCGCCCATGCCGGGGAAGAAAGACCATCTGCACGCCGTCGAGAACACCGCAGATAAACGCGTCCGAGGGCGCACCAAAGGGGGTTTCGAGGACAACTTCGCGGATCTCGGTCAGGCCTTCGATCTCGTAGAGGCCGCTGCCGCCGATTACGCCGATGGCGGGATTGGACATGATAAACCTCCGGAAGGAAATGTAACCCGGTAGCCGCTCCGGGTCTCAGGAATCGATCGGGGCCGGCAGCCTCCCCTGCAGTCGCTCCAGCTTCCCCTTGAGCTGGCCGCAGGCGGCAGAGATATCCTGCCCCTTGCTGGCCCGGCGGATCGCCACCAGGTCGCGGCTGAGCAGGTACCCCTGAAAGGCGTCGATAGCTTCCGCTGTCGGCGCGCGCAAGGCCGACCCCTCGTGTTCGTTAAAAGCGATCAGGTTGACCTTCGCCTTGATGCCGTGCAGGAGCTTGACCAGCCGCCGGGCATCGGCAAGAGAGTCGTTCACCCCGCGGATGAGGATATATTCGAAGGTGATCCGCTGCCGCGGTGCCAGCGGAAATTCGCGGCAGGCGGCCATCAGCTCGGCCAGGGGATAGCGGCGGTTGATGGGCATCAGCTGGTCGCGCACCGCATCGGTCGTGGCGTTGAGGGAGATCGCCAGGTTGACGCGGATCCGCTGCCCCAGCTCGATCAGTTCCGGGATCAGGCCCGAGGTCGAGAGGGTGACCTTGCGGGGTCCGTAATCGAAGCCATCGCGGGCATAGAGAATTTCGAGGGCCCGCACCACATTGTCGAGGTTGTGCAGCGGCTCGCCCATCCCCATCAGGACGATGTTGTTGATGGTCCCTTCCCGTGCCGCCGCGCAGACCTGGTTGACGATCTCGGCGGCGGTCAGGTTGCGACGAAGGCCAAAACTCCCGGTCAGGCAGAAAGAGCAGTTCATGGCGCAGCCGACCTGGCTGGAGATGCACAAGGTCGCCCGCCCCTCTTCCATCGGAATGCGAACGGTTTCCACAGTCTGGCCGTCCGCGAGGCGAAACAGGTACTTCCTGGTGCCGTCGCTGCTCTGCTCCACCGCCTCCGGTTGCCAGTCGGAAATGAAAGCGCGCGCCGTCAGCTCCTCGCGCAGCGCCTTGGCGAGATCGGTCATTTCGGCAAAGTCGACCACACCGCGCTGATAGATCCAGCGGAAAATCTGCCCGGCGCGGAACCGCTCCTTGCCAAGGCCGGTGAGAAAACGGGTCAGCTCATCGAGGGTGAAGTTTTTCAGGTCGACCTTATCTGGCACAGGCATTTCCAGGCGGCAAATCGAAAGGGCAATGTTCAGCAAAAAACCCTTCGATATTAACTGAAGGGTTTTGATTTCACAAGGTTATTCTGCTCGCACTGGGCTCGGCCTGACACCCTTGGCGAAAAGGGGTGGCACCGGTGGTAAATGGACCGCTTCCGCGATTGCAGCCCCGGCTTTCCAACTCCAGTGAGTGTCATCCTGCCAGAAGATGTCCAGTTCGCCACGACGGACCTGTTCAAGAAGAATCGAACGGGTGTTGATCAGGATGTAGTCTTTTTCCAACCCTTCCAGGTCGGCAAAGAGGGATGCGACAGGGTAGTCGAGATCTTCAGCGAAAAATTCACGGTAGAGATTGTACTTGTCGACCGCCGGCATAAAACAGAGCCCGATGCCGCGCGCGGCCAGCCTATGGGCCAGCTCATTGAGGTTGGCATTGATTTTTTCTGCCATGGCCGGAGTATAGCGCCGCGCCCACTTGAGGTCTTCGAAATGGAACAACAGCCCATCTCCGTGCCGGCCGCTGAAGAAATTCTTATCAAGACGCACCTTGTAGATCCGCCTTCGATAGTCGTGGTGGGCAAAATAGTAAAAGGGCTTATTATACAGATACTTGACATTGCCGAGATTGAATATTCCTTTTTTGACGGGTGTTTCGAGACGTGTCTCCCGCTGGCGCTGGGCCAGGTATTCCAGGTAATCCCCGGCCCGCTCCCTCGCTTCCCAGTCGACATCGGCAGCGAGAGCGTCCGCCAGGCGTTCGACGTTTTGAATCAGGAGATATTTCGGCCGCAGCCGGTCGAATTCTCCGGCATTGAGGAGATTGACCACCGGATCAAACCGGTCGGTCAACTTCGGGTACCAGAAGAGTTCGCTGAGATTGAGGATTGTCATTTTCTGGCTCTCAGCCAGATAATCCTGATAGTAGGACCAGCCCCCCCCTTGCGAGAAAGAGTCGCCGATGGTCACGATATCGACAGGTTGCCCCTGGTATTGCCAGTATTCAAGGTGCTTACTCCCGGGCGGCAGGGTCCCCCCGGGTTTGCCGTCCGCGACATAGGCAGGCAGATAGCCCATGCGGGCCAGGTCACCAATATCAGGCGCCCCCGAGAGCACCTTGCTGGCGGCCAAATACCAGGTCAGGACATTGACCAGGGCAATCAGGCCGATTCCGGTCAGGGCCAGCCAGAAAAATCTCCGATAGGATCGAAATAGGATCATCATCGCCTGCTAAAACTGAAAGTAAAGAAATTCACTGACCCGGTCGAGACTGACGATGGCTGCCAAGGCCATCCCCAATGTGTAAAGGAGCCATTTCCAGTTGGGCTTGAAGCGCTCGGCAAGCTGCAGGGAATTGGGCGCCAGAGCTGTGATCAACAGGCAGACGACGACCCAGGCGATCGCCTCGTCCCGTACTCCTGCAGGCATCCGGTAGCCGGAAAAACTGAACATCCCGGCAAACACCTTGTTGGCGTCGGCAAAACTGCGGGCACGAAAGAAGACCCAGGAAAAGTTCACGAAGCCGAAGGTCAACAGCCAGGCAACAGGTCGCGGCATCCGAATACCAAAACCGGACCAAAATTTGTGCAGGGCGGTCCCGGCACCATGCATCGCCCCCCACAGGACAAAGGTCCAGCCGGCACCATGCCAGAGCCCGCCAAGGAGAAAAGTCAGGAAGAGATTGACATAAGTTCGCCCATTCCCCTTGCGGTTGCCGCCGAGGGGAACGTAGAGGTAGTCACGCAGCCAGCGGCTCAGGGTCATGTGCCAGCGCCGCCAGAAATCCTGTATATTGAGCGCCTTATAGGGAGAATTGAAGTTGACCGGAAGCTGGATATTGAACATGCGGGCGGAACCGACCGCCATGTCGGTATAGCCACTGAAATCGAAATAAAGCTGCAGTGCATAGCAAAGGGAAACAATCCAGGCCCCGGCACAGCTCAACTCCGGACTCTGGTCGAATCCGGCAGTCGCCCAGCTGGCAAAGGTATCGGCAATAACCACCTTCTTGAAGAGGCCCAGGACAAAGATGAAGACCCCCTGGGCGAGGTTACGGTAGTTGCGAAATTTACCCCGCAGCTGCTCGAACTGGGGCATCATCTCTTCATGGTGGACGATTGGACCGGCAATCAGTTGCGGGAAAAAGGTTACAAACAGGCAATAGTTGAGGAAGTCGTATTCACGGGTCTTCCCCTGGTAGCTGTCGACGAGGTAGGCAATCTGCTGAAAGGTAAAAAAGCTGATGGCGAGCGGCAGGGCCAGACGCAGCAGCGAGAAATCGCTGCCGATAACGGCGTTGAAATTGCTCAGGAAAAAATCAGCATACTTGTAGTAACCGAGCAAGGCGAGATTGGCGCCGATACCGAAGGCGAATACCACTCGACGGGAATACCGGCTGGCGCCGCCGGCCGCCTTGCCGAGAGCGGTACCAATCCCGTAGTTGGCGAGCATGGATCCGATGATCAACGGTAAGTAGAGGGGATTCCAGTAGCCGTAGAAAAAGAGCGAGGTGAATACCAGCCAGCTTTTGCCGGCAATCAGCATCCGATACCGGTTGAGCAAAAAATAGACCGCCAGGGCGACTGGAAGGAACAAAAAAATGTAGATCGGAGAATTGAATAACATGCCAAAGTTCCAACGAAACAAACCCTTTGGATGCTATTCCAAAGGGTTTGGGTGATTTCAGCAGGTCCCTTCCAGACAGTCGTTTAAAGAAGCTCAAGTCCGGAGAAGAAATAGGGAATTTCGAAGGCGGCGGTTTCCGGCGCATCGGAGCCATGGGTGGCGTTATTGCCAATGGAGGTCCCGAACTCCTTGCGCAGGGTGCCGGCATCGGCCTTGGCCGGGTCGGTGGCGCCCATCAGGTCGCGCCATTTCTTGATGGCTCCCTCGGCTTCGAGGACCATGACGATACAGGGGCCGCTGCTCATGAAATCGGTCAGTTCGCCAAAGAAAGGGCGCTCTTTGTGGACATAGTAGAAGCCTTCGGCTTCGACCTTGCTCAGGTAGAGTTTCTTCAGGCCAACGACCTTAAAGCCTTCGGCATAGATGCGGGCCAGGATTTTCCCGGCGTGACCGGCGGCAAAGGCATCAGGTTTGATAATCGCAAAGGTTTTTTCCATCGATTCATCCTCCAGGACGCTGAATTGGTGTTGTCAAAGCGTCATCTTCTAACACCTGCGCCCGGGGATGTCAAGAACAAGTCCGGCCCCGGGATATTCAATCGAAGGTGATGCGGTAGAAGAGATCGACGCCGCTTTCGTTCCCCATGGAGGACTCGAGCTGCCAGTGCCGATCGATTTCGTAGCGAACCCCGACCTGGCTCTGGTTGGAGAAGACCGATTGGCCGAAACTGATGTAAAGCTGGGGACTGAGGTACTTGCCGATGGTGACGATCGATTGGGTGGTTTCGCCGTTCCCGGTCTGCACGTCGATGACATCGATCCCCAGTTGGCGCTTGAGCCGGTCCTGCAGGACCACCGAATCTCCCTGGGAGAGGAGCGCGCCGGCTGCCACCAGCATCAGGTTCAGCTGGCCGCTGTCCCCCCCCAGCGGATGGCCAAGGACGATATAGGCGAGAATATCGGTATCAGGCATCGACGGTTCGGAATAGAGTTTCACCTGGGGGGCCCGGGGGGTGCCGGTCACGCGGACCCCGGCTTTCACCTCCTCCAGTTCCCGCAAGGCGAGGATATCGAGGTCCGGATCGGTCACCGGCCCTCCCGCGAAGACCACGCTCCCCCGCGTGATTGCCAGGCGCACCCCGTAGGAGGCATAGTCCCCCTCCGCGACCAGGATACGGCCCTGTCCGGTCAGGCTGCGGATATCGTTCCCCTGGACCAGGACTTCCCCGGTCAGGCGGGCATCGACCCCTTCGGCCTTGACCAGGACATGGTCGCCGAGACGAACCTTGACCTTGAGCGCCATCTCCAGTGCCAGCGGCGCCTGCTCCGTGGCCATGGCATCGACAATCACCAGGTCCTCGCTTGAGGTCACGGGCGCCTTGCCCTGGCGACCGCGAAAGAGCGCCTCGGGAACCAGGACGCTACCGGTCACCTTCAGGCGCCTGCCGTTACCGGCGATTTCGAGATCGGGATTGACCACCAGCTGCAGCTCGGGAAGATTGACGGCCTGCAGCTTGCTCCCCTGCACCACAAATCGATAATCGCCCGGGGTCCACCCCTTGAGGGCCACCTCGCCGTGACCGGTCACACTCCCCTCCCCCGAGGAAACCGTGAAATCCTCCACCAGCAACCGCTCGCCGGTCAGGCGCAGGCGTACCGAAGCGTCCCGCAACTGCACTCCGGCAGCGGGAAGATAGGCGCCGCCACTGCTGATCAGGGTGGTTCCGGTCAGCTCCGGCGCGTCCCAGGTACCGGCAAGGGCAAGCTGCAGACGCAACTCCCCCTTGCTTTCCTGGGCCAGCCCGGGAAAGAGGGAGCTGAACAAGCCGTCCTCGTTGAAACGACCGTCCAGGGTGGCCGCGAGTGCCCCCTGCCGATTCAGGCGCAACGGCCAACGGGCCGGCAAGGGGAGCTGCAACGTCCCCTGCAGCGAGCCCCGGGCGCCGAGTTTGACCGCCAGGTCGCCGGAGAGCGATTCGCCATTCCAACGCCAGTCAAGACCGACCGCCTGCAAGGGCGCGAAAACTTCACGATTACCGCTGCGCCAGCTGCAGCGACCGTCCTCCAGGTCCGCCCGGCCGCTCGCAGTCAGCGCCCCACCTGGCTCCCAGTTTCCCCGGCCGCTGACGGAGAGTACCCCGACAAGCTCCACCCCCTTCGGGATCCAGGCGCGCAGCAGGGC
Source organism: Desulfuromonas carbonis (assembly GCF_054658035.1). Lineage (NCBI taxonomy): Bacteria > Pseudomonadati > Thermodesulfobacteriota > Desulfuromonadia > Desulfuromonadales > Desulfuromonadaceae > Desulfuromonas > Desulfuromonas carbonis. Next base: position 18,765 of record NZ_BAAHXR010000002.1, on the reverse strand, counting down.
AAGATCAATCCCCTGGCCACTGAAAGCGACTTCCCCGCGCTGGGGCCAGGCGAGCCGGGCGGGTTCGGCAGAGTGCAGGTCGCCGATCAATTGGCCCCCGGTGGCCTCAGTCACCTCAAGATGGCCACGCAAACCGTCCTGGTCCCAGTCGAGACCAAGTTCGACGCGGGTCAGGGCGAGATGGATCTCTGCCGTATCGAGGACCGGTGTTCCCTGCACATCGAGATGCAGGGTCAGCGAGCGATCTTCCTGCCAGCTCGCCCGCCCGCTGCCGGAGCTGTGGCCGCTCAGTTGCAGCGCCTCGAACCAGGGGTTGAGCAGGGTAAGGTCGAAATTCTCCCAGGAACCGTCCACAACCCCACGCTCGGGCAGGGCAAGTTGCGGTAACAGTCGCGAGCTTACCAGGCCATTGCTGGTGCCGCGGGAACCAAGATCGACCTGCCAGCGCCCCTTCAGGCCGGCGGCCGACCAACTCAACTCGGCGTCCAGGCGATCGACATCGAGACGCTGCTCACCGTGAATCCAGGCCCCCGTGCCGGCAGCACGCCCATCCAGCGCCAGCAGGCTCCCATCCTGCCAGCGCAATGCGATCGAGCCGTCAGCGGCGCCGGAGAGGTCGGCATCCGCCAGCCAGGGGGCGAGCCAGCCGAGGGAAAATTGCCGGAGTTCCAGTTCCAGACTGCCATCGAGACGACCGAGGCGAAGCGCACCCTGACTGCTGAGCCGCTGTTCCCCCTCGCCCAGCAGCACCAGCTGCGTCCAGGCGATCCGGTCCTGGTTCAGGTCGAGCATTACCGGCTGCTGCAGCTGCCAGGTGCCGTATTGGTTGTCATGGGCATTCAGGGTGCGCAACTCGCCGCGCCAGGCACCCTCCTGCCACCCCCCGGCCAGCAACAGGTTGCTGTCCCCACCCGCCCAGCGGGCTGCCAGTTCCAGGCGGTGACGATCGATCCTTCCGGAGCCCTGGACCTGCAGGTTGTCCGCCGCCCATACCCCCCGGGAGAGTTGGCGGAGCATGGCCCCAAAGGCCATCTGGTTCTGCTCCGGCAACCATTCGCCATGCATTTGCAGTTCGGCAATCTGCCAGGGTCCGTAGGCGAGCTGGCGCCCTTCCGCGTGTGCCTTCCCCGCCCATCCCTGGTCCGGCTGCCAGTTCAGCCAACCCGCCAGGGTGCCGGCTCCGGTTGCACCCGCCAGCAGACCACCAATATCCTCAGCTTGCAGCGTCACATCGAGACGTTCTTGCAATCGCCCCTGCGCCGTGAGATTAAAACCATCTCCGCGCAACGCCAACTCGGCCAGTTCGATGGTAGTTCCGTCGTAGCGTCCCGTTATCCCCCCTTGCAACGGCCGGCCGAGCAGTTTACTCGGCAAAATTTCGGCCTGCCAACGTGCCTGCATCCAGGCATCCGCGGGGAAGTCAAGGCGGCCGCGCACCGCCAGATTGATCGAACCGGGCCAGTCGGCGGCGACCCGGGCCGGGTCGAGTCCGCCACCGTCGAGCTCGACGCTTACCGACGGGACTCCGTGCCAGTTGACGTCAATCCGCCCCTGTACCCCACCAGCAAGCCAGTCGGCCTGCAAGGCGCTCAATTCGATGCCGCTCCCACCACCGGCAAAATGCCCGCGCACCGCGAGTTCCTTCCACCCCGCAACGGCATTGACGAGGTCGAAATCGCCATGATACCCCTCCTTATCCACCCGACCTTGCAACCTGCCGGAGATGGTGGTGGCAAAGCGGGTTTCGGGCTGGAGATCGACCGCCTGCAGTTGCAGGTCGAGGTCCAGAACCGGCGCGCCATCGCGGCTAAAGCAGCGTGCAGAACCGGTCGCCCTCCCCGCTACCCCTTCCCGGCTCAGTTGCAGGTGGGGGAGTCGCAGTTCGTCGCGCCCCAGTTCGAGACTGGTGATAAGCTGCAGCTTCGGCTCGGCGCCCCAGGCGGCGGCCGCCCGCAGTTCCCCCCGCAAGGGCATTTCGGCATCGCCACCCAGCAGTTGCAGGTTGACCTCCCCACCGGGAACTCCGGCCAGTTGCCCGGCGGGGTCGGGCGCAAAGGTCACCTTCGCCTGGGCCCGACGACTGACAAGATTGGCCTCCAGGGTCATGCCGAGCTGTCCGTCGCCGCTTTCTAATTGCAAATCTGCAATTTTCAGCGTTTCCCCCGTCCAGCGTAACGCGCCATGCAGGCGCTTCAGCTCGTAGAGGGACGCTGCGCCGGAGCGAATGCGCAGTCGGTCGACGACCAGCGCATCGATGCGTGCCCTGACCCGCAGGGGCCAACCGTTCAACTGTGGCCAGGACCAGGCGTCCCGAGACCCATCCGGGACTGCCTTAACCTCCCCGTTGCCTGCAGCAAGGGTCACCTCAAGGTCATGCAGCACCAATCGGGCGATCCGCAATTCGCCGCGCACCATCCCGAAGGGCTGCCAGCGCAGTTCGAGACGATCGGCGCGGATCGATCCCTGCGGGCCGGTATAGGCAAGATCGGTCAACACCAGCTGATCTGCGAGCCGTCCCTCTGCCGCGGCAAAGGTCAGCTGCCCTGGCAGCAACCGGGTGCTGGTGGCAAGTACCCAGCGCGCCCCGCCGCTGCTCCAGCCGAGCCAGACGATGCCGGCCAGGGCCAGCAGCGTGAGCGTGGCCAGAAGAAACAGCCCTATGCGCCAGCCTCCCTTTACCATGCGAAACCCACGCTGATGTGAACCCGGAAGGCGCCGGTCGCTTCACCGACGCGCCGTGCCAGATCGAGATGGATCGGGCCGACCAGGGTGTAGTAACGCAGACCGAGACCGGCGCCCTGGGCCAGGGAAAGGTCGGCCAGCGAGTTGAAGGCGTTGCCGGCATCGTAAAAGGCGGCGACCCCCCAATTCTCTCCAATCGCCCGTTCCAGTTCGAGGCTCCCGACCAGCAACTGTTTCCCTCCGACCACTTCTCCGCTGGCATCGCGGGGACCGAGGGAGCGGTAGGCGTAACCACGCACGCTCTGGTCCCCACCGGCGAAAAATCGCAGTGAAGCCGGGATCTCGGCAAGACGATCGCTCTGCAGGGTCAGACCGCCTTCACCCCGGGCCAGGAACGAAAGGCGCCAGGGGAGCGGTACCAGCAGGGTGGTGTCGCCGAGAACCTGCAACAGTTTGGCGTCGGAGGCGAGGGCCGGGTGACTGCCACGCACTTCGAGGTTGAAACGATAGCCCTTTACCGGTCGCAGGGGGTCGGAAAAATTACGCAGGGTCAGCCGAAGGCCCGGAATCACCATCCGCGAGCGCTGGTCCGTCACCCCGATCTGGTAATGTTCCTGCTGGAGTCGCAGGAAGAGGGAGCCGAGGAGGTCACGACCGAGGCGTTCGATACGTTCCAGTTCGGCACTCACCTTGGAACTCTGGTAGGTGTCCGTCTCCTCGCGGTCGAAGTTGAGATGCAGGGCGGTAAGATTGTCCAGACCACTCGGGCTGGGAATCAGGTAATCGGCCCCGACGTTCTGTTTCAACTCGGAAAGGCCAGTCTCCAGTTTGAATTCGTGCCCACGATGAAAGATATTGACGTCCTGGTAGCGCAGCGAACCGCGCACCCCGGTATCGGTCCCGTAACCGAGACCGGGCCGCAACCGGCGGCGGTCGGCAGGAACCAGCTGGATGCCGACGGGGACCTCCTGGCCGACGGTAAACTCGCGCCGGGGGGTGATCAGCACTTCCCGGAAGCGATCGGAATCGAGAAAATTGAGCTGGGTCTGCCCGAGCAGCCGGTAGTGAAAGCGCTCTCCAGGATGAAAGGCGAGGTAGCGGCGCAGGAAGGGTTCGGGAAAATCGACATTGCCGTGAATCAATACCGGTCCGAAAAAGTAAAGCGGGCCGGTTTCCAGTTCCAGGCGAACGTCGGCGCGCCGATCGACGCGGGAGACGGCCAGCTGATGAACCGTAAAGGTCGCATCGAGATAACCGAGATCGATCGCCCTCGACTTGAGTGCACCCTTGCCGGCCTCGTAGTCTGGTTGCCGCAACACCGTGCCGGCCCGCAACGGAAAGGTAGCGACCATGCTGCGCAGCTTTGGCTCCTCGCGACCGGGCCCCCGCAGGACAACGTGGACAGTGGCCACCCTGACCGGCTCGCCGGCGGCCACATCTACCGCAAAACGGACCTTCCCCCCCCCGAGTTCCTTGAGTTCGACCGCCACCGTCGGGTCGAAATAGCCATAGGGTTCCAGGGCCGCACGTACCAGACCGGGCACCTGGCGACGGAAACGCTCCAGCCAGGGACGATCGAGATCGCCATTGCGGATCAACCCAACCGGGGGCGTGAGGGCAGCCTCGACATTGGCCAGCAGCTCGCCCTCCAGACCCTGGACCTGCACTTCCAGTTGGTCAGCGGCAAAAACCGGCGACGCGAGACTGAGAATCAGGATCATCCCGGAAACGATCCAGCAGGGTATGCCACTTCTGCAACTCTTCAGGGGAGAACTCCAAAATGGGCGGCCAGGGCCTCGCGGCGAAAGGCAAAGATTCCCTGCAACCGACGGGCGACCAGTAGTTGGTGCAGCCTCATGCTTCCTCCTCGGCAGGGAGCCGCTGGGGCCCGGCCAGCGGTTGCGTCCCGAGAGACGCGGCCAGCCCCTTCAGCATCCCCGAAAAAACAGGCCGGTGAAAGGGAGTGACCAGCCACCAGTAGAGGAGCCCCCAGAGACCCCGCGGGCGAAAGCGCGCCACCTGCAGCAGTTCGGTTCCGGCCGCCACCGGCCGCAGGGTAAATTCGAGGGAGGCTTCCCCGGGGAGCTTCATCTCGGCGACCAGGAGCAGGCGCTGCGGTGGTTCGAGGGCGGCGACGCGCCAGAAATCAAGGGCATCACCGACCTGCAGGGCCGCGGCGTCCCGGCGTCCGCGCCGCAAACCCACCCCTCCCAGCAGCCGGTCGATGGCGCCGCGTACCTCCCAGAGCCAGTCGGCGTAATACCAGCCGGTCGCCCCGCCGATCCGCGTCACCGCCGACCAGGCGACAGCCGGGGCAACCCCCAGCAGCATGCTCCGACCGTCCCGGAAGACCGTGCCGCCCGACCAGTGGGGATCGCCGGCCCGCCCCCACTCGGCGGGTGGCAAATTTCCGGCGTCGGTCCAGGAACTTTCCACTGCTTGATCCCGGACCTTCTGCAGGGCGAGGCGAATCGCCTCCCGGCAATCGAGGAGCTGCTGGGGGATGAGGGCGGCGAGGCGATCTTCCTGGCAGACGACCGGATTGCTCAGGCCTTCGGCGAGGGGACGGGCGAGGCTCGCCGGAACCGGCGTCACCAGGTGAATCCAGTAAGAGCTCAACCGCGGCGTCAGGACCGGGACCGGCAGGATCAGGCGCCGGCGCAGACCGGCCTCCTCAGCATAGATGGCCATCAGTTCGCGATAGGTGACTACCCTTTCCTGGCCGATGTCAAAGGTTGCACCGACCGTTTCCGGGACGGCAAGGCAGCCGACCAGGTAGCCGAGAACATTGCGGACCGCGATCGGCTGACAGGGGGTATTGATCCAGCGTGGCGTCACCATGACCGGCAGCCGCTCCACCAGGTATCGCAGGATCTCGAAGGAGGCGCTCCCCGAACCGATGATCATCGCTGCCCGCAGCACTGTCACCGGAACCGGCCCGGCTCCCAGCAGCGTCGCAACCTCCGCCCGGGACCGCAAATGCCGGCTCAATCCCGGATGGTCCTCCCCGAGTCCGCCGAGGTAGATGATCCGCCCGACTCCCGCGGCAGCTGCAGCGGCGGCGGTATGGCTGGCAGCATCCTGGTCGGCGCGGACAAAATCGCCATGGCCCGGCGCCATCGAGTGCACCAGGTAGAAGAGAGCCTTGCATCCTTGCAGGACGGCCTGCAGCGAGGCCGGCTGCAGGACATCGGCAGCGGCCAGTTCAAGGGCCGGATGGTTCGCCCAATTGCGGCCGCGCAGTTTCTCCAGGCTGCGCCCCAGGGCACGGACCCGGTAGCCGGCCGCCAGCAGCTGCGGAACCAGGCGCCCACCGATATAGCCGGTCGCCCCGAGCACCGCAATGGTTCCTCTCTCCTGCTCCATCGGTCTGCCTTGCAGCGGGGCTCCCCGCGCATCGTCGTTGTCGGAATTCCTGTTTAATTCTAAACCGCCAGGCTACGGTGGCAACCGCGCCCGCGAGGAGCGCGCTGTAGATTGCCGGGGGGAGATGGGAAAAGGGAGGGGAAGGAAGTTACTGGCCAAGGTCCCGCAGGAACTTGAGAACATCCTGGAGCGCCTTGTTCGCTTCCTGTTCGGCCCGAACGGTCGCATCCTCGGCGCGCCCTGCGGCCGCTTCGGCGCGCTGGCTGGCAGCCGCCGCGCGCTGAGCGGCAGCTTCGGCACGTCGGGCCGCCTCCTCGTTGCGCTGCGCTGCTGCTTCGTAACGTTCGGCGGCGGCGTCATTGCGCACCGCAGCGGCCTCGGCACGATCGGCGGCGGCAATCATCCGGTCCATCTGTGCCCGATCGGCGTCGGTCAATAGCAGGGACGGACACCCACCGAGACTGAGGGCCAACAGAATCATCGTGAAGGATTTCAACGGCCTGTATGTCATCAAACCAGTACTCCACTGGAAACCGGAACTCACATCTACCCGGGGTTCAACTCATCTGGCAACCGGCACCGGGCGCTTCTGGTCGAGCCAGGCAAAGGCCTTCCCCAGGGCCTGCCCCCGATGGCTGATCCGGTTTTTCACTTCGAGGGGCAACTCGGCCAGGGTCTTGCCATATTCCCGCACCAAAAAGAGAGGGTCGTAACCGAAACCGCCCTCCCCCCGCGGCGTTTCGAGGATCAGACCTTCGAGCCGTCCTTCGAAAGTATGGCACATCCCGTCCGCTTCACAAAGCGCGATGACGCAGCAGAACGCCGCGCCCCGGTCCCGCGCCGCGACCCCCTGCATTGCCTCCAGCAGCTTGCGGTTGTTGGCGTCGTCGTCGCTCGGTTCCCCGGCATAGCGCGCCGATTGGACGCCCGGGGCACCATCGAGGGCCGCGACCGTCAGCCCGGAATCGTCGGCCAGGGTCAGTCGCCCGCAGAAACGGGCGAGGCTGGCCGCCTTTTTGACGGCATTTTCGGCAAAGGTAGCCCCGTCTTCGACCACCTCCGGCGCGCCGGGAAACGCATCGAGCCCCAGCACCGCGATGCCGCGATCGGCGCAAAGGCGGCGAATCTCCCGCAGTTTCCCCTGATTTCCGGTGGCGACGACCAGTTCCATCACCCCTCCAGCGCCTGCTGCTGCAGCAGGCTCAGGCGACGGCAGCCCGCCAGGGCGAGATCACGCAGGCGATCGAGATCGGTGCTGCTGAATGGAGTCTCTTCAGCAGTCCCCTGGACCTCGACAAAGAGCCCGGAGGCGGTGATGACGAAGTTCATATCGACCTCGGCATGGGAGTCTTCGGCATAGTCAAGGTCGAGCAGGGGCCGACCCTCCACGATGCCGACACTGACGGCGGCGACGCTTTCCCGCAGCGGGTTCTGCTGGAGCAGGCCGCGGTCGAGCAGCCCCTGTACCGCATCTGCCAGGGCGACCCAGGCGCCGGTGATGGCGGCGGTGCGGGTGCCACCATCCGCCTGCAGCACATCGCAATCGATCTGGATGGTGCGTTCGCCGAGTCCCTGCAGGTCGATCACCGCCCGCAGCGAGCGGCCGATCAGGCGCTGGATTTCGTGGGTCCGGCCGCCGACCTTGCCCCGGGTCGACTCTCGCGGTGAGCGCGAGTGGGTCGCCCGCGGCAGCATGGCGTACTCGGCGGTCACCCAACCCCGGCCGCTGCCGCGGAGAAAGGGGGGAACCGACTCTTCGACGCTGGCGTTGCACAACACCCGGGTGGCGCCGAAACTGACGAGGACCGACCCTTCGGCATAGCGGGTGAAGTGACGTTCGAAATGGATCGGCCGCAGGCTGTCCATCGCCCTGCCTTCAGCGCGGAATCTGGCTTCAATTGACACGGTGTTCCTCCATGGTTTCCTGGCCGAAAGCGCGCAGGCCGGAAAAGAGCGCAGCGGTCAGGCTTTGGCGCGCGGCCGGGTCGGCCAGCCGTAGCCGGTCAGCGGGGTTGGAAAGGTAGCCAGCTTCGACCAGGACCGTCGGCAGGTCCCCGCGCCCGAGAGGTAGCAACGGCGCGGCGACGATGCCGGTTACCGGCAGGCCAGCCTGCCGCAGCGCCTCCTCGAGGAGGAGGGCCAGGCGCATGCTGTCACCGCCGGCGGCGGCAAGCAGTTTGCCATCGCGTTCCTCGGCCGGGCGAACAAAGAGGGTGATCCCCGCCGCGGCTGGACTGAAGGCGGCCTGAACATGCAACTGCAACAGGGCATCGACCTCGGGAGGGGTCGCCGCTTGCAGCCGCTGTTCGACGTTGAGCTGGTAGTCGGCGTCGCGGCTCAGGTAGACCGGGATGCCAAGCTGCATCTTCAGCTGTTTTTCGAGATCGCGGGCCAGGGCCAGGGTCAGATCCTTCTCCTTGAGCCCCCCGCCGAGAGAACCGGGATCCTGGCCGCCATGGCCGGGATCGAGGGCGACGCCGCGCAGGGCCGTTCCCTGGCGGGCTCCCTTTTTCTGCAGCAGAAAGGCAAACAGGCGGTCGAGGGAGCTCCCTTCCACCGGGGCCGCGGCCGGCGGCTGCAGGTTCCGGTAGTAGACCCGGCTGCCAAGGAGGTTGGCGAGGGGTCCGGTGACGAAATCTTCGGGTACCCGCAGGCGACCGTCGATGAATCGCGCCGGCTGCGAGATGGGGAGGAAGCTGTCGCCAAAGTTCAGGTAATGGCCGCCGGGGAAGAGGGTTGCCGTCCCCCGTGGGGTGCGCATGGCATAGGTATGCCGGACCGAATCCCAGTGGCCGCTCAGCCCGAGGGCGGGCAGGACATCGTCGAGGGGGAGAAAGGCGATGCCATCCTGGAGATAGACCTCGGTGATCACCTGGGGCGGTTGCCCCGCAAGGGCGAGCTCGGCAGCGGCCTGTACGGAAACGGGGACCAGAAGCAAAGGAAGGCAGAGAAGCGGTAGAAGGAGGCGCTGCATCGGGCAGTATTCCTGTGTCGCCGCGCAGGCGGCAACGGCAAAAGGCTTGGGACGAGTGACGATTTATACCTCGGCAGCCGCGGCGCTGTCAACGCCGCGGCTCAGGCCGGGATCAGGCGGCGGCCCCGCTGTATCGGCACCTGCAGGGTCTCGAGCAGTCGCCGGGTGAGGGTGGCTTCGAGCTCCTTCTGCACGGCCTTGTCGCCCTGCATCGGCACGATCTGGGCGCCGGCCGTCATGTTGTGCCCACCGGCGGTGCCAAGCTCGCCCACCACCTTGTGAATGACTTCACCGGCGACCACTTCGAAGCTGGCCGTGCGCAGGGAAAGGATTTCCCGCTCATTGAAACAGCCCATCCCCATCACCACCTCGACCCCCTCCATGCGCAGCAGGAAATCGGCCATCTCGGCGACGATATCGGGATTGTCGATCTGGTAGAGGTTGAAGACCAGTACCTGCTCGTAGATTCTGGCGTTCTCCAGCGCGAGGTTGAAGACGAAAAAATACTCCCGGGGCACCCGGGGGTGGCTGATTTCGTAAAGGATGCGGTTGTTGGAAAGGGGGAGCAGCTTGAGGTAGGCGTCGCGGTCGGCCCGATTCCATTCGCGGCCGAGGTCCTGGGTCTCGGTCTTGATGGCGTAATAGAGGATCGTCGCCAGCTTGGTTCCGATATAGACATCCTGACACTGCAGATATTCGAAGAGGATGGTCGCCGAGGCGCCGAAGTCTTCGCGGACATCGAACCAGCGGCAGCGGCGGGTCGCTTCACGCAACGGATGATGGTCGATGACAATATGAACTTCGCGATCTTCGGGATAGGAGTTGTTGCCGGTCCCCGGCTGGGTATCGACCATGCAGACCACGCCGTACTCCTCCAGGTCAATCTTCTCGATCGGCAGGGCGTCGATCTCCAGCTCGCGCACCATCACCCGGTTCTCGCCGCGACCGATGATGCCGCCGAAAGCGACGGTGGCCTCCACGTTGGTCTTCACCCAGAAGAGCTGCTTGAGGGCAAAGGCTGCCGCCAGCGAGTCCGGGTCCGGATTGTCGTGGGCAATGATCAGGATCTTCCCTTTGCCGCGAATCCAGTCGATGATCGCGGCGGAAAATTCGGCGGAACGGGCAAAATCAACAGCCATCCGTATCCTCTCTCTCCGGTAAATGAGCCAGCACTGCCAGAGCGGCGGCGACGGCAGCGCGGGGAGTCTCGGCAGCTTGCGCTCCCGGCAGGTGCGGCAAGGTGCCGAGGGTGAAGACCTGGCGACCGAGCTTGAGGCTCACGGCAATCTCCGACAGGGTGCCGTAACCCCCTTCGATGGCGATCAGCACCTCGGCGGTATGGGCAATCACCACGTTGCGCGCGTGGCCAAGGTCGGTGACGACCGGTAGCACCACCCAGGGGTTGGCACTGGCGGCCGCGGAACCGGGGAGGATGCCGAGCGTCAAGCCGCCCGCTTCCCGGGCGCCGCGACAGGCTGCCGCCATCACCCCGCCGAGACCGCCGCAGACCAGCACGGCGCCGGCGGCGGCGATGAGCCGCCCGACCTCGAAAGCGTCGGCATATCCTGCGGGGCTTGGCTCCGCGGCGCCGATCACGCCGATCCGCCGAGGCAGAGTATCTGCTGCCATGATCACAACCTGAACTTTCCGGCCGCGCCGGGCTTAGGGTCAGAGGTGGTGGGCGAAACGCTTCAGGAGCAGGCTGTTGGTGACCACCGAGAGACTCGAAAAGGCCATCGCCAGCCCGGCATACTCCGGTTGCAGGACGATACCGAAAGCCGGGTAGAGGACCCCCGCCGCAATCGGGATACCGATGACATTATAGGCAAAGGCCCAAAAGAGATTCTGGCGGATCTTGGTCAGGGTTTTGCGACCAAGGCGAATTCCCCGTTCGACATCCCGGACATCACCCTTGACCAGGATCAGATCGCCGGTTTCCTTGGCCACGTCGGTGCCGCTGCCGATGGCGATGCCGACGTCGGCCTGGGCCAGGGCCGGGGCGTCATTGATGCCGTCACCGACCATGCCGACCCGGTACCCCTGCTGCTGGTAGCGCTGCACCACCTGCTGTTTGTCGGCAGGCAGCACCTCGGCCTCGACCGTTTCGATCCCGAGCTCGGCGGCCACCGCCAGGGCGACCGGGCGCCGGTCGCCGCTGACCAGGACGGAGCGGATCCCGAGCCGTTGCAGCGCGGAGATGGTCGCTGCAGAACCCTCCTTGATGCTGTCCGCCAGCGCCAGGGCGCCAAGCAGGCGCCCGCCGCGGGCGACATAGACCAGCGATTCACCGCGCCGGGCATGGGCATCGCCATCCTCGGCCAGGGTATCGGTTTCGATCCCGGCCGCCTGGAGAAACCGGTTGCTGCCGACCAGCAGGGTCTCGCCGTCGAGGGTGCAGCGCAGGCCGTGTCCGCCCTGCTCTTCCACGTCGCTGACGACGGCCGGGGTGATCCCCGCCGTCGCCGCCCGGTTCACCACCGCCCGGGCAAGGGGATGATTGCTCACCGCCTCGGCAGCGGCAGCTGCCTGGAGCAATTCCCGGTCGTCGCTGCCGGCGGCAGGGAGCAATCCGGTCACTGCAAAGCGGCCCGTGGTCAGGGTACCGGTCTTGTCAAAGAGGAGCAGGTCCAGACCGGAGATATGTTCCAGCGCCGAGGCGCGCTTGATGAGAATGCCGGCGCCAAGGCCGATGGAACTGCCGACCATGATGGCGGTCGGGGTCGCAAGACCGAGAGCGCATGGGCAGGCGATCACCAGGACCGCGATCGCCATTTTGAAGGCGAACAGGAAACCGCTCCCCGCCCCCCAGTACCAGACCGCGAAGGTGAAGAGGGCGATCGCCACCACCGTCGGCACGAAGTAGTTGGAAACCTTGTCGGCAAGGCGCTGGATCGGGGCCTTGTCGACCTGGGCGTCCTCGACCAGGCGCACGATCTGGGCCAGGACCGTCTCCGCACCGACCCGGGTGGCGCGAATCGTCAGGCGGCCGCCGCAATTGATGGTCGCCCCGACGACGTCGCTCCCCACCGTCTTGGCGACCGGCAGCGCCTCGCCGCTGAGCATCGCCTCATCCACCGTCGACTCCCCGGCAGTGACCACGCCATCGACGGGGATTTTCTCGCCGGGACGAACCAGCAGCAGATCTCCGACCCGGACCTGGTCGAGGGGGACATCCTCCTCGTTGCCATCGCTGAGTCGCCGCGCCTGGTCCGGCTGCAGATTGAGCAGGGCGCGCAAGGCCGCCCCGGCCCGCCCCCGCGCCCGCGCTTCAAGCCACTTGCCAAAGCGGATAAAGGTGATCAGCATGGCGCCGGTTTCGAAAAAGACCGGACCGCTGAGGCCAAACAGGCCGAAGGTCGCCAGCAGCGAATAGCCGTAGGCGGCGCTGATCCCGAGGGCCACCAGGACATCCATGTTGGCGAAACGATTGCGCAGCGAAACCCAGGCGCCCCGGTAAAATGTGAGGCCGGCGCTGAACTGCACGATCGTCGCCAGGGCGAGGTTGAGGTAGATGGTGCTGGCGCCAAGGGGTTGCCACCACATCAGCGGCATGATCGGTGCGGAAAAAGCCGCCGCCAGCAGCAGCCAGCGCAGTTCGCGCCGCGCTTCATCCGCCTCCCGGCCGGCGTCCCGGGTCAGGCTGGCCTGGTAGCCGAGGCCGGCGACCCGGTCGATGATCGACTCCAGCGACTGGCTCCCGGCGGCATATTCAACAACCAGCTTCTCGGCGGCAAAGTTGACGTTCGCCCGGCGCACCCCCGGCAGCCTGGCGATTCCGCTCTCGATCGTCTGCGCACAATTGGCGCAATGCATTCCGGAGAGGTGCAACGTCGCCCGCCGGTCGTTGCCGGCGGCGACGGCGGCGGAAGCTTGATCGTTGGTCTTATCGGTCTCATGAGTCCTTTGGGATTCAGAGGACGCATGGGAACGAGGGTTTTCCTTCCCATCCGGGACCGTGAATCCGGCAGCGACAACGGCAGCGACCAGGTCCGGCCGGTTGCAGAGGGCTTTATCGACCGTGACCTTGGCGCACTTTTCTTCGCGGCTCACCGCCACGGCGGAGACGCCGGGCAACGCCTCCAGGGCGGTGGTCAGTTTGGCGACACACTTGCCGCATTTCATCCCGGCCACCGGAATATTCAGGGTCGCTGCCGCAGGCCGGTCTTCCTTCATGCAACAGTCTTTCTCCCGCCCAGCAGGCGGCGAAAGGCCGGAGTCCTGCGGATTTCGGCAAAATCCGGATCTTCCAGGGCGTCATCGAGAAAACGGTCATCGCCGGCAGCAGCCGCCGAGAGCGCGCGCACCGTCTCCCTGACCTTGCCCATCCGCGCCAGAACGCAGGCCCGGTTGTAATGGGCCAGGGGATAACGGGTGGTGCGGCCGAGAATGGCGTCAAAACAGGTCAGGGCCTCATCAAGCCGGCCGAGATCCATCAGGACATTCCCCTTGTTGTTGAGGGTATAGACCGACTCCGGGTCCCTGCGCAGGCTCTCTTCCAGCTCCTCCAGGGCCGCCTCGAGGTTCCCCTGTTTCTCCAGCAGCAGGGCGCGGTAGAAGGGGGTCTCCGGGCTCTCCGGCTCGATGCGGTCGGCGCTCGCCAACGCCTCAAGCCCTTCGGCGTAGCGCTCCTGCTGGCTGTGCAGGTTGGCGAGCTCTACCCAGGCCTCGAAAAACTCCGGATCGATTTCGAGGGCACGGCGGTACTCGGCCAGGGCCTCCTCCTCTTCACCAAGCCGGGCGAGGGAGAGACCGCAGTTGTAGTGATAGGTGGCAACGTCCCCTTCCCGGGCGATGGCGCGCCGGTAATGCTCGAGCGCTTCCCGGTCCTGGCCGGTCCCGGCGAGGGCGTAACCGAGGCCATTGAGACTCGGCGCATCGCCGGGATTGTGTTCGAGAGCGAGCAGAAAGCTTGCCACCGCCTCCTGGTAGCGGCCAAGGCGGTTGAGGGCATACCCCTTGTTATAGAAGGCATCGGGGCTGTCCGGAAGCCGGCGCAAGGCCTCGTCGTACATCGCCAGAGCTTCCTCGGTCTGCCCCAGTTCATCGAGGGTGTTGCCGAGATTGATATAGGCTTCGGGGAAATCGGGCTGCAATTCGAGGGAGCGGCGGAAATGTTTCAGTGCGGCCTCAAGATCGCCTAGCCGCTCAAGCAGGACCCCGTAGTTGTGGTGGATGGCTCCATTCTTCGGGTCAAAACGCAAGGCATTGCGATAAAGGCCGAGGGCCTTGGTCTCGTCATCGAGGTTGGCTGCGGCTACGGCACAGAGGTTGAGAGCCTCGATATCCAGGGGGTAGGATTCGAGGTATTCTTCAGCAAGATCAAGAGCGGTCTCGTCTTCCCCCCGGTCCAGGGCGGCCTGAGCCAGCTCGAGCTTCTCGGCATCGTCCTCGTCATCAAGATAATCGTCGAATTCGTCTTCCATAGTGACTCCCGATCGGAAATTGGCGAATGACCCGTCAGGTCCGGTCACTCGGGGCGGCCACTATAACAGATTCGCCTAGCCGATGCACCCGCCAAGGACGGGTCAGGGGCGTTCAGCCCCTGGAAACCCCGGGAGCACCGCTGGCGCGCAGTTCAGCCACACTCTTCCCCCCGACTCCCCAGGATTCCGGCGCGATTTCATCAATGACGACCTGGGTGCTGGCCGGGTTCTTGTCGAGAATTCGCACCAGCAGTTCGGTGATCCCTGCGATCAGCTGCTCTTTCTGTTCGCGGCTGGCGCCGGTGGTGATTCTGACATTGACATAAGGCATGGGAACCTCCCGGATCAAAGGATGGCGGCAAACCTCCGCACTTCTCCATCAGTCTACTCTTTAGCCCCCTCCCTGCCAAGTATCCCGGCGTTGAGGGCAAGGCGATCAGGAGCGGGGGAGCGTCGGGCGCCACAGCCGCGCCAGCAGTGCGGTCAGGCCGATGGCAATCAGCAGCCGCACCCCGAGCATGATCCAGCCATTGCCGCCGATGACGACAAAGACCAGGGTGTCCTCGACCACCGCATGACAGGTCGCCAGAAAAAGCCCCATCAGGAAGAGCTCCCGCCGGGGCAGGCGCTTTTCCTGGGCGACCCGGATGATGATACCGGCGCCGTAGGCGATGCCGAGGAAGATGCCGGTAAAGAGGGGGATGGCGGCGTCCCGGGTCAGTCCCATGCCGCGCATCAGCGGATCGACCGCACCCCCGGCGCGCCGAAAGACGGGGAGGTAGCGCAGAACTTCGAAAATGGTCACCAGTGGCACGATGATCAGCACCAGCTTCAGGGAGAGCTTGCCGGCCCCGAGCAGGGCAAGAAGAAACGCGTCCATCAGGCCACCCACAGGCGATGGGCCAGTTCGAGCAGGCCGCCGGTGACAAAGGCAATGGCGAGCCGGCACAGGGTGAGCAGGCCGCCGCGGGCGCCGGTACTACCGAGTACGCCCCCTTCGAGGAGGAGGTTGTGGGCGATCCCCATCATCAGGCCGCACTGGGTCACCTGCCAGGGGGTCAAATCGAGGGGCGCCATCACCGCAATCGCCGCATAGAGGTTGAGCAGAAAGGCGGCCATGAAGGCGAAGGCGGCTTCGCCGGGCAGGCCGAATAATTTCATCAGCGGCGCAAAGAGGGCGCCGAGAAAATCGACCAGCGGTGATTCCTTGAGGAGGTCGACCACCACATAGAGAGGGAGCACGAAGCGGATCAGCTTCCAGGAGGTCTGCAGGCCGCTGCGAATCCCGATATTCAACCGCGTCCGCAGCGCCGGAATGGCCGGTTCGAGGGTCGTCATAATGTTCCCTGCCCCTTCAGCAATTGACTTCGATGTGACTGCTCATTATAGTGGCACGCCATGAGGGATATCTTTCTTGCCGATGCACATCTGCGCCACCCCGATGACCCGTCGTACCGGCGGCTGCTTGCCTTTCTGGCCGAGCAACGCGGCCAGGTACGCACCCTCTACCTGCTGGGCGACATCTTCGACTTCTGGCTCGGCTTTCGCCACACCGTCTACGCGGCGCACGTCCCGCTGCTGGCGGAACTGCGCAAATTGCACGAGGCCGGCACCGAACTGGTCTGCGTCGAAGGAAACCACGACTTTCATCTTGGCCCCTACTTCAGCGCGGAACTCGGTGCGAGGATCCTGCCCGATGGCGGAGCCGTCGCGATCGACGGTCAGCAAATTTACCTTGCCCATGGCGACCTGGTCAACGCCGGCGACCGCGGCTACCGCCGCCTGCGCCGGCTGTTACGCAGCCCCCTGATTCGCGCCCTGGCGCAGGTGGTGCACCCGGATTGGACCTGGGTGGTCTACCGCTGGCTGGAGGCTCGCAGCATTGCCGGCAAACCAGCGAAAGTGGATCGCCAGCTCCCCCTCGACCTGCTGCGTCGTCACGCCAGGGAGCGCTTCGCTGCCGGCTGCCAGGTCGTGATCACCGGCCACTTCCATATTCCGCATCACGAAACAACCGCCGCAGGGACCCTCTTGTCCCTCGGCGGCTGGTTGGAGCAGTCGGCCTATGCTGTCGTCGAAGACGGCCGCTTCACCCTGATGACTTACTGAGCTCCCTCCTCCGCGCGCCGCACCAGCTCACCAATCGACACCCCTTCCAGCGCCTCCTCCTGGACCTTTTCCAGCTGCGCCACCAGTTGACGGACGATATCCCGTTCCGGGCGCTCCCGCTGCAGGAATTCGATGCCATCGCTGCGCAGGCTCCGCAATACGGTAAAGGCGGCAAGACTCTCCGGCGCCTGCGCCGGTTGGTAGCGGTCCTGATCCTCCCCCTGCACCACCGTGAGAAACCCGAGTCGCACCAGGTCATTGAGCGTGCTGCGTGCCAGCCGCGGCGGCAGGTCGAGCTCCTCGCCGATCTCTTCCTGGGTCCGGGCTTCTTCGCCGCGCAGGAATGCCCCAAAAATAATCAGGAGTACGGCCAGGGAGACCCGCTCACGACTGGTAAAGTTGACCTTGCCGCCGTGGATTTCCTGGCGGATGGTCTTCAGGTTTTGCGAGGCATAGGTCACTTCGAGGCCGAGCAGGACGATCAGCCAGGAGAGATAGATCCAGACCATGAAGATCGGCAGGGCCGCCATCGTTCCATAGATGGCGTTGTAGCGGCCGACGCCGACCTGGAAATGAACATAGCCAAATTGCCCCAGTTGCCAGAGGGTGCCACCGACAATGCCGCCAATGAGGGCGGAACGGATCTGCACCTTGATGTTCGGCATGAAGACATAGAGAAAGGTAAACGCCGCCCACATCGCCACGTAGGGGAGCACTTTAAAGAGGAAGAGGATCAGTGGGCCGATGTACGCCAGGTTCATCAGGTGCTGCAGGAAGCCCTGGGTTTGCAGGGTAGCGGTCATCGAAACGGCGGCCAGGAGTAAGATCGGGCCGAAGATGACGACGGAAAAGTAATCGGAAAAGCGCCGCATCAGGCTGCGCGTCTCCCGGACCCCCCAGATGTGGTTGAAGCTCTCCTCAATATTGGAGAGGAGGGCGAGAACCGTCAGAATCAGGGCAACGAGACCGACCGTTCCGAGGCGGCCGACGTTGGTGTTGTCGATATAGGTGATGATATTGTCGACGATCTCCTCGGACCCAACGGCGATCCGCTCGAGGATCATCGGCTCCAGGCTGTTCTGCACCCCGAACCCCTTGAGGACGGAGAACATCAGGGCCAGCAGCGGCACGATCGAGAGAAGAGTGGTGTAGGTCAGGGCCGAAGCGCGCAGCATGCAGCGATCGGCAATAAAATCCCGTACCACCAGGGTCGCCAGCTGCAGCGGGTGGAGAAGGATATGGCGCCCGCGACCGAGTTTTTTGGGATCGACCTCCCATAGCCCTTTGCTGAAAAACTGGCGGAGGTCCCGCCAGCGTTGACCTGAAATCATCGCTGCTGCCCTCGTTTCAGAATTTGTTGCACCATCATAAGAAAAGCCCACCCTGCGGTGGGCTTTTCAGCAACCCGATTACGCCGGTTTCGACTTTCCGGCCCGCTCGGCCTCGACCGCTTCCTTGCCGGCCTTGATCGCCGCCTGGACCAGTTCCTTCTTCGCTTCAAGAAGTTCCTTGCCCTCCTCGACCGCCTCCTTGACCCGCGACTCCGCGTCTTCGGCAAGCTTGCCGAGGCGGTCCCGGGTTTCGTCGGCCAGGTCCCGGATCCGGTTACGGGTTTCTTCGCCGGAGCGGGGCGCTGTCAGCAGTGCCAGACCACCGCCGATGGCGGCCCCAAGCACAAACGCCAGGAATACCGATGCAACTCCCGAGTCCCTGCAATCATCAGCCATGATTCAACCTCCCTTTTCCTGGAGACCCTTGAGAATGACTTTGCTGGCCGCCCGGATCCCCAGCCAGAGACCGGCCGCATTGCCCGCGTAGCGAGCCATGTCACGATGGAAAAAACTGTTGACGCTGTGGATCGAATCCCCGACCTCGCCCAACGACTCGAGAAGCGTTCCGGCCCGGCCCGCCCCGGCTTCGACCTGCGCCGAAGCCCGGTTGAGACGCTCGGAAGCCTCGCGGAATTCCCGCAGGGTCGGAATCAGTTCGCGGCGCAGCTCGGCCAGCAGCGCATCGGCTTCACTGGCAGTGCGCTTCAGCTGCAGCAGCAAGGGAACGAGTGCCGCCGCGATGACGAGAAAGACTACGGTAATGATCAGGACAAAGATATCGATCTGGACAGACATGCATCCTCCTCGGCGTTACCGACCCTTGAGCGGGCTTGCCCCTAAATTAGAGCACAATCCGCATCGGATGCAATATCGCAATCAG
>NZ_BAAHXR010000001.1:0-472668 GCF_054658035.1 Desulfuromonas carbonis | reverse complement strand
GGATAGAGGACGTGGTCGGCGTCCTGGTAGGTGTAGCCAAGCTCGCTGCGCAGGTGCGCGCCGCTGTTGACGCCCAATTTGAGCCAGCCGGTGTTCATCTCGTAGGCGCGCGAATCGATCGCTTCGGGGCGATAGTTGGCGACCTCGGTCTGGCGCTTGCCGTCACCGGAACGGGGGGAGAGGGAGTACTTGTAGGCGTAGCCGGCCAGCACGTCGTAGGCGTCGCTGCCATAGGCGGCGCTGGCCGCGAGGTTGGTCAGGTCGAAGGAGCCATAGGTCAGGTTGACGCTGCTGCCGAAACCGTGGGCGGGGCGCCTGGAGACCGCCTTGACGCTGCCGCCGATGCCGCCGGGGCTGGTGATGTCGTAGGGGCCCTTGATCACCTCGACGCTCTCGACCTCGGCGAAGTCGAAGTGGAAGGCGGGCGGGTCCATGCGCGCCGGGCAGGCGCCGTGGATGCGCACGTCGTCGATGGTGACGTTGATGTTGTCACGCTGGAAACCGCGCAGCACGATGTCGTTGGCGATCGCCCCCTTGCGCACGGTGTTGATGCCGCCGAGCTGCTGCAGCGCCTCGCCGATGTCGCGGGCCGGGCTCTCGCGCACCTCGCGCATGGTCAGGCTCTCTTCGATCGACGACTGCTGGTCGCCGCGAATATTGATCTCTTCGAGGAGCAGCGGTTCGGCGGCCGGGGCGAGCCGGGGGGCCAGGAGCAGGGCGCTCACCGCCAGGGTGAGCAGGATGCGATGAGATGACATGAACAGGACCCTCTTCTGCCTCGGGGCTCGGCCGGCTTGCTGCAGTGAGGCTGGCTGCAACGCGGCAACAGGGTGAATCAGCGCAACTGGAAAGCGACCGGCAGAATCAACTCTGCGGCGACTGGCGGTGGTGGAAAGGGGGCGGCCCGGTCGACCGCGGCCAGGGCCTGGCGGTCAAGCAGAGGCCGGCCCGAACTCTGTTCAATGCGCAAATGCTCGATCTGGCCGTCGGCGCGGATCAGGAAGGCGACGCGGGTCTCGCCCTCCCAGCCGTTGCGCCTGGCGACGGCCGGGTAGTTGAGCCGCTGCAGCACCCGGTCGCGGATATAGGCGAAGTTGGCCGCAAGGTAGTGCGCCTGGGCCGCGGCCGGGGAGGTCGATCCTTGAGTCAGGGGTGTGGCCGGTTCTTCGGCCACCCGGTCCGCCGTCTCTGCATTCTGACCGGGAAGGGAAGACTCGGCCACGGTCGGGACCGGAACGGGGAGAGCGGGAGGATGTGGCGCCAGGACCGGTTGCGGCAGTGCTGCCGGGGCGACCGGCGCTTTTCGTGCCGGAGCCTGGGGTGGCCGGGGCGCCGGGCGGGGCGCTCGCGGCGCTGGGGGCGGTAAGATGCGGTTCGTGGTCGGCGCCGCGCTGCTGAGATTGAACTCGATCCGCACTTCTGAAGACGTCCTGCGCTCGCCGCCGGAGGCCGAGGCAACGGAAACGCCAGGCCGTGAAAGAGCAGCGATGCCAGCAGGGAGAGGGAAAGGGGAGCGCCCCCCCGCATCATCCGGTCCATGGCAGCTCCTTTCGGGAGCGCTTGCGCTGGCGCGTCTGGGCGAGGACGAGCAGGCCGGACAGTAGCGCAGATGACATGGAATTCCCTCCCGGGACGATATAAAGTAAGGCAGGTTTTGGTGTGATTGAATTGTGATAACGGTCTAAATCTATAGCGGAAAAAGTTTGGCCAACAACAGAATAATTTTGAAAGTAACAAAAATAATGTTACATTGTTCACAATTTAGGTGGGGGAGGAGGAACGAGGGGATGCGAAGCGCGCAGCGCAGGAAAGAGATTCTCGGCCATGCTCAAGGCCAAGGGAATTTCGGTGGGGGAGATCGCCGAACGTTTCGGCGTTTCGAAGATGACCGGTCACCGCGATCTCGAGCAGCTCGAACAGCGCGGCGCGATCAAGCGCATTTTCGGCGGTGCCGTTCCGGTGGTTGAACGGACTGGCGCCGCCCATCCTGGCGGCGATTCCTCGCTGTCGCGGGTCTGCACTGTCTGCCGGCGCCCGCCCCCGGCCAACCTGCTCTATACCATCACCCTGACCAGCGGCGAGCAGCGTTTCGCCTGCTGCCCGCACTGCGGCATCTCCGCCCAGCTGGTGCTGCGGGACCAGGTGTCGCTGGCGATGTGCGTCGATTACCTCAGCGGACACCCTCACCCGGCCCTGGATTCCTACTTTCTGCTCGGGAGTTCGGCCGCCCCCTGCTGTCACCCCTCGCTGCTGACGTTCAGTGATCTCGAGGTGGCACGACGTTTTCAGACCGGCTTCGGCGGCAGCCTGGGGAGGATGGACGATGCGATGGAGTTTCTGCAGGTGGCGATGGGCGCCGGCAGCGGCTGCCCCAACTGCGGACCGGGGCGGAGCTCGTGAGGCGCGCCGTTACCGGTCCGGCAAGTTAACCGTTGCAATTTCCTGCCGTTTTCTGCACCATCAGGCTTCCCCGTAGGCCCTTAACGGCAACTGGCCCGCTCCCCGTCGCCCGTACAGGAACCGCCCATGACCGAGATCTCCATCGAACTGGTGCCGCGCAATGAAACCTCGCTGCGCCGTGAACTGGACGAGGTCCGGCGCCACTTTCCCGCCGTCACCCGGATCAACATCCCCGATATCCTGCGCTTCGACCTGCGCAGCTGGCAGGGGTGTCGCATTGCCGGCGAATATTTCCCCAGGACCATTCCCCACCTGCGCGCCATCGACTTTGATCCCAACAGCCCGCTGCCGATCTGCGAGAATCTGAGTTGCCGGGAGATCGAGGCGGTGCTGGTATTGACCGGCGACCTCCCCCAGGATATGGGACATAAATGCTACCGCACCAGCTGCCTGGAGATGATCCGCCGTCTCAAACGCGAGCTTCCCGCCCTCACCATCTATGCCGGCATGGATCCCTACCGCAGCGGCATCAAGGAAGAGATCGACTACCTGCGCGCCAAGCAGGATGCCGGTGCCGAAGGGTTCTTCACCCAGCCCTTCTTTGACCTGCGTCTGATGGAGATCTACCAGGGGTTGCTGCCGGACTGCCAGATATATTGGGGGGTCTCGCCGGTTCTTACCGAGAACAGCCAGAATTACTGGGAGAACAAGAATAACGCTGTCTTTCCGCCCGATTTTCGCCCGACCCTGGAGTGGAACCGGGGCTTTGCCCGCCAGGCACTGCAATTCGCCCGCGACCACGACAGCAACCTTTACTTCATGCCGATTCGCACCGATATTGCAGCTTACCTGGACGGAATTCTCTAGGGGCCTTTCCGCTGCCCCCAGAATTGTCCTACCTCAATCCAGAGGATCGAACTGGTCGCGGCTGGCGTAGCACATCGGGCAGACCCACCCTTCCGGCAATTCCTCGAAGGGGACCCCCGGCGCCACCTGGTTCATCGGATCGCCCTGCTCCGGGTCGTAGATGTAGCCGCAACAGCTGCAGATATACCGCATCTTTCCCTCCCTGAATCAATTACTAGACGGCAAAATATTTCGCCTGCGGGTGGTGGACGACAATGGCCGAGGTCGTCATCTCCGGTACCATCTCGCACGACTCGGTGAGGGTGACGCCGATCTCTTCCGGGCGCAGCAGCGCGAAGAGGGGCCGGTGCGCCTCGAGGTCGGGGCAGGAGGGGTAGCCGAAGCCGTAGCGGGAGCCGCGATAGCCCTGGGCCACGTAGGCGGCCGGGTCGCCGGCACTCTGTTGCAGGCCGAGTTCAATGCGCATCTGCTCATGCCAGTATTCGGCGAGGGCGTCGGTCAGCTCGACCCCGAGCCCATGCAGCATCAGGTAGTCGTGATAGCTGTCGGCCTCGTAGAGGGCCCGCGTCCGTTCGGCGAGGGCGGCGCCGATGGTGACGACGAAGAAACCGACCTTGTCCCCCCCTTCCGCGGCGCTGCGGAAGTAATCGGCGATGCACAAGCCCGGCGCCGCGGCCTGGCGCGGGAAGTCGAAGCGGTAGCCCGCACCGTGGTCGACCAGCAGACTGTCGCCGTCCCGGTGACAGTCGAAGTAACCGTAGGCGACCTGCGGCTGCAGCAGGCCCTGGTCGAGCAGTTCCCGTTTCAGTCGCTCATAGAGGGGGAGAACGGTCTCGTTGGTGAGGGTCTCGTATTCTTCCTTGCTGAGCTTGCCGCGCCGATAGCCCCAGCGCCCGCGAAAGAGCGCGGCAAGGTTGAGGTAGTCGAAGAGCAGTCCCGGGTCGATGTCCGTGACCAGCCGGCGGCCGGCAAAGGGGACGGTTGGCGGTTCGACCGTACGGTCGAGGGTTTCGATTTGCGGCCCCGGGCGGTTGGCGGGGGTCGCCGCCGCCTGCCAGGTGGTCGACTGCAGCGTGCCGGCCTCGAACTCGCGCAGCGCCTTGAGCCCGGCAAAGGCGTCGGCGCAGTAGACCACCGGCTCGGCATAGTTGGGAACGCAATCCTCGGCGACATACTTGCCGGTCAGTGCCGCGCCGCCGAGCAGGACCGGCTGGGTCAGGCCGGCGGCCTGGAACTGGGCGAGGTTCTCCTTCATCAGCAGCGCCGATTTGACCAGCAGCCCGGAGAGGCCGATGATGTCGACCCGGAACTCGCGGGCCTTGGCGATGATCTCTTCGGCCGGCACCTTGATGCCGATGTTGTGCACCAGGTAGCCGTTGTTGGAGAGGATGATGTCGACCAGGTTCTTGCCGATGTCGTGGACATCGCCGGCCACCGTCGCCAGCAGCACCCGGGTACGCCCCTCGGCAGCGAGTTTCTCCATGTGGGGTTCAAGCAGGCCAACGCTCTGTTTCATCACCTCCGCCGATTGCAGCACAAAGGGGAGGAGGAGGTCGCCGCGGCCGAAGAGTTCGCCGACCTCGCGCATCGCCGGCACCAGCAGGGTGTTGATGATATCGAGCGGCCGCCAGCGGCCCCGCAGTTCACTGAGCAGGTCCTCGAGCCCCTCCTTCTCCCCTTTCAGCACCTTCTGCCGCAGCAGTTCCTCGGGCCGCAGCACCTCTCCGCTCTCTTCGTTCTCCTCCACCGCCTGCTCGAAGTGATCGATGAAGTCCATCAGCGCCGACTCCCTGCGGTTGTAGAGGAGGTCGAGGCAGAGGGTGCGATCGGCTTCGCTGATCGCCGCGTAGGGGAGGACCTTGGCGGCGTCGACGATGGCGGTATTGAGCCCGGCGGCGACCGCTTCGTGGAGGAAGACCGAGTTAAGGACCTTGCGCGCCACCGGCCGCAGGCCGAAGCTGATATTGCTGACCCCGAGGGTGAAGCCGACGCCCGGCAGCTCACGCTTCACCTGTTTGATCGCCGCCAGGGTTTCGATGGCGGCGTTGCGCATCTTTTCATCGCCGGAGCCGACGGTGAAGGTGAGAAGATCGAAGAGGAGATCCTGCGGCCGCAGCCCGAAGCGGTGAACCGCCAGGTCGTAGATCTCCCGGGCGACGGCGACCTTTTTGGCACAGGTCAGGGCCATCCCCTCGACGCTGATGGTCAGGGCGACCACTGCCGCACCGTACTTTTTCGCCAGGGTGCAGATCCGTTCGAGGTTGGCGCCGCCATCTTCGAGGTTGATCGAATTGATGATCGCCCGCCCGGGATAGCGGGGGAGGATCGCCGCCAGCGTCTCCGGGCTGGTCGAGTCGAGCATCAGCGGCGCCTTGCAGGAGCCGGCAAAGAGTCTGGTCAGATGGATCATGTCGGCGAGTTCGTCGCGACCGGCGTAGGCGACGCAGAGGTCGATGACCTGGGCGCCGCGCGCCTCCTGGTCGAGGGCGATTTTCAGGCAGCCGTCCCAGTCTTCGGCGAGGAGCGCCTCGCGGAAGGCCTTGGAGCCGTTGGGGTTGCAGCGTTCGCCGATGAGCAGCGGCGGGATCTCCTGGTGCAGCTCGACGGACTGGTAGAGGCTGGCGACGGCCGGTTTCATGCGCTCACCTCCCGGATTTTCGGTGTCACCCCGGCGAGTATTTCAGCGAGGGCGCGGATGTGGGCGGGGCTGGTGCCGCAGCAGCCGCCGACCACGCTCACCCCCTGCTCGGTGACGAAGCCGTGCATCTGCGTGGCAAAATCGTCCGGAGACAAGGGGTAGACCGTCGCGCCGCCCACCACCTGCGGCAGCCCCTGGTTGGGGATACAGGAAATCCGCCCCGGCCAGTGGTGGCTGAGATAATTGATGTGCGAGGTCATGTCGCGGGGCCCGGTGGCGCAGTTGAGGCCGAGGGAGAAGAGCGGAAAGGGTTCGAGGGTGGTGACGACCGCGGCGATGTCGGTGCCGAGGAGCATCGTCCCCTGCTGTTCGATCGTCACCGAGACCAGCACCGGCAGCTCCAGGCGGGCTGACGCCAGCACCTCGAAGACGGCGACCAACGCGGTCTTGGTCTGCAGCAGGTCCTGGCAGGTCTCGACGATCAGGCAGTCGACGCCCGCTTCGAGCAGAGCTTCGACCTGCTCGCGGGTCGCCGCGGCGAGCTCGGCGACCTCGATGTGTCCCAGCGAGGGGAGCTTGGTCCCCGGGCCGATGGAGCCGGCGACATAGCGCTCCGGCCGGCCGGCGCTGGCGGCGCGGGCGTTGGCGACCGCCTGGCGATTGATCTCCTTCACCCGCTGCTGCAGGCCGTACTCGGAGAGCACCACCCGCGAAGCGCCGAAGGTGTTGGTCTCCAGGACCATCGCACCGGCATCGAGCATCTCGCTGTGGAGGCGGACGATGACCTCGGGAGCGTTGATATTGAGAATCTCGTTGCACCCTTCGCACCCCTGCCAGGCGGTGGCGGGGATCACCATCTGCTGCAGGTTGGTGCCGCAGGCGCCGTCAAAGATCAGAATCGGGTGATCAGCAAAGGTCATCTTCGGATTTTTCCTTGAATGTAGCGGGGGAGGCTGCGCTCCGCCCGGAGTGAGGAGCAATCATAACCGAAGGGGGCCGGAATGGAAAGACGCGGAAAATCCTCAAGGAATCTTTCCCGCTTCCTTGCTCCGGTGGCAGGGAAATTCCGGACCGGCAAGCTCCTGATGAAAAAGGCGGGGTACCGTTCCCGGCACCCCGCCCCCTGCTCCCGGGCTATCCTCGGGTCCACTCCTCGTAGAGTTCCGGGTTGAAGCCGATGACAAAGTCATTGCCAACCCGGTAGGTCGGGGCACGCAGGTTGCCGCTCGGTCCCATCGCCGCTTTCAGGACTTCTTCTTTCTCCCTGGCGACCTCTTCGAAGCACTGGAACTTTTTCCCCTTGGCGACGGTGACGGAATGGGCGGACTTCAAGAGGGCCCATGCCTGGTCGGCATCAAATCGCGTCAACCGGGCGTCGACGACTTCTTTCGGCTCGAGCTGCCTGTTCCCAAGAAACTCCTGGGCATTAATGCAGGACGTTCAGCCTTTTCGCAGGTAAGCCCAATCGATTTTCATGCTTTCCTCCCAGATCAATGTTTGACCAAGCATAGCATAACAGGGTGGCCGTCTGAAGGTTCCTGCTGCGAATCGGCCCTGTCCAGCTCCGTGGAGGTTATCCGTCGAGCCATTGTCCGCCGGAGGGAAGGGAACCTCCGGGAGGGATTTCCGGGGCAATTTTCTTATCGGTTCAGGCGAGCGCAATAATCAATTCCTGCCGTTAAGGTAGCGGGTCAGCCGCAGCAGCAGCCCCTGCTCGGTCAGCAGCGCTCCATGCGGGCAGAGCTCCTGGCAGCAGAAGCAACGGATGCAGCGGGCGTAGTCGATCTCCAAAGCCTCATCGGTGATCTGCATCGCCTGCGGCGGGCAGTGCTCCACGCAGAGTCCGCAACGGACGCATTTGGTATGGTCGGGTGACGGCCGGGCGGTGAGCGCGTTTTTCAGCGGCCGCCTGATGAAGGCCGGCAGGCCGAAGTTGACGTCGGTGGTCCTGGCGGGTCGGAACTGGCTGACCTGTAGCTCTTCCAGCACGGCTCCGAAAATATCGACTCCGGCCAGGTCGCTCCCTTCCCGCCCGGATTGAGAGGCGACCTTCTGCGTCCAGTTGACCTTTGGTCCGAGACCGAGCAGGGCGGCGGCGACGGTATCGACGGCCAGCGGGTTGGCGCCGGCGAGGAGGGCGCCGACCAGGACCGGGTCGCCACTGCCGGGGCCGTCCCCCTCCATGGCGACCACCGCGTCAACGATGGTCAGCGCCGGGGCGATCTGCTCGGCCAGTTCCAGCAGCATCAGCGCAAAGAAGGCCTTGTCGGTGCCGGCCTGGAGGTGGAGGCGCACCTTGCGCATGCCGACCACCGCGCCGAAGAGGTTCTTGACGCCGCAGGTCAAGCCCATCATCTGGTGGGTCTTGAGCTTCGGCAGATTGATGATCACCTCGGCGTCGAGGACGTCGCGGGCGAGCTCCAGCTCATGAAAGGTCCCCTGGCCGACGCGGACCCGCACCGACTCGCTGAAGGGGGCGAAACGTGCACCCTCCTCCTCGATCACCTGCAGCAGCCCGCAGCGCCGTGCGACCTGCTCGGGGGAACCGACGCCGGGGGAGTCGCCGACGCTGACCAGGCCGCCGGCGGCGCGCACCGCGCGAATCACGGCGCGCAGGATTTCCGGGTGGGTGGTGACCGCCTTCTCCGGCGCCTTGCCGGCGAGCATGTTCGGTTTGAGCAGCACCTTCTGGCCGGGGCGGACAAAGGTGGCGATGCCGCCGAGGGGGGCGAGGAGTTGGGCGAGGGCGGCACTAACGGCGGGCGGGCGGTAGTCGGCCAGTGCCTGGAGGCTGACGGCTGGTTTCATCCGGGCAGAATCTTCAGTTGCAGCGAGCGCCGGCGCGGGCCGTCGAACTCGCAGAAATAGAGGCCCTGCCAGGTGCCAAGGACGAGGTCGCCGCCGGCGAGGATCAGCGTCTCGCTGGCGCCGACCAGAGTCGCCTTGAGATGGGCGGCGCTATTCCCTTCGGCGTGCCGGTAGTTGTCGGCGAAGGGGACGATCTTGTTCAATTCCATCACCAGGTCGGTGACGACGTCCGGGTCGGCATTTTCATTGATGGTGATCGCGGCGGTGGTGTGGGGGACGAAGAGGCAGACGAGGCCGTCGCGCACCCCGCTGGCGCGGACGCTGGTTCGCACGGCGGCAGTGATGTCGATCAGCTCCACCTGGGCGCGGCTGACGATCTCAAGGGAGGGCATGCTCGGCTCCGGTTGGCGCTGGGGCAGAAGGCGATGCACACAGCCCTTCAATGAGGGCGTCGAGGGCGCTGGGGCAGTAAAGGATGCCGACGTGTCCCATCCCGGAAAGTTCGATGTTGCGTACTCCGCCAAGACGGGCACTCTGCCAGGGGAGGACGATGTTGTCGTGGCAGCTGCAGATGGCGGTGACCCGCTCGGGGCGCGGCAGGGGGGCCGCGTTGAGGCGGTTGAGGAAGGCGGAGCCTGGCACCAGCGCCTCGCCGAGCCGGGAGACGGCAAAGGGGGCGAGCTTGGAACCGTGGTTGGGCGCGGCGAGGAGGACGCAGCGGTCGATGCGTTCGCCGCCACCCCGGAGCTGGAGATAGTTGCGGGCGATGATGCCGCCCATGGAGTGACCGACGAGGTGGACGCGGTCGCCGGCCCCTGCCAGGCGCAGTTCGTCGATCTTCAGGGTCAGGCGTTCGGTGAGGCTTTCGATATCCTTCCAGGGGGGGAGATTGATGGTGTAGAGGTTGCGCAAGCCCTTGCGCCGCAGGCGGAACTTGACCCACAGCCAGCAGGCCCGGTTATGAAACAGCCCATGCAACAGGATGACCGGGGGACCGCCCCCGGGATCGAAGGGGGCCGGCCTGGGCGCCACCCAGCCAAAGGGATGCAGCAGAAGGGTGACGATCAGAAAAAAGGCTTCCTGCAGCAGCAGGCGGACGGCAAGCCAGAGCCGCTCCGGCGCGAAGCGGCCGGGGACCAGTTCCGGCTGGGCGCTGGCGCTCTCATACCAGGCAATGGCGTAAGAGAGTAGAACCACCAGTCCTGCCGCGCCGCCCAGGGCGCCCAAAATGACGAAAATAATCAACATGTTCCCTCCTGTCTGCGGCAAGTATGGCATGCCAGGCCGGGGTCGTCAATCGTCCCCCCGCCTCTTGTGCCGCCGGCGCGAGAATGCCATAATTCCGGCAGACCCGCCCAACCTCAACCGGGAGCTATCTGTGGACCGCCTGTTGGAACGCTTTACCCAGCACCTGAGCGTCGAACGGAACGTCTCACCCCATACCCTCGATGCCTATCGCCGCGACCTGCTCGGGTTCAATGCCTTTCTACATCACGAGCTGAAATGGGAAGAAGTGGACGCCGCGCTGTTGCGGCGCGTCGATCAGATCGTCCTGCGCCGTTACCTGGCCCTGCTGCACCGCAGTTGCAAGCGCTCGACTATCGGCCGGAAACTGGCGGCGCTGCGCACCTTCTTCCGCTACCTGGTTCGCGAAGGTCTCCTCGAGGTCAACCCCGGCGAACTGGTCGGGACGCCGAGGGCGGAGAAGTATCTGCCCAAAACCCTCTCCGTCGACGAGGCCTTCGCCCTGATGGAACGGGACGGCGGTGACCACCTCCTCGGTCTGCGCGACCGCGCGATCGTCGAGACCCTCTATTCCTGCGGCCTGCGCGTGAGCGAACTGACCGGGCTCGACATCCAGGGGCTCGATCTTGCGGCCGGCCTGGTCCGGGTCGTCGGCAAGGGGCGCAAGGAGCGGATCGTCCCGGTTGGTCGCAAGGCGCGGGAGGCGCTGCGTGACTATCTCGATGCCCGCGGCCCGGCGCCCCTCGATGCGCCCCTCTTCATCAACCACCGCGGCGGCCGGCTCACCCCCCGCAGCGTCCAGCGCAATCTCAAGGTCCGGCTGCTGCAGGCCGGCATCCTCAAGGAGGCGACCCCCCATTCCCTGCGCCACTCTTTTGCCACCCACCTGCTCGGGGGCGGCGCCGACTTGCGCGCGATCCAGGAACTGCTCGGCCACGCCTCCCTTTCCACCACCCAGAAGTACACTCAGGTCAGCATCGAGCACCTCGCCCGGGTCTACGACGACGCCCATCCGCGCAGCCGGATAAAAAAAGACAAAAACGGTCAGTAATTCCTTGACACCTCCGGAGCAATCGGTAAACTGGTGCCAATTTGAACACTGACAACCGATTCAACCCCCTGAAAGGAGTAGTACAATGAGCGTTCTGGTTGGCAAGAAAGCCCCCGAGTTCACGGCTGCAGCGGTCCTGCCCGATGGTACCATCAAGGGGGATTTCTCCCTCGCCGATTACCACGGCAAATACATCGTCCTCTTCTTCTATCCCCTTGACTTCACCTTTGTCTGCCCCACCGAGCTGATTGCTTTCAGCCGCCGGATCCAGGAATTCGAGGAACGTGGCGTGCAGGTTATCGGCTGCTCCATCGATTCCCAGTTCACCCACGTCGCCTGGCGCAATACGCCGGTCGAGGATGGCGGTATCGGCGCCGTCAAGTACCCGCTGGTCGCCGACGTCAAGCACGAGATCTGCCGCGCTTACGATGTCGAGTTCGGTGATGCCGGGGTTGCCTATCGCGGCTCCTTCCTCATCGATGAGAAGGGGATCGTTCGTCACCAGGTCGTCAACGATCTCCCCCTTGGTCGTAACGTTGACGAGATGCTGCGCATGGTCGACGCCCTGCAGTTCACCGAGAAGTACGGGGAGGTCTGCCCGGCGGGATGGAACAAGGGGGATGAGGGGATGAAGCCGAACGCCGAAGGTGTCGCCAGCTATCTGAGCAAGAAGGCCGGGAGTCTCTGAAAAAGATTTCTGCAGCCGAAAGAACGAAAGAAAGAGAGCGCCGTCCCGCACAGGATGGCGCTCTCTTTCTTTCGGCTGGGCGATGTGGTCGATCAGTAGGCGATCGGCGCCATGGCGATCATCAGTGGGTAGGTCCCTTCCTGGGTTCCTTCGGCAAGGACGACACGCATGTCGAGGTTACGTGTCACTGCAACCGATGGCAGGGTGCCGACAACATGGACAGCCTCCGACAGGGCGGATTGACCATCTTTGACCAGGATCTGTTCCGGACCACCGCTGCTGATTTCGAAGCGGATGGCATCGCGGATGTTGGTCTGAACACTGAAGGTCAGGGCCTGGGGCAAATCAATGTAGCCGCGACGGATGTCTTCACTGGTCACTTCGTAGCTGGTCATAGGCTGATTGGCCGAGAACTTGATCCAGGGGCGGATAACGGCCTGGACCTGTACGATGGCGCTGCTGCTGGAGGACGCCTGTACCGTCGCGGCCCAGGGGCTGAGGATGGCAAGTGCCAGAATTACAGTGACGAGAAGTTTCATGATTGTCACTCCCTTCGGTAACCCGGCTATCCGTTCCACCTGCACCAATGTTCAGGTTGACGAGGACCCGTGGCTTTGCGTCGCCGGATTTCTCCGGGTTTGCCGTTGTCGCTGAAGTGTGCAGCCCTTTTACGGTGATC
Source organism: Desulfuromonas carbonis (assembly GCF_054658035.1). Classification (NCBI taxonomy): domain Bacteria; kingdom Pseudomonadati; phylum Thermodesulfobacteriota; class Desulfuromonadia; order Desulfuromonadales; family Desulfuromonadaceae; genus Desulfuromonas; species Desulfuromonas carbonis. The sequence goes on along the minus strand of NZ_BAAHXR010000001.1, from coordinate 460,292 downwards.
GGGGAAAGGCTGGTCGTTTTCGTTTTGCCTTTCCTGGATCCATGAACCTTGCAGGGCTCTTGATCAGTGTAAGCTGCGATTGTTGTGCCAAGCCTCAAGTTGTTGAAAACAGGGAAGAAAAAATATGGAGAGTCAATAACTTGGCAGGGAAGGATCGAAGGATTGGGGAAGGTTGGATCGTCAGTCCCGGCGGGGAGCTGGTAACTTGCTGATAATATACGGGGATACGAATCCTAGAGCAGTTCGTTGGCTGCTACAGGGTGGTTGTAATTTTGACGCGGAATCAATAATTTGACACTTTTCCTCCCGGGGAGAGGCCATAGACGTTACCACTGAATGGTTACCGTGATGAGGTCGCTGTAACTACCGGCGGCAACGTTCTGGCGGGGGGGGATTCTGCCGTAGATCGTTGCCGTCAAGGGTGAAGTTCTGGTTACATTGCCGCTGATGATGCTCGATGAACCGGAGCCGTCGCCCCAGATGGTGGAACAAGCCGCATTGGTAAAGAGATTGTAAACGAGCGGGGTGTTCCCCGTCCCCCGAAGCTGGCGTTGCGCGAAGGTCCCGGAATTGCCGGGGCTGAGGGAAACCGTGACCGGGAGCGGGGCGTTGGGATTTTGTTCCGGGGCATTGCAGGTGACGGTTATGGCGCCGGTGGTATCCTTGGCGACATTGTCGAACACATCGTAGCTGCCGAAATTGAGCCCGGTGGCCATGACATTACATTTAAAGGCGAGAGCTTCGGGCGCAGCGCTCAGCAACGTCAAAAACAGTCCCAGGGTAATGAAAAGTATGCGCATCATGTCCTGACCTCCGAAACGTTATCGTACGCCCGTTAAACCTAACACTATTCCTCCCCGGCTACCACCGTCATCACCACCCGACGGTTTCGAATCTGGCAACCTGGGGTGGATTCGGAGCAGAGGGGGTTTGCCTCCCCACGGCTGACGACGCGCAAGATTTGCCCTGCTTCGACACCCGCGTTGAACAGATAGTCGCGAACAGATTCGGCGCGCCGCCGGCCGAGCCTGAGATTGTAAGCCTCGGTTCCCCGGCTGCAGGTATAACCAACGATTTCCAGCTTCATTCCCGAATGAGATTGCAAATATCGAACCATGGGCTGCAGCTTTTCCCACTCCTGCGGGAAGGGGCGGGAACGATCAAAAGGAAATTGGAGGACGACCCGGTCGGGAATCGGCTCCGGACGCACTTCTGGTGTCACTGGTGACGGCGGGAGTGGTTCTTTCTCAAGGATGTTTTCCGCCTCGACGGCAGGCGGTGCTCCTGATGGTGGAGTTGGGCTCACGTTGATTGGAGGCGCCAAAGTGGCAGGCCCCACCGCGACAGGTTTTCCCAAAGCGATCCTGCGGCAGACCAGCTTCCCAAGGTCAACGGTTTCGCCGGTGCTGGTCGGGATGGTCACCTGGGCCTGATAGGTTTCATTCTCCAGTTTGACCGTGACCCCGTAGCTGCCGGCGGGGAGAAATTCGCCGGGGCCCTGCTCCAGAGCATCGCACCCCTGGTAGCGGTTGCTATCGACCGTCGCCATCTGGCTGTCGAAATAGAATTCGCCGTCTCCCCCGGTCCAGAAATCGACCGGGCCGTCCGGTGCGGCAAGAATCAACTCCGCGTTGGCCAATGGCTCGCCGCTGGCTTCATCCCGCAGCAGGGTGCCGGTGAAGGCCTGATAGCGGCGCAGGGGAAAGTTGAGGCAGGAGCCGCTGCGCAGGGGGGGGGAAACGAAGAGGCGTACACGCGGCATCAGGTAGTCGATAGGGATGTCCGTGTCTTCGATTGCAACCTGGTTATCGTAATAAGAGGTTAGATCGGGGATGACAGCTTTACCATGGATGTTGGTTCGCCCTGCCAACTGGCCGTTAGTGTAGACCCTGACCCCTTCGGCTTCTCCGACACTGACGAGGGAAAAACTGTCTCTTACCGGGCGGGTCGGGGCGAAGGTATCGCCTATGTGAACGAGGGCCCCATAAAGTGAGAGTCGCAAGTCCTTGGTGGTAGCTGCGGCACTGTCGTCCAAAGTGAAATCGCCGCGCAGGCTGGCATAGCGGGCGTTGTGTTGGGCGGTGGCATTCAGTAAATAGGAATCCCCCGAATGCTCGCCACGGAGGTCCCAGCCGCTACCTTCACCGAGCGGGATGGTGTTGCGGGCCTCGATAACCTGACTGCTTCTTCCGTTTTCGTGCTGCACCGAGCTTGTGAAGGAATAGCCCTTATCGAAATACCAGGAAAGGTTAAGGGCCGCTTCGTAGGAAGTACGGGGATCGCGGACCTGACGCATGGAGGCGAGGACATAAACATTGCGCCACAACAACCGCGACCAGGAAAAGTTAGTCACCTGTTGGTCAGTGCCGTTGAAAACCGTTGCACGGGAAAAATCGACGCCGAAGGAGCCGAATTGTTGCGTCGAATAGACGATGCCCGCCCGCAGATTCAACTCGCGCCGGGATCCGCTTTCGGTGTCATCGAGCGTCCTGTAGCCCCCGGAAAACTTTTGCAGGGACAAATGGATTCGAACCCGCGGGCTTTGGTACTCGTAGCTGATCAGTCCTGCGCTGCCCGAATTCCCCTCACCCGTGCTTCCGGCGACTTCAAAATGCAAAAGCCCAAACCCACCCACAGTCAGGGCCGATTCGCCCCCCAGGTTCAACAGGCCGTTCTTTGCTTCGCCACGCAGCCCCAGACTGAGACGGTCCGTCACGCCGTAGCGGTGAAAACCGCTGAAAACCAAATCCGCGTAGTGGTTGCTCACCTGCCCGAATTCCTGACGCATGAAGCCCAGGTTGTAGCTGTATTCATTCAGGCCACGACGCAGCAGTTGGCTGGTGAAATAGAAAGGAGCGGCGATTCGCTGCTCGCGTCCCAACGCGTCGCGGATCACCACCTCCACATTCTGTGCTCCGCCGATCCCTTGAAAATTGCGCAGTTCGAATGCCCCGGGCGCGAAGTTCTCGGAGTGGACCCGGATGCCATTCACGTAGAGGTCGACGGTCGAGGGGAGTGACACCAGGCCGCTGAAATCGAACAGCGGATAGAGGATGAAGTATGGATCGATACTGTATTGCTTGGAGATGCTCAGGCCACCCAGCTGCACCCTGCTGCCGAGGTTCCCGGAGGTTGCGTAGAAGTCGCCGCCCACCATCCGCCGCAACGTGGCGTGGTCGTCCCAGGTCAGGTTGGTATTGAGTCGGACGAAGTTGGAATTGTCGGGGGTTTCGGAGTACTGGGAGTCGTTGATCAGCAGCAGGTCGTTGTAACGCACGCCAAGTTCGTTGCTAACGGACATCCCGCTGAAGGCCAGGTTGTTGCCGCCAGCCGAATAATCGAGGCCATAGTTGAGAAAGATACTGTTGTCGTGGGGATAAAGAATGTCAGTGCGCCGGGCGGGGCTGAGGTCGATTGCCGTCCTGGGTAAAAGTTCTGGTGGGGCAGTGACTCCGAGCGTAAGGGTGGCTTGATCGAAATGATATGTCACTTCCGCCAGGGATTTCAGGGAAACGTAGGTGTCCCCATCCACCAACAGTTTTACCCCCGGGAGACTGCGGAATCCGGCGTCGTGAAGATCGGCAGCCCTGACAAGGAAGTCCCCGTCATCCCGAAAAATGACGAAAATATCACCCTTGATCTGTTGATTCAGGGTCAGCGAAACAATGATGGTCTGGTCGGCGAGCGAGGAGGAGGGAAAAAACAGACCGAGCGTGAGGCTGGCCAGCAGGGTCAGGGCGATGCAGGGGAGCCAGTGGCGCCCATTATTCTTAATTCGCGGTACACATGGCTGAATCGACATCGATCCTGTCGGTGAGTTGGAACTTGTCGGTTGTCAAGAGGATGTCGAGATTCCGGAGCCGTTCACAGTCCTGCTTGGGAATTGGGGCCGCGTAGCTGTGGGAGGTTCCGGGCAAAAGATACCAGCCGGGAAGATCCTTGGAAAATAATTCGTCACCAGAAACGTCTTTGCCGGAGAGCGCTACATCCGTGACACGAAAATGAACGTTCCCGGTATTTTTCAGTAAGATCGTGGCCAGGCCATTAACGATCCCTTTGTCGACGATCTTCCCTTCGGCAATGGTTTTCGCCGGTGCAGAGAAGATGGGCACCGCGAATTGAATTGCGATAGCGACGGTTGACCCTTTGGCATCTTGGGGTGCCGCCTGCTCGCGGATGAAGAGACGATATGTCTTCTCCTGGAGGATGGCGGGCGCTTTGATGCCGACCCGGATGACCCGCTCTTCATGGGCGCCGATGGTGAGGAGCTTGGGGAAGAAAATCACCTCATCGGTAGCCGCGTACTGGTCCTTACCTTCGGCGTCCTGAGTCCAGGCCAGGGCACTGATATCGAAGCTGATTTTCTGCTCGCCGTCGTTCGTGACGGTGATTACGCCGCTGCGGGTTCTCTGGTCGAAATCGAGGCGGATGGGAATGACCCGCCACTCCCCACAGAAGGCCTGCGAGGCAAACAACAGGACCATCCCCAGGATGATGCAGAGTTGGGGCTTGCCGGAGCGGACATGGTCGAGGAAGCTTGGTTTCATGCTGGCGAATCTACCCCATCCGGCCTGCTTTTGCAATTGTTTCGTGGGTTTTTAATTGCTGAGTTTCACCACATCGCTACGGGGTGATGGTCAGGGTTACCTGGTCCGAATAGCTCCCGGCAATAGCGGTCTGGTAGTCTGTTCCCAAAATGGTGCCGGTGACGGTCAGTGTCTGGGTAGTGTTTTTGGCGACACTGCCGGTTGCCGGGCTCAGGGACAGGCTATAGGGCAAAAAGGCAGTCAGGGCGGTGGCGTGCCGCATCCGGTTGCCGTTAGGCCCGAGTTCGTAGAGACCGTCGTCGTCGCTGATAAGAAAAGTCGCCACGGGCGCACTGCCGCGGCAGGTGTAAGTGACGGGAGGGATGGCGTTGACCGTTTTGTTCACCGGGTTGGTGGGGTCAAGGGTGCCGAAGTTCAGGGCGGCGTTGGTCGTTTGGAACTGGCAGTTGCTTTTGGAGAGGATGGTAGCGGAGATGGCGACGGTGACGGGGGCAGCCCAGGCAAGGCTGCCGGGAGCAAACAGCAGCGCTGTCGCGAGGCCAAAGAGCAGCAGTTTTTTGAGTCGCAGCGTCACCATTTGTGAAAATCTCATATCAATTTGCAGTTGCCTGTCCTTCGATCCGCCTTTCGTCGAAGACGGGAGGTTTTCCTAAGCCCGGCGACTGTTGCGACAGCCGCCGGGCCTGGAAGAGCCATGATCAATAGGTAATGGTAAGGGTAACGGTGTCGGTGTAGGCGCCGGCCGGCGCCGAAGCGTAATCGGTAGCGGCAACCGAACCCGTGATGGCAAGGGCCTGGGCAGTACCGGTGCCGGTGCCGCTAGCCGGGAAGGTCATGCTGTAGGAGAAGCTGTTGGTGCCGTCGGTGAGCAGGTAGGTGTCGCTGTTGTCGCCCACGGTGAAGGAGGCGCCACTGGTGCAGGTGATCGAAGGGCTGGTGGCCGTGGCGCTCTTGGTGCCAGTGTCGTTGACCGGATCGAGGGTGCCGAAATCCAGAGCGCCGCCGCTGTTGACCTTGCAGGTTGCCAAAACCGTCGCGCTAACGTCAACGGTAGCGTTCTGGCTTGCCGCCATTGCATTCCCCGCCGCGAAAATCCCGGTGAGGGCCAGAGCCAATGCTGCCAGTTTCATCGTTTTCATGTGTTCCTCCATTCTGTGGTTTGTGGGATGATCCCTGTTTGAGCCTGTCGATTCAGGCGTATATGGGCTAAACAAAAAGCGCCCGTCTTCAGCTGTTGCCGAAGACGGGCGCGCAGAAGTAACGGGAACTTGCGTCACCCGTCTCTTCGGCAACCCGGCGATCCGTGCCATCTTTCGATGACCGAGGACCCGTGGCTTTGCGTCACCGGATTTCTCCGGCTTTGCCAGTATCGGAGACTAAATTGGTTATAATTAGCGGAGCATCGCATAGTGTCAGGAGAAAGTCAATACCCAAAAATTCAATCCGCCAAGCTAAAGGCCTGTTTTTGCGATTTAATTTTTTACGGCCTTTAGTTGCCTGTGCATTGGTATATAGCATACAGCGTGCCAGCATTGCTATGACCTGATTCCAGGTGGTTGGAGGGTTCAGGGGGGGGGAGTAAAAAGTGTATAGGTATCCATTTTGGATACTCAAAATAGATACCTGGGGGGCTCGTTCACTTCCGGCTGACTTTTCAGCCCATTTTCAGGGCACCCTGAAGGAGGTCGAGCAGGAAGGTGATTGTGTTAAACGCGTTCGCTATCCTCTGGCATTCGCTGCACGCAATGACTTGTCGTCAAGTCTCCACGATTGAAATCCCGCACCCCCCAACGGATTCAGGTTTACCGCAACCCTTTTTTGTTCATCTTGGCCAGCAGGGTCGTCCGGTTCAACCGGAGCAACCGCGCCGCCTCTTTCTTGTTGCCATTGCTGAGCTGGAGGGCGTGCAGGATAAGGCGGTCCTCGAAGTCCTGGACCAAGGCGTCAAAATCGACTCCCTCGGGACCGAAGGGGTGGGCCAGAACCGCTGTCGTTGTCTGCGTATTGGGCGGGGAGTCTGATTGCCGGGACGGGGAGTACTTGTCGGGAAGCTCGGCAACGCCGATAGATCGCCCTCCATGCAGCACGACCAGGCGCTGAACCAGATTTTCCAACTCGCGGACATTTCCCGGCCAGGGATATTCGACCAGCGCCGCGAGGGCCGCAGGTTTGATTTCTTGCAAGCGGTTCGGACGATTCCGATTAAATATCTGGACGAATTTTTCCACCAGCAGGGGAATGTCCTCCCGGCGTTCGCGCAAGGGCGGGAGCGAAAGGGGGACGACGCTCAGTCGGTAGAAGAGATCCTCGCGAAAGTCTCCATCCGCGACCATTGCTTCCAGGTCGCGATGGGTGGCTGCGATGATGCGTACATCGACCGGCACCTGTTCCAGACCGCCGATTGGGACGAACGATTTCTCCTGCACCACCCGCAGCAACTTGGCCTGCAGGGAGGGGGACATGTCGCCAATTTCGTCGAGAAAGAGAGTGCCTCCTTCTGCATACTGGATTCGCCCGATTTTCGATTGAATCGCGCCGGTAAAGGCTCCTTTGTGGTGGCCGAAGAGCTCGCTCTCCAAAAGATCCTCGGGGATGGCGGCGCAATTGACAGGGACAAAATTTTTCAATCGGCGCCGGCTATGAGCGTGGATCGCTCGTGCCACCAACTCCTTGCCGGTGCCGCTTTCCCCCTGGATCAGGACAGTGCTGAGCCCGTCCTCGGCAACCTTTTCGATCAGTTGGTAGACAACGTGCATTTTTGGCGAGTCTCCGATCATACCGTAGAAGCCGTCGGTTTTACGGATTTTTGGGCCGCGCTTTTCCTGGTGAATCAGCAGATCGTAGAAGTAGAGGGCCCTGGCGACGGCAATGACCCCCTCGGTGAAGTGGTAAGGATGATTTAGGTAGGTAAAGCAGCCAACCTTGAGCGCCGCGACGATGGCCTCCTGGTTTCCCAGGGGAACCACCGGAATGACAAGCACTTGGGAATACTGCCTGAGCACGGTTTTCAGGAGGTTCGTCTCATCCTGGTCCGGGGGGAGAATGCCGATGACAAGGACGCAGACGGTTTCATTGGCGAGAATGTTAAGCGCCTCGGCCGAATTGTCCGCTTCGTAGACGACGCAGTCGATCTCCTTGCGGATCATGCCGGCAAGTTCTTCGCGGTCCTGCTGGTTACTTTCGGCCAGCAGCACACTGCGTAGCGCTTCGAGCATGCGGAACTCACGGTAAGGGAAGGGGGAAGGTGGTGGAAAGTATGGCACCCCAGGTAGGGGGTGTCAATGAAAGGTGAGAGAGCCCGTGCCGGCTGTTGCGTGTACTTTCGTCCAAGTCGCCAAAATTACATGAAATTCACCCATGCATTGTGCTGGTGTCGCGCAGAAATCGTTTGGAATTATCAGGACAGCATTAGATGCGGCGAGAGCTGGAAATAGCAGGCCCCCTTCTGCGGTATCGCCCGGGAAAGCCGTTCCAGGGAACAATCAATTTCCTCTTTTTGCAAAAGGCTGAACGAAAACTCTATAGGGTTAGTTTCTGGCCCTGGGGTCCATGGATACCCGAACAGATCAACTTTCAGCTTCCTCATCAATGCCGTAACGTGCCAGGCGACGCCGGAAGGTGTAGTAATTCATGTCCAGAAGTTGCGCGGCCACCATCTTTTTCCCATTGGCCGCCGCCAGGGCCCGCTTCAGCGCCCACTTTTCCACTTCCGCCATCTTAAGTGGGAGTCCTTCGGGGAAGGCGTCGAGGCCTTTCTCCTGCACCGCAGCCGGCTTGACGCCCGGATCGGGCTTGGTCGAAATCCCCTGCAAGATGGCGCAGGAGATCAGGTCGTCCGCCATGACAGCAGCATTCTTGATGACGTTGCGCAGCTCCCGGATATTCCCCGGCCAGGGATGTTCGCGCAAGGCGGTCATGGCATCGTCGGAAAACTCCGGCGGGGTTCTGCCGATTTCGTGACATGCCTCAATCAGGAACTTTGATGCCAGCACGGGGATATCCTCAGGAATGGCGCGCAAGGGGGGCATCTCGATCATGAAGGTCGCAAGGCGGTAATAAAGATCCTGGCGGAAAGTCCCGGCCGCGGCTGCGGCTGCCAGGTCCTTGTTGCTGGCAACAATGATGCGGATGTCGGCGTGGGCTTTGTGGGCGCTGCCGAGGGGGTGATAGCTTTTTTCCTCAACCAGCTGAAGCAGCATGGCTTGTATCGCCGGCGGGGCCGCATCGATATCATCGAGAAAGAGCGTCCCCCCTTGGGCGGCGTTGATGCGGCCCTCGCGTTTTTTCTCAGCGCCGGTGAAGGCACCCTTTTCATGGCCGAAAAGTTCAGCAGCGACCAGGGACTCGGGAATGGCCCCCAATTGTACGGTAACGAAGGGTTTGTCGGAACGCGAGCTGAGATTGTGAATCATCGAGGCCAGTAGCGATTTCCCGGTTCCGGTTTCCCCCTGGATGAGGACGGCGTAATGGCTGCGGGCGATGCGGCGGACCTGCGCGGCGATGGCTTTCAGCTTTGACCCTTTGCCGAGCATCTGTTCTAGCGACAGCTGCAAATCTTCTTTGAGTTCGGACAGCTGCCGTTTCTGCAGTATTGGCAGGGCTGCTTTTTGAAGGGTGGTCAGCAGCTTTTCGTCATCGCAGGGTTTGGGTACAAAGCCTGCCACGCCCAGTTCGATCCCGCGCAGCAGATTAGGAACATCGGAGAAGGCGCTGTAGAAAATGACGGGGGTTTCAGGACTGAGTTGGCTGAGTTCTTCGGTCAGCGTGATGCCATCCATTTCCGGCATGATGATGTCGGTCAGCACCAGGTCCGGGTTTTCCCGCTGAAAAATCTCCAGGGCCTCGCGGCCGTTAGCCGCCAGAAGCAGCTTGCCGAAATGGGGCGCCAGAAGGTCTGCCAGGGCATGGCGCAGCAAATTCTGGTCTTCAACAAACAGCAATGTCAAATGCTTTAAGGCGTTCATTCTCATCTAATGTAGGTGGCGGGTGGATGGCGGTCGTGAAGCTGTTTCGGATGCAGGGTCGCGGCGGGTGAGTGATCGTGGAAGCAAGAACAGAATTGGGGTGCCCTAGCAAAAAAAACACTGCTCCGGCCGTTTGAATGTGCGCCCCACCTCCATGGGCCTGCCCGCGTCCTTCCTGGCTGGGGCATCTCCTCTCTTGTGCAGTCCCCTCCGGTTGGGTCGTTGTGGGGTGCCTGACCTCCGGGTTCCCTTGGGTTGGCTCTGCTCAGCGTGAACAACACCACGCCGTTACAAGTGGCTATTTAAGGACGAAAGCGGATTGGAGTCAAGGAGAAACCCGGTCCGCTCTGATTTGAAATCCAGACAAAATACCCCCCGGTTTCCCGGGGGGTATTTTGTCTGGATGATGAAGTGGTGCAGTCGAACTATTCGCAGAGATCGACTTTGACGTCCCAGTTTTTCAGCTTCATGGTGCCGTTGCGCTCGAGATTGAGGTGCATCTTGAAGGCGCGGTCCCACAGCTGCGGCTCGTGGCCGACGCCACGGGAGAGGCAATCCTTGCTGGCAATCGCCAGGTACTCGTTGAGCTGGTCCTTGTAGTCCGGGTGCGCGCACTTCTCGATGATCAGCTTGGCGCGATCCTTCGGTGCCAGACCGCGGCAATCGGCGAGACCCTGCTCTGTGACGACGCAGTCGAGGTCATGCTCGGTATGGTCGATGTGCGAGCAGTGCGGCACGACGCAGGAGATGCCGGTCGGGTCGGTTTTGCTCGGACGGCTCGACGGGGTGTGCATGATCTTCAGGAAGCCGTTGCGCAAAAAGTCGCCCGAACCGCCGAGGCCGTTGATCATGCGGGTGCCGCCGACCAGGGTCGAGTTGGCGTGGGCGTACATGTCGATCTCGACCGGGGTGTTCATGGCGATACACCCGAGACGGCGGATCGGCTCCGGCGCGTTGGAGATCGACAGGGGGCGCAGGGTGATCTTGCTGAAGTACTTGTCCCAGTTCTCGAAGAAGCGCGGAAAGCCCGGGTTCTCGGAGAGGGAGAGGGAGCAGGAGGAAGCGCTGTCGAGACGACCGGAGTCGAAGAGGTCGAGCATGGTGTCCTGCAGCACCTCGGTGTAGACGCTGAGGTTGTAGAAGGGACCCTTGGCGAGGCCGCCGACGACGGCGTTGGCGATGGAGCCGACGCCCGACTGCAGCGGCAGCAGGTTTTTCGGCAGGCGCCCGGCCTTCACTTCGTTGGAGAAGAAGTCGATGATGTTGGCGGCGATCGCTTCCGAGGTCGCATCCATGTCGGTGAAGGCGCGCCCCTTGTCGCGCAGCTTCGATTCGACGACGGCGATGATCTTGCTCGGGTCGCAGGGGATCGAGGTGGAGCCGATGCGCTCGCCGGCCTTGGTGATGCCGAGGATCTGGCGATTCGGCGGGTTGTTGCAGGAAACCAGGTCATGGATCCCTTCGAAGGAGGGCTGTCCGGTGTTGACCTCGACGATGACCTTGTCGCAGACCATCAGGATTTCCGGAATGACGCCGCAGGAGCTGGTCGGCACCAGGCCGCCGTCTTCGGTGATCGCCGAGACTTCGATGATGGCGAGGTCGAGCTTTCCGGTAGGGGAGTCCTTGGTGTAGAAGCCGTAGCCGAGATCCTGGGCAAAGAGGGAGAGGTGCTTGTCACCCATGCGGATGCGCCCCTCGTTGATCCCCTTGGCGATGTTCTTGCCGGTCTGGTAGGGCCAGCGGCGGTCGATCATGTCGAGGGTTGCCCAGCGGTCTTCGGTCTCGGCGCCAACCGAGGCGCCGATGAAGAGATTGAACTTCATCTTCCCCTGCAGGTTGTTCTTCTCGACGTGGTCGGCCAGGGCGATGGGCACCACCTTGGGGTACCCGGCGGGGGTGAAGCCGGACCAGCCGAGGTTCATGCCGGACTTGAAGAAGGGGACCGTCTCCTCGGGGGTCATCACCTTGTTGAGCAGGGACTTGCAGCGAACGCGATCTTTCAGGGTACCGTAATCGGCCATCTCTCTCCTCCTACTGTAATATGTCGGTGGCGCACGAAATGGGTGCGTCCCGAAACGGGGGGTAAAAAAGTAAAACAAGGTCAAGCACTTTTCAGCTGAACCTTGTTTTGCTGTAAGTCACTTTAATTCAATGGAAAGTTTTGCCCTCTGTGGATTGTGGCAAACGAGAACGGGTGGGGAAAGGGAAGTCCTCGTCTGGTTGAATAGAATTCCGTTATAACAGTGACGACTTTTATATAATGCCGTAAACATCAAGTCAAGCAAAAAAGGGTGCCGGGCAGGGTGGCCCACAAGAGTAGCAAATATTTGAAAACAAAAGAAAAATTTCGGAAATTTGGGTTCCATTCAGGGGCCGCCGCAAGCTCCTGGTTGGAAGTTTCTCAGAATTTCTTTTCCACGTATTTCTGCGCCTGAAGGATATATTCGCTCTCCGGAAAATCGCGGTAAAGGGTATTGAATGCGATGACCGCCTGGTCCCGCTTGCCAGTCTCCAGGTAGGCCTTGCCGAGAAAAAACCAGGCCGAGTCGCGGCCGATGAAGTTGGGGTAATCCTTGAGCAGGGCTTGCAGTCTGCCGATGGTCGCCTCCGGATGACCGGTGCGCAGGTAAAACCGCCCGACGTAGAGCTCGTGTTCGGCGAGGCGGTCACGGCAGCGGCTGGCAAAGACGGCGACCTCCTCGCTGCGGTTCGATTTGGGGAAGCGCTTGAGGAAGGTTTCGAAGGTCACCAGGGCATTACGGGTTGCCGTCTGATCGCGATCGGCGGAGAGAATCTGGTGATAGTAGGACATGCCGAGCCGGTAGATGGCTTCCTCGGTCCGTTCATGGTCCGGGTGCTGCTTGAGAAAATCCTCGTAGGCGGTCGCCGCCTCGACGTAGCGTTCGCCGAGGTAGTAGGCCTCGGCGATTTTCATCTCGGCCAGCACATTGAGTTCCGGGGAATAGTAGCTGTCACGGACTTTTTCCCAGGCCGTAACCGCTTCGTCATAGAGTCCCTTGTCGAAGTAGTTCTCCCCCTCCTGGAAATAGGTGGCGGCAGACTTGGGTGGCGGAACGATGGTCGAACTGCAGGCGGCGAGAAAGAGGAGCAACAGCAGGAGCGAAAGGCGTGGCAACGACATCAGCGCATGACCTCTTGGGTGGGAATTTCACGGTTTCGAACCTGTTGAAGGTAAGGGAACCCCCGGCGTTTGTCAATGTCATTTGCGAGCGCCCGGCGCAGAAGGGAGCGCAACCTAAGGCGCCGTGCCTTGTCGCCGCACGGGGTTGGTGCAAAGCGCTCCTCGTCCTCGGCCCTGCGCCAGGCTTCCCACAGCGCGACCGTTGCCGGAGCCGCGCCGCGGGCGGCCAGCTCCTGCCGGATCCTTGCGCTGGTCAGTCCTTGCGGTGAGCGACCGAGGAGCTGGCGCAACAGGGTCGCGAGGCTGCGGCGGCGGCGCAGCTGGTGACGGGCCAGGCCGAAGAGGATCAGGAGGCTGAGGGCGACAGGAATAACGGGGAAGCTCCTTCCGCTATTTTGGCGGCCGGCGTGCAGTTGCCGGTATTGGCTGTGGCCGGGGTCGAAAATGGTCAGGTCGACCGAGGGCAGGGCCCGGGGATCGGCGCCCGGATCGTAAAGGTAGCGGAAGGTGCGGCTCCGCGGTCCCCCCGGGACCCCGGCCATTTCCTCGCCGAGGGGGATCAACCGTCCGCCCCGGGGCGGAGTGGCGGTCGGCACCGCGAACCCCTGCAGCCAGGCGTTCCCCCGCAGCGAGATGCTGATTTCGCGCAGCCCGGCGCCGGCCGCTTCGAGGGTAAGGTCGATCGCACCGGGGGGGCTTCGGAAGCCGGGTGGGCGACCGGCGCCGGGGAGGGGGCGGACCCGCAAGGGGAGGTCCGGGGCGGCCAGCAGGCGGCCATCCGCCAGACGTACCCCGCCCCCTTGCAGCAGCACCGGTCCCGCAGCCAGGGGACGCAGCAGCAGGCGCTGGCTTTCGATGATTTCGGCGGCTTCTCCCGCCACCGCGACCCGTCGCGGCCGGCTAGGCGGGAGCTCTTCGATGGCAAAGCGGTCGAGGAGTGGCCAGACCAGCGTGAGGTTTCCCGGGGGGCGCTGCTGGTACGCAAACTCCAGGGTCAGGATCAGCTCCTCACCGAGATAGGGGAGCGGATTGGAGGCGAGCAAGCGGACCCGGGGGGATTCGGTGCTCGCACTCCCGGGAACCGGAGCCGCACCAAGGACCAGGAGCAACAGGCAAAAGAGCAGGCGCGCCATCACCAGTCCTTTTCCGGGCGGCGTTCGAAGACCCTGCCGGTGGCGGTCGGCGGCGCCCCGGGGGCGGGGCGGACCGCTTCCAGCAGTTGCAGGGCCTGCTCGGCAGAAAAACCGTCAGCGCCATGGTCGGGGCGGGATGGCATTTCCTCGCCGACCCCGGCGCCGGCCTGGTCGCCGGCCTCCCGCAGCGCCAGGGCGAAGTTGCGACGGACCTCGGCGTCGCCGGGGAGGAGGAGCAGCGCCTCCTCCAGGAGCGGGAGCGCCGCCGGCGCCTGACCGCCCTGCAGCAGTGCACTGCCGCTGTTATAGAGAGCGATTCCCCGCTCCTCTCCCTCCAGGCTCGCTGCAGCGGCGGCAAAGGCTGCAGCCGCCCCCGGATAGTCCCTGGCGGCGGCCGCGCTCACGCCGCGGGAAAAATCGTCGCGACCCGGTGGTTCTTCCTGGGCCGGGGAGCAGGCGGCGAAAACCAGCAGGGCGAGGAGGCCGGCGGCAGCTTGCGGTCGCCAGCCCGGGAGACCGGGAAGCTGGCGGGCCAGCAGCAACGCCAGGGCGAGAACCAGCCAGGGGACCGGGGGGGCGGAGCCCGGGGATGACCCCAATGGTCGCAGGCGGGCGGCCAGACCCTCCGCGGCCAGGCCGGTCCCGGGCAACTCGACAATGCTGGCGGCGCAATCCCGGGCAAATTCGACCAGACCCGGTCGATCGAGGCGACTGGTGGCCGGTTTTCCGCGCAAGCTGTGCCCGGGAACGGTGGCGCCGGTCGTCGTCGCGAGGGGGACCAGGTAGACAGGGAGGTCCCGGGGCAGGGGAGGGGGCGGCTCGGGGTGAGTGCGCTCGAAGTCGCTGAAGAGAACGATCGCCCGAACGCCGCCGGCATCGGCCAGGGCCTGGCGGGCTGCTAGCAGAGCTTCCTGGGGCGCCGATCCGGGAGCGCTGACGGTGCTGCTGTCCAGCCCCGAAAGGAAGAAGCCGAGGGCGCGGGTATCGCTGGTCAGTGGCACCTGCAGGACCGCTTCGCCGGCAAAGGGGAGCAGGGCGAAGCGTGCGCCGGGAAGGGCCGTCAGCAGGGCCGCGATCTCGGCCCGGGCCCGGTCGAGGCGCGAGGGGAGGAGATCGGTGGCGGTCATGCTGGCCGAGACATCGACCGCGATGGCGATCGCCAGATCGGCAGTTCTTGTTTCCCCCTGCGGAACCTTGCTGCTGCTGAACAGGAGCAGACCGAGAGCGACCAGGGCGCAGGCATCCCCGGCCAGCCGTGGCAGGGTACGGGGTTGCAACCGGCAATAGCGCAGCAGCCGGCGACTGCGTCGTTCCGCCAACAGCAGCAGGGCCGCAATCAGAAGGAGCAGCAGCCCTGTCATGGCACCCTCCGCAGCCAGCAGCGCCAGAGGAGGAGTTCGAGCCCCAGCAGCAGGGCGGCGGCAAGGGCCAGCGCCGGCGCCAGGGGGGTGGCGCGCCGTTCTACCCTGGTCTCCAGCGGGCTGGTCTCGAGGGCGTCGATCTGGCGGTAGACTTCCCGCAGCGTCGACGCGTCGCTCGCCGGGAAATAACGGCCGCCGGTAAGGCGGGCAATCTCGCGCAGCGGTTCGGGATGAAGGCTCTCCCGCAACAGCGGGGCCGGACTGGCGAGGGGGACGGGGGCGCCGCTGCTGGTTCCGTAGCCGATGCTGTAGATGCGGATGCCGAGGGCCGCCGCGGCCCGGGCCGCCGCCACGGGGGTCAGGTGGCCGCGGTTGTTGCTGCCGTCGGTCAGCAGGATCACGGCGCGGCTGGCCGCATCCGAGCCGGCCAGCCGTGCCGCCGCAGCGGCGAGGGCGTCGCCAACGGCGGTGCCGCTCCCCTGGCGATCGGGCTCGATGGCGGCGAGACGAGCCAACAGCGGCGCCCGCTCCAGGGTCGGCGGTGCCAGCAGGTAGGGGATGCCGGCGAAGAGGACGACGCCGACCCGGTCGTTGCTTCTGCCGGCGATGAATTCGGCGGCGGCAGCGCGGGCGACGCTGAGCCGGTCCGGCGGGATGTCGGCGGCCCCCATGCTCGCCGAAATGTCGAGGACGAGCATCAGGTCGATGCCGCGGCGGATCACCCGCTGGTTCTCCGTGAACGCAACCGGCCCGGCAAGGGCGAGGATGAGCAGCAGCAGAGTTGCCAGCGCCACCACCGGTTCCAGCGCCGCCAGCCGGGTCCGCCAGCTGCGGCCGGCGGCGGCCAGGTGATCCAGCGTGGAGATCGGCACGGTCCGCACCCGGCGCGGCAGGAGCGGCAGCAGGGCGAGGGGGAGGGCCCAGAGCAAGGCCGGTTGTTCGAAAGCGAAATTCATGGCGCTGCCCCCCCGGTCTGCAGCGCTATTTTTTCGGCGAGGTGCGCGACCGCTTGCGGCGGACGGGGACCTGGGGCAAAACGCAACCGTAGCAGTTCCTCGTGCAATTGCCGCCAGGCCGGGTCCTCCTCGCCGGGCGCAGCCTCGAGTTGCCGCTGCAGCCGGGTGAGAAGCAGCTCCTCGGCATCGCCGGGGGGCCCGGTTTGCGGGCGCCGCAACCGCCGGCGCAGGAGCGGCAGCGCCAGGCTACCGGCGAGGAGGAGCAGGAAGCACAGGGGCCACCAGCGACTTGCCGGGGCTGGCGGCGGGGAGGGCAAGGATTTGAAAGGCGCGATCGCGCTGTCGCTGGCCAGGCCGCTGGCGACCTGGAGTTCGACGGCTGCTGTCTCGACCCGGGTGCCGGTTTGACTTTCGAGCAGCAGCGTGGGAATTCGCACCGGGCCGGGTCGCATCGCCACCAGGTAGAGGCGCAGTTCGCCATCCTTGGTGTGGGGCGGGGCGAGGAGTTCGAGGGGGGGGAGCGCCGGTAGCCCCGTCAGCCTCAGACCCGGTTCCGGGAGAGGGTAGCTGGCGACGAAGGGCTCACCGAGCCGGGGCCGGGGTGGATTGAGTTGCGGAGTAGGTCCTGCCGCGGTGAGGAGGAGCCAGCCAAGACCGAGGAGGCAGAACCGCTTCATGTTCGCCTCCGGCGCTGGAAGAGCTCGCGCAGGGCCGCCAATGGGGGGGTGCCGCTCTGCAGAAAAACATGGTCGATGGCACGCTGGCTGAATCGGGCCGCCAGGGTGCGGTCGCATTCCTGCCAGGCAGTGACGATGCCCCGGCGCTGGCGACTGTGCAGGTCGAGCAGCCCGTGCCGGCCCGCTTCGGCGTCACCGACCCGGAGTATGCCACCCGCCGGCCAGTCGCGCTCGCGGGGGTCGCGCAGGACCAGGGCCAAAAGGTCGTGACGGAGGTGGCAACGGTCGATGGCCGTGGCTGGCCAGGGGGCGTGGAAGTCGGAGAGAACGAAACAGAGGCTGCTACGCCGTTGCAGCCGGGCGGCGGTGGCAAAGGGGAGGGCGAGGTCGGTGCCGCTCCCGGCTGGTCGGCAGGCGAGCAGCTCAGCGAGCAGCCGGCGCAGGTGCGGCCAGCCGCCGCTAGCTGGAACCAGCAGTTCGATGCGGTCGGAGAAGGCGATCAAACCGACCCGGTCCCGGTGGTTGACGGCGACCGCTCCGAGCAGGGCCACGGTTTCGGTCAACAGCTCCCGTTTGGCGGGAGTACAGGATTGGGAGAGGTCGGCCAGCAGCACAATTTCCCGTGCCCGCTCTTCCTGCTGCAGGCGGACGTGCAAACGACCGCTGCGGGCCGAGGCGAAGGGGTCGATGGCGCGCGGGTCGTCGCCGGCCTCGTAGGGGCGCAGAGCGGCGAATTCCATCCCGCGGCCGCGCATCCGGCTGCGATAATCACCGGCCAGCGGCGTGTCGAGCAGGCGGCGGGAGTGCAGCTCCAGGCGCCGGACCAGGGCGCGCAGATCGGCGGGAGTGGTCATCGAACCTCAGGGCGGCGGGATGTGGCAGGCGACCCGTTCCAGCAGCTGGTCGGCATCGACCCCTTCGGCGACGGCCTGGAAGGAGAGCACCAGGCGATGGCGGAAGACCAGCGGCAGGACCTTCAGGATATCGTCGGGAACGACATAGGAACGGTGCGCGAGAAAAGCGTGAGCGCGGGCCGCGCGGGCGAGGAAAATGGCGCCGCGGGGAGAGACGCCATGCTCGAGGAACGGCGCCAGTTCGGCGAGGCCGCTGGTGGCCGGGTTCCGGGTCGCGGCGACCAGGTCGAGAATGTAACCTCGCAGCGAAGGCGCCAGGAAGATCTCACGTACTGCCGCACGGGCCGCCGCCAGCTCGGCCGCGGCGAGGACCGGCAGCACCGGGCGGCAGGACGCCTCCTCGATGGTGGCGAGGATCTCTTCCTCTTCGCGGCGGCTCGGGTAGCCGACCAGGGCCTTGAGCATGAAGCGGTCGAGCTGCGCCTCGGGGAGGGGGTAGGTTCCTTCGTGGTCGAGAGGGTTCTGGGTCGCGAGAACCAGGAACGGCTCGGGGAGGGGGAGCGATTCGTCGCCGATAGTCACCTGCTGCTCTTCCATCGCCTCCAGCAGCGCCGACTGGACCTTGGCCGGGGCACGGTTGATTTCGTCGGCGAGGAGGAGGTGGGTGAAAATCGGACCGCGGCGCACGCTGAAAGCGCCACTGCCGGGATGGTAAACGGGCGCCCCGAGCAGGTCCGACGGGAGGAGATCGGGAGTGAACTGGATGCGCCCGGAATCGAGGGCGAGGGCGCTGGCCAGGGTCTTTACGGTGCGGGTCTTGGCGAGGCCGGGAAGACCCTCGATGAGAACATGGCCGGAGCTGAGCAGGCCGATCAGCAAGGCCTCGACCAGCTCGCGCTGGCCGACGATCTGCTTGCCCATTTCATGGAAGAGCGGTTCGACAAAGGCGCTCAGGCGCGTGATGTCGCGCTCCTTGTCGGTCACTTGCTGGCTCGGGGTGGGGATCGGCACGGTTCCTCCCGGGATGAAAGCGCGGCCGGCGGCCGGTTATCCGAGTATAGACAGCTGCTCTCGGCAGTTCAAGAAGGAAGAAGTCGCACCGGAACTTGCCGGTGGTGCCGGATTCGATTGACAACTACCCCCGCCCGCCACTACTGTTGCCGGGTAAAAATATCACCTCAGAGCCCAAGGTGCCGCCATGTCAGGATCGACGGACCCGCTGCCGGAAAAGATGGATGTCGCCGTAATCGGCGCCGGTGTCGGTGGATTGACGGCCGCGGCCCTGCTCGCCCGCAGCGGTCTGCGGGTGGTCGTTTTCGAAGCAGAGTCCCAGGTCGGCGGCTACCTCGCCGGCTTTGACCGCCGCGGCTTCCGTTTCAGCAGTTCCATCGAATGGCTCAACCAGTGCGGTCCCAACGGCTTTGTCCGCACCATCTTCGGTCATCTCGGCGCATCCCCCCCCGAGTGTCCCCCTCTGCACCGTATCCAGCGCTTCAAGAGCGACCACTTCGACTATCTTCTGACCAGCGATCCGCGCCAGCTCTGCGGCGAGCTGGTGCGCGATTTTCCCGGCGCGGAGCGTGGTATCCGTGCCCTGTTCCGGGATGGCGAACGCCTCGGCCGCCGTCTGGAACGGCTCGACACCCGCACCGTCGGCGGCGCCACCCTGAGCGGCGTCGACCGGGCGCTGCGGGGGCTGCAGATGCTCGGCTGGTCTCTCCCCATCCTGCGCTACCTGCGCACCCCGGTCGAAAAGGGGCTGCAGCGTTACTTCGGAGCCAGCGGCGGCGCCGACCTGTTCGCCGGCCATGATTCGCTCATGGCGGTGATGGTTTCGATTGGCTGGGCTTTTTCCGGCAACTTCCAGGGCTGTCCGCCGGGAGGGAGCCAGGCGATTGCCACCTGGCTGTGCGAGCGGATCGAGGGGGCGGGATCGGAAGTGCTGCTCAATCGCAGGGTGGAGAAGGTTCTGCTCGATGACCAGGGTGCAGCGGCGGGGGTGCGTCTTGCCGATGGCATGGCAGTGAAAGCCCGTTACGTCATCGCCGCCTGCGACAGCCTCCATCTTTACCAGCGGATGCTGCCGGAAGGGACGATTCCCCAACGGTTGCAGCAGGCGTTGCAGCAGGCCGACCTCTACCCCTCCAGCTTCAGCATTTTTCTTGGCCTCGATTGCCCTCCGGCGGCACTCGGTTTCGGCGAAGAGGCCCTGCATCTGATGCGCAGCGATGCGACGCGGGCCGAGCATAACAGCGGCGACCCGCAGCGCTGCAGCCTCGTCGTCCTTGCCCCCTCCCATCGCGACCCCTCCCTGGCGCCGCCGGGGAAAGGGACCCTGACCATTCACTGCAGTGCCGATTTTGGTTACGAGAATTTCTGGCGAACGGAACCAGGGCTGGTCCGTGGCCCGGCCTACCGGGCACTCAAGCAGGAATTTGCCGCCACCTTGCTTGAACGGGTCGAAGCCGCCTTCGCCCCGGGTTTGCGGCAACATATCGAGGTGATGGAGCTGGCCACGCCGATCACCTACTGGCGCTACACCGGCAACGCCCGCGGCAGTTTTTCCGGTGTCAAACCGACCGGCCGCAACATCCGCGCCGGGGTCGCCCATCACCAGACGCCGGTTAAGCGCCTGCTGCTCGGCGGCCACTGCGGCGAATACGGCGGCGGCGTGCCGATGGCGGTCAAAGCGGCGGCCAACGCCAGCCTGATTGTCCTGCACGAGATGAACCGGCCCGGTTATGAGGCCCTGAAGAGCTTCCTCGATGATCCCCCGCTCACCCCTCCGCCAACACTTCCCTGAGCTTGCCCGGGATGGGGGCGGGGAAACACGCAAGCTTCCGTGGGCAGTTGGGTCAAAGCCTTGAAGGTGAACTTCCTGATGATCTTCAAATCTTCAAGGTACGACCCAATTGACCTCCGCATCCAGGACAAGCCGTTCCTGCGATCAAAGGTAGGGCAGTCGGGTCTTTGAATATTAGAAAAATACGAGGACTTTCCAACTTTCCAAGCCAGAAAAATTTTTATCCTATTGACCGGCGCCTTTAAATGGGGCACCCGATAGCCACTGGTCTATTCCATGATCAGGGCGTTGTCGTCGTCGTAGCCCGAGGGGATTTTCTCCAGGGCCCAGGCGACGTTGGCCAGGTCGGGGGCGAGGTGGCCGGTCAGCACCATGCCAAGCAGAATCGGCATGGCCCGGTAGCAGAGGTAGAGGTTGCAGGCGGGACAGTAGGGTTGGGAGCGGTTCTTTAACCGCTCGCCGCAGTATCGGCAGTGCAGGTGGAGGATTTGCGCCATGGGGTGTGACCTTTCTCCCTCCGCGGCGAAATCGTGCATCTGAGTATGAAAAAAGCCCCGGCACCGGCGACGAGTGCCAGGGCATGATTCAACTATAACCAAAATTGTCGGAAATTTAAGCAGATAATTCCAAAGAATGGGGAAATAGGGTCAGGGGGGCAGTAGGGCCTGGAAGGTTTTAAACTCAGCAGAATTTTCCAACTTTCCAAGCCCTACAGACATGTCCTTATACCATCTCGCAAACCCCTGTGACACATCAGGAACGTCCCGCTGGGGGTTCTTTACGCGGCATACAGAACCTCCCCTTTGCCGGCGAAATCGACGATCATGGAATCACCCGCCTGCCACTCCTTCGGCGTCATGGCGACCGCTTCGATCGGTGCATAGACCGCATAGATGGCATCGGTCAGGATTTCGATTCGCTCCCAGTAACTCTTCCCGGCAAAGCTCTCCGATACGACCACCACATCGATATCGCTGGCCTCGGTTGCCGTGCCGGCAGCTTGGGAGCCGTAGAGAATCACCTGCTGCGGCTGGATGCCGCGTGCCTGCAGTTCACGGGTGAACTGCTCAACTATGGTGACAACTGCTTTTTTATCCATACGACTACCTCCCTGCTGCGATCCAGGAGCTCTCGAACCACGTCGGCTGAATAATCCCGCTGCACTTTGGCAAGATCATCAGGATACCGGGTTGGTATGCTTGCTTCGCTGAGCTTGACGATCACTTTGCCCAGATATTCGGGAGGCCGTTCCTCCAGCTTCGTCATCAGCAGCACCAAGCTGTGGCTCTTCGGCGGAATCTCGCGGAGTCGATCGTAGAGGAGGCCCTTGAGGGCTTTTTCGATGGCCAGATGGCACATGAAGACGGCATAGATCTGCCGCCCGCTTTGGTACATGATTTCGGCGGTCTCAAGATCATAATCCGACTGGCGGAGCCATTCCTCGGTGCGCGTCTCCATGGAAATTGACTATATCAGCCAACCACCTGAAATGCCAGCGGGAAACTTCATTCCTGGGGAGGGTGATCTTTCTGTCTTTCGCGCGGGCGAGCAGATGAGTAGATTCTCCGGCTTTGACGAAGTGGTGGTGACGAGGTTGGTGTATTCAACGCGGAGGGACCAGAGGTCGCTGTCATCACAGCCGGTCATTTACCCGTGAGCGCAGCCGTCGAAATTAAGTGAGGCTTCCCCCGAACTCAGAAGGGGTTTGTGCGGGACGGCGCTATGGAAGCGGTCGATTTTAAGGCGGAAGAGCTTGGGAAGGAGGTTCGGCATGAGACCTTGATTCTGTGTGACAAAATATGGTTGCAACTATCTGTTACGGAAGAGGAGTTCCGGGCCTGTCCCCGCGAAATTCCGATCAATGCGCACCTCAATTAGAAAAATAAAAAGGGACGTCCCCTCTGCCCCCCCCGGCTTTGACGAAGTGGTGGTGACGAGGTTGGTGTATTCAACGCGGAGGGACCAGAGGCCGCTGTCATCACAGCCGGTCATTTACCAGGGAGCGCAACCGTCGTAATTAAGTGAGGTATCCCCCGGACTCAGAAGGGGTTTGTGCGGGACGGCGCTATGGAAGCGGTCGATTTTAAGGCGGAAGAGCTTGGGAAGGAGGTTCGGCATGAGACCTTGATTCTGTGTGACAAAATATGGTTGCAACTATCTGTTACGGAAGAGGAGTTCCGGGCCTGTCCCCGCGAAATTCCGATCAATGCGCACCTCAATTAGAAAAATAAAAAGGGACGTCCCCTCTGCCCCCCCCCATACAAGCGTCGGGGGCCCCTGGATAGAAATGGATTGTTCAAACATATTCGACATAGAACGACTTCTCATCAGCAGTGTCCGGTTAAGAAGTTGCACAAGCGCTTAATCCCCAATCAATGAAGCCGGGAGACGTTAAGCCGTCAGCCACCGCATCTTCGGCGGCTTCGTTTCGGATTTTGTTGCGGAACTCGCGCACCCGCCGGATGCTGACCCTCTCACCATGCTCCTCATGGCAATACATGGCCAGCAGCAGATAGGTAATCAATCCAGAGAGAATCTGCATCAGCAAGCCGTAGGGGCTGCGCGCGATGAGGTGGTAAACCTTGAGGTGGCGCTTCCACCACCCGAAAAAGGACTCGATCGTCCAGCGCAGCTTGTAAATCAGGGCGATCTGCTCGGCGCTCAAGTCAAAGCGGTCAGTGGCCACCCAGTAGGTTTTGCCGTCGGCCCTGTAACCGACCACGCGGACTTCCCGCGCGGTCTGGTTGATGTCCTTGGTGCCGAGCAACACCACGGCATCGTAAAAGACGTGACTGTCGGGACCGACAGGATTCTCTCGCAGCACTGTCTTGCGGGAAGAGGCCTTGATGCGACAGACGAAATGGCGCTTTTGCTCCTGCCAGTCGTCAAAGTTCTTGTAGCACTGATAGCCGCGATCGTAGACCCCCGTCTGGCCAGGAGCAACAAGACGCTCAGCCTGTTGCCGTTCATCGGCTTTGCCATCGGTCAGGACCATTTTGTGCGGAATGCTCTGGCCAATATTGAAGCCCAGGTGCACCTTGGCTTTTTTGACTTCGTCTCGGTAGTCGGCCCAGATCATGGAGAGTGTGGCATCAATCAGGGAACCGTCGACCGCGATCAGCTCCCCCAGGCCGTCGATCTCCTTGGCTATAGGGAGTTTGGCCGTGGCCTGTCTTTGAAGGTGCTCATAGACATGGGCCGCCTGTTCCAAACCCCGCGAGTTGATGGCCTCGAAGAAGGCGCTTTTCTGGATGCCGTGGGGTGGCGCGATGTGTGTTGCGGCGAAATCCTGCTGGGCAAGAACCTGCAGCAGATGCCGCCCCGAAGTGTGTTCTTCGAGGTGATAGTAGATCAGGATTTTTATCTGATCCTCGAACGTCATCTGCAAGGGTCTGTTTCCTCGGGCCTCAAGAGCGGGAGCATCGTCGACAGAGGCCGTAAGCGGCGTCAACATTCTGGTCAGGGACCGGGCATTGAGCCGGGCACGGTGAACGCGGGCAAGCAATGGCATTTTCGTAAATCCTTTAAAAGCAGGTATTTACGAAAAATCCGCGCGACCTCCCAACGGTTTGTCAACTGAAAAATCGCATAACTACTCGATTTTTCAGTTATTTCTACCCAATCAGTCGGATTGCATAAACCTAACCGGACACTGCTGTGTTTTGGGCATTAAAATCGCCCTCCTCTGATAGTCCCCGACGCCTGCACTATGCGCCACAGGAAGGCTGAATAGAAGGGAATCGTTGCATTCCAGGTCCCGGCAGGGCAGGATTTCTCAGTACCAGATCAAGTCCCCCGAGGAGACCAGCCATGAATACCATCCCTGCCCAGGAACTCAAGCGTCGTGGGCTTGCCGCGGGTGACGAGGTTATTGCCAAGGGGGATGTCCACGTCATCCGCAACAACCAGCCGCACTACGTGGTCCTCTCGGAGGAGCGCTACCAGCAACTGGTAGCGGAGGCGCAGGAAGCCTACCTGGCCCGGGTGCAAAAGTTCGTTACCGCCGACGACCTGCTGAAAGCGCTCGGGGACGACGAGCCTGCCTGATGTTCACCGAGAGGGAGATTGTTCTCCTCGACATCGGCAGTCACGACGACGTGTATCGGAGACCGGGCTCCCGGGGGAGGCCAAGGGTTGGGCCTGACATTTAAGCATTCGTCGAGGCATAAGAAAATCTTCGCCAGGCTGGCCTCGTCCCCTGTCGCATCCCCGCCTCGCGCCACCTTGCCCCCCTCCTTTCCTGACTTGATTTGGCAGCCGTCGAATTGTACAACTGAGGATAGCTCTGCCCGGTTGCCTGAGGCTGCCCCGGTCAGCCATTGCGGGATCACCCCTTGGCTGGCTCACTTTGTCGAATCACCTCACCCAAGAGGCAATAATCCCATGGAAAAGGTCGGCCGAAACGATCCCTGCCCCTGCGGCAGCGGGCAAAAATTCAAGAAATGCTGCCTTGGCAAAGAGGAATCCTTCCCCTCCCGCGCAGCGGCAGGGGGCTTTGCCGACGAACTGAAGGAGATGGTGGACGGCCGCTCCTTCCGCTCGCTGAAAGAGGCGGAAGCCTATATCGGCTGGCAGATGGCCCGGAAGAACCGACAGGGGCGGGCCGAATTCGAGGGCCTTTCCTCGGAGCAGATGGGCAAGATCCTCTATGCGCCCTTCGATTCCCCGCAGCTGGCCATCTTCCCCCGCGAGCTGGCGCTGGAGCCTGAGGCTCCTGTCATGCAGCTTCTCGACCTGCTACTGGACGCCATCGGCGACGAGGGGCTCAAGCCGACTGCCACGGGGAATTTGCCGCGCAATCTCTGCCGGGACATCGCGCTGTCCTTTCATGGCGAGGAGGGCTATCGGGAGGTCACCCAATATTCGGGAATCAATACCGAACCGGATTTCCCCGAACTTCACGTGACGCGCCTGGTGGCGGAAATGGCAGGGCTCGTCCGAAAATACCGCGGCCGGTTCATCTTGGGGAAGACCTGTCGCACCCTCAGGGCCACCATGGGGAACCGGGCGCTCTACCCGGTGCTATTCGAGGCCTTTGTCCGGCGCTATGAATGGGGGTACCAGGATCGCTGCCCGGATTTTCCCTTCCTGCAGTCCTCGTTTCTCTTTTCGCTCCTTCTGCTGTCCCGCCATGGGGATCAGCAACGTGCCGACTCCTTCTACTGCGAGCGCTTTCTGGCCGCTTTCCCGATGCTGCTGGAGGGAATCCCCGCCAACGAATACTTCACGCCGCAAAAGCTGGTCGGCGGCTGTTACTCACTTCGGGTGCTGGAGCGCTTTGCCGAATTTTTCGGTTTGGTGGAGATTGAACGGGTCGGCAACCGGATCCTGCCCGATCTGATCCGGATCAGAAAGCGCCCGCTCCTCGACGAAGTCGTAAAGTTTCGCTGTTGATCGGCGGGGAGCGGAGTGCAGCGCCCGCGGGGTAGATTTTTGGTCGGTTCGATTCTTCCTGAGACGATGATATCAACCAATCAACTTCGCCGGTTCCGGCCGGCCGCCGGGTGGCTTTCTTTGCCGGCCCAAAGAAAGTCACCAAAGAAAGGGCCGCCACTCGGCGTGGGGCCATGCGGTGATTGACCTGGGTACGGGTCAATGTAGCGCAGTACGGTTCCAGCTGTTTACCGACCCGCACCCCAAGGCGCCGGGACCCATCCGTCTGGGGTCCCGGGTGCGTGGCGAAGGGTGATCCGATTGACAAAGAGAGTCTGCTGCTCGCTCTGGAGTTAATGGCCAAAAGCAGGTGCCTTTGACCTTAAACAACACGAGCAGTTTACAGCCACAGTACGGAAGAGACAGCTTTCCGCGACTCTGTTGGTTCGAAGACGCGGTCCCACGAAGCGTGGCGAGTCACTATCTGCACCGCCGGCGTTTGGAACCGGGACCGGCCGTGGCGGCATGCCCCCCGCGAGGGGAAGGCCATTTTTTGCTTACTTTTTGTCAGTAGTGTCCGGTTAGCAAATTGCATTCACCCAAAGTTGCAGATAATTGTAAATATTTTCACAAGTTAGCGTATTTTTTGCTTGACAAATCGTCGTGAAGTCGGCGCGGCGATTTTCGTAAATACCTATTTTATATGAGGATTTACGAAAATGTCATTACTTGTTCGCTGCCACCGTACCCGGCTTAGCAGGCGCTCCATTGTCCGACTTTTTACCCCGTTCAAGGGCGCTCTCGAACATGCCCCGGTTCTTGAGGCCCGAGGCAACAGGCCACTTCAGATGACGTTTGAAGATCAGTTGAAAATCCTGACCTACTATCACCTCGAAGAGCATTCTTCGGGGCGTCATCTGCTTCAGGTTCTGACGCAGGAAGATTTTGCCGCGACTCATATTGCACCGCCCGGCGGTATCCGGAAAAGCGCCTTCTTTGAGGCGATCAATACCCGAGGGCTGGAGCAGATGATTCATGTTTACGAAGACCTGCAGAAACAGGTCTCACAAAAGATTCCTGTCGCCAAAGACATCTCCGATCTCGGCGATCTGATCGCCGTCGATGGTTCGCTGATTGACGCTACGCTGTCCATGCTCTGGGCGGACTATCGAGACGGAGCCAAAAAGGCCAAGGTTCACCTGGGGTTCGATATCGGTCGTGGTGTCCCCCAGAAAGTCACATTAACCGACGGCAAGGGCGACGAGCGTCCTCAGGCGGAACGGCTCGTGGCTCCCGGTCAGACAGGTGTCTATGACCGCTATTACCAGTGTTACAAAAACTTTGACGACTGGCAGGATCAGGGACGCCACTTTGTCTGCCGCATCAAAGCCAGTTCTCGTAAGACGGAGTTGAGCGCCAATCCTGTTGTCCCCGGCAGTCATGTTTTCTATGACGCCAGGGTGTTGCTCGGCACCAAAGATGTCAACCAGACCGAACGAGAAGTGCGTGTGGTCGGCTACAAGGTTGACCAAAAATCCTATTGGGTCGCCACCGACCGCTTCGATCTGACCGCCGAGCAGATTGCCTTGATCTACAAGCTACGCTGGACGATCGAGTCCTTCTTCGCCTGGTGGAAGCGCCACCTCAAGGTGTATCACCTGATTGCCCGCAGTCCCTACGGCCTGCTGGTGCAGATCCTCGCAGGGTTGATTACTTATTTGCTGCTGGCCATCTACTGCCACGAAGAGCATGGCGAACGTGTCAGCATCAACAGGGTGCGTGAGCTTCGCAACAATATTCGCAACGAGGCCGCCGAGGATGCGGCCGCAGGCTTAGGGCCTCCCGATATCATTGACTTGGACTTCGGAGCCTATGCAACTTCTTAACCGGACACTACTGACTTTTTGTTGGCCTGGACAAAAAGAAAGGCGCCTGGCGGGGCGCGTCCCGCCGGTTTTGTTCTTTTCGGTATTGTTCAATATCAGGATCAAGGTCGCCGGTCCCGGCCGGCAGCCGGGAGACTTTCTTTGCTGGCCCAAAGAAAGTCACCAAAGAAAGGGCCGCCACTCGGCGTGGGGCCATGCGGTGGCTGACCGGTGTGCTGGTCAAGATGGCACGGTGGTGTTCCTGCTGTATACCGATCCGCACCCCAAGGCGCCGGGACCCATCCGTCTGGGGTCCCGGGTGCGTGGCGAAGGGTGATCCGATTGACAAAGAGAGTCTGCTGCTCGCTCTGGTGTTAATGGCCAAAAGCAGGTGCCTTTGACCTTAAACAACACGAGCAGTTTACGGCCACAGTGTGGAAGAGGCAGCTTTCCGCGACTCTGTTGGTTCGAAGACGCGGTCCCATGAAGCGCCGCTGGTCACTATCTGCACCGCCGGCGTTTGGAACCGGGACCGGCCGTGGCGGCATGCCCCCCGCGAGGGGAAGGCCATTTTTTGCTTACTTTTTGTTGGCCTGGACAAAAAGTAAGGCGCCTGGCGGGGCGCGTCCCGCCGGTTTTGTTCTTTTCGGTACTGTTCCAAATTAGGACCAAGGTTTCCGGTTCCGCCCGGCAGCCGGGTGGCTTTCTTTGCCGGCCCAAAGAAAGTCACCAAAGAAAGGGCCGCCACTCGGCGTGGGGCCATGCGTTGATGGACCATGCTGTTGATCAATAAAGGCTGTGCGGCTCAACCTGCGCAGCGGTCCTGCACCCCAAGACGCCGGTGCCCATCCGCCTGGGGCACCGGTTGGGCGCGGGGCGCATTCCATCGCCGGCGCCGTTGTGGTTGACCGCAGTTTCCGAGGGGCGCGGCGGGGCAGCTTTCACACCGGAGATGGGGATGATGGTGGCCCGCTAGAAAGTGATGTCCAGCGTCCGGTTTGACGTTTTGGCAATCCGGGAATGCCGGCGATCTGAATGATTGAACGCCGATTCAAATCTCCCCCCTGCAGTCTTCTCTCTCCTGGATCCCCCCATGACCCCGGCCGCTGGAAAGAATCCTGCGCGCCTCCGTTTTCTGCTATCCTGATCACGAGCCAAGCCGGATGGACGTTCCAGGAATCCCCCACCAACCCGGATTCCATCTCCATGAAGTCCCCCAAGACCCTGATCCTCAACCTGATCGCCCTCTTCGAGCGCCACGCCGGGCTGATGGCGGTGCTCGCCTTCGCCTCCGGCGTCGCCAGTTTCCTGCTGGTCGAGCGGCGCGAAACCTACGCCCAGGCGATCGCGCTGCTGATGCTGGCGAGCTGGGGCTGGCTGCTGCTGGAGAACTGGCTGCGGGTCGGGCTGCTGCGGCGCTTCGGGATCGAGCTGCCGCCGTTTGTGATGCGCTTCGCCACCCAGATGGTGCAGCAGGAGAGTTTCTTCTTCGTCCTCCCTTTTTTCGTCGTCGCCACCACCTGGAGCACCGGCCAGGCCGCCTTTACCCTGCTGCTGATCCTCTGCGCGCTCC
The DNA here is from genome assembly GCF_054658035.1 of Desulfuromonas carbonis. Classification (NCBI taxonomy): domain Bacteria; kingdom Pseudomonadati; phylum Thermodesulfobacteriota; class Desulfuromonadia; order Desulfuromonadales; family Desulfuromonadaceae; genus Desulfuromonas; species Desulfuromonas carbonis. Next base: position 431,044 of record NZ_BAAHXR010000001.1, on the reverse strand, counting down.
TCTCGCTGATCGACCCCCTCTACTACAAGCAGCTGGCGCCGCGCCGCGCCCTCTTCATCGTCTTCCATGCCTTCTCCCTCTTTGCCCTGCTGCTGGTGGTGCTGCCGCTGCTCCTCCACCTGACGACCGGGGAGAGCCTCGTCCTGGCGCTGGTGCTGGCGTTCCTCTTCAGCCTGCCGAGCCTCGGTCGCCTCCTCCCCTTCGACCGCTGGTGGCGGCTGCCGCTCCTCGCCCTGCTTCTGGTCGTCCTCGCGGCCGGGCTCTGGCAGGCGCGGGTCTGGATCCCGCCGGCAACCCTGCGCCTGGTGGCGATCGAGCTGACCCGGCAGGTCGACCCGCAGCAGCGCTCCCCCGGCAGCAATCTGCGCGCCATCGACGAGGCGACCCTGCAGCGGGAAGGGCTCTATGCCTGGACCGCGGTGCGCGCGCCGCGCGGCTTGCAGGAGCAGATCCGCCATCTCTGGCTGCACAACGGCGCCCTCGTCGACCGCATCACCCTCGACATTCGCGGCGGCCGCGCCGAGGGGTACCGCGCCTGGACCCACAAGCGCAACTTTCCGGCCGCTGCCGTCGGCCGCTGGCAGCTGCGGGTGGTGACCGACTCGGGCCAGCTGATCGGCCTTGCCGACTTTACCGTTACTGTGGCAGAAGATTCGGGGGCGGTGAATTGACAGCATCGGGTCCAGGGCTTGCGTCTGCCCAGGGGCGTTTGCAGTTGGCGGTCTCCCCGGAGCATGCTATAAAGAAAGCCGGTATATACCTTCCCGGAGCGAACTGGCATGACCGAATTCGAAGAAATCAATCTTGCCCTGCGAACCCACCTGGAGGAACTGCGGCGTGATTACGCCGTTGCCGAAATCGGTATTTTCGGTTCCTTCGCCCGTGGGGAACAGGGTGAAGGGAGTGATATCGACCTGCTGGTCGATTTCACGCGACCGGTCGGGTTTGTTGCCTTTCTGCAACTTGAGGATCGCCTGCGCAAAATCCTTGGCCGGGAGGTCGACCTGGTGACGCGGAAGGCGCTTAAGCCGCATATCGGCCGGCATATCCTTGACGAAGTCCGCTATGTCCATTAAGCGGGAAGTGCGGGACTACCTCGAAGACATCCTGCAGTCGGTCCAGGATATCCGCGAATTTGTTGCGGGTATGGATTTCCCGCAATTCCACTCCGATCGCAAAACGTTCCACGCCGTGGTTCGCAGTCTCGAAATCATCGGCGAGGCGGCCAAGAAAATCCCGGACGAAATGCGCGACCGCCATCCCGGGCTCCCCTGGCGGGAGATGGGGGCTATGCGCAACAAACTGATTCATGAGTATTTTGGAGTGGATCCGGAAATCGTCTGGGAGACAATTCAACAGGACCTGAACCTTTTGGAAGGTGCGGTCAGGGATCTTCTCGATCAAATTTCGGTTTGAATCAAGGCCTGGTCCTTCATCTCTTGAACCCGATCGGGGTGCAGGAGTGCTGGGGTCTGATCGGAATTAAACCGTCTCCCCCAGTTCGATCGCCAGAAACTCCTCCTTCGCCATCAGCTCCCACCTCATCCCCTCATCCAGCACCTCCGACGAGATAAAGCAGGAATCACCGGCTGCAGCCTTGTAGAGGGAGTAGTAGTCCGGCTCCCTGGCGTAATCGCGATAGGCAAAAAGCTTCGCCCCGTCGCTGAAGAGGCAGTTCAGCGCCGAAAAACGGTGCTGCTGCCGGATCGTCGCCACCGAAGCGAGGAACTGCGCGCCGAGGTCCTCCCCCGGGCGGCTCAGCACGTGGTGGAAGAAGACCTCGGTATCGCGGGCATCGTCCGGCGGGCCGGGAGGGGCGATCTGCGCCCGCAGTTGCTGGTAGTCGTAGACGACGCCGTTGTGAAAGAAGACGGTGTTGCCGAGGAAGAAGGGGTGGGCGTGGCGGGTGCTGGAGGTGCCGCTCCAGGCCGACTTGCGCAGGTGGAGGATCAGCGCCGGGGAGGTCGGCGCCCCGTCGAGGAGGGCGAAGAGGCGCTCACGCTCGTCGAGGATGCTGGCACCGCTCTTGTGCACGACCAGCCGTCCCTCCCGGTAAAAGGCGAGCCCCCAGCCGTCAAGGTGCCCGGGCGGGTCTTCGGCCATGACGACGCCGGTGCGGGCGAGCTGACAGAAACGTTCGATGATGGTCCGGTGTCTGGACCAGTCGAAATGGGTTATTCCAATGACTCGGCACATCTGAAAACCTCGTAAACTACCCTGAAAACTCGGAGTCTGAAAAACGTTTCGCGCGGATAACTTTGGATCTAATGGTTTTTCGAAACGGTTAGAGCAGAATCAAGTTCGCCGGTTCCGGCCGGCAGCCGGGTGGCTTTCTTTGCTGGCCCAAAGAAAGTCACCAAAGAAAGGGCCGCCACTCGGCGTGGGGCCATGCGGTGGTTGACCTGGGTACGGGTCAATGTAGCGCAGTACGGTTCCAGCTGTTTACCGACCCGCACCCCAAGGCGCCGGGACCCATCCGTCTGGGGTCCCGGGTGCGTTGCGAAGGGTGATCCGATTGACGAGGACAATCTGCTGCTCGCTCTGGCGTTAATGGCCAAAAGCAGGTGCCTTTGACCTTAAACAACACGAGCTGTTTACAGCCACAGCACGGAGTTGGCAGCTTTCCGCGATGCACCCTCAATCGAAGACGCGGTCCCACGAAGCGCCGCTGGTCACTATCTGCACCGCCGGCGATTGGAACCGGGACCGTCCGTGGCGGCATGCCCCCCGCGAGGGGAGGGCCATTTTTTGCTTACTTTTTGTTGGCCGGGACAAAAAGTAAGCCGCCTGGCGGGGCGCGTCCCGCCGACCTTGTTCTTTTCGGTACTGTTCAAAATCAGGATCAGGACCGCCGGTTCCGGCCGGCAGCCGGGTGGCTTTCTTTGCTGGCCCAAAGAAAGTCACCAAAGAAAGGGCCGCCACTCGGCGTGGGGCCATGCGGTTGTTGACCTGGTTACGGGTCAATGTAGCGCGGTGCGGCCTCTCCTGTATACCGATCCGCATCCAAAGGCGCCGGGACCCATCCGTCTGGGGTCCCGGGTGCGGTGCGAAGGGTAGTACTCCTGGCGGTGCGTAGTTGCTGATCGTCCTTTTGGTATTTGCCTTTAACACCACAAGCAGTTTACAGCCACAGCACGGAGTTGGCAGCTTTCCGCGACTATGTTGGTTCGAAGACGCGGTCCCACGAAGCGTGGCGGGTCACTATCTGCACCGCCGGCGTTTGGAACCGGGACCGGCCGTGGCGGCATGCCCCCCGCGAGGGGAAGGCCACTTTTTGCTTACTTTTTGTTGGCCAGGACAAAAAGTAAGGCGCCTGGCGGGGCGCGTCCCGCCGACTTTGGTTATCTGTGATTAAGTTCTAGATTCAACCTTAAGTCGTGGGCCTGATCCGCGTGAAACCCGTCGTTCGTCTTTCGTCCTCAGAAAAACCACCGCGTCACCACCACCGCCACGCCAATGCCGATGGCGTCCGCCACCAGGCAGACCGGCACCAGGAAGCGGGTCTTCTTGATGCCGACGGCGCCGAGGTAGACGGCGAGGACGTAGAAGGTCGTCTCGGCGCTCCCCATGATCACCGCCGACAGCTGGGTGGCGCGGGACTCGGGGCCGGTACTCTGGACGATGTCGGCAAACAGGGCGGTGGCGGCGCTCCCCGACAGGGGCTTGATCAGCGCCATCGAGACCGCCTCGAGCGGGATGCCGAGAAAGGCGAAGAGGTGGTAGAAGCCGTCGCGGAGCAGGTCGAAGGCGCCCGAGGCCTGGAATCCCTTGATGGCGACAAAGATCGTCAGCAGGTAGGGGAAGATCCTGAGGATGATCGCCGGCCCCTCCTTGGCGCCGGTGACGAAGGAGTCGTAGACCCGCACCTTCTTGAGGGCGCCGTAGAGGACCGCGAAGAGGATGAAGAGCGGGATGATCAGCAGCGAGACGTATTCGATCGACTCGATCATCGGCAGAGCCTCCGGAACAGGCCCAGCACCAGCAGCGCCGTCATCGTCGAGATCAGGGTGGCGAGGAGCACCGGGAAGACGAAGACGGCCGGATTGGGGTGGCCGTAACTGGCGAGGATGCCGATCACCGAGAAGGGGATCAGCTGGAGGCTGGCGGTGTTGAGGACGATGAAGGTCATCATCTCGGGGGTGATGGCTCCCGGCTCCGGGTTGAGGGTCTCAAGCTCCTGCATCGCCTGGATCCCGAGGGGAGTGGCGGCGTTGCCGAGGCCGAAGAGGTTGGCGAGGACATTGAGGGTGATGGCGGTGATCGAGGGATGATCGCCGGGAATCGTTTTGAAGAGGCGGCAGATCAGCGGTCGGAAGAGGTGGGCGATGCGCTGGATCAGCCCGGCATCTTCGAGGATCCTGGTGATGCCGAGCCAGAGTGAGACGATGCCGAGGAGGTAGAGGGAGACCTCCACCGCCGCCTTGGCGCCGTCGAAGAGCGCCTTGGTGAAGGCATCGAGGTGACCGGTGACGATGGCGAAGACGATACTGATGCAGATCATCAGCAGCCAGAGGAGATTCATCGCTTCCCCCCGGGGACGGGGAAGTTCAGCGCCCGGATCAGCAGCTGTTTGCGCCCGGTATCGAATTCGACCGTGGCGCCGACCGGCAGGGTAATCTTGTTGGCGACATGGCCGATGTACGGGCAGTGCAGCACCGGGAAGTCGAGCTCGAGCTGGGAGGCGAGGATCTCGTAGACCTGGCGGCTTTTGATGCCGCGGAAGTCGCCGAGGATCAGCCCGCGGACCCCGCGGAACTTGCCGGCGAGAATCCACTGGGTCAGGTAGCGGTCGACCTGGTGCAGCTGCTCGTCGACATCCTCGAGGAAGAGAATCGCCCCCAGGGTGTCGATCTCCCAGTCGGTCCTGAGCAGCGCCGTCAGGGTAATCAGGTTCCCCCCCTTGAGCACGCCGCTGGCGGAACCGGGACGATAGACCTTGACCGGCGCGCCGCGCAGCAGGTTCGTTTGCGGGTAGCCGGCGAGGGCGTTGCGCAGCGAGCGCAGGGTGAAATCGGTCGGCGCGTCGAGGTTGATCACCATCGGCGCGTGCAGGGTGACCAGTCCGGTGCGCTCGAAGATCGGGTTGAGCAGGGCGGAGAGGTCGCTGAAGCCGGCAAGAAGCTTGGGGTGGCGCTCGATCAGCTCGAAGTCGAGGAAGGGGAGGCTCTTCATCGCGCTGTAGCCGCCGCGCAGGGCGAGGATCAGGTCGACCTGGGGGTCGGCAAAGGCGCGGTGGAGCTGCTCCGCCTTCTCGCGCGGGCTCGGCAGGACCCTCGGAAACTCGGGGTTGAGGACCTGCAGGCCGAGGGCGGCGAGCTGCCGGAGGCCGGCGGTGAAGTCGCGCTGCTGCTTGATCAGGTAGCTGGGGGTGACGAGAAAGACGTTCTTCACGGCGACCTCTGCCCATGGGCGAAAGTGGAGTTCGCGCCAATTTAGCGCCAATCGGGTCCGAATACAACCCGATTGGAGCGCATCTCCCTTGCCAGGCGCGGCGCCGCACCGTATAAAGGCAGCATGCAGCGGATTGCCTTCAGCCTTGTCATTCTCCTCCTGTTTGGCCTCGGCGCCTGCGCCCGGCAGCAGATCGCCGCGCCGCGGATCGATTACGGGCGCTGGAGCGAGCCTGAGCTGGCGCAGCTGATCGCCGCAGTACGCCCGCTGCCGCCCGGCGCCCGTATCGTCGCCCTCTCCGCGGCGTTGCTCGGCACCCCCTATGCCAGCGGCACTCTGGTCGGCGGCCCGGAGCGGCCGGAGCAACTCATCATCGACCTCGCCGGGGTCGACTGCTTTACCTTCCTCGACCAGGTCGAGGCGCTGCGCCGTGCCGCCAGCCTCGACGACTTTCCCCAGCAGCTGCGCCAGGTCCGCTACCGCGGCGGCGTGGTGAGCTATGTTACCCGCCGCCACTTTTTCAGCGACTGGGTGGCGGACGGCGCTGGCCGGATCGAGGACGTCACCGCTGCCGTCGGGCAGGGGCGGGCCGAGGTGGTCGTCAAGGAGCTCAACCGCCGGGAGGACGGCAGCCCCTGGCTGCCGGGACTGGCGGTGACGCGGCGGGCGGTGAGCTACATTCCCACTCCCCGCATCGACCGAGAGGTGCTGGCGGCGTTGCAGGAGGGGGACTATGTCGGCATCTACGCGCCCCACGCCGGCGAGGAGGTGAGCCATACCGGTCTGGTCGTCCGCACGGGCGACCAGCTGTTGCTGCGCCATGCCTCCTCCGCCAGCGGCCTGCGCCGGGTGGTCGACGTCGATCTGCTGCAGTACCTGCAGGGAAAGCCGGGGCTGGTCGTCTACCGCGCCCGCTAGCCGGCAACAGGACCCGCCCCCTCGCCCCGCTATCCCGTATACTGACAGCAGCTACTCTTCCACCCCGGCGAGGTGCCCCGTGTCCGTCAAGGTCGGCCTGATCAGTGATCCCCATGCCTGCGTCGCCCCGCTGCGGGAGGCCCTGGAGATCTTCCGGCGCAAAGGGGTGGCGACGATCCTCTGCGCCGGGGATATCGCCGGCTACGGAGTGGAACTGGTGGCGACGGTGGAGCTGCTGCGCGCCAGCGGTTGTCGGGCGGTGCGCGGCAATCACGACCTCTGGCACCTCGAGCGCCTGGCTCCAGAGGAGGGGGGCGCGGCGGAAGCCTACCTGCGCACCCTGCCGCTGCGGCTGGAACTGACCCTGGCCGGCGCCGCGCTGATCCTGGTCCACGCCAGCCCTCCCGCCTCCCTCCTCGATGGCATCCGCCTGCGCGACGAGACCGGGGCCCTGATTCCGGAAGCGGTCGGCGCCTGGCGCGAGCGCCTGGCCGGCCTGGGCGACGCGGTGCTGGTGGTCGGCCACACCCACCAGGTCTTTGCCGAGCCTCTCGGCAGGGTGCTGGCCGTCAACCCCGGCAGCACCCGTTTCAACCACAGCTGCGCGATCCTGCACCTCCCCGAGCGCCGGGTCCAATTTTTCGGTCTCGGGGGGGAGACGCCGCTGCTGGCCTGGAACTGGGGGCTGGAAAGAAAGGGGCAGGATGGTGCCCCTGGTTGAGGTCTTTGCGGAGATGCCCGGCTGAAAGCAAGATAGGCTGGTGGTCCTTGCGGCGTGCCCGGCTCAGACCAGGCGTCGCCACCAGTTGCGGCGCCGGGCGGCGGCGATGGCGCGGTGCAGTTCCGGCAGGCGCCGCTCGAGTTCTTCCTCGCCGCGGGCCGCCGCTTTCTCGGCGGTGGAGAAGTCGGCCCAGTGGCTGACGCCATTGCTCGGGGCGAGGATGAAATCGGCGGATTGGAGCTGGCTCTTGGCGAGCGCGTAACGCACCAGGGCATCGGCACGGCTGATGACGTCAAGGGCGTTGCGCGGCGGGGCCGGCCCGGCGGAGGGATCGCCCGCCTCGACGGCGATGACGAAGTCGGCACCAAGCTGGCGCGCGGCGAGGACCGGGACCGCCTCGGCCCAGCCGCCGTCGACCAGCAAACGGCCGTCGAGTTCCACCGGGTTGAGGACCCCGGGCATGGCGCAGGAGGCGGCTATGATATCGCGCAGCCGGCCGCGGTCGAGCACCACCCGTTCGCCGCTGCGCAGGTCGAGGGCGACGCTGGCAAAGGGGATGCGGGTCCGGGCGACATCGAGGTCGTCGACCAGGTAGGCATAGTTGCGCTGGGCGACCTCGTCACTGACCAGGGCCGAACGGGTCACGACCAGGGTGTTGAAGACGCCGCGGCGCACCATGCGGCGCATGCGAAAGAGGACCCCTTCCCCCTGGGCATCGAGTTCGCGGAAGAAGTCGAAACCGGAGTTGGCGAACTCCTCGCTGCCCAGGTAGCCGGCGAGGCGCTTCCGGAGTGCCGCGATATCGGGCTCGGTGGCATACATGGCACCGAGAATCGCTCCCATGCTGGTGCCGGTGACGAGGTCGATCTTGATGTTGTGGTGTTCCAGGCCGGCAAGGACGCCGACGTGGGAGAAGGCGCGGGCGGCGCCGCCGCCGAGGGCGAGGCCGATTTTCAGGGGGCGTGCCATCATACGCTTTCCTGTCGCGGCTGCGGTCAGCGGCCTGAAGGGAAGAAGGGAATCCTGCCTCGGCATTTTGCCCGCGGGGCGGGTGGATTGCAAGGGGATTGCTGCCACCACCGGTGAGGAGGATAGGAATCATGGCCAAGCAGCGGCAGAGACCAGTCAGGCAGGAGAGCGTCTTCCGGGAGGCGTGGCAGACCATGAACCGCGACCTCAACCGGGTGCTCCCCGAAAAAATGCGATCGCGCCCGGGCAAGCAACGGTTTGTCCTCTGGGCCTTCCTCCTTGAGCTGCTGGCGCTCGGTCTGCTCGGCGGCGGGCTCTGGCACTGGTGGAGCGGGTAGGGGGTGATAAAGACGGTGACTCCCCCCCCTGAATGTGGTATCCAAAGAGAGACCTTTGCCGCCCCTGCCGTTTTGGCAGCAGCATCCAACCCCCAAGCGAACGGCAACTTGCATGGAATTTCTCATCATCCCCGTCGTCTTCGGCTTTGCCGCCGCCTCTGTCGCCAGGGGGAAGAACCGCAATCCCTACCTCTGGTTCGCGCTCGGCCTGGTGACCGGCCCCTTCGCCCTGGTCGCACTGGTTGTCATGAAGGCCGGCCCCGGGGAAGACCAGGGTTATGAATGAGGTGGCGGTCCGGCGCCAGCAGCGGCAGAACCCCTCTCCAGCCCCGGCCTGAATCCGGGCGCCTCGTCGAAAGCACCTCCCATGGCCCTGTTTGACATCTTCTCCAAGCGTCGCACCTTCCTGCCGCTTTACGAGCAGGCCTGGGCAGCGATCCGGCCGCACATCATGCCCGAACCGGCGGGGGAGGACGAGGCGGCGGCACGGCTTGCCCTCTTCTATCTCGCCAGTATCCTCTACAGCACCGTTTACCAGGCCTGCGTGGCGGCCGGCATGACGACCAGCTCGGCCTACTCGATGGCCCGCGGTCACCTGGCCAAGTCTCCCTTCGCCGAGGAGTTGCGGCTGGCGGTCGATGCGATCTTTCTTGCCGAGGAGGGGAGCCGTGAGCGGCGCTATGCCGACGTCCTGCAAGCAACTATCGCCCGGATCGTCAGCGCGCTCGCCGCCGGCCATCCCCTCGCGGTCGCTGCAATCGAGGCGGAACTGGCGGAGCTGCGTCGGGTTTTTGCCGCCAGTGATTGCGGTCGCGACGGCCTCTCCCCGCACCCCCCGGCCTAGGCCCTCCCGGCAGGAAAGGGGCCCGAGGAATGAGGTATGAGCCAGCAGCGGAAGAACTACATGACCCCGGCCTGTGCCGAACGGCTGCGTATTGAGCTGAAGGAGCTCCTCTACCAGGCGCGGCCGGCGATGGTCGAGACGGTCGCCTGGGCGGCGTCCAACGGCGACCGGTCGGAAAACGCCGATTACCATTACGGCAAGAAGCGCCTGCGGGAGATCGATCGCCGTATCCGTTTTCTCAGCGGCCAACTCGACGCCGCGATCATCGTCGATCCTGTGGCACAGGGGCCGCTGGCCGGCGACCGGATTCTCTTCGGGGCGACGGTGACGGTGGTGAACAGTGCCGGCGAGGAGCGGGTGCTGAGCATCGTCGGCGCCGACGAGATCGACACCGCCCGCGGCCGCATCAGCTGGCACTCGCCGGTCGGCCGGGCGCTGCTCGGCGCCCGGGAAGGGGACGAGGTTGTCGTGACGACCCCGGGGGGGCGGGAGGAACTGGAGATCATCAAGGTGGAGTACCGGGCGCTCGATTGAGGGGCGGTGGTTTTGGGTTTTGAATTTTGAGTTGACGGGAGGGGGAGATGGTGCGACGGATCTGTGCGGTCCTGCTCTTCTGGGGCGGCCTGCTGGCGCCGCTTGCTGCCGATGCTTTCGAGCCGCTGCTGCCGCAGGTCTACGACGAGAGCCGCGAGGTTTCGGGCTGGCTGATGAGCGAGAAGCTCGACGGGGTGCGTGGTTACTGGGACGGTGCCCGGCTCTGGTCGAAGCAGGGGCACCTGCTGCAGCCGCCGGCACTATTTACATCCGGCTGGCCGACCTTCCCCCTCGAAGGGGAACTCTGGGGCGGGCGCGGCACCTTTGCCGCGACGGCGGCGACGCTGCAGCGGGCGCCGGGGGACAGCGGCTGGCTGCAGCTGCAGTTCGCAATCTTCGATGCCCCGGTCGTTCCCGGTTCTTTCCGCAGTCGCCTTGCCGCCATTGAGGCGTGGTTCGCCGCTCATCCGGCGCCCCACGCCTTTGTCATTCCGCAACGGCCGGTCGCCGGTCGCGCCGAACTCCTCGCCGAGCTCAAGCGTATCGAGGCCGATGGTGGCGAGGGGCTGATCGTGCGCGACCCGGCCGCTTCTTACGCCGGCGGTCGCCGCCCGGAGATCCTCAAGGTGAAATCGGCCCTCGATGGGGAGGCGCTGGTGGTTGGCCACCTGCCCGGCAGCGGGAGACTGGCCGGGATGCTCGGGGCGCTGCTGGTCGAACTCGCCGACGGCACCCGTTTCAAGATCGGCACCGGGTTCTCTGACGCCGAGCGCCGACACCCGCCACCGCCCGGCGCGACCATCACCTTTCGTTACTACGGCCATTATCCGTCGGGGATTCCCAAGTTCCCGGTCTTTGTGCGGATCCGGGCCGACCAGGGACTGTGAGGGGCGGGTGGTTCGCTGCTCTCTTTTCCCGCGGGTCCAGCCGGGTCCCCCTGAATGCTCTCTCGTCTGGACCGCAGTGGCAACTTTCCGCTATACTTGTCAGCCACTTGCTCTCAAATAAACGGCCACCCCCCACCCGAAGAGGATGCCCATGCCCCGTTTCGTCCCCTTGCTGCTTGTTCTCCTGCTGATTGCTGCCGGTTGCGCCTGGCGTGCCGGTGAGACCGCCGAGGTCCGCCGCGGTCGCGAACTGATCCTCAAGGCCGGCTGCAACGACTGCCACACGGAGGGTTACCTCGCCGCCGGCGGCGTCGTGCCGGAAGATCAGTGGCTGGCCGGGTCCCGCCTCGGTTTCCGCGGTCCCTGGGGGGTTCAGTACCCGAGCAACCTGCGCCTGCTGCTGAGCCGCCTCGAGGAGGGAGAGTGGCTGGCGGTGGCGGCGAAGATGCGGACCAATTCGCCGATGGCCTGGTCGCTGCTGCCGACCCTGGAGCGGGACGACCTGCGCGACATGTACGCTTTTATCCGCTGGCTCGGCCCGGTCGGAGAGCCGGCCCCGGCCGCCCTGGCCCCGGGAGTAACGCCGACCACCGAGGTGATCGACTTTCCCCGCGCGCACTGAGGGCAGGGGCTCAGATCTCCTCGAAGCAATTGGCGGCGACGTTCTTGCGGACCTTGCCGGCCGGGAAGATGCGCCCGTTCATGGCGATCCAGACACCGGGCGGGAGGAGCTGGACGGCGGTGAGGGCGCTGGCGAGGTTGTAGAGGGCATCGGTGGCGCGGAAGCGTGCCGGTTGCATGGAGCCGGTGAAGACAATGGTCTTGCCGGGGATGTCGGCGAGGGCGGTGGCTGTCGTCGTCATGGTGTCGGTGCCGTGGGTGACGACGACGCGGGGTGTGCTGCTTTGAGCGACGGCTGTGCGAATCTGTTCGCGGTCGGCGGCGGTCAGTTCGAGGCTGTCCTTGCGCAGCAGGGGAGTGACGTGGAGGTCGAGGCTGAGATTGGCCTCGCGCAACAGTTCGCCAACCTGGGGCTCGCCGACTTCGAAGCGGCTCTTGGCATCGAAATAGACCTTGTCGATGGTGCCGCCGGTGGTGAAAATCTCGATCTGCATGGGGACTCCGCTGCGAGGGTTCCCTCTCCCTTTACTAGAGCGACAGGCTGCTGTCAATGTCAAGGTCTGCCTTGCGCGGGTGCGCCTGGCAATTAGACTTGTATCCGGCAACCGGCACTGATGCCGGATCCTTAGCGGAGGAGCCCTGCATGGACCAGCGCTTTATCATGACCGCCTTTGGCCAGGACCGGCCCGGCATCGTTGCCGATGTTACCCGCCTCCTCTTCGAGAATGGCTGCAACCTCGAAGAGACGACCATGACCCTGCTCGCCGACGAGTTCACCCTGATCCTCCTCTTTACCAGCCGTGATCCCCAGGTTGAGGAACTCCTCGCCCGGGAATGCCGGCGCCTGGAACGGGACGGCGGAATATCGGCTTTTGTGCGGCCGTTGCAAGCCCGGCGAACGGCTCCGGGCGCTCCGCCAAGCGGATGGGTGCTGCATGTGGAGGGGGAGGACCAGGCGGGGATTGTCTACCAGGTGAGCCGCTACCTCGCCGAGCAGGGGGTGAACATCATCGATCTGAAGTCTGTGGTGCGTCCCGCCCCGGGGAGTGGCAGCCCATTCTATGTGATGGATATCCATATCCAGGTGCCGGCAACGGTTACCGGCGCGGTTCTGGAGAGCGGGCTGGCGGAAGTGGCTGACGCGCTGAATGTCGATGTCAGTATCCGGCGCTGAGCGGATCGACCCTGTTTTTTTCTTTCCTTGAAAGGGTAGGGGCAGATATCAGGATCTAGGTCGCCGGTTCCGGCCGGCAGCCGGGTGCTGGTCAAGATAGGGTGGTGCGGCTCCTGCTGTTTTCTGGTCTTCACCCCAAGGCGCCGGGACCCATCCGTCTGGGGTCCCGGGTGCGGTGCGAGGTGTAGCCCAGTTGGCGGGACCACTCTGGTGATCGGCTCTTTGGTTTTGCCTTTAAACAACACGAGCCGTTGACTCCCGCAGCACGGAAGAGGCAGCATTCCGCGACCCTGTTGGTTCGAAGACGCGGTCCCACGAAGCCTGGCGAGTCACTATCTGCTGGGTCGGAGTTTGAAACCGGGACCGCCCGTGGCGGCATGCCCCCCGCGAGGGGAAGGCCATTTTTTGCTTACTTTTTGTTGGCCGGGACAAAAAGTAAGGCGCCTGGCGGGGCGCGTCCCGCCGGTTTTGTTCTTTTCGGTATTGTTCAATATCAGGATCAAGGTCGCCGGTCCCGGCCGGCAGCCGGGTGACTTTCTTTGCTGGCCCAAAGAAAGTCACCAAAGAAAGGGCCGCCACTCGGCGTGGGGCCATGCGGTGGCGCGGTGGAGTGCTGGTCAAGGTAGCGCGGTGGTGTTCCTGCAGTTTTCTGGTTCGCACCCCAAGACGCCGGGACCCATCCGTCTGGGGTCCCGGGTGCGGTGCGAGGTGTAGCTCAGTTGGCGGGACCACTCTGGTGATCGGCTCTTTGGTTTTGCCTTTAACCAACACGAGCTGTTTACGGCCACAGTGTGGAAGAGGCAGTTTTCCGCGACTCTGTTGGTTCGAAGACGCGGTGCCACGAAGTGCTGTCGGTCACTATCTGCTGGGCCGGAGTTTGAAACCGGGACCGCCCATGGCGGCATGCCCCCCGCGAGGGGAAGGCCATTTTTTGCTTACTTTTTGTTGGCCGGGACAAAAAGTAAGGCGCCTGGCGGGGCGCGTCCCGCCGGTTTTGTTCATTTCGATTCTGTTCCAAATCGGTATTAGGAGCAAGGTCGCCGGTTCCGGCCGACATTGCTCGTTCTGGTTGGTATACTTATGACACTATGAATCGTCGGTCCCTGCTTCCGGGGGACGCTCCGATTACCGTTTAATCCGCGATTGCAAGAGGGAGGACCGCTCATGAGCGAAAATCAGGAACAGAAAGAACAACCGAACGTTGACCAGGAACAACCCGAGGTCGGATTTTACGAAAAACTCGCCGGCCGTACCGCCGAACTGCTGGAGAGTGGCCGCAGGAGCCTCGACGAGGCGCTGAAAAAGGCCGGTGACGAGTTGACCGCTGCCGGCGAATTTTCCCGTGAGCAGGCTGAAAAGATCGGTGGCTATGTCCGTCGCGACCTTGCCAGTCTTGCCGGCCAGGCCGAAAAGGCGCGCGACGCCGTCAAGAAGGCGGCTGACCCGGGGCGGGTCGCGGCCGGTGCCCAGAGCGTCCTGGCGCGCATCCTGAAAGGGGCCGCCGAAACCCTGGGCGAGCTTGCAGCCAAAACCGAAAAGCAGCTTGAACACCGCACCGGGGAGGTGACCAGCCCCGGCACCCTCACCTGCACTTCCTGCGGCGCGGAAATGCGCTTTACCGCCACCGTCCGCATCCCCCCCTGTCCCAAGTGCCACCAGACCCTGTTTCGCAAATCCTACTGAGTTCCACAGCAAAGAGCGAGGCACCGTGTTGTGCCTCGCTCTTTGCTGCCAGTCTGAACGCGGCCGTCGTTCAGTGACCTGGGTCCGGAAGGTCTATTCGCTCTGTATTCGCGCCGGGGTGCAGCGCAGGCCGGCGAAGAGAATAGCGTGTGTGGTTCTTTTTTATGGTCTCCTCTTTGTTGGGTAGCGGGGGGGGGATCCCTCGCTTTCTGGTCCTTAGCAGGGGCTCCGGGGTCGGCGGATTGCCGGAAAGTGAAATTAATCCAACAATCGCGCAGCGCCGGTCGGGTCTGGTACAATAAATCCGGATGAGCCCCATTTCTTTCAGGGAGGCCGACCATGCTCCGATTCTCTCTGTTTCTTCTGGTTCTGCTGTCAGGGGGCGCTCCCGCCCTTGCCGCCGGCAGTGCTGACCTCGCCCCGGCCGAGCGCCAGGCGATGAACGATACCCTGCAGCATGCCCTGGAGAACAACCCTTCCGATCAGGCTGCCGACTGGATCAATCCTGACACCGGCCGCGCCGGCGCTGTAGTGCCGACCCGGACCTTTAGCGGCGCCGCCGGGCAGCCGTGCCGGGAGTTTGTCACCACCATCACCATCGGGGGCGAGGAACAGCAGGGGTATGGCACCGCCTGCCGACAGCCCGATGGCAGCTGGCAGCTGGTCGACGACCGGCCGACCGGCAGCCTTCCGCCACCGGCGGCGCTGAGTACGCCACCCGAGCGCTATTACGCCTACCCCGAGACGCTCTACGCACCATATAACATCTACTTCAGCTTCGGTACCCTCTATCGCTACGGTCATTTTTACCGCGGACGGACTTATCTCGACGGTCCGCTGGTCTGGACCCGTTACCCGCTCCTCTTTGGCCATCGCCATTCCCCGCGTCCCTGGTATGACGACCGCTACCATCGAAGCGTCCACCGTGAACGGGACCGCGCCCATGGCCGCGACCGGAGCCGGGAATGGGACCGCGACCGGGAACGGGACCGGCGCCATGAGCGGGATCGCCACCACGAAGGTCGGGACCGTTAATCCCGGACCGGCAGGTTTTGCTTGAGGCACTGTTGTTTTTTTTTTTTCCTATGCTCCCAAAAGGCATTTCAGCCCCGCCTCTTGCCCAGATTTGGCGACCTTGGCAGTCTGGTCCTTCACAGCGCAGGAGATGACCCATGACCGCAGCAGAAGGTGAACTGTTCAAACTTGTCTTTCGTGGCGAACTTGTCGCGAGCATGACCCGGGAGGAGGTGGCGAAAAACCTCATGGAACGCCTCCGTTTCAGTGAGGCAGCCTGTCAGCGGTTCTTCGCCGGAACGCCAGTGGTTCTGAAAAGCGGCATCGATCGCGCGACCGCCGAACGCTACTCCAAGGCGCTCTGGCAGGCGGGGGCCCGCTGCGCCCTTGAATCGCTCACGGCACCGCCACCGATCGAGGCGGTAAAACGGCCAGCCCGGCCGGAATCAGCGGTTGCCGGCATGGAGTGTCCCAAGTGCGGCCAGAGCCAGCCGGTGGCCGAGGTCTGTGCTGCCTGCGGTGTGGTCATCGCCAAGGTTTTGCAGCGCCAGCAGGAAGCGGCCGAGGCCGAAATCCTTTCCTCCTCCTCAGGGCCACGGCGCCGTCCTGGTTGACACCCCCGGCAGGTTGCCGGGCGGGATGGTTCTCCATGGGAAATGTGACCCCTGTGCCGTCGCGGCGCGCCGGATTTCTTGACCCTCCACCTCCTTCCGTGCTAGGGTTGCCCACCTAAAATCCGGTCAATTCCGCTGGTTGCCGTCCCCGAGAGTCTCCATGTATTGTCCCAGCCTCGACGAATTCCGTGCCCATGCTGCTACGGGGAACCTGGTCCCGCTTTACCGGGAAATCCTCGCCGACATGGAAACCCCGGTTTCGGCCTTTCGCAAGATCGATGATGGACGCACCGCTTTTCTCCTCGAGAGTATCGAGGGGGGGGAAAAGTGGGGTCGCTACTCTTTCCTCGGCAGCGGCCCGGTCAAGCTCTTTCGTAGCAAGGGGCGCTATTTCGAGATCCTGGACGGGGAAGAGCTGCTGCAGAGCGGCGAGTGTGACGACCCGCTGGTCGAACTGCAGGCTTTTCTCGCCCCCTACCGCCCGGTCCAGCTCCCCGGTCTGCCCCGTTTTTTCGGCGGGGCGGTCGGTTATCTCGGATACGACATGGTGCGTTACGTCGAGGAGCTCCCCGACGCCAACCCGCGCCAGATCGATACCTGGGACGCCTGCTTTCTCCTTACCGGGCAGCTGCTGATCTTCGACAGCATGGCGCAGAAGATCAAGGTGGTCTGCAATGTCCACCTCCAGGAAGGCGAGGACCCTGAGCTCGCCTACCGCCGCGGCCAGGTCGCCATCGACGCCCTCCTCGCCCGCCTGCGCCGGCCGCTCCCGGCTGACCCGCCAATCGCCGGCAAAGGGCAGGGCCGGCCCTTGCAGCCCAACTTCAGCCGCGCGGGCTTCATGGACGCCGTCGAGCGCTGCAAGGAGTACGTCCGCGCCGGCGACATCATCCAGGTCGTCCTCTCCCAGCGCTTCTCCGGCCAGCTCGCCGCCGAGCCCTTCGATGTCTACCGGGCGCTGCGCACCATCAACCCTTCGCCCTACATGTTCTTCCTCCGCTTCGGTGCCACCCTGGTGGTCGGCGCCTCTCCCGAGGTGCTGGTGCGCAAGGAGGGGGAGCGGGTCGAGGTGCGTCCCATTGCGGGCACCCGGCCCCGTGGTGCCACCCCGGAGGAGGACCGGAGCCTGGAGCGGGAGCTGCTCGCCGATCCCAAGGAGTGTGCCGAGCACATCATGCTGGTCGACCTCGGGCGCAACGACCTCGGCCGGGTCTGCCGCACCGGCAGCGTCCAGGTCAGCGAACTGAAGGTGATCGAGCGCTACTCCCACGTCATGCACATCGTCTCCAACGTGCGCGGTACGCTGGAAGAGGGGCGGGATGCCTTCGACCTCTTCCGCGCCACCTTCCCGGCCGGGACTCTCTCCGGGGCGCCGAAAATCCGCGCCATGGAGATCATCGACGAGCTTGAGCCGTGCCGGCGGGAGATCTACGGCGGCGCCGTCGGCTACATCTCCTACACCGGCAACATGGACCTGGCCATTGCCATTCGCACCCTGGTAGTGCAGGGGGAGACGGTTCACGTCCAGGCCGGGGCCGGCATCGTCGCCGATTCCGACCCTGCTGCCGAGTACCAGGAGACCCTCAACAAGGCGCGCGGCGTGATCAGCGCCATCGAACTGGCGCGCAACGGGTTGGAGTAACGGCCGGGACGCGGGACGCGAAGTGCGGCGCGCGAAGGGGCCAGGGCAGAATCGATATTCATAACGGGTGCCGGGTTGGTGAACAGTTCGTTCCCGTCCCCCGGCTCCCGTCCCGAGGCCTCTTATGCTCTTGATGATCGACAACTACGACTCCTTTACCTACAACATCGTCCAGTACTTCCGGGAACTGGGCGCCGAGGTGGAGGTGCACCGCAACGACAAGATCACCGTCGAGGAGATCGCCCGCAGAAAGCCGCGGCGGCTGGTCGTCTCCCCCGGCCCCTGCTCCCCCTCGGAAGCGGGGATCTCGGTGGCGGCGATCCAGGCCTTCGCCGGCAAGTTGCCGATCCTCGGCGTCTGTCTCGGCCACCAGTCGATCGGCCAGGCCTTCGGCGGGCGGATCATCCGTGCCAGAAGCCTGATGCACGGCAAGACCAGCGCCATCTACCATGAACAGGAGGGGATCTTCCGGGGACTCTCCAACCCCTTCGAGGCGACCCGCTACCACTCCCTGGTGGTCGAACGGGAGAGCCTGCCGGCCTGCCTCAAGGTAACCGCCTGGACCAGGTATACCGAGATCATGGGCCTGGAACACCGCGAACTGCCGCTCTGGGGGGTGCAATTCCATCCCGAGTCGATCCTCACGGTGGAGGGGAAGCGGCTGCTGAAGAATTTTCTCGATTTGAGCTAGCACGGACCGGGACGGGAGTGCGTGGGACGTGGGAGTTGAGGGGCGCCAACGGGCCTTTCCCATCCCCTTCTCCTCCATTTATCAGCCTGGCTGAGGGAGTGCGTCATGATCAAGGCGGCGATTGCCAAGGTGGTTGAACGACAGGATTTGAGCGAAGCCGAGATGATCGGGGTCATGGACCAGGTCATGGGCGGCGCGGCGACGCCGGCGCAGATCGGCGCCTTCATCACTGCCCTGCGCATGAAGGGGGAGACAGTGGCCGAGATCACCGGCGCCGCCCGGGTGATGCGCGACCGGGCGACGCCGATCCGGGTCGGCCGCAATGTCCTCGACCTCGACCGTGACGAAATCAACATCGACCAGGAGACGATCCTCGATGTCGTCGGCACCGGCGGCGACGGCACCAACACCTTCAACATCTCGACCAGCGTCTCCTTCGTCGTCTCTGCCTGCGGGGTCAAGGTCGCCAAGCACGGCAACCGCTCGGTCTCGTCGAGTTGCGGTAGCGCCGATGTCCTTGAAGCGCTGGGGGTCAACCTCGACGTCTCCCCGGCGGTGGTCGAGGCCTGTATCGACAAGATCGGTCTCGGTTTCCTCTTCGCCCCGGCCCTGCACGGGGCGATGAAGTACGCCATCGGCCCGCGCAAGGAGATCGGTATCCGCACCATCTTCAACATTCTCGGCCCGCTGACCAACCCGGCCAAGGCCGACTGCCAGGTGATGGGGGTCTACCGCGAAGAGCTGGTGCAGCCGCTGGCGCAGGTGCTGCACAATCTCGGCTGCCGGCGCGGCTTCGTCGTCCACGGTCTCGATGGCATGGACGAGATCACCCTGACCGCCCCGACGGCGATCGCCACCGTTACCGCCGAGGGGGTCAGCCTCGGCAGGATCGAGCCGGAGACCTTCGGTTTCAAGCGCTGTTCGATGAACGACCTGCGCGGTGGTGACGCAAAAGGGAACGCCCTGATCGTGCGCGGCGTTCTCGCCGGCGAAGGGGGGCCGAAGCGCGACGTGGTGCTGCTCAACGCCGCCTTTGCCCTGGTCGCCGCCGGCAAGGTCGCGACGCCGGCGGAAGGCCTGAAACTGGCGGCCGAGGCGATCGATTCCGGTCGGGCGCTGGCGCAGGTCGAAAAATTGGCAGCACTGACCAATGAGGTCTGAACGGCATTTCTCACGGGACGGCGCAGCGTCGCCTGAGGCTGGTTTTGACCCTCTCTTCCCACGGATAATTGATGACCGCCAGTACCCCTGACATCCTGCAGCAGATCGTCGCCCACAAGCGCGAAGAGGTCGCCGCCGCCAAGGCGAAGTTTCCCATCGAGCGGTTGCGCCAGCGGCTCGAACTGGTCGAGGATACCCCCCGCGGTTTCGCCCGGGCGCTGCGGACGATGGCCGAATCGGGGGGGACGGCGCTGATCGCCGAAGTCAAGAAGGGCTCCCCCTCGAAGGGGGTGATCCGTGCCGACTTCGATCCGCTGGAAATCGCCGAGACCTACCAGGCCCACGGCGCCACCTGCCTCTCGGTCCTCACCGACGAGAAGTTCTTCCTCGGCCATCTGAACTATCTCGGGCTGATCCGCGAGGCGGTCGGCCTGCCGCTGCTGCGCAAGGACTTCATCTGCGACCCCTACCAGATCGTTGAGGCGCGCGCCTACGGCGCCGACGCGGTGCTGCTGATCGCAGCGCTGCTCGATCTGCAGCAGCTGCGTGATTTCGCCGCCCTGGCCGCCGAGCTGAAGCTCGATGTGCTGCTCGAGGTTCACGACGAGGCGGAGTTGGAGCGGGCGCTGCAGACCGACTGCGAGCTGATCGGCATCAACAACCGCTCGCTGCGCAGCTTCGTCACCGACCTCGCCACCACCGAGCGTCTGGCGCAACGGGTGCCGCCGGAGCGGCTGATCGTCGCCGAGAGCGGCATCCACAGTCGTGCCGATGTCGAGCGCCTGCTGGCGGCCGGCGCCGGCGCCTTCCTGGTCGGCGAAAGCCTGATGCGGGAAGCGGATATCGGCAGCAAATTGGACGAACTGCTGGGAGGATAGACCTCAATTTTGAATTTTGAATTTTGAATTTTGAATGAAAAAACATCAGAAAAATTCAAAATTTATAATTCGCAATTCAAAATTCCTGACGGAAAGGAAGAGATTATGCGCACCAAGATCCTGCTCCCCGAAGACCGCATTCCGAAGCAGTGGTACAACATCATCCCCGACATGCCGGGTCCGCTGGCGCCAGTCATCCACCCCGGGACGATGCAACCGGTCTCACCCGATGACCTGCTGCCGCTCTTCCCGATGGGGCTGATCGAGCAGGAGGTCTCCCAGCAGCGCTGGATCGAGATCCCCGAGGAGGTGCGGGAGATCTATCGCCTCTGGCGGCCGTCCCCCCTCTTTCGCGCCCATCGCCTGGAGAAGGCCCTCGGCACCCCGGCGAAAATCTACTACAAGTACGAAGGGGTCTCTCCGGCTGGCAGTCACAAGCCGAACACGGCGATTCCGCAGGCCTACTACAATAAAATCGGCGGCACCAAGCGGATTGCCAGCGAGACCGGCGCCGGCCAGTGGGGGTCGTCGATTGCCCTCGCCTGCCAGATGTTCGGCCTCGAGTGTACCGTCTACATGGTCAAGGTCTCCTACAACCAGAAGCCGTACCGCAAGAGCATGATGCAGCTCTGGGGCGCCAACGTCATCCCTTCGCCGTCGAACCAGACGGGCGCCGGCCGCTCGATCCTGGCCGAGCATCCCGACAGCAACGGCTCCCTCGGGATTGCCATCAGCGAGGCGGTGGAGGATGCCGCCACCCGTGACGACACCCGCTACGCGCTGGGGAGCGTCCTCAACCATGTCTGCCTGCACCAGACGGTGATCGGCATTGAGGCGAAGGAGCAGCTCGCCCTGGTCGGCGATTACCCGGACGTCGTCATCGGCTGCCATGGCGGCGGTTCCAACTTCGCCGGTATCGGCTTCCCCTTCGTCGCCGACAAGGCGAACGGCAAGCAGGTGCGCGTCGTCGCTCTCGAGCCGGCGAGCTGCCCGACCCTGTCGCGCGGCGTCTACGCCTTCGACTTCGGCGACACGGCGAAGATGGCGCCGGTGGCGAAGATGTACACCCTTGGCCACGACTTCATGCCGCCGGGGATCCACGCCGGCGGCCTGCGCTACCACGGCGCTTCGCCCCTCGTCTCGCAGCTGGTGCACGCCGGCGTCGTCGAGGCGAAGGCGGTGCATCAGCTCGCCTGTTTCGAGGCGGCAGTCCTCTTCTCGCGCAGCGAGGGGATCATCCCCGCTCCCGAATCGAGCCACGCCATCCGCGGTGCCGTCGACGAGGCACTGCAGGCCAAGGAAGAGGGGAAGGAGCGGACCATCCTTTTCAACCTCTCCGGGCACGGCCACGTCGATATGGCCGCCTATGATGACTTTTTTGCCGGCAAGCTCACCGATTACGAGTACCCGGAAGAAGCGATCAAGGAATCGTTGGCCCACCTGCCCAAGGTGGAAGCTTAGGGGGATGGGGAACGCGGGACGCGGGACGGGGAAGACCTTGGCCTTGCCCGTTCGCGTCCCCCGCTCCACGTCCCAGGTTTTTTATGATTAAAGTCAAAATCTGCGGCATCACCAGCCTGGAAGACGCCCTGCATGCCTGTGCCTGCGGGGTTGATGCGCTCGGTTTCGTCTTTTACGAGGAGAGCCCGCGCTGCATCGACCCGGGAAGCGCCGCGAAAATCATCCGGCAGCTGCCGCCCTTTGTCACCACGGTCGGCCTCTTCGTCAATGCCGACCCGGAACAGGTCGAAGAGGTTGCCGATTTTTGCGGTCTCGATGTGATCCAGCTGCATGGCGACGAGGGGCCGGACGATTGTGATTTTACCCCCCGTCGAACGATCAAGGCGCTGCGGGTCAAGGATGCGGCGAGCCTCGCCCGACATGACGACTACGCGGTTGCGGCGCTGATGCTCGATTCCTGGGTCAAGGGAAGCTACGGCGGGACCGGTCACCTCTTCAACTGGGAGCTGGCGGCCGCGGTCGCCCGCCAGCGGCCGGTGATCCTCGCCGGCGGACTCACCCCGGAGAACGTCGCCGATGCGATCCGCGCCGTGCGCCCCTATGCGGTCGATGTCTCGAGCGGCGTCGAGGCGGCGCCGGGGCGCAAGGACCCGGCGAAGGTCGCGGCCTTTATCGATGCGGCACGTAGGTTGGGTTGAATACTATGAAACCCAACATGCCGGTGGTATAAAGGAAATTTTGTTGGGTTTCGCTTTGCTCTACCCAACCTGCACTCTACCCCTTCGAGGTTGTCTAGGATGTACAACTTTCCCGATGATAAAGGCCATTTCGGCGAGTTCGGTGGCCGCTACGTCGCCGAGACGCTGATGCCGGCGCTGCTCGAACTCGAAGCGGCCTACCGCGAGGCGCAGGCCGATCCGGCCTTCCACGAGGAACTGGCCTACTGGCTGAAGGATTTCGTCGGCCGGCCGAGCCCCCTCTATTTCGCCCGGCGCCTCACCGAGCACTGCGGCGGGGCGAAGATCTACCTCAAGCGCGAGGACCTCAACCATACCGGCGCCCACAAGGTCAACAACACCGTCGGCCAGATTCTGCTGGCGCGGCGCATGGGGAAGAAGAAGGTGATCGCCGAGACCGGCGCCGGCCAGCATGGCGTGGCGACCGCGACCGTGGCGGCGCTCTTCGGCATGGAGTGCCAGGTTTTCATGGGGACCGAGGATATCCGGCGCCAGTCCCTCAACGTCTTTCGCATGAAGCTGCTCGGGGCGAAGGTCCACGGCGTCACCAGTGGCACGGCGACCCTCAAGGACGCCATGAACGACGCCCTGCGCCACTGGGTGACCCATGTCCGCGATACCTTCTACGTCATCGGCACCGTCGCCGGTCCGCATCCCTACCCGGAGCTGGTGCGTGACTTCCAGGCGGTGATCGGCAAGGAGACCAGGGAACAGATTCTGGAGCAGGAAGGACGCCTCCCCGACGCGGCGGTGGCCTGCATCGGCGGCGGCAGCAACGCCATGGGGCTCTTCTATCCCTTTGTCGGCGACAGCTCGGTGCGCCTGATCGGCGTCGAGGCCGCCGGCCTCGGCATCGATTCGGGCAAACATGCCGCCTCGATCGGCGCCGGCTCGGTGGGGGTGCTGCACGGCAACAAGACCTTCCTGCTGCAGAATGACGACGGCCAGATCGAGCACGCCCATTCGATCTCCGCCGGGCTCGATTACCCCGGGGTCGGTCCCGAGCACGCCCATCTCAAGAGCCTGGGGCGGGCCGAATATGTTTCGATCACCGATCAGGAGGCCCTCAATGGGTTCCAGCTGCTGACGCGGCTGGAGGGGATTATCCCCGCCCTGGAGAGTGCCCATGCCATTGCCCATCTCCTCAAGCTCGCACCGACCATGAGCCGGGAGCAGTCGATCGTCGTCTGTCTCTCCGGGCGCGGCGACAAGGATATTCATACCGTGGCCGAAGCCATGGGCGTCGAATTGTAAATTCCGGGACGAGGAACGCCGGACGAGGAACGCGGACAACCCGCCTGTTCCCGTCCCGCATCCCCGCGTCCCGCATTCCTGGAGTATTCATGAAATTCACCGAACTGAATCTGCCCGCCGAGGTCCTGAAGGGAGTCGCGGCGGTCGGCTTCACCGAGCTTACCCCGGTCCAGGAGGAGTCGATCCCCCTCGCTCTCGCCGGCAAGGATGTCGCCGCCCAGGCGCAGACGGGGACCGGCAAGACCGCGGCCTTTTTGATCTCCCTCTTTACCCGCCTGCTGCGCAGTGACCGGGGTAGCGGCCGCGACCCCCGGGCGCTGGTGCTCGCCCCGACCCGGGAACTGGTGATGCAGATCTGCGAGGACGCCAAGGGGCTCGGGGTCGGCTGCCCCTTCCGCGTCGAGGCGATCTTTGGCGGGGTCGATTACGACAAGCAGCGCCAGGCGCTCAAGGACGGCGTCGACATCATCGTCGCGACCCCGGGCCGGCTGATCGACTACGCCAAGCAGCGGGTCTTCTCCTTCAACAGCATCGAGGCGGTGGTCATCGACGAGGCCGACCGCATGTTCGACATGGGGTTCATCAAGGACCTGCGTTATATCCTGCGCAAGCTCCCCCCTTTTGAAGAGCGGCAGACGATGCTCTTTTCGGCGACCCTCTCGCCGCGGGTGATGGAGCTCGCCTACGAGTTCATGGACCTGGCCGAGAAGGTGCGGATCGAGCCGGAGAAGATCACCGCCGACCGGGTCGAACAGGTTCTCTACCACGTTGGCCGGCGCGAGAAGTTCCCGCTCCTGCTCGGCCTGCTCCGCAAAGAGCCGCAACCGCAGCGAATCCTCCTCTTCGTCAACACCAAGCGCGAGGGGGAGCATCTCGCCGAGCGCCTCAAGGCGAACGATTTCAAGGCCGCGGTGATTTCCGGCGACATCCCGCAGCGCAAGCGGATGCGCATCCTCGAGGATTTCAAGGAGAGCCGGCTCAACTTCCTCGTTGCCACCGATGTCGCTTCCCGGGGGATTCATGTCGATGACGTGACCCATGTCGTCAATTATGACCTGCCCCAGGATGCCGACGACTACGTCCACCGTATCGGCCGTACCGCCCGGGCCGGTGCCGCTGGCAAGGCGATCAGCTTTGCCGACGAGGATCTCGTCTTCCACCTCCCCGACATCGAGGAGTATATCGGCCGCAAGATCCCGAGCACCTTTCCGGAGGAGGAGGACTTCGTCCGGGATTACAAGCGGAGCGCGCCGACCCATCGCAAGGCGCCGGTGCCGGAAAAGCAGGCCGGTCATGGTCACGGCGACAAGCGCCCGCGCCGGCGCGGACCGAAACGCCGTGGCGGCAAGGGCCCGAATTGAGGTTGACCGGAGGAGTTATCCGATGTTGAAAAAACTGACAGTCGTCCTGGTTTTGCTCGCCCTCGCCGGCGGCGGGTTCCTGGTCTTTTCCCGGGACAGCCGTCTCGATGTGACGAGCAGTCGCGAGGTTGCCTTCCCGCCCGCCAAGGTCTGGCGGGAAGTGGCCGAGGTCTGGGCCTGGCCGCGCTGGTGGCCGGGCCTGGAAACGGCCGAAGTGAACGCCCAGCTACTCCCCGGCACCGAAATTCGACTGGGCCTGAAGGGGGATCCGGAGCGCTCCCTGGCACAGGTTGTCACCGTCCTCCCGGCGCGGGAACTCGCCTGGAGCCGGCCCGGGGTTCTCGGCAGCCGCACCGTGACGCGCTTCGAACTGCGGCCGACTGCTGCGGGGACCACCGTGGTTGTGACCAGTTCCATCCTCGGGCCGCAGGCGATCCTGGCCCGGGCGACCGGTCGGGAGGCCTTCAGCAGCTACCAGCAGCGCCTCCTCGACGCCCTGGCCGCCCAGCTGGAAAGTCGCGCCAATGCGGCTGGCGCGGCCGCGCCGCGGAGCTGATGCTCGGCGCCGACCTGCCGGGGCTGGCCACCTGTACCCGCTGCCCGCGGCTGGTCCAGTGCATGGCTCAACTCCCCCCGCGCAAGGGCCTCGACCGCGACGCCTACTGGAATCGCCCGGTCCCCGGCTTCGGCGATCCCGAGGCCCGCTTCTGCCTGGTCGGCCTTGCCCCGGGGGCCCACGGCGCTAATCGCACCGGCCGACCCTTCACCGGTGATGGCGCCGGTCTCTTCATGTACCCGCTCCTGCACCAGGCCGGTCTGGCGAGCCAGGGGGAGGCGATCGATCGTGACGACGGGCTTGCCCTGCACGATCTCTACCTCACCAACGCGGTAAAGTGTCTGCCGCCCGGTAATCTGCCGCGACCGGAAGAGTTCGCCAGCTGCCGCCCCTTTCTCGCCGAAGAGCTGGCCAGCCTGCCGCAGCTGCAGGTGATCATCGCCCTCGGCCAAGGCGCCTGGATGACGCTGCTGCGCCATTTCCAGGCGGCCGGGACGGTCGGTCGACTGGCGGACCACCCCTTCGCGCACGGTGCCCGGTGCCGGCTCTCTGGCGGCTTGTGGCTGCTGGCGAGTTACCATACCAGCCGCTACAATGTCCAGACCGGGCGGATGCACGCCGCGATGTTCCTGGAATTGCTGGACCTCGCCCGCCGGCTGGCGGATGGAGAAAACGGTTGAAAAGGGGAGGGGCTTCGACTAGACTGACCCAATTTGAATTTGGAGCAGAGGTCTGACCATGGGGCGTATTGAAGCGACTTTCGCCCGCCTGCGGGCGGCCGGCGAGACCGCGCTGATTCCATTTATCACCGCCGGCGATCCGAGCCTGGCGATCAGTGAAACTCTGATCCATGCTATGGTCGAGGCGGGAGCGGATATCATCGAGCTGGGCGTTCCCTTCTCCGACCCGATGGCAGACGGACCGACGATCCAGGCGGCTTCGGAGCGTGCCCTGGCCGCCGGGACGACCCTCTCCGGCGTACTGCAGATGGTTTCCCGGGTGCGCCAGCATACCAACGTGCCGATCGTGCTGATGGGGTATTTCAACCCGGTCTTTCGCTACGGCGCCGAGCGGTTTGCCCGTGATGCCGCGACTGCCGGGGTGGACGGCGTGCTGCTGGTCGATCTGCCGCCGGAGGAGTCGGCGGAAATCCATGACGCCTTGGCGGCGGCCGATCTGCGGCTGATCACCCTGCTCGCGCCGACCACGCCGCCGCAGCGCCTGGCCCGCCTCGCCGCGACCGGTGAAGGGTACCTCTATTACGTGTCGATGACCGGGGTCACCGGCAGCCAGGCGGTCGATGCCGCGGCGATCGCTGACGCCGTGGCTGCCCTGCGGGCCCAGAGCCCGGTGCCGGTGGCGGTTGGCTTCGGCATCACCACGGCCGCGGACGCCGCTGCCATCGGACGCTTTGCCGATGGTGTCGTGGTTGGGAGCGCGCTGGTGCGAATCATTGAGTCCTGCGGCGCCTCGGCGGAACTGTTGCCCGAGGTCCGGCGCTTCGTCTCCGGCCTCAAGGCCGGACTGGGGAACCCCCCGGCATGACCCTGCCTGGATCGACAGGCGACAGGATGCGGTCTTCTGCTGGATACGACCGGTGAGGTGGCATTGATGCATATTCGTGTTCTCGGCAGTTTCGGTTCCCGAATCCCGGGTATTCATACCAGCAGCCTGCTCCTCAACAAGACCCTGCTGGTCGACGCCGGCACCATCACCTCGGTCCTTGGCCAGGACGAGCAGATGGCGATCGAAGATGTCCTGCTGACCCACGCCCATCTCGACCATACCGTCGACCTCGCTTTTCTGGTCGACAACATCATGCCGATCCGGAAGAAGCCGCTGCGGGTCTGGGGACCGCAGCCGGTCCTGGCCGACCTGCATGAGCACCTCTTCAACAACGCGACCTGGCCGGACTTCACCCGTCTGCCGAGCCGGGAGGCGCCGATTCTCGAGCTATACCCCCTGCCGGAGACGGGGAGCTGTGAAATTGCCGGGCTGACGGTGCGCTGGGCCCGGACCGCCCATCCGGTTCACACCGTCGGCTACTGTCTGCAGGACGCCAACGCCGGCTTCCTCTATTCGGGGGATACCTCGGTAACCGAGGAGCTCTGGACTCTGGCCCGGGAGTGCCCGCAGCTGAAGCTGGCGTTCATCGAAACCTCCTTCCCCGACCGGCTTGCCGATCTGGCGCGGATCAGCGGGCACCTCACCCCGTCGATGCTGGCCGGCGAACTGGTCAAGCTTGGTCGACCGGAAGTTCCGGTCGGGATTTTCCATATGAAGCCCCAGTTTCTCGACGAACTGCGCACGGAACTGGCGGCACTGAATGACCCGCGCCTGCAAATCCTGTACGGCGACGAGGAATTCCAGCTCTGCTGAACACCAAGAGGTAAAAATATGGCCTGGTTCAAAAAATCGAAGGCGCCTTTGACGCCGGTGGAATTCAAGAAGGTGCAGATGCCCGAAGGGCTCTGGACCAAGTGCAAGAACTGTAATGAAATCATCTACAGCAAGGAGATCGAGCGCAATCTCAACGTCTGCCCGAAGTGCGACTACCATTTCCGGATCAGCGCCCGGGAGCGCATCGCCCTGATCCTGGATGACGACACCTTCGCCGAAATGGATGGCGCGATGGAGTCGGTCGATTTTCTCAACTTCAAGGATTCAAAGAAATACAAGGACCGGATCCGCGCCGCCGTCAAGAAGAGCGGCCCGGGAGATGCGATCCTCTGCGGTGAAGGGCTTCTCGAAGGGCTGCCGGTCGTCATCGGGGTCTTCGACTTCGGGTTCATGGGCGGCAGTATGGGCTCGGTGGTCGGTGAGAAGATCACCCGTGCCATCGAGCGCGGCCTGGAGAAGCAGGCCCCGGTGATCATCTTCTCCTCCTCCGGCGGGGCGCGCATGCAGGAGAGTATCCTCTCGCTGATGCAGATGGCCAAGACCAGCGCCGCGCTGGCCAAACTGAAGAAGGCCGGGATCCCCTTTGTCTCAGTTCTGACCGACCCGACCACCGGCGGGGTCACCGCCAGCTTCGCCATGCTCGGTGATATCAATATGGCCGAGCCGCGTGCGCTGATCGGTTTTGCCGGCCCGCGAGTCATTGAGCAGACGATCCGCCAGAAGCTCCCGGACGGTTTCCAGCGCTCCGAATATCTGCTCGAGCATGGCATGGTCGACATGATCGTGCGGCGCGCCGAGATGAAAGAGCGGCTGGCCCAGCTGCTGAAGATATTCACCCGGCAGTGATTCCTTCCGGCCGACCCCTGTCGACCGCCTCACCTGGCCCGCCGCGAGGATTTTCCGATTCCGCGGCGGGCGGAGTTTTCAGCCGCCCATGCCAAGCCCGCCTGCCGCGCCCGATTATGCCGCCAGTCTCGCCTACCTCTATGGCCTGCAGCGCTTCGGCATCAAGCTTGGCCTCGAGAATATCCGGGCGCTCCTCGATTGCCTCGGCCAGCCGCAGCAGAACTTTGCTTCTGTTCATGTCGCCGGCAGTAACGGCAAGGGCTCGGTCTGTGCGGCACTGGCGGAGATTTTCGACCGCGCCGGTATTGCCGCAGGGCTCTATACGTCGCCCCATCTCCAATCGTTTACCGAGCGGATTCGCGTTGCCGGCGTCCCGATTGCCGAGACGGAGGTCGCCAGCCTGACGGCCGAGATCCGCGACCGATCCGGTCCCGTCCCGGCGACATTCTTCGAATTCACCACCGCCGTGGCGCTCCTCTACTTTGCCCGGCGCCAGGTGGCCTGGGCAATCCTCGAGACCGGCATGGGGGGGCGCCTCGATGCCACCAACGTGGTGACGCCGCAGCTCTGCGTGATCACCTCCCTCTGTCGTGACCACGGCAGCCACCTCGGTAGCGATCTCGCCGCCATCGCCGCTGAGAAGGCCGGCATCATCAAGCCCGGGGTGCCGGTGGTCTGTGCGCCCCAGCCACCAGAGGCGCTGGCGGTGATCGAGGAGCGGGCTGCCGCCCTGGCAGCGCCCTGCTACCTGAGCGGTCGCGATTTTGACGTTCAGGGTCCGCTCCGTGCCAGCTCCTTCCGCGGGCTCGGCCTCGATCTGGAGGGGCTTGAATTCGGTCTTCCCGGCCGGCATCAGCAGCTCAACCTCGGTCTCGCCCTCGCCGCGGCGGCCCTGTTGCGCCACCAGGGGGTCCCCCTGCCGACGGCGGCTCTGCGTGCCGGCGTGGCAAAGGTGCGCTGGCCCGGGCGCCTGGAATGGTGGCAGGACCGGCGCGAGATTCTGCTGGACGGGGCCCACAACGAAGGTGGTGCCCGCGTCCTTGCCGATTATCTGGCCGACGAGAAACTCTCCGGGGTGCGCTGGGTGGTCGGTATCAAGGCCGACAAGGCGATGACCGAACTCCTCGCTCCCCTGCTGCCCTTTACCGCAGCTTTTTACTGTACCCGGCCGCCGGTCGATGCCGCGCACGATCCGCAGGCGATTGCCGCCGCGGTGCGCTCATCCGGCTCTGCGGTCGCGGTTTTCGAAGAGCCGGCCGCGGCCCTCGCTGCAGCCCTCGCCGACCGCCGTCCCGGAGAGACAGTGCTGGTCGCCGGTTCCCTCTTTCTGGTCGCCGCCGCCCGGGATTATCTGTTGACTCTCCAAAAGGATCCCGCGTGATTCGTTCTGCACTCACCCTCCTGCTCCTGCTCGGCCTGACGCTGGTCGCAGTGGTTGCCGACGCCCAGGAGGAACTCCTCCCCGTTGCGGGTGAGGAGGCGGTCTCCCTCGACGCCGGGTCATTGAGCTATGACAAGCCGACGGATACCTATCATGCCGGCGGTGGCGTGAGCCTGAAGCGCGGCACCCTGGAACTGCGTGCCGAGAGCATGGACTGGAACCGCAGCAGCGGCGAGGCCGAGGCGACGGGCGGAGTCTACTTCAAGGCTCCCGAAGGGGTCATGGAAGGAGACGCGCTGCGCTACAATCTGGAGACCGGGCGCGGTCTGCTCAGCAATGGTCGCGCCTTTGCCGCCGGCCAGAGTTTTCACATTGCCGGCCGCGAAATAGAGAAACTCGGGGTCCAGGAATACCGCGTCAGTGACGGTACCTTCACGACCTGTGAAGGAGAACGCCCCTCCTGGAAGTTCGGCGCCAAAGAGTTCCGCGTCACCCTGGGCGGCTATGCCCGCGCCAGCCACGTCCTCTTCTACATCAAGGACATCCCCGTCCTCTATATCCCCTATATCGTCTACCCGGCCAAAACCGACCGCGAGTCGGGCCTGCTGATGCCGCGCTACGGCTTTTCCAGCCGTCGCGGCACCCAGTTCTCTCTGGCCTGGTACCAGGTCCTGGCGCGCCACCTCGATGCCACCTTCGAAATCGACTACATGTCCAAGTTCGGCATCGGCAAGGGACTCGAATACCGCTATATCCTGGGCGAGGACAACCAGGGGACCTTCCACGGTTATCATGTCACCGAGGCGGGGCGCACCGACCGTTATTCCCTGACCGGCCAGCACCAGGGGAGCCTCCCCGCCGGGGTGCGTCTCGCGGCCGATGTCGATTTTGTCAGCAGTCGTGACTACTATGCCGATTTCGGCGAGTCCTACGAGATTTACACCCGGGACAAGGCCCAGACTGTGTTCTACCTCGCACGGAACTGGGAGAAGCTCAACCTTTCCGGCCAGTTTCGTTATACCAAGGATCTCGAACAGGAGAGCGAGGCGACCCTGCAGCGGCTGCCGGAACTGCGCCTGGCCGGGATTACCGAGCGCGTGGACGATTCACCGTTCTTCCTCCGCTTCGATCTTGAGGGGGACCACTTCTGGCGCCGCAAGGGGGAAAAGGGGGGGCGGGTCATGCTGCGCCCGGCACTTTCCACCGACCTCCTCTCCAACCCGCTCTTCGCCCTGGTGCCGGAAATCGGTTACCGCGAGCGACTCTACAGCACCAGTGCCGACGACTTCCAGCGTCAGGGACTCTTCGATTTCGGCGCCCGGGCTTCGAGCCAGCTCTCCCGCATCTACAGCATCGATGGTTCGAGCGTGAAACGATTGCGGCACAGCATCGAGCCGGAGATCGGCTATTCCTTTATCCCCAGTGTCGACCAGTCCAGCCTGCCGGAGTTCGACCTTCTCGACCGCATCGGCCCGGAGAGTCGCCTCAGTTATGGCCTCACCAACCGCTTTACGGCGCGGCTGGAGAGTGAGAGTGGCGAGCGCATCTACCATGAATTCCTCTACCTGCGCATCTCGCAAAGCTTCGATTTTCGCGAGTCGCGCCGCGAACTCGAATTCAGCGGCGACACCCGGCGCCCCTTTTCGCCCCTCCTCTTCGAAGCGGTAATCCGGCCGAGTCGCTGGAGCTACCTCGATCTCGATGCCAGCTACGACACCAATTCGGGTGAGAACCGGCTGGTGGACTACAACCTGCGCGGGTCATTGGCGGACAGCGCCGGCAACAGCCTTTACCTCGATTACCGCAACCGGCGCGGTGAACTCGAGTACCTCGCCGCCGTCCTGGAAACCGCCCTGCTCAACCCGGTCTACCTGCGCCTTGAGGATCGCTACGACTTTCTCACCGGCAAGGCCCTGGAGAGCCTGGTCGGACTCGAATACCGGGCCCGCTGCTGGAGCTTCTTCATCACCTACCGCGAGCGCCCAGATGACCAGGAGGTGCTGGTCTCCTTCTCCCTCGGCGGCATCGGGCGCGTTGCCGATCTTGGCGCCACCCGGTCGGCCGCGGCGAATGATTCGCAAAAATAGTCCGGGAAGGTCAGGGAACGGTTGACCCGCGCCTTCTCTTTGGTAAAATGGCTCCGATTTTGCTCGCATGTTTCGTATCCCCGGTCCCGGCAATCGATTGGCCAGGGAAAGGAGGGTTGGAGGGGGGTCGCCGGTCCGGGTGAGTGTGTCAACACCTAACCGCGAAAATGAGGGGGAAACATGTATCGACTTGTTGTTATTCTGTGGACCGTCCTGGTTCTGGCCGCTGCCATTCCGGCACTGGCTGCTGAAAATCACGGCACCACCGCCGCCCAGACCGTCGTCAACGTGAATACGGCGACGGCCGAACAGCTCCAGACCCTCCCCGGTATCGGCGGAGTGACGGCCGAGCGGATCGTTGCTTACCGCACCGAGAACGGTCCTTTTGCGACCGTCGAGGACCTGGTCAAGGTCAAGGGGGTCGGCAGCAAGGTGCTGGAAAAGGTCCGTGCTCAGATCGTATTGCGCTGAGCCTTCAACTCCAGCTGCTAAGTGCGCCCGCCGGCTTCCGGCGGGCGCATCTTTTTGGTGCGCCAGGCATGGCGCGTAGCGCCTTGACTGGCGCTGTCTGATTCACTGTGGTGGTGAATCAGTGACTTGGGGGTGCAAGTCCCCTGCGGACCCTGATGGCGGGAACCGCTAGCCGGACGGCAAGGGTGTCCATCGCGAGGTGGAATCTGAAGGAAGCCGCAGGCAAAATCCCGGTCCGACGAACAGAAACCGCATGAGGCAGTCTCATCCGGGCGAGAAGGCCAATATCTTCAAAGCCCGATAGCCATCCGGGAGGGTGGGGCTGTAGATGCGGCGGGTAGATGGGAGGAAGGTCACGCGCATTACCCTGGGAGATCTGTCGGTCTGCCTCGTGCTACCGTCACCGTAAGGTGTCGGGACGGGCCGGCAGAAGTCAGCAGAGGCCGTAGTAGCCGGAGTAACCACCCGGCAAAGGGCCGAACACGAGGCGTCGTTTCAGGAGACTCGCGTTTCGATGACGACAAGAGCAGCAGAAGTCCCGGTCGAGATACCGGGAGCCGTCCCGGAGGGCAGCGGCCGGAAGCCGCCAGAGCATGGGAGCGGTGCGTCAAACGTCACGGCAACGAGAGACCCTTCCTGGACGAAAGCGGAAAGGGGGCTGATGGAAGACGTCGTCAGCCGCCCGAACATGATGGCGGCCTTAGAGCGGGTGGAAGCCAACAAGGGCGCCCCCGGCATCGACGAGATGACGACGGGCGAGCTTCGCGGTTTTCTCAAGGAGAAGTGGCCGACCATCAGGGAAGAGTTGCTGAATGGGACGTATCGCCCCCAGCCGGTGCGGAAGGTGGAAATCGAGAAGCCCGACGGGGGAGTGCGCACCCTGGGAATCCCCACGGTGTGCGATCGGCTCATTCAGCAGGCGCTGCATCAGGTGCTGACGCCGCTATTCGATCCGGACTTCTCCGAGAGCTCCTACGGGTATCGTCCCGGACGGAGTGCCTGGCAGGCGGTTAGAGCCGCCCGTCGGCATGTGGCCGACGGCAAGCGCTGGGTGGTCGATATCGACCTGGAGAAGTTCTTCGACCGGGTGAACCACGACATCCTCATGTCGCGGGTCGCCCGTAAGGTCGAAGACAAGCGGGTATTGCTGCTCATCCGGCGGTACCTGCAAGCCGGAGTGCTCGAAGGCGGGCTTGTGTCGCAGAGGGTGGAAGGGACGCCGCAGGGTGGTCCCCTCTCACCTCTTCTGTCGAACATCCTGCTCGACGCGTTCGACAAGGAACTGGAGAGGCGCGGTCACGCCTTCTGCCGCTACGCCGACGACTGCAACATTTACGTGCAGACCAGGCGCAGCGGCCAAAGGGTCATGGCCAGTCTCACCCGGTTCCTGGAGGAGCGGCTGGCACTCAAGGTCAACGTCGCCAAAAGCGCCGTCGACCGTCCTTGGAAAAGGGTCTTTCTGGGTTACAGCATGACCTTTCACAAGAAACCCCGCCTCAAAGTGGCGGAGTCGAGAGTGAAGCGGTTCAAGGCCGGACTCAGGAAGGTCTGCCGACGGGGCAGGGGACGCAGTCTCGCTCAGGTCATCAAAGAAATCACCCCGAAGCTACGGGGGTGGGCCTCTTACTTCCGCCTGGCGGAGGTCAAAGGCATCTTCGAAGAACTGGACAAATGGCTGCGGCGGAAGCTGCGCTGCATTCTATGGCGACAGTGGAAGCGCCCCTATACCCGGGCCAAGAGGTTGATGCAGCGGGGATTGCCGGAAGCCCGGGCGTGGAAATCGGCCACGAACGGGCGAGGCCCCTGGTGGAACTCAGGGGCCTCGCACATGAATGAAGCGTATCCGACATCCTTCTTTCGCTACTTGGGGCTGATCCGCTTGACCGATCAGCACCGCCGCTTTCAGAGCGCCTTGTGAACCGCCGTGTACGGAACCGTACGCACGGTGGTGTGGGAGGACGGCGGGGGCGACCCCGCCTCCTACCCGATGCAGCCGGGAAGAGAAAAGTGCTGGCTTCACCCTCCCCGGCTGTGGCATGCTTGGCAGCACGACCGCAGCTCCGGTCGCAACTCGCGCCCCGATTTACCGATGGCTTCCACCGACAATTCCAGCAAGCAATCTTCCCGCCACGCGCCCTGGTGGGCGGTGCTGATCATCACCGCCCTGATCGCCCTCGCGCTCTTCGGCGACAAGGGGGTGTTGCGTGCCCTCCAGGCCAATCGGCAGAAAGCCGGGTTGGAGGCGGAGGTCAAGGCGCTGGAAGCGGCCAATGCGCAGCTGCGTCGTGAGATCGAGGCGTTGCGCAGCGACCGGCGGACGATCGAGAACCTGGCCCGCAAGGAGCTCGGCATGGTCAAGGATGACGAGCTGGTCTACCAGTTTCGCAACCGCCCGAAAACCTCCGGAACCGACTCGGGACCGACCCGGGAAGAGCCCTCCGACCAGTGAAATGGAGGCCCCGGGCCTGCTTGACAGACGCTGGCGGGGGGCGTAACATACGCCTTTCGCTTCGCCTGGGGGATCCATTTACCCGTCCTGGAGGAGCTGGCTGATTCCGCCGGTGGTGGGGATGGCCGCTCCTGCCGACCCTGCCGGTGGCAGCCTGCCCCGAATTCTCCGCGAAGGGCCCCCGGCAAGATTCTTCCTGAAAGATTGAGACTATGAAGGAACGTTTGCGCCTTGCCGTCAGCGCGGCGCTGCAGGCCTGCTACCAGGCCGGAACACTCAAGTCGGGGCAGTACCCCGACTTTGTCGTCGAGGTGCCGGGACAGTCCGGCCACGGAGATTTCGCCTGCAATGTAGCGATGCTGCTGGCGCGGGAGGAGAAGCTGGCGCCGCGCAAGGTGGCCGAGGCCCTGGTCGCCATTCTCGGCAACGAGGCGGGAACCTGGGAGAAGGTCGAGATTGCCGGCCCCGGATTTATCAACTTCTTTCTCGCTGCCGACTGCTGGCACCAGGTCCTTGACGAGATTCTCGCCCAGGGACCGGGCTATGGGCGCAGCACCCTCGGCGCCGGGCGTCCGGTACAGGTCGAATTCGTCAGTGCCAATCCGACCGGGCCGCTGCACATTGGCCATGGTCGTGGTGCGGCGGTCGGCGATACCCTCTGCCGGCTCCTCACGGCCACCGGCTGGGAGGTGACCCGGGAGTTCTATTACAACGATGCCGGGGCGCAGATTGCCAACCTCGCCCTCTCGGTTCAGGCGCGCTGCCTCGGGATCGAGGCCGATGACCCGCGCTGGCCGGCTGACGGCTACCAGGGGGACTATATCCGGGACGTCGCCCGCAGCTACCTTGCCGGCGAAAGCGTCGTCGCCGGCGATCAGCAGGTGAGCGCCGCCGCGGATCCCCACGACCTCGAGGCCATTCGCCGTTTTGCCGTCGCCTGCCTGCGTCGGGAACAGGACCAGGATCTCGCCGCCTTCGATGTCCGTTTCGATGTCTACTTTCTCGAATCGAGTCTCTACGCCGAGGGGCGGGTCGAGGCCGTGGTCGCCCAGCTCGGCGCCAACGGCTTTACCTACGAGGCCGATGGCGCGCTCTGGCTGCGGACCACCGCCTTCGGTGACGACAAGGACCGGGTGATGCGCAAGGCGGACGGCAGCTATACCTACTTCGTCCCCGATGTCGCCTACCACCTGGAAAAGTGGCGCCGCGGCTTCGGCCGGGTGATCAACGAGCAGGGGGCCGACCACCACAGCACCATCACCCGCGTTCGCGCCGGCCTGCAGGCGCTGCAGGCGGGCATCCCAGAGGGGTGGCCCGAGTACCTGCTGCACCAGATGGTGACGGTGATGCGCGGGGGCCAGGAGGTTAAGATCTCCAAGCGCGCCGGCAGCTATGTCACCCTGCGGGATCTGATCGACGAGGTCGGCCGGGATGCCACCCGTTTCTTTTTCCTGATGCGCAAGGCCGATGCCCAGCTGGTTTTTGATATCGACCTCGCCAAGCAGCAGAGCAATGACAACCCGGTCTATTACGTCCAGTACGCCCACGCCCGGGTCTGCAGCATCAACCGCAATGCCGTCGAGCAGGGTCTGTCCCTGCCGCAGGCCGGGACGATCCCCCTGGCCCCCTTGACCCTGGACGAGGAACTGGAGCTGATGCGTCTGCTGGCGCGTTACCCGGAGACGGTGGCCGGGGCGGCGCAACAGCTCGAACCGCAGCGTCTGACCACCTACCTGCAGGATCTGGCGGCGCTCTTTCACAGCTATTACAACCGCAACCGGGTGATTGGCGAAGATGCCGTCGTCAGCCTGGCCCGCCTATACCTGGCCAACGCGGTCCGCGTCGTCCTTGCCAACGGTCTGCAACTGCTCGGGGTTTCGGCCCCGGAAAAAATGTAACGGAGGAACGCCCGTGAACCGCCAGGTCCATTCTCGCAGTGAACGCCGCATGGAACGCAAACAGGTCCTCGTCCTGCTCCTGCTGGTCATCGGGGTCGGTCTTGGCTGCTTCGCCCTTGGAGTGATGGTCGGGCGCAGCGCAGCGCCAGCGGCACCGGCGCTGGAGGCGGTGGCAACACCACCGGCCCGGATTCCGGTTGCGGTGGCGCCCCCTGCCGCCGACTCCCAGGGAAAGGATGCACCCCCCGCGGAGGGGACGACCGCGCCGGCCAGCCTGACCTTCTACGACAACCTGCCGCGCGGCGACCAGCCTCCCCTGGGGAGCGGCATCAACCTGCCGCCGGCCGCGGCTGAGCCTCCGCCCGCCCCGGCGGCGACCGTGGCTGCGCCCCCTCGCACCGCCCCTGCTCCCCCGGCGCCGGTCTCCCGCCCGGCGGCAAAAGAGGAGAGCTATCTGGTGCAGGTTGCTTCCTTCGCCCGTCCTGACGATGCCGGCGTCCTGCAGGCGCGGCTGGCAAAAAAGGGATTCGAGGCCTTCGTACAGCAGGCCGATCTCGGCAGCAAGGGGGTCTGGTACCGGGTTTTTGTCGGGCCACTCGCAGGTGCGGACGCCGCCGAAGGGGTCGCTGCCAGGCTCAAGGCCGAAGAGAAGCTCTCCCCCCTGGTTCGCAAACGCTGAGGTTGCCATGTCCCGTGCCGAAACCGTTCTGGTCACCGGCGGCGCTGGGTTTATCGGTTCTCACCTGGTCGAGGCGCTGCTGGAGCAGGGACGCCAGGTGGTGGTCTTCGACAACTTCAACAGCTTTTACGACCCGGCGCTGAAGGGCGCCAACGTCGCCGCCCTGCGCCAGACTGCCCGCCGCACCAAAAGCCATTTGCGGGTCATGAAGGGGGACCTGCGCAGCCCGGCCGATGTCGGGCGGGCCGTCGCCCGGCTCGGAACCGGTGTCGAGGCCGCCGTCGTCCACCTTGCCGCGATGGCGGGAGTCCGCCCCTCCATCGAAGAGCCCCGCCTTTACCAGGCGGTCAACATCGACGGCACCCTCAACCTGCTCGAGGCCTGCCGCCGGGCCGGCATCCACCGGCTCCTCTTCGCCTCGTCCTCTTCGGTTTACGGCAACAACGCCAAGGTCCCCTTCGCCGAGTGCGACCCCGTCGATGCTCCGATCTCCCCCTACGCCATGACCAAGAAGGCGGGGGAGCTCCTCTGCCACAACTATCATCACCTTTACGGGATGTCGATCGCCTGCCTGCGCTTCTTCACCGTTTACGGACCGCGCCAGCGACCCGACCTCGCGATTCACAAGTTTGCCCGGCTCCTCGCCGCGGGCCGGCCGATCCCCTTTTTTGGCGACGGCTCCACCCGCCGCGACTACACCTACGTCACCGATACCCTGCAGGGGATTCTCGGCGCCCTCGACTGGGTCGAGGCGGCGGCGGAGCCCCGTTACGATATTTTCAACCTCGGTGAATCGCAGACCGTCACCCTGACCCGCCTGGTCGAACTCCTCGGCGCGAGCATGGGACTGACCCCGCAACTCGACCGGCAACCGTTGCAACCCGGTGATGTGCTTTGCACCTTTGCCGAGATCGAGCGGGCGCGGCGGATCCTTGGTTATCAGCCACAGGTCGGGATCGAAGAGGGGATCCGCCGCTTTGTCGCCTGGTTCCGGGAGAGCAATTAAGGTCTTGACAGCTGCGGTGGGTTGGCCTATATTCCCAAGTTCATGACGCGGGGTGGAGCAGTCTGGTAGCTCGTCGGGCTCATAACCCGAAGGTCGGAGGTTCAAATCCTTCCCCCGCAACCAAAATTATCAATCGAGGGAATTGCCGGCGGCAATTCCCTCGATTTTTTTGGTGCGCCAGGCATGGCGCGTAGCGCCTTGACTGGCGCTGTCTGATTCACTGTGGTGGTGAATCAGTGACTTGGGGGTGAAAGTCCCCTGCGGACCCTGATGGCGGGAACCGCTAGCCGGACGGCAAGGGTGTCCATCGCGAGGTGGAATCTGAAGGAAGCCGCAGGCAAAATCCCGGTCCGACGAACAGAAACCGCATGAGGCAGTCTCATCCGGGCGAGAAGGCCAATATCTTCAAAGCCCGATAGCCATCCGGGAGGGTGGGGCTGTAGATGCGGCGGGCAGATGGGAGGAAGGTCACGCGCATTACCCTGGGAGATCTGTCGGTCTGCCTCGTGCTACCGTCACCGTAAGGTGTCGGGACCGGCCGGCAGAAGTCAGCAGAGGCCGTAGTAGCCGGAGTAACCACCCGGCAAAGGGCCGAACATGAGGCGTCGTTTCAGGAGACTCGCGTTTCGATGACGACAAGAGCAGCAGAAGTCCTGGTCGAGATACCGGGAGCCGTCCCGGAGGGCAGCGGCCGGAAGCCGCCAGAGCATGGGAGCGGTGCGTCAAACGTCACGGCAACGAGAGACCCTTCCTGGACGAAAGCGGAACGGGGGCTGATGGAAGACGTCGTCAGCCGCCCGAACATGATGGCGGCCCTTGAACGAGTGGAAGCCAACAAGGGCGCCCCCGGCATCGACGAGATGACGACGGGCGAGCTACGCGGCTTTCTCAAGGAGAAGTGGCCGACCATCAGGGAAGAGTTGCTGAATGGGACGTATCGCCCCCAGCCGGTGCGGAAGGTGGAAATCGAGAAGCCCGACGGGGGAGTGCGCACCCTGGGAATCCCCACGGTGTGCGATCGGCTCATTCAGCAGGCGCTGCATCAGGTGCTGACGCCGCTATTCGATCCGGACTTCTCCGACAGCTCCTACGGGTATCGTCCCGGACGGAGTGCCTGGCAGGCGGTTAGAGCCGCCCGTCGGCATGTGGCCGACGGCAAGCGCTGGGTGGTCGATATCGACCTGGAGAAGTTCTTCGACCGGGTGAACCACGACATCCTCATGTCGCGGGTCGCCCGTAAGGTCGAAGACAAGCGGGTATTGCTGCTCATCCGGCGGTACCTGCAAGCCGGAGTGCTCGAAGGCGGGCTTGTGTCGCAGAGGGTGGAAGGGACGCCGCAGGGTGGTCCCCTCTCACCTCTTCTGTCGAACATCCTGCTCGACGCGTTCGACAAGGAACTGGAGAGGCGCGGTCACGCCTTCTGCCGCTACGCCGACGACTGCAACATTTACGTGCAGACCAGGCGCAGCGGCCAAAGGGTCATGGCCAGTCTCACCCGGTTCCTGGAGGAGCGGCTGGCACTCAAGGTCAACGTCGCCAAAAGCGCCGTCGACCGTCCTTGGAAAAGGGTCTTTCTGGGTTACAGCATGACCTTTCACAAGAAACCCCGCCTCAAAGTGGCGGAGTCGAGAGTGAAGCGGTTCAAGGCCGGACTCAGGAAGGTCTGCCGACGGGGCAGGGGACGCAGTCTCGCTCAGGTCATCAAAGAAATCACCCCGAAGCTACGGGGGTGGGCCTCTTACTTCCGCCTGGCGGAGGTCAAAGGCATCTTCGAAGAACTGGACAAATGGCTGCGGCGGAAGCTGCGCTGCATTCTATGGCGACAGTGGAAGCGCCCCTATACCCGGGCCAAGAGGTTGATGCAGCGGGGATTGCCGGAAGCCCGGGCGTGGAAATCGGCCACGAACGGGCGAGGCCCCTGGTGGAACTCAGGGGCCTCGCACATGAATGAAGCGTATCCGACATCCTTCTTTCGCTACTTGGGGTTGATCCGCTTGACCGATCAGCACCGCCGCTTTCAGAGCGCCTTGTGAACCGCCGTGTACGGAACCGTACGCACGGTGGTGTGGGAGGACGGCGGGGGCGACCCCGCCTCCTACCCGATGACGGCGCGGAAATTTGAGTGCCTCCTGATTCCCCTGATTCCCCTTGACAAGCTTTGGGGCATGGGTTATAAAGTACGCCTGCTGCCCCCGGGGTGCCTGAGAACTTTAGGACAACCTGTTGAAATTCAAGGGAAAGCAGGGCGCGACCCAGGTCGCGAAGCCGGCCCGATTCTTTCGGCGGTGTAGCTCAGTTGGTTAGAGCATGCGGCTCATATCCGCAGTGTCCGGAGTTCGAATCTCTGCACCGCCACCATTTACAAAACCCTCCCCGGTGCCCGGGGAGGGTTTTGGTTTTTCCGGCCTTTTTCATCGGTGCTGCCATGCTCGCCAAGGTCTCCCGCTATATCCGTCGCCATGCCCTGGTCACTCCGGGCGACCGCGTCCTGGTGGCCGTATCGGGCGGTAGCGATTCTCTCGCCCTGCTCGACCTGTTGCACCAGCTGGCCACACAATGGTCTCTGGAGCTGGTGGTGGCCCACCTTGACCATGGCATGCGCGCCGGCAGCGCCGAAGATGCCGAATTTGTCGCTGATTTTACCAGGCGCCTGGGCCTTCCGCTGGTAACGGCCCGCGTCGATGTGCCGGCCCTTGCTCAAAAGGAGCGGGGCGGGCTTGAAGCAGCGGCCCGTTCGGCCCGGCGCCGCTTTCTTCGGGAGGTTGCTGCGGAGCGGGGTTGCCGGGTCATTGCTCTCGGTCAGCAGCGGGATGATCAAGCAGAGACCGTTCTCGAGCGCCTGATGCGCGGCAGTACGGCGACCGGACTGGCCGCCATGCGCCCCCGCAGCGGGCCCTTTATCCGCCCCTTGCTCGAATGCTCCCGGCAGCAACTGCAGGACTA
Organism: Desulfuromonas carbonis; assembly: GCF_054658035.1. Lineage (NCBI taxonomy): Bacteria > Pseudomonadati > Thermodesulfobacteriota > Desulfuromonadia > Desulfuromonadales > Desulfuromonadaceae > Desulfuromonas > Desulfuromonas carbonis. The sequence continues at coordinate 389,435 of NZ_BAAHXR010000001.1, read as the reverse complement.
CCTGCGGGCCCGCGGCAGCTCCTGGGCCGAGGACCCGAGCAATCTCGATCCCGCCTTTACCCGCAACCGGATTCGCCACCAACTCCTGCCCCACCTGGCCGGTTTCAATCCGCGGATCACTGAGCGCCTTGCCGCCTTCGCCGACCGTTGCGGCATCGAGGAGGATTACTGGGAGGGATTGCTTGCCGACCAGGAAGCCCGCCTGGCGACAAGCCTTGACGGTACGGGGCTGCAAGTCTCGATCGCCCAATTGGCTGCGCTCCATCCTGCCCTGCGCGATCGTTTGCTGCACCGGCTGCTGGGTCGGGTTCGCGGCGGGCGAACGGGATTACTCGCAGTCCACATTGCCGCGGTTGCCGGCCTGCTTGAAGACGGGCTGCCGCAGCGGCAGGTCCACCTGCCGGGGGTCGTGGTGTTGCGGCGCTACGATCGGCTCCAACTGCGCTGCCAGCCGCCGGCAGCGGCTGGAGACCTCCAATTGCAGATCTCTGCTGCCGGGGAATATCTTCTGCCCGGGGGAATGACCCTCGGCGTCGAGTTGCGGCCCGCGCCGCTCGGGGGCGGTCCCTGGGCGGTGGAGTTCGCCGCTGCGGCGACCCCCTGGCCCCTGACGGTGCGGCATTTCCAGCCCGGGGACCGTATCCGCCTTGCCGGCGGCGGGCATCACCGGGTCAAGGAGCTGTTGCGAGCTGCCCGCCTCCCCGGGGAGGTGCGGGCCATGCTGCCACTGGTGGCGGCCGACGAACTGCTCTGGGTTCCCGGCCTGCGGCGCTGTCCGGGGCGGGTTCCGGAGCACGGGGAGAAAGTCCTGCGCCTCACCCTTTTCGGCGCCACCTGGGCGACTAATAACTTGTGATTCCGCATGGGTTATGATAGATTTCCGGATGCCTTTCCGGCCCGGGCGGAGATTCCGTCCGATGATCGAATTTTTCTCCTTTAGGGGGTCCGGTGAACCAGTTCTATAAAAATCTCGCTCTGTGGCTCGTAATTTCCCTGGTCATGATTCTCCTCTTCAACATGATGACCCAGAAGGAGCGCGAGCAGAAGCCGATCAGTTATACCAACTTCATGACCTCCGTCGACGACGGCAAGGTCGCCGAAGTGACGGTCCAGGGATCCAATATCGAAGGGAAATACAAGGACGATTCCCTCTTCAAGACCTATGCGCCCAATGACCCTGACCTGATCAAGACCCTACGCGAAAAGGGGGTCGTCATCCAGGTTCGGCCCGACGAGGACCGCTCATTCTGGTTCACTCTGCTCGTCTCCTGGGGGCCGATCCTCTTGCTGATCGCGGTCTGGATCTTCTTTATGCGGCAGATGCAATCGGGGGGCGGCAAAGCGATGAGCTTCGGCAAGAGCAAGGCCAAGCTCCTCAATGAATCGTCGCAGCGGGTCACCTTCAACGACGTCGCCGGCATCGACGAGGCCAAAGACGAACTCGAAGAAATTGTCGCCTTTCTCAAGGACCCGAAGAAGTTCTCCCGCCTTGGTGGCCGCATTCCCAAGGGGGTGCTACTGGTCGGTTCGCCGGGTACCGGCAAGACGCTCCTCGCCCGAGCCATCGCCGGGGAAGCGGGGGTCCCTTTCTTCTCGATCTCCGGCTCCGACTTCGTTGAGATGTTCGTTGGCGTCGGTGCCAGCCGCGTACGCGACCTCTTCGTCCAGGGGAAGAAGAACGCCCCCTGTATCATCTTCATCGACGAGATCGATGCGGTCGGCCGTCATCGCGGGGCCGGTCTCGGCGGTGGTCACGACGAGCGGGAGCAGACCCTCAACCAGCTGCTGGTGGAGATGGACGGTTTCGAGTCGAATGAGGGGGTCATCCTGATTGCCGCGACCAACCGTCCCGATGTCCTTGACCCGGCGCTGCTGCGCCCGGGCCGCTTCGACCGCCAGGTGGTGGTCCCGCGCCCCGATGTCAAAGGGCGGCTGAAGATTCTCAGTGTCCATGCCCGCAAGATCCCCCAGGGCAAGGATGTTGACATGGAAGTGCTGGCCAAGGGAACCCCCGGTTTCTCCGGCGCCGATCTCGCCAACCTGATCAACGAGGCCGCGCTTCTCGCTGCCCGGGCCAACAAGGACGAGGTCAACATGGAGGACCTCGAGGCCGCCAAGGACAAGGTGATGATGGGCGCCGAGCGGCGTTCGATGGTCATCACCGAGGAGGAGAAGAAGGTCACGGCCTACCATGAAGCCGGGCACGCCCTGGTGGCGATGTTCATCCCCGGCGCCGATCCGGTGCACAAGGTTTCGATCATCCCCCGTGGCCGCGCCATGGGTGTGACGATGTACCTGCCGACCGAGGATAAATACAACGAAACCCGCGAGGGGCTGCATATCCGCATCTGTACCCTGCTGGGGGGGCGGGTGGCCGAAGAGCTCACCTTTGCAAGCATTACCACCGGGGCCTCCAACGACCTGGAGCGGGCCACGGCCATCGCCCGCAAGATGGTCTGCGAATGGGGGATGAGCGACAAGCTCGGACCGCTCGCCTATGGCGAGAAGGAAGGGGAGATTTTCCTCGGTCGCGACATGGGCCACATGAAGAACTACAGTGAGAACACAGCCCAGCAGATCGATGAAGAGATCCGCAGTATCGTGCAGACCAATTACACCCGCACCCGGGAGATTCTCCAGGGGCAGCAGGAGGCGTTGGTGAAGGTGGCGGAGGCCCTGCTGGAGCGGGAAAACCTCGACGGTAAAGAGATCCGCGAAATGGTCTTCGGTCCCGACGCGGAGCCACCGGCGACCGAGGGCGGCACCGTCGCTCCGACGGACGGTCCCTGCCTTGAGGACGGTCCGACTGCCGGAGCCTGAAGCGATGGCGCCGCGGCTGCTGACCGTCAGCGATGAGTCCGGCGCCCGCCGTGAACTGGAGTTGATCGGGTGCGACCCGGGCGGTATCGAGCGGATGGCTCCGAAGATGCTGGGGCGGCTGGTCAAGATCACCGCCGTCCCCTGCCGGGCCGCCAATGTCATCAAGCAGGAGATGCTGGCCCTGGGGGGGGACGCGGCCGTTGCCCGCGGCACGGTGGCCTGTGCTCATCCCGCCACCGATCTCATCCTGATTGGTACCCAGCGGCAACTGCTCAAGCTCAGCCGGAAACTCGCAACCCAGCCTTTCGGTCTTGCCGAAATCAGCCACCAGCTGCGTGGGTTATTGACAGCCCTGAACGCCCCGGCCAACACCCTGTGCGGCCGCAGCTGTCACCTCGACTGCACCCGGCCGCTGATCATGGGGATTCTCAACCTTACCCCCGACTCCTTTTCCGATGGCGGGCGATACCTCGGTCGCGAAGCCGCCTTGCAGCAGGCCCGACAGATGGTGGCGGAAGGGGCCGACCTGATCGATATCGGTGGTGAAAGTACCCGTCCGGGAGCACCGGCAGTAACTGCCGAGGAGGAAATCGAGCGGGTTCTGCCGGTCTTGGAAGCGCTGGCGCGGGACTGCCCGCTCCCTCTCTCGGTCGATACCAGCAAGAGCCAGGTCGCACGGGCCGCCCTCGCTGCCGGGGCCGAGTTTATTAACGATATCAGCGGGTTTAACTTTGACCCGGAGATGGCGGCAACCGTCGCTGCCGCCGGGGCCGGTGCTTTTTTGATGCACACCCGCGGGCGACCGCAGACGATGCAGCAGGATACCGTCTATGGCGATCTCGCCGGAGAGGTGCTGGCGGGGTTGGCCGCTTCCCTGCAGCAGGCCCGGGCTGCCGGCATCGACGAAGAGCGGCTGGCGGTCGATCCGGGGATCGGCTTTGCCAAGGATGTCGCCGGCAATCTCGAGGTACTGCGCCGGTTGCCGGAGTTTCTCTCCCTCGGCCGGCCGCTGCTGCTCGGTACCTCGCGCAAGGCGTTTATCGGGCGCATTCTCGACCAGCCCGACCCCGGTCGCCGGCTCTACGGCACCCTGGCCACGGTGGCCCTCGGTGTTGCCGGCGGCGCGCGGATTTTTCGGGTCCACGACGTCGGCCCGGCCCGGGAGGCCGCCCTAACTGCCTGGGCCGTGGTGGCCGGAGCGGTTGCATGACCAGCGAAGGCTGCTCTCCCTGACCCAGCCACGGTTGGCTGCTGAAATCTGATGTCTGCATTTCAATAACGGAAGATGGGGCGAGGGCGGCATGCTCGACCAACTTAAAAACCTCCGCTGGCTGCTCGACCTGCTCGATATCTTCCTGGTCGCCTTCATCATTTACCGGATCATCCTGCTCATCAAGGGGACCCGGGCGGTGCAGATGCTCCTCGGCCTGGCGGTGGTGCTGATCGTCTACGTCGCCTCCCAGCTCGGCGGGCTCTATACTCTGCACTGGCTCCTCGACAACTTCCTCTCCTCGATAATCCTCGTCATCGTTGTCATCTTCCAGAACGATATCCGCCGCGCCCTGATCCATGTCGGCAAAAACCCGTTCTTTGCCGATCTCTCCTTCAAGGAGGAGGACGAGGTCATCGACGAGCTGGTCAAGGCTGCGCTCAACATGGCCAACCGGAAAATCGGGGCTCTGATTGTCATCGAGCGGGAGACCGGGATCAATGACTTCCTCGAAATCGGGGTCGAGATCGATGCCAAGGTCTCCAGCGATCTCATCGTTTCGATCTTTCTCCCCTATTCGCCGATTCACGACGGCGCCCTGATCCTGCAGCAGGGACGCCTTAAGCGGGCCGGTTGCTTCCTGCCCCTGTCGCAGAACCCCGATATCAGCAAATCCCTCGGCACCCGTCATCGCGCCGCCATCGGGCTGACCGAACTGGTCGATGCGGTGGCGATCGTCGTCTCCGAGGAGACCGGCCGGATTTCGATTGTGGTTGGTGGTCGGATCACCCGGGACCTCGATTCGACGGCCCTCAAGCGCGTGGTCAAACGCCTCCTCGAGCCGCGAACCGCGCCACGAAGGAAACGGTGAGTCATGGTTGACGGATTGACCCAGAACTGGGTTCTCAAGCTCCTCTCCCTGGTCTTTGCGCTGATCCTCTGGTTCTTCGTCATGGGTGAACAGAAGCTGGAGGTCGGCTATGCCGTCCCCCTCGAACTGAAAAACGTGCCGGCCGGGATGATGGTCGCCAATGACGTGCCGAGCCTGGTCGACCTCCGCATCAGCGGACCGCGAACGATCCTGATGAACGTCAAGCCGAGCGATCTCAGTCTGGCCATCGACCTGCGCGACCTCCAGCCCGGGGTGACCTCTTTCAAACGCCTCGAGGAACGGCTCAACCTTCCCAGCGCCATCAAGGTGACCCGTCTTTCGCCGGCGGTGGTCGATGTTCGCCTCGAACGCCGCAAGGAGAAGGCGGTGCCGGTGCGGGTGGTCTTCTCCGGAGCGCTGGCAGAAGGGTACAAGGTTACCTCCCTGAAGACCGACCCGGAGAGGATCATGGTCGAAGGGGCCGAAAGTGAACTTAAGGATGTCAACGAGGTGACAACCGAACCAATCGATGTCAGCGAAGTGCGGGAGAATTTTACCCTGATGGCTCCCCTCGATTACCGGGGGAAATTCACCGCCCTGAAAAGTGACCGCGCGGTGGAGGTTGAAGTCCAGGTCGCCCCGCTGGTTCCCTCCAAGCCTGCCTCCAATAAGGACAAGACCGGAAAATGAAAAAGAAGCTTTTTGGTACCGACGGCGTTCGCGGCGTGGCCAATATCCACCCGATGACCACCGAGATGGCGATGCAGCTCGGCCGTGCCGCCGCCTATATCTTCAAAGATGGCCAGCGCCGGCACCGCATCGTGATCGGCAAGGACACCCGCCTTTCCGGCTACATGATCGAGAATGCCCTCGCGGCCGGGATCTGCTCGATGGGGGTCGATGTCGTCCTGGTCGGGCCGCTGCCGACCCCGGGCATCGCTTTCATCACCGCTTCGATGCGCGCCGACGCCGGGGTGGTGATCAGTGCCTCCCACAACGCCTACCAGGACAACGGCATCAAGTTCTTCTCCCGGGACGGCTTCAAGCTTCCCGACGAGCTGGAGCTGAAGATCGAGGATCTGATCTTCAGCAAGAAGATCGATTCGCTGCGGCCGATTGCCGCCGAGGTCGGCAAGGCCTTCCGCCTCGATGATGCGCGCGGCCGCTACATCGTCTTTTTGAAGAATTCCTTCCCCCGCGACCTCGACCTCTCCGGGCTGAAGATCGTCCTCGACTGCGCCCACGGTGCCGCCTACAAGGTCGCCCCGGCCGTTCTCGGGGAACTCGGCGCCGAGGTCGTGCCCCTCGGCGTCTCCCCCAACGGCACCAATATCAATGCCGGCTGCGGATCGCTGCACCCCCAGGTGTTGGCGGCCGCGGTGCGGGAGCATCGGGCCCATCTCGGCATTGCCCTCGATGGCGACGCCGACCGGGTGATCTTTGTCGACGAGTTCGGCAACGAGGTCGACGGCGATCACATCATGGCGATCTGTGCCTGTGACCTGCTGCAGCGGGGCCAGCTGGCGAAAAAGACCCTGGTGGCGACGGTGATGAGCAATATGGGGCTCGACATCGCCCTGCGCGAGGCGGGCGGCAAGGTGGTGAAGACCGCTGTCGGTGACCGCTACGTCGTCGAGGAGATGTTGCGCGGTGGTTACAACCTCGGTGGCGAGCAGTCGGGGCACATGATCTTCCTCGATCACAACACCACCGGCGACGGCATGATCAGCGCCCTGCAGGTGCTGGCCATCATTCAGCGCAGCGGCCGCAGCCTCGCCGAACTCGCCCGGGTGATGGTCTCGCTCCCCCAGGTGCTGGTCAACGTGCGGGTCGCCGAGCGGCGTGAGCTGACCGAAGTCCCGCAGGTACAGCAGGCGATCACCGCTGCCGAGCAGACCCTGGGCGAAAGTGGCCGGGTATTGATCCGCTATTCGGGGACCGAGCCGTTGCTGCGAATCATGCTGGAGGGGCAGGACAAGCTGCAGATCACCGAACTCGCCCATGAGATCGCCGCTGCCATCGAGAAGCACCTCGGCGGCAGCAAAGAGGAGAAGTGAAGATGGCGAAACTGGGAGTCAACGTCGATCATGTCGCGACCGTGCGCCAGGCGCGGGGCGGCAAGGAGCCCGACCCGGTAACTGCCGCGGCTCTGGCCGAGCTCGCTGGGGCCGACAGCATCACCGTGCACCTGCGCGAAGACCGCCGGCACATCCAGGACCGCGATGTCGAGCTGTTGCGCAAGACCGTCAAGACCCGCCTCAATCTGGAGATGGCGGCCACCGACGAGATGGTCGCCATTGCCCTGAAGCTGCTCCCCGATACCGTGACCCTGGTGCCGGAGAAGCGTGAAGAACTGACCACCGAGGGGGGGCTCGATGTCTCCCTCCATCGCAACCTGATCAAGAAACAGGTCGACCTGCTGCGCCAGGGTGGTATCGCCGTCAGCCTCTTTATCGATCCCGACCTCGAACAGATCAAGATGGCCCACCGGGTCGGTGCCGAGTTGATCGAGATTCATACCGGCAGCTATTGCGAGGCCTATTCCGGCGACCTGCGGCGGGGAGAACTGGCCAAGATCGAAACCGCCATCCGCGCCGGTCGCAAGCTCGGCCTGGGGGTCAATGCCGGCCATGGCCTCAACTACCAGAACATTGTCGATGTGGTATCCTTGGGGGGCATTGAAGAGTTCAACATCGGTCACAGCATCATCTCGCGGGCGGTCCTGGTCGGTCTGGAACGGGCCGTGCGGGAGATGGCAGCCCTGGTTCACGGACGCTGACCGGTGGCGGTGGTCGGGCTCGGGACCGATCTGGCGCGCAGCAGCCGCTTCCGGCGCCTGCTGGATGCGGGCAAGAACGGGGTGATCGAACGCCTGTTCAGCCTCGATGAGCGGGCCTATTGCCTGCGCCAGAAGGACCCCTCGCCGCACCTGGCCGCCCGTTTCGCCGCCAAGGAAGCCTTTCTCAAGGCGCTGGGGCTTGGCTTGCGGGACGGGCTTTCCTGGCAGGACATGGAGGTGGTGCGCGGCCCCCTCGGCCAGCCGCAACTGAAATTCAGGGGGCGCGCGGCGGAGCTGATTGCCGAGCGCCAGATCTCTGCAGTCCACCTCTCCTACAGCCACGACGGCGACTATGCTGTCGCCAATGTTATTCTGGAGACCTCATGAAGCTGCTTACCGCCCGCCAGATGCGCGACCTCGATCGCCGGGCGATCGAGGAATTCGCCCTTCCCGGGGTGGTGCTGATGGAGAACGCCGGGCGGGCGGCTGCGGAGCATGCCGACCGCCGTTTTGCCGCGGCATTTCCGGGGCCGGTGCTGGTATTGTGCGGGAAGGGGAACAATGGCGGCGATGGCTATGTGATTGCCCGCCATCTCGCCAATCGCGGCTGGCAGGTCGAGACCCTGGTCCTTGCCCCTCGGGACGCCATTGGTGGCGATGCTGCCATCAATCTCGAAATTCTGCTGCGCAGTGATGCGGTCGTCCGTTTCGTGCCGGAGGCCGCTGATCTGACCGAGGCCCTCGGCCGCAGCGCCCCGCAGCTGGTCATTGACGCCCTGCTCGGAACCGGTCTCGGCAGTGATGTCGATGGTATTTTCCGGCAGGCGATCGACTGGGTCAATGGCAGTGGCCTGCCGGTTCTGGCCGTCGATATCCCTTCCGGCCTCGACGCCGACAGTGGCCGGGTTCATGGCGTCGCGGTCCATGCCACGCTGACGGTCACTTTCGCCTGCGCCAAGCTTGGCCAAATGCTCCACCCCGGGACCGCCCTGGTCGGGGACCTGGAAGTGGCCGATATCGGCATGCCGCGGGGACTCCTTGCCCAGGTTCCCGATGCCCTGGTCCTGGTCGACCGCCGGGAAGCGGCGCGGCTGTTGCCGGCGCGGCCGGTGGCCGGGCACAAGGGGACCTTCGGCCACCTGCTGGTCGTGGCCGGCTCCACCGGCAAATCGGGTGCCGCGGCCCTGACTGCGGCAGCGGGGATGCGCGGCGGCGCCGGTCTGGTGACCCTTGCGACCGCGGCCAGTGAACGGGCGACCATGGCGGGCATGCTGACCGAGGTGATGACGGCCGCCCTGCCGGAGAGCGGCGGCGGGATCGGCCTGCAGGCGCAGGCGCTGCTGCGCGACCTTGCCGCCGGCAAGGAGGCGCTGGCGCTTGGGCCCGGCCTCGGTCAGGCTCCGGAAACGGCTGCCCTGGTCCGCGCCCTGGTGGCCGAATGCCCGTTGCCCCTCGTCCTCGATGCCGACGGACTCAATGCTCTGGCCGGTCATCTCGAACCCCTCGCCCGGCGCGAGGCCGCCACCATCCTCACCCCCCATCCGGGGGAAATGGCCCGGCTGATCGGTGGGACGGTGCGGGATGTCGAGAGCGATCGCGTCAACGTCGCCCGCAACTTTGCCCAGCAGCACCGCGTGGTGCTGGTCCTGAAAGGGGCCCGGACCATCGTCGCCTGCCCGGATGGACAGCTGCGCATCAATGCCAGCGGCAATCCGGGAATGGCGAGTGGCGGCATGGGGGACCTCCTCACCGGCCTTCTCGGGGCCCTGCTGGCCCAGGGGATGCAGGCATCTGACGCGGCAGTGCTCGGAGTCTTCCTGCACGGTCTTGCCGGTGATCGACTGGCTGCCCGCCAGGGGATGGCCGGACTGCTCGCCTCCGACCTGTTGCGGGAACTTCCCGCTGCCCGCTTTGCCCTCACCCAACAGGAGACATGAATGCTTACAGCCCAGGACATCATGACCACCGCCGTTCACTCGGTCACCCCGGAGACCGGAATTGAGGATTTGGCGCGCCAGTTTGTCGCCACCAACGTCAATGCCATGCCGGTGATCGATAAGGGCGGGGAGTTGGTCGGCATCGTCAGCCAGAGTGACCTGGTCGAACTGGACCGGCCGCTGCATATTCCGACGGTGATTGCCCTTTTCGACTGGGTTCTCTATCTGGAGAGCGAAAAGAAGTTCCGCAGCGAAGTGGAACGCATCACCGCGCGCAAGGTCGCCGATATCTGTCGCCGTGAGGTGGTGACCTGCACGCCGGAGACGACGGTGGCGGAGATTGCCGAGTTGATGAGCGAACAGAAGGCCCACCTCGTCCCCGTCCTTGCCGGCGGGAAAGTCGTCGGGGTCGTCAGCCGCCTCGATATCGTCCGCAGCATGGGCCGCTGAACCTTGCAGCGCTGGCAGTTCACCAGTGACAGCCCGGCAGCGACCCGGGCGCTCGGGGTCCGCCTCGGCGCCTTGCTGCGGGAGGATCTGGCGATCTTTCTCGACGGTGAACTGGGGAGCGGCAAGACCTGCCTGACCCAGGGACTGGCGGCAGGGCTCGGCATTGCCGCCGACGAAGCGGTGACCAGCCCGACCTACACCCTGATGAACCATTATCGCGGGCGCCTCGACCTGTACCATTTCGATCTCTACCGCCTGGCCGGTGCCGACGACCTCGATGCGATCGGTTTCGAGGAGTACGCCGCGGCGCCGGGGGTCATCGTGGTCGAGTGGGCGGCCTTGGCACTCCCCCCCGATCGGCCGGGATTGCATGTTGCCCTTTCGCACGCCTCCGGCGAGCGGCGTATTTTGACCTTTACCGCCCACAGCCCGGCAGCCAGCGCGCTGCTGGACGACCTTGCGGCGGGCTGTGACCAGAGAGGAGTGGCGCCATGACCGAGTTCGATATTGCCATCATCGGCGGCGGCCCCGGCGGCTATGTCGCCGCGATTCGCGCCGCCCAGCAGGGGGCCTGCGTCTGCCTGGTCGAGCAGGAACGGGTAGGCGGCACCTGCCTCAATCACGGCTGCATCCCGACCAAGGCCCTCTTCGCAACGGCGTTGCTGCGGCAGCGGCTGGCCGGCGCCGCCCTCCACGGGATCTCCTGTGGCGAGGTGAGCTTCGACTACGGGACCGCCGCCGCGCGCAAGGAAAGCGTGGTCGAAAAACTGGTCGGGGGGGTGGAGCAGCTCCTCAAGGCGAACAAGGTCGATCTCTTCCATGGCAGTGCCTCCATCGAGGGGCCCGGGCGCTTGCGAATCCGCAGCAAGGGGGTCGTCGGGCATATCCGGGCAAAGCAGATTATCGTCGCCAGCGGCTCCCTTCCGGCACGACCGAAGGCCCTGGCGATCGACGGGAAAAATATTTTGACCAGCCGGGAAATTCTTGCTATTAAGGAGCTTCCCGGCCGCTTGCTGATTATTGGTGGCGGCTACATCGGCTGCGAATTTGCCTCGATTTTTGCCGCCCTCGGCAGCCAGGTGACGGTAGTCGAACAGCTCCCGGAACTTCTCGCCCGCAGCGACCGCCAGGTGGTGCGCGAGGTCGAGAAGTCGTTCAAGGAACTCGGCATCGAGGTGCGCACCAAGACGGCGGTGGAGAGTCTTGAGGTGCGCGGCGAGACGGTGGTCGCGGGGCTCTCCGGTGGAGAAACCCTCACCGTCGACAAGGTCCTGGTGGCGGTCGGCCGGGTGCCGAACAGCTCCGGCCTCGGGCTCGAGGAGGCCGGCGTCGAACTCGAGCGGGGGGCGGTGAAGGTCGATGAGCGGATGCGGACTTCGGTTGACGGGATCTACGCCATCGGTGACGTCACCAATATCATCCAGCTTGCCCATGTCGCCTCCTATCAGGGGGAAATCGCTGTCACCAACGCCCTGGGGGGCGATGCGCGGGCCGATTACCGGGTCGTGCCGAGCGCTATTTTCACCCTCCCGGAAGTCGGCCAGGTCGGTCTGACCGAAGCCGAATGCAAGGAGCAGGGGGTGGCGGTGGAGGTCGGGCGTTTCGCCTACCAGGCCTCGAGCAAGGCTCTTTGCGATGGTGAACCGCGCGGCCTGTTCAAGGTGGTTGCCGCCGCGGACGGCGGCGAGATCCTGGGCGCCGCCGCTGTCGGGGAGGAGGCGTCGACGCTGATCGCCGAGGTCGCCCTGGCGATGCAGCAACGCCTCACCCCGCTGCAGCTGGCGGCCGTTATCCATGCCCATCCGACCCTCCCCGAACTGGTGCGGGAGGCAGCGGAGGACTGCGAGGGGCTGGCGGTGCACAAGGTTGGCCGGCGGCGCAGCGAACGGAAAGAGTGATCGACACCCCGCGGCTTCGGCCGCTTTTCAGCAGCGAAGGAGGATAGGGTAATTATGGCCCTGGTTGTCCAAAAGTATGGTGGGACATCGGTCGGTACCATCGACCGGATCCGGAACGTGGCCCGGCGCGTGGCCAAGACCTACGATGACGGCAACGACGTCGTGGTCATTGTCTCGGCGATGTCCGGGGAGACCAACAAGCTGGTCGCCCTGGTCAACGAGGTCTGTGAGTTCCCCAGCGAGCGCGAGTATGACGTCGTCGTCTCGACCGGGGAGCAGGTGACGATCGGGCTGCTGGCGATGGCGTTGCAGGCGATGGGCTACAAGGCCAAGAGCTACTGCGGCTGGCAGATTCCGATGCACACCGACAGCGCCTTCTCCAAGGCGCGCATCGAGAAGATCGAAGACAAGAAGATCCGCGAAGATCTGAAGAACGGCAATATCGTCGTCGTCGCCGGTTTCCAGGGGATCGACCATGAAGGGAGCATCACGACCCTCGGTCGCGGCGGCTCCGATACTTCGGCGGTAGCGGTGGCGGCCGCCCTCAAGGCCGACGTCTGCGAGATCTTCACCGATGTTGACGGCATCTACACCACCGATCCGCGGATCGTCACCGAGGCGTCCAAGCTGGAGAAGATCAGCTACGACGAGATGCTCGAACTCGCCTCCCTCGGCTCCAAAGTGTTGCAGATCCGCAGTGTCGAATTTGCCAAGAAATACGGCGTGGTTGTCCATGTCCGTTCGAGTTTCAACGATAATCCAGGGACCCTGGTGACGAAGGAGGATGCCGATATGGAAACCGTTCTGGTTTCGGGGATCAGCTACAACAAGGATGAAGCGAAGATTTCGGTGCTGCGCGTGCCCGACAAGCCGGGGATCGCCTCCCAGCTCTTCACGCCGCTCTCCCACGCCAACATCACCGTCGATATGATTATCCAGAACGTCTCCCACGAGGGGTTCACCGACCTGACTTTTACCGTCCCCAAAACCGATTTCAAGAAGGCGCTGAAGATCGTCGAAGAGACGGCCAGGGAGGTCGGTGCCGGTTCGGTCCGTACCGACGAGGCGATCTCCAAGGTTTCCATCGTCGGTGTCGGCATGCGCTCGCATTCGGGCATTGCCAGCAAGATGTTCCAGACCCTCTCCCAGGAGGGGATCAATATCCAGATGATCTCTACCAGCGAGATCAAGGTCAGCTGCGTCATCGACGCCAAGTATACCGAGCTGGCGGTGCGCGTGCTGCATGAAGCTTTTGGGCTGGCCAAGAAGGATGTCAAGGCGGAGTAGTCCCGGCGCCGGGCACTCCCGGTGACGAATGGCGCGGAAGGCATAGGGGCGATCCTCGTGGTCGCCCTTATCCCTATGAGGAGGAAGACGCGATGAGCCTGATCAAGCTGTACGATACGACGTTGCGGGACGGAACCCAGGCCGAAGATATTTCGTTTCTGGTCCAGGACAAGGTGCGGATCGCCCAGAAGCTCGATGAGCTCGGCATTCACTACATCGAGGGCGGCTGGCCCGGGTCCAACCCCAAGGACATCGCTTTCTTCAAGGATATCCGCAAGGTGAAGCTGAACCAGGCCAAGATCGCCGCCTTCGGTTCAACCCGGCGCGCCAAGACGACCCCGGCCAAGGATAACAATATCCGGACCCTGATCGCGGCCGAGCCCGATGCCGTCACCATTTTCGGCAAGACCTGGGACTTCCATGTCCACGAGGCCCTGCGTATCAGCCTCGAAGAGAATCTCGAGCTGATCAACGACTCCCTTGCCTACCTCAAGCAGCATGTGCCGGAGGTGATCTACGACGCTGAGCATTTTTTCGACGGCTACAAGGCAAACCCCGAGTACGCCCTGCAGACCCTCGAAGCAGCCCAGTCCGCCGGGGTCGACTGCATCACCCTCTGCGACACCAACGGCGGAACCATGCCCTACGAGGTGGCGGCGATCATCGAGGCGGTCAAGGCGCGGATCGGCACCCCCCTCGGCATCCACACCCATAACGACGGTGAGTGCGCGGTGGCCAACACCCTGGTCGCGGTGCATCACGGTATCGTGCATGTGCAGGGGACGATCAACGGTTTCGGCGAACGCTGCGGCAATGCCAACCTCTGTTCGATCATCCCCGCCCTCAAGCTCAAGCTTGGCCGCGACTGCATCAGCGACGGCCAACTGCAGCGGTTGCGCGAGGTCTCCCGCTACATCTTTGAACTGGCCAACCTGGTCCCCGACAAACACCAGGCCTACGTCGGCAATTCGGCCTTCGCGCACAAGGGGGGCGTTCACGTCTCGGCGATCCAGCGCCACCCCGAAACCTACGAACACATCCGCCCGGAGAAGGTCGGCAACGTTACCCGGGTTCTGATCTCCGATCTCTCGGGGCGCTCCAATATCCTCGCCAAGGCTGAGCAGTTCAATCTCAATCTCGACTCCAAGGATCCGGTGACCCTGGAGATTCTCGAAGAGATCAAGGAGATGGAGAACAAGGGGTATCAGTTCGAAGGGGCCGAGGCCTCCTTCGAGCTGCTGATGCGCCGCGCCCTCGGCACCCTGCGCCATTACTTCGCGGTGATCGGCTTTCGTGTCATCGACACCAAGCGCCACGAAGATGACAAGCCGACCTCTGAAGCAACGATCCAGGTCAAGGTCGGTGGCAAGATCGAGCACACCGCCGCCGAAGGAAACGGCCCGGTCAACGCCCTCGATCACGCTCTGCGCAAGGCCCTGGAGAATTTTTATCCCCAGCTCCGGGAAATGAAGCTGGTCGATTACAAGGTGCGGGTGCTGCCGGCGGGGAAGGGGACCGCCTCGGTGACCCGCGTATTGATCGAGTCGGGAGATAAAAACTCCCGCTGGGGCACGGTCGGGGTGTCGGACAATATCATCGATGCCTCCTACCATGCCCTGATCGATGCCCTCCTCTACAAACTGGTCAAGGACCAGGAAGCCGAGACTGAATGAGGTGAGGTACCGGGCAGGGACGACGCTGCTGGTCGTGGTTCTCCTCGCCGGACTGGGCGTGGAGTGGAGCCGGTCGTTGCTGGGCACAAGCCCGGCGCCGCCGGCTCCTTGCGTTGTTGCCGCCACCATTTTAATGTTCGGCCCCTCCTTCCCTGTGCCCGGCATTCATCAATTTTCTGACGCTATGACCCTGAAAGACGCCATTATTATGACGGATATGGCGGCAGACCGCCTGCTGTTGAAGGATCCCTGTCTGGAACAACCCCTCGTCACCGGTTCCGCCCTCGACCTGGTGGTGGAAAATGGGCAGATTCGCGATATTCTGGTCTCATGGATACCGGCAGGGCAACGTCTGGCGCTCGGCATCCCCTTGCATCCCGACCGGATGGAACGGAGTGATTGGGAGGTTCTGCCGGGAATCGGGGCGACGCTGGCGCAACGTATCGACCTCGACCGTCAAGAAAATGGCGAATTCGGGTCGATTTTGGGGCTGTTGCGGGTTCCAGGCGTTGGAAAGGGACGCCTGGAAGCCTGGAGCGCCTTTTTCGGGAAATAATTACGGCCGGGAAAGTTATTGAAAAATAGAAGGAATTTCCATGAATTCCAGGTATTAAGGAGTCTATTGGTCCTTTTTTGTCATGAGCTGGCACGTCTTGTGTAAATGGTAATAACTGCCTTAAGCAATTCGTAATTCATCACATGACAAGGGGGTACCACCATGAAATGTCCCAAGTGCAGAGGCCGCATGTACGCCGAAAAGTATTACGATTTCGTTCGCTCTTTCGACGCCTGGAAATGTTGTGCCTGCGGGGAAGTTCTCGACCCCACAATCCTCGCCAATCGTGCGCGTCACCACAACCTCTTCCTCGGCTAGTCCACCAAGGGTCCCTAACCTTAAAAACCTACCAAGGCCGGAACGATGACGTTCCGGCCTTTTTTCGTCTTGGTGCGCCAGGCATGGCGCGTAGCGCCTTGACTGGCGCTGTCTGATTCACTGTGGTGGTGAATCAGTGACTTGGGGGTGCAAGTCCCCTGCGGACCCTGATGGCGGGAACCGCTAGCCGGACGGCAAGGGTGTCCATCGCGAGGTGGAATCTGAAGGAAGCCGCAGGCAAAATCCCGGTCCGACGAACAGAAACCGCATGAGGCAGTCTCATCCGGGCGAGAAGGCCAATATCTTCAAAGCCCGATAGCCATCCGGGAGGGTGGGGCTGTAGATGCGGCGGGTAGATGGGAGGAAGGTCACGCGCATTACCCTGGGAGATCTGTCGGTCTGCCTCGTGCTACCGTCACCGTAAGGTGTCGGGACGGGCCGGCAGAAGTCAGCAGAGGCCGTAGTAGCCGGAGTAACCACCCGGCAAAGGGCCGAACACGAGGCGTCGTTTCAGGAGACTCGCGTTTCGATGACGACAAGAGCAGCAGAAGTCCCGGTCGAGATACCGGGAGCCGTCCCGGAGGGCAGCGGCCGGAAGCCGCCAGAGCATGGGAGCGGTGCGTCAAACGTCACGGCAACGAGAGACCCTTCCTGGACGAAAGCGGAAAGGGGGCTGATGGAAGACGTCGTCAGCCGCCCGAACATGATGGCGGCCTTAGAGCGGGTGGAAGCCAACAAGGGCGCCCCCGGCATCGACGAGATGACGACGGGCGAGCTTCGCGGTTTTCTCAAGGAGAAGTGGCCGACCATCAGGGAAGAGTTGCTGAATGGGACGTATCGCCCCCAGCCGGTGCGGAAGGTGGAAATCGAGAAGCCCGACGGGGGAGTGCGCACCCTGGGAATCCCCACGGTGTGCGATCGGCTCATTCAGCAGGCGCTGCATCAGGTGCTGACGCCGCTATTCGATCCGGACTTCTCCGAGAGCTCCTACGGGTATCGTCCCGGACGGAGTGCCTGGCAGGCGGTTAGAGCCGCCCGTCGGCATGTGGCCGACGGCAAGCGCTGGGTGGTCGATATCGACCTGGAGAAGTTCTTCGACCGGGTGAACCACGACATCCTCATGTCGCGGGTCGCCCGTAAGGTCGAAGACAAGCGGGTATTGCTGCTCATCCGGCGGTACCTGCAAGCCGGAGTGCTCGAAGGCGGGCTTGTGTCGCAGAGGGTGGAAGGGACGCCGCAGGGTGGTCCCCTCTCACCTCTTCTGTCGAACATCCTGCTCGACGCGTTCGACAAGGAACTGGAGAGGCGCGGTCACGCCTTCTGCCGCTACGCCGACGACTGCAACATTTACGTGCAGACCAGGCGCAGCGGCCAAAGGGTCATGGCCAGTCTCACCCGGTTCCTGGAGGAGCGGCTGGCACTCAAGGTCAACGTCGCCAAAAGCGCCGTCGACCGTCCTTGGAAAAGGGTCTTTCTGGGTTACAGCATGACCTTTCACAAGAAACCCCGCCTCAAAGTGGCGGAGTCGAGAGTGAAGCGGTTCAAGGCCGGACTCAGGAAGGTCTGCCGACGGGGCAGGGGACGCAGTCTCGCTCAGGTCATCAAAGAAATCACCCCGAAGCTACGGGGGTGGGCCTCTTACTTCCGCCTGGCGGAGGTCAAAGGCATCTTCGAAGAACTGGACAAATGGCTGCGGCGGAAGCTGCGCTGCATTCTATGGCGACAGTGGAAGCGCCCCTATACCCGGGCCAAGAGGTTGATGCAGCGGGGATTGCCGGAAGCCCGGGCGTGGAAATCGGCCACGAACGGGCGAGGCCCCTGGTGGAACTCAGGGGCCTCGCACATGAATGAAGCGTATCCGACATCCTTCTTTCGCTACTTGGGGCTGATCCGCTTGACCGATCAGCACCGCCGCTTTCAGAGCGCCTTGTGAACCGCCGTGTACGGAACCGTACGCACGGTGGTGTGGGAGGACGGCGGGGGCGACCCCGCCTCCTACCCGATCTGGCGGCTGGCGCAGGGGGGCGGGCGTGATTTCTCAGCCGGTGAAAAACTGGCGGCGGATCTTCTCTTCAAGGGCGAGTGCCGCGCTCAACTCCGGTGCGATTTCAAGGGCCCTCCGGCAATCGATGAGCGCGCGGTCGGGAAAGCGCATTTCCAGGTAGAGCTGGGCCCGGCCAAGCAGGGCTTCACAGGCCGACGGATCAATGCCGACCGCCCGGTCAAAATCTTCCAGTGCCCGGGCATGGCGCTTCTCCAGGCGGTAGACCAGGCCGCGATTACAGAGGGCACGCAGGTTCCCGGGGTCATAATCGATCGCCCGGGTGAAGTCGCGCAGCGCCTCCCGCTGGCGCCCGAGGGCGAAGAGGGCCATCCCCCGGTGATTGTAGATCAGGGCGCGAATCGGCTTGGCGAGGTGCATCGACAGGATGCCTCCATAGAGTTCCACCGCCCGTTCAAATTGCTGGTGGCTGTGCGCCTCGAGCGCTTGGAGCATTGCCTTCTCCAGCGGGCTCCCGAGAGCCGGAAGAAGGGGCGGTGGCTCTTCCGCCGCCGGGGTCGCCTCGTCCTCCGGATTCGCCAGTACCGGCAGGGCCAGCGCCTGTTCCAGAGCGTTGCGGCGTTTATGGTTGAGGCGGCGGACGCTGCTCTGGTAGTCGCGGATTTCCTGGAAGGTGAGGTCGGAAAGGGTCAGCGTGGCATTGAGGGCGGCGAGCTTGCGGCGGATCGATTCATTGGGCCAGGCGAGGGAGGATTTGTAGACCAGCTCGTGTTCGACTTCGGCCCAGGCGTCCTGGAGGATGGTCCGCAACTGGATTTCGGCGACCCGGCGGGTATGGGGCGGGAGCGGGGCCGAGCCCTCTTCATCGCAGCGGACCAGCAGGTGAACCGAATCATAGCCGAACTCGCGAAAGGAATGTCCCGCCGCCTTGCGCTCGGTTTCGACGACCACGAACTCCTTGCGCAGCAAAGTCTCGATCATGGTGACATCTTCGAGGAAGGGGCAGATGATGCGCAGCCCGAAGAAGTCGGTGATGGCCGGGGGCCCCTGACGCTTGCGGGCGCTGCGCTGAAGTTTTTCATGGTAGGCGTCAAATCCTTTCACCCTCTGCTTGATGGTCGGTGTCAGGCCGTTCTTTTCAAGCAGGTGGCGCACCCGAATTGCAAGGAGCTGCAGGGCCTCCTCCCAGGCGGGAAGCGCCGCGGAATAGAGCTCGCGGGTTTTTGACCGGTCGGGTGGGGTGAAGGGTTTTTGGGCACGACGGGGCATGGCGTCCTGGCCTGGGAAAACAGGGGAAAACGTCCGGTACGACTGGAATGAATGCGGTCGAGCATGGGAGGAGCATTGGCCCGATGCAAGCTTAACAGAGTCCTGGCGGGTTGTCAGTTGCGGCCGAAGCCGCTCGCAGGATCAGCTTTTGCGGGGAAGGGGCCGGTAGCCGGGACAGCCGGTGGCGCTGGCATGGCCGCGATCTTCCGGAAAGTCCCGGCAATGATCGGGCTTGATGCGGTTGATGCCGCACAGAACCTCGTCGGAACCGGGCGCCGTCAGCAGCCAGGGGCAGGCTTCCACCTCGTCACCGGTGGCGGGGTCGAACCAGGCGAGGTGGAGCTGGTTGCCGGGGCCGAGGTCGAGGGTCTGGACGCGCATGAGGAGATCGTCACGCTGCTGCTGGCGCCAGCGTTCCAGGTCGGCATCACTGACACAGCCGCGGTAGGCATCGACGAGGCTGCGGCAGCAGTGGCCGCAGCGGTGGCAGTTAAAGCCCGTTCTCGGCATCCGCTTCCAGCTCCACCGGCAGCTCCTCTTCGCCGGGACGCTCAAGGCTGATCGGCCCCAGGGTGCCGGCCCGCAGCTCCCGCAGCAGCAGCTCGGCGGCGCGCTGCAGGTCGACTTCGCCGCCACCGACGAGGCAGCCGCGGCGCCGGCCGATTTCGGTCAGCAGCTCAATGGGGGAGGGGGGGAGCGTCTCCAGCCTGTAGCGTGCGAGCAGGCGTTCGGGATACCGCTCGGCGAGGAAGGCGGCGGCAAACAGGCCGACATCCCTCGAATCGTAGGCGTTGGCGCCGATGGCGCCGCTGGTGGCGAGGCGGTAGGCGGCGAGCTGGTTGCGCATGTCGGGCCAGAGCAGGCCCGGGGTGTCGAAGAGGAGGATGCCGTTGCGCAGGTCGATCTGCTGCTGGCAGGTGGTGATGGCCGGGCGGTCGCCGACCCGGGCGATCGAACGCCCGGCGAGGGTGTTGATCAGCGTCGATTTGCCGACGTTGGGGATGCCGACAATAAGGGCGCGCAACGATTTGCCCGGCTTGCCGCGATGGGGGACGAGCCGGCGGCAGAGCTTGGTGATCTGCCCGGCGCTGAGGCGCGACTTCGCTTCCAGCGGCAGCCCCCGCACTCCGGCAGACGCTTCGAGGTAGCGCACCCATTCGCGGGTGATTTCGGGGTCGGCCAGGTCCTGCTTGTTGAGCACCTTGATGCAGGGCTTGGTGCCGCGCAGCTGGCTCAGCAGCGGGTTGGCGCTCGCCGCCGGGAGGCGGGCATCTACGATCTCGATAATCAGATCGCAGGACTTGACGGCCTCGGCAATCTCGCGCCGCGCCTTTGCCATATGTCCGGGGTACCATTCGATCGCCATGGTTGCTCGTCGTCCCTTCGGGGCTATCTGCCGCAGCGCACTGCCCGCCCTTTGTAGCACATCCCCCCGCCGGGGTGGAAATTTCTTTGCTGGATCGGCTCAATTGCTCCGTGGCTGGAAGGCGCAATATCCCGGTCGCGGCCCGATACGGGGGTGGTTGCGGCAGGTCGCCGGGCGCTGCGCATAGATGGTGCAAAGCCGGCTGTGCGGGTCGAGAAAGATGCAGTCGGCGTTGGCGCGGCGGGCGAGGGTGAAAATCTCGCTGCGGGCATTGAAATGGTCGATGAGGCCGGCCTTTTCGAGGCGGCGGGCGATCTGCCGCGCCGGCTCCGCGGCTTCAAAGGGATCGACCAGCCCCATCGTCACCAAATCGTCGATGCGTACCTCCACCGGCAGGCTGCAGCAGGTGCCGCGGCAATCCTGGCAGAGGGTGCGCTGGTAGCGGATCCAGGTGGTGGGATGATCGATATGGCAGGATGGAACGGCGCGCTTCATGACCGGTCTGGCTTTGCGGGTTGGGTTTTACCGCCGGGGGGACTGCCGCCGGGCGTCGGAGCGCGAGCATAAACCAGATCGGGGCCGAAAGCAACCGCGAAAGCCGGGCGCGATAAACCCCTCAGCGCCCCGCCCCTTCGAGATATTCGGACATCCCCTTCAGCGTATTGCCGAGAAAAATCCGTTCCCGGGCCTGGATGTCGCCGGGAAGCTCATCGATACGGCGATAGACCGGGTCGTGCTCGAGAAGCCAGGCGAAGAAGGCCTCTTCCCGGTAGCCCCCCGGGAAGGCCGCGGTCGCAGCCACCCCCTGCAGCCAGAGAACGAGCTGTTCGCGGGCGATTTTCAGGTGCTGCATCGCCTTGTCGACCAGGCCGTAGTGGGCGAAGACCATGCGCTTCGGTCGCAGTTCCAGCATGCGGGCGAGGGAGTCGTCGGCGACCTCGGGGAGGAAACGCGGCGGAGTCGCCGGGCGCATGTAGATGGCGCCGGGAATCTCGGCGCGCACCCCGGCGACTTCGCCGGCAAAGAGGAGGTCGTCGAGCAGGTAGCAGCAGTGGTGGGCGGCGTGGCCGGGGGTGAGGTGAGCGCTCAGGCCCGGGGCGGGGACGGCGTCAAAGCCGATCCGGTCGGCCGGGACCGGGACGATCGGCCCGTAGACCTCGGCGAGGGTGCCGAGCACCTGGCGCGATCCCTGCCAGAGCTTTTCCGGGTCCACCAGGTGCCGCACCCCGTCCGGGTGGCAGAGGACCCGGGCCTCGGGATAGACCTTCAGCAGTTCGCCGGTGCCGCCGGCGTGGTCGATGTGGATGTGGGTCAGCAGGATATGGTCCAGGCGGCTGACGCCAAGGCGGCGCAGCTCTAACAGCAGATGCGGGATGGTCGAGAGCGGCCCGGGATCGACCAGCAGGGTCGTCTCCTCCCCCTGGTAGAGCCAGGCGCTGATAAAATGCCGGAACCCCTCCAGGGTCGGCTGGTCGAGGTCGATGCAGTGCAGGCGGTCGAGCTTCATGGCGGCTCCTTGCTAATTTTTGGGTCATGATAATCAATTTCCCCGCCCGGTGCCACGGCTAAGCAACCGGACCTGGTTCCGTCGCCCGCAGGTCGCTGCTCCGCGCGAGCAGGAACTCGACGAAGGCGCGGTTGGCCCGCGACAGGTAGGCCCCCTTTTTCCAGGCAATCACCAGGTCGAGATAGAGCGGCGGGTCGAAGGGGATGGCGACCAGTTCCTCGTCATCGGCGACAACCATGCGTAGGAAGGTCGTGGCGCCCATCCCGCCCTTGACGAGAGACTTGACCAGGGTGAAGAGGTTGGTCTCAAAGACGATCTGCGGCCGCAGCCCGCTCTGTTTGAGTTTGTCGAAGATCAGCTCGCGCAGGAAGTACCCCTCCTTGTAGAAGACCAGCGGCTGGCGGGTGAACTCGGCGAAGGTGAGGGCGGTGCGGGCGGCCAGTGGGTGGCCGGAGGGGACACAGACCACCACCTCTTCGCGCAGGAAATGACGGGCTTCGAAGTTTTCCGGAAGCTGTCCCCCGGCGATCACCCCCATATCGATCTCCCCCTGGCTGATCAGCTTCTGGATGCGCCACGCCCCCTCGCCGAGGACCGCGAGCTGCAGCTGCGGGTAGCGCCGGGCAAAGTCGGCGATGATCGCCGGAAAGAAGTAGGAGCTCATCATCGGTGGGATGCCGACCCGCACCTCCCCCTTCTCCAGTCCGCGCAGGTCGGCCATCTCATCCTCGGCCGCCTGTAGGTCGGCGAGGATGCGGCGGGCGTGACCGAGCAGCACCTCTCCCTCGGCGGTGAGGGTAACCTTGCGATCCTGGCGCGAGAAGAGGGTCAGCTCCAATTCGTCTTCCAGCTTGCGGATCGCCATGCTCACCGCCGGCTGGGCGACGTTGAGATTCTCGGCGGCGCGGGTGAAATTGCTGAGCCGGGCGATGGTGGCAAAGGCCCTCAACTGTCGAATATCCATCTCTGTAACCTCCCATCCGCAAGCTTTCCCTGGGGGCCCTGTACCCGGGGCGCGCCCTTCAGCCTATAACAAAATATTACCGCAATGATAAGTTTAATATATTTTTCTTATCGTAGATCTGGTGCTAGGGTGATCGCAAGGAGAAAGTTTTTCTTTTGACCGGAGGCCGCCGTGACCACAGAACCGAGCTTCAAGGATCACTTCTCGAGCCAGGCGGCCGCCTACCGCAGCTACCGCCCCGACTACCCGCCGCTGCTTTTCGCCTGGCTCGCCGCTCAGTGCCCCCGGCACCAGGCCGCCTGGGATTGTGGTTGCGGCAACGGTCAGGCCGCTCTCGGTTTGACCCCCCACTTCGCAACCGTCTATGCGAGCGACCCGAGCACCGCCCAGGTTGCCGAAGCGATTCCCCACCCTGCCGTCCATTACTCGGTGGCCAGTGCCGAGGATTCACACCTTCCGGCAGCCGCCATCGACCTGGTGGTTGTCGCCCAGGCGCTGCACTGGTTTGACTTCGAGCGCTTCTACGCCGAGGTGCGCCGGGTGACCCGGCCCGGCGGGGTGCTGGCCGCGTTCAGTTACGGGGAAGTGCAGCTCGGGCCCGCGTTCGATCCGATCATCGATCATTTCTATCATGACGTCGTCGGTCCCTATTGGCCTCCCGAGCGGCGCCATGTCGACGCCGGATACCGCAGTATCCCCTTTCCCTTTGCCGAGATCACCGCTCCGTTTTTGGAACTGCAGGCCGATTGGGATCTCGACCATCTTCTCGGCTACCTGGGTACCTGGTCGGCGCTGCGCGGCTTTCGCCGCGCCACCGGCGACGACCCCCTGCCAAACCTGCGTCAGTCCCTGGTCCAGCAGTGGGGGGACCCGGCGCAGTGTCGGCCGGTGCGCTGGCCCCTGGCGCTTCGCGTCGGTCGCGTCGGAGGGGAGCCATGACCCCGGGCGCCGAAATCGCAGCGGGCCTGATCTGCAGCGGCACCCGCAGCTACCGCCGCATCAACCTCGCCTTCTTCGGCGCCGGCTTTGTCACTTTCATCACCCTCTACGATGTCCAGCCGCTGCTCCCTCTCTTTGCCGCTGAATACGGCGTGGCGCCGGCTCTGGCGAGCCTGCCCCTCTCCGTCGCCACTGCCGCCCTCGCCGTGACCATGCTCTTCGCCGGCACCCTCTCGGAGAGTTTCGGCCGCAAGCCGGTGATGGCCCTGGCGCTGATCGCCAGTTCCTGCCTCGCCCTGTTCACCGCGGTCAGCCAGGGGTTGCTGGCGCTGCTGGCGCTGCGGTTGTTGCAGGGCGCGGTTCTGGCCGGCTTGCCGGCGGTGGCGATGGCCTACCTCAGCGAGGAACTCGAGCCGGGCTCGGTCGCACCGGCGATGGGGCTCTATATCAGCGGCAATGCCATCGGCGGCATGAGTGGCCGGATCTTCACCGCGGCCCTCGCCGAGGCGACCTCCTGGCGCCTCGCCCTCGCCGCGGTCGGCATGCTCTGCCTGCTTCTCAGCCTCTGGTTCGTCGCCAGCCTCCCGCCTGGCCGCCAGGCCGTGCGCCGCCCCTTTCGCGGCCGTTACCTCGTCACCTCGCTGCTCGCCCATCTGCGGGACCCGGGCCTGCTCGGGCTCTTCGGCATCGCCTTTCTCGGTATGGGGAGTTTCGTCACCCTCTACAACTACCTCACCTTCCGGCTCCTGGCGCCCCCCTATACCCTCAGCCAGACCACGGTGAGCCTGATTTTCCTCGCCTATCTTGCCGGTTCCCTCAGCTCCTCCCTGGCCGGTCGCCTGAGCGGACGCTGGGGGCTGGCCAGCGTATTGCGCGGCGGATTGCTGCTGATGGTCGCCGGCATCCTGCTGACCCTGCTCCATCCCCTGTTTCTGGTGATCGCCGGGGTGGTTTGCTGTACTGTTGGCTTCTTCGCCGTCCACAGCGTCGCCTCGAGCTGGGTCGGACGGCGGGCCCGTTCGGCCCGGGCGCAGGCCTCCTCCCTCTACCTTTTCAGTTACTACCTCGGGTCGAGCGTGTGCGGAACGCTGGGCGGGTACTTCTGGAGTGGCGCCGGTTGGGGCGGGGTGGTTGGGATGGTCGGACTTTTATTGGCAATGGCGCTTGCTCTGGCCGGCTGGCTAGGGCGGTTCGATGCGGTTCACTCTCCCTTGAGCGTGGCACAGGCGACGCAGACCGGTTGCAGCAGGTAGAGGCCGCTCTCCGGGTGGCGGCTTGGCAGGTGGCGCAGGTGGGCGGCGCAGGTCACCTGGAAACAGCGGCTGCAGGCGATGCTCTCCATCCCCCGGAACTTCCCTTCGCAGATGTGGCAGATCCAGGGTGATCCTTCCCCGTCCTCGATCATTCACCTTCTCCTTTGTAGAATTCCCGGGGGCCCCTAGCCGAAAAGAGCCGACAGCGCCAGGCGCCCGCCGAGGAAGATCAGCATCAGGCCGAGCAGCGCCTGAATCAGCGGCTGTGCCCGCAGGAAGAGCGGCTGCACCCGTCGCTCCGAGATCAGCAGCGCCACCAGAGCGTACCAGCCAAAAGATATCAGGAACATGGCCAGATTGAGAAAGACTTTTGCCCAGAGTGGCGCGCCGGGGGCGAGCACCAGGGTGAAGAGGCTGAAGTAGAAGGCCCAGGCCTTGGGGTTGGTCAGGTTGGTGATCAGCCCGGCGCGATAGGCCTGCAGCGGCGAGCGGCCGCCCGCGGCCACGGTGGCGGCGGTGAGCGGGAGGCGGGGCCGAAAAAGGCGTCCGACCATGGTCGCCCCGAGCCAGGCGAGGTAGCCGCCGCCAAGCACGGCGACGGCGGTGGCGAAGTGGGGGAGGGTGTTGATGACCAGGATCAGCCCGAGCAGGCCGGCGAGGGCGAAGAGGCCGCTCCCGGTCGCCACCCCCAGCGCGGTGAAGAGGCCGGCGCGGCGCGAATCGCCGAGGGTGGTGGAGACCACCATCAGGAAGTTCGGCCCGGGGCTGATAATCGCCAGGGTGAAGATGGCGAGGACGGCGGAGATATTGAGCCAGAGGTTTTCCATAGGGAGCAATTTAAGACCAGTTGCCCGGCGCAGGCAAGGCTTAGTATTGCCGAAAAGAAAGTTTTAGCGGTTTCTTCACGAATCGCCTCGTCCTGACGAAAAGCAGCCGCTGAGCCATTGCGACGGTTGCTGCTGGCGGCTAACCTTGTCGGAAGGTTCTGCACGGCTGCAAAAGCCTGATCGCGTTTTGGAGTTTGTTCACTGGCCGCGGCCGGATCGGCCGGAGAGAGGAACCGATAGCAAATGGATGAAATCAGAAAGATCGCCATTCTCGGTGCCGGGGCCCTCGGGGCCTATTATGCCTCACGGTTTCATGCGGCAGGGTTCGAGACCCTTTTCGTCGCTGCGGGGGAGCGGGGCGAGAGCCTGCGCCGGGAGGGCTGCAACGTCAACGGGGAAAACTTCCGGCTGCCGGTGATGGCCGGCGACACGTCGCCGGCTCCGGTCGATCTGGTCATTGTCGCCCTCAAGCATCACCAATTGGCGGAGGCGCTTCCTGGCTTGCGCCCGGTGGTGGGGCCGCAAACGACCATCCTCTCGGTCCTTAATGGCCTCGACAGCGAGGCGGTGATCGGCTCGGTTTTTGGCGCGGAGAAGCTCCTCTTCTGCGTGGCGGTCGGGATTGACGCGGTGCGGGAAGGGAAGATGATAACGGTCGCCAACCAGGGGCGGCTTTTGTTCGGCGAAGCGCACAACGAGCCGCCGTCGCTGCGCGTGCAGCGGCTGCAGGCGGCCTGTGACCGGGCCGGCCTGGCCTGGGAGACCCCGGTCGACATGCTGCGCGCCCTGTGGTGGAAGTTCATGGTCAATGTCGGCGTCAACCAGGCCTCGGCGGTGCTGCGGGCTCCTTACGGAATCTTCCAGCGCTCGGATTCGGCGCGGGAAGTGCTGCGGGCATTGATGCTGGAGGTGATCGCCCTGGCCGGCGCTGCCGGGGTCGACCTGACGACAGCCGACCTCGGGGAGTGGGAGCGGGTGCTGGCGCGGCTGGCCCCGGAGGCCAAGACCTCGATGCTGCAGGATGTCGAGGCCGGTCGCAAGACCGAGGTCGAGATCTTCGCCGGCAAGGTGGTGGAACTCGGCCTCCGCTACGGCATTCCGACTCCGGCCAACCGGATGATGCTGTATCTGCTGCGGGTCATCGAGACCTCCCCTGAACTCCTCCTTCCTCCCCGGGCGGTTTGACCCGCCCCCGTTGATATGTTAGGCTTCCCGGGTTTTTGGCGGCGTTCTCCCTGAACGTTCCGTCCATAGACCCGCTCTGGAGGTGGACCGTGCTGGCCTGGCCGGCACGGGACGAACCCTCGTTCCCAGGGGCAGCACCGGCTTGAGATGTTCCGTCTCAAGCCGGGTGCGGGTGGCCCCATCCTGATCGAAATCATCCCCTGAACGTCTGGCGCGTGCCGCGCCCCTCCCCGGTCACTGTTGCATGCGGGAAGGGGCTTGGCCGGCCCACTCCCCGCTTCGGGTTGAAGCGGCCTCTCGGCCGTCTCTTCCCGTCATTCTCGCTGCGCCTTTCGGCGGCACCTCCGGTTACGCCAGACGCCAACCATTCCCCGGTCCCGGGTTGCCCCGCAAGTCATGGGCCGCGTGGAGAAGGAAAGGAGCTTATGGACACCACCGTACGACATCATCGAAAACCGACTCCTGCCAGCTGGCAGGAGCAACTCCAGAACTTCGTCAATACCGTCGAACGTCTGGAAAGCTACGTCAACCTCACCGCTGACGAACGTGAAATTCTGGCCGCCACTTCCACGACCTGGGGCGCGACTCCCCATTTCGCGGCGCTGATGGACCCGGATGATCCCGCCTGCCCGGTGCGGCGGCAGATCATCCCCTCGCGTCAGGAGCGGGAGAACCGCTTCGGTATGGACAACTACCTGGTCTGGAAAGAAAACCGTGCC
This sequence comes from Desulfuromonas carbonis, assembly GCF_054658035.1. Taxonomy (NCBI): domain Bacteria; kingdom Pseudomonadati; phylum Thermodesulfobacteriota; class Desulfuromonadia; order Desulfuromonadales; family Desulfuromonadaceae; genus Desulfuromonas; species Desulfuromonas carbonis. The sequence goes on along the minus strand of NZ_BAAHXR010000001.1, from coordinate 361,605 downwards.
ACCACCGAGGAACGCCCGGACTGCATTGCCCGCCAGTACCGGGACCGGGTCGCTTTCACCGTCACGTCGACCTGTGGCGTCTACTGCCGCCACTGCTTCCGCAAGGAACTGGTGGTCGACGGTAGTCTCTCCCTCAACTTCGACTTCGATGAGGGGCTGCGCTGGATCGCCGACCATACCGAGGTGCGAGACGTGCTGGTCACCGGCGGCGATCCCTTCCTGCTAACCGACGAGCAGCTCGACTATCTGGTGCGCAAGCTGCGTGAGCTGCCCCAGATCGAGATGATCCGCTTCGGCACCCGCACCCCCATCGTATTGCCGCAGCGCATCACCCCCGACCTGATGAAGGTTCTCGGCGGCTTCCACAAGGTGCCGATCTGGGTCAACACCCAGTGTAATCACCCCCGGGAATTGACCGGGGAGACCGCCCGCGCCGTCTACGACCTGCTCTCCTGCGGCGTCAACGTCGGCAACCAGGCGGTGCTGCTCAAGGGGATCAACGATGACGTAGCCACCTTCCGCCGTCTGCACCAGCAGCTGCTGGCGACCCGGATCAAGCCTTACTACGTCTTTTACTGCGAGCCGGCCCCGGGAATCGACCACTTCCGCACCCCGGTGGAGAAGGGGGCGGAGCTGATCCGCGATGCCCTGCGCGGTCACACCACCGGCCTGGCCCAGCCGCTCCACGTGATCGCTACCAACATCGGCAAGATCCCGCTGATGCCGGACTATTACATCCAGGGGAGTGACGCCAAGGAATACACCCTCTGCAATCACCGTGGGGAGATCACCACCATCCCCAACGTCCCCGAATAAATCGAAGCAGAGCCAGGAAAGGAGGCAGATTTGGAAGTCAAGGTAATCGACGGCAACCTCACCAAGGCGATGAAGGTCATGAAGCGCAAGCTGCAGCAGGAGGGACTCTTCCGCGAGATGAAGAACCGGCGCTGCTACGAGAAGCCGAGCGACAAGCGGAAACGCAAACTGAAGGAGTCACAGCGGCGCGAGCGCAAACGGCTCGCCAAGCTGCGGCGCTATTCCTGAGTCTCTCTCTGTTCGGCCGCCACCAGCCCCTGCCGAAAACGGCGCCCGTTCTCGATGTAGCGCAGCGCGCTCTCCAGCAGCTTCTGCCGGGCCGGTTCGTCCAGGGTGCGCACCACCTTCCCCGGTGAGCCGAGGACCATGGCGCCGTCCGGAACTTCCATCCCTTCCGTCACCAGGGCGTTGGCGCCGATCAGGCAGCCGCTGCCGATGCGGGCGCCGTTGAGCACCACCGCGTTGATGCCGATCAGGCTCCCCTCGCCGATACTGCAGCCGTGCAGCATCACCTTGTGGCCGACGGTGACATGGCGGCCGACGGTGAGGGGGAAGCCGGGATCGACGTGGAGGATCGAGCCGTCCTGGATGTTGCTGCCGGCGCCGATGGTGATCAGGTCGTTGTCGCCGCGGACGACGACGTTGAACCAGATGCTCGCCTGCGCCTCGACCACCACCGAGCCGATCAATGTGGCGCTGGGGGCGATGAAGACATCTTCGTGCAGTTGCACCTTGCGCTCGCCGAGGTCATAGATCATGGAGGACTCCTCCCTGTTAACAGCAAAGTTCTGGTCTCACGCAACGACGCAACGCCAGGCGGAGCGAGGGTCCAAGGGCGCCTGCCGGGGCGTTTCGCGCGGATCACTTCGGATAGAATCTGATTAAAATCGGATTTGACTTGAAACACAAGCCTGGTCCGGTTTTTATTCGACCGGGTCCGATGTGATCCGCGGGCAACCGTTCTTTCTTCTCTCCCTCTCCTGCCCGGACTTCCCCGCTCCAGTAGCGTTATGGTAACCTCCTGGAACAGCCCGTCTGCTGCAAGCAGCTGATTGCATCCTGCCGACCGACCTGTTGTTGGTCAAGTGGATATTCATTATGATAACCTTCGCCGCGCCACCGGCGGCCACAGGAGCCTGCCATGAGTGAGGATGCGCCGCTGATCCGCTGTCCCTGGCCGGGGAGCGATCCCCTCTATCGGGATTACCACGACCGGGAGTGGGGGACGCCCCTCCACGACGATCGCCAGCTCTTCGAGTTTCTGACCCTCGAAGGGGCCCAGGCCGGGCTCGCCTGGATCACCATCCTGCGTAAGCGCGAGGGCTACCGCAAGGCGTTTGCGGACTTCGACCCCAAGCGGGTGGCGCGCTTCGATGCCGGGCGGGTGGCGCAGCTGCTGACCGATCCAGCCATCGTCCGCAACCGGCTCAAGGTCGAATCGACCGTCAGCAACGCCCGCGCCTTTTTGCAGGTGCAGGAGGAGTTCGGCTCCTTCGCCGCCTACATGTGGCGCTTCGTCGATGGCCGGCCGCGGCAGAACGCCTGGCGCCGCCTCGCCGAGGTGCCGGCCAGCACCCCGCAGTCGGACGCCTTCAGCCGCGACCTCAAGCAGCGCGGCTTTCGCTTCGTCGGCACTACCATCTGCTACGCCCACATGCAGGCGGTCGGCATGGTCAACGACCACCTCGTCGACTGTTTTCGCTGGCGGGAGCTGGGTGGAGGGGCAGCATGACAGGTTCGGGTCTGAGCAAGTCGCTCCTTCTCAAGGGGCTGCAATGTCCCAAGGCGCTCTGGCTGACCAAGCATCCACCGGCCTTCGAGCTGCCGCCGCAGCCCGACCGCGAGGCGCTCTATGCCGCCGGCACCGAGGTCGGCCTGCTCGCCCAGCAGCTCTTCCCCGGCGGCGTCGAGGTCCCCTACGCCGGTCTCAGTGTCGCTGCGCAGCTCGCCCGCACCCGAGAACTGATCGACGCCGGCGTCCCGGTGATCTACGAGGCCTCTTTCGCCTTTGATGGTATCTTCGTCAAGGTCGATATCCTGGTGCGCGACCCCACTGCGGGGGAGGGGTGGCAGATCCACGAGGTCAAGATGGGGACCGCGGTCAAGCCGGTCAACCTCGAGGATGTCGCCATCCAGTATTACGTCCTCACCGGCTGCGGAATAGAGGTCACGGCGGCCTGGCTGGTGCACATCAACAACCAGTACCTCCGCCAGGGAGCGATCGAGGTGCAACAGCTCTTCAGCAGCGCGAACGTGCTAACCGAAGTGCTGGCACGCCAGGACGGCCTGCCACAGACCATCGCCGGATTGCGGGCGGTCCTGCCGGGGGACGAGCCCGCCATCGACATCGGCCCGCACTGCCGCGACCCCTACGAGTGTGACTTCATTCCCTACTGCTGGCGGCATATCCCCGAAAACTCGGTCTTCGACCTGCGCGGCAACGGCGTCAAAAAGTTCGATCTCTACCGGCGCGGTCTCGTCCGTTTCGAAGAGCTCCCCCTGGCCGAGCTCAACCCGGCCCAGCGCCAGCAGGTCGAGGCGACCCTGCAGCAGCGCGACAGCATCGATCGTCCGGCGCTTCGGGCCTTTCTCGACACCCTCTGGTACCCCCTCTGCCACCTCGATTTCGAGACCTTCAACAGCGCCATCCCCCTCTTTGACGGGACCCGCCCCTACCAGCAGGTGCCGTTTCAGTTCTCCGTTCATTGCCAGGGAGCGGCGGGGGCCGCTCCCGAGCACTTTGCCTTTCTCGCCCGGCCCGGAGTCGATCCGCGCCGCGAGCTGGTCGAGCGGCTGCTGGCGGTGATCCCGGAGCGGGCCTGCATCCTGACCTACAACCAGGCCTTCGAAAAGGGGGTGCTGCGCGAGCTCGCGGCGCTCTTCCCCGACCGTGCCGCGGCGATCGAACAACGCCTCGACAATGTCCGCGACCTGATGCTCCCCTTTCGCCGCCGCGACCTCTACTGCTGGCAGATGCGCGGTTCCTATTCGATCAAGGAGGTGTTGCCGGCGCTGGTCCCCGAGCTCTCCTACCAGGGGCTGGAGGTGGCCGACGGCCAGGCGGCGATGCAGGCTTATCACCAAATGACGATGCTGGGGGAAGGGGAGGAGCTGGAGCGATTGCGGGGGGCGCTGCTCGAATACTGTCGGCTCGATAGGTTGGCGATGGTGAAGATTGTCGAGGCGCTGGCGCGGATCGCGGCGACCCCGGAAACGGAAGGAGCCTGAACATGGATGTGATGGAACAGAAGCTGGCGGTGCGCTGGGCCGATCTCGACCCGAACGGCCATGTCCGCCACTCGATCTATTACGATTACGGGGCGCAGGTCCGCATCAACTGCCTGCAGCAGGCCGGTTTCGGCATCGACTGGATGACGCGTCACGGCGTCGGACCGGTGCTCTTTCGCGAAGAGGCGCGGTTTTTTCATGAACTTCACCTCGGCGACGAACTGCTCATCGATATGTGCCTCTCCGGGCTGTCGGCAGATCACCGCAAGTGGAGCATGCGCCACCACATCCGCCGCGGCGGCAAGACCTGCGCCACCCTCGACCTCGACGGCGCCTGGCTCGACCTGAAACAGCGCCGCATCGTGCCGCCGCCGGCCGGGTTGCTGGAGCGCTTCGCCGCCTTTCCGCGCAGCGAGGACTTTCGGGTTATCTAGTGTCTAGTTGCAAAAGTTAGCGATAGTGTTTCTCAGTTGCGACCCCTTGACCTCTCGCTTACGCCATACAAAAGGCTTGGCGTTGGGCTGATAGGCTTCTATAAAGGCCTCGATGGCCGCACGCAACTGGTCAATGCTTTGAAAACTGGCGTTCTTCAGTGCCTTACGTGAAAGAATGCCGAACCATATCTCGACTTGATTGAGCCAACTTGCAGAAGTCGGTGTAAAGTGAAACATGACGTTTGGGTGCTGCGCAAGCCATTCGTCGTTGCGTTTATGAATGCAATAATTGTCCAGGATCACGTGAATTTCTCGCTGGTCGCTGTCCGGAAGTTCTGAGAGGACCTGATCCATGAAGGCTAGGAAATCAACCCTTCTCTTGAACTCGGTTGTCTGCGTATGCACGGCGCCTGTCGCTACGTTGAGCGCCGCAAAAAGGTTCAGGGTTCCATGCCGTTTGTAGGTGCTCTTTAGGCCCTGGACGACTTTGCCGCTACTGGTACAGACATACCCTTTGGCGCGCTCAAGCGCCTGGATGCTCGGTTTCTCATCGACTGAGATCACCAAGGCTTTTTCGGGGGGCGCCAGGTAGAGCCCGATAATGTCAGCCGCCTTTGGTGCGAACTCTGGATCAGTGCTTACGCACCAACTTCGTTGTCGGGCAAGGCTGATATTGTGCTTGCGCAGCACTCGCCAAATGGCATCATCCGAAGCGCCAAACTGCTTGGCAAGCGCCGGGCCGTCCCAACATGCCTGGCCGGGCGGTGGCGGAAGTTCCAACGCTTTCAGAACTCGCGTTTGAAACGCCTGGTCATATTTCGGCGGTTTGCCAGAGCGCGGGCGATCATATAGCCCGGCAATACCCGCAGCGGAGAAACGGTTCCGCCATTCAATAACCGTGTTCGGGCGCACGTTAAGATCCATGGCGACCTTGCTGACGGATTCTCCGTCAAGGAGTTTGCAGATAATCCGGGCACGTTCAACAAGGCGCGCCTCCATGCTTCGACTGCTTGCCCATTCCCTGAGTGTCTGGCGGTCCTTTTCGCTGCACAGGGGTATTGGAGATTTTCTCGGCATAAGCGACTCCTTTCACGATGGTGGGGGTGAAAGAAGTCTATATTATAACGCTTAGTTTTGCAATTAAACACTAGGTCGGTCGACCCCCCTTGGGCGTCTGGTCGGGCATTCTCCTATCCTTCTACGGGAATAATTTGTGAAACATCCGCCCCTCCCCAGCGACAGCAACCCGCCGCAGCGCCAGCTCCTCGATGTGTTTCGCTACAGTCGGCGCGCTCTCGAGCTGGTCTGGTCGACCAGTTGGCGGCTGGCCCTAGTCTTCGCCCTGCTGACCCTGGTCGCCGGGGTGCTGCCGGCGGCGGTGGCCTGGATCGGCAAGCTGATCGTCGACGGCGTGGTGGCGGCGATGGGGCAGCACCAGCAGAGCGGCAGCGCCGACACCAGCTACGTCCTCTTCTTCGTCGCCGCCGAGGCTGGCGTGGTGGCGCTGATCGCCGGCAGCCAGCGCGGCATCGCCACCTGCCAGGCGCTGCTGCGGGCGCTGATGGGGCAGCGCATCAACCTGATGATCCTCGAGAAGGCGCTGACCCTGCAGCTCGCCCATTTCGAGGACTCGGAATTCTACGACAAGCTGACCCGCGCCCGCCGCGAGGCCTCGACCCGCCCCCTCTCGCTGGTGACCCGCACCTTCGGCCTGGTGCAGAATGGCATCTCGCTGGTCAGCTACGGGGTGCTGCTGGTGCAGTTCTCCCCCTGGACGGTGCTGATCCTGCTGGCCGGCGGCATCCCGGAATTCCTCGCCGAGGCGAAGTTCTCCGGCGACAAGTTTCGCCTCTTTCGCTGGCGCTCGCCGGAGACGCGCATGCAGATGTACCTCGAGACGGTCCTGGCGCGGGAGGATTACGTCAAGGAGGTCAAACTCTTCCGCCTCGGGCCGAAGCTGATCGAGCGCTACAAGGAAATATTCGCCAAACTCTTCGCCGAGGATCGCCGCCTCACCCTGCGCCGCGACACCTGGGGCTTCGCCCTCGGCCTGCTCGGCACCGCCGCCTTCTACGGCGCCTACGCCTGGATCGCGCTCGCGGCGATCCGCGGCAGCATCAGCCTCGGCCAGATGACGATGTACCTGATGCTCTTCAAACAGGGACAGTCGGCGGTCTCGGCGAGCCTCTCGGCAATCAGCGGCATGTACGAGGACAACCTCTACCTTTCCAACCTCTACGAATACCTTGAACAGCCGGTGCCGGCCGTGCGCGGCGAGCTGCGGCAGGGGCCGCGCCCCGGCGACGGAGTGCGTTTCGAGGCGGTGAGTTTCAGCTACCCCGGCAGCGAGGCGCCGGCGCTGCAGGAGATCAGCCTGCACCTGCTCCCCGGCGACAGCCTGGCGCTGGTCGGCGAGAACGGCTCGGGCAAGACGACCCTGATCAAGCTGCTGACCCGCCTCTACACCCCCGACAGCGGCCGCATCCTCCTCGACGGCCTCGATCTGCAGGAGTGGGACGGCGCGGCGCTGCGCGAGCGGATCGGCGTCATTTTTCAGGATTTCGGCCGCTACCAGTTCCTGGTCGGGGAGAATATCGGCGCCGGCGACATGCGTCACTTCGAAGACCGGCAGCGCTGGCAGGAGGCGGCGCAGAAGGGGATGGCGAGCGAGTTCATCGAGCGGCTGCCGCAGCGGTACGACACCCAGCTCGGCAAGTGGTTCAAGGGGGGGCGCGAGCTTTCCGGCGGCCAGTGGCAGAAGATCGCCCTGGCCCGGGCCTTCATGCGCGCGGGCGCCGATATCCTGGTCCTCGACGAGCCGACCGCGACCATGGACGCCGCCGCCGAGGCGACGATCTTCGAACACTTCCGCGAGCTGAGCCGCGGCAAGATGACGATCCTGATCTCGCACCGCTTCTCCACCGTGCGCATGGCCGACCGCATCGTCGTCATCGACAAGGGGCGGGTTGTCGAGGCGGGGAGCCATGCCGAGCTGATGGCGCTCGGCGGCCAGTACGCCTATCTCTTCTCGCTGCAGGCGGAAGGGTATCGCTGAGGCATCCGCGGATCATCGGCCTTGAATGGCGTCGGCAACTCCTCTATTCTGGCCTTCATTGAACCTTTCCTTTCTTCAGGAGCAGCGCACCATGGAAATCGACCTCGATGTACTGAGCCACCTGCTCAAAAAACGCACCGACGAAATCGACGCGATCGTCGCCGGCACCGGTTATCTCACCCGCACTGTCATCGGCGTCGGCACCTTCCTCCTCGACCACGACGGCAACATCGACCTGCTGACCGCCAAGCAGCAGGTCACCTTCGAGCGCTTTTTGCTGCCGCTGCTGGAAAAACCCTGGCATCATCCCGGCAGCAGCGGCGCGGGGTGAACCGGCTGGCGGCCGTCACCAGGTTGCCTGACTCACAACGTTAAAACCGCCTGTCGGGTAAACCCGGCAGGCGGTTTTTTCTGGAAGTGAGGCAAGGTGATGGTCGAGGAAGGCCCAGTCCGGCGCTAAGGTGCCGCGGTCAAGCCTGGAATCCCCCGCTCGCTGCCGGCCAGGTCTCAGTCACGGCCGCGGTCGTTATGACCTCGATCATCGTCCCTGCGGTTGTCATGCCCTTTGTCTTTATGGCCTCGGTTGTCCTGGTCCCGGCCCTGGTCATGCTGCCCGCCTTTATTTTTGTACCTGACTTCCTTGGGGTAGTGGTCGCGCGGCAAGGATTCCCAGGGGCCCCTTCTGGACTTGGCGTAGTACCAGCGGCTGTCGTTGTAGTGATAATGGTAGCCGTCCTGGTAATAGTAGGGTTCTGAATCAAACTCCACGACGGGCGGCAGAATCGGCACCGTCACCACGACACCGACGCTTGGGCCCCGCGATCCCATTGACATTGCCATGCCGGGTAACAACAGGGCCAGCAGGACGACCGTTGTAATCAAAATCCTTTTCATGGTGCCTCCGGTTGGAAGGGCATTCTTGCGCGCAATGGGCAGATCCCGTGGGCTGAACTGGAAAGAATCCTTCTGTCCGTCCGATGAGGTCATTTTGCGGATTTCCGTAAAGATTCAGGCCGATTCCGCGTTGCGCTGTTATTACAGAGAAAGAGCAAGAGGTGTGCCGGGTGGGCGGGATGGCCATGACGTGGGAGGAGGCGCTTTCCGCAAGGGCCGGATGGGAGTGGACAGAAAGAATCACAGGTTGGTGGGAGCTGTTCCGCCTTCAGATGCGGCGGTTCTTTCAGATGTGGCGGAAAACAGGGGTGGCAAGGGACCCGATAGGTTCCAGAACCCCTGTTGAATCTTGAACATCCCGGTTGGGCGGTCAGTCCGGGGATAAGGCGCCAAACTGGTGGCGTTCATCTTAAAAGTCAGCAGAGACCAACGGGCACCAAGGGGGAGAGAACCAAGGGAGTTCTACCTTTCAGGCTTTTTTGGCTTCGCCCTTGACCACGAAAACCGGCACCGTCGCCCGGGTCAGGACCTTCGTGGTGGTCGAGCCAAGACGCGCTTCCCCCAACCCCGGTTGCCGATGCGCGCCCATCACGATCACGTCAGCGCGGTACTGGGCGGCGGCATCGAGGATCGCCTGCTTGGCCGGCTTGCGTTCGATGTCGATACTGGCGATCAACGATTCACTCGCTTTCAGCTTTACCAGCCGTTCATGGATGACATTCTGCAACTGCCCGCGGATATGACTCTCCTCTTCCCGCAGCGATTTCTCGATTGAATCCTCCAGCTCACTCTGAGACATGTACAGCTCCCCGGTACTCTGGGCGCTGAATTTCATGATGTCAAAGCCGTGGATGACATGGACTTTGGCCTTGTATTTCTGGGCCAGGCTCAGGGCGTGGTCGAGGACGTAGCCGGTCCTGGGGCCAAGTCCGGACGCGAACAGAATCGACTTGATGTTCAGTTCCATGAGTTTCTCCCGCTGATGGTATCGGGGGCGTCGAGTGGACGCGAAGACAGATCGGAGGCAACAATCTAATTATGCCCCACCGCGGCGGGAATTAAAGGCCGGGAGAGCAGTATTCGACAAAATTCCGGCTCGCCCCTCGTCTCTTCCGCGGTTGACCAGCCTGGTCACTTTGGTGGTAGATTTAACGCAGATTCCATAAAACCGCTCAGGAAAAGGAGGCCCCATGCGCTACAACCGACTTGGCAACACCGGACTGTTCGTCTCGGAACTCTGCTTCGGCACCATGACCTTCGGCGGCGGGGCAGGGATCTGGGGGAAGATCGGCTCCTTGCAGCAGCAGGAGGCCGAACGGCTGATCGCCCTGGCCCTTAAGGCGGGCATCAACTTCATCGACACCGCCGATGTCTACGCCGGCGGCGTCGCCGAACAGATCACCGGCCAGGCGCTGAAAAATCTTCAGGTCAAACGGGAGGAGGTGGTGATCGCCACCAAGGTCTTCGGCGAAACCGGGGCCGGGCCCAACGGCCGCGGCGCCTCCCGGGCCCATATCCTCGACGGGATCAAGGCGAGCCTTGAGCGGCTGCAGCTCGACTATGTCGATCTCTACCAGATTCACGGTTTCGATCCTGCGACGCCTCTGGAAGAGACGCTGCGCGCGCTGGAGACCCTGGTGGAGGAGGGGCTGGTGCGCTATGTCGGGGTCTCCAACTGGATGGCCTGGCAGATCATGAAGGGTCTGGGGATCGCCGATCGCCTCGGCTTCTCCCGCCTGGCCTCCCTGCAGGCCTACTACACCATCGCTGGCCGCGACCTGGAGCGCGAGATCATCCCGCTGCTGCAGAGCGAAGGGCTCGGTCTGCTGGTCTGGAGCCCGCTGGCCGGTGGCCTGCTCAGCGGCAAGTACGGCCGCAACCGCAGTGGTGAAAAAGAGAGCCGGCGGGTCAACTTCGATTTCCCGCCGGTCGAGTTGGAGCGGGCCTGGCAGGTGATCGACAGCATGCGGCCGCTGGCCGAAACACGGGGCTGCTCGGTGGCGCGCGTCGCCCTCGCCTGGCTGCTGCACCAGCCCCGGGTGACCAGTGTCATCATCGGCGCCAAACGCCCGGAGCAGCTGGAGGATAACCTGGCTGCGGTGGCGATCGAGTTTTCGGACCAGGAGCTGGCGGCCCTTGACGAAGTCAGCCGCCTGCCCCTGGAATATCCGGGCTGGATGCTGGAGCGGCAGGGTGAAGTCCGCGCCCGGCAGCTGGCGCAAGCCAGGCGTTGAGCTGGTTGCTGCCGCACGTACCCCGAAATTTTGCAACCGTGACAGGCGCTTTGTGCTTTCTCTGGCCGCGCCGGGCTGGTATTTTCATGGGACCCCTATCCCCATGCCATCGAGATCCCCATGCGCATCCTCCATACTTCCGACTGGCACCTCGGCCGCCAGTTCCACAACGTCTCCCTCCTCGACGACCAGCGTTACGCCCTGGAACAGGTGCTGGAGATTATCCGCGCGCGCCAGGTCGACGTGGTGCTGGTCGCCGGCGACATCTACGATCGCTCGGTGCCGCCGGCGGCGGCGGTGGAGCTCCTCGACTGGGCCGTCCATGCCATCTGCCACGAGCTCAAGGTGCCGCTGATCCTGATCGCCGGCAATCACGATGGCCCGCAGCGCCTCGCTTTTGGTTCGCGCCAGCTCGCCGCCGCCGGGCTGCATGTGGCCGGGCCGCTGCGGCACGAGCTGGAACCGGTCGTTTTGGCCAGGGTAGGGGTTGAAATCGCCTTCTATCCGCTCCCCTATGCCGAGCCGGCCACGGTGCGCCAGGTCTTCGAGGTCGAGGTCTCCAGTCACGACCAGGCCATGGCATTCCTCCTTGAGAAGGTGCGCCGGCACAACGGAAGCGGGCGCCCCTGCGTGGTGATCGGCCACTGCTTTCTCGCCGGTGGCGTGGTCAGCGAGTCGGAACGCCCCCTCGCCCTCGGCGGCGCTGACCAGGTCGCGCCGGAACATTTCCGCCCCTTCGCCTACGCCGCTCTCGGCCACCTCCATGGTCCACAGCAGCGCGGCGCCGCACATGTGCGCTACTCCGGTTCGCTGCTCAAGTACTCCTTCTCCGAAGAGCGCCAGCGCAAGGGGGTTACCCTGGTCGAGCTTGACGCCGCGGGCAAAGCGACCATCGAGCAGATTCCTCTCACCCCGCGCCGTGACATGCGCATCCTGGAAGGCTCCCTGGCCGAACTGCTCGCCGCAGGTGCGAGCGACCCCGGGCGCGACGATTACCTGCTGGTGCGCCTGACCGACAGTCACGCCATCCTCGACGTCATGAGCAAGTTGCGCGAGGTCTATCCCAACGTGCTGCACCTGGAACGCCCCGGTCTGATGGGGCGGGGCGAGGCGGCGCAGGTCGGGCGCGAGCGGCTCAAGCAGGGAGAACTGGCGATGTTCGAGGATTTCTTCGACCAGGTTGCCGGCGAGCCGCTGAGCGATGCCCAGCGGGCGATCGTCAGCGCGACCATTGAAGCCCTGCACCGGGAGGTGGAGTGATGCGGCCGCTGCGCCTGACCATGACCGCATTCGGCCCCTTCCCCGGCGCGGTGCAGATCGACTTCACCCGCCTGGGGGAGAACCCGCTCTTCCTCATCAATGGCCCCACCGGCTCGGGCAAGACCACCATCCTCGATGCGTTCTGCTTCGCGCTCTATGGCCGGACCACCGGCGACGAGCGTGAAGGGGCGCAAATGCGCTGCGACCTGGCGGCGAGCGACACCCTGACCGAGGTCGTGTTCGAATTCGAACTGGCCGGGCGGCGCTTCAGCGTCCGCCGCAGCCCGGAGCAGCAGCGCCCCAAGGCGCGCGGTGAAGGCTTCACCACCCAGGCGCCGGAGGCAGAACTGAAGGAACTGCTGGAAGGGGGCGGGGTTAAGCTGATCGTCGCCAGCAAGGTGAGCGAGGCGACCCGGGAGATCGAAGAACTGACCGGGCTCTCCGTCGACCAGTTCCGCCAGGTGATGGTGCTGCCGCAGGGGCAGTTCCGCCAGTTGTTGATGGCCGATTCGGGGGCGCGCGAGAAGATCTTCGGCCAGCTCTTTCAGACCCGCATCTATCGCCGCCTGGAGGAGAGCCTCAAGGCCCGCGCCGCCGAGATCCGCCGCGAGCGCGAGCGCCAGCTGCAGCTGCAGCAGGGGATGCTGGAGGGGGCGAGCCTGGCGAGCCCGGAGGCGCTGGAGGCGGAGCTGGCCGAGCTGGAGCCCGTCTGCGTGTTGGCGAAGGTCGAAAAGGAGACCAAGGAGCGGGCTTTTTCCGAGGCGGAAAAGAGACTGTTGCAGGCGAGGAATACCGAACAGCAGTTCCATCAACTGGAGAAGGCCGCCCGCGACCTGAAAGAGTTGGAAGCGGACCGCCCGCGGATCGATGCCGAACGCTCCAGAATCGACCGAGCCGAGCAGGCCCGCAAGCTGCAACCTCTCTTCAGCGATCGCTCCCGCTGTGAGCGCGAGCTGGAGCTGGCCCGGCGGAAGGCCGCAGAAGCCGAGGGGACGTTCCGCACCGGAAAAACCGCGCTGGAGCAAGCGACCCGGAAGAAAGAGATTTCCCCCCGGTTGCAGGCCGAACTCAAACAGGCCGCTGAAACGCTGACTAGGCTGCAGGGATACGGCGAGCGCGTCGGGAAGCTGGCGACGGCCCGCGCGGCCGCTGAAGGAGCCAGCCGCGACGCCGCGGCTGCCGACCTGCTGGTGCGGTTCAAGCTCCTCGCCGATAGCTTCCTGACCCTCCACCAGCAGGAGCAGCAGGCTCGCCAGGTCGAAGAATACCAGCAGCGTCTTCAGGCCGCCCGGGAGAAAGAAGCGGCCTTGCGCCGCGCCTACGAGGAGTGCAACCAGCGCACCAGGGTCCTTGAACTGGAGTGGCACCAGGGGCAGGCAGCGATCCTCGCCAGGGAACTGCAGGCCGGCACTCCCTGTCCCGTCTGCGGCAGCCTTGAGCACCCGTCCCCGGCCCGCACCGACCGCGAACTTCCCGATCAGCAGCAGCTCGAAACGGCGCGGCGCACCGTGCAGGAGGCCTTCGATCGCCTCGATACCGCAAAGCTCCAGACCGCCAGGGAACAGGAATCGCTTCGGGATCTGCAGCGCCAGGCGGAAAACCTGGGGACTACTGTCAAGCCCGGCACCACGCTCGCCGGGCTGAAGGAGGAGATCGCTGCGGTTCAGCGGGAGGCAAAGGTATCCGCTTTTGACCTGCCGGACCGCGAACAGGTTCAGCGACTCGCTGCGGAACAGCTTCGTGCGGAGCGGGAAACGAGGCGGGCCGCATCTGCCGCCGCCCGGGCCCAGGTCGAGACCGCCGGGCAGGAGCTTCCCGAGGCCTACCGCGAAGAGGGGGCGCTTGCCGCCGCGGTTGCGGAAACCACCCGCACCATCGGCCAGATCGAGGGAGAGATCCGGGGCCTGGAGGAGACCTGCCAGCAGGCGCAAAACCACCTGACTGCTGCGAAAGTTGCGCTTGAGGCGGCCGAGGAGCAGCAGGAAAGAGCCCGGGCCGCCCTCACCGAGACACAGAATCTGTGCGCCAGTGCTCTCGCGGCGAGCCCTTTCGCCGATGAAGCTGAATACCGTGCCGCTCTTCTCGACGAGGCAGTGCTGCAACAGCTGAAGCAGCAGGTCTCCGTTTATGACAGCAGCTGCCAGCGTCTCGCCGGTGCCCAGGAACAGCTGACATTACAGCTGGAAGGAATTGCCCGACCCGATCTGGAACGGCTCGAAACCGCGAGCAGCTCGGCCAGGGCCGAACGGGATGATACCGGCGAGCGCTGGCGCACTCTCGATAACCGGTTGCTCCAACTGAAAACGACGAAAAACAAGCTCGCCAAGGCCGCCGCCGACCGGGAAGAACTCGACCGGCAGTACGCCGTGGTCGGCACCCTGAGCGATGTCGCCAACGGCCAGACCGGCAACAAAATCAGCCTGCAGCGTTTTGTCCTCAGCGTGCTGCTTGACGATGTGCTGGTCGAGGCGAGCCGGCGCCTCACCCTGATGAGCAAAGGGCGTTACCAGCTGTTGCGCAAGGAGGAGCGCGCCAAGGGGAACAAGGCTTCCGGGCTCGAATTGGAGGTGGAGGACGCCTACACCGGCAAGCAGCGCCCGGTGGCGACCCTCTCAGGCGGCGAGAGCTTCATGGCGGCGCTCGCCCTGGCGCTGGGACTCTCCGACGTCGTGCAGGCCTACGCCGGTGGCATCCGCCTCGATACCCTCTTCATCGACGAGGGGTTCGGCAGTCTCGACGCCGAGTCACTGGAGCTGGCGATCCGCACCCTGGTCGACCTGCAGGCGACCGGACGCATGGTCGGCATCATCTCCCATGTCGCCGAGCTGAAGGAGCAGCTCCCCTTGCGCATCGATGTTCTGGCGAGCCGTGCCGGCAGTTCCGTTGCGGTGGTAACCCCCTAGGAGCCTGTCGGACTATGCGGGACGAAGCGAAAATTCGGATGTTGGAGACCAGATTTTGGCTCGTTTGCGGGCTCATAGCCAGAGCTATGGGCCAAAAAGGAGCCAAAATATGGGCCGAACAGCCGGATTTGCAGCCGGCGCATGGATAGTCCGACAGTCTCCAAGCCGCCCTGGGGCGCCGAAACGGAAACAGCCGAAGGCAATGCGCCTTCGGCTGTTTGTGGTTTTGCGGGAGAGGATTTCGTTCACTCCTGCTGATTTGAGCGCCGGCCGCTGTTGCCGACCGTGGCCATCAGGCCGTCGATCAGCTGCTGCTTCTGTTCCGCCGTCAAGCGGGCTTCGGTGTGGAGCAGCAGGTACTGCAGGGGCGGCATCTCCCCCTCACTGATCACCTCGCGCAATTCTTTTATGTTTTCCCCTTCGCGCTGTCCCTGGCGCCAGTCGGAGAAGTTGAGGTGTTTGCGGCCGCCATAAACGTCCACGGCGACCAGCCAGGAGGCCGGGGCGACATTGGCGTACCAGGGCCAGACCGTTTCGTTACTGTGGCAGTCGTAGCAGGCGAGCTTGGCGAGGTTGCGGGTCTGCTCGCTGTCCCAGGCCGGCTCCCTGACGATGGGCGGATTCTCGTGGTCATGGCCGTAGGGAATGAACTGGATGGCAGGAAAGAGAATCGACAGAATGAAGAGTGCCCACAACCGGTTCTGGTAGGAAAAAAAAGACGACATAGACTCCCATCCTTCCTGGAAATAACCCTTTTCCGCCTGAGTTTACCGAAGCCGGCTGCGATTGCCAATAAATAAATGCTAATAAATCCGGGAACTCATTGCCGGAAGGCCGGCAGAGAGTTCCTTGCCAAGCCCGGCGGGGTTGCTAAGCTTTAACCGAAGACGCAGTGAGCGTTCCGGAAGGAGTTGCCGATGAAAGAGAAATCTCCGCGGGAGCTGCTTGAACCCCGTGACCTGCTGGCCATCTATCGCGACATGGTGCGCATTCGCGAGTTCGAGGAGTCCTGTCCGAAACTTTACAGCCAGGGGAAGATGGGCGGTTTTCTCCATCTTTACAGCGGCCAGGAAGCGGTCGGCGTCGGCGTCGCCCATGCCATGCACCGCGAGGATTACATGGTCAGCGCCTACCGGGAACATGGCCTGATCATGGCCAAGGGGGCCGAGCCCAAGTACGTGATGGCCGAGCTCTTCGGCAAGGCGACCGGGGTGAGCAGGGGAAAGGGGGGGTCGATGCACATGTTCGACGCCGACCTGCGCTTCATGGGGGGGTACGGCATCGTCGGCGGTCACCTGCCGCTGGCGGTCGGGGTCGGTTACGCCATCCTCTACCGGGAATCGGACGAGGTGGTGGTCTGCCTCTTCGGCGACGGCGCCACCAACCAGGGGGTTTTTCACGAGGCGATGAACATGGCCGCCCTCTACCGGGTGCCGGTGGTCTTCGTCTGCGAAAACAACGGCTACGGCATCGGTACCAGCGTGGTCCGGGCGAGTTCCCTCGACCAGCTCTACAAGAAGAGCTGCGCCTACGAGACTCCCGGGCTCAAGGTCGACGGCATGGACGTGCTGGCAGTCTACGAGGCGGTGCGCCAGGCGGTGCACAAGGCCCGCTCCGGCGAGGGGCCGACCTATATCGAGGCGATCACCTACCGCTTCCGCGGCCATTCGATCTCCGACCCGGGGACCTACCGCAGCGAGCAGGAGAAGAAGATCTGGCAGGAACGGGACCCGATTCCCAACTTTGCCGCTTTCCTGGTCCAGGCCGGACACTTCACGAAGCAGGAGCTTGCGGCGGTCGACGGGGAGGAGCAGGAGCTGATCAAGGCGGCGATCCGCTTCGCCGAGGAGAGCCCCGATCCCGATCCGGAGGAGTTGTGGACCGATCTCTATGTCGAATAGGTCGCAACCTGCGGATGACAGAGTACCTGAAGACCTGTAACCGGCAAGCCTGACTTGCCTGGAGTTTGCCATGGCTGAAATCACCTGTCGCGAGGCCCTGAACCAGGCCCTGCGGGAAGAGATGGAACGGGACAGCTCGATCTTTATCCTCGGCGAGGATGTCGGCCTTTATGAAGGGTCCTTCAAGGTGACCAAGGGGCTGCTCGCCAAGTTCGGCGAAAAACGGGTCCTTGACACTCCGATCGCCGAGGCCGGCATTGTCGGCCTCGCCTGCGGGGCGGCGATGGCCGGGCTGCGGCCGATTGCCGAGCTGATGACCGTCAACTTCGCCATCGTCGCCATGGACCAGATCTTCAACCACGTGGCGGTGGCGAGCTACATGTTCGGCGGCCAGGTGCGGGTTCCCCTGACCATCCGCGCCCCCGGAGGCGCCGGTCACCAGCTCGGCGCCCAGCACAGCCATTCCCTGGAAGCGCTCTTTGCCCACTGCCCCGGGTTGCGGGTGGTGGTCCCCTCGGTTCCTGCCGATGCCAAGGGGCTGCTGAAGAGCGCCATCCGCAGCGACGACCCGGTCCTCTTTCTCGAACACGAGGGGCTCTACGGCGTCAAGGGCGAGGTGCCGGAAGGAGAACATCTGGTCCCCCTCGGCCGGGCCGATATCAAGCGCTCCGGCCGCGACGTCACCCTGGTGACCCTGTCGCGCATGGTCTATGTCTGCCTCGAGGCGGCCGAACAACTGGCCAAGGAGGGGATCGATGCCGAGGTCGTCGATCTGCGCGGCCTCAATCCCCTCGACATGACCACGGTGCTCGCTTCGCTGCGCAAGACCCGGCGCGCGGTCACCGTCGAGGAATCCTGGCTCTCCTTCGGTTGGGGCGGGGAGATCGTCGCCCGCATCATGGAGCAGGGGTTCGACGATCTCGATGCCCCGGTGCTGCGGGTCGGCGGGGCCGATGTGCCGATGCCCTACAACAAACACCTCGAAAAATCAGCCATCCCCGATGCCGCCCGAGTGGCGGCGCGGGTCATGGAGCTCTTCTGAGCCCCTTAAGCGAAGGAATCACGCCAGTTTTCAAATAACCGTTGGCGCCGGCGGCCGGTCCGCCGGTTCATTGCGACCACAAGGAGAGGGCAAGTTAATGGCAACCGAAATCACCATGCCGAAGTTGAGCGACACCATGGAAGAGGGGACGATCCTTAAATGGCACGTGGCCGAAGGGGATAGAATCGCCCGCGGCGATATCATCGCCGAGGTCGAGACCGACAAGGCGGCGATGGAGATGGAGGCCTTCGAGGATGGCACCGTTGCCGCCATCAAGGTGGCCGAGGGGGAGACGGTACCGGTGGGTACCCTGATCGCCATTCTCGATGTCGCGGCGGCGAAGCAGGAGAAGAAGGATAAGGAGGAAAAGCAGGAGAAGAAAGATAAGGAAGAAAAGCAGGAGACAGAAAAGGAGGAAAAGGAAGAGAAAAAGGGGACAGCGCGGGCGCCGGCGGCGGCCAAAACGCCCGTCAAGCCGGAGGCTGCCGAAGAAGAGCCGCAACCGGCGGCGCAGGGAGTAGCGCCGGCGTCCCGAAAAGAGGAGGCGATGACAGGGGCGCGGCCCGGCGGTCAAACGCCGCCCGCCTCGCCGGCAGCACGGCGTCTCGCCCGGGAGAAGAATGTCGATCTCGCCAGGGTCCGCGGGAGCGGGCCGGGGGGGCGAATCCTGGTGGCCGATATCGAACAGGCGGAAGCCGGCGCAGTGAAGGGGCCGGCAACTGCCTCCTCTGCGGCCGCGCCGACCTCGGGCAAATCGGTCAAGATCCGCCGCATCGTCGCCCGCAAGATGGTCGAGGCCTGGGAGACGATCCCCCATTTCTACGTCACCGTCGCCGTCGACATGACCGACGTCATTCGTTTCCGCAAGGATCTCAAGGTCAGCATCAACGATTTCATCGTTGCTGCCACCATCCGTTCCCTGCAGGAGCATTCCTGGGTCAACAGTCATCACCTTGACGGCGAAGCGGTGGAGCAGGCCCGGATCAATATCGCCATGGCGGTCGCCACCGACCGCGGCCTTTACAACCCGGTGCTGAAGGACTGCGCCGCTTTCTCCCTGCGCGACATCAGCCGGAAAAGCCAGTCGTTGGCCGAGAAGGCGCACCTGGGAAAGCTCACCCCGGAAGAGATGCAGGACGGGACTTTCACCATTTCGAACATGGGAATGCTCGGGGTCGAATCCTTCAGCGCCATCATCACCCCGCCGCAGGTGGCGGCCCTGGCGGTCGGTACCGCCCGCGGTGAGCTGGTGGTCGATGAACATGGCGAATCGACGATCGCGCCGATCCTGCGCCTGACGCTTTCCGCCGACCACCGGGCCCTGGATGGCGCCGACGCCGCGGAGTTCCTTGCCACCCTGAAGAGCTACCTCGAAGCGCCGGTGGTCCTGATTGCCTGCGGCAGCGCGGAGGAAGAGGCCTGAAATGAAAGAAGCCTGCCGTATTCCCGTCGAGGAGCTGACCTGGCGCTGCGATCCCGCGCAGTTCGAGTTCGAGACCACCGCCGAGCTCAAATGCCTGGAAGGGACGATCGGCCAGGACCGGGCGGTAACGGCGATCGAGTTCGGACTCTCCTTCAAGGACGACAATTTCAACATCTTTGTCCTTGGCGATCCTGGTACCGGGCGCTCCTCGACCATTCGCAAGCTGGTGCGGGGGCGGGCCGGCGACGAGCCGGTGCCGAGCGACTGGTGCTACGTCCTCTCCTTTGCCGATGCCAGCCGGCCGCGGGCCCTGCAGCTGCCGGCCGGGCGTGGTCGCGAACTGCAGAAAAAAGTGGAACAGCTGGTCGCGCGACTCGCCGAAGAGATCCCCAAGGTCTTCGAGAGCAAGGAATACGAAGAGCAGAAAGGGCGTATTACCGGCGAATACCAGGAGAAGCATCGGCAGCTCTTTCAGCGCCTCGAGCAGCACGCCAACAGCGAAGGATTCCTGCTGCAGCGCAGCGTCAGCGGCCTGGTCCTGGTGCCGACGCAGAATGGCGAACCCCTGTCGCAACAGGAATTCGAGGCGCTGGCGGAAGCAGAGCGCAAGCGGCTGGACCAGAAGGGGGAGGCGCTGCAGGAGAGGCTCAACGAGGTGCTGCGCAAGGTGCGGGACGGCGAAAAGGAGATGCGCGAAGCGATCGCCACCATGGAGAAGAAGGTCATGCTCTTCGCCATCGGCCATCTCTTTGATGAGCTCGAGGAGGAATTTTCCGGTTTTGCTCCGGTCCTCGACCATTTCGCCGCCTGCAAAAAGGACCTGGTCGAGCGCATCGACGAATTCCGGCCCAGCCAGGGGCCGCAAATTTCCATTCCCGGATTACAGGGGAACCAGGAACCCTCCTTCGAACGCTACCTGGTCAACCTCTTTGTCGATAACAGCGAACTGGACGGCGCTCCGGTGATCTACGAGGCGAACCCGACCTACTTCAACCTCTTCGGTCGCATTGAGCACACCATCCAGATGGGGAACGCTACCACCAACTTCACCATGATCAAACCCGGCGCCCTGCACCGGGCCATCGGCGGCTACCTGATCCTCGATTGCCGCGAGGTCCTGCTCAACCCCTTCTCCTACGAGGCCCTCAAACGCTGCATCCGCAACCACGAGATCAAGATCGAGGATATGGCTGAGCAGTTCCGGCTGCTGGCGACGGTCTCCCTCAAGCCCGAGCCGATCCCCCTCGACTGCAAGATCATCCTGATCGGGACGCCACTCCTCTACTATCTCCTCTACCAGTACGACCAGGATTTCCGCAAGTATTTCAAGGTCAAGGCCGATTTCGACCGGATGATGAAGAATACCTGGGAGAACGTTCAGCAATACGCCCGCTTCATCGCTTCCAAGTGCGAAGAGGAGAAGATTCTCCCTTTCGACCGCGGCGGCGTGGCGCGGGTCGTCGAATACTCGGCGCGCCTGATCGAGGACAAGGGGAAGCTCTCCTCGCGTTTTCTAGATATCGCCGACCTGTTGCGGGAGGCGGCCTTCTATGCCCGGCGCAAGGCGCTCGATCGGGTCGGCGCCGAGCATGTCGACCTCGCGGTCGAAGCCCGGATCTATCGTTCCAACAAGGCCGAGGAACGCATCCAGGAGCTCCTCGAAGAAGGGACGCTGCTGGTCGATACCGACGGCGCCGTGGTCGGCCAGGTTAACGGCCTCTCCGTCTACCTGCTCGGCGATTACTCCTTTGGCAAGCCGTCCCGGGTGACGGTGCGGACCTATCTCGGCAAGGGCGGAGTGGTCAATATCGAGCGGGAGGCCAAACTCTCCGGCCCCATTCACGACAAGGGGGTCCTGATTCTTACCGGCTTTCTCGGCGACCGCTTTGCCCAGGACAAACCGTTGGCGTTGGCGGCTTCCATCTGTTTCGAGCAGTCCTACGGCGGGATCGAAGGGGACAGCGCCTCCTCGGCCGAACTCTACGCCCTCCTGTCGTCCCTTTCCGGGGCGCCGCTGAACCAGGGAATCGCCGTCACCGGTTCGGTCAACCAGCGCGGCCAGGTTCAGCCGATCGGCGGTGTCAACGAAAAGATCGAAGGATTTTTTTCTCTCTGCAAGGTGCGTGGCCTGACCGGCGACCAGGGGGTGATGATTCCGATTCAGAACGTCCGCAACCTCCTCCTCAAGACCGAGGTGCGGGAGGCAGTGGCCGCCGGCCGCTTCCACCTCTGGGCGGTGGGGACAATTGACGAGGGGATCGAAATTCTCACCGGAGTGCCGGCCGGGCGGCGGCAGGAAGATGGTTCCTGGCCCGAGGGGACGATCAACGCCCGGGTGGATAGCCGCTTGCGGCAACTGGCGGATGCTGTCGCCCGCTTTTCCAGTGGCAAAGAGGGCTGAATGTAGATCGCTGCTGCAGAATGGGAAAGATTGGCCCGCCCCCCTCTTGCCTTTCTTCCACAGATTGTGGTCAAATGAATCCGGCGCATCTTCGCGCCGGATTCATTTCGGGGAGGGTCCTGTCATGCCGGGCGTTTTATCTGTCAGCGAGGAGCGGCTCGACGATGTTGAACTGCAACGTCAGGCCGAGTACTTCGCCGATGGCTTTATCACCCGCCACCTGCTCGACGCCGTTCCGACCCTCCTGCTGATTCTCAATCGCCAACGGCAGATCGTCTATGCCAACCGGACCCTGTTTGAACTGACCGGTGGCAGCGACATGGCCGCTCTGCGCGGTCTGCGCCCCGGCGAGGCCCTGCGCTGCCTGCATGCCCAGGTCACGCCGGACGGCTGTGGCAGCGGCCAACATTGCCAGGCCTGCGGGATGCTGGCGACGATCCTCGCCAGCCTCGACGGCAACTCCGCCCGCCAGGAGTGTCGGGTCACCCGCCACCGCGAAGGGAAATGCGAGGCCCTCGACCTGCGGGTCTCGACCACCCCGATCGAATACGGGGGAGAAACCTTCACCATTTTTTCCATTGTCGACATCAGCCACGAGAAGCGCCGCCAGGCGCTGGAACGGATCTTTTTCCACGATATTCTCAACCTCGCCGGGGGGATCCGCGGCTTTGCCGAGGTTCTCCTCGAACCGGAGGAAGAAAACCCCGCCCGCGTTGTGGATCATATTCGCGGCGCGGCCGAGCGGATCATCGATGAAATTCTCGCCCAGCGCACCCTGGCGGCGGCCGAGAGCCAGGACCTTGAGCCCCAGCCGAGTCCGGTCGCCGCCGACAGCCTGCTCGGCCAGGTGCTGAATATCTATCGTTTCCACGAGGTCAGCCAGGGCCGGGACCTGATGCATGCAAAGAATGGCGCGGTCGGGTTGCTGGTCAGCGACCCAACCCTCCTCGGCCGGGTCCTTGGCAATATGGTGAAAAATGCGCTGGAGGCCACCCCCCGTGGCGGGGTGGTCAGCGCCGGCTGTGCTGACGTCGACGGCGAGATCGAATTCTGGGTTCACAATCCCGGGGTCATTCCCGATCCGGTGCGTCTGCAGATTTTCCAGCGTTCCTTTTCGACCCGGGATGCCGGACGCGGTCTCGGAACCTACAGCATGCGCCTGCTCAGCGAGGACTACCTCGGTGGCCGGGTCGGTTTTTCCTCCAGCGTGAAGGAGGGGACCCGTTTTTTTGCCAGGTTCCCGCGTCAGTGGCGCGGGCGCTGACTACTTCTGTCCCTTCTCCTTTCCCGCGGTCTTCTCCTTGATCTTCTTCGGTTTGCAGGCGTGCTTTTTGTCCGCCGTGACCCCGCCGCATTTCTCGCAGCGGTAACTCCCCGGCCTCGCCTCACTCTCCGCTTTTCCTTTGAGACAACTCCCCATTTTTATTCTCCGCTGGCTGAGGTTTATTGGCTCTGGTGAATCCCGCCGCGCTGGCGTGGGTGAGAATCTGCTCGGCTTCGACCAGGACCCGGTAAATATCTTCACTGCCGCCAAGGCCGAGCTTGATCAGGTAGGCCGCGATGCCGAGGTTGGTGCGGGCCCGAAAGAGCTCAACCTGGGTGTCGAAATCCCGGGGCAGGCTGGTCCGTTCTTGTCGGTAGGTGGTCAGGAAAATTTCGTCGGGGTAGCGCTCAAGCAGCTCCGGCCGGGTAAAGAACTGGTTGCGAAACTGGGCGAGGAAACAGCCGACATCAAAGGCCGGAGGGAGGCAGAGGGAACTTTCGAAGTCGACCGCGGCGACAAACAGGGTATTGCGGTCCTCCTGGAGGTCCTGGCCGATAATGATGTTTTTCGGGTGGTAGTCGCCGTGCCCCTGGACCAGGTCATCTTCGCTGCCGCGGAGCAGTCCTTCCTCCCGGTGGAGAAGCAGGTCGTGGAGTCCTTTGGCGCGGGTGCTGAAGGGATGGCCGATGCTTTGAAAGCGGTCGAGATAGCGGGCGAGCCGCTGCGCCTCGCGCTGCAGGAATTCCCCCGGCGGCGTCAGCACCAGGCGGCAGTTGTGCAGGCGTGCCAGCCACTTTGCCGCCATCTGCAGATAATGGCGTCCGTCTTCGGCGGGAGCGGCCTTGAGGCGATCGAAGAGAAGCTTTCCCCGTAACCCTTCCTGGATCAGGGTGTGATCCTCCCGGTCGGCATCGATGGCTGCCGGGACCCGATAGGTTCCGCCGGAAAATCCGTGGCTCGCGAGCGCCTCCATGATGCGATGGGCCCGTTCCGCCGATTGCCACTTGAAGGGGGTGTCGAGATTGCGGATGATGATCCGTTCCCGGATTTCATCCTCTCCTTTGGCGCCGAAGGTGACTTCGGTCACCCGGTTTTTGCTGCCGGCCCGGGGGATTTCCTTGTAGAAGGGGCGACAGCGGCCGGCTCGCAGTTCCCGGGTCAGCTCGGTAATGGTCGTTACCGGATGGTCGAAGAGGGTTGGGTAGAGACCGGCATAGCTGCCGCCATGGGTGTCGGTACCGGCGATGGCGGTAAAGCGCAGGCGGTGCCAGTCGCGCAGGCCGCGGCTGTTGCCGCGCACCGAGTGGTTGGAGTTGAAGATCTCAATACCGTTCCAGGCGGCATGGCACAGATTTTCATCGGTCGGCTGCTCTCCCTTGCGATAGGGATGGGCCCAGACCAGGGCCGCCTGCGCTGCTGCCTGACGTAACCCGGCGAGAGGGAGGTCACGGGGGAGGGTCGACTCGGCGCCGTAGACCAGGACATCGCCGAAATCTGCGGTCCGTGTCTCCTGGGCGGAGAAGATCAGAAAATGGTCCGGAACCCGGGCGGCCCGGCGCAAGTCCCGCAGTTCGGCCTCCGGCCAGAGGTAGTGGTGGTCAGTGAGAACCATCCCCTGCAGGCCCTTGGCAAAACAGCGCCTGACCAACTCGGTGGCACTGACATGACTGCAGGGAGAATGTTCAAGGCTGTGACAATGCATTTCCAGCAGCATCTGAGCGCTCCGGGGGCGAAGAGATTGCACCTATTCTAACGCAGATTGTCAACGGCTGCCTGGCCGAATCCAGGCTATTTGCTGGAGATTAAAAATGAATAATTTTGTGCTATACTGATCACAACGGGGCTTTTGAACTCATGAGGGATAAGGAGGCAGTCATGGCGCAGAGCTATCAGCAGGGGCGGACAGGTGGAAAGTTTTTCGATTTGGCATCCGGGGCCTGGGTGATCATGTTGCTGGTTGCGGCCGGGTTCGTGGCGCTGGTTACGGCGATACTGGTCGCCTGGCCGGCCATTGCCTATATAGCAAGTCATCACTTCGGTCTGGGCGGCTGAGACGCCGCTTGCATCGGAATCTCCATCCCGGGAATGGAAAAGGCAGCCTTTCGAGGCTGCCTTTTCCATTTGTGTTTCCGCCGACCAGCAGATCAGGCCGCAGCGGCCGGCAGCAAGGCATCGCGCTTGTTCTTGGTGCGTTGCAGGAACCAGACGATGGCGACCAGGGCGATGCCGCTCAGGTCGGTGACCAGGCCCGGTGTATAGAGGAGGATGGTGGCGACGGCGAGGATGAGCCACTCCGGGAGCGTGGTCTTGCGGATCCAGTAGAACATGGTCAGGGCCGAGAAGGCGATGGTGCCGAGGATCGCCGAGACAAAGGACGAGATAATCAGGTGAGGGGTGGCCATTTGCTCGCCGGCGACAATCACCTCGCCGGAATTGACCATGCCACCATTGGGAATGGCGATGTGCTTGACGTCCCCTTCCCGTTTGGCGTGGACTTCGATGGGCTGGTCGCCACTCAGAACGGTGACGATCTTGTCGCCGGCAACGAAATGGTCGCCGGGCTTGACATGGATTTTCATGACCGTGGCGAAGGGAATCTCGTCGTCGATGGCGGGCATGGTGATATTGACCGTCTTCGCCTGGAACAGGATGCTCGGGGTGAAGGCCATGAGGATAGGGACGACATAGAGGAGCTTGGCGTACTTGAAGCTGGTCCAGCCGGTCTTCCAAGGGTCGGAGCCGGCGATGGCGGCACCGGCATAGGCCGCGACGCAGACCGGGGGGGTGATGTTGGAATCCTGGCTGAACCAGTAGACGATCATGTGGGCGCAGATAATCGGCACCCCCATGTCTCCCAGCGGTGGTACGGCAAGGACCGCCGTGATCAGGTAGGCCGCGGTGACCGGTACCCCCATGCCGAGAACCAGGGAGGCAAGGCCGACCAGGCCGAGGGCGGCAAGCAGGTTGCCGTGAGCAAGGGAGATGATGATATCGGAGAATTTCAGCCCGACCCCGGTGAGGGAGATGGTGCCGACGATGATGCCGATGACGCCGAGGGTGGCGCCAATCACCAGGGTGTTGCGGGCCCCAGTCTGGATGGCATCCCAGATTTTGGCGATACCCATGCGGGTCTCGGCCTGGAACCAGCTGATCACGATGCAGGAGATGGTCGCCCAGAAGGCGGAAAACCCCGGGGAGCGTCCCAGAATCATGAGGACGGTGATAATGATCAGGGGCAGGGAAAAATACCAGTCTTTTTTCAGAACTTCCTTCCAGTGGGGGAACTCTTCGCCGACAAGCCCCTGGATTTTCAGTTTCTTCGCCTCGAAATGGATCATGCAGAAGACCGAGAAGAAGTAGAGCAGGGCCGGGAAGACCGAGATCATCATGATGTAGCTATAAGGAGTCTCGGTCAGTTCCGCCATCAAAAAGCCGCCGGCGCCCATGACCGGGGGGAGGAACATGCCGCCGATGGAGGCTGCCGGCTCGATCGCCCCGGCGACATGGGGGCGGAAACCGGCCCGCTTCATCAGGGGAATGGTGAAGGCACCGGTGGAGACCGTGTTGGCGATGGCGCTCCCCGATACCGAGCCGAACATGGCCGAGGCAATGACCGCGACCTTGGCCGGTCCGCCGGTGGTGCGGCCGGCGACCGCCAGCGGCAGGTCGATAAAAAATTTGCCGGCGCCCGATTTCTGCAGGAAGGCGCCGAAAAAGATGAAAAGGATGACATAGGTGGCGAGGACGCTTGCCATCACCCCGAAGACGCCGTTGGTCGTCAGGTAGAGGGAGGTGCAGAGGCGTTCGATGCCGAAGCCGCGGTGGGCGATGATCTCGGGGAAGTGCGGACCGAAGTAGCCGTAGCTCAAAAAGGCGAGACCGATGATGGTCATTGACCAGCCGAGAACGCGGCGGGCGACCTCCAGGGAGAGGAAGATGCCGACGACGCTGACCAGAGCATCCATTTCGTTCTCGGCCCCGGCCCGGTAATTAAGCGCTTCGAATTCGTGAATCCAGTAGTAGACCACGAGGGCCGAGGCCACGGCGAAGAGGATGTCAGAAAGTGCCGGCAACTGCGGCCAGCGCCGGGTCATCAGGGTGTCGACCGGCAACAGCGCTGCCGTGATGGCGAGGGTGGCCAGCCCCAGGCCGATCACCGCCCCGCCGTCGCTGAACGCGGCCACCACCCCCTGGCTGCTCCAGCGCTCGCCGAAGCCCATCAGCGTGGCGTGAAAGGTCGCCACGTCGGGAAAAAAGAGGAGGGCGGCGATGCTGCCGGAGATTATGGCGCCGAGGGCGAGTCCGAGCAGGAGGCGGATGCGCACTTTGCCGGCCGGGTAGAGCAGGAAGACCAGCACGTAGGTGACAAAGACGTAAACCCCGCGGTGGTACTGGGTGGCGACGGCCCGAAGGCCGGCCGAGTAGAAATAGAAGAGAACCATGACGGCGCCGAGAATTGCGACCAGCCACTTCCAGAAGCCGGTCGGAACCCGAAAGGACCGGGCCTCCTTTTCCATCAGCTTCTTGAGCTTGGCCTTCTCTGCGGCGGAGAGGTCCTTGATTTCTTCGCTGAGGTCTTCGCTCATCACGTATTTCGGCGCTCCTGGCTGGATAGGCGGGCTGGCGGGATATGTAGAAGCGGGGTCCGGCTGGACCCCGCTTCTACAGTCATTCAAGGCCGGACTCTGCTTACCGCGCTTTCTGGGCGGCGCTGACTGTCAAGCCCTGTTCGGTCCAGAACTTCTCGGCCCCTTCGTGGATCGGGGTGACGATCCCTTTGAGTCCCCCCGCAACGCTCATTTCCTTGGCGGTACTCTTGACTTTTACCATGTAGGCAAGCCCTTCCGGTGAGTAGATATCCGCAAGGGAATCACGGACCAGGGCGGTACCGACATGCTTGCCGGAGACCCAGAGGGCGCTGTCCTGGAAAGTTTTTACCGGATAGTCGACGCCGCTGTAGGTGCCGGCCGGAATGGTAATCTCGGCATAGAAGGGGTATTCGTCGAAGAAGCCACCTTTGACGCCAGCCTCATAGGTGTCGAGAATCTTGATTTTGTTGCTTGCCGCGGCCTGGATGACCGAGGAGTTGGGGAAGCCGGCAAAGACCCAGACCGCGTCGAGCAGTTTGTCGCCCATGGCGGAGACGGCATCGTTGTAGCCGATGAACTGGGGCTGCATCTTGTCCCAGAGCCCGAGGGCGCTGAAATAGCGCTGGGCGCTGGCGGCGGCTCCGGAACCGGCGCCACCGACGCCGACCTTTTTCCCTGCCAGGTCAGCCACCGCGTTGATGCCGCTTCCGTCGAGGACAATGAGGTGGGCCGGAGCGCCGTAAAGATAGGAGATGGCCTGGACGTTCACGTACTTCTTCGCGTCCTGGGGGAGCTTGCCGTTGCGGGCCAGGTAGAGGTCCCCCGAATAGGAGATGCCAAAGTCGGCTTCTCCGGAATCGACGCGGCGCAGATTTTCCACCGATCCGGCCGAGGCCATGTTCGAGACTTCAACTGTCGGCATGTCCTTGGAGAGGCGTGAAGCGATGCCGTTGGAAAAATACTGAAAGGTTCCCCCTTCCGGACCGCCGGAGAATGCCAGGCGGGTCTTGGCCGCCTGGCCTGGAGTTGGGGCCAGAACCAGGGCGAGGGCCAGCATAAGACAGCCAGAAAGTGTTATAAACCGCATACTTTTCATCTTCACTTCTCCTTTTCTTCTTCCTTGGGATGGTTGGCGGACTATAGAAAGAACGACGTTCTATTTATATCAGAAAAAATCCGCCAGGCAAGCAGGCCAACCCCGGGGCGGTTGCGCCCATCCGGTCGGACGACACCCCTGGAAAGGGAAGCGTCCGGGGAGGGGAGGAGCGAAGTGCGATCGGGCGATCAGGGGATCGGAATTATGAAGACCGGACGCCGGGTTTTCCGGAGAACCTTTTCCGCAACGCTGCCGAGAAAGGTGTACTCCATGGCCCCCTTGCCGTGGGTCCCCATGACGATGACGTCGACATTGAGACGGTCGGCCGTCAGCAGGATATTGGTGACCGGGTCGCCGTGGCAGACATCGACCGAGGTCACCCGCTCCAGATCTTCGGGATGATCGGCGAGTTCGTCGGCAGCAAACTGCTTCAGGCGGCGGGCGATCTCCGCGCGCGCTTCGGTTTCGTGTTCGGCATCGAAGCGGTCGAGGCTCCCCTTGACCATCATCGCCGAAATGTAGGCGCGCATCGAGGCGTCGATTTCGGGGACGACGTGGAGGAGGTGAATGCTTGCCTTGTTGCGCCGCGCCATCATCACGGCGTGCTTGAAGGCCTGGAGAGAGTTCGGGCTCAGGTCAGTGGCAACGAGGATGTCCGTATAGTTGGGCAGCATGGCATGGCTCCTTCTGCGGAAGAGCGGCTTTGGCTGAAGTTTAGCACCGGACGGGCGGGAGGGCATCCCCTGCCGCTAAAAGAAAGGGGAGGCGCAAAGGCCTCCCCTTTGTCAACTGCTCGCTAGCCTTATTTGCCGGCCGCGAGGGCGGCGTCGATCAGGTCTTTGCCGATGACGTCGTAGAACTCGGGGTAGATGGCCATCATCGCCTCCTGCCACGCTTTGCGCTGGGCCGGGGTGAGCTCGTGAACGGTGGTCTTGCCCGATTCCTTGACTTTGGCCAGATAATCGAGGTCCATCTTCAGGGCGAGGTCGTTGCCGTACTGGGTCGCTTCCTTCATCGCCTGGGTGATCAGAGTCTTCTGCTGGTCGTTGAGTTTGCTCCAGAAGATCTTGTTGGTCACCACCAGGTAGCCGAGGTAGCCATGGTTCGACATGGTGAGATCGGACTGCACCTCGTAGAACTTCTTGGTGTAGAAGTTGGACAGCGGATTTTCGCAGGCATCGACGACCCCCTGCTGCAGGGCGCTGTAGACCTCGGAGAAGGGGAGGACCTGGGGGTTGGCGTTGACCGCCTTGAACTGGGCTTCGAGGACCTTGGAGGACATGATACGGAATTTCAGCCCGGCCGCGTCGGCTGGCATGAGGAGCGGTTTGTTGGCGGAGAGCTGTTTGAAACCGCTGTCCCAGAAGGAGAGGCCGACCAGCCCTTTTTTGCCGACGGTATCCAGAATTTTCTGGCCGACTTCGCCGGCAAGAACCTTGTGCAGATGGTCGGCGTCGTTGAAGAGGAAGGGCAGGTCGACCAGCTGCAGGTTGGGGGCGAAGGAGGTGAACTTGGAGAAGCTCGGCGCCGCCATCTGCACGGCGTTGGTCATCAGCGGGGTCATGATATCCTTGTCGTCGAAGAGCGACGAGTTGGGATAGACTTCGACCTTGATCTCGCCGTTGGAGCGCTCCTCGACCAACTTCTTGAAGTACTCGGCCGCCTGCCCTTTGGGGGTGTCGACAGCGACTACGTGACTGAACTTGATGGTGATGGGGCCGGCGAAGGCCGGGGCGGCGGCCAGCAGGAGAACCAGCAGGCCGGCAAGGATTCCAAACTTACGCATAGACTTTTTCCTCCTAAGGGTTGGGGGGGCTGGCCAGATCGCGTACCAATGGCGAATCTGGGGCCAGTAGCCCGTTCTTGGTGCGATTGAATAACTTCGCGATCAGCCGCCGTACATCAGGTTCGGCAGCCAGAGGGAGATGGCCGGGATATAGGTCAATATCAGCAGGCCGACCAGCAACACGAAGAACCAGGGGAGCGAAGCCTTGACCACTTCGCCCAGACTCAGGCCCGAAATGCCGCTGGCAACAAAGAGGTTGAGCCCGACCGGCGGCGTGAGCATGCCGATCTCCATGTTGACGGTAACGATGACACCGAGATGGATCGGGTCGATGCCGAGCTGCATCGCCACCGGGAAGATGAGCGGGGCGATGATCATGATCAGGCTCGACGGCTCCATGAAGTTGCCGGCGAGCAGGAGCAGCAGGTTGACGAAGACCAGGAACATGTATTTGCTCAGGTTCATGCCGATGATCCAGGCCGCCAGCTCCTGGGGGATCTGCTGGATGGTGAGCAGGTAGGCAAAGACCATGGCGTTGGCGATGATGAACATGATCATCGCCGCCGTCGAGGCGGAAGCCTTGATCACCTCGGGAATCTGCTTCCAGGAGAGATCCCGGTAGATGAACTTGACGACGAAGAAACCGTAGACGGCCGAGACCGCGGCCGCCTCGGTCGGGGTGAAGAGCCCGCCGTAGATGCCGCCGATGATGATGACCACCACCGCGAGGCCCCAGGAGGCGTCCTTGAAGGAGACCCAGATCTCCTTGCCGGAGGCGCGTTCGGTCTTCTTGAAGCCGGCGCGCCGCGCCGCAAGGTAGGTGACCAGCATCAGGCCGCCGCCGAGAAAAATGCCGGGGACCACTCCGGCCATGAAGAGGCGGCCGATCGACTGGTCGACGGTGACACCGTAGACGATCAGGACGATGGACGGTGGAATGAGGATGCCGAGCGAGCCGGAGCAGACGATGGAGCCGACGGAAAAGGCGCTGCCGTAACCGTCGTCCTTGATGGCGCCCATCATGATCGAACCGATCGCCGCCACGGTGGCCGGCGAGGAGCCGCTGACTGCCGCAAAGATGATGCAGGCAAAGATCGCCGACATCGGCAGGCCGCCGGGGAGATGCCCGACCAGGGAGCGGGCAAAGCGGATGATGCGCTTCGCCGCCCCGCCCTGGGAGAGGAAGTTGCCGGCGAGAACGAAGAGCGGGATCGCCATCAGCGCGAATTTGTCGAGCGAGGTAAACATCTGCTGGGCGATGACCAGCGTCGGCTGGTCAGTGAAGAGGAGAATCACCGCCGTCGTGGACAGGCCGAGGGCGACCGCGATCGGTACGCCGATCAGGAGCAGGCTGAAGAGGAGGACAAAGAGAAGTAAGGTTGCCATAGCGGTTAATGCTCCTTCATGACCATGTCATAGCTGAATTGATCGCCCGGGACCCGCAGGGTCTTGATCAGCTTGAGCAGGACCTGGTAGGAGGCGATCGACATCGCAATCGGTACGCAGATGTAGATAATCCAGTAGGAGATCTCGAGGTCGACCGAGGTCATTCCCATCATGTGGTTGAAGACAACGAAGTCGTAGCCCCAGAAGATCAGGCAGATCAGGTAGCCGAGGACGATGGTCAGGCTGCAGGAGAGGACCCACTTGGCCACGCGTGGCGGCAAGGCCTGGATCAGGATGGTGACGCCGAGATGCATGCCGATCTTGAAGCCGTAGGCGGCGCCGAACAGGGCCGACCAGATAAAGAGGTAGGAGGTCGCCTCTCCGGCCCAGGTCAGGGACATGTTGAAGCAGTAACGCAGCACCACGTTGACGAATGCCACCAGGGTGGCCGCCGACATGGTGACGGTCATCACCAGTGTGCTGAAGATCTCCAGGTAGCGGTCAAGTTTTTCAAACATGATTTGCTTCCCATTCTAGAATTAGGGGGGCGCCGGACTCGATATGATGTTCTGCCGACTTTCGTGGGTTAGTTTCCTTTTTTCAGGCCTTTGGCATCAGGGCCGGATCGGACGCTGCTGTATTCCGCGCAAAATGGAACGCCATTCTAAAGTGCCTGGCGGGGGGTGCTATACGCAAAGAGGATGCCAGGGGTAAAAAACCTTTTCATCCTCTGGGGGTGCATTGAAAAAGTAAACGATGTCGGTCTGTTCCGGTTGCGACCCGGGGTGGTCTCCGGGATGAGGAAGGGTGGAAATCGGCCCAATCTGGCCAAAATTGGCCAGCGGCCGCCTTGTCTCGCCGTTGCCCCCTTTTAATCAAAAGTTGGGTTCAATTCCCCGCAGCTTGCTGGGCGATTTTTACTAAGGGTGTAGGCTGTTGATACCCCGTAGCTTGCTGCGGGGTAGTTCATTCCTGGAGATGTGTTAACTGCTTGACAATCTGGATGGGGTTTTTGAAGATGACCGCTGGTGGCGGTTGTGCACTTCAGGAGAATTCAATGCGGCAAACCTTTCTGGCTCCGGCCAAAGTCAACCTCTGTCTCCATGTTCTCGGCAAGCGTGCGGACGGCTACCACGACCTGTTGATGCTGATGCAGCGCATCACCCTCTTCGACCGCGTGGAGATCGCGGTCGCTCCCGCCCCGGATCTCGCCGTCGACTGCGTCGGGGTTCCCCTGGCTGCGGGGGAGGAGAACCTTGCCGCCCGTGCCGCGCGGCTCTTGCTCAGCCATGTCGGATTAAAGGGGCGAGTGACGATTGCCATCGACAAGCAGATCCCGGTCGCTGCGGGACTTGGCGGCGGTTCTTCCGACGCGGCCGCCGTGCTGCTCGGGCTTAACCGGATGCTCGGTCTTGGCGTTTCGAACGAAGCGCTACGGGTGTTGGGGCGTCAGCTCGGTGCGGACGTGCCGTTCTTTGTACTGGAACGCCAGGCCTGGGCCGAGGGGGTCGGCGACCTCCTGGAGCCGACCCCGGGGTTGCCGCCGGTTTCCTACCTGCTGGTCAACCCCAGAATCGCGGTTTCTACGGCCTGGGTCTACGGAAATTTGGGGTTGACACGTCCTGGCGATGTGGCTAAACTGCGCAAGTTTCCCAAGACGCCGGCAGAACTGGTGCGTCTGCTGCACAACGATCTGGAGCAGGTCACCGTTGGGCGCTATCCGGAGCTGGCCACCATCAAGGCGCAGCTGGTCGGGCTCGGTGCCGATGGCGCCCTGATGAGCGGTAGCGGCCCGACCCTGTTCGGCCTTTTTACCGACCCGACTGCGGCCCGACGGGCCAAGGAAATTCTGCAGGCGACACCGGGGTGGCGGGTCTTCCTGGTGGAGCCGTTGGCGGACGGGCCGGCGCAAGTTTAGCAGGCAGGTTTATTTGGGGCGTCGCCAAGCGGTAAGGCACCGGATTTTGATTCCGGCATTCCCAGGTTCGAATCCTGGCGCCCCAGCCATTCACGCCGGGCGGCCTCTTCGTAACGCTGACTTCCGGCCGTCTGCAATTAAGATTCAGCAAACTCCAGAACCGCCCCCCTTCCGGTTAGGTCATGGGTGTTCCATGGCCTACTGGTTTTTCGTGTGAAACAGACCAGGAGACGTGGTGGAAAAGATCAGGATTTTTTCGGGTAATTCGAACGTCCCGCTGGCCAGCGAGATTTGCGCCTGTCTGGGGGTGCCCCTGGCCAAGGCCAAGGTGCGCAACTTTTCCGATGGCGAAATCATGGTCGAGATCGGCGAAAACGTTCGCGGCCGTGACGTCTATGTGATCCAGTCGACCTGCGAGCCCTCCAACAACAACCTGATGGAGCTGCTGGTCATGGTGGACGCGCTGAAGCGTGCCTCGGCGGCGCGCATCACTGCAGTCATGCCTTATTTCGGTTATGCGCGCCAGGACCGCAAGGTGGCGCCACGAACTCCGATTACCAGTAAACTGGTCGCCGACCTGATCGCTACGGCCGGCACTGACCGTGTGCTGACCATGGATCTCCACGCCGGCCAGATCCAGGGCTTTTTCAATATCCCGGTCGATCACCTCTATGCCGCTCCGGTCATGCTTGCCGACATCAAGGAGAACAACAGCAGCCGCCTGGTTGTTGTCTCCCCCGATGCCGGCGGTACCGAACGGGCGCGGGCTTTTGCCAAGCGCCTCGACGCCGGTCTGGCGATCATCGACAAACGACGCAGCGGGCCCAACGTTTCCGAGGTCATGCATATCATCGGGGATGTCGAAGGGGAGGTCTGCCTGATCGTCGATGATATGATCGACACGGCCGGAACCCTCTGCCAGGCGGCCAAGGCCCTCAAGGAGAAGGGGGCGAAGGAGGTTTTCGCCTGTGCAACCCACGCGGTCCTGTCGGGGCCGGCGCTGGAGCGGATCAACGAGAGCTGTCTGCGGGAGGTGGTGATCACCAACACCATCCCGACCACGGAGAAGATCGCGATCTGCCCCAAGCTGCGCTCTTTGTCGGTTGCCGGCCTGCTGGCCGAGGCGATCAAGCGCATCAATAGCGACGAGTCGGTCAGCTCGCTCTTTGTTTAGCGACCGATAAGGTCACCTGGATTTTCAAACACCGATCGCCGACCGGAACGCCGGTCGCAAGTTGAATGGAGGATAGCTATGGCCCAATCGAATCTCAACGTCACCCTGCGCGCCGATCTCGGCAAGGGCGGGGCGCGCGCTGCCCGCCGCCAGGGGCTGGTCCCGGCCGTTGTTTATGGCAAGGGGCTGGAGCCCTGCGCCGTCAACGTCGAACCGAAAGCCCTGAAGCAGGCGATTGCCACCGAGGCAGGCTGGAACACGCTGATCACCCTGTCCGGGGAGGGCCCCTTCAATGGCCGCGTGGTGATCCTCAAGG
This sequence comes from Desulfuromonas carbonis, assembly GCF_054658035.1. Lineage (NCBI taxonomy): Bacteria > Pseudomonadati > Thermodesulfobacteriota > Desulfuromonadia > Desulfuromonadales > Desulfuromonadaceae > Desulfuromonas > Desulfuromonas carbonis. The sequence continues at coordinate 326,485 of NZ_BAAHXR010000001.1, read as the reverse complement.
ATCTCCAGGTCAGCGCCATTCGCCGCGAAGCGCAGCATGCCGACTTCCAGGTCATCGACCTGACCAAGAAGGTTCACGTCATGGTACCGGTCCACCCGATCGGCAAATCCGCCGGGGAAAAAGCCGGTGGCAACCTGCAGGTGATCCGGCATGAGCTCGAGGTGGTCTGTCTGCCGACCGCGATTCCGGCTTCCATCGATGTCGATGTGGCCCATCTCGCCATCGGCGACGTGCTGCATGTCGCCGACCTGGTGGTGCCGGCGGGGGTCGAAATCCCCCACGAAGTCAACTTCACGGTAATCACCGTCACTGGTCACAAGGAAGAGGCCGAAGAAGTGACGGAGGGTGCCGAGGAAGTCGCGGCGGAGTGAGTCGTCACCGATGATGCTGGTCGCCGGCCTCGGTAATCCTGGGGAACGCTACGCGGCGACGCGTCACAATGTCGGTTTCATGGTCGTCCAGCGGCTCGCTGCCGCCCACGGCTTGGCCCTGAAAAAGAAGGGGCACCAGGGAGTGTATGGCACCGGCCGGATCGCCGGGATTGAAGCGACCCTGCTGCTCCCCCTGACCTTCATGAATCTCAGCGGTGCCAGCGTCGGCTCGGCATGCAAATCCCTCGGCGTCGAACCGGGGGATTTGATTGTGGTCCACGACGAGATCGATCTCCCCTTTGGCGCCTTGCGTATCAAGGCCGGTGGCGGGCATGGCGGTCACAACGGGCTGCGCTCGATCTGCGGCAATCTTGGCAGTGGCGAGTTTTTGCGCCTGCGCATCGGCGTCGGCCGGCCGCCGCAGGGCGGGGATGTCGCCGGCTACGTACTCAACCCCTTTTCCGCCCGGGAGCGGGGTGAGCTCGACCAGGTGCTGGCGGCGGGAGTCGCAGCTCTGGAAACGCTGCTGGTCCGCGGAGCGGCGGCGGCCATGAACGAATTCAATAACCGGGCTTTTGCCAGCCCGGACTAATTCAAACCGAGACGGAACAGAGAGGGAAGGAACTGACCATGGAACTGCAGATGTTTGCACCAATCCTGGGGGTGATCGGCTTTGCCATCGCGCTGGTGATCTACACGGTGATCAAGGCCCAGCCGATCGGCAACGACAAGATGAAGGAAATTTCCGAGGCGATTCATGCCGGTGCCATGGCGTTTTTACGCCGCGAGTACACCGTGCTGGCCGGGTTCATCGTCCTGGTCTTCTTCCTCATCCTGCTGGCGATGGGCTTCCAGACCGCGATCGCCTTCGTCGGCGGCGCGCTCTGCTCGATGCTCTGCGGTTTCATCGGCATGAAGGCCGCGACCCGCGCCAATGTCCGCACCGCCGAGGCGGCGCGGACCTCCGGCCAGGGTTCGGCCCTGATGGTTGCTTTCAACGGCGGCGCGGTCATGGGCCTGGCGGTCGCCTCCATGGGCCTGATCGGCGTCGGTATCGCCTATATCGTTTTCGGTGGTGATCCGGCCACTGCCCAGTACATCAACGGCTTCGCCATGGGCGCCTCCTCCATCGCCCTCTTCGCCCGCGTCGGTGGCGGCATCTATACCAAGGCCGCGGACGTCGGCGCCGACCTCGTCGGCAAGGTCGAGGCCGGAATCCCCGAGGACGATCCCCGCAACCCCGGCGTCATCGCCGACAACGTCGGTGACTGCGTCGGCGACACCGCCGGCATGGGCGCCGATATCTTCGAGTCCTACGTCGGTTCGATCATCGCCACTATCGCCATCGGCGCTACCGCCGGCGCCGGCCTGATGAGCACCCTCGCCGGAGCTCCGGTCGAGGTCGGCTCCGACCTGTTCAAGCTGACCCAGGCCAACGCCATGCTGCTGCCGCTGGTGCTGGCCATGGCCGGTCTGATCTTCTCCCTGATCGGCGTCGGTTCGATGAAGTTTCTCAAGGGGATCGATCCGGCGGCCGCCCTGCGCTACACCACCTTCGTTGCCGCCGGCCTCTTCCTGGTCGCGACCTTCTTCATCACCCGCGCCATGCACATCAGCAACGGGGTCTTCTGGGCGGTCCTCGCCGGTACCCTGGCCGGCATCGCCATTGGCCTGGTGACCGAGTATTACACCGCCGCCGCCCCGGTCTCCCGCATTGCCGAGGCGAGCAAGACCGGGCCGGCGACCAACATCATCCACGGTCTCGCGGTCGGTCTTGAAAGCACCGCCGGTCCGATCCTGATTATCTGCGTCGGTATCTTCGTCGCCAACCACTTCGCCGGTCTCTACGGCATCGGTATCGCTGCGGTCGGCATGCTCGCCACCGTTGGCGTCACCATGACCGTCGATGCCTACGGGCCGATCGCCGACAACGCCGGCGGGATCTCGGAGATGGCCGGTCTCGGACCGGAAGTCCGCAAGATCACCGACGGCCTCGACGCCATCGGCAACACCACCGCCGCTGTCGGCAAGGGTTTCGCCATCGGTTCCGCCGCCCTCACCGCCCTGGCGCTCTTTTCGGCCTATGCAACGGCGGTCAAGCTGGAGACCATCAACCTCATCAACCCCCGCGTCGTCATCGGCCTCTTCATCGGCGGCGCCCTGCCGTTCTTCATCGGCGCTTTGACCATGACCAGCGTCGGTCGTGCCGCCGGCAAGATGGTCGATGAAATCCGTCGCCAGTTCCGGGAAATCCCGGGCCTGCTCGAAGGGAAGGAAGGGGTCAAGCCGGAGCCGGAAAAATGTGTCGACATTTCGGCCCGCGCCGCGCTGCGCGAAATGGTCCTGCCTGGCATGGTCGCGGTCATCGCGCCGGTGCTGGTCGGCTTCCTGCTGCAGAAAGAAGCCCTCGGCGGCATGCTCGCCGGTGCGACCCTGGCCGGCGTGCTGCTGGCGCTGATGATGTCCAACGGTGGCGGCGCCTGGGACAACGCCAAGAAATATATCGAGAAGGGCGAACTGGCCGGCGAGAAGAAGGGGGGCGAGGCCCACAAGGCGGCCGTGGTCGGAGATACCGTCGGCGACCCCTTCAAGGACACTTCGGGCCCGGCGATGAACATCCTCATCAAGCTGATGAGCGTCGTCTCCCTGGTTATCGCGCCGCTGCTGGTCTGATCGGCAGCAGCTAATGCTGTGACATCGATAGCCGGGGCTTGCCCCGGCTATCGATGTTCTGGCCTCCAGCCCACTCGGCACAGGGGGGCGGGTTCCCCCTCACTCCAGACGGATCACGGTCTTCCCATGGGATTCAAATGCGGTATCGTCGGCCTGCCCAACGTCGGCAAGTCGACCATCTTCAACGCCATCACCAGCGCCGGTGCGGAATCGGCCAATTACCCCTTTTGCACCATCGAGCCGAACGTCGGCGTCGTGGCGGTGCCCGACCGGCGCCTCGATGCGCTGGCGAAGATCGTCAAGCCGCAGCGGATTCTGCCGACGAGCATGGAGTTTGTCGACATTGCCGGCCTGGTCAAGGGAGCCAGCAAGGGGGAGGGGCTCGGCAACCAGTTCCTCGGCCATATCCGCCAGGTCGAGGCGATTGCCCATATCGTGCGCTGTTTTGACGACGAGAACGTCGTCCACGTCGATGGCAGCGTCGACCCGTTGCGGGATGCCGAGGTGATCCAGACCGAGCTCAACCTCTCCGACCTGGAGACCGTCGAAAAACGGATCGCCCGCACCGAAAAGCAGGCCAAGAGCGGAGACAAGAAGCTGCAGGCCGAGCTGGCGGTGCTGGTCAAGGTGCGGGAAGTCCTCAATGCCGGCCGGCCGGCCCGGACCACCCCTCTCGACAGCGATGAGCGCCTGGTGCTGCGCGATCTGCAGCTGATCACGGCCCGCCCGGTTCTCTATGTCGCCAACGTCGCCGAGGACGACCTCGCCGGCGACCACCCTTACGTGGCGCGGTTGCGTGAGCATGCCGCCCGGGAAGGGGCCGAGCTGGTGGTGATCTGCGGCAAGATCGAGGCCGAGATCGCCGAACTTCCGGAAGAGGAGAAGGCGGAATTCCTTCACGAACTCGGGGTCGCCGAACCGGGGCTCGACCGGATGATCCATGCCGGCTACAAGCTCCTCGGCCTGATTACCTATTTCACCGCCGGGGTCAAGGAGGTCCGCGCCTGGACCATCCCCGATGGCGCCCGGGCGCCGCAGGCGGCAGGCGTGATTCATACCGATTTCGAAAAAGGCTTTATCCGTGCCGAAGTCATCGCCTATGACGATTTTCTCCGCGCCGGCGGGGAGGCGGGCGCCAAGGAGAAGGGCTTGATGCGGCTGGAGGGGAAGGATTACGTGGTCAAGGATGGCGACGTCATGCACTTTCGCTTCAACGTGTGAGAAGGAAAGTCATTGAATAAATGAAAAAAGTGTGGTAACAACAGCATTCCCTTTCCTGATTAGGTCTGATTCTCAGCTATGACACATTCTGTCGCACAGGGAGCATAGAGTTTGGCCATGGAACTCATGAATAACAAGGAGGTTAGCATCCATGGCCATCAATCGTATCCAGTTCCAACCGGGGCTGAGCTTGGCTGATTTTCTCAAAGACTATGGTACGGAGGCCCAATGCGAGGCGATCCTTGAGCACTCGCGCTGGCCCCAAGGATTTGTCTGTCCAGCATGCGGTGCAAGCCGCGCGGTCCAGTTTCGGCGAGGACGGTCGAACATCTTCCAGTGCTGTCGCTGCCGCAAACAGATCTCGCTGATCTCCGGAACGATTTTCCATGGGAGCAATCTGCCGCTGACCCAGTGGTTTCTGGCCCTCTACTTCATGACACAAGGCAAGTCCGGCCTGTCGATGCTGGAGTTGAGACGAATGCTGGGTTTGAGCTACAAAGCGGCTTGGCGGCTCAAGCACAAGCTCATGCAGGCGATGTTCGAGCGCGAAGAGACAACGGTTCTGGCCCAGCGGGTCGAGATCGACGACGCCTACTTGGGCGGGGAACGCTCCGGCGGTAAGGTTGGTCGCGGTTCGGAGAACAAAGTTCCCTTCATTGCGGCAGTGGAGACCAGTCACGAGGGCCATCCGCTGCGAGCTGTTTTTAGCCGGGTGACGACCTTCAGCAGCCATGACGTTGATCAATGGGCCAAGAATCACTTGGCACCGACGGCGCTGGTCGTTTCTGATGGCCTGAATTGCTTCCGCGCCGTCACCAAGACTGGGTGCTACCATCAGCGAGAGGTGGTTGGTGATCAACGCAGAAGTACCGACATGGGCTGCTTCCACTGGATCAACACCATCCTGGGCAATCTTAAGACGGCCATGGCCGGAACGTATCATGCGTTTGACTTCGACAAATATGCGCATCGCTATCTGGCCGAGTTTCAGTACCGGTTCAACCGGCGGTTCGATCTGCGCAGCATGCTGCCAAGACTGCTGTTCGCCTGTGTCTCAATCGGCAAGCGGCCCGAGGCCTGGCTTCGCCGAGCTGAGAATTGGACCTAATCAGGTTCCCTTTTGACCGGGCGATTCTCCGCCCGCTCTCCTTGCTCCGGCCGGTGCCGGGGCTCACAACCCGTGAGGAGGTTTATTGATGCGTACCTACGAAACGATTTTCATTGTCCACCCGGACGTCGCCGGCGAGGCCTACACCGCTGCCGTCGACAAGTTCAAGGGGATTCTCACCGATCAGGGGGCCGAGATTCTCAAGGCCGATGAGTGGGGGACCCGCAAGCTCGCCTATCCGGTGAAAAAGCAGACCCGCGGCAGCTACGTCCTGGTCGCCTACGAAGCCGGTCCCAAGGTGGTCGCCGAGCTCGAGCGCCGCATGCGTATTGATGATGCGATCATCAAGTTCCAGACCGTCTACCTGGAGAACGGTCTGCAGATCGAAGCCGCTCCGGTGGCCGAAGCGCCGGCACCGGCTGCTGAAGACGCCGATGCGACGTCTGACGAGGCCGCTGAGTAACCCTGACCGACAACCAGTTTACGGAGGATTGACATATGGCTGCACCGACTCGTCCCGCCCGTTCCGGCGCTGCCCCGCGGCGGCGTTTCTCCCGCCGCAAGGGCTGCCGCTTCTGTGGTGACAAGACGCTCAAGATCGATTACAAGGAAACCCGTACCCTGCGCTATTTTGTTTCCGAACGGGGCAAGATCGTGCCGCGGCGGATCTCCGGCAACTGCGCCGAGCATCAGCGCAAGGTGACCGAGGCGATCAAGCGGGCCCGCAACATTGCCCTGCTTCCTTTCACCGCCGGTCATTCCATCGACTAGCCGGATTTGTTAACGGCGAAGTCATGAACCCCGGTCAACGCCTGCTATACCTGGTCGCAGCCGCGATTGTCACCTTGCTGCTGATGATTGCTGCCGGTACCGCAGGACCTGCAGGCCTCTTTCTCAACCTGCTCCTCTCCCTGCCGGTCGCCTACCTGGTGATGCGCTGCGGCCCTGCCGCCGGTTGTGTTGCCGTCGTCCTGGTCGGACTCGGGCTCTGGTGGGGAGGCGATCCGACGACGCTTGGCAGTTACCTGCTGCAGTTTGGAATCGGTTCGCTGCTGTTGCCCACCCTGTTGCGGCGCGGAATCGGCTGGGACCGGGCGGTGGCCCTGACCGTGCTGGTGACGGTCGCCGCCAGCGCCCTGGCCCTGGCCGGTTATGCGGCCTGGAGTGGGACGACCCTGCACGGGCTGGTTGAGGGGTACGTCAGTTCCGAACTCGACAAGGCGCTGGCCATTTACCAGGGCGCCGACCTGCCGGCGGACCAACTCGGCGAATTCCGTAAGCTTGCCGAGGGAACCGGGGCCTTCATGCTCCGCGCCTACCCGGCTCTGGCCGCTGTTGTCAGCGGCCTGGTACAGATGCTGACCCTGTTCCTGCTCGCCGCCTTGTCCCGGGGGAACTACCTGGTCCCAGAGCCCCTGTTCGGTCAATGGCGCGCCAGCGAGCTGCTTATCTGGCCCCTGATTGCCGGTGGCTTCGGGGTCGCCTTTGCCAGGGGAATTCCCCAGGATGTGGCTCTCAACCTGCTGACGGTCCTGTTGCCCGTCTATTTCTTGCAGGGCCTGGCCGTCGTCAGTTATTTTTTCGTCCGCAAGGGGATTTCACCCCTCTTTCGGGGGATTGGCTACCTGCTGGTTACGGTCCTCAATCCGCTGCCGTTGATCGTTACCGGCATCGGCGTATTCGACCTGTGGGCAGATTTCAGAAAACCGCGAATTAAAAAGACCTAGCGCTTTTTTCGGAGGAGATCGATGAAAGTAATTCTGACAGAAAATGTAGACGGCCTCGGCAAGATCGGGGACATGGTCAAGGTGAAGCCGGGTTTTGCCCGCAACTACCTGGTGCCGCGCAGCCTCGCCGTTGAGGCGAGCCTGCGTAACGTCAAGGAACTCGAGCACCAGAAGCGGCAGATGGCCCGCAAACTCGAGAAGGTGACCCAGGAATCGGAAGTCCTCAAGCAGCGGATCGAGAAGGTCTCCTGCGTCCTGGCCCACCGCGCCGGTGAAGAAGGGAAGCTCTTCGGTTCCGTCACCAGCATGGAACTGGAGGCAAAACTGGCTGAAGCCGGGATCGAGATCGACCGCAAGAAGATCCAGCTCGATGAACCGATCAAGGCCCTGGGCAGCTACCAGGTTCCGGTCAAGCTCCCGGCCGGGGTGGTTGCCGAGATCAAGGTCACGGTCGTCGCCGCCGAGTAGTTCCGGCACCCTGCAGCGCGCCATCTTCGTTATCCCAGCGACCGGGGTCTCAAGGCCCCGGTCGCTCACCTGTTTGCCAGGATCAGTTCATGGCCGAGAGCGCCCATCGCCTCCCCCCACAGAGCCTGGAAGCCGAGATGTCGGTCCTCGGCGGGGTGTTGCTGGAAAACGAGGCCCTCAACAAGGCCCTCGAGATCCTGCGTCCTGAAGACTTCTACCGCGAAGCCCACCGAAAAATTTTCAACGCCATCATCGATCTCAGTGACAAGGGTGAGCCGGCCGACCTGGTCACCCTGACCGCCCTTTTGCAGCAGCGGGGGGAGATCGATGAGATCGGCGGCAACGCCTACCTCGCCACCCTGGTCGATTACGTGCCGACCGCCGCCAATATCGCCTACTACTGTCGGCTGGTCAAAGAGAAGGCGATCGGGCGCCACCTGATCCATGTCGCCACCGAGATCGCCACTCGCGGCTACGATGGCGGCGAGGTCGAACAGACCCTCGACTGGGCGGAGAAGTCGATCTTCGAGATCACCGGGATGAAGACCCGCCCCTCCTACTTCTCCACCCGCGAAATCATGAAGGACACTTTCAAGGCGATCGAGAAGCTCTACGATCGCAAGGAGGCGGTGACCGGCGTGCCGACCGGCTTCACCGACCTCGACACCATGACCGCCGGTCTGCAGCCCGGAGACCTCGTTATTGTCGCCGGTCGGCCGTCGATGGGGAAGACCGCTTTTGCGCTGAACATGATCGAGCATGCCGCGGTCCATGCCGCCGAGCCGGTGCCGACGATCATCTTCTCGCTGGAGATGAGCAAGGAGCAGCTGGTGCAGCGTCTGCTCTGCTCGGTCTCCAAGGTCGACGCCTCGCGCCTGCGCACCGGGCATCTCGGGGATTCCGACTGGCCCAAGCTGACCAGCGGCGCCGGGTTGCTGACCGAGGCGCCGATCTATATCGACGATACCCCGGCGATCTCGGTCCTCGAACTGCGCGCCAAGGCGCGGCGGCTCAAGGCCGAGCGCAATCTCGGCATGATTGTCGTCGACTACCTGCAGTTGATGACCGGGCACAACGCGGAAAGCCGCCAGCAGGAGATTTCGGAAATCTCCCGCTCGCTCAAGGCCCTCGCCAAAGAGCTGAGCGTTCCGGTCATCGCCCTCTCCCAGCTCAACCGCTCCCTCGAGAACCGTACCGACAAGCGCCCGATCATGGCCGACCTGCGTGAATCGGGCGCCATCGAACAGGACGCCGACGTCATCATGTTCGTCTACCGCGAGGCGGTCTACTGCGAGGCCTGCAAGAGCAAGGAGAAGACCTGTGACAAGGGGCATGAGCGGAATGCGGAGATCGTCATCGGCAAGCAGCGTAACGGGCCGATCGGCACCGTCAATCTGACCTTCCTCGGCGCCTTCACCCGCTTCGAGAACCAGACCCGGCGCGTCGACGGCTTCTGATCCGCGGGGTGAGCTGCCGTGGTCAGGGACGGCGCCGGTAGATGACGTGGCGAAAGTGGCGATGCTCGGTCACCTGGACCACCTGCCAGACGCCGCGCTCAAAGTCGGGAAAATAGGTATCGCCGGGATAGTCGGCGCGGACCCAGGAGATGTGGAGGGTATCGACCCGGGAGAGGGCCTGGCGGTAGAGGTCGGCGCCGCCGATGAAAAAGAGGCGCCGCATTCCCTCTGCGGCAAGCGCCACGGCTTCCTCCATGCGGTGGCAGACCAGGACCCCCGGCGTCGACGTCAGGCTGCGGCTGAGGACGACGTTGCGGCGGCCGGGGAGCGGCCGGCCGATCGCTTCGAAGGTTTTCCGGCCCATGATCAGGCTGTGCCCCCAGGTGAGGGTGCGGAAGAGGTCCAGCTCTTCGGGAAGATGCCAGGGCAGCCGACCGCAGTCGCCGATCACCCGGCGGCGAGTCATTGCCGCGCAGAGAACCTTCTCAACGCCGTCGTCCTTCATCCACCCCCCGTCCGCAGGAGCCGGCCAATGAGCTCTTTTCCCCGCGACACCCACAGCAAGACCATCGGTTATCTCCTCTGGCTGTTCGGCTTTACCGGCGCCCATCGCTTCTATTACGGCAAACCGTTCACTGGCACCCTCTGGTTTTTTACCCTCGGTCTGCTCGGAATCGGCTGGCTGGTCGACCTCTTTCTGATCCCCGCCATGGACCGCCAGGCCGATCTGCGCTTTGTCCCGGGAGTGATCGATTACAGTGTCGCCTGGTTGCTGCTCACCTTCCTCGGCTTCTTCGGCGTGCACCGCATGTATCTGGGGAAATGGCCGACAGCGCTCCTCTATCTGCTGACCTGTGGCCTCTTCGGGATCGGCTGGCTCTACGATTTCTTTACCCTCAACCAGCAGGTCGCCGAACGCAACAGTCTTCGCTGATCGCCAAAAGTGCCCTCCCTCAGTCGTTATCGAGGCGGAAGCGGATCGGCACCCGGACCGTCGTCGCGATCGCCTGTCCAGCCTGGCGCGCCGGTTCGAACTTCCAGTTGCGCACCGCTTCGATGGCGGCTTCGTCGAGAAGCGGGTAGCCCGAGGACTGCTCAAGGTGCACTGTTTCGACTCCACCGCTGCTGCCGATCCGGATCTGGAGCCAGACCGAACCGGCCCAGCCCTGTTCCCGGGCCTGGCGCGGATAGGCCGGTGGCGGGTTGCTGGCGGCCTGCGGTGCGGTGGCGGTGCTGGGGCTGTTAGTTCCCTGCCGCTGCTCCAGGATGGGGGCAGGGCGTACGGCCTTGCTCGCGGTTTTGTACTCTTTTCCCTCCCCGCCATCCAGCGTCGGTGCCTGCGGCCGTTGCGGGGGCGATGGGAGGTTTGGCAGCGGCAAGTCGACCGCTGGTTTGAAATCGGGCGGCACCGGGACCGGGACGGTCGGTTTCTGCGGGGGAGGGGCGTGAGGTCTTGGGGGCTGGGGGGGGAGAGCTGGCGCTGGGGACGCTCCTGCTTCCGCCGCCTGCGGGGTACTGAAGCGGTTATTGGCCGCTGCGGAGATGAGTCCAACCTCGACCCTTTCAGGACGTCTGGGCGCGGCGTCCTGCGGTGGGGAGGAGAGGGTCAGCAGCGCCGCATGGGCGACCAGGGATATCCCGATACAGATTGTCAGTATCCGCAGGTTCAAACCATGTCCCGCCAAGTCTGTTCAACCCCGATTGCAAACCGGCCGATTTCGGCGCCGTGGCTACCGGGTCCGTGAAATGGGGAGATTATCCCACTTTGACCGGTACTTTTGCGATAAGAAAAGTTGCCAATTGCGTCAGCGGCTGTCGTCCCGACTTTAGCGGCCGGGCAGTAACGCCGGTCGTGCATGGGCATGTTAACTAAAATACAAGAGTTTTTAATTGGAAGAATAACTTTTACAGATTTTCTCGGGATTTAAGGCAGTTGGTTTACGAGTTGCATCCAGCCCGTTTACGGTGAAATGTTTTTAGTGTGAAGTAGAAACCCCCGTCCTCTGGACGGGGTCAGAGTCCTTTGGCTTTGCCAAAAGGGCTCATGGCAATCCATATTCAGGCGTTGTTCCCGCAACGACCTGAACAGAAAGGAAAGCCATGAGCCGTTTTCGAAAATTAACACATGCGATCTGGCACTGCCAGTATCACATCGTCTGGGTGCCCAAGTATCGCTTCCGGATATTGGAAGGTGAACTGGCGCAAGAAGTTCGAGCGTGTATCCGGATCTTCAGCGAGCAGAGTCACTGCGAGGTCGTCGAGCTGAATGTCCAGAAAGACCATATTCACCTGATCATCATGGTGCCGCCCAAGGTGTCCATTTCGGAGTTGATGGGGCGCCTGAAGGGCCGATCAGCGATACGTATTTTAAAGAACCATCCCAAGTTGCGGAAGAAACGCTACTGGGGCAATCATTTTTGGGCGCCCGGCTACTGCGTTGACACGGTAGGCCTGGATGCCGAGATGATCAGGCGCTACGTGCGGTATCAAGAGCAGCATGAGAAGAAAGTGGAACAACAGCAACTCAAATTCTAACCTGATTAGGTCTGATTCTCAGCTATGACACATTCTGTCGCACAGAGAGCATAGAGTTTGGCCATGGAACTCATGAATAACAAGGAGGTTAGCATCCATGGCCATCAATCGTATCCAGTTCCAACCGGGGCTGAGCTTGGCTGATTTTCTCAAAGACTATGGTACGGAGGCCCAATGCGAGGCGATCCTTGAGCACTCGCGCTGGCCCCAAGGATTTGTCTGTCCAGCATGCGGTGCAAGCCGCGCGGTCCAGTTTCGGCGAGGACGGTCGAACATCTTCCAGTGCTGTCGCTGCCGCAAACAGATCTCGCTGATCTCCGGAACGATTTTCCATGGGAGCAATCTGCCGCTGACCCAGTGGTTTCTGGCCCTCTACTTCATGACACAAGGCAAGTCCGGCCTGTCGATGCTGGAGTTGAGACGAATGCTGGGTTTGAGCTACAAAGCGGCTTGGCGGCTCAAGCACAAGCTCATGCAGGCGATGTTCGAGCGCGAAGAGACAACGGTTCTGGCCCAGCGGGTCGAGATCGACGACGCCTACTTGGGCGGGGAACGCTCCGGCGGTAAGGTTGGTCGCGGTTCGGAGAACAAAGTTCCCTTCATTGCGGCAGTGGAGACCAGTCACGAGGGCCATCCGCTGCGAGCTGTTTTTAGCCGGGTGACGACCTTCAGCAGCCATGACGTTGATCAATGGGCCAAGAATCACTTGGCACCGACGGCGCTGGTCGTTTCTGATGGCCTGAATTGCTTCCGCGCCGTCACCAAGACTGGGTGCTACCATCAGCGAGAGGTGGTTGGTGATCAACGCAGAAGTACCGACATGGGCTGCTTCCACTGGATCAACACCATCCTGGGCAATCTTAAGACGGCCATGGCCGGAACGTATCATGCGTTTGACTTCGACAAATATGCGCATCGCTATCTGGCCGAGTTTCAGTACCGGTTCAACCGGCGGTTCGATCTGCGCAGCATGCTGCCAAGACTGCTGTTCGCCTGTGTCTCAATCGGCAAGCGGCCCGAGGCCTGGCTTCGCCGAGCTGAGAATTGGACCTAATCAGGAATTCTAATTGTTGTGGACGTGGGAACAACGCTCCGGTGACCCTCTTTGGGGGTCACCGGCAACGCCCCCTCTGGGGGCGCCTTTAAAGCCCCGTCCTCTGGGCGGGGTTTTTTTACACCATTCCCCGCTCTTGGAGTAAATAATTCCAGCCAGGATGTGAGATGCGAAGCAACAGCAGCACAAATGGCAGACTCTTTTTTCCCTTTACCCTGGCGATGCTCGGCCTGGCCCTGTGGTTGGGAGGAGCGTCGACTCAGGTTTTGGCCGCCGATCCTCTGCTGCCAATGGCAGAGCCATCTGTCGGTGAAGACTTGCCGGTGCTGCCGTTGCTGGAGGTGGTGGCGACCCCGGTGGACGCGATCAGCGGCAGCAGCTCCATCAAGGCCGTTGATATCACCGTAATACCTGCCGGCGACAGCAATATTACCGACCTGTTGCCGCTCCTCCCCGGCGTCCAGGCCAGCGACCAGGCCAACTCTTCCAAGACGGCCGGCGAAATCCTCCCCGCTCTCCTCTCGATCTCCGGTGGCAAGGTCTATCAGAACAACTTCCGCATCGACGGGTTTGGCAACAACAGCCTGCTCGATCCGATCGCCGATAATCCCGGCGCGGTGAATGATGTCCCCGGCCATCCCCAGGAAATCTTTCTCAATTCGCGCCTGATCGGCGACATGACGGTTTACGACAACAACATCCCGGCCCGTTTTGGCGGCTTTGCCGGCGGGGTGGTCGATGTCACCATCCGCGATCCGAAACCGGTTTTCAGCCTGACCACTGCCTACCGCACGACCCGCGATGAATGGACCGAGTTCCACGTTGCCGATTCGGAGGCGGACGCTTTTGAGAATTCCACCAGCGAGGCCCGGCAGCCTCACTTTCGCAAGCATCAGGTCGGGGTCGAAATCGATATCCCCCTCGCCCCGGAGACCGGGCTGCTTCTTGCCGTGGAAACCCTCTACTCCCGGATCCCGCTGATGCTTCTGGGACACCAGGAGGACCAGAGCCGGCGCAACGACAACTATCTGCTGAAGCTGGTGCACCGGCCCGCTCCGCAGGCGAAGCTGACCCTCGACCTGATCCACAACCCCTACCGGGGGAATTTTTTCATCAAGGACACCAGGAACAGCGGTTTTCAAATTTACGGTGGCGGTTCGGCCCTGGCTGGTGGTTATGAGCTGAAGCAGGGGGACGGCAGCCTCGAACTGCACGGGGCGCTGCGCCGCAGCGTCAACGCGCGGGAGGCCGCGCCCGAGTTCTTCAACTGGGCGAATACGGCGATCACCGACTGGGGAACCCTGGCCGGGATCTCTTCCAGCCGCGAAGGGGGATTTGGCGATCTTCGCAAAACCCAGCGCAGTGTCGAGTTCAGCGCGGACTGGCTCTCGCGCAGTTTCCGCGTCGGGGCTCTGCGCCAGCAGCTCAATGCCGGCCTCGAGCTGTCACAGACCAGCGCCAAGTTCTCCCGGCAGGAGACCAGCTACAACTACGCGACCCCCAAGGTCGATGCCACCGTCACCTGCACCCCCGGTGACCCGGCCTGTATCGATGGCGATCAATGGCTGAGCCGGCGCAACTATTATGTGGCCGGCACCAGCACCGCCCGCATCAGTCAGCAGGCGCTCTACCTGGAGGACCGCCTGCACTTCAAACGGATCGATCTGCGCCCGGGGCTGCGGCTTTCCCACGATGATTTCATGGAGAACACCGACCTGGCGCCGCGGTTCGGAATCGCCTTCGATCTCTTCGGTCATAACGAGAGTGTGCTGGTCGGTGGCTGGAACCGCTATTACGGCCAGACCCTGCTGACCTACAAGCTGCGTAAGGTGACCCCGGCGGCCGTGACCGAAACCCGCGTGCTGGTCGGGACCACGCCCGGCGACTGGACGCTCAAGCCGAGTACGATCCCCGCCCAGGCGACCAGTTATTCCACCCTCAAGACCCCCTACCAGGACGAGGTGGTCGGCGGCCTCGATCAAGCCGTCGGTGGTGGGGTTGCCAAGTTACGCTATGTGCGGCGCAATGGGTACGATGAGTTCGCCCGCGAGACCGACCCTTTCGACCCGGCCAACCCGGGCGCCCAGCGCTATGCCCGCCTCAATAACAATGGCCGCAGCCGCTACGAGAGCGGCCGCCTTGAATGGGGGCGCCGCTGGACCGGCCAGAAGCTGAATCTGAATGCGACCTGGCAGCGGACGAAGGCGACCCACGAGAATTACGACGAGACCCTGGTCGCCGCCGATTTCAGCGACCTGGTTTACTACGAAGGGGACCTGCTGCATATCGATGAGCTGCCGCGCGAGAACTACAACCGCTCCTGGCTGCTCAACCTGACCTATGCGGTGGCCCTCGGCAAGGGGTTCCAGTTCACCAACGTCACCCGCTACCGGAGCGGCTACCGGGACCTCGCCCCCAGTGGCGAGGTCATCAATGTCGATGGCATCGATTACCCCCGCTACGCTGCGGTAAAGCGGCCGAGCGCCACAGTCTTCGACTGGCAGTGGGCCTGGATGGGCTCCCCCTGGGAAGGGCAGGCGCTCAAATTGACTCTCGACATCCTCAACGTCTTCAATCGCCGTTTCTATCTCGGCAATGCCAGTGACGAATTTGAACTCGGCCGCCAGTTCTGGGCCGGAGTCGAATACACCTTCTGAGCTGGGCCAATACCCGGGGTCCGGTCCTGGATTTATTCTTTTCCGTTCATCAAAGCAATTCCCGCCCGTTTGTCGAATCCCCAGCCGTTGAAAAGCCGCACAGTATATTCACCGGCCTGCACGGGTTTGCGGACTTCGAACACCCGTTCCCCTTGCCTGGTCTTCCCCCACTGCTCACCGAGAATCGGTTCCGGCAGAAGACTGATACCGGAGCCGCTGCCGACGGCAAGGAGCCGGCCCTCGGTAAACGCTACGGTCCGAATGCGGGTCTGGGTTGGCAGCAGAGCAACTTCCAGGGGGCGTGCGGGGTTGGAAATATCAAAGGCATGGACGTCGTTTTCCAGATCGGCGACGTAAAGCAGATCGTCGTGGGCGGTCAAGGCAAAGGCCGCTCCCAGATTCTCAATCTGGCCGATCAGGCGCGGGTTCGCCGGTTCTGAGACATCCACTATCTTGACGCCTGCGCTGCCATGCGCGATATAGGCCATCGAGCCGTGCAGCAAGACCTGGTTGGCATTGCTGTTGGGGAGCTCGCTCTGGGGCCAGGGCGACTGCAACTGCCCGGCAAGTCGGGGCGATCGCGGGTCGGAGAGATCGATCACCACCAGCCCTTCCTTGCCGACGGCGAGGTAGGCATGAGTACCGGTGGAAGTTATGTCGCGGGCCGGGCCGGGCAACAGCAGGTGGCCAAGGAGAAGGGGCTGCTGCGGATTCCTCAGGGAATAGACCTGGAATTCACCGGAAGTCTCCGTTGCCAGCAGCAACCCGCCGGCCAGGGCCAGGGAGGTTACCGGATCGCTGCTCGCGACCTGACCGACCCGTTGCGGATGAATCGGGTCATCGACCGCTATGACCAGGATGCCACCGGAGCCGTCGGCCAGGTAGACGAGATTGCCGCTGATAGCCATGTCCTGGCAAATACCCGGGGTGTCGATGGTTCCGACGATACGCGGGGGGGTGTCGACAACGTTATCCAGAATCACCAGCCCCGCTTCCCCGGCGGCAAGAAAGACAAGCTCTTGTCCCGCGCGGATCCGGCGGATCCGCTCATCGAACTTCAGTAACGGGGTGCGGGTGAGCTCCGGCAGCTGGTCAAGATCGATAACCTCAAGGCCCGAAACCCCGGATGCCAACAAGGCTACCTTGTTGATAAGAGCCACGGCGGTCGCATTGCCGGGGCTGTCGATGGCATGCCGCAGGAAGGGACGGCGGGGGTCGGCGACATCAATGATTTGCAGACCGTTTTCGCCGGCCGCCAGGTAGGCCTGCGTCCCCCGGACCTCGACCTTGAAGGAACGTACCGGGCTGGCGAGGTACGACAGCACCCGGATCCGGCCGGGGGGGGCCAGATCGATGACCTGGAGGCCCCCGCTGCTCGCCGCCACGTAGCCAAGGGTGCCGACCGTGGTCATGCTGGAGGCGCCGCCGGGCAGGGCGAGACGCTGGCCGAGGCGGGGATGCCGCGGGTTCTCGATATCGACCACCACCAGGCCGCTTTTGCCGCAGCTGATCAGGAATCGATGGCCCACCTTGATTCCGTGCCAGGGGATGTTGGGGAGGGCCGTCTGGCTGAGGAGAGCCGGGCTGGACGGGTCACGGATGTCATAAATCCGCAACGTCCTGTCGGTGGTTAGGACATAGACAAGGTTGTTCTCGCCGCAGGCGTGCAGGGCCGGGCTGCTGGTGGTGATCGTTCCCAGCAGCTCTGGATTCGCCGGATCCTGGATGTCGACCAGGTGAATCCCGGCGTTCATGGCGGCGACCAGCAGGGTCGTGCCGGAGGCGCTCAGGCCCCAGGCGCGTCCGGGGAGATTCAGGGAGGCGATGATCCGTGGCCGCTCGGGGTCTTTGAATGAGACGGTTTGCACGCCGCGATAGCTGTTGGCGACCAGGCCGTAGTCGCCGGCGAGGATGAGATCCCGGGCCAGGCCGTAGGTGGGCAGGTTGGCGAGTACCGCCCGCTGCCCGCCGCTGTCGCGGACGAGGGAGAGGCGGGTGTCCGGGGAGAGGTTCTCCCCGGCAACGGCCAGGCGAAGTACCCCTGGGCGCGTGGCATTTAACTGGCGCAGGGTGGTGATTTGTGGTGCGACTCCCGGCTTAGCCGGAAATGCGAGAGACCAGAGGAGCATCGCCACGAGCACCAGATAGAGGCCGCTGCCGAGGCCGAGCAGAAAAATAGGACCGGATCGTCGCCGTGGCCGCAGCGCTGTCGCGATCGGCGCCTCCTCCCGCCTCAGGTCCTTAGCCATTTTTCAACCATGTCGAGTAATTGCTGCTGTTTAAAGGGCTTGCTCAGGTAGTCGTCCATTCCCTCGGCGCGGCAGCGCTCGGCATCTTCGGCCTGGGCGTGGGCGGTCAGGGCGACGATTGGCGTGCTGTCGCCGCGGTCGCGTATCGCTCGGGTTGCAGTAAAACCGTCCATGCCCGGCATCTGGCAATCCATGAGGATCAGGTCGTAGCTCCCTGCTTCGCTGCACGCCACGGCCTCATGGCCACTGGCGACCATTTCAAGGGTGTAGCCGGCGAGAATTAGGCCGATCAGTCGCTGGGTGGTCGGATTGTCCTCGGCGACCAGGATCCTGCCCGGTTTCTGCCGGGCGGTGCCGGCCTCGCCCCGGGTATCCCGGGCAGTCGGTTCTTTGCTCTCCTCCAGCTGGGTGGGGGGAAGCAGCAGCTGGGGCAGGATCGACATCCGCAGTGGTTTGAACAATAAATCATCCCGCCCGGCCAGGTCGGGACCCCGGGTGCCGGCAGGGTAGGCATGGGGGACGAGAAGGATCTCCCGGGTGCCGGTAAAGAGTGGCGACAGGCGCAGCTCGTCGAGCGTCCGCGAATTGGGCTCCAACAGCAGCGCATCGAGGAGGGCGAAACGGAAAGGGGGGCGTCCCGCGGCCTCCGTAAGGAGGCGATCCACTTCATCGGCATGACCTACCGCTACCACGGTGAGCCCGAGCCGGGTGAGCTCCTCGGAGAGAAGCTCGCGAGTCCCGGTATGGTCATCCCAGACCAGAACCGTTCCGAACTCCTCGGAATGACCCGCAGGGAGGGGCGCCGGCTCCGGCAGCCGGAAGGGGATGGAGAAGCTGAAACTGGAGCCCTGGTTAAAGGTGCTGGTCACCTCCGTTTGGCCCCCCATCATGGTCACCAGCTGCCGAACGATGGCCAGACCGAGTCCGGTGCCACCGTAGAGTCTGCTGGTCGAATTGTCCCCCTGGGAAAAGGACTCGAAGAGCCTTTGCAGTGCCGCCGGCTCAATGCCGATGCCGGTATCCTTGACGGTGCAGCGTACCAGAACGCCACCGGCAGCCAGGGGGCTGGTCGCAAACTGGAGGCCGACCTCGCCCCGCTCGGTAAACTTGACCGCATTGCCAACCAGGTTGAGGAGAATCTGGCGAATCCGGCCCGGATCACCGATCAGGGTCGCCGGGCAGGCGGTATCAACCCGGCCAAAGAGTTCCACCCCCTTGCTGTAGGCCTTCTCCCCGAACAGGCCGAGAACATCCTCGACGATCAACTGCAGGTTGAAGGGGACATTCTCCAGTTCCAGCTTGCCCGCTTCGATTTTGGAAAAATCGAGAATATCGTTAAGGACCGCCAGCAATGCCTCCCCCGAGTTGTGGACAGTGCGTGCCATGATGAGCTGGTTCTGGTCCAGGGGAGTGCGCAGCAACTGTTCGGTCATGCCGAGGACGCCGATCATCGGCGTGCGGATTTCGTGGCTCATGTTGGCGAGAAAGCGTGATTTGGCCTGACTTGCCGCCTCGGCAAGATGGCGGGCCTGGTCGAGCTCGGTGACTGTTTGTTGCAGCTGCCGGTTGGTTTTGCTCAGTTCCTCGGTGCGCTGGGCGACCTGGACTTCCAGCCCCTGGCGGTAGGTTGCAAGGGTTTGGTCGCGGCGGGCGATATGGTCGAGCATCTCATTGAAGACGGTGACCAGGGTGCCAACCTCGTCCCGGGTGGTGGCGACGGCCCGCACCGAAAAATCCTCCGTTGCCGAGACTTCCTTCATGGTCGAAGCGAGCTGCAGGATCGGTCGCGAGATGACTTCCTGCAGGCGTGCGGAAAAGAGGTAGGCGATCACCAGCACGACCCCCATCACCAGCAGGGAGCCGAGCAGGAATCGTAGCAACCAGGTGCGCAGAGCGCTAAGGTCGGATTGCAGATAGACCAGTCCCAGTCGCTGGCCATCAAGCAGGACGGGGAGTGCCACCTCCAGGGAGCGGAGGGTGAAGAGCTGGGCAACCTCGCCCTGTTCGGCGCTCTCCATCACCAGCTGCCGGGTGACGGGTAATTCGGGTTTTTTCGCGCCGGGCGGATCGAGGGCCCGGTACTGGGCATAGGGCTTCAGGTTTTTGTCGAATATCAGGGCGAGGCGGATTTCCGGTTCGCTGCTCAGGGAGGCGAGAATCGCTTCGGCGGTCGGGAGGTCGTGGAAAAGCAGGGCTGAGCTGCTGTTGGCACCGATGACCTTGGCCAGCGCGGTCGTCTTGTTGATGAGGCTGTTGCGGAACGAGACAATCTCGGAGAAGACATAGGCTCCCGACGCCAGCAGCAATACCAGCCCGCTGGTGGCGAGCATGATGGTGGTCAGCTTGGTTTTGAGGGACGTCTCTGCGAAGAGTCGTGGCATCGTCTTCGTTCCGCCGACGGCCGGTTCGGGGCCTAGTCCTTTTTCAGGTCGATCCCCAGCACCTGGATCTTTTTGCGCAGGGTATTGCGGTTGATGCCGAGAATCTCCGCGGCCCGGACCTGGTTGCCACGCGTCTTGTCGAGCACGATGCGGATCAGGGGGCGCTCCATCTGCTGCAGAACCATTTCGTAGAGGTTGTCGAGGTCCTGCACGTCCATCTGGGCCAGGGAAGAATGCAGCTTGTTGGCAATCAGTGCTTCGAGGGAACCCTCGTTGTCGCGCCGCTGGGCGCCGCCGAGCAGCCCGGGAAAGTCCTCGGGGGTGAGGATCTGGTCCGGGGAGAGGAGAGCGGCGCGCTGGATGGCGTTTTCCAGTTCGCGGACGTTCCCGGGCCAGCTGTATCCCTTGAACAGGCGCATGGTTTCTTCGGTACAGCCGCGGGCCGGTACGCCGAGATTTTCCGCAGCGCGTTGAATGAAGAACTCCACCAGCAACGGAATGTCCTCGCGGCGTTCGCGCAGGGGCGGTAACTCGATCGGCACCACATTGAGGCGGTAGAAGAGGTCCTCGCGGAATTCGCGGTTGCGCACCTTCTCCTTGAGGTCCTGGTTGGTAGCGGCGACAATCCGGACATCAACCGCGATGGAGGTCGATCCGCCGGTACGGGTTACCTCTTTTTCCTGCAAAACGCGCAGCAGCTTGGCCTGGAGTTCGAGGGGCATGTCGCCGATTTCGTCGAGGAAAATGGTCCCGCCGTTGGCCTGCTCGAACTTGCCGGCTTTGCGCTCCACGGCGCCGGTGAAGGCGCCCTTCTCGAATCCGAAAAGCTCGCTTTCGAGGAGTTCCCGGGGGATGGCCGCACAGTTAAGAGCGAGAAACGGTTTGCCAAGGCGAGGGCTGTTGAAGTGGATGGCGCGGGCCACCAACTCCTTGCCGGTCCCTGATTCCCCGGTAATCAGAACGGTAATGTCGGCCGGCGCGACCTTGCCGAGGACCTTGTAGACCTCCTGCATGGCGCGCCCCTTGCCGATAATATTCCGGTCCAGCTGATAGTGATCGCGAATCTCCTCCTTGAGAAGCTTGACTTCTTCGGTCACCTCCGAGGCCTTGCGGGCCTTGAGGATGATGGCATCGAGAGCATCGAGGTCGAAGGGCTTGGTGATGTAGTCGTACGCGCCCCGCTTCATCGCTTCGACGGCATTTTTCATCGACGATTCGGCCGTCATGATGACGACCAGCACCTCCGGGGATTCGCTCTGGATTTTCGAGAGCAGATCGAGCCCGGACGTCCCCGGCATCTTGATGTCGAGTACCGCCAGATCGTAGCGATTCTGGCGCAACAGGGCCAGCGCCTCCGTTCCGTTCGCCGCAAGGTCGACGGAATATCCCTGTTTGGTCAGGGACTTGGAGAGAACCCAGCGGATACTTTCTTCGTCATCAGCTACCAGAATTCGGCGAATTGACATGGCAGGGCTATCCAGAAATTAGGGGTTTAAGGGATCACCATCAAAAAACGCAGGGTCTGGTTCAACGAATGAAGGGGAGCGAGACACTGACTGTGGTGCCTTCCCCCTCGCGACTGTCGAAGCGGAGCAGGCCCCGGTGACTGTCGACGATCTTCTGGCAGGTGGCCAGGCCAAGACCGCTGCCGCGATTCTTGGTGGTGTAGAAGGGGGTGAAGATCCGATCCAGGTCCTCGGCCGGAATCCCCCGCCCACTGTCGCGGATTTCGATGACGATCAGCGGCACCGGGCGTTGTCCCGGTTTCTGCATATGGAAATCGGAGGCGACCCGGCTGCAGATTTCCACCCGCCCCTTCCCCTCGATCGCTTCGGCGGCATTCTTTATCAGGTTCAGAAAGAGCCGGGTCAGCAGGTTTTCATCGCCGAGCAGCGGCGGAATGCTCGGATCGAGGGTCAGCACGAAATCGATCTGTTTGCCGCGGTGCGCCTCTTTCTGAAACAGGATGATATCGCCGAGCAGGCGGCCGATATTTACTTCCTGGAACTGGGGGAGGCGGGGGCGGGCAAGATCCATCAACTCCTCGATGATGCCGTTGACCCGCTCCACCTCCTTGATCATGATCCCGGTATACTCGTGCAGGGGGTTTTCCGTGCCGAGTTCCATGGCGAGCAACTGGGCCGCCCCCTTGATCCCGCCGAGGGGGTTTTTGATTTCGTGGGCGAGCCCGGCGGCGAGGGTGCCAAGCATCGACAACCGGTCGGCACGGCGTACCGCATCCTCCAGCTCCCGCAGCCGGGAAAGATCACGAATGATCAGCACCACACCCTCCCGGTCGCCGCTGTCGGTATAGATGGGTGAAGCGGAAACGCTCACCGGCAACGGCGGCGCGGAGGGGCGCTGCAGGTGGATGTTCTCGTCGTCGGAAATGGAGCGCCCGACATCGAGTGCGGAACGGATGAGCGCGAGAATCTTGTCCTGTCCCGCGAAGAGTTCCTCGAAGTGGCGGCCGAGACTCTGGCGTTCGGAGAGACCGGTACAGGCCTGGGCCGCCGGGTTGAAGAGGGCGATGCGCCCGGCGCGGTCGATGGCGACGACCGCCCGGTCGATGTTATCGACGACCCTGGCGTAGATCTGGGTGTCTTCCTGCCCGTCCCGGGAGCTCATGGCGCCGGCGTCCCCTCGACTGCTGAAAAAAAATCATAGACTGTGGTGCGCAGGCCCGCCAGCGACTCGGTGCTGTTGACCCGGGCGCGAAATTGAGCCGCGCCGGGCAGCCCCCGTGCATACCAGCAGAGATGCTTGCGCATCTCGAACAGTGCCCGGGCCGGTCCTTTCAGGGCCGCAACCAGGGCGAGGTGGTCGTTGGCGACCTGCAGCCGCTCCCGGGCCGTCGGCGGGGTCGGCTCAATACCGGCCTGCAGGTTCAGGATGTCCCGAATCAGCCAGGGGTTGCCGTAGCCGCCACGGCCGATCATGAGGCCGTCGCAGCCGGTCGTGGTCAGCATCGCAATGGCATCGCCGCCGCAAAAGATGTCGCCGCTGCCAATGACTGGGATTTTCAGCGCTGCCTTCAGTGCTGCGAGGTGCTGCCAGTCAGAGTGCCCGCTGAATCCTTGTGCCCGGGTCCGGGGGTGGAGGGTGACTGCCGCCGCCCCTTCGGCTTCGGCAATGCGCCCAATCTCGAGAAAGTTGATCGACTCAGCGTCCCACCCGGAGCGAATCTTGACCGTCAAGGGACGGTCGCTGGCGCGAACGACCGCCGCCACGATCCTGCCGACCCGGAGCGGATCGCGCAACAGCGCGCTGCCCGCCCCGGAGCGGACCACCTTGGGGACGGGACAGCCGAGGTTGAGGTCGAGCAGCTCTCCAGCATCCCCTACCAGGCGCGCCGCCTCGGCCAGAACCGCCGGGTCTTCACCGAAGAGCTGGACCCCGAGGGGGCGCTCAGCCGGGTCGGATTCGAGCAGTTCCCGGGTGCTGCGACCGGCGCGAATCAGGCCATTGGCGCTCACCATCTCGGTGAAGACCAGCCCGGCCCCGAAACGTTTCATGATGAGGCGATAGGGAAGGTCGGTGATCCCGGCCATCGGCGCGAGGATGATGTTGTTGGTGAGTAGCAGCTGGCCTATCCGCATTGCATCCAATTATTGCACAATTTTTACGCATACTAGCATGGGAGGATGAGAAAGCAAGGGGAAAATCGGGGCCCGTGCCAGCCGCCCTGACGTGGGATACTGTATACAAAATTCAACTTGACAAGCGAGCCTTGAGTTGTTAGAACATTATTTGGAAAATGAGACCAGACAAGGTTTAGAAGGTCCTGTCCACTCTCGGTTTTTCCAACTTATTATTTTTATTTCATGCGTTTCCGGTTGGTAGTTTGATTGGCCCCGGGAGGGGCCGCCGATATCGTTGTCGTTGCGATCGGCATCGTTTGTTTTTGTTGGCCTGATGGATCAAGCAGGATCCATCGATTTTTCCCAAAAGGAGAGAGAGTATGTCGAAACTGAAGGAAGTCCTGCGCAAGAAAATTGACGAGCACCGCCCCCGCACCACCCGCCTGGTTAAGGAGTTTGGCGAAGTCTCGCTGGGTGAGGTGACCATCTCCCAGGCCATCGGCGGCGCCCGTGGCATCAAATGCCTGGTAACCGACATTTCTTATCTTGATCCGATGGAAGGGATCCGTTTCCGCGGCAAGACGATTCCGGAAACCTTTGCTGCCCTGCCCAAGGTCCCCGGTAGCGACTATCCCTATGTCGAGGGCTTCTGGTGGATGCTGCTGACCGGCGACGTGCCGACCATGGAGCAGACCCTGGAAGTGGTCGAAGACTGGAAGAAGCGCTCCGAGGTTCCCCAGTACGTCATCGACGTGCTGCGTGCGCTCCCCCGCGACACCCATCCGATGACCATGTTCTCCACCGCCGTTCTCGCCATGCAGCGCGATTCGGTTTTTGCCAAGACCTATGCTTCCGGCAAATTCAACAAGATGACCTGCTGGGAAGAGATGTACGAGGACGCCAACAACATGATGGCGAAACTCGGCCCCATCGGCGCCTACATCTACCGCATGAAGTACATGGGCGATACCCACATCAAAGCCGATCCCAAGCTGGACATGGGCGGCAACTTTGCCCGCATGATGGGCATCCCGGCTCCGTATGACGATGTTGCCCGCATGTACTTCATCCTCCACTCCGACCACGAGTCCGGCAACGTCTCGGCCCACACCACCCACCTGGTGGCTTCGGCCCTGTCCGACGCCTACTATGCCTACAGTGCCGGCCTTAACGGTCTGGCCGGCCCGCTCCACGGCCTTGCCAACGAAGAAGTGCTGCGTTGGACCCAGAACTTCATGCAGCAGCTCGGCGGCGAGGTCCCGACCGAGGAGAAACTCAAGGAAGCGCTCTGGGCCACCCTCAAAAGCGGCCAGGTCATCCCGGGCTACGGCCACGCCGTGCTGCGCAAGACCGACCCCCGCTACACCTCGCAGCGTGAGTTCTGCATGAAGACCCCGGGTCTCAAGGACTATCCGCTGTTCCAGCTGGTGAAGATGATCTTTGAAGTCGCTCCGGGCGTGTTGACCGAGCATGGCAAGGCCAAGAACCCTTGGCCGAACGTCGATGCCCAGTCCGGTGTCATCCAGTGGTACTATGGCGTCACCCAGTACGAGTTCTACACCGTCCTCTTCGGGATCGGCCGCGCTCTCGGCTGCCTCGCCAACATCACCTGGGACCGCGCTCTCGGTTACGGCATCGAGCGGCCCAAGTCGGTGACCACCGCGATGCTGGAAGCCGCTGCCGGGGTCAAGTAAGCTTCTTCTCGGAAATGTTTCAATGAGGTTGTGATCATCGGGGATGCCAATTCGGCATCCCCGATGTTTTTCAAAAGAAATCGGGGCCATGACAGTCATGGCCCCGATCTGCTTTTGCGCGGCAATCGCCAAAGGATCTATTTCTTTTCCAGGCGCGTTGCGTAAATCAGCAGCTTCTGGTCTGTGTACGACTCGACCTCGCCGGCAAAGGTTTCAACCTGGAAAAAATCCTGAACTTTCGCCGGAGCCTCGATAAAAAGGCGATTCAGGCGTTGAATTCCTTCGCGGTTGAGCCCGGCGCGGCGCGCCCAGCTCTGGAAATCATGAGTCTTGGGAAAGATGCGGGTCGCTTCAACGGCAAAGCCGGCATTTTCCACCATCTGCCGCCATTCCTTTTCCGAATAGGCCCGGACATGGGTCGGATCCCGCAGCTTTTCCATCGTCTGGTAGAAGTCGGCCACCTCCGGGTCCTCGGGGAGGAGGGTATCGATGATGGCCATCCGCCCCCCCTTGCGGCGCAAGACGCGGTGGAACTCTTCGAGGGCGCGCGGAACATCGGGAAAGTGGTGGGGGGCGATGCGGCAGGTGAGCAGGGTGAAGGACCCCGCCGGGAAGGGGAGATCCTCGGCGTCGGCTTCGCGGAAGGTCACATTTTCCACTTTTCCCTGTTCGGCAAT
Source organism: Desulfuromonas carbonis (assembly GCF_054658035.1). Classification (NCBI taxonomy): domain Bacteria; kingdom Pseudomonadati; phylum Thermodesulfobacteriota; class Desulfuromonadia; order Desulfuromonadales; family Desulfuromonadaceae; genus Desulfuromonas; species Desulfuromonas carbonis. Next base: position 300,632 of record NZ_BAAHXR010000001.1, on the reverse strand, counting down.
ATGCTCCTGGGCCCGCTTCAGCATCTGCATCGTCAGGTCCGAAGCGACCACGCTACGGACCAGCGGGGCAAAATAGAGGGCGGTATGCCCGCCGCCGCAGGCGACATCGAGCATGACGTCCTCAGCGCCGGGCTGGAGTAGTTTCACTGCCTCTGCCAGGTCAGCGCCGCCGGCGAAACCACTGTCCCGGACGTAGCCATCGGCCACCCGGCTGAATTGTTCGCGGACTTTATTCTTGAACGCTTCTTTCATCGGTGACTCCTGGTTTGGGCCCAATTATAGCACTCGAACGGCAAAATGCTTGTTCTGACAATTCTCGGAATCATCTTTTCCCGGGGTGGATAACTGCGGTCGAAATGGAACGGGAATTGCTTTAAACCCGGCGATTCTCCTTCCCCGGGCAACCCGGGGAGATTCCCGGAGGCGGGAACCGGGGCTTTTGGGCGGAAAGCTGTCGGGTCGCCCCCGGCAGCCAGACAAAAACCTGACGACACGGCAAGGACAATGGTAATGATGGATGGGATCGGCAAACAACTGATCGAGCTGGGAATCGGCCTCTGGCGGGAATTCCTCTACATTCTGCCGTTTCTGGCGCTTGGTGTGCTGCTGGAGGCGGTGATCCGCACCTTCAAGTGGCATGTCAAGATTCGCAAGGCCCTGACCCGGTTCGGCGTTCTCTCCATCGGCATGGCGACCCTGCTCGGTGTTGCCAGTCCCCTCTGCGCCTGCGCGACCCTCCCCTTGGTGATTTCGCTCCTCCTCGCCGGGCTCCCCCTGGCGCCGGCAATGGCCCTTCTGGTGACCTCTCCGCTGATGAGCCCGGCCGGTTACACCCTTCTCAACTGGGAACTCGGTCCAGCCTGGGCTAACGTGATTCTGGTGAGTGCAATCTTCATGGGGCTCTTTGCCGGGACTGTCACCCACCTGTTGCGCCGGCGCGGTTTCAGCGAGAAACTCCTCTTTCGCGAGGCCCTGCCGGCCGGGGATTTCCACGACCCGGACTACCCGGTCGAGGAACTGCGTTGCGACTGTGGCAAGCAGCTCTCCCATCGCGTCGACCGCTGTACCCACAACCGTTTTCTGGTCTTTCTCGCCAAGTTCTGGGAAGGGTTCCTGAAAATCGGCAAGTTCGCGCTGATCGGCCTGGTGATCGAAGTCGTCGCCCAGCAGTTCATTCCTCACGAATGGCTGGCCGCGCTCCTGGAAGGGGAGGGGGTTCTGCCGATTCTCACCCTGACCTTTGCCACCATCCCCCTGCATCTGCCACAGGTGACCGCGGCCGCCATGCTCTACGGCTTCGTCTCGCCGGAAGTCGGCAATGGCATCGTTCTCGCCAAGGGGGCCGGCATCGCCTTGCTGGTCGGCGGTCCGGTGACGGCCCTGCCGGTCATGGGTGTATTCATCACCATGTTTCGCAAGCGTGTCCTCTTCCTCTACCTGACCCTCTGCGTCACCGGGACCCTGATGGCAGCCTTCCTCTGGCGCTGGCTGCCGGTGCAGTTCTAGCCGCAATTTCCCGCCGCTATCATAAAGCAGGGTGCCCGAAGTCTTGGGCACCCTGTCGGTTTTTCAACCTCGCATGAACGCTCGCCGGTTACGCCTCGTCCCCGGCAGCGAGCCGTTCTTCGAACAGGGAGATCAGGCTCAACACGCTGTCGAGTTGCGCGGCGGGAATCCCTTGCAGGGCCTTGAGGGTGAGCGCCAGGCGACGGGCGGCAGCGAGGGCATTCTGCAGCTGGCGGCGTTCCTCGGCATCGGCGGGACGGCGGGCGGCACTCGCCTCCCGGAAGTGCTTGCGGACCGTCGGGTGGCTCCGTTCGTCCTCCACCACTGCCTTGCGCAGTTCGGCGTACTGCTCCGGGGGGAAGTCGTCCTCCTTCGCCTGGCGCAGCAGGTCGATGGAACGATAATCGGGGAGCGGTTTGAGTTCGCCGTGCCGGGCAAGGAGTTCCGGTTCCTCCTTCTCCAGGTAGCGGTAGGCCAGGGTCAGTTTTTCGGCGGTCGGCTTGCGGATACGGACTTCGCGGCTGCAATATTCGTCGAAGGAGGAATAGCCCCACTGGCGGTAGAGCCCCTCGCGGCTCACCTTGAGCAGTTCCTCGCCGAGTTCCACCCAGGTCGACTTGAAGCGCCTGGCGGTAGCGAGGACCCGGTAGCATTCGGAGCCCGGGTCGAGTTCCGCCAGCAGCTGCTCGATCAGTTGCTCCCCCCTGGTTTTTCGCTCCTGATTCATGGTCCGTCCTTTGTGCATTTTTCCGCCGCGAGTCTAGCACGTGACCCGGTCCCGGAAAAGGACTTTTGCCTTGGAGCGGTGGCGCGCTTCGGCTACAATCCAGCCCGGGAGGATCGACCATGAAGAGACGAAAATGCACTGTCGGCGCCGAGACCGTGCGCATGCTGGAGCTCGGCCATCCCTGGGTTATTGCCGATCGCTTTACCAGAAGCTGGTCGCCCGGCAACGTGGGTGACCTGATCGAACTCTGCGACGAACGGGAGAAGCTGCTGGCGACCGCTCTTTATGATCCCGGCGAGCGGATCGTTGCCCGGGTGCTCGCTCCGGGGCGGGTGGAGCTCGACGCCGCCTGGCTGGAGCGGCGCCTCGCCGCGGCCCTCGCTCTGCGCCGCCAGCATGTCGACCTGGAGGAGACGGATACCTATCGCCTGGTCAATGGGGAGGGGGATGGTCTCCCCGGCCTGACCGTGGACTGCTACCGTGACCGGTTGATGATTCAGCTCTTTACCGGTGCCTGGCAACCCTACCTGCCGCTTCTGGTGCAGGGGCTACAGAAGCTTCTGGCGCCAGCCGGCATCTATGAAAAATGGCGCCCGCAGCAGACCCGTGAACTGGCCAGCGGCGGGGAAAAGCACGTCGCCCGGCTCCTCGCTGGCAGCGCCGCACCAGGGCGCCAGCCGGTGACCGAGAACGGCCTGACCTTCCTGGTGGAGCTGGGGACGGGGCTCAATACCGGGCTCTTCCTCGACCAGCGCGAGAATCGTCGCGATCTCATGGGGCGGGTGGCCGGCCGCACGGTTCTCAACCTCTTTGCCTATACCGGCGCCTTTTCCGTCGCCGCGGCCGCCGCCGGCGCCAGCCGGGTGACCAGTGTCGACGCTTCCGGCAGCTACCTCGACTGGGCGCAGGAGAATTTCGGCGCCAACCGGCTCAATCCGAAGCGCCACGAGTTCATGGTCGGCGACTGTTTTGCCGTGCTTGACCAACTGCTGGCGGAGCGGCGGCGCTTCGACCTGGTGCTGATGGACCCGCCCTCCTTTTCCACTACCGCCAAAAATACCTTTACCACCCGCGGCGGCACCTCGGCCCTGGTCGCCAAGGCGTTACAGCTCCTCCCCGCGGGGGGGCTGCTGGTCACCTCCTCCAACCACCAGAAGGTCGACGTCGCCGACTACCTCAAGGAATTGCGACGCGGCGCCCTTGCCGCTGGCTACGAGCTGCGGGTGATCGGCCTGCGCGGACAGTCGGGCGATTTTCCCTATCCCCTCACCTTTCCCGAGGGGCGCTATCTCAAGTACCTGCTCGGCGTCAAGGGGTAGGCCGCGGGGTCGTCATCGGGCCAAAGAGCGCATCGTGGAGAAAGCGGTAGCCGGCGAGATCCCCTCTCTGACCCAGCGGGTGGCCGGCCGGCAGGATGAGAAAAGGCTGCAACTGCTCGCCGCCGACCGATCCGTGGCCACCGACCTGGTCGTCAAAACAGGCGATGCGTTCGCCGTCATAGGCGCCGAACAGGACCAGGTCGCCGCAGCTGTCGTTGGCGGCGAACTGGCACAGCTCCGGCCAGAGCTGTTCCGGTCTGCCGTAGGGACGCAGAAATTCGAGCGCTGCGGCCGGCGGCGCCTGGTCGCAATGACTGCCGCAGCGGCCACCGCGGTGCAGAATCCAGACCCGGCCATCGGCACTGCGGGCCATGACGAAACCGATGCCGCGATGATGGGTCAAAAAGCGCAACAGTAACGGCTGACTTTCCTCGATCGCTTCCAGGTTCAGCCGGGCCGGGCTGCCGGTAATGTAGAGGTGGGCCAGGGAACTCGAATAGGTCACCACCACACCCCCATCCGGATCGACCTTGATCGTCTCCGGCACCAGTGCCCGGATGCGCCGCTGCAGGGCGTTCTTGGTCCGGCGAAAGAGGCGCTGGCGCCAGCCGGAGGGACTTGCATCCAGTTCCTCCTGCAAATAACCGAGCTGCATGCGCATGAAATCCAACGGACCGCCGGAGACGGTGGCCTGCTGGTTCTCCCGCAGAAAGGCGCTGATCGCCTCGCCCAGGGTGGCGCCGAAGCGGTCGCGGAAGGGGTAGCCGGGGGTCTGGCCGTGGTCGGAGAGGATGACCAGCTGGTAGCGGGCGCCGGGGGCATGGCGCAGCATGCGCATGATCTCGCCGATGCGCTTGTCGGTGTACTTGAGATTTTTCAGGGCCTGGATCGAGGCGGGGCCAAAGTGGTGGGCGAGCTCGTCGTAGCCGCTGTAGGTCGTGTAGATACGAGGGACGCCGCTGTAAATATCGGCGATCACTCCAAAGGTCTGGAGTTCGCGCAGGATGACGTTGCAGAAGATGCGGATAAAGGGGAAGAGCCCCTCGTTGAGGCGCCAGGGACGATGCTTGCGGAAATGCCAGCGATCGTAGAGGTTGGTGAAATATTCGAGGACCGTGGCGGCTCCCATGCGGCAGATGCGCAGCGGGTGCAGCAGGATGACGAGGAGGAACCGCACCCCGCCGAAGCGGCCGAAGAGGGTCTGCGGGTGGGGGGAGGAAACGGTAAAGACGCTGCGCTCGGCATCGCCGTCCAGGATGTTGGAGTAGGAGGAGCCACCGGCGAGGATACCGGGATGGCCGGCCAGGAGGCGCTCGCGGAAGATCTGGACATGGTCCGGGTCGTTGCAGCTGATCAATTGGCCGGACGATTTTTCGAACCAGCGAAAGGCCGGAATCCCCCGCTCGACGCCGTGGAAAATGGCCGCCTGGGCCGCCGGTGTCGTACTCGGCAGTCCGGCCCGGTAGTCGCGCAGAGTATGCCCGCGCCGCAGCAGCCGCTCCAGATTGGGGAGGTAGCCACGGTCGAGCGCCTGTTGCAGGTGCGGCCCGGAGAGGCCGTCGATCTGGATGCCGACAAACCCGTCCTGGACCCCGGCGGCACGGCGCGCCAGCCGTTCCTTGCGGAAGGGGAAGAACTTGAAATAGTAATAGACCCGGAACAGACGCCCCAGAAATTGCCGCCAGATCACCATAACCCCCTGAAATTTTGGCAACTATACCATAGATCGAAAGCGGCGGGACAAGGACCGGCAGCCAACAACAAAAAGGGCCCGGGCCACCTCATGGGGTGGGCCGGGCCCTTGTCCTGTATCTGGTTGCGATCAGTCGGAAATCAGGGTCGCCGCGAGGATGACGACATCCTCCCGGGGGACATCCTGGTGCATCCCTTTGCTGCCGGTCGGGACCTGTTCGATGGCGCGGACCGTCTCCATCCCGGCCACCACCTTGCCGAAGACCGCATAGCCGAAGGCCGCCGGTGAGCTCCCCGAGTGATTGAGAAAGGCGTTGTCGGCGGTGTTGATGAAAAACTGGCTGGTCGCCGAGTCGATCACCTGGGTGCGGGCCATGGCGATGGTCCCGGTCAGGTTTTGCAGTCCGTTGGCCGCTTCGTTCTTGATCGGCTCCCGATTCTTTTTCGGTTTGAGGTCGGCGGTCATGCCGCCCCCCTGGATCATGAAGCCGGGAATGACGCGGTGGAATACCGTGCCGGTGAAAAAGCCATCGGCGACGTAGGCAAGGAAATTGGCGACAGTCACCGGCGCCTTGGTCGCATCGAGTTCGAGGAGAATCTCCCCCTTGCTGGTTTCCAGGCGGACCTGGGGATTGGTCTGGCTCATTCGAAACGTCTCCTTCGTGCGTTCTTGCCCCGAGGGGCGGGGAGGGAGGCGGTGTTGTGCTGCCTCCGGTGGGGGCGGCGGTACGACCCGCCTTATTCGATCGGCTGGGGTGCCGGCTGTTCCAACGGCACGAGGACAATCTGGATGCGGCGGTTTTGCGCACGTCCTGCTGCCGTTGCGTTGTCGGCGAGGGGGCGGAACGGGCCGAAGCCGCAGGCCGAAATGCGGTCGCCGGGGATTCCGACCTGCTCCTGGAGGAAGTGAACGACGTTGGTCGCGCGGGCCGTGGAGAGCTCCCAGTTGCTGGGGAAGGTCTGCTGCAGCCGCGGACTGATCGGTATGTTGTCGGTATAGCCTTCGACCCGGACTTCCTTGTCGACTTCTTTCTTGAGGATATCGCCGACCCGCTTGAGGACTGCCAGGCCGGCCTGCTTGACATCGGCCTTGCCGGAGTCGAAAAGAATGCTCTCGACCAGGTTGACGGTCAGTTTCCCCTGCAGTTCGGAGATCGTCACCTCGCCGCGGGCGATCTCGCTCTCCATCTTGCCGACCAGCTCGTCGTAGGTGTTCTTGATGTGGGCGATGCGGGCATCCCGGGCGATCTGTTCGGTCTCCAGCTGCGCGTTCAGGGTGCGGTTTGCGGTTTCGAGGCGGTCGATGGTCTGGCGCATTTCGGCCATGGCGGCCCCGGTCTGGGCACTGCGGTCGGAGAGGACCGTCTCGAGGCGCATAGTGTCATCCCGGGAACGCTGCAGGTCGGCGTCGAGGGCCGCCAGGCGGTTGTTGCAGGCCGCCAGCTCCTGCTGTTGCTCGGCGTTGGCCTCCCGCAGTCGCGCCGCCTCCTCGCCGAGCTGGCGATGGTCCTCGGTCAGCTGCTGAAGGGAGAGATCGAGCCGGTTTGCCTCGGCCACCTTCTCCTCGAATTTGCTCTTGCCGACGCAGCCGGCACTGGAAAGGGCGAGACAGCAGACGATGGCAAAGATGATCGGGCGCACGCGCGGCCTCCTCGAAAGCGGGAGAGACGGAAACTGCGGAGAGGATGAACCGTCTTTGTAGCACATCCAGCAAAATTGTAAAGGGGTGATGGCCGCTCCGTCCCCGGCCGGCTTTTGTGTTGCGGATCGTGCCGCGAACGTGCTATTAAAGAGGCGTTTTCAATATGTTAGACGGAGAGCCCGATGTTTGAAATCGAACGTATTATCCGCACCGCGCTGCAGGAGGATATCGGCCTGGGTGATGTGACCACCCGTGCCACGGTCGACCCGGGGACCCCGGGGCGTGCGGAACTGGTCGCCAAGGAAGATTTTGTCCTCTCCGGCATCGAGGTTGCTCGCCGGGTCTTTCAGCTCCTTGACGCCAACGTCGCCTGCGAAAATCTCAAGGTTGACGGCGAGCAGATTCGCAGCGGCGAGGTCTTGTGCTGGCTCAAGGGGGAGGCCGCCGTTCTGCTCCAGGGGGAGCGGGTCGCCCTCAACCTGTTGCAGCGGATGAGCGGCGTGGCGACGCAGACCGCAACTTTCGTCGCAGCGGTGGCCGGGACCGGGGCGGTGATTGTCGACACCCGCAAGACGACTCCGGGGTTGCGCGCCCTCGATAAATACTCGGTGCGCATGGGCGGCGGGCAAAACCACCGCACCTCCCTTTACGACGGCGTGCTGATCAAGGAGAATCACATCGCGGCTGCCGGAGGAATCACGATTGCGGTGGAACGGGCCCGGCAACGGGTTCCCCACACGCTGAAAATCGAGGTCGAAACCCGCAATCTCGAAGAAGTTGCCGAGGCGGTGGCGGCCGGGGCGGAGATTATCCTGCTCGACAATATGAGCCTCGAACAATTGCGCGAGGCGGTCGATTTCGTTGCCGGCCGGGCCCTTACCGAAGCCTCCGGCGGGGTCAACCTCGAGACGGTAAGGGCGATCGCCGAAACCGGGGTCAACCTGATCTCGGTCGGCGCCCTGACCCATTCCGCCCGCGCCGTCGATATCTCGATGCTCTTTCGCTGAGAGCTGGAGCCTGCTTGGAACGACCCGCCCCCCGTGAAGCGATCCTTGACCTCTTTCACCACCGCGGCGACAGCTTTGTCTCCGGTGCCGAACTGAGCGCGCTGCTCGGCATTTCCCGCAGCGCCGTCTGGAAGCAGATCGGTGTGCTGCGCGAACTCGGCTATCAGATCGAGGCGGTCCCCTCCCGCGGCTACCGACTGCTCACCACTCCCGATACCCTGATTGCCGCCGAAATCCAGGCCGGCCTCTCCACCCGGCTGATCGGCCGGGAGATCGTGTCGCTGGCACGAACCGACTCGACCAACCAGCGGGCCACGGAACTGGCCGAAGCGGGGGCGGTCGAAGGAACCGTGGTGATCGCCGAGGAACAGAGTCTCGGCAAGGGGCGGCTGGGCCGTCGCTGGGCCTCCCCGCCCGGGGTCAACCTCTACCTGTCGGTGCTGCTGCGGCCGCCGATTCTTCCCTGGGATGCCCCGCAACTGACCTTTCTCTCCGCTGTTGCGGTCGCCCGCGCTATCGCCGCGGAGCCGGGGATGGCGCCGGAGGTCAAGTGGCCCAACGATCTGCTGCTCGGAGGGCGCAAGGTCGCCGGCCTGCTCAACGAGATGCGGGCCGAGACCGAGGGGATTCACCATGTCGTGCTCGGCATCGGCGTCAACCTCAACATGACGGCTGACCAGTTCCCGGCCGACCTGCGTTATCCCGCCACCTCGCTCTGCCTTGAGAGTGGCCGCCCGGTTTGCCGCAGCGCCTTTGCCCGCCGTCTGCTGGAGCACCTTGATCTCCTCTACACCGAATACCTCCAGTCCGGTTTCGAACCGGTGCGCAGCGCCTGGGAAGGCTTCTTCCGGCTGACCGGCTCTGCAGTCGAGGTCGATTGCCAGCAGCGGTTGGTCCGCGGCACGGTGCGGGGGATCGACAGTGATGGCGCCCTGCTGGTGGAGGATGACCGCGGCGGCTGCGAACGGATTCTGGCCGGCGACGTGCGGCCCCTTGCGCTTTAAGGTCTGCAACCCGAACCTGATCGGACTTTCCATGCTGCTTGTCATTGATGTCGGCAATTCCAATATCGTCCTCGGTCTCTACCAGGAAGAATCTCTGGTCCGGGACTGGCGGGTGACCACCGACAAGTCGCGCACCATCGACGAGTACGCGATGCTGATTCACGAGCTCTTTCGCCTCTCCGATCTCCACTTCAGCGACATCGGCGATGTCATCATCTCCTGCGTCGTGCCGCCGCTGCTGACGACCCTGGAGGGGCTCTGCCAGGGCTATTTCAAGCGTAAACCCTATATTGTCGGCCCCGGCATCAAGACCGGCATGCCGATACACTATGACAACCCCCGCGAGGTCGGCGCCGACCGCATCGTCAACGCCGTCGCCGCCTATGAGAAATACAAGTGCGCCCTGATCGTCGTCGATTTCGGCACCGCCACCACCTTCGACTACATCTCGGTGCGCGGTGAGTACCAGGGCGGGGCGATCGCTCCGGGCCTGGCGATCTCCGCCGACGCCCTCTTCCAGCGGGCGAGCAAGCTGCCGCGCGTCGAGCTCGCGCGGCCGCCGCAGGTGATTGCCAAGAATACCGTCAACAGCATGCAGGCCGGGATCTACTACGGCTACGTCGGCCTGGTCGACGGGATTGTCACCCGGATGTGCCAGGAGGCCCGGGAGACGCCGCGGGTGATCGCGACCGGGGGGCTTGCCGGGCTGCTGGCGCCGGCGTCGCAGACCATCGAGGAGGTCGACCCCAACCTCACCCTGGAGGGGCTGCTGATCCTCTACCAGCGCAACCGTCCGGGTCTTTGACAGTCGTGGTGGCGGGTGGTAAGATCATCGCCAATTCATCGAAATAACTGGCATCCTTGCGAGACCACGGGGTGGTCGTAAGTCTGCCTGGAATTATTGATTTGACCGCGGCCCCCTCTTTCAATTTGGCTGCGAGCCGTCCCGTATCACCAGTTCCTCTTCCGATGGAATGAAAGGAGTGACCATGGGCAAGTACGACACCAGTAAAATCCGGAACCTCGGGATCGTCGCGCACGGCGGCGCGGGCAAGACCTCGCTGGTCGAGGCGATGCTCTTCAACACCGGCATGACCGATCGTCTCGGCCGGGTCGATGACGGCACCTCGACCATGGATTTCGAGCCCGAAGAGATCAAGCGCCGCATTACCATCAGCTCCAGCCTGCACCACTGCGAATGGAAGGGGCACAGCCTCCACCTGGTCGATACCCCCGGCTACACCAACTTTCTGCACGATACCCGCAACTGCCTGCGCGTCCTGGGCGGGGCGGTCCTGATCGTCTCCGCCATCTCCGGCGTCAAGGCCCAGACCCAGAAGATCTGGGAATGGTGCCAGGAGTTCGAGGTGCCGCGGATTGCTTTCGTCAACAAGATGGATCGGGAGCGGGCCGATTTCCTCAAGGCCGTCGATGACATGTCGAAAAGCCTCGGGACCCGCGCCGTGCTGGTCAACATGCCGATCGGCAGCGCCGAGGAGTTCCGCGGGATTATCGACCTGGTCTTCATGAAGGCGCGTTTTTTCGAGTTCGACGAGAAAGGAACCTTCCGCGAGGAGGAGATCCCGGCCGACCTCCTCGACGAAGCGCAGCGCTTGCGCAACCTGCTTGTCGAGGCCGCTGCGGAAGCGGATGACGAGCTGATGGAGAAGTACCTCGAAACCGAAACCCTCAGCACGGATGAGGTGCTCCGCGGTCTGCGCGAGGGGACCCTGACCGGCACCTTTACCCCGGTTCTCTGCGGCAGCGCCACCGCCAACATCGGGGTCCGCTCGCTCCTTGAATACATCGTGCACTGTCTCCCTTCCCCCCTCGACAAGGGGGTGCAGCTCGGCACCAATCCCAAGAGCGGTGAGATGGAAGAACGGCTGCCCGATGAGGCCGCCCCCTTCTCGGCGATGGTCTTCAAGACCATCAGCGATCCCTACACCGGCAAGCTCACCCTGTTCCGGGTCTACTCCGGCACCCTCAAGTCCGACAGCTCGGTCTACAACCCCGGCAAGGAGGCGATGGAACGGATCGGGCAGATCTTCGAGCTGGAAGGGAAAAAGCAGAAACCGGTCGCCGAAGCGGTGGCCGGCGACATCGTCGCCGTCCCCAAGCTCAAGGTGACCGCCACCGGCGACACCCTCTGCGACGGCGCCAGGCCGATCCTGTTTGAAAGCCCCCTGCCGCTCAAACCGGTAATCTCCTTTGCCCTGCAGGCCAAGAGCAAGAACGACGAGGACAAGATCCACAATGCCCTGCAGCGCATGACCGAGGAAGACCCGACGATCCAGGTGCAGCGCGACGAGGAGACCAAGGAGCTGATCCTTTCCGGCATGGGGCAGGTCCACCTGGAAGTCGCGGTCGAAAAGATCAAGCGCAAATTCGGCGCCGAAGTCGAGCTGAAGGAACCGAAGGTCCCCTACCGGGAGACGATCAAGAAGACGATCGAACAGTCCTATCGGCACAAGAAACAGTCGGGGGGGCGCGGCCAGTTCGCCGATGTCACCATCAAGATCGAACCCCTGCCGCGCGGGAGCGGCTACGAGTTTGTCGACAAGGTGGTGGGGGGCGTCGTGCCGCGCCAGTACATCCCCGCCGTCGACAAGGGGATCCAGGAGGCGATGCATCATGGTCACCTCGGCGGATTCCCGGTCGTCGATGTGCGGGCGACCCTCTTCGATGGCTCGCACCACTCGGTCGACTCGTCGGAGATGGCCTTCAAGATTGCCGGTTCGATGGGCTTCAAGCGGGCGATGGAGCAGGCGAGTCCGGTTCTTCTCGAACCGCTGATGAACATGGAAATCACCGTGCCGGATGACTGCATCGGCGATGTGATTGGCGACATGAACTCGCGGCGCGGCAAGGTTCTTGGAGTCGAGCCCAAGGCGAACAGCCAGGTCATCGGCGTGCAGGTGCCGATGTCCGAGGTCCTCTCCTACGCGCCGGATCTGCGGTCGATGACCTCGGATCGTGGCCTGTTCACCATGGAGTTCTCCCACTACGAAGAGGTCCCGCCGCACCTGACGGTAAAGATTCTGGCGGAACGCAATAAAGAATCCTGATTTCCCATTTCTTTTCAAGGAGGGTCCGAACGATGGCGGATAAAGACGATTTTACTTTCGAGGAGGAGGAGACATTCCTGGAGCCGGAGGCTCCGCTGCCGGAGGAACCGACTTCAGAGCCCGCGCCAGAGTGGGAGAACGATCCCGAGCCGCCTCCGGCCAAAGCAAACTCGCTGCTGCGCATCCTGTTGCTGCTGCTGTTGCTGATCGTGCTGGCCGGGGCCGCCTTCTACTTCCTCGGCGGCGTTCCCGAACCGGAGCCCAGGCCAGCGGTGGTCGCCAAGAAGCAGACGGTCACGGTGCCGGCCCCGCCGGCTGCCCCCCGGGACCCGGCGCCGGTCGCCGCCCAGCCACCGGTCAAGGCAGAACCGGCCGCCCAGCCGGCCGCCAAGCCGAAACCGGCTGCGATGGCGAAGGTGGAGACGGCGCCGGTCGCCAAACCTGCCGCCCCGGCCCCGGCGAAGGAAGCGCCCCCCGCGGCGCCGGTCGTGGCCCCGGTGGCACAGGCGGCGCCAGCGGGGGAGTACACCCTCCGCTCCGGCGCTTACCTGCTCCAATCGTCGATCGCCAGTGCCGAAAAGGTCGTGCGTAAACTCGGCTACGAACCGGTCTGGACTCCGATCGAACGGGAAGTGGCCATGACCCGCCTCAAGGTCGGCAGTTACGCTCCGGCGGAAGCTGCGGCCAAGGTTGCCGAGCTGGCCAGCGTGGCGCCTGACGCCTTTATCCTGACTCGCGATGGCCAGGCCACCGTCTATGCCGGCTCCTACCTGATCCTCGACAAGGGGCGGCGCTTTGCCGACCAGCTCTACCGCCAGGGGATTCGCGTCGAAGAGGAACCGGCCATGGTGCGCGAGACCCTGCAACAACTCAGCTTCGGTGATTTTGCCGATCGCCAGGCCGCGGATGCGGCCCTGGCCAGGGCGAAGGCTGCGGGCCTTGCCGCGACCGTGAGTAAACGTCCCTAGACAGAGGGTTCATGAGTAACGACAGCAAAACCGTCCGGCTCAAGGTCTCGCCCGATGTGGCCCGGATTGTTGGCAAGGAAGCGCCCCGGGAGGTGCGCCTGATGGCCTCCCGGGGCGCCTTGCCGCTCTCCGGCAAGGACCTGGTGACGGTCCTGTTTTTCCTCTGCCATGGCGGGGATGAAGAGATCCGCTCCCGCGCGCTGACCACCTTCCGTGAATTGCCGGCCTCGGTCCTCGGCCCGACCCTGCGCGACCCCTCCGTGCACCCCCAGCTCCTCGACTTCGTGGCCCGGCAGCGTCTCACCGAGCTTGCGGTGATGGAACCGCTGTTGACCAATCCGGCCATTGCCGATGCGACCCTGGTCTATGTGGCCGGCCACAGTGAGGGGGGCGTGCTGTCCCTGGTCGCCCATAACGACCAGCGCCTGGCGGCGGCGCCGGCTGTCGTTGCCGCGCTGCTCGCCAACCCGAAGTCCGACCGTGCCCTCAAGTTCCGCCTCGGCTGGCAGGAAGAGGCTCCCGCCGCGGTGGCGGGGGAACTCGCAGATGCGAAGACCGACCTCGACGCGGAGGGACCCGATGCGCTCCCGAACGATGGGGAAGAGCCCGGCGAAGGGGACGGCGAGATCGAAGAAGAGGAGATGAATCTCTCCAAGTACCAGCAGGCCATGGAACTGGGGGTCTCGGAGAAGATCAAGATCGCGATGTCCGGGGACAAGGAGTGGCGAAGTATTTTCCTTAAAGATTCCAATAAGCTGGTTTCTGCCGCGGTGATGAAGAATCCGCGGATCACGGACGGTGAAGTCCTCGCCGTCGCCAAGAACAAGAGCGCCAATGAGGAGCTGATCCGCCTGATCACCCTGAACAAGGACTGGGTCAAGCATTACGAAATCAAAAAAGCCCTGGTCCTGCATCCGAAGACTCCCCTCCCGAAGGCATTGCGCTACATGAACGTATTGACCGACAAGGACCTCAAAAATCTCTCCACCAGCCGCGGGGTCTCCCAGGTGTTGACCAACAATGCCCGCCGCATGCTCCTTGCCAAACAGAAGAAGCAGGGCGGATGAGCGCGTCGGAAACCCTCGGCCAGGGTTTGGTGGTGGCGGTCTGTACCAGCCCCGGCAAGGGGGAACGGAAACAGGATGTCGGCCAGGGTGAGCTGGTGGCCGGGTTCGGCCTGGCCGGCGACGGGCACGGCGGCGACTGGCATCGCCAGGTGAGTCTCCTCGCCCTGGAGAGTATTGCCAAGATGCAGGCCGCCGGTCTCGACGTTGGTCCGGGCGATTTCGCCGAGAACCTCACCACCCAGGGGCTCGACCTCTGTCACCTGCCGATCGGTTCCCGCCTCCGGGTCGGCAAGAGCGCCCTGCTCGAAATCACCCAGATCGGCAAGATCTGTCACGAACGCTGTGCCATCTTCTACCAGGCCGGAGATTGTGTCATGCCCAAGGAGGGGATTTTTGCCGTCGTCATCCATGGCGGCCCGGTCGCCAGCGGCGACCCGATCGAAGTGGTGGCGGTCCCCGCATGAACTCGGCAAAGTTCCGCATCGGTATTCTCACCCTGTCGGACAAGGGGGCACGCGGTGAGCGCACCGATGCAAGTGGTGCGCTGCTCCGGGAGCTGGTTGCCGACCTTGGCGCGGTCGTCCGTTATCAGGTCCTTCCCGACGAGAGCGCCGCAATCCGCGAGACCCTGGCGGCCTGGGCCGATGCGGAGCAGCTGGCGCTGATCCTGACCACCGGCGGCACCGGGCTCTCCCCCCGGGACGTGACCCCGGAAGCGACCCTGCAGGTGGTCGATCGCCTCGTCCCCGGACTCGCCGAGGCGATGCGCGCGGCGAGCCTGGCCAAAACACCCCATGCCATGCTCGCGCGCGGGGTGGCCGGAATACGCGGCCGCACCCTGATCGTCAACCTGCCGGGAAGTCCCAAGGCGGTGCGCGAGAATTTAACGGTTATTCTGCCGGCGCTTCCCCATGCGCTGGCCAAATTGCAGGGGGACCCCTCCGATTGCGCACAAGGGGAGGTCCCCCCGGCCCAGGAGTCCCCGCCATGCCCCCAATGAAGATTCTGCTGGCCGACGATGTCGAACTCTTCCTCGAACTGGAAAAGACCTTTTTCCGCCGCGAGGGGTTCACGCTGTTGATCGCCCGTAACGGCCAGGAGGCGGTTGACCTGGTGCGTGCCGAGCGCCCAACCCTGGTTTTCATGGATCTCTACATGCCGCAGCTGGATGGTGACGAGGCCTGTCGCCAGATCAAGGCCGACCCCGAACTGCGCACCACCCCGGTGGTGATGGTGACCCACGGCGGGCGCGAGGAGGACCTGGAGCGCTGCCGCCAGGCGGGATGCGACGAAATCGTGCTGAAGCCGATCAACCGCCACCAGTTCATGGAAACCGCCCGCCGTTTTCTGGCGATTGCCGCGCGCATGGCACCGCGGGTCGATGCCCGGCTCCGGGTCCGGTTCGGCACCTCCCCGGACGACCTGCTCGAACATTTCACAATCAATATCAGTAGCGGCGGCCTCTTCCTGGAGACGACCCGCCCCTTTGCGGAAAATGCCCCCCTGTACCTGGAATTCGGCCTCCCCGGCCTGGATGAACCATTCCGCTGCAGGGCCCGGGTCGCCTGGGTGAATGCGGCAGCGGAGCCCTGCAAGCCGCAGCTCCCCGCTGGCGTCGGTGTGCAGTTTCTCGATTTGCCCCTCGAAAAGATGCAGCAGATCCGCGAATTCATCCAGACCCGGGAGCTGACCCCCTCCTGGTAGTTTAGTCCTCCTGCCCAGATTTCCTTCCCCCGGCCCACGCCCTGCGTGGGCTTTTTGTATTTTGTCGGCCACTCCTTTCTTCGCGATAATTGACCTGCATCAAATCTCTGCTAAAGAAGTGTTGGTAAGGTCCGATGAAAAAAATGTCATGATCTTCGTCGGCCTGCCATCCCTCCGACGAAGTTTCCCTTCCACCGGCTGCTACGGTGCGGCCGAAACCCTGTCGAGGAGGCAAAGATGAGAAGGTTCTGGTTGTTGCCGGTGCTTACCGGTATCCTCTGTCTGCTGCTGGCGCAAGCGGCGCTGGCGCAGACCCCGCGTATTTCCAAGGAGACCCAGGACTGCCTGGACTGTCA
Organism: Desulfuromonas carbonis; assembly: GCF_054658035.1. Classification (NCBI taxonomy): domain Bacteria; kingdom Pseudomonadati; phylum Thermodesulfobacteriota; class Desulfuromonadia; order Desulfuromonadales; family Desulfuromonadaceae; genus Desulfuromonas; species Desulfuromonas carbonis. The sequence goes on along the minus strand of NZ_BAAHXR010000001.1, from coordinate 284,572 downwards.
CAGTGCCATGCCCGGCATCGTCAGCCAATGGCAGGACAGCGAACACTGGAATGCCGGCGTTGGCTGCTACGAGTGTCACAAGGCGGACAAGAAGGATCCCGACGCCATGGAGCACAACGGCTATACCGTGGCGATTATCGTATCCCCCCGGGACTGTGGCCAGTGCCATCCGAAAGAGACGGCGGAGCAGGAGGGGAGCCACCATGCCGCGGCCGGTGACATCCTCAACACCAAGGACGGCATCCTCGGTCAGACCATCGGCGGCGAGCCGGCAGTGGCGGTCGGTTGCCGGCAATGCCACGGCTCCATCGTCAAGGTCAAGGCCGACGGCACCCTCGACACCAACACCTGGCCCAACACCGGCATCGGCCGGGTCAACCCGGACGGTTCCAAGGGGACCTGCAGCGCCTGCCACACCCGTCACCGTTTCAGCAAGGCCCAGGCGCGCCAGCCCGAAACCTGCGGCAAGTGCCACCTCGGCCCCGATCACCCGCAGAAAGAGGTCTACGAGGAGTCGAAACACGGCATTCTCTTCGCGTCCTTCAAGGGTGACCTCAACATGGACAAGCCGAAATGGGTGGCTGGGGAGGATTACTACGACGCCCCGACCTGCGCCACCTGCCACATGAGCGCGACCCGCACCCAGGGGGTCACTCACGACGTCGGCACCCGCCTCTCCTGGGACCTGCGCAGCCCGGTCTCGGGACGGACCACGGACTGGCAGAAGAAGCTGCACGACATGCAGGATGTCTGTTCCGCCTGCCACGGGGCGCCCTTCGTCGAGGGCTTCTACAAGCAGCTCGACGAGTTCGTGGTCTTCTACAACGACAAGTTCGCCATCCCCGCCAAGGAGATCCGCGGCATCCTGATGGACGAGGGGGTCTTGAGCAAGTCCGATTTCGACGACAAGATCGACTGGATCTACTGGGAGCTCTGGCACCACGAAGGGCGGCGTGCCCGCCATGGCGCGGCCATGAGCGGTCCCGACTACGCCTGGTGGCACGGCATCTACGACGTCGCCAAGAACTTCTACACCGAGCTCCTCCCCGAGGCGAAGGAGGCCTGCGAGAAGGCCGGCAAGCCCGAGGTCTACGAAAAGATCGTCGCCAAGTATATCGACGGGCGCAAGGAGCACGAGTGGTACACCAAGGGATTCGACAAGCAGCGCATCGAGGAGATGAAGAAATACTACCTGGAGCGCTATAACCAGAAAGTCCAGTAAGCGCTCCTGCACAGACAAAAAGGAACGGCCGGGACCCTCCCGGCCGTTCCTTTTTGTGGCGTGGCCGGACGGCTGCGTCTACCGTTTTTTCCCGCAGGAAGCGGAAATTATGGTAGAAATTGTCCTGTACGGCTTCCTCTTTCATCCCGTATCTCTCAAGGAGCACTTCCCGTGACGACAGAACCGAGTGAACCCGAAATCCGGCCGCGGCGCTGGTGGCTGGTGAACCATTTCCGCAAAATGCTGGCGGCCGGGCTGCTGGTGGTGATTCCGATCGGCATCACCGTCTTTATCCTGCGCTTCCTCTTCAGCCTCGCCGACGGTGTCCTCGCGCCCTATATCCGCAATACCTTCGCCTTTTTCTTCGGCGAGGGGCGCTATGTACCGGGGATGGGAATGATCGCCGGCTTTGTTGTCATCTACCTCGCCGGGCTCGTCGCCAGCAATGTCTTCGGCTCGCGCCTGTTTGGTCTGTGGGACCGGCTGCTGTCGCGGATTCCGCTGGTGAAGTCGATCTACACCTCGACCAAGCAGGTCATGCAGGTCTTCTCCGCCGGCGGCAAGGGGGCCTTCCGCAAGGCGGTCTATGTCGAGTTTCCCAAGGAGGGGTGCTTCTCCATCGCCTTTATCACCAACAGCGTCCAGGCCGAATCGGGAAAACGCTACCACACCCTCTTTATCCCGACCTCTCCCAACCCGACCTCCGGCTATGTCCTGATTCTCGAAGAAGACAAGGTCTTTCCCGCCGCTTTCGGGGTCGAGGAGGCGATGAAGATCATCGTTTCCGGCGGCATGGTCACCCCCGACGTCATCCGTTCGGAACGGCTGCAATGAGCCTCCGTGGTTTTGCGTAGCACGGGGTGTGGGCATCCACAGCCGGATGTGGATAGCCTTGTGGAAAACCCCTGGCCGGAGAGGAAAGGCCGTGTACCCTCCGGCCCTTTAGCTCTTTGCCTAGAAAAAAATCAGGAGCGCCCCGGTTGGCTATTTTTTAGCTCAATTCAAATATGCGAAATCATGAATGTATTGCCGGCAGGATGGTGGCGCCGGGTTTCCTGGGCGCATTACTGATTGACGCCGGAGGGTTGCGCGTGTTATGGAAAACGACCATTAAATACAATGGTTTGCCCTGGAAGAGAGCCGTCTTTGCAGCGGGCTGCGGCGACCATTGAAATCATTAAAGGAGTATGCTGTCATGAGCGAAACCCTGCATTTCACCATGGGTGGCCTGATCGAGGAGATCGCCCGTCGTTTCCCGGACAATGACTGCCTGGTCTATGCCGACCGCAACCTGCGCTACAGTTACCGGGAGTTCGACCAGCGCTGTGACCGGATCGCCAAGGGGCTGTTGAAACTCGGGGTGAAAAAGGGGGACCACCTCGCCATCTGGGCCACCAACGTCCCCGAATGGGTAGTGCTGCAGTTCGCCTCGGCCAGGATCGGCGCGGTCCTGGTCACCGTCAATACCAGCTACAAGACGGCGGAGCTGGAATACATCCTGCGCCAGTCCGATGCTACTGCGCTCTTTCTGGTCGCGGGTTTCAAGGATACCGACTATGTCGAGACCCTTTACCAGATCGTCCCGGAGTTGAAGGGAGCGACGGCGGGCCGGGTGCAGAGCGCCACCCTGCCGCGCCTCGAAAGAGTGATCTTTCTCGGTGCGGAGGCGCCGCCGGGGCTCCTCCCCTACGGCGAACTGGAAGCCCTCGGCCGCGCCATCAGCGATGCCGAACTCGCCGCGGTCAAGGCAACCCTGGACGAACACGATGTCATCAACATGCAGTACACCTCGGGGACGACCGGTTTCCCCAAGGGGGTGATGCTCACCCACCACAACATCGTCAACAACGGCTTCAACATCGGCGAATGCATGAAATTCACCGAGAAGGACCGTCTCTGCATCCCGGTCCCCTTCTTCCACTGTTTCGGTTGTGTCCTCGCGGTGATGGCCTGCGTCACCCACGGTTCGACCATGGTCCCGGTGGAGACCTTCAACCCCGAGCAGGTATTGCAGACGGTGGAGGCGGAACGCTGCACCGCCCTGCACGGGGTGCCGACCATGTTCATCGCCGAGCTCGAACACCCGGCGTTCCATCGCTACGACCTCTCCAGCCTGCGCACCGGGATCATGGCCGGCTCCCCCTGCCCGACGGAGGTGATGAAGCGGGTCATCCGCGACATGCATGCCAGCGAGATCACCATCGCTTACGGCCAGACCGAATCGTCGCCGGTAATCACCCAGACCCGCACCGACGACCCCATCGAGTTGCGGGTTGCCACCGTCGGCCGCGCCCTGCCCAATGTCGAGGTCAAGATCGTCGATATCGAGACCGGCGCCAGCCTGCCGCCCGGCAAACAGGGGGAACTCTGCACCCGCGGCTACCTGGTGATGAAAGGGTACTACCAGATGCCGGAAGAGACCGCCCGGGCGATCGACCCTGATGGGTGGCTGCACACCGGCGACCTGGCGGTGATGGACGAGAACGGCTATTGCAAGATCACCGGCCGGATCAAGAACATGATCATCCGCGGCGGGGAGAATATCTACCCCCGGGAGATCGAAGAGTTCCTCTACACCCACCCCAAGGTCGCCGATGTCCAGGTTTACGGCGTTCCCGACCGCAAGTACGGCGAGCAGGTCATGGCGGCGGTCAAGCTCAAGGAGGGGGTCGCCTGTAGCGAGGAGGAGATCCGCGACTTTTGCAAGGGGCGGATCGCCAATTACAAGATCCCCTATTACGTCAAGTTCGTCGATGAATATCCGATGACCGCCAGCGGCAAGATCCAGAAATTCAAGCTGCGCGACATGGCGATCCGCGACCTCAGTCTGGAGGATGCCGCCGGCGCCGAGACCGCCTGAAATTTCACCCCTGTTCTCCCGGAGGAAGCCTGATGCGTATCACCCCCGCCAGTGAATTGCAGAGCCGCTTTCAAAAACTCCAGCTGCGCATGGCCGCTGCCGGGCTCGATGCGGTCCTGATCACCCAGAATGCCGACCTCTTCTATTTCACCGGGTCGATCCAGCAGGGTCTGCTCTATCTTCCCGTCGCCGGCGAGCCGCTCTACCTGGTGCGCAAGGACTTCGGCCGCGCGCGCATGGAGAGCGGCCTTAAGCAGATCGTCCCCTTCAAGAGCCCGCGCGACATCCCCGGGCTGCTCGGCGATTTCGGCCTGCCGCTGCCAACGCGGGCCGGGATGGAACTCGATGTCCTGCCGGTGGCCGCCTACAACCGGTTTCGCGCCCCCTTTGGCGATTGCGAGATGCTCGATGCCTCCCCGTTGATCCGGGCAGTGCGGGCGGTGAAGTCGCAGTACGAGATTGAGATCATGAAGGATGCCGCCCTGCAGGTCGACAAGGTCTGCCAGCGGGCCCGGCAGGTGATCCGGGCCGGCATGACCGACTTCGAACTCGCCGCCGAACTCGAGTTCTGCGCCCGCCAGGCCGGCCACCAGGGGCTGACGCGGATGCGCGGCTTCAATTCCGAACTCTTTTACGGCCACGTCTTTTCCGGCGCTGACAGCGCCGCCCCGGCCTTCAACGACACCCCCCTCGGCGGTATCGGCGTCAACCCGTCGATCGGCCAGGGGGCCAGCTACAAGCGGATTCGGGAGAAGGAGCCGATCGTGGTCGACTTCACCGGTGCCTTTGACGGCTACCTCGTCGACCAGACCCGCATCTTCTGTATCGGCGGCCTCCCCGAGCCGTTGCCGCAGGCCTATGCCGATATGCTCAGCATCCAGCAGCACCTCAAGGAGATTGCCCGTCCCGGCGTCGCCTGGGGGGAAGTCTACGACCAGTGCTACCAGCTCGCCATGGAACTCGGTTACCAGGATCATTTCATGGGGAGCAAGGGCGCCCAGGTCTCCTTCATCGGCCACGGCATCGGCATCGAGATTGACGAATATCCCTTCATCGCCCGCGGTTTCAAGGAGCAGCTGCTCGAAGAGTACATGACCTTTGCCTTCGAACCGAAAGCGGTCTACCCCGGTCTCGGTGCGGTGGGGGTTGAAAATACTTTCTGGGTGGCGCAGGATGGATTAAAACACCTGACCTTCACCCCGGAGGAGCTGGTCGTCCTCTGAAACGTCACCGGGCACCGGGATCGAAATGGACCGGATAATCAACTGGCAGATCCTGTTAGAACAGCTGCACGACGGCGTCTATTTTACCGACACCGAGCGGCGCATAACCTACTGGAACCGGTCGGCCGAAGAGATCACCGGCTACCGCGCCGCCGATGTGATCGGCTCGCGCTGCTCGGACAATATCCTGATTCATGTCGATCAGGAGGGGAATTCCCTCTGCCTGGGCGGCTGCCCCCTGGCGGCGGCCATGGCGGATGGTCAATCCCGCGCCGCCGAAATCTATCTGCATCATGCCGACGGCCACCGGGTGCCGGTGGCGGTTCGGGTCACGCCGCTGCGGGACGAAGAGGGGAAGATCTTCGGCGGCGCCGAGTTCTTTACCGACATCAGTTCCCAGCATGCGCTGCGCCAGCGAATGGCTGAACTCGAGACCCTGGCGATGGTCGATGCCCTGACCGGAATCTCCAACCGCTGCCACCTGGAGGCGGAACTGAGCGCCCGCATCGAGGAGACCCACCGCTACGGCATTCCCTTCGGCGTTCTGTTTCTCGATGTCGATCATTTCAAGAACTTCAACGACCGCTACGGCCACGAGATCGGCGACCGCGCGCTGCAGGTGGTTGCCGCAACCCTCAAGGCCTGTGCACGCCCCTTCGACCTCTTCGGGCGCTGGGGCGGGGAGGAGTTTGTCGGCCTTATCCGCCACGTCGATGCCGAGGCGCTCTGCGTCATCGCCGAGCGGGTGCGGCGCCTGGTCGCCAGTTCGACCGTCGCCGTCCCCACTGGCCAGGAGCGGGTGACGATCTCCGTCGGCGCTACGTTGTTCCGCCCCGAGGACGATCTGGCCGGGGTGGTGCGGCGCGCCGATCAGCTCATGTACCACAGCAAAGAGGCTGGCCGCGACTGCGTCAGCTGTGATTCCTAGTTCCTCCCCCAGTTTTCCCGCTCCTATACCCGCCGCCCCCTTCCTGAAGGAACCATTCAGATTTCCTATTGTGACGCATTCTGTCACGCTGCCCGGCGATAATTCCGGTCAACTATGGTACTTTCTCCTGCCAGGCGGCATTCCCGATGAAGTCCCGGGGGAGAAAGAGTTTCGTCATGAGCGGATGGTCTGGTATAAATGAGGCGTTGTTTATGGGAGGGGGAGATGAGCAGAGAGAAAAAACGGGGTTTTTAGGAAGCGCTTTTCAGCCGGAGGCCGGGGGGCGCTTTTTTGCGTTGATAAAGTCGCCTGGCTTAAATGTGGATTTAAAGGTGAAAGATTTGGTCTGGAGGGATGATGGTTTATTTCGCACATAATGGTCAATCAGTTGAAAGCCATCTTGAAGCAGTTGCCGGGATTTGTAGATTATTGGCCCAAAAGATCGGAGTACCAGAATCCGGCGAGTTGCTCGGTTTACTCCACGATTTAGGTAAATACAGTGGAGAATTCCAGGCCTACATAAAATCTGCAACGGGAATGCTCAATCCCGATATCGATGAAGACTTTGTCGATTCAAAAGAGCAGAAGGGGAAAATCGACCATTCGACCGCTGGTGCTCAATGGATTTGGCAATATTGCCGTAATTACGGAGACAGAGGGAAACTTGTTGGCCAGATTTTCGCTACCTGTTTGGCATCACATCACGGCGGCCTGGTGGATTGTTTGAACCCGGAGGGGGAAAATGTTTTTCTCTCCCGGATGAAAAAAACCGATGATAAAACCAATCTCGGCGAATGCCTGAAAAATGCCGATTCACAGATTCTGCAAAGGTTGAATGGACTTGCCTCCCCGGATTTATTGCACGCTTGTTTGAAGCAGGTTTCGGCGCTGCTATCCAATTCCGAATCAAAACTTGTCGGGTGGTTCAAGGTCGGTCTTTGGACGCGCCTTCTCTTCAGTTGCCTGATTGATGCCGACCGCATTGACAGTGCCGATCATGAAAAGCCAGAAAATAAATCAGTGAGGCGAAGCAAGCCGGTCGAATGGCAGGCAGCGATCCAGCGGATGGAAGAAAAACTGGCCGCCATCCCGATCAAACATGATATTGACCATCTGCGCCGCCATATTTCCGATCGTTGCAGAGGACGGGCGGAAGGCGATCAAGGTATCTACTCGCTGACCGTGCCGACTGGCGGTGGCAAGACCTTCGCCGGGATGCGTTTCGCTCTCCACCATGCCCAGCAGCATAAACTGGACCGAATTATCTGCATCATTCCGTACACCTCCATCATCGAGCAGAACGCCGAAGAAATTCGCAAGCTTGTCGAACGGGAAGGCGATGAACAGCCGTGGGTGCTGGAGCACCACTCGAATCTGGAACCAGAAGTTCAAACTTGGCAAAGCAAGCTGGTAGCCGAAAACTGGGACGCGCCGATTGTCTTTACGACGATGGTGCAATTCCTCGAAACACTTTTCGGCGGAGGCACCCGTGGGCCGAGGCGAATGCACCAACTGGGAGGGTGTAAAAAAGATTGTGTAAATGGCCATTCAGGGGTACACCGGGACCCCACCCTCTAAGGAGCCCCCATGGCCATCGAAAAAGATCTGCTGGACCGTCTGCTTGCCGACTACAAGAAGCCCGAAGACCTGATCGGCGAAACCGGCTTGCTTAAACAGCTCACCAAGGCCCTTCTGGAACGAGCTTTGGAAGCGGAATTGACCCAACACCTGGGGCACGAGAAGCATGCTCCCGTGGCCACGAAAGGCGGCAATGCCCGCAATGGCAAGTCGGCCAAAACCATCAAGGGCGAATTCGGCAAACTGCCGATCGAGGTTCCGCGTGACCGGGACAGCAGCTTCGAGCCGCTCATCATTCCCAAGGGCCAGACCCGCTTCGCCGGCTTCGACGGCAAGATCATCTCCCTCTACGCCCGGGGGATGACGACCCGGGAGATCCAGGGGCATCTGGAAGAGATTTATGGCGTCGAGGTCTCTCCCGCCCTCATTTCCAGCGTGACCGATGCCGTCGCGGACGAGGTCAAGATCTGGCAGAACCGACCGCTCGACGCCCTCTATCCCATCGTCTATATGGACGCGGTCCGGGTCAAGGTGCGAGACAACGGCCACGTCAGCAATAAAGCGGTCTACCTGGCCCTGGGCGTCACCCTGGACGGCATCAAGGAGGTCCTGGGCATGTGGGTGGCCGAGAACGAGGGCGCCAAGTTCTGGCTACAGGTGGTGACCGAGTTGAAAAACCGGGGTGTCGAAGACATCTTCATCGCCTGCGTGGACGGGCTCAAAGGTTTCCCCGAGGCCATCGAAGCAGTCTTTCCTCGCACCCAGGTCCAGCTCTGCCTCGTTCACATGGTGCGCCATTCTCTCCGCTACGTCTCCTGGAAACAGCGCAAGGAAGTGGCGGCCGATCTGAAGTCCATTTACCAGGCCGCGACGGCCGAGCAGGCCGAAATGAACCTGACGGAGTTCGAAGCGAAGTGGGATAAAACCCACCCCTCCATCGGCCAGTCCTGGCGGCGCAACTGGGAGAGAATCACCCCTTTTTTCGCCTACCCGGCGGAGATTCGCAAGGTGATCTACACCACCAATGCGATCGAATCGCTGAACATGTCGCTGCGCAAGGTCACCAAGAACCGGGGCTCATTCCCCAACGACGCAGCCATGTTCAAACTGCTCTACCTGGCGCTGAACAATATCGCCAAGAAATGGACCCTGCCGATTCGGGACTGGAAGGCCGCCCTCAACCAGTTCTCTATCTTGTTCGAAGGCAGGTTGCCGGTTTACTGACGACAAAAACCCAAGCCATTTACACAAACTGATTTACACCGCCCCAACTGGCAAAGTCGGTGCTGGTTTTCGATGAAATCCAGACTTTGCCGATCAATTGCGTTCACATTTTCTGCAATGCACTCAATTTTCTCAGCAAGCACGCGGGAACTACTGCCCTTCTGTGTACTGCCACTCAACCGCTTTTGCATCAGCTCAAGAATCCGGAGAAAGGGCAACTGACGATTCCGCCGGGAAATGAACTGGTCGAAGATGTTGGCAATCTGTTTGAAAAGTTAAAGCGGGTCGATATTCGTAATCGGGTTAAGCCGGAAGGCTGGTCGGAAGAGGAACTTGGCGAATTGGCACTGAGCGAATGTCGCAGCAAGGGCAGTTGTTTGGTGGTCGTAAACACGAAGGACTGGGCGCAGCGACTATATTCCCATTGCTCGAAAGAACTGGAAACAGATAGTGTTTTCCACCTCAGTACCAGCATGTGTCCGGCGCATCGAAAAGAAAAACTCGCAGCGATTAAAGATCGGCTTAAGAAGAAATTGCCGGTTCTCTGTCTCAGCACTCAGTTGATCGAAGCGGGAGTCGATGTTGACTTCGCATCGGTCATCCGTTTCCTTGCCGGCCTCGATTCCATCGCCCAGGCGGCAGGGCGGTGCAACCGAAACGGCGAAGCGGAGACCGCCGAGGTTCATGTCGTCAACTCCGTTGAGGAGAAAATCGAGCAGCTGGTCGATATCCGCGAAGGGCGCGATATCGCCCAGCGGGTTCTTCATGAACAGGCAGACGGCAAGCTGCTTTCGCCAGAAGCAATGCAACTTTATTTCTCCTATTACTTTTATCGCCGCGCGGAAGAGATGGTCTATAAGGTGAGTGCGCGGGAGGCCGGTCGCGCCGACAGCTTACTGAGTCTGCTCGGCGACAATCACAACAATGTTGGCGTGACTCAGGGGCTGGCGCTGCGGCAATCGTTCAAGACTGCCGGAAGGATTTTCAAGGCCATCGATGCGCCGACTGAGGCTGTCATTGTTCCCTACGGCAAAGGGGAGGAACTTATCGCCGATTTGTGTGCCGAGCGCGATCCCTGTCAAGTGCGGAGGCTGCTGCATGAGGCGCAGCAGTATAGTGTCAATGTTTTTCCGAACGTTTGGAGAAAATTGATGGAAAAGGGCGCCGTTGTGCCGGTGCACGGCGGAATTTTCCACTATGTCGATGAGCGCTATTACAGCAAGGAATTTGGGTTGTCGACGGAACCCGTCACAGAGTTTAAGCCGCAGATTGGCTAGAAAGGGGGATTCATGAAGAACAGCATCAGTTTCAAAGTGTGGGGGCGGTATGCGCTTTTTACCGACCCGGTGACCAAGGTCGGGGGAGAGAAGTGCTCCTATCATGTGCCGACCTACGAAGCGATCAAGGGGGTGCTTAAATCAATCTACTGGAAACCGACGCTGATATGGCATGTCGACAAGGTGAGGGTGATGAAGCCGATTCGGACTCAAACCAAGGGGACGAAGCCGCTGGTCTGGAGTGGGGGGAACAGCCTGGCGATTTACACCTTTCTGCACGATGTCGAGTATCAGGTGGCGGCGCATTTCGAGTGGAACGAGCACCAGCCAGCTTTGGAGAAAGATCGTATCGAGGGCAAACATTTCAACATTGCCAAGCGCGTGCTGGAGAAAGGTGGGCGGCAGGACATCTTTCTCGGCACACGTGATTGTCAGGGATATGTTGAACCTTGCGAGTTTGGTGCGGGGGAAGGGGCTTACGACAAAATCGATGAACTCGGCTTCGGGTTGATGTTCCATGGCTTCGATTACCCCGATGAGACTGGGGAAAACGAACTACGCAGCCGTTTCTGGCGGGCGACGATGCGCAAGGGGGTTCTCGATTTTCCGCGCCCGGGAAAATGTGATGCCAACCGGTTCATCCGTAAGATGCTTCCGAAGCAATTTGGGCTGGGTGAAAATGTTCTGGACGTGGAGCAGGAGGAGGCGTTGCTATGAGCTGGCTTGCGAAGCTATACGAGACCTATGAAGCCGGGGTTGCTCTTGATCTTCCCGAAGATCAAAGGCTGATGCCGGTCAGCCACACTCTCCAGAATGCGCACATTAAAATCGTCATTGACGGTGCCGGAAATTTTCTAAGAGCAGAGGTGCTGGAAAAGACCCAGGTAGTTCTACCGGCTACAGAAAAATCAGCTGGTCGTAGCAGTGGTGAAGCACCGCACCCTCTGGCAGATAAGCTGCAATATGTGGCCAAGGATTACCCTGATTATGGGGGGCGAAAGAAGACATATTTTGTTTCTTATGCAGAGCAGCTTAAACAGTGGTGTGAGTCTCCCTACGCCCATGCGAAAGCCGTTGCAGTTTACCGCTATATTCAAAAAGGACGAGTGGTAGCCGACCTGATCCGATCGCATGTATTGCATATAGGAAATGAGGGAAATCTCATGGCTTATTGGCCAAGTTCGAATGATCCCGCTCCGCCGATATTCAAAGTTCTACCGACTTTGCCCAAAGAAAAGCGTGTAGAAAAGGATAGACCAGAAGTTGAGCAGGGCGATGCTTTGGTCTGTTGGCAAGTTGAGCAGCCAGGTGAATTGCGGGCTGAAGCCTGGCTTGACACCTCGTTGTACGAAAGCTGGATTCAATTCGAAAGTTCAGGAGAGGGCAAGTCGGGGCTCTGCTTCGTCACGGGAGAAGAACATGTATTGGCGACCAATCACCCGGCAAAGCTGCGTCATACAGGAGACAAAGCCAAGCTGCTCTCCGCTAACGATTCGTCCGGCTTCACGTTCAGGGGGAGATTTACCGAAGTCGATGGCAGTCAGGCTGCCGGTGTGAGCTATGAGGTAACCCAAAAGGCCCACAATGCTTTGCGCTGGTTGTTTAACAGGCAGGGGTTCCGCAACGGTGATCAGGGCTATGTTACATGGGCTGTTTCTGGAAAACCAATTCCCGATCCGTTGAAGAGTACGCTTGATCTGCTGGATGAACCACTGGTAATTGAAGAGGCCGTTGAAGATGAGCCGTCAGAAAGAATCGACCATGCTGTCGATCTTGGCGCATCCTTCGCTTTGAAATTCAATAATTACCTCAGAGGCTATCGTGCCAAATTGGATCCGAATGAGCAGATCATTGTCATGGGAATCGATTCGGCGACTCCTGGGCGGATGAGTGTCATCTACTACCGCGAACTTCTTGCCAGTGAGTTTTTAGAGCGTCTGAAAAGCTGGCACCTGCAATTTGCCTGGCCGCAGCGACATTCCATTGAAGTCGAGACCGGCGGAAAAGGAAAAACGAAGAAAAAAACTACTTGGCCGGTCAGTTCACCTTTTCCGAGGGCCATTGCCGAGGCCGCTTATGGCGATGCCTTGAAAAGCAACGATACCCTGAAAAAAAACCTGATCGAACGGATCATGCCCGCCATCGTCGACGGCCAACCCTTTCCGCGAGATATCATGGAATCGGCAAGGCGCAGAGCGAGTAACCGGAATAATTGTGAACCTTGGGAATGGGAGCGGAATCTAGGTGTTGCCTGTGCTCTTTATCGTGGGTTCTATCAACGACAACCCGTAAAGCAAAGGAGGGAGTATCCCATGGCACTCGAAGAGGACAGAACAACGAGAGACTATCTTTATGGGCGTCTGCTGGCGATTGCCGAGCGGATAGAAAGCGTGGCCTTGTCCTTGGCCGGTGAAAGTCGGCCGACGACGGCAGCGAGATTGATGCAACGCTTCGCTGATCGACCGTTCTCTACCTGGCGAAATATCGAACTAGCGCTGCTACCTTACATGCAGAGGCTCCAGAGCAATCGCGCCGGCTTTCTCACCAACATAAAAAAAGAACTCGATGCCGTCACCGCTTTGTTTAAAACCGGTGAGTTTGAACAGGATAAAGCATTATCCGGGGAATTTTTGCTCGGCTACCATTGCCAGAGAATGTGCTATCGCCAACAGAATAATGACGAAACCATTGCCATCGATAAGGGAGAGTAAGCCATGAGCCTCGAAAACAAGATCGACTTTGCCATCATCTTCAGTGTGAAAAACGCCAACCCCAACGGCGATCCGCTCAACGGCAACCGCCCCCGTACCGATTACGACGGTTTTGGCGAAGTGTCTGACGTTTGTCTGAAGCGTAAGATTCGTGACCGCATGCAGGATACCGGCCAGTCGGTATTTGTCCAGTCGGACGAGAAGAAGACTGACGGCATGCCGAGCCTGAAAGCGCGGGCCGAGGATGCAACGCACGGCCTTGGCAAAGATGCTTTCAACAGCAAGAAAACCCCACCGGAAAAGGCCGGGAAACTGGCCTGCGAAAAATGGCTCGATGTTCGGAGTTTTGGGCAACTATTCGCGTTTAAGGGCGAGGAAAAAGATGGCGTCTCGATCCCCATTCGTGGACCGGTTTCCATTCAGCCTGCTTTCAGTGTCGAGCCGGTCAGCATCACCAGCACTCAAATCACCAAGAGCGTCAGTGGCGAAGGCGACGGCAGTAAAAGAAGTTCCGATACCATGGGGATGAAACACCGCGTCGATAAAGCCGTCTATGTGACCTATGGCAGCATGAACCCCCAGCTGGCCGCGCGGACCGGCTTCAGCAACGCAGATGCTGAAATCATCAAGGGCGTGCTTCCAAGGCTGTTCGAGGGAGATTGCTCTTCCGCGCGCCCCGAGGGCAGCATGGCGGTCGAAAAGGTCATCTGGTGGCAGCACAACTGCAAGGCCGGCCAGTATTCTTCTGCGAAAGTACATAAGGCCTTGAAGAGGGTAAATCCGGATGGCTCGTACGTTCTTGAAAATCTTGACGGGCTGAAGCCAGAAGAAATCCCCGGCTTCTGATTCATACTCGACAACTCTCCGGCGCAGTCGTTCAAGGATTACGACGTGACGGTCGGCCAGGCGCCGGCCGGGGTGGAAATTATTGAGAAGTTGTAGTCGGGCATCCGGGGAGGGGATTACTCGTCCCCTCCCTCTGAAGTCAGTCGTGACAATTCGTCACGACCTGCGGAAGGCAGAGGGGGATGGACCAAAAACTGGAGAAACAATGTCGTGAACGGGCGGTCGAGCTAGGGAATTCCGGCGATCCGTCTGTCTTGCCCGAGCTGCTTGAGCTGACCCGATCGCCGGCGGCGAACGTGCGACGACTGGCGGCCTCGGCTATCGGTAAGCTGGCGGGGTTGGTGGATGCGAGCTCGGCTGTCTCCGCTCTCGTGCCGATGCTGCGGGACGCAAAACCGCAGGTGCGGCAGTACGCGGCACGAGCATTAAGCGCATTCGGATCATCTGCAAAAATCGCCTTGTCAGATTTGCGTGACATGGCCATCAGCCCCGTCGAAATGGAATATAACAACACCGGGGCAAAACGGGCTATCGGGGTGATCGAGGAAGCGTGTCGAATCGCAGAGAGGCAAGCGGTGCACTGTTGCCAGCGCTGCGGCGTCAGGCTGGAACACGATGAATACGTGCGCAGTCACAAGGCGTTCCAACGGCCATTCTGCAACTACTGTTTCGATGAGGTGTTCATCGAGCGGCGCAATTTTGAAACCAAGGTCGAGCTGCAGAAGAACATCCGCGCCAACGACGGCACCTGGGTGCAGTCGGAAGGCGAGCGGCTGATCTGCGAGGCGCTGGATAAGGAGCAGATCAGCTACCGCTACGACGAACGCTTCCGCATTCTCGACGGCTACGCCATTCGACCCGACTTCTATTTGCCGGAGTTCGATGTTTACATCGAATACTGGGGGATGGAGACCGCCGACTACAAGATCGGCATGCTCAAGAAACAGCAACTCTACCAGCAGCAGGGGAAACGGCTGATCTCGCTCTACCCGGCCGACAAGTCGCAGATGCGGGCGACGGTGTTGGGCAAACTGCAGAAATACCGCTGACTGGCTCTGCCTGCGTATTCCGAGCCAAACTTTCCACCGATTCCGATGCAAACTTGCCACTGATTCCGATCCAAACTTGCCAGTCATTCCGACGCAAGGTTTCCACCCGTTCCGATCCAAACTTTCCAGTTTGAGCGGAAGAGGTCGGTGAATCTGTCAGACTGATCAAAGTTCTCGCGACGCTGGGTAACCGCGGGGTACAACCTTCTGGACTTTTTCCAGGAGGTGGTCCCATTGGCACACACGAGGTTATCCATGCGCAAGATCAAGGACGTTCTGCGTCTGCATTACGAAGCCGGCCTGACACAGCGGGCCATCGCCCGCTCCGTCGGCACGTCACACACCACGGTGGGCGAATTTCTGAGACGCGCCGCTCACGCCGGGTTGTCTTGGCCGCTGCCAGAGAATCTGGACGAAACCCGACTTGAACAGTTGCTCTTTCCGCCAGCGCCAGTCATTCCCGCCGACCAGCGCCCCATGCCCGACTGGGCGACCATCCATCAGGAACTCAAGCGCAAGGGCGTCACCCTGGGGCTGCTCTGGGAGGAATACCAGAACAGCCATCCCGAGGGGTATCGCTACAGCCGTTTCTGCGATCTGTACCGTGAGTGGTCCGGCAAACTGCGTCTGTCGATGCGTCAGGTGCACAAAGCCGGCGAGAAGCTGTTTGTCGACTACACCGGCCAGACCCTGCCGATCGTCGACCGCCGCACCGGCGAGATCCGCGAAGCGCAACTGTTCGTCGCGGCCCTGGGGGCGAGTTCCCAGACGTTTGCCGAAGCCACCTGGACCCAAGGGCTGCCGGACTGGATCGGCTCGCATGTCCGGGCCTTCTCCTTCTACGGCGGAGTGCCCGAGATCGTTGTTCCGGACAACCTGAAAAGCGCCGTCTCCAAACCCTGCCGCTACGAACCGGACATCAACCCCACCTATGCGGAGCTGGCCGCTCACTATGGCTGCGCGGTGATTCCGGCGCGGGTGCGCAAACCCAAAGACAAGGCCAAGGTCGAGGCGGCGGTTCTGGTCGCCGAGCGCTTCATCCTGGCGCGGCTGCGCAACCGTACCTTCTTCAGTCTGGCCGAGGCCAACGCCGCCATTCGGGAGCTGGTGGAGCACCTCAACCGGCGCCCCTTCAAGAAGCTTCCCGGCTGCCGCCAGCAGCTCTTCGACACCCTGGAACGTCCGGCTCTGAATCCTCTGCCGGCGACCCCCTATACGTTCGCCGAATGGCGCCATGCGCGGGTCAACATCGATTACCATGCCGAAGTCGACCACCACTACTACTCGGTCCCGTATGTGCTGGTGAAGCAGCAGCTCGACGTGCGCCTGACGGCGACCACCGTCGAATTTCTGCACAAAGGGCAACGGGTGGCCTCCCATGTCCGCTCCTCTGAGCGCGGTCGCCACACCACTCTCGGCGAGCACATGCCCAAAAGCCACAGGGAGTATGCCGAATGGACGCCGCAGCGCCTGGTTTCCTGGGCGGCCAAAACCGGACCGCACACCGCCGCCTTGGCAGAGAAGATCCTGGCCTCACGGGCCCATCCCCAGCAGGGCTACCGCAGCGTCCTGGGGCTGATCCGGCTGGCCAAGACCTACACGCCCGAGCGCCTGGAAGCGGCCTGCCAGCGGGCCCTGGCAACAAACGCCTGTCGCCTCAAGAGCGTCGCCTCGATCCTCAAAACCGGACTGGACCGCCAGTCGCTCCCCGAGTCCACCGAATCCCAACTCTCATTGCTGCCGAGTCACGACAACATCCGCGGCGCCGGCTACTACCACTGACCAAGGAGACCACCATGCTCAGCCACCCCACCGACGACAAACTGCGCGCCCTCAAGCTGACCGGCATGCTCAAGGCCCTTCAGGAACAGCGCCTTAGCGAGACCGCCGATGCCTTGAGCTTCGAGGAGCGCCTCGGCCTGCTGGTCGACCGCGAGCAGACCGAGCGCGACAGCCGCCGGCTCACCACTCGCCTGCGCACGGCCCGGCTGCGTCAGAGCGCCTGCATCGAGGACCTCGACTGGAGGGCACCCCGGGGACTCGACCGCGACCTCGTGCTGGCGCTGGCCGGCGGTCGCTACCTCGCCAAGGGCCACAACATTCTCATCACCGGCCCCACCGGCGTCGGCAAGAGCTACCTCGCCTGCGCCTTGGCTCACAAGGCCTGCCGCCTCGGCTGCAAGACCCTCTACCTGCGCCTGCCCCGCTTCCTGGAGGAACTGGCCCTCGCGCGGGCCGACGGCCGCTACCCCAAGATGATGGATAGAGTCGCCAAGACTCAACTGCTCGTCCTCGACGATTGGGGGCTCGCCCCCATGACCGCCGCCGGTTGCCGCGATCTGCTCGAAATCCTCGAGGACCGCCACAATCTGCGTTCGACCCTGATCACCAGCCAGCTTCCGGTCGAAGCCTGGCACGACTACCTCGGGGATCCGACGGTCGCCGACGCCATCCTCGACCGCCTCATCCACAACGCCTACCGGCTCACCTTGAAAGGAGAATCGATGCGCAAACGGCGATCCCAGCTTGACCCGATCGGCAACTTGGCGTAAGACAAAAACTCCAGCGTCGCTACGCTCCGATCACTGGCAACTTTGCCTTGGAACGAGTGGCAACTTTGCGCTGGAACGGCTGGCAACTTTCATCGGAATCCGCACTCTGCCTGCGCGTCGCGACGTCAGCCATGGTCGCGACAAATGGGGGGTGTTATGTACGACGAAGCCGATTACATCATGCTTTCGGCCCTGCAGCACTACCTCTACTGCCCGCGGCAGTGCGCCCTGATCCACCTGGAACAGGTCTGGGTCGAAAATCGCTATACCGCTGAGGGGCGGGTGCTGCATGAGCGTTCCGATAGCCGGGAGGTCGGTCGTCAAAGGGGGATCCGTGCGATTCGGACGCTCCCCCTTGCCTCTGCCCGGCTGGGGCTCTCCGGCCAGGCCGACGTCGTCGAGTTCCACGATGATGGCAGCGTCTTCCCGGTCGAATACAAGCGCGGCCGGCCGAAGAAGAACCGTTGCGACGAAGTGCAGCTTTGCGCCCAGGCGCTCTGCCTGGAGGAGATGTTGGCACTGTCGATTCCCTCCGGGGCGCTTTATTACGGCGAAAAGCGCCGCCGGCAGCCCGTCATTTTTAATGCTGAGCTGCGAAAGCTGACCGAATCGACCATCGCCCGGGTGCATGCCCTCCTGCAAGGCGGGACGACTCCTCCGGCCGACTATTGCAGGAAGTGCGATCAGTGTTCGTTGTTCTCCGCCTGTCTGCCGAAAAGCTGCACAACCGGCCGTTCGGTCCGCAAATACCTGGCGGCCATGTTAAGGGGGACCGATGAGAAAGATGCTGAACACCCTCTATGTAACAACGCAGGGAGCGTACCTCAATAAAGAAGGGGAGACGGTCGTCGTCAATGTTGAGCGAGAAACCCGGTTGCGGCTGCCGATCCATACTCTCTCCTCCATCGTTTGTTTCGGTCAGGTGAGTTGTAGCCCTTTCCTGCTCGGACATTGCGCCGAACATGATGTGTCGATCAGCTTCATGACCGGATACGGCAAGTTTATGGCTCGGGTCACCGGACCGGCGGCGGGGAATGTCCTGCTACGTCGCGAACAATACCGGAGGGCGGACGACCTAGCCGCTTCGGCACGGTTGGCACGGCTCTTCGTTCTTGGCAAAGTTGCCAATTGCCGAACGGTAATGAGCCGGGCGTTACGGGATCATGGACCCAAAATTGATGCCGAGGGGATCGAGAGAACAGTTGGGAAATTCGGGACCCTTGCCCAGAGGCTTTTGCGCGAAGAGGGTCTTGATGATATCCGTGGTTTGGAAGGGCGAGCGGCAAACGACTATTTTGGTCTTTTCGATCATCTGATCGTTGCCCAGAAAGAGGACTTTGTTTTCGCTGGCCGCAATCGGCGTCCCCCTCTCGATCGGGTGAATTGCCTCCTCTCATTCCTCTATTCACTCCTCTATCATGATGTTCGCTCAGCGCTTGAAAGTGTCGGGCTCGATCCGGCCGTTGGTTTTCTGCACCGGGACCGTCCTGGCAGGATGAGTCTCGCTCTCGACCTCATGGAGGAATTCCGCCCGGTTTTGGCGGATCGTCTGGCCCTCTCCCTGGTCAATCTCGGCCAGGTGAAAAAGAATGGCTTTCGCATCAGCGAATCGGGCGCCGTCATCATGGATGATGAAAGCCGCAAGACGTTGTTGGTTGAATACCAGAAGCGCAAGCAGGTCGAAATCGAACACCCTTTTCTCAAGGAAAAGATACCGATCGGCATGTTGCCTTTTGCCCAGGCACAACTCCTCAGCCGTCATTTACGTGGTGATCTCGACGAATACCCGCCGTTTATCTGGAGATAAGCAGATGATGGTACTGGTAAGTTATGACGTGGCCACAAGTGACAAGGGGGGTGCCAGAAGGCTGCGCCGGGTCGCCAAAATCTGCACCAACCACGGCCAGCGGGTGCAGTTCTCGGTTTTCGAGTGCATTGTTGATCCCGCGCAATGGGTGGTCTTCCGGGACGCACTGATCAACGCCATCGACGAAGACCGGGATAGCCTGCGTTTCTATTTTCTGGGGTCTAACTGGAAGGGGAGGATAGAGCATGTTGGTGCCAAGGCAGGGTTCGACCAGGAAGGCCCCCTGATTGTTTAGCGAACCCCAAGATGTTGGGCAGACTCCGTGAGCTTCGCGGACGAGGATCTAGTTGTATTTGTTTATCTTTTTGAAGGGCCAATAATTGTTTTATAAACTTTTCGGGTTTGTTTCAGCAGGTTCGCGCAACTCGAAGAAAATGGTATTTGTTAACAAGTGGTTACAGCTCAACAGTCGCCCCCCATGCGGGGGCGTGGATTGAAACGCATGTCCTTCCCACGACGCGATCACCGCTTCGAGTCGCCCCCCATGCGGGGGCGTGGATTGAAACACCACCACCCTGGAGGCGGTGCTCGATTGCCTGGGTCGCCCCCCATGCGGGGGCGTGGATTGAAACATGCCCATCTCCTTGTCTTGGGGGGTAAATCGTGCGTCGCCCCCCATGCGGGGGCGTGGATTGAAACTTCTTGGCGGCCGGGGTCGCCGGTTTGGTTTTGTGTCGCCCCCCATGCGGGGGCGTGGATTGAAACTTCTTGAGGACCACCGTCCCCTGCGCCAGCGCCCGTCGCCCCCCATGCGGGGGCGTGGATTGAAACAATTCGGCCAGCTCGGCCCGCATCTTGTAATAGGTCGCCCCCCATGCGGGGGCGTGGATTGAAACAAGGAGAGCCACCGGCTTACCCGTCTGGTGTACCTTGTCGCCCCCCATGCGGGGGCGTGGATTGAAACTTTTGCTTAAAACAAGCTCTGCTGGCGCGGATCGACGTCGCCCCCCATGCGGGGGCGTGGATTGAAACGGCAAAGCTGATACGGCGGCGGGCGATAATCTGCGTCGCCCCCCATGCGGGGGCGTGGATTGAAACTTTTGACGCCAAGGGGCGTATCACCGAGCTGCATGTCGCCCCCCATGCGGGGGCGTGGATTGAAACACCAACTGGACGGCCGCCCGGCATTTATGGTGCGTCGCCCCCCATGCGGGGGCGTGGATTGAAACGATCTGCGCCAGCACGCTTTCGGCCAGCTCCAACGTCGCCCCCCATGCGGGGGCGTGGATTGAAACATCAAGACAGCCGCAAAATCTGGACCGCCCTGTTTGTCGCCCCCCATGCGGGGGCGTGGATTGAAACGCCCTCGCCCTGGTCATCCATGCGGGGGTATTTTGTCGCCCCCCATGCGGGGGCGTGGATTGAAACGCAACAAACGTCCCGAGCTGACCGCAGCCTGGACGTCGCCCCCCATGCGGGGGCGTGGATTGAAACGCAACAAACGTCCCGAGCTGACCGCAGCCTGGACGTCGCCCCCCATGCGGGGGCGTGGATTGAAACGGCAAAGCAGGTCGGCA
Organism: Desulfuromonas carbonis; assembly: GCF_054658035.1. Classification (NCBI taxonomy): domain Bacteria; kingdom Pseudomonadati; phylum Thermodesulfobacteriota; class Desulfuromonadia; order Desulfuromonadales; family Desulfuromonadaceae; genus Desulfuromonas; species Desulfuromonas carbonis. The sequence continues at coordinate 263,718 of NZ_BAAHXR010000001.1, read as the reverse complement.
AGCTGCGCATATGGATGGTCGCCCCCCATGCGGGGGCGTGGATTGAAACAAACTGAGGTCAAAGGCCATTGAGCGCAGCATCTCGTCGCCCCCCATGCGGGGGCGTGGATTGAAACAGCGCTTGGCCAACGGCGCGACCAACGTTAACCGCGTCGCCCCCCATGCGGGGGCGTGGATTGAAACCACTGCCTTGCAAAAACGCATGATGCTGCGGTAGCGTCGCCCCCCATGCGGGGGCGTGGATTGAAACACCCCGTCCACCCGTGCCGCGCCGGTCGCCACATGGTCGCCCCCCATGCGGGGGCGTGGATTGAAACGCTGGAGAGTTTCGGCGCTTGCGTCGAAGGGGCTCGTCGCCCCCCATGCGGGGGCGTGGATTGAAACTCCAGATTGCTTAAATCTTGCGCTGCTGGCGCTGTTGTCGCCCCCCATGCGGGGGCGTGGATTGAAACGGTTTCAAAAGGCGTCACCACAAAATCTTCCCCCGTCGCCCCCCATGCGGGGGCGTGGATTGAAACGCCGCGCCGACCTGCGCCAGATTGCCGTCACCTTGGTCGCCCCCCATGCGGGGGCGTGGATTGAAACATGTCTTGCTCCTTGGTTGGGGTTGAAAACTTTGGTCGCCCCCCATGCGGGGGCGTGGATTGAAACAGCGTAAGATAGCGTGCGGCGGCCAGATGCTTCAGGTCGCCCCCCATGCGGGGGCGTGGATTGAAACTGATCTTCAAAGGCTTCTTTACCCAGCGTTGCCGTCGCCCCCCATGCGGGGGCGTGGATTGAAACACCCCGTCCACCCGTGCCGCGCCGGTCGCCACAGTCGCCCCCCATGCGGGGGCGTGGATTGAAACACCCCGTCCACCCGTGCCGCGCCGGTCGCCACATGTCGCCCCCCATGCGGGGGCGTGGATTGAAACAATCGGTTTTGCCTGACCGTGGCCGGGTGTGGTCCGTCGCCCCCCATGCGGGGGCGTGGATTGAAACAAGGTCAAAGACGATGAGCCGCTGGGGATGATCCCGTCGCCCCCCATGCGGGGGCGTGGATTGAAACTTGATTTCTCCCTGCTGCATTTCCCCTTCTTTTAGTCGCCCCCCATGCGGGGGCGTGGATTGAAACGGCCACACAGCTGTTGACCGCGCAGACGCGGGCGTGTCGCCCCCCATGCGGGGGCGTGGATTGAAACTTTTCCCCGCTGTGCTGCCACGGCGTCCTTGACGTCGCCCCCCATGCGGGGGCGTGGATTGAAACTTGTGCGGTCATTTGCTATCCTCCTTGGGTGTGAGTCGCCCCCCATGCGGGGGCGTGGATTGAAACATCGGCACGCTCCAAACGGTAGTACCACTTATCACGTCGCCCCCCATGCGGGGGCGTGGATTGAAACATTTCACCCCCCGGTCTGCCTCTTTGGCGATAAAGGTCGCCCCCCATGCGGGGGCGTGGATTGAAACATCTCCACCACCCACACGTTGGGGTTGTTGTCGGCGTCGCCCCCCATGCGGGGGCGTGGATTGAAACTTTTCCCCGCTGTGCTGCCACGGCGTCCTTGACGTCGCCCCCCATGCGGGGGCGTGGATTGAAACTTCGTGAAGTTGTACGGGGCTGGGCTGGTATCAAGTCGCCCCCCATGCGGGGGCGTGGATTGAAACATTTTTCCCTCCTGGGTTTGGGTTGGTTTCTCCGTCGCCCCCCATGCGGGGGCGTGGATTGAAACGATAGCGGCCCTGGTACCGAACAACGAGATTGACGTCGCCCCCCATGCGGGGGCGTGGATTGAAACAGGTCCATGATAGAGGGGTGCACCTACTTCAGGAGGGTCGCCCCCCATGCGGGGGCGTGGATTGAAACTACCTTGGCGGGCTTCACACGGCTGGCTCAGACGTCGCCCCCCATGCGGGGGCGTGGATTGAAACCTTTTTCAGCCCGTCATCGTCAGGTGTAAAGTATGTCGCCCCCCATGCGGGGGCGTGGATTGAAACTTACTTATTTGGCGGTGACGAGAAAGGTTTCGGCCGTCGCCCCCCATGCGGGGGCGTGGATTGAAACATGAAGCGTGACTCTCGCCGCCGAGCGATGGAAGTCGCCCCCCATGCGGGGGCGTGGATTGAAACATGTCGGCCTGCAAACGCTGGCGGGTGCGCTGCTTGTCGCCCCCCATGCGGGGGCGTGGATTGAAACAGGAAGCACTTCATGTTTGACAAGGACTTGGGCAGGTCGCCCCCCATGCGGGGGCGTGGATTGAAACGCCCAGCCTCGCGTGACCTGAGCCACCAGCGGGCGTCGCCCCCCATGCGGGGGCGTGGATTGAAACGCTGCTGCATGGACCAGACCGGCATGGGGGAAAAGTCGCCCCCCATGCGGGGGCGTGGATTGAAACATCCAGAAAACCACCCCGCGTCGCCCCCGGTCGAGTCGCCCCCCATGCGGGGGCGTGGATTGAAACTTTTATCTCGTCGTGGATCAATCGAATTAGCTCGGTCGCCCCCCATGCGGGGGCGTGGATTGAAACAAGTTTTCGGGCTCTTCAGCGTCAAACACCAGCTGTCGCCCCCCATGCGGGGGCGTGGATTGAAACAAAGGTGGTGCCGAAGGTTTTTCCCGTCTGACGCGTCGCCCCCCATGCGGGGGCGTGGATTGAAACGGGTTGTGCGCGGCACTGATCGCCAGAAAACATGAGTCGCCCCCCATGCGGGGGCGTGGATTGAAACCATTTGCGGCAAGCCCTGGTCGGGGAACAGGTGCCGTCGCCCCCCATGCGGGGGCGTGGATTGAAACAGGGTGTCAGTCGTCTCGACTGCAATTAATCTCAGGGGGGTCCAATTCCCCGAAGCTTGCTTCGCTATCGCCAATATGAAATATTGGCGACATGAGCGAATATGTACACAAAAGTCATAATGTTTCTGTGCTGTTATACCATCTTGTTTGCCCAGCAAAATACCGCCGGGTTGTTTTCACCCCAGAGGTTGATGGCTGTCTCAAAGAGGTCTGCCTTGAGATCGCCAAAAGATACGAGATTCAGTTCGTAGAAATTGGGACCGACAAAGACCATGTTCACTTTTTGGTGCAGTCGGTTCCAATGTACAGCCCAACGCAGATTGCACGAGTCATCAAAAGCATTACGGCCAGAGAAATATTCAAACGAGTCCCATCGGTTAAAAAGCAACTATGGGGTGGCGAATTTTGGACAAAGGGCTATTTTGTGAACACTGTAGGCCAAAAGGGTAATGAGAAAACCATTGCGACCTATGTTAGAAATCAAGGCCGAGAAAAAGAGTATCAGCAATTGCACCGCGAGCAGTTAACGCTTTTTGATACCCCGTAGCTTGCTGCGGGGTAGTTCATTTATTCAAGGACGTCCCTAAGGGGGGGCTGCACCGGGGGCGCAGACCCCGGGCCGCACGTGGCAAACCCCCTGAAGCCGGAAAGGAGTTGAATCATGCCCTTTGTCAACATCAAGATTACCCGTGAAGGTGAACCCGTCACCGCCGAACAGAAGGCTGCCCTGATCCGAGGGGTGACCGACCTTTTGGTCGACGTTATCCAGCGCGGGCCGGCAACCACGGTGGTGGTAATCGATGAAGTCGATATGGACAATTACGGGGTCGGTGGCGAATCGATCACGGTGCGCAGAAGGAAGAAATAGGTGAAAGGAATTCCGGAGACGGGAAGGTGCCGGGCCACTCTCGCCGGGGAGGGAGTTAATTGCGGGCCTTGTCTTGGCGCCTGCCGTCTCGGAGCCCTGAACTATCCCCGCCAGGGAAAAGCGCGATGAAGCTCCCGGGCAACCTCCGCGACCTTCCTGAGTTGCGCCAGCGGACCGGCGTCTTCACCGACCGCCGCCAGGCCGGAGAACGTCTCGGTGAGCTTCTGGCGGCCCAGGGGCTGGTGGAGCCGCTGCTGCTGGCGATTCCCGCCGGCGGCGTGCCGGTGGCGGCAGCGATTGCGGGAAGGCAGGGTTGGCCGCTGCGGGCGGCGGTGGTGAGCAAGGTGCTGCTGCCGTGGGACAGCGAGGCGGGTTACGGGGCGGTGGCCTGGGATGGAGAGGTGCTGCTCAACCAGGAGTTGCTCCCCCGGCTTGGACTCGCCGAAGCCGAGATCGCGGCGGGGGTTGCCGCGACCCGGGAGAAGGTGGCGCGGCGGCTGCGGGAGCTGGGTGGGGCGCGGGAGTGGCCCGAACTGGCCGGGCGGGCGGCGGTACTGGTCGACGACGGCCTCGCCTCGGGCTTTACCCTCCTCGCCGCTGTGGCCGCCCTGCGTCGGGCCGGGGCCGGCCAGCTGGTGGTGGCGGTTCCGACCGCTCACTTCGATGCGGTGCAGCGGGTGGCGCAGGAGGTCGACCTGCTCTGCTGCGCCAACCTGCGCGGCGGCTTTTTTTTTGCCGTCGCCGCGGCCTACCGGGCCTGGTCCGACGTGAGCGAAGCGGAGGCGCAGCGGCTCCTGCTGGGGGCGATCCCCTGAGCGGAACCCCGCCTCGGCCGATAAGGCATGGGTATGGGCGGGGAGGCGGCTCCTGCTGGGGGCGATCCCCTGAGCGGAACCCTGTTCAGCTTTCGTAGCGTTCCATCAGTTCCTCGCGCAGGGTCTTGAGGCCGATACTCATCGACACCTTGTAGCGGTGGGGGTTGACCAGGCGCAACGACCCTTCCGGCAGCCGCTGCAGCTCTCCGGCGCAGCGCTTTGCCAGCACCTCCAGTGGCGGCAACTCGGTGCAGCAGCGCCCCTTCTCCATCACCGTCTTCCGCAGCGGCAGGATCCGGACGTCCATCGGGATCGCCTTGTAGCGGGCCGGGTTGGTCGGGTCAAAAACCCGGTCGCCGGCCGCGACATTTTCCCCTTTCAGGGTCATCACATCCATGACGAAACGATCGTTGCCGTTGACCACCCGCCACAGCTCTTTGTGATCGGGGAGGGTCGCCTTGGCGATATCCGAGGTCACCTTGAGCCGCGGCTGGTCGGCGAGGCGCACCAGCTTGTAAACCCCGCCGAGGGCGCCACCCCCTTCCCCATGGCAGGTGGCGAGGCGGGTGCCGACTCCGTAGATATCGATCTTCCCCCCTTCGCTGCGAATCGAATGAATTACCCCCTCGTCGAGCTCGTTGGAGGCGACGATCTTCACCTGCGGAAAGCCGGCTTCATCGAAGATCCGCCGCGCCTCCCGGCTGAGGTAGGCGAGATCCCCCGAGTCGAGGCGCACACCGAGCAGCTCGTGGCCGCGCTGGCGCAGCTCCCGGGCGACGCTGATGGCGTTGGGGATGCCGCTGCCCAGGGTGTCGTAGGTATCGACCAGCAGCACCGAAGCGTCCGGGAAACATTCGGCGTAGGCGCGAAAGGCGGTGAGCTCGTCGGGGAAGGCCATCACCCAGCTGTGGGCGTGGGTCCCCTTGACCGGCAGCCCGAAGCGCTGGCCGGCGAGGACGTTGCTGGTGCTGCGCACGCCGCCGATGCAGGCGGCCCGCGCCACGCTCAGGCCGCCGTCGGGGCCCTGGGCCCGCCGCAGGCCGAACTCGATCACTTCGCCGTCGCCGGCCGCCAGGGCCAGGCGCGCTGCCTTGGTGGCGACCAGGGTCTGGAAGTTGACCAGGTTGAGCAGGGCGGTCTCGACGAACTGGGCCTCGGCCAGGGTCCCTTCCACCGTCAGCAGCGGCTCGTTGGGGAAGACCACGGTCCCCTCCGGCGGTGCGATCACCCGGCCGCGGAAGCGGAAATCCTTCAGAAAAGCGAGAAATCCCGGTTTGAAGAGGTTGAGGCTCTCGAGGTAGGCGAGCTCCTCCGCTTCGAAGCGCAATGCCTCAAGGTAGTGCAGCGCCGGCTCCAGGCCGGCGAAGACGGCGTAGCCCCCCGCAAAGGGAAGGTCACGAAAGAAGAGGTCAAAGGTGGCCGGTGTTTCGTGCATCCCCTCGTCGAGGTAGCCGGCGAGCATGGTCAGCTCGTAGAGATCGGTCAGGAGGGCAGGGACGGTCATGAAGCCTCCGCAGGAAGTTGTATCAGGGTTGAACGAAGTCGCGCTCAGCCGTGGTCGAGGTGCTGTTCGATCCCTTCCAGCCCCTCCAGGGCGCCGCAGGGGAGGGCGAGGTGATTGCCGCGGATCGACGGTTCGCGCGGGTTGATCCGCACTACTGTCGCCCCGCGCTGGGCGCCAAGATTTTCGCTGAGGTGGCGGATGGTCGGAATCGCCGTGCCGGCGCCGAGCTCGACGACCAGCAGCGGGTCGTTCCGGTGCTGGTCGCAGAAGAGGTCGAAACGCATGCGCTGGCCGTGACTGCGGGAGGGGAGCCAGGAGTAGTCGCCGAACATGAGGATGTTCGGGCGTGCGGTGCCGCCACAGTGGGGGCAGCGGGGGACGTGCCGGGCGCGCATGGTGGCAAAGTCGACGGCAATCTCCTCCTCGTTGTCCCAGATCGCCTGGCTGCAGGGGGTCAGGCACTGCAGGTGGTGGATCGAGCCATGGACTTCGAGGAGCTGGTCGGCGCGAAAGCCGGCCTTCTGGAACTGGCCGTCGACGTTGGAGGTGACGACAAAGGTGTCGAGGTGGAAACGCGCCCCCCAGTCCTTAAGCAAATGGAAGCCGCGGTGGGGGACGGTCTGGCGGTAGAGGTTGGTGCGATGACCGTAAAAGCCCCAGCCGAAAGCCGGGTCACGCTCGAAATGGGCGGGATTGGCGGCGCCGACGAAGTCGATGCCGAGCTGGCGGTACATCGGGTAGGCGTTCCAGAAGCCGTGGTCGCCACGGAAATCGGGGAGTCCCGAATCGACCCCCATGCCGGCGCCGGCGGTGATGACCAGGGCGCGCGCCTGGCGCAGGGCGGCGGCAGCCTGACGGCAGATTTCGTCGAATTCCATGGTCATCTCCGGCTATGGTCTCATTGGACCTATGGGTCCTTTTTAGATTCCGACGCGTACCGGCGTTGGGTTGAGCACCCGCTCCAGGTCGGCCGGGGTCATTTCGACCAGGAACCCGCGTTTGCCGCCATTGACAAAGAGGGTGGAGAGCTCGCGGATCGTCTCCTCCATGTAGACCGGCATCGGCTTGCGGGTGGCGAAGGGGGAGGTCCCCCCGACCTGGTAGCCGCTGTGACGATCGGCGACCTGCGGGGCGCAGGGGACGACGCTGCGGGCGCCGATGCTTCGGGCCAGCTCCCTGGCCGAGACCTGCCGGTCGCCGTGCATCAGGATGATCAGCGGTTGGCCGCTATCGTCTTCCATCACCAGGGTCTTGATCACCCGGTGCTCGTCGACGCCGAGTTCCCGGGCCGAAACCGCGGTCCCGCCCCGCTCCTCGTAGGGATAAAGATGGGGCGTGAAGGGAACCTGGTGCTGACGCAGCAGGCGAATCGCGGGGGTGACCGGAATCTTGTCACGGGCCATCAGGCACCTCCGGTGGCGCGGAACCAGGAAGCGACCAGCAGGGCGAGGCTGCCGACGGTGGCCGCCAGGCAGACAAGAGCAAGGGCGTTGAAGAGGGGCGCCAGGGTGCGGCGGCCGCGCACCCCGATCGGCAGCACCAGTCCGAGCAGGGCGCCGCCGAGGGCGCCGCCGAGATGGCCGGCGTTGTCGGCGCCGACCACCAGGCCGAAGACGAAGGCAAAAACGGCCCAGCGCAGCATGATGTTGCGGATGTGGTGCCCCGGGCTCCCCATGCGGTGATACCAGGTGACGGCGAAACCGATCAGGCCGAAGAGGGAGCCGGAGGCGCCGACCACCGGCACCATCGGGTGCCAGAGGTAGCCGAGGCCGGTGGCGGTCAACGCGGTCAGGGTGTAGAGGACGATAAAGCGCGGCGCGCCGAGTTCCGATTCGAGCAGCGGCCCGATCTGGTAGAGGACGACCATGTTGAAGCCGATATGGATCAGGCCGCCATGGGTATAGGCATAGGTCAGGCAGCGCCACCATTCCCCCTGGTAGAGGACCAGCGGCCAGTACTGGGCTCCCCCATGAACCAGCAGGTAGGGGTCCGGGTTGAGCAGCGGGGCAAAACCCTGGCCCGCCGCCATCCCCTGGACGACCATGGCGAGGAAAAAGAGGATATTGGTGGCGATGAGCAGATGCGTGACGCTCAGGCTGCTGGAGCCGGTGCGGCCGTGGAGCAGGTCGTCGAACTGGCGTTGCCAGCGCAGCCAGCGCCAGCGCCACTGGGTGGAATTAAAGAGTGAAAAGGTGGCCAAAGTGGTCCTCCCGAGGTTTGGGTGACCTGAACTATCGCAGAAAATCATGGTTACGGCAACCCTGCAGCGGTTGTGACGAAGGCCTCTTTGAGTATACTTGGGACCGGTAATTTCTTTCCTCCGGAACATGGCAGGGAAGGGGTGCCCGCTTGGAAGATTCCGGAATTCTTGAAATTCGATTTAAAATTGGGCAAACTGGCCAGCGCAGACTGAACGCTGGCCACGCAACAGGGAGGAGCATCTATGGCGATTGAATCGATTAACCCGACGACCGGGGAATTGCTCGAAGAGTTCCAGGAATGGAGCCGGGAGGAGACCGCAGCGGTGATCGACCGGGTCGACCAGGCCTGGCAGGGCTGGCGGGAGACGAGCTTTGCCCAGCGGGCGCAGTTGATGCACCGGGCCGCGGCCGAACTGCGCCGCAACAAGGAAGAGTACGCCCGCACCATGACGCTGGAGATGGGCAAGCCGATCGTTGAGGGGCGCGGCGAAGTCGAGAAGTGCGCCTGGGTCTGCGAGTTCTACGCCGAGCATGCCGAGACTTTTCTGCAGAACGAGCCGGCCCAGAGTGACGGCAGCCGTTCCTATGTCGGTTTCCGGCCGATCGGCACCGTCCTCGCGGTGATGCCCTGGAATTTCCCCTTCTGGCAGGTCTTCCGCTTTGCCGCACCGGCGCTGATGGCCGGGAACGCCGGGCTGCTCAAGCACTCCTCCAACGTGCCGCGTTGCGCCCTGGCGATCGAGGAGGTCTTCGTCAAGGCCGGTTTCCCGGCCGATCTCTTCCGTACCCTGATGATCGGTTCCGGCCAGGTCGACGCGGTCATCGAAAACGACCACGTCAAGGCGGTGACCCTTACCGGCAGTGATATCGCCGGGCGCAAGGTCGCGGCCAAGGCCGGGCAGATGCTGAAAAAAAGTGTCCTCGAACTCGGCGGCAGCGATCCCTTCATCGTTCTCGCGGACGCCGACCTCGACGCAGCGGCGACGGTGGCAGCCAAAGCGCGCTGCATCAACTCGGGACAGAGCTGCATCGCCGCCAAGCGCTTCATTGTCGAGGCGCCGGTCTACCGGGAATTCCTGGAGAAATTTACCGCCAGCATGAAAAACCTCGTCGTTGGCGACCCCCTCGACGAGGCGACCCAGGTCGGCCCCCAGGCCCGGGTGGATCTGATGATGGAACTGCACGGCCAGGTCGAGGCTTCGGTTGAAAAGGGGGCCGAGGTTGTCCTCGGCGGTGCGCCGCTCGATTGCAAGGGGTACTTCTACCCGCCGACGATCCTGGCGCGGGTCAAGCCGGGAATGCCGGCCTATCACGAGGAGTTTTTCGGGCCGGTCGCCTCGGTGATCGAGGTCCGGGACGCCGAAGAGGCGTTGCGGGTGGCCAACGACTCCCCCTTCGGCCTCGGCGGCTCGGTCTGGACCCGCGATGTCGCCAAAGGCGAGGCGCTGGCGGCGCGGGTCGAAGCGGGGGCGGTCTTCGTCAACGGCATGGTCAAGAGCGATCCGCGCCTCCCCTTCGGCGGGGTCAAGATTTCCGGTTATGGCCGCGAGCTCTCGCACTACGGCATCAAGGAATTCGTCAATATCCAGACCGTCTGGGTGAAGTGATAGAGGGCTTTGGGAGCGCTGGGGGCGGCAGGTTGCCGGCTGCACCCTGGCAGCCGGGATCGACAGCAGCAGGAAAGGGGGCATGATGGCGAGAACGATTTTCATCACCGGGGCGTCGGCGGGGTTTGGCGCGGCCTGTGCCCGGGCCTTTGCCGCTCGCGGTGACCGGCTGGTGCTGGCGGCGCGCCGTGAAGAACCGCTCGAAGCTCTTGGGGCGCAGTTGGCGACGAGCGCTGCCGGGGTTCTCCCGCTGCAGCTTGACGTCCGCGACCGGGATCGGGTGGCGGCGACCCTGGCCGGGCTGCCTGCCCCCTTTGCCGAGGTCGATGTCCTGGTCAACAACGCTGGCCTCGCCCTCGGGCTGGAACCGGCCCACCAGGTCGACCTCGACGACTGGGAGACGATGGTCGATACCAACATCAAGGGGCTGATGTACTGTACCCGCCTGCTGCTGCCGGGGATGGTGGAGCGCAACCGCGGGCATATCGTCAATGTCGGCTCGACCGCCGGCGCCTGGCCTTACCCGGGGGGGAATGTCTACGGCGGGACCAAGGCCTTCGTTGCCCAGTTCACCCGGAACCTGCGGGCCGACCTCCTCGGCACCCGGGTGCGGGCGAGCTGTATCGCCCCGGGGATGGCTGAAACCGAATTCTCCAACGTCCGCTTCAAGGGGAATCGCACCCTGGCGGAGAAGGTCTACGCCGACACCGAACCGCTGACGGCGGAGGATATCGCCGGGATCATCGCCTGGGTCACCGACCTGCCGCCGCACGTCAACATCAATCACCTCGAGGTGATGTCGATCTTCCAGTCCTGGGGGCCGCTGGCGGTCCATCGCGACCGCGCGGATTGAGACCGTTCCCACCGTTTACGCAAGAGAGGCCACCCGCGACGCGGGTGGCCTCTCTTGTCTGGTGAACTCGCCGCCAGGTCAGATCAAATCTTTCAGCCACCTGAAGGCAACCAGGGTACCGAGGGCCGAACCGAGGTTGGAAAAGAAGAAGACCAGCAGCACCCGGGTCATGCGATTGCCCCACCAGCCACGGAGATTGGCGAGGTCGTCGCCGACCCGTTCGAAGTCGCCGACCGTCGGGGCGGCGATAAAAGCCTGCACCAGCCCGGTCACCATGCCGGCACCGACCGTCGGGTTGAGAGAGGTGATCGGCGCGGCGACGAAGGCGGTGGCGATGGTCAGCGGATGACCGAAGGCGATCAGGGCGCCCAGGGCCGAGAGGAGGCCGTTGGCCAGGACCCAGCCAATGGCGGCGCCAGCGAGGCGGTCGCGGTCGCCGAAAAAGAAGCCGGCGGCAAAGAGAGCGACGACCAGGACCGGAATCAGCCAGGGGATGATCCTGGAGAGGGGCGACTTCTCCGGGACGCTGCTGATCTCGCGGATCGTTTCCGGATCAGCCTCCTGCTGAATGCGGCGCAGGATGCCGGGAAGGTGGGCGGCGCCGACCACGGCAACGATTTTGGCCCCGGGAGCGTTGCGGATGTAATGCGCCATGTAGATATCGCGCTCGTCGACCAGGGTCGTTTTCGCCGTGGGGAGGAGTTCGGCCATCTCTTCGAGCATCGCCGAGAGGGTGTCGGTCTGGCGCAGGCGGGCCAGCTCCGCTTCATCCAGTTTCTGGTTTTCGAAGAGTCCGGCCACCAGCGCCGAAACCAGGTTCAGCTTCTTCCAGAGCCCGGTTTTGCGCCAGGCGCGCAGCAGGGTGGTGCGGATGTTGCGGTCGATCAGTTCCAGGTGCCGCCCTTCGGCCTCGGCGAGCTCCGCCGCCGCCGCAAGCTCGGCCCCCGGTTTGACGCCGGTCTGCAGTCCCATCCGTTTCTGGAAGGAGGCGAGGGCGAGATTGGCGAGCAGGAAGGAGGTCTGCCCGCTCTTAATCACCTGGATGAGGTTGAGGGATTCCCAGCGATTGCGATCCCTGAGCGCCTGGTAGCGCTGACTGTCAAGCTCGACGCAGACGGTATCGGGAGCTTCCGCGCTGATCGTTGCGCGTACCGTGGCGACCGACTCCTGGGAAATGTGGGCGGTGCCGACGAAGACGATCTCCCGGTCACCAAGAAAGAGGCGCTGGACATCTGCAGATTCGGGGCTGGTCATGCAAGCAGGGCCTTTCAGGGGGCTCTTTTCGTAGAACTACCGGAATAACAAAGGCGTCGGGAATCTTCCCGCCGCCTTTTTCCATGCTGCTCTCCACACCTGCCGTGGATCCGTTGGCCTCCTAGCGAGTACCAACAGGTGGGATCGCTTGTAGGCGCATCAGGCGTCCCACTCGCTGGTGGGCTGGCACACCGCGCCCCTGTAAGCTTTCCCATTGAATTATCATTCCGCCTGGGCGTCTGGACCTCACCTGCAGGGCAGAGAGCATGTTCGTGATCAGTATAGGAAAAAGCACCCGGTGAAACAAGGAGAATCTTTTCGCTGGTGGCATGGCGGCCAGGCGTTGCCGGCTGCATATTTGTTGGGCAGTGCTGCCGGAAAAGGGGCAGCTGACCGGAAGTCCGGCGGAGTCCTCTGGAAAAGTATCGGAATTCTGTATGGTTGAAAGGTCGGCACCGCTGGCACGGCTTGTGCCTTGAAGAAGGGGAACCAGCCAAGGGAGAGCTATGCCTGCCACCATGGGAAAACCGGAAATTCTCCTCAAGGCCCTGCTTGATATTGGCCAGGAGTTGATTGCCACTACCGACCTCGACGAGTTGCTGGCCCGCATCCTGCGCATCTCCAGGGATGTCTTCCGCTTTGAAAACGCCATCATCCGGCTGGTGGATGACAAGGGGGAGATGCTGGTGACCGCCGCCGCCTATGGTTACTCCGAGGCCGCGAGCAGTACCACCATCCCCCTCGGCCGCGGGGTGATGGGGCGGGTGGCGCTGAGCGGCAAGCCGATCCTGGTCGAGGATGTCTGCGCCCAGCCCGACTACCTGGCCGGCATTCTCGGTGCGCGCAGTGAACTGGCGGTGCCGCTCATCGCCCGGGAGAAGGTGATTGGCGTCTTCAACGTCGAGAGTCCGCTTCCGGGAGCGTTTGCCGCCGAGGATATCCCGCCGTTGATGGCGATGGCCGCCCAGGCCGCCATCGCCATCGAGAACGCCCGGCTCTACCAGAACCTGCGGCGGATGTCGGGGCGCTACCAGGAGCTGCATCAGCTCAACGAACGGATCCTGAAGAGCGTCAACCTCGGCATCTACACGGTAGACGATCAGCTCAAGATCACCTCCTGGAACCGCAGCATCGCCGAAATGAGTGGCGTCAGTGAAGAGGAGGCGCTGGGCCGGGACCTTTTCGCCCTCTTCCCCGGGCTGGAGGAGGAAGGGTTCGGCACCCGGGTGCGGCGGGTGCTGGAGCAGGGGCGGGCCGAAAACCTGCGTCTGGCCCATCGCAACTTCAAGGGGGAAATGCGCATCCAGAAGCGGCGCCTGGCGCCGCTCAAGGACGGTGAGCGGACCACCGGCGCGGTGGTTATCGTTGAGGATGTGACGGAATTCAAGCGCCTTCTGGAGCAGACCATCCAGTCGGAAAAGCTGGCCGAGGTCGGGCGGCTTTCCGCCGGAATCGCTCACGAGGTCAATAACCCGCTGGCGGTAATTTCCTATGCGGCGCAGCTGCTGCTGCGGGAGGAGAGCCTCCCCCCTTATCAGCAGGAGCTGGTGGAGCGGGTCGAAAGCGAGGTGGAGCGCCTCAAGGCCCTGACCGGCAGCCTCCTCTCCTTTTCCCGGGCCCAGGAGATGGTGCGTCGTTCCACCGATGTCAACGAAGTACTGCGGGATGTGCTGCGCCTGGTGCGCTACGAGTTGAGTCGCAATCATATCGACCTGGTCGAGGATTATGGCGATCTCCCCTGGATCAAGGCCGATCCCAACAAGATCAAGCAGGTCCTGATAAACCTGATCATGAATGCCACCCAGGCGATGGGGGCCACAGGGCGGTTGCTGGTCGCGACGCGGCCGGTTGCCGGCGCCGAGGTCGAGGTCGAAATAACCGACAGCGGGCCGGGCATCCCGGAAGAGATCCAAAAGCAGATTTTCGACCCCTTCTTCACCACCAAGCGGGAAGGGGAGGGGACGGGGCTCGGCCTTTACATCTGCCGCAACATCGTGATCGAGCACGAAGGCCGGCTCCTCGTCGAGAGTGGCGCCGGGGGAACAACCTTCCGGATGGTATTGCCGGTCGGCTGATTGCCCGGAAAATTCCCACCCCCGTCAATGGCTGTATAAAAGTTAGGCACAAGAACCCGATGCTATTGTTCAAGGTGCCGGAAATACAAAGAAATTCAATTTGGCACAACTCCTGCTCAAATCACGGTGAACAGGGTGTGCTATTTACGCACCGCGCAACAGACAGGCAATAACGAATAATCGACCAGCGGGAACAATGGCGTTCACCAGCGGTCGCACTGGGCAACGGCGCCCCTCCCCTGGATCTTTCCGGGGGCTGGGTGCCGTTTTATTTTGCGAACTCTGGAAAGGAGCAGTCAGGAATGAAAAAAATTGAATGCATTATCAAGCCGTTCAAGCTGGACGATGTCAAGAGTGCGCTGACCGATCTCGGGATCACCGGGATGACGGTAAGCGAAGTTCGCGGGTTCGGACGGCAAAAGGGACACACCGAGCTTTACCGCGGTGCCGAGTACCAGATCGATTTCATCCCCAAGGTGAAAATCGAGCTGGTGGTTTCCGAAGAGCGGGTCAACGAGGTTGTGACCACGGTTCAGAAGGAGGCCTGTACCGGCCGCATCGGCGACGGCAAGATCTTTGTCCTGCCGGTGGAGCAGTCAGTACGGATCCGGACCGGCGAGGCCGGTGACGACTCCCTCTGATAAAACGACACATTTCCCGATCCGAAAATTTTCCATAGGAGGTAACGAAATGAAGAAAGCACTCTCTCTCATCGCCGTGGTCGTCGGGCTGCTCGCCCTTCCGGTCCTGGCTCTCGCCGAAGATGCTCCGACCAGTGAAGTCGCCTATGTTCTCAATACTTTTTCCTTCCTGGTCAACGGCGTCCTCGTCATGTGGATGGCCGCCGGCTTCGGCATGCTCGAATCGGGCCTGGTCCGGACCAAGAACGTGGCGACCATCTGCCTGAAGAACATCTCGCTCTTTGCCGTCGCCGGTATCCTCTTCTACCTGGTCGGTTACAACCTGATGTACAACGGGGTTGACGGCGGATTCATGGGCTCCTTCGGCCTCTGGGGCCCGGACGATGCTGCCGCTGCCGGTGGTGATTTCTCCGGTGGTTATGCCGCGGCCTCCGACTGGTTCTTCCAGATGGTCTTCTGCGGCGCCGCCTGTTCGGTGGTCTCCGGCTGCGTCGCCGAGCGCATCAAGCTCTGGGGTTTCCTCGCCTTTTGCGTGGTGATGACTGGCATCATCTACCCGATCCAGGGCTCCTGGGGCTGGGGCGGCGGCTGGCTGTCGGAGATGGGTTTCCTTGACTTCGCCGGATCGACTCTGGTTCACTCTGCCGGTGGCTGGGCGGCCCTGACCGGTGCCATCATCCTCGGTGCCCGCAAAGGGAAATATACCAAGGACGGCCGGGTCAACCCGATCCCCGGTTCCAACCTGACCCTCGCGACCCTCGGTACCTTCATCCTCTGGATGGGATGGTTCGGTTTCAACGGTGGTTCGGTCCTCGCTCTCGGCACCGCCGGCGATGCGATCAGCATGTCGAATGTCATGGCGAACACCAACCTCGCCGCTTGCGGCGGGATGATTGCGGCGATGATCCTGTTGCAGATTCTTTACAAGAAGGTCGACCTGACGATGGCCCTCAACGGCGCCCTGGCCGGTCTGGTGGCGATCACCGCCGGGCCCGACACCCCCTCTCCCGGGGCTGCCACCCTGATCGGCGCCGTCGGTGGCATCCTGGTGGTTCTCGCCGTCCCCTTCTTCGACAAACTCAAGATTGACGATGTGGTCGGTGCGCTCTCGGTCCATCTGGTCTGCGGGATCTGGGGCACCATGGCCGTCCCCTTCACCAACAGCGAGGCGAGTTTTGTGACCCAGTTCATCGGTGTTGCCTCCATCGGCGCCTTCGTCATCATCTCTTCGGCCATCGTCTGGCTGGTCATCAAGTACACCATCGGGCTGCGGGTTTCCGAAGAGGAAGAGCATGCCGGATGTGATACTTCCGAACTCGGTCTCGAAGCCTACCCGGAATTCGGCCGCGGTTCGCAGGGACTCAAGTAATATTTCACCTGGTGTCTCATCCCGGGCGGGGGGGGAACCCCCCCGCCCGGAATCAACCCCCATTTAAAGGAGAAAGTAAGATGAAAAAGTTTGCAGTTGCTCTGGTGGCCCTGGTGGCCCTTTCCGTGGCCGGCCCGGCCTCGGCCCTGGAAGTCTCCGGCGATGCCTACGCCGGTATCTACAGCCAGTACCTCTGGCGCGGTCTTGATTTCAGCGGTAATCTTCCGGTTCTGCAGGGCGGTATCGATCTCAGCGCCAACGGCTTCACCCTCAGCTACTGGAGCAATTTCCAGCTCGTTTCCGACGCTGGCGGCGCACCTGCTCTCGATTCGGGGGAGATGACCGAAACCGACCTGGTCATCGACTATACCGCCAACCTGACCGACAAACTCGCGCTCAGCGTCGGCAACATCTACTACACCTTCAACGTCCCCGGCGCCACCAATGAGGCCTATGTCGGCCTCAGCCTCGACACCCTGCTCGCCCCGGCCGTCACCCTTTACTGGGATTGGGACAAGGCACGCAGCGCCGATCGCGATGGTCTCTTCGCCACTCTTTCCATCGGCCACACCATCGAGCTGATGGACAAGGCGGGTCTCAATCTCGGCGCCCTGATCAGCTACAACGATGAAAGCGTCGGCGCCTACAACGGTATCCACAACTACGAGCTGTCGGCCAGCGTCGACTTTGCCGTGACGGATAGCCTGACGGTCTCCCCTTCGCTCCTCTTCTCCGACGCCGTTGCCGACGACGCCCGTGACTACCTTGAGCCGAAGCTGGTCTCCGGCCTGAACGTGGCCCTGGCTTTCTAGGCACACCAACAAGTCCTGTCGATAGAGATTTGCCTCCTGTCGACATTTGGCCCGCCATCCCCTACTATGGGTGGCGGGCCAATTTTTATTTGCATGGCAATGATCCATGACCGACGACTTCAAAAATATTCGACTTGCCGTCCCTCTCGCGGATGGCCTCAGCGTCGAAGCTGTCTATTACGGCAGTGGCACCCTCTGTCTTTCCACTCAGGCCGGATGTGCCCTGGCCTGTCCCTTTTGTGCCTCGGGACGGAACGGGCTGCACCGCAATCTGAGGGTGGATGAACTGATCAGCCAGGTCGAGCTGTTCCGGGCGGGAGGCATGCCGCCGCGGCGGCTGACCCTTTCCGGCATCGGCGAGCCACTGCACAACTTTGCCGTCGTCCGCGAATTTATCGAAGCATCTGACCTGCCGGTATCGCTGACGACCACCGGGGGCCCACTGGTGCACCTGGCAGCGGCTCTTCCCCTTCCGCATAACGGCCTGATGCTTTCCCTGCACGCGGGGAGCGCGGCGGTGCATCGGCAGCTGCTGCCCCGGGCGCCCCAGCTCGAAGAACTGGTCGCCTGCGTTGACCACGGCCTTGCTTCCCTCTCCCGGCGGGCGCGGCGTCGGATCGGAATCAATTACCTGCTGCTGGAAGGGGTCAATGATTGTCGGCGGGAGCTCGACGCTCTGCTCCAACTGCTGGGCCGCTGGCCCGAAACGACCCTCCATCTGCTCGCCTGCAACCCGGTCCCCGGCAGTCCCTTCTCCAGCCCCGGGGCAGAGGGCTTCAATGCGGTCTATTCCTACCTGGCCGAGCGCCATTCCCGGGTGCGCCGCCCCAACCGCTGGCGGCGCCAGGCCGAAGGGGGGTGCGGTACCCTTGTCCTGCAGGAAGTTGGCGCACCGCTCTTTTCCCTGGCTCCGGAGGTGTCCTGATGCCGAATCCAGTCTCCCCGAACCCCGCCGGGCGCTTTGCCGCCGGTTTTTTCAGTCCTTTCCAGTCCGGCCGGTTTTTATTGCAGCACCCGAGGCTGATCCGGTTCATCCTCTTTCCCCTCTCGATCAACATCCTCGTCTTTACCGCGGCGGTCTGGGCGGGCCTGAAGTTTTTTGCCGGCACCGTCACCCAGTATCTCCCCCAGGGGGATGCCTGGTATTGGGCGCTGGTTACCTACCTGGTCTGGTTTCTTGCCGTGCTGCTGACGATGGTCCTGGTTTTCTTCAGTTTCAGCCTGGTCGGGGCCTTGCTCGCGTCCCCTTTCAATGATCTCCTCTCGGAGCGAACCGAGGAACTGATTACCGGATTTCGCCCGGAGCAACCCTTCCAGTTGCGCGGCTTTCTGATCGGAGCGCTGCAGACCCTGGCCGACGAAAGCAGGAAAATCTTTCTTTTCCTCACCGGCATGGCGCTTCTGCTCCTGCTTAACCTCCTGCCCGGGATCGGCACCGTACTTTTCGGCGTGCTGTCGGTGCTGTGGACTCTGGTTTTCCTCGTCATTGAATACACCGGCTATATCGCCAGCCGCAAAGGAATGCGCCTCGCCGCGCAGCGGCACTACCTGCTGCAGCGCAAGCTGGCAATGCTCGGCTTTGGCTG
Organism: Desulfuromonas carbonis; assembly: GCF_054658035.1. Classification (NCBI taxonomy): domain Bacteria; kingdom Pseudomonadati; phylum Thermodesulfobacteriota; class Desulfuromonadia; order Desulfuromonadales; family Desulfuromonadaceae; genus Desulfuromonas; species Desulfuromonas carbonis. The sequence goes on along the minus strand of NZ_BAAHXR010000001.1, from coordinate 245,363 downwards.
CGGACTCCTCTGTCTGCTGGCAGTCCCGCTGCTGCAATTTCTCACCATTCCCCTCGGGGTGATCGCCGCCACCCGGTTGTGGTGCGCAGATCCGCCGCAGGCCGAAACGGAGGTAGAATAATGATGAGCCTTGCCCTGGAAGCGGTTATGGCGGGAGGGGACCAACTGCGCCGGAAGTTCGGCGGCCGGCTGGAAATATTGCACAAGGGCGAAGTCGATCTGGTCACCGACGCGGACCGCGCCGCAGAGGCGGCCATTGTCGCCGTCATCCGCGAACGCTATCGGGAGCATGCCATCCTGGCGGAAGAAGCGGACTATGGCAACGACGGCGAGAGCGACTGGCGCTGGATCATCGATCCACTGGACGGCACCACCAATTTCGCCCACGGGTTCCCCTGGTTTGCCGTCTCTCTCGCCCTCGAAAAGGCCGGGCAGGTCCTGCTCGGGATCGTTTACAACCCGATCTTCGAGGAACTCTATGTCGCCGAGCGGGGGCGGGGTGCCACCCTCAACGGCAAGCCGCTGCAGGTTTCGCCGACGCGGGAGCTCGACCAGGCGCTCCTCGCCACCGGTTTCCCCTATGACCGCAAACAGAGCCCGGCCAATAATTACGACCATTTTGTGAACTTCCAGCAGGTTGCCCAGGCCTGCCGTCGCCCCGGGGCGGCCAGCCTCGATCTCGCCTGCACGGCGGCAGGGCGTTTTGACGGCTACTGGGAGATGAAACTCAAACCCTGGGACATGGCCGCCGGTCTTTTGCTGGTCACCGAGGCCGGAGGGATGGTCAGTGATTTTGCCGGGCGGCGTCTCGACCTGGCCGGGGCCGAATGCCTGGCCAGTAACGGCCATCTACATGCCGCGATGATTTCGGTGCTGCAGCAGGGGCGACGGCCCTGAGCGGGAGCCTGGTGGCCGCCGGCTGCATCCTCGGCCCGGTTTGATATCTACTGGTTTGACATCTACTTGCCAGCCAGTCGGCGACGGCTACAATGGAAGTGAGCCGTCTGGTCATCCGGTAGCCCGAACAGGAGTGCCGGAGCCTGACCGTTGGTACCACCCCTGCCGTAAGGAGGTTACATGGCCAATCTGAAGAACACCCCGGAAAAACTGCCCGGCGAAGGGAACCTTGAGCAAAGCCTGCAGCACATCGATGTCGCGCTGGAGATCATGGAACGGCATCCGGGTGAACTGGCTACCGCCGAAGACGGGGTGAAGGACGATCTGCGGCGCCGCGATCGTGAGTACAAGGATGCCCACCTGCACAGCATCCCCAAACCGCGCAAACATCTGCGCTGAACCGGAGACGACAACGGCCCTCGCATGGAGGGCCGTTGTCGTTCGTCATTTCCCTTTTATGGCTCAGGCGGGTTCTTCTGCCGCCGGTTGTTCCTCCCTGATGGCACCGATCTCTTCCTCCAGGGTTGCTGCCGCATGTTTCAGGCCATCGAGCTGTTGCAGTAGCTCATGGACCCGGGAATCTGCGGCGCCGGTTCCCGGGAGGAGTTCGCGGTTCTCATCGACCAGGCGACCGAGGTCGCTATGCAGGACGGCGATCTTTTTGTGCAGGGCGTTGAGATCGATTTTCTTCTGGACGATGCGCTTGTACTGGTTGGCGCGGAAGGAAGCGCTGTGAAAGGTTTTGACGGTGGCATCCCATATCTTCTCACCGGGATTCCGCGCGGGTTCAGGTTGCTGCTGCCGGTCTTCCATGAGCTCCTCCTGGAAAATATTTCCCTGTATTTCTAACATTATTCATCCCGAGGTCAAGGCCAAGGCGGAAGATCCTGGGCAAATTCCTGGGCAAATTCCTTGCTGCACTGCCGGAGTTGGTCTAAACTGGCCGCATCTTATTTTTAATAACTTCTCAGGAGGCCAGCCTTGAATACTGAACCCGGGCGTACCAAATTTCAGATTGACCTGCGTCGTCACCTGCGGGAGCGGGAAGAAGATCGCGACCTTACCAGAGTGATCTGCGAGATTGCCACGGCATCGCGTTATGTCATCAACGCCATTCGTACCGGCGACCTCGGCGTAGCGGGTACCTCGAATCTCTATGGCGAGGAGCAACTTGCCCTCGATGTCCTCTCCGATCGCATTTTGCGGAAACGGCTGATCCACTCGGGGGTAGTCGCGACCATCGCCTCCGAAGAAACCCCGGAAATTATCAATGTCAACCTCAATGGCAAGTACTCAATCGCCTATGATCCCCTCGACGGCTCTTCCCTGGTCGATGTCAACCTCGCGGTTGGTACCATCGTCGGCATTTACCGCGGCGACAATGTCCTCCAGCGCGGCCGGACCCTGGTGGCCGCCATGTATATCCTCTACGGACCCCGGGCGACGCTGGTCTATTCGACCGGCAACGGTGTTCATGAATTCGCGATGAACGCCCTGATGGAATATACCCTGATCCAGGAAAATGTGACGATGAAGCCATCGGGGTCGATCTACTCCCCGGGTGGGCAGCGCAACAAGTACACTCCGGGCGTTGAGAAGTTTGTCACCTCCCTGGAAGAGAAGGGGGCCAAGCTCCGCTACAGCGGCGGCTTCGTCCCGGATATCAACCAGGTGCTGATCAAGGGGCAGGGCCTCTTTATGTATCCGCACCTGAAGGATGCCCCCAAGGGGAAGCTGCGGCTGCTTTATGAACTCAACCCGATGGCCTTTCTGATCGAACAGGCCGGCGGCAAGGCTTCCAATGGCCGGGAGCGGATTCTGGACATTCTCCCGGAAGGGATCGATCATCGGGAGCCGGTCTTTATCGGCAGCAGTGAAGATGTCGAGCGGGCCGAGAAGTTCGTCGCCGAATTCGGCTGAGATATTCCTTGCGAAAAGAAAAAAGCCCGGAGCATTTGCTCCGGGCTTTTTTCGTCCAGTTCCCGGTGAAGGGATTACTTCAACAGTTCTTTCACCTTGTCAAAGCCGAGGCTGTAGGCCTTCTTGTTCAGATCCTTGAAGGCTTCCGGAACCTTGCGCAGGACCGCCTGCTCGCCCGATTCCCGGGAAACGACATCGGTCAGGGCGATCATGGCGCCCAGCGCCACCACGTTGGCGACGATCTCGCGCCCGAGGTCTTCCTTGGCGGTGCGCATGATCGGCATCTTGATGACCTTGAAGTCCCCCTTCGGCTCATTCTTGACGAAGTCCGAATCGAGGAGGAGCAGGCCGCCGGGCTTGATGCCGTTGGCGTACTTGTCGGCCGCTTCCTGGGTCATCGCCAGGCAGGCGTCGACGATGGTCGCCTTGGGATAATCGATGGGACCGTCGGCGATGATGACTTCCGACTTGGAGGCGCCGCCTCTAGCTTCAGGGCCATAGCTCTGCGACTGGACGGCGTGTTTCCCCTCGATGATCGAGGCCGCCTCGGCGAGGATGATGCCGGCAGTGATCAGACCCTGGCCGCCGGCACCGGAAAAGCGAATTTCATATCTTTTTGCCATTTCACTCTCTCCTTATGCGCTGCGGAAATCAGGCGCCCTGCGCCTTGGCAATGACCTGGGCATACTGCTCACAATATTCCGGTTTGTCTTCCTTGTAGAGGACCCCGGTGAGGACCTTGCCTTCGAGTTGCTCGGCGGTCATCTTGGCGGCAGCGGCGACCGGCACGGCGATCTCCTTGAGGCGCTTCATCATGTCAACGACGCTGCGGAACTTGTTGCGCCGGCCATAGGTGGTCGGGCAGTCGTCGAGGACTTCAATGACCGCCATCCCCTTGTGCCTGATCCCTTCGGCCACCAGCTTGTCGATCTGGGTTGCGTGGAAAGCGGTGGTGCGGGCGACGAAGGTGGCGCCGGCGCCGATCGCCAGCTTGCTGATGTCAAAGGTCGGGTCGGGATTGCCGTAGGGGGTGGTAGAGGCCTTGGCACCGGTCGGGGTGCAGGGGGAGAACTGGCCGCCGGTCATGCCGTAGATGCTGTTGTTCATGATGACGTAGGTCATGTCGATGTTGCGGCGGCAGGCGTGGATGAAGTGGTTGCCGCCGATGGCGGTGCCGTCGCCGTCACCGCCGACGACAATGACGTTCATCTCCGGCTTGGCCATCTTGACGCCGGTGGCGAAAGCCGCAGCCCGCCCGTGAGCGGTATGCAGGGTGTTGAAGTCAACATAGCCGGGCATGCGGCTGGCGCAGCCGATACCGGAAACGATGGCGGTGTTGTCTTTTTCCAGACCGCAAGCATCGATGGCCCGCAGCATCCCCTTCATGACGATGCCGTGGCCGCAGCCGGGGCACCAGATGTGGGGCAATTTTCCGGGGCGCAGGAATTTATCGTAATCGTAAGCCATGGTTACTTGACCTCCTTGACTTTGTCCATGATCTGGCCGGGATTGAGCGGGTCACCGTCGACGCGGCCGAGGTGCAGTACCGGGCAGGAACCCTTGACGACGCGTTCCACCTCGAGGTTCATCTGGCCGAGGTTGAGCTCGGGGACGACGATCCCCTTGACCTTCTTGCCGATTTCGGCAACGCGTTTTTCCGGGAAGGGCCAGAGGGTAATGGGGCGGAAGAGGCCGGCCTTGACCCCTTCCTTGCGCAGCTCGTTGACGGCATAGCGGGCGCTGCGGGAAGTCGAACCGTAGGCGAAGATCACCACCTCGGCGTCGTCGACCAGGTATTCCTCGTACTTCTCGATCTCAGCACGGGCTGCTTCACCTTCGACCTTGCGAATCTGGCGGCGCTCTTCGGCGTCGACATATTCGGCCTTGGTGGTCGGGAAGCCGTCTTGGGCCTTGTTGAGGCCGGTGACATGGAAGCGGTAGCCGGAGCCGAAGGCCGCCAGCGGCGGAACGTCGCCGAAGGAGGTATCGTAGGGCTTGTACTTGTCGGGGGTGACGGTCGGTTTGGCGCGGTCGATCACCTCAAGCTCGCCCGGTTCGGGGAACTCGATACGCTCGCGCATGTGGCCGACGATCTCGTCGTAGAGGACCTGGACCGGCATGCGGTACTTCTCGGCGAGGTTGAAGGCACGCACCGTCTCGGTGAAGATCTCCTGGCAGGAGGCCGGGACCAGGGCGATGGTTGCGTGGTCGCCGTGGGTGCCCCACTTGGCCTGCTGGACATCGGACTGGCCGGGGCCGGTCGGCATGCCGGTGGAGGGGCCACCGCGCATGACGTTGATGATGACGCAGGGAACCTCGGCGATGCAGGCGTAGCCGATCAGTTCCTGCTTGAGGGAGACGCCGGGACCTGAGGTTGCGGTCAGGGCCTTGGCACCGGTCAGTGAAGCGCCGATGACCGAGGCGATGGCGCCGATCTCGTCTTCCATCTGGATGAATTTGCCACCAGTCTTGGGGAGTTCATTGGAGAGAACTTCCGCAACCTCGGTGGAGGGGGTAATGGGGTAACCGCCGAAGAAATTACATCCGGCATAAACGGCACCCTGGGCGCACGCTTCGTTCCCCTGCAACAGAGCAACTTTTTTAGCCACGTTAACCGACCTCCTCTGGATATGAATTAATCTTTGGTAACTTTGATGGCAAAGTCGGGGCACCGCAACTCGCACTGCATGCAGGCGATGCAAGCCTCAGGGCGGGCGACCTTGACCAGAAACGCATCCATCTCCAGGACCTTGGTGGGGCAGAATTCGACACAAATGCTGCACCCCTTGCAGTACCTTTCGATAACCTCGATTTTCGGACTGCTCATTCCCCTAGTTCTCCTTTTTCGTGGTGACCGTTGCGAAACGGCATTGATAGGTCAAACAGCGCGCATACTATCGCAATATAGCGTTGGTTTCCAGAAAATTATGTATACGATATCGTCCCTTTTCCGGGGACTGAACTCCGGCGCTGTGACCGCCATCCCGAATTGGGGTTTCCAGATATCATCCGCAACTTGCGAGAATTACATTCGAAAATCGCAATATAGCAAAGAAGGGCAATGTTACCATTGCCCTTCCTGCGGTCTGTCCGTAGGTGCTGCTTATTTCATGCTGTCGACGAGACCCTTGACGGCCGCCACCGACTTGTCCATCATCGCCTGCTCTTCGGCATCGAGTTTGAACTGGAGGATCTGCTCGACGCCGTTGGCGCCGAGGACCGTCGGGACGCCGACGAAGTAGCCCTTGACTCCGAACTCGCCGTTGAGGTAGACGCAGGTCGGCAGGACGCGCTTGGAATCCTTGAGGATCGACTCGGCCATGGCGATCGCCGAGGAGGCCGGGCTGTAGAAGGCGCTGCCGTTTTTGAGCAGGGCGACAACCTCACCGCCGGCACCGCGGGTACGCTTGACCATGGCTTCCATCACTTCCTTGGCCTTGGCCGCGCTCTTGTATTTCTGCTCCAGCAGTTCCATCACCGGAATCCCCTGGACGCTGGCATAGCGAACCAGCGGTACCATGTCGTCGCCATGGCCGCCGAGGGTCATCGCCACGACATCCTTGACCGAGACGCCGAGTTCCCAGGCGATGAAAGCCTTGAAACGGGCGGAGTCGAGGACGCCGGCCTGGCCGATGACGCGATTGTAGGGGAAGCCGGTGACCTTCTGGCAGAGGGTCACCATGGCGTCGAGGGGGTTGGAGATGATGATGACGAAGGAGTTAGGGGCGTGCTTTTTGATCCCTTCGGCCACCGAGGTCATGATCTTGCTGTTGACCTCGATCAGGTCATCGCGGCTCATACCCGGTTTGCGCGGCAGGCCGGCGGTGACAATGACGACGTTGGCGCCGGCGATGTCGGCGTAGTCGTTGGTCCCTTTCAGGTTGACGTCAAAACCGTCGACCGGGGCGGCTTCGGCGATGTCAAGGCATTTGCCCTGGGGAAGGCCTTCGACGATGTCGAACAGCACCACGTCACCCAGTTCACGCAGGGCGCAAAGCTGAGCAAGAACGCCACCAATCTGACCACCACCGATAAGAGCGATTTTTGGTCTTGCCATGGTCTTCTCTCCTTATGTTGGGTAATGAAAATAGGGTAGCGGGGCCATCTGGTTGCCCCGCTACCGCCAGGTCTGGTTAAAGAGCGTCGATGATCGCGTTCAGGGTCGCGCTCGGTCGCATGGCCGCCGTGGTCTTGGCGACATCGGGGCGGTAGTAGCCGCCAATGTCGACCGGCTTGCCCTGCGCCGCCAGCAGCTCGGCGTTGATCTTCGCTTCGTTGCTGGCGAGATCGGCAGCGACCTTGGTGAAGCGTGCCTTCAGTTCCGCATTCTTGTTCTGGGCAGCCAGGGCCTGGGACCAGTACAGCGCCAGGTAGAAGCTGCTGCCGCGGTTGTCGATCTCGTTCACCTTGCGGGACGGCGCCTTGGCATTTTCGAGGTACTTGGTGATCCCTTCGTCGAGGGTGTCGGCAAAGAGCTGCACGGTGGCGTCGTTGTTGCGGTTGGCGATGTGCTCCAGCGACGGCACCAGGGCGCAGTATTCGCCGAGGGAATCCCAGCGCAGATGGCCTTCCTTGAGGAACTGCTCGACATGTTTGGGCGCGGAGCCACCGGCCCCGGTTTCGAAAAGGCCGCCGCCGGCCAGCAGCGGAACGATGGAGAGCATGCGGGCGCTGGTGCCAAGTTCGAGAATCGGGAAGAGGTCGGTCAAATAGTCGCGCAGCGCGTTGCCGGTAACGGTGATGGTGTCGAGGCCTTTGCGGGCGCGCTCACAGGCGAACTTCATGGCGTCGTCCGGCTTCATGATGCGGATGTCGAGGCCGCTGGTGTCATGGTCCTTCAGGTAGGTGTTGACCTTCTTGATGATCTGGGCGTCGTGGCCGCGCTGCTCGTCGAGCCAGAAGATGGCCGGAGCGCCGGAAGCCTTGGCGCGGGTCACGGCGAGCTTGACCCAGTCGCGGATCGGGGCATCCTTGGTCTGGCAAGAGCGGAAGACATCGCCCTTTTCGACGGTCTGTTCGAGCAGGACGGCGCCGGAGGCATCGACGACGCGGATCTTGCCGTCGCCGGGGGCGAAGAAGGTCTTGTCGTGGGAACCGTACTCCTCGGCTTTCTGCGCCATCAGCCCGACGTTGGAGGTGTGCCCCATGGTCGCCGGGTTGAACTGGCCGTGTTTCTGGCAATCTTCAATGATGGTCTGGTAGATGGTGGCGTAGCAGCGGTCAGGAACCATGGCGACAGTGTCCTGCAACTCGTCTTTCAGATTCCACATCTGGCCGCCGTCGCGAACCACGACCGGCATCGAGGCATCGATGATGACGTCGTTGGGGACGTGCAGGTTGGTGATCCCTCTGCGGGAATCGACCATCGCCAGGGCCGGCCGGGTCTTGTAGACATCCATGATGGCTGCTTCGATTTCGGCCCGCTTGGCCTCGGGGAGGCGCTTGATCTTGGCATAGACATCGCCCAGGCCGTTGCTGACATTCACGCCCAGTTCCTTGAAGAGATCGCCGTACTTGTCAAAGACATCCTTGTAGAAGACGGTGACGCACTGACCGAAGATGTAGGGATCGGAGATCTTCATCATGGTCGCCTTGAGGTGCAGGGAGAGGAGAACCCCGTCCTTCTTGGCGGCCTCGATCTGCTCGGCGTAGAACTTGCGCAGGGCAGCCATGTTCATGGAGGAGGAGTCGAGCACCTCACCCGCCTGCAGCGCCAGTTTCTCTTTCAGCACGGTGACGCTGCCATCCTTGGCGACGAACTCGTACTTCACCGTGGTGGCGTCCTTGACGGTGACGGAGGTCTCGCTGCCGTAGAAGTCGTTGCCGGTCATGTGGGCGACGCGGGTTTTGGAGCCGGCCGGCCAGGGTTTCATCATGCGGTGGGGGTTCTTCTGGGCGAACTTCTTGACCGAGGCCGCGGCCCGGCGGTCGGAGTTCCCTTCGCGCAGTACCGGGTTGACAGCACTGCCCAGGCACTTGGCAAAACGGGCCTGCAGGGCTTTTTCGGCGTCGTTTTTCGGCTCTTCCGGGTAGTCGGGGGTCTTGTAGCCCTTCTCCTGCAGCTCCTTGATGGCGGCCTGCAGCTGGGGAATGGAGGCGCTGACGTTCGGCAGCTTGATGATATTGGCAGTCGGGTCCTGGGTCAGTTCACCCAGCTGGGTGAGGTAGTCGGGAATTTTCTGGGCTTCGGTCAGGTGGTCGGGAAAGTTGGCGATGATTCGGCCGGAAAGGGATATGTCCCGCGTTTCGACATTAACGCCGGATCCCTTGAGGAATTTCTGTACGATCGGGAGGAGGGCGTAGGTAGCCAGGGCAGGTGCTTCGTCGATCTCCGACCAGATAATCGTTGCGTTCTTCGTTGTCATGTTCTCTCCTTGTTCGGTGCCAGTTTTGCCAGAGGCAGAATGAAAGACGAACGAAAGTTCGTCCTTAGAAGTTTTTGCTCAGGTGGTGTGCCGGGCCATAAATAAAATAACGGTTTTTCACTGAATCGATTGCATCCCGCGCCAGGTCAATGATCAGGCTATGCGGCGCGAAATTGGCCTGACCACTAAAAGGTCAATGCAGAAAACCTGCTTCAAAACCAGATGCTTAGAGAAAAAGTGATAAAAATAAACGAGTTAGGAACGTTGTATACAGTATACAAAGGGCCAGGGGCTGTCAAGGGAAAATATGAATCTTCCAACCCGCGATAAACCGCCGGGGGAAACACCATTCCGTCACCGGCTACTCTTCGATTCCGGCGCGGAAATTGGCCCGCCGGGGGGAAAAACGTCGGACTGTTTCGCCTTCTGCCGGGCGTCATCCAGTTCTGCGCTGGAGAGCTCCCGGGGAATTGTCAGGACCTGGCCGGAGTAGATCTGGCGGGGGTCCCTGATCTGGTCCCGGTTCGCCTTGTACAAAAGCGGCCAGAGCAGCGGATCGTCGTAGACCTGGGGCTGGGCGGCGATGCTGTAGAGCGACTCCCCCTCGCCCACGGTGTAGGAAAGCTGTGGCGGGGGTACCGGTTTGCGAGGTGCCGTCCGATCCGGTTTTGATGGGGGGGGCGGGGGGGGCTGCTGCTGCAGCTGGCGCTGGCGCGCCGCCGCAATGGCCCGCTCGCGCCTTTCGAGCTCAGCGCGGCGGAGCTGTTCGTCGGCACTGTGGGCGAGGACCAGCGCCCGCCGGGCGCGCAGGGTGGCAAAGGGGAGGAGCTCCCGGGCCGCGCGGTAGTCACCGTCGTGAACCAGCGCTTCGCTATCCTGCAGGGCGCGTTTGGCAATCAGGTAATCGTCGCTTGCCAGGCGGCTGGCACCGGCAGCGTAGGCCCGGGCGAGGGCATCGCGGGCGGCCGCAAGTTCGGCCTGCGGCGGCCGGGAGCAGCCGCCGCTGACGAAAAGCAGCAGAATGAGACAACAAAGACGTTTCACAAAAAGACTGCAGGGGGCAACGGCCCCGGTCGGCAACCGGGGCGCAGGATCATTTCGCCCGGGTCACGGTGCGGATGGCCAACTCGCGCAGCTGTTTTTCGTCGACTTCACCCGGGGCTTCGGACATCAGGCAGGTCGCTTTCTGGGTCTTGGGGAAGGCGATGACGTCGCGGATCGAATCGGAGCCGGTCAGGATCATGGTCAAACGATCGAGACCGAAGGCGATGCCGCCATGGGGCGGGGCCCCGAATTCGAGGGCGTCGAGGAGGAAGCCGAATTTCATCCGCGCCTCCTCCTCGCCGATCCCCATCAGGTCGAACATGCGGCTCTGGATCGCCTGGTCGTGGATACGGATCGAGCCGCCGCCGATCTCCGAACCGTTGAGGACGAGGTCATAGGCCTTGGCCCGCGCCTTGCCGGGATCGGAGTCGAGCAGGGCAAGGTCTTCATCCATCGGCGCGGTGAAAGGATGATGGACGGCGACGTGGCGGCGGGCCTCGGCATCCCACTCCAGGAGCGGGAAGTCGGTCACCCAGACGAAACGGTAGTCGTCCTTTTTGGCGAGACCGAGCTTGTGGCCGAGGTGGCCGCGCAGGCGGCCGAGGGATTCGTTGACCACCTTGTAGGAGTCGGCGCCAAAGAGGAGCAGGTCTCCCAACTCGGCGCCGAGGCGCTGGTTGATCGCCGCAAGCTCGTCCGCGCTAAAGAATTTGGCGATGGGGGACTGCCACCCCTCCTCGGTCATTTTTACCCAGGCCATCCCCTTGGCGCCGTAGATCTTGACGAACTCGGTGAGGTCGTCGAGCTCCTTGCGCGAGAGGCTGGCGCCCCCCTTGACGTTGATCGCCTTGACCTGGCCACCGCCGGCGACGGCATCGGCGAAGACCTTGAAGCCGCACCCCTTCACCAGATCGGAGAGTCCGACCAGTTCGAGATCGAACCGCAGATCGGGGTTGTCGACCCCGAAGCGGTCGAGGGCTTCGGCGTAGGTCATGCGGGGCATCGGCAGCGGGACCGCAACGCCGATCGTTTCCTTGAAGATGGCGGCGATCATCCCCTCCATGACCGCGATGACGTCGTCGCGGCCGACAAAGCTCATCTCGCAGTCGATCTGGGTGAACTCGGGCTGGCGATCGGCGCGCAGATCCTCATCGCGGAAGCATTTGACGATCTGGAAGTAGCGGTCAAAACCGGAGACCATCAGCAGCTGCTTGAAGAGCTGGGGGGACTGGGGAAGAGCATAAAAAGTTCCAGGATTGACCCGGCTCGGCACCAGGTAATCGCGCGCCCCCTCCGGGGTGCTCTTGGTCAGTACCGGGGTTTCGATATCGAGGAAGCCCTCGGCGTCGAGGTAGCGACGGACGGTGCGCGTGACCTGGTAGCGCAGCATCAGGTTCTGCTGGATGGCCGGCCGGCGCAGGTCGAGATAGCGGTACTTGAGGCGGATATTTTCGGCGACCTCGGTGAACTCGTCGAGCATGAACGGGGGGGTCTTGGCCGTATTGAGGATTCGCATCTCGCGCACCTCGACCTCGACCTCGCCGGTCTTCATCTTCGGATTGACGGTTCCGGCGGGCCGTGGCGAGACGATCCCCTTGATGGCGACGACATACTCGTTGCGAACCCGGTCGGCCTTGGTGTGGGCTTCGGGGTCACGGTCCGGGTCAAGGGCGAGTTGCACGATCCCTTCGCGGTCGCGCAGGTCGATGAAGATCAGGCCACCGTGGTCGCGACGGCGCTGCACCCAGCCGGTCAGGCAGACTTCCTGGCCAATCTGGGCGGCGGTGACCATGCCGCAGTAGTGGCTTCGTTTCCAATCGCCGAAAATGTCGTTCAAGGGAAGTCCCTCCAGAGTTGTTTGATGGATCGGGCCGCGCCCGGAAAGGCAGGATTATACAAACCCCCTCCGGCCAGCGTCAAGGAGAATGCAATCAGGCCTCTCCCCCGGCGAGCAACTCCTGCAGACGGGCACGAAGGGCGTCGAGGGGGACCTCCTCCTGGTTGCCGGCGTCCATGTTGCGCAACTGGGCCCGACCGGCGGCCAGTTCATCGCCGCCGAGGATGACGGCAAACCGCGCGCCGAGCTTCCCGGCCCGACGCATCTGCGCTTTGAGGCTCTTCCCTTCGAGGTCGGTATCGACCTGCAAGCCGGCGCGCTGCAGCTGGTGCATCAGCAGAAAGGCATGACGCGCGGCCTCGCTGCCAAGGGTGGCGAGAAAGCAGTCAAGGCGCGGCACCGCCTGCGGACTCCCTTTCAGCAGCACCAGGCGCTCGACGCCCATGGCGAAACCGATTCCGGGGAGGGGGGGGCCGCCCAGGTCGCGAATCAGTCCGTCGTAACGCCCCCCTGCGGCTACCGCGTTCTGTGCCCCGAGATTGCCGGTGACCATCTCGAAGGTGGTCTTGGTGTAATAGTCGAGGCCACGCACCATGCGCGGGTTGATGACGAAAACCGTGCCGAGATCGGTGAGGTAGCTCTGCACCGCGGCGAAGTGGTCGGCGCAGCCGCCGCAGAGATGGTCGAGAACCGAGGGGGCGCCGGCAGTCGCTTCCTTGCAGCCCGGCACCTTGCAGTCGAGAACCCGCAGCGGATTCTGCTGCCAGCGCCGGCGGCAGTCGTCGCAGAGATGATCGAGGCGGGTTTCGAGAAAGGCGACCAGCGCCTGGCGGTAGGCCGGGCGGCACTCGGGGCAACCGAGGGAGTTGATCTGCAGCTGGACGTCGGGTATGCCGACCTCGGCAAAATAGTGGTCGAGCATGGCGAGAACCTGGGCATCGCAGCGCGGGTCGTCGAGGCCGATGACTTCGGCCCCGATCTGGTGAAACTGGCGGTAGCGTCCCTTTTGCGGCCGTTCGTAGCGGAACATCGGCCCCATGTAGTAGAGCTTGGCGACCGAATCCTGGGCATGCAGCTTGTGCTCGATGAAGGCGCGCATCACCGGCGCCGTCCCCTCCGGGCGCAGCGTCAGCGAGGTGCCCCCCTTGTCGGTAAAGGTATACATCTCCTTTTCGACGATATCGGTCGTTTCGCCGATGGAACGGCAGAAAAGATCGGTCTTCTCGACCACCGGGACGCGGATCTCGCTGAAGCCGTAGCTGCGGAAGACGCGCCGTGCGGCCGCCTCCAGTTCCTGCCAGGTCGCCACCTCCCCCGGCAGAATATCGTTCATCCCTTTAATGCCTGTAATGCTCACGTTGTCAGTGCCTTTCAAAAAAATAATTCAAATTAAGTGGGACGTGACGGCGGTGAACGCAGTGCTCAGCCGGGGCGGAGGCTCTCCACCCGGTAGACGCCGACCGGAATCCGTTTTCCCTTCAGCTCGATGGGTGGCAACGCCTCCGCCACCAGCTGCTCGCGGATCGTCCGGTAGGTCCCTTCCGAGACGAGAATCTCTCCCGGTCTGGCGAGACCCTGGAGCCGCGCGGCAATATTGACGCTGTCGCCGATGACCGTATATTCCATGCGCGTCGCCGACCCGATGTTGCCGGCGATGACCGGTCCGGTGTTGATGCCGATCCCCATTTCGAGGGGCGGGAGATCCTGGGCTGCGCGCTCCTGGTTGAAGTTCCTGACCGCCCGCTGCATTTCAATGGCGCAGTGAACGGCGCGCAACGGATCGTTGCCGAGGGAGAGGGGGGCGCCGAAAAGCGCCATGACCGAGTCGCCCATCAGCTTGTCGACCATCCCTTCGTGGTCGATGACGAGCTGGATCATCAGGGTGAAGTAGTCGTTGAGCAGCTCCACGACCTGGGCCGGCGGCAGCCGTTCGGCCAGCGAGGTAAAGCGGCGGATGTCACAGAAGAGGATGGTGACCTCCTTCTCTTCACCGCCGAGCTTGAGATCGTCGCGATGGCGCAGAATGGTCTCCGCCAGCGGCTTGCTGACATAGCGCTCAAAGGTGTTCTTGATGAATTCCTTTTCGCGCAGGCTGCTCGCCATTTCGTTAAAAGCGTCGGTGAGGACGCCGAGTTCATCGTTGCGCTTCAGGTCGAGGTGCTGTTCCAGGTTGCCGCCGCCGATGGCCCGGACCCCGCGCACCAGGGCGTGGACCGGGCGCAGGCTGACACCGGCGAGGAGGTAGGCGGCGAGGCTGCCGAGGACCAGGGCAACGCCGGCAAGCACGCCGAGGCGCTGGCGCATCGCCTCGATTTCGGCAGCGACCAGGGCTTCGGAGAGCCCGAGGTGGATATCGCCGAGTCGGACCGGCCGGTCCGCGACCGAGTAGATCGGTACTTCGAGATCGAGGAGGCCGGCGCCGTTGCCGACGCGCCGGACGACGTAGCTCCCCTCCACTGGCAGCAGCCGGGCCTCGCCGGGGAGGGTAAAGTCGGTGCCGACCCGTGCCATGTCGGCGGCGGCACGAATCCGCCCCTTGCGGTCGACGATCAAGGCGTATTCGATGCCGGAGCCGCGCACCGCATTTTTGACGGCGGAGAAGAGATAGAGGTCATCGCCGGTGAGGAGCGGGTCCTCGGCGTTGAAGGCGACGCCGCGGGCGATCCCCAGCCCCTTCTCGATATTCTCCCGCACCAGGGACGAGCGGATGTTCTGCTCCATGAGGAGCATCACCGCCAGCATCAGGGCCCCGCTGAAGAGGGCCAGCAGCAGCGCGAACTTGAAGCGCAGGCTGGCAAAAACGGCAATCCGTTCAGCCACCCCGGAACTCCTCGATGCGCTGCAGCTTGCGCTGCGCCTTTTCAATGTTCATCCGCGACTTCTCATGTCCCGGATCGAGGGCGAGAACCTTCTGCCAGGCATCGATCGCCTCCCGGTATCTGCCGCGGGTGTAGAACTCGATTCCCTGCAGGTAAAGGGCCTGCTCGTCGCCGGGATTGACCCCGGAGAGGCGCAGCTGGTCGATTCGCTTCAGGGCGCCACGGGCCTCCGCCTGGTAGGGGTCGATGGCGAGAGCCTGGCGGAAGGTCGCAGCCGCTTCGCTGAAGTGCCCGTCGCCGAGGGCGCGGTTTCCGTCGCGCACCAGGTCGGCGAGGCGGCCGGCCAGCTGCTTGCGACCGGCTTCCAGACCGGTCAGGGCCTGGGGGTTGGCCGGATCGATGTCCAGCACCTTGCGGTAACTGGCGAGCGCTCCCTCCAGATTCCCGGCAGCGAGAGCCTCCTTGGCCTTGACCAGATTCGCGACGACGAAGCGGTCGACGGCGTTTTCCAGTTCCCCCTGCTCGCGGCGCGCCTCGGCATGGTCGGGAACCAGGGCGAGCAACCGGTCGTAGAGGATGCGGGCACGCTTGAAATTGTGCGCCGCCGTCGCCTGCCGGGCGGAGTCGAGCAGGCTGGCGGCCTTGTCGGCGCTGGCGGCCGCGAGGCTGGACAGCTCCTGCCGAACTTCCGGTGAATCCTTTAGAGCGAGGGCGTTGTTGAAATGTTCCCGGGCCTCGGCCAGTTGCCCGGCGCTGTGGGCGCGACGCCCCCAGAGGAGTTCTTCGGCAACCAGGGTGTTGACCATGCTTTCGAGGCGTTTTTCGGCAACCTCCACCTCGGCCAGATTGGGGGCGAAAGATTTCGCCAGAGCGAGTGCCGCGGCGGCGTCGTCGAGACGTCCCTCGTCAAGGGCCTGACCCTGGCGCGCGATCGCTTCAAGGGCAGCTTCCCGGGATTGGGCGGCCACCGCGTCAAGGCCGGCCTGCGCCCGGGGCTCCCCCGGGGCGAGTTCCAGGACCCGGCGATAGGCCGCAGTCGCTGCCGCCAGATCTCCGGCCGCGGCCAGCCGTTGCCCCTCTTCCAGGCCGCCGCTGATTTCCTGCGACAGGCGATCGAGGGCCTGTTGCTTCAGGTCGTTGCCGGCTGCGGCCGCCGGATCGGCGGCGAGCCCTCTGGTCGCCTCTTCCAGCGCCAGGCGCGGATTGCCGGCCGCCAGAGCGGAACGTGCCGCGGCGAAATGCTCCTCGGCCTGCCGGGCGAGGGCTGCGCGCGCCTTGGCTGCGAAGGCGAGCGCACGCGGGTCGCCGGAGACCATGGCCAGCGCCTGCTCGAAGTAGTCGAGGGCGCCACGGTAATCCTGGTCACCATAGAGCCGCCGCCCCTCCGCAAAGGCCGCATCGGCCGCTCCGTTCTGCGCAGCGACCAGGTTGACAGTCGCTCCGCGGTGGGTCGGCTCGAGAGCGAGTACCCGGCGGTAGTTGGTCGCAGCCGGGGCGAACTCCTTCAGGGCCAGATCGATGTTGCCGGCGAGGTAATAATCCTTGGCGGTGGCATCGGGGGTGGCGACCAGCGCCTTGGCCGCCTGCCTCGCCGCAGCGTAGGACTTTCTTTCGAGGAGGGTCAGCGCACTGTTGTAGAGCATCGAGTGGGTACTGGAGCGTAATTCGGCTGGGGCCTCGGCGTAGATCGGGCCGAGAATCTCGATCGCCCCGGCGTAATCGCCGCTGCGGTAGGCGATGGTTCCGAGGTAATAGAGCGCCACCGGACTATCGGGCGCCGCCGCCAGCGCGTTGCTGAAAGCGCTGCGGGCGGCAGCGAGGTCGTTCAGTTCGAGGGCTTTCAGGCCACGGTTGAAGTGGAGCGCGTAGACATATTCGCGGGCGCTGGTGTCGGAGGGGTAGTGGTCGAGATAGCGGGAAAACTCTTCCAGAGCTGCA
Organism: Desulfuromonas carbonis; assembly: GCF_054658035.1. NCBI lineage: Bacteria > Pseudomonadati > Thermodesulfobacteriota > Desulfuromonadia > Desulfuromonadales > Desulfuromonadaceae > Desulfuromonas > Desulfuromonas carbonis. The sequence continues at coordinate 228,543 of NZ_BAAHXR010000001.1, read as the reverse complement.
TCGATCTGGCCGCTGCGTGCCAGAGAGTCGCCGATCAGCCGATGGATTTCGAGGCGATCGGGGGCCAGCGCCAGGACCTTGGACAAAAGGCGGCGGGCCTCGTCGAGGTTCTCCTTTTCGAGGTAGGCCAGGGCCAGATTGTAATAGGCATTGGCGAGGGGATAGACTTCCGGTTCATCGAGGGCGCCGAGACTCTCGGCCTGATCGAAATAGAGCTGGGCGCTGTCGAGATCGCCGAGTCGGGCATAGGCGAGCCCGAGGTTGTAATGCATTTCGACGGAGTCGGTAAAGGCAGGATAAGCCAGGCGGAATTCGGCGACGGCCCCCTGATTGTCGCCGGCCAAGAGGAGCGCCATGCCAAGAAAATAGTGGAGTGGCAGGTTGTCCGGATCGACGCGCAACGCTTCCCGGTAGCGCTCGACGAGGCCATCCCCGCCACTCTCAAGAGCCAGCGCCACATTCGGGAAGAGGGAGAGAATAACCAGCATGGCGAGGCCGGCCAGGGCCGTCTGCCAGGAACTGCCGCGGCTCATGGGCCCTCAAACTCCCCCGCGCAGCGAGAGACGTTGCGAACCTTTTTGCCGGCGTACATCGCCCGGTCGGCCCGGTCGATGATCTCCTTTTTCCGTTCGGCATGTTCCGGAAAACAGGCAAAGCCGACGGTGGCGGTCAGGCGGGTGTTGATCCCCTCCTCAACCAGGAAGGTGTGCTGCTCGATCTGGCGCCGCATGCGCTCGGCCACCACCGCCGCGCCCCGGGAATCGGTCTCGACCAGCAGGGCCGTGAACTCGTCCCCGCCATAGCGGAAGAGGCTGTCGACCTCGCGAACAGCCTTGCGCAGCAGCATGGCGACTTCCTTGAGAGTCTTGGAGCCGGCAAGGTGTCCGTGGCTGTCATTGATGTTCTTGAAATAATCGAGATCGATAAAGACCAGGGCAAACTCCAGCCCGTAGCGACCGGCCCGGCGGATCTCCTGGTCAATGGCCATGTGCAGGTAGCGATGGTTGTAGAGCCCGGTCAGGTCATCGGTGTACATCAACTCCCGGGCGCCCTGGTAGCGAAAGGCATTCTCGAAGCCGAGGGCGGTCTGCTCGGCGAGAAAGAGGAGGCTGTCGCGGGGGATGTCGAGGAAGTCGTGTTCGGGGGGATTGCACAGCACCAGGGCGCCCTTGGTGCTGTTCTGGCAGCGCAGCGGCAGCAGCAGGACACTCTTCAGCCCGGGGAGAACCTCTCCGCCGAGAGACTCGGCCGCAAGGGTAACCAGGCCGGTGGCTTCCTTGAGCGGCTTCAGCAGGGCACTGGCAAGGGCCTGGGCGGATTCCGGGTCGATGGTTTCCGCACCGATCAGGCGGGAGACACTCTCCTTGCCGGTCAAAAAACCGAAGCCGCGGCCGCTGCCGATTTCCTGCAGCATGGTCGAAACCGCCTGGGGAATAAGGCGGTTGATTTCAAGCATGGAGGCCAGGTTCTGCCCCTTCTGGAAGAGGCGGATTTGGCTTTTGAGCAGGGAATTTTCATCGAGCAGGCGGCGCTGCTCAAGGCAGGTCCGGACCAGGTGGCGCAACTCTTCGGGGTTGAAGGGTTTGACCAGGTAATCCCGGGCCCCGCTTTTGAGCGCCTGGATCGCGGTTTCGAGGGTCGCGTGACCGGTCGCGAGGATGACCTCGGGCGGGTTGTCGACGCTGCGCGAGAGGCGCAGCAGTTCGAGGCCGTCCAGCCCGGGCATGACCATGTCGGTCAGTACGATGGCGACACCGCCGCTCCGAATCCGGTTGAGTGCTTCATCGCCGGAAGCGACGGTCTCCACACGGTACCCTTCGTCCCCGAGAATTTCGGCAAAAAGGCGGCGGAAAAAAAGTTCGTCATCGACAACCAGGATGGTCGATTCGCTCATCTGGGCACGCTCCCGGGAAAGAAGTCCATAGCTAGCAAAATCCCCTAGTTCTGTCAACGGAAAAGCCCTCTTTGCCAACGTTGCGGCTGCCAGCCGTCCTCCAGGGCGAGGAAACGAACCGTCCCATCGCGATCGGTTCGCCAGAGCGTCGTCCCGTTCCGCTCAAGGGCAGCGAGGACGACCGGATCGGGGAACCGGTAGCTGTTGCCGGCGCCAACCGAAACCAGGGCCTGGGCGGGATGCAGGGTCTGCATCAACAGCTCCGGGGCCGAGTGGCGACTGCCATGGTGGGGAATTTTCAGCAGATCGACTGGGCCTGGCAGCGGCTCGGATAGGAGGCGCCGGATTCCTGCCGCCCCGAGATCCCCCGTCAGCAGCAGGCCGCGCTTCCCCTGCCGGGCATAGAGGACCAGTGAGCGGTCATTGGCCGAGGCAACCTCGGCGGGAGGGCAATAAAGGTCGAGTTCCAGACCCGGGGCGGTTGCGAGCTGCTGCCAGCCCGGAGCAAACCGCCGGCGCGGAATCTGTCGCTCGGCGGCAAGGCGGGCCAAGGGGGCCGGCAGGTCTTCCGGCCCGGGGCCGGCCCACAGTTCGGCGACGGGAAAGGTGGCGAGGACCTCCTGCAGTCCGCCACTGTGATCGGGGTGGGGATGGGTGAGGAGGACTGCATCCAGGTGCTGAACCCCGAGCCGGGCAAGGGCCGGGGCAACCAGGCGTTTGCCGATATCGATGTGCGGATCGCGGCTGCCGCCCCCATCAATCAGGAGGTTCTCCCCGCCGGGGAGAGTGAGGAGCAAGGCTTCGCTCTGACCGACACTTAGGGCGGTGAGGCGCATTCCGCCGGGTGCGGAGACCGGCCAGGACCAGACCAGAATTCCTGCTGCCGCCACCAGAAAGGCGCTCCGGCGCCAGCGGCGGGAGTGACCGGCGAGTCCCACGGCAATCACGAGGAGGCTGATGCCGACGAGGGTGGCCGGGGTCGGGTACCAGACCCGCCCCGAGAGCCATGGCAGGCCGGCCAGGGCTTCACCGGCGCTGAGTGCCAGGCTCGTCGCCAGCCCACTCAGTTTAAGAAGCCCGACGGCGGGGGGCAGGGCCAGGGGGGCAAGCAGCAATGCGGCGAGCCCGCAGGGGAGGGCGACCAGGGCGATCAAGGGTACCGCCAGCAGGTTGGAGATCGGGGCGACCGGAGCGAAGCGATAGAAGTGGGCGACCGCCAGCGGCAAGGTGGCGAGGGTCGCCGCCAGGCTCGCCAAAAAGAGCGTGGCCCCCCAGCGCCAGGGACGAGACCAGCTGCGAAGCCGCTCTTGCCAGGGGGGGAGCAGAACCAGGAGGCCGGCGGCGCCGGCAAAGGAGAGCTGAAAGCCTGGTTCGAAGATGGCGAGTGGATCGAGGAGCAGCAGGATCATGGCTGCTGCGGCGAGGGTCCGCAGCGGGGCGAGGGTGCGGGAGAGTGCCAGGTAGAGGGCTGCGCCAACGGCGATCAGAAAAGCCCGGCTGGTGGCAAGCGCGCCACCGCTCATTACCAGGTAGAAGCCGAGCAGCGGCAACAGGGCAAGGGGGAGTACGCGGCGCGGCGGGGCCCAGAGCAGCAGGCGACTGCTGCGCCGGTAGAAGGCGCGTGCAGCGAGGTAGAGAAAACCGGCGAGAAAGCCGAGGTGCATCCCGGAAATGGCAAAGAGGTGAGAGAGGCCGCAGGCGGCGAGGCGCTCGCGGAGTTCGGCGGAGAATCCCCCCTGGTCGCCAATCAGCAGCGCCCGTGCCAGAATCCCCTCTTCAGGGGGGAGGTAACTGTCCATAAATGCTGCTGCGGCCAGCCGCCAGCGCGCGATGGTGGCGCTGAGGTCGGGCCGGTCGCCCGCCAGGACGGCGAGTCCTTCACTTCCCGGCAGATAGGCGGTAACAAAAATCCCTTCGCGGGCGAGGTGGCGACGATAGGCGAATTCGCCGGGAGTGCCGAAGTCGCGTGGCTTCCGTAACCGGGTCCAGAGGCTGACTTCGCGACCGGGGGCCGCCGCTTCGGGCGGCGAGTCGAGAAAAATCCGCACTATCCCCCGGACCGTACGGCTCTGTCCGGCCACGGTCAGGGTGTGCGCCTCAAGGTCGATAACGCTGCGCTGCTCCGGGCGCGACATGACCCGCTCGACCCGACCGGTAACCCGCAGTGGCTTCTCGCCGACCCAGGCAGCGACATGTCCGCTGCCGGTTGGTGACTGGAGCTGAAGCTGGTAGCGAACCAGCCCCAGGCAGGAAAAACAGAGAAGGAGGAGCAGAGGCGCCAGGCGGCGCTGCGGCCACGCCAGCCAAAGGCCGCCGGCGAGCAGCGGCAGGAAAGGGAACCAGGGGGCAGGAAAGAGGTAGGGAGCGGCGAGCAGGCCGCTGGCGTAGGCTGCCAGCAGGACGGGCAGGCCCAGCGCCATCTAGCGGTCGCTGCCGATGGCGGCAAGCAGGCGCAGCAGGCGGTCGATCTGCCCCGACGTCGGCTCGTTACCGGCCCCGGCAAGCCCGGCGAGGCGGCGGTAGGCGGCCCCGTCCGTAACCGCAGCGCGCAGCTTCACGGCGTCAATGCCGCCGCGCGGCGGGAGGAGGAGCTCCAGGTGATGGCTGCCGGCGGCAAGGTAAAAGCTGCCGACGGGCTGGTCGCTCAGGAAGGGGTCGGCGCTGCAGGCGAGTTCCTCGCGCTGGTCGAGGATCCCGGTCAGTCGGCCCGGGCCGACGGCACGCAGGGAGAGGTGATAGACGGCAGAGCGGGGGAGGTCGAAGTCGATGCTGACCCTGGCGGGTTCGGCGCCGGCCCGCACCCAGCTTCCCGCGCTGGGTGGCCCGAGAAAGCGCTGGTCGGTTGGGCGGGCGCCATCCAGACTCGACGCCTGCTCGGCCTCGACGGTCAGGTCGAGATTCCCCGGCGGGAGGAAGGGCTCCATGCCGAGGAGCCGGATCGCCGTTACGGCCAGGTCGTCCATGGTCAGGGCGGCCTGGGGGTCCCAGCCGGCAAGGGGGCGAATTGGCGTCAGCGGTGGGGCCGTCAGGATAAGGTCGTCGATCCCCCCGTTGGGCGGCATCAGATCTTCCAGCAGTTGCGGGCCGGCCGGGAGGGCGTATTCCCCAAGTTCGACCAGTTCGAGCCGCCGGGTGCCATCCCCGGTGAAGTGGTAGTCGTCGAGGATGAACTGGTGGCCGGCGTTGATGAGACCGGCCTGGAGACGATAGTTCCCGGCGAGGGGGAGGAGAAATTGCAGGTGGACCGTAGTCGGTGTCGAAATGCCGGCGAGCCAGCCCCGCCCGCTGAAGGGACCGAAGTTTTGCAGATTGCTGACCGCGACGACATCCTCGGTGTTGAAGATATCCTCGGCCTCGAAGTGGAACGAGCGGTCACCCTGCAGGATGGTACGATAATCTTCATCCGTCGGTTCGTCGGGGAGCCCGTAGGACCAGCCGAGGGCTTCGACCAGGCTCTGCATCCACTGGCGCTGGCTGGTGGCGGCCGCGGCCGGCAGTGCCTGGCCGACGATCAGCACAGCCATGAAAATAAAGACATGAATTCGCAACATCAAAGCGCACCCTCCTCGCAAAATACGCTGAAAAGCTACCATAACCCGCGCCAGATGGAAAGCCTCTCCCTCACCTTCGCGCTCACCTTCGCGCTTGGCAATTGCCGGCGGTCGGGTTAGATTGTTGCGGAATGATCGTACCGGGCCCGGCGTTCCGTGCCGGGTGGACGCCCTGCCATTGCGTTATGCCGGGCCGGTAGGAGCAGGAGAGGAGGCATAATCCTTGAAACAAGTCGTCTGCCATCTTTTTTTCTGGTCGTCGCTGCTCTGGTCGGGGCCTGCCGCTTTGGCCGCCGAGCCGTCCGCTCTCCCCTCGGCGCAACCGGTCTACATCGGGATAGACGCAGAATTCGGCTACCGTGACAGTACTTCCGCCGAAGCGATCAGCTACGGCGTACAGATCGCCATCGCAGAAATCAACCATCAAGGCGGTGTACTCGGCGGCCGGCCTCTGAAGCTGGTCGAACGGGCCAACAATTCGGTCCCGGCCCGCAGCCTGGTCAATATGGAAGAACTGGCCGCCATGCCCGACCTCGTTGCGGTCTTCTGCGGCCGTTTCAGTCCGCCGATTGTCGCTGCGCTCCCCCTGATACACCAACAGCACCTGATCCTCCTCGATCCCTGGGCGGCGGCCGATGGGGTGGTTGAAAATGGTTACCATCCCAATTACGTCTTTCGCCTTTCTCTCAAGGACAACGACGCCATGCCGGTCATGCTTGAGCATGCCCGAGCCCGCGGTCTTCGTCGGGTCGGCCTGTTGCTGCTCAATACCAGTTGGGGGAGAAGCAGTCTGGCGGCTGCCGAGCGCCATTTGCAGGGCGAGTCGCAGGGGCTCCGGATCGTCGGCCAGACATGGTTCAACTGGCAGGATACCTCGTTGATCGACCGTTACCTGGAGTTGTGCCGGGCCGGGGCCGAGGCAGTCATCATGGTCACCAACGTCGAGACCGCAGCGGTACTGGTCAGGGAAATGGCGGCACTCCCCGCCCCGAAACGGATCCCCCTGCTCTGTCATTGGGGCATCACCGGCGGCACCTTCCCAAAACTGGCGGGTACCAGCCTGGCCGAGGTGGATCTGGCGGTGGTGCAAACCTATTCCTTTGTCGGGGCCACTGACCCGGTAGCACGGCGGGTACTGCGCGCCGCCGAAGGTCTCATGGGGGTTGGCGCGAGGCAGATTCCTTCCCCGGTCGGATTGGCTCATGCCTACGATCTGACCCATCTTCTGGCTAGGGCGATCGACCGGGCCGGTACCACCGACCGGCCCGCGGTGCGGGCGGCGCTGGAACAGGTCCGTAACTACCAGGGGTTGGTCCGTCACTTTTCCCGCCCCTTTGCTCCCGACCGCCACGATGCCCTGGACCGGTCCGACGTCTTCATGGCCGCTTACGATCGGAATGATCAGGCCATTGTCCCGATCGGTCGCTGAAACCTTTCCCGGGAATATGCGTTATGTTCTACCGTTTCAGGGCACTATTGACCAAGCTGAGCCGATGGTTCTCGGCCAGTCTCGCCAATCGGCTGACCCTGTCGATCCTGCTAGGCGCCACCTTCATGCTGGCGGTGGTGGGCGGTTCCAGCTATACCGCCTTGTCCGGCCTGCTGGAGCGAAGTCTGGCCGCCGACCTGGAAAGCCAGGTGAAAACCCTGGTGGAACGTCTCGAAAGCTCCCTGGATCAGGTGATCCGGGACATTGAGGGCCTTTCACGGAGTTCCTTCGTGGCCAACGGCCTGGTCGATGCCAGCGGGCGGGATGTCTACCTGGTCCCCTTCCTGGGGGATTTCGAGGCGCACCTGACGGTGCCGGCAACCCTGCTGCTGGTCGATTTTCGTGGTGAATTGGTGGCCAGCCGGCAGCGCCACCCGGAGACTCTCTCCCTGGAAAATTCAGCCCACGTGCAAGCGGCCCTGGCCGGCAAGGGGATGCAGGCCGCTCTGGTGAGGGAGCGGGGCCGGTTCCTGGTGGAACTGATTCATCCCGTCCTCCTTGCCCCCACCGGGACGGTAGAGGGGGCGCTGGTCGTACAGATCGATATCGGCCGGCTATTCGCCGGTTTCGTGGAAGTCCTTCCGCCCAAGCTTTTCCACCAACTGACATTGGAAGAGAAGACCTCTCTCGGCAGCCACGGTGAATTGCCGGGAAACGACCTTTTCTCTCTTTCCGGCTACCTGCACCTTCATCCGCCCCTCAACCAGCTCCCGATGCGCATCGATCTGGGTGAGAGCCGGAAGGAACTTTTCGCCCCGTTGCGCCAGGTGGTCATGCTTTACCTGATCTGCGGCGGCATGCTCCTCTGTCTGGCTTTTCTGTTGGCCCGATTCTTCGGTACGATAATGGCATGGCCGATTGTTGAACTGAGCCATGCTGCGGCCCTGGTTGCCGACGGGGGGAAGCTGCAGATGCCATCCACCCACAGGCGACAGGACGAGATCGGGCTTCTCACCGAGGCCTTTGCGAGGATGGTGGAGAGGCTGCACCGCGCCAACGAGACTCTTGAAATCCGCGTCCGTGAACGGACGGCGGAACTGCGCTCCTCCGAGCTTCTGCTGGCAAATATTGTCGACAATATTCCCCTCGCTGTCGGTGTCCGGGCGTTGCATCCGTCCGACGGCAAGAATCCCTGGGTGCTTTGGAACCGCGCGGCGGAGACGATCTTCGGCCTGGATCGGGAGTCCCTCGCCCGGCACGATTTCGATGGAAATCTGCTGCCGGTATCGATCCAGACGGAGGAGACCCTGCCGCGGCCCGGGAACTACTGGTCGGTCGAAACTCCCTACCACCATCCCGGCGATGGTCGCCAGCTGACCATCGATTCACGCATCCTCGGTCTCTTTGACGCCGCCGGCCAGATCAGTCATCTGCTTGCGATCAGTGACGATATCACCGATCGCAAGCGCAGTGACGAACTGGTGCTGGAAATCGCTCGCGGGGTGGCGTCCCAGACCGGCGAGACCTTTTTCCCTTCGATCACCGCCCATCTGGCGGCCACCCTGGGGGCCGATTTCGCCCTGGTGGGAGAGGTGGCCGGTTCCCCGCCGGTGGTCCGTACCATCGCCGTCTTCGCTCAGGGGCAGGAGTCCGACAATTTCGTCTACGAACTGGCTGGAACTCCTTGCGAAACCGTCCTTTCAGGGGGCGTCTGCAGTTACCCGTCCCGGGTCTGGGCGCATTTTCCCCGGGACATGATGCTGAAGGAGATGGGGATCGAAGGCTATCTCGGTGCTCCCCTGCACGACCAGGAAGGGATTCCGATGGGAGTACTGGTGGTGCTCTTCCAGCGGCCCCTGACGGAAATTCCCCTGGCAGAGAACCTGCTGTCGATCTTTGCTGCCCGGGCGGCGGCCGAACTGGAGCGGCGCCAGGCCGAGCAGGCCCTGGAAAAAACCAAGGTTCGCTTTCGGGCGATCGTCCAGAACGCCCCGTCGGGCATCTGTACCGTCTCCCCTGAGGGGCATCTGCTCAGCGCCAATCCACCCTTCTGCGCGCTCCTCGGCCGAGAGGAGGCGGAGCTCTGCCACTTCAGCCTGTGCGACGTGGTACATCCGGACGACTGGCTCTCCCTTTACCAGGACTATTTCCGCCAGAGCAACGGCCGGCTCGACTCCCTGCGGCGGGATTGCCGCCTGCAGGGAAAGGACGGCAAAACGGTCTGGGTTGACCTGGCTCTGACCGGCGGTGGTGATTTTTCGATCGTTATGATTCGCGACATTACCCGTCGTCGCCAGGTGGAACGCACCCTGCAACTTGACAAGTTGCGATCGGAAGCCCTTTATCGGTTGGCACAGATGGAGGATGTGCCCAAGGACGTCCTGCATCGGTTCATCCTCTCCCAGGGGGTGCGTTTGACCGGCAGCGCCTTCGGCCACCTCTTCTCTCTCGATCCTGGCGGGACCCGCCTGGTGCTTCACGCCCGGTCCGGAGCGGGCGGCGGCGAAGAGGGAGCGGCAACCCAGCCAACTGAGTTTCCTCTCGATGCCGTCGGCCGCTGGCGTGAGGTGGTGCAGGAGTGCCGTCCGGTCATCGAAAACGATTATTCCGGTCCTCTCCCCTGGGCCCGGTCGGTGGGCCAGGAAGGGGAGACGTTGCTGCGGGTCATGAACGTCCCCCTGCTTGACAACGGCCAGTTGCAGATGGTCTTCGAAGTCGCCAACAAGGCCGAGGATTACGACGAGACCGATCTGCACCAGCTGACCCTGCTGCTCGACGGTATGGGGCGGATCCTCAAACAGAAGCAAGCTGAAGAGCTGCTGCGCAACAGTGAGCGCAGATACCGCAGCCTCTATCAGGAATTCCAGGCGCTATTGACAGGGATTCCCGATCGCATCACGCTGCTCGATCCCCATTTGCGGGTGGTCTGGTCCAATCACCTCGATCGCAGCGATGTGACCGACTCCCCGGTCCCCGAAGAGGCCCGGCGCCCCTGTTACGAAATCTGTTTCCAGCGCGCCGAGATCTGCGAGGACTGCCCCCCCAACCGTGCTTTCCGCAGCAAATCGATGGAGCAGGGGGAGGTCGAGACCGCCGATGGGCGGATCTGGGATATCCGGGGGATCCCCATTCGCGGCGAATTGGGGCAGGTAGTCAACGTCATCGAGCTTGCCCAGGATATTACCGCTCGCGTCCGGGCCCAGGAGCTGAGTATCCGCACCGCCCACCTCGCTTCCCTCGGAGAGCTGGCGGCCGGGGTGGCCCACGAGATCAACAACCCCATCAACGGTATCATCAACTATGCCCAGATCCTCGCCGACCGCCTCCAGGACGCCGCGGGGGAAGTCGACCTTCCCGGGCGGATCATCCATGAAGGAGAACGGATCAGCGCCATCGTGCGCAGCCTGCTCGACTTTGCCCGTCCCCAGGGGGAGGCAAAACAGCTCGTTGACGTGGCTGGTGAACTCCAGGAAGCCCTCGCCCTCTGCGTGGCCAAAATGACCCGGGAGCAGATCAATGTGCGCATGGAGATCGCCCCGAATCTACCCCGGGTGATGAGTCGCTCCGGACAGCTGCGCCAGGTCTTTCTCAATATATTGAATAACTCCCACTATGCGCTCAACGTGAAATTCCCTGGCGCTGACCCTGATAAAATCCTCGACATCCAGGTCAAGCTGATCGAATCTGACCAGGAGCGGGTCCGCATCACCGTCACCGATTTTGGCTGCGGTATTGCCAGTGATGTTATTGACCGGGTCATGAATCCCTTTGTCACCACCAAGCCGGTGGGGCAGGGGACCGGGCTCGGTCTGAGCATCAGCCATGGCATTATCAACGATCATGGCGGCACAGTGAAACTGGAGAGTGTCGAAGGGCAATTCACCAGGGTCCGCATCGATCTTCCCGTGGTCATTCCCCAGCAATAGACAGGTAAGGGTATGAAAAAAGCTGCCATCCTGGTCGTCGACGACGAAGAGAGTCTTCGCTTCACCTTCAGCTCCTTCCTCAAGGATGCCGGCCACCTGGTCAACACCGCCGAAAGCTTCCGCGAAGCCCTGGCGATCCTGAAGGAACACCGTTTCGACCTGATTTTTGCCGACATCCTGCTGGGAGAAAAGACCGGCCTCGATCTTCTTGCCGAGTTGCGCAGACAGGGGCAGGAGTGTCCGGTCATTCTGGTCACCGGCGCACCATCCCTGGCTACCGCCGCCGAGGCGGTCCGGCTCGGCGCCTATGACTATATCGCCAAGCCGGTGACCCGGGACATCCTGCTGCGGGTGACCCGGATGGCCCTGGAGATGCAAGAGCTGCGAGAGGAGAAGGAGCGCTACCGGATCAACCTGGAAGCAATCTTCGACAGCGTCCGGGATGGCCTCGTCACCGTCGATTTCCAGCTCAAGGTTCTTGCTGCCAATCGCGTCTCCCAGTCCCTCTGCTGTTTCACCGGCCTGGCGGTGGGAGCCTCCCTCGCGGGGCTCGAAAACCGGGAGTGCCACATCTGTCTGGAGGTTCTGCGCAAGTGCCTGAAAGAACGGCGCATGACCAAACGGGATCGCGTCACCTGCTTGGTGTCCGGGCGGCCGGTGCGGGTTCTGTCCCTGGTCGCTACGCCGCTGATGGGGCCGGGCGGACATTTCGCCGGCGCCGTTTTGACCATGTGCGATGAAACCCGCCTCGACAGCCTGGAGAAGAATCTCGGCGAGCGCACCCAACTGCGGCGCCTGACCGGCAGGAGCCCGGTCATGCAGAAGGTCTTTGCCCTGGTCGATATACTGGCTGATGTCGATTCGACCGTATTGATCAGCGGCGAGAGCGGCACCGGCAAGGAACTGGTTGCCGAGGCCCTGCACTTTTGCGGGGGGCGGCGGGATGCTCCCCTGGTCCGGGTGAACTGCTCCGCCTTGACCGAGAGCCTGCTCGAGAGTGAACTCTTCGGTCATGTCAAAGGAGCTTTCACCGGCGCCATCCGGGACAAGGTCGGGCGGTTCCAACTGGCCGATGGCGGCACAATCTTTCTTGATGAAATCGGGGATATTTCTCCGGGGATGCAGGTTCGCCTGCTGCGGGTTCTTCAGGAAAAGGAATTCGAACGGGTCGGCGATGCCCGGCCGATCAAGGTCGATGTGCGCATTGTGGCAGCAACCAACCGGGACCTGGCGGCCCAGGTGCGTGCTGGTGTATTTCGCGAAGATCTCTATTACCGGCTCAAGGTGGTGGTGGTCGACCTTCCTCCCCTGCGAGACCGGCGGGACGACCTGCCGCTGCTGGTCGACCAGTTCCTTGCCCGCTTCAATCGCAAGTTGAACCGCACCGTCACCGGGGTCGAGGAGGAAGTCATGCGCCTCTTCTTCAGTTACCCCTGGCCTGGCAACATCCGGGAACTCGAACATGCCCTGGAACATGCCTTCATCCTCAGCCGGGGGGCCGTCCTGCAACGCAACCACCTGCCCGATGAAATCCGCTCTTTTAGTCGGCCTGAACCTGACTCTCCACCCTCGAACGGGGATGCCGGTGCCCTGCGGGACGCCTTGCAGCGGGCCGGGGGAAACAAGGCCAAGGCTGCAAGGCTCCTGGGTATCAGCCGTCGCACCCTCTACCGCAAGCTCGCCGAAGCTGAACTTCCCGACCTCTGAATCCTGTCTGCCCTGACACACTTATGTGCCGTCACACAAGTGTGTCAGGATACACCTGTGCCACTACCTCCGCCGTTTGATGTCGGTCGGCAAGGGCCCGTTCCCGGCGATCAACCGGTTCCAAGACCTTCCCCGTACTCTTGGAAATAGATTTATAACACGGTGGCCTTTCTCAGAGAAAACCGGTTTGCTGTGGTTAGGGTGAGTCGAGGATCCCAGCCCAGCCCGTGTGAATCCCGGGAGGTGGGAGATTGGCATGGTTAATGATATGAGGGGTGACTAATTAGCACAACGCTAACGACAAAACTCCAATCGGACAGATCTTGATCTGTCGCAGCTCGAAACCTCCTGATGAAGAATGTGATGGTCGGGGGCATGCAATGATAGGAGATCAATTATGAAGGACCTGAAGCTGGCCCATAAGATCTATCTTTTGAGCGTGGCTATCATTCTGATTTTCACCTTGACCATCGGCTGGGTCTATACCCAGTTGCGGGACAATCTCTTCCACAGCAAACAGGAAGAAATTCGCCACACTGTCGAGGCCGCCTGGAATGGGGCGGAGTACTTCGTCAACCAGGCCAAGGCCGGAAATCTGAGTCAGGCGGAGGCGCAGCAGGCGGTGCGTGCGTCGCTGAAGGCGGCCCGTTTCGACGGTGACAACTACTTCTGGATCAACGATCTTGAACCGCGGATGATCATGCATCCCATGCGACCCGAACTGGACGGAACCGATCTTTCCGGATATTGCGATCCGTTAGGGAATGCTCTTTTTGTCCAGATGGTCGAGGTCGCCAACCGGCAGGGCGAGGGGTTTGTAGAATACTCCTGGCCCAAGCCCGGAGTAGGTCGGCCGGTGCCGAAATTTTCCTATGTCAAAGTTCTCCCCGAATGGGGTTGGATCATCGGTGCTGGTCTCTACGTCGATGATGTGGAAGCCGTTCTGGGACAAGTCTTCCGCATCACCTGTGCCGTTACCGCAGGGGTAATTCTCTCGGTTCTGGTCCTGGTCTTCCTGGTGGCGCGCAGCATTTCCAGCCCTTTGCAGCAGGTGATCGATATGCTCGGTGAATTGAATCACGGCAACCTCGATGTGCGGCTCGGCTTTTCCCGGCGGGACGAGGTGGGTCGCATGGCCGAGGCAGTCGATGGTTTTGCCGAAAACCTCAAAAACGAAATCGTTGCCGCATTCCAGTGCCTGGCCAAGGGGGACTTTACCTTTGCCGTTCGCGGGGTGGCCCGCAAGCCCCTGGCACTGACCAACGCACGCCTCGGTGATCTGGTTGACGAGATTCGCTTGGTCGCGGAGCAGGTCGCCAGGGGGAGTCAGGTCTTGTCCTCCTCCTCTTCCGATCTTTCTTCCGGGGCCACCGAGCAGGCCGCCGCCGCCGAGGAAGCTTCCTCTTCCATTGAGCAGATGGCCGCCAATATTCGCCAGAACGCCGAACACGCCCGAGAGACCGAAATCCTCGCCATCCAGGCCTCCCGGAATGCTGGCGAGGGGGGGGTGGCAGTTGCCGAAACGACGACTGCAATGAAGGAAATCGCCGGCAAGATCATGATTATCGAGGAGATTGCCCGGCAGACCAATCTGTTGGCCCTCAATGCCGCCATTGAAGCAGCGCGGGCCGGCGAGTACGGCCAAGGGTTTGCCGTGGTCGCCGCCGAGGTGCGTAAGCTGGCCGAACGGAGCCAGTTGGCGGCCCGCGATATCGGCACCTTGTCCGCTTCCAGCATCGATGTAGCCGAGAAAGCTGGGAACCTGCTGAAATCGGTGGTCCCCGCGATTCAGAAGACTGCCGAACTGGTGCAGGAGATCAGCACTGCCAGCCGGGAACAGGAACTGGGGGCCGACCAGGTCAGCCGGGCGATCCAGCAACTCGATCAGGTCATCCAGCAGAATGCCGGTGCTTCCGAGGAGATGGCGACCACCGCCGAAGAATTGGCCAGTCAGGCGGACACCCTGCAGCAGGCGGTGGCGATGTTGCGCACCAAAACGTCGGTGCAGACCGCTTCCGGCCTGTCTCCGACCTGCACCCAGCAGCGCCTTCAACCGGGAGTGCTGCCGATACCCGAAATGGAGCCCCAGAGTTTGGCCGGGGCGGTTTAGAGAATGAACGGGGAGACCATGCCGGAGTCGATAAGCAACCTGGAAGACAATAGGGTGCAACTGAGTGTCGCAGGGAAGATCGATCTGGAGGGTCTGACGGGCCTTTTTGAAGCATTGCGTGGTGCCCTCGCCGGCTCGGCTCCGGTGGTCCTTTCCATTGGCAGCGGAGATCCGGGCATTCCCTTGCTGCAACTTCTCTGCGCCGCCCATCGTACCGCCGTGGCTGCAAAGCGGACTCTGGCGGTGGAATGGCAGCAGCCGGGGGAAGCCTGCAAATTTTTGCACGAATCGGGTTTTCTCCGCCATGTGCCCTGCTCCTGTAGTACCGATGGGGAGTGCCTCTGGCGGGAGGACCGTTGGACGTGAGCCAATCGAGACGACATCCTTCTGCTGAGGTTCAAGGCCATCGCCGATTGCAGGAGCAGAATGACAATCTGTCCCACGCCATCCTGGACCTCCAGGATAAAATCGACCAGGCCATCGGCAATGTCGAGAGGATTTTCGAAACCTTGCAGCGAGACCAGGACCCATCCTGAACCCCTTCCCGTAATGGGAGGAGAAACAAGAGGAGACCATGAGCAAGAAAATCATGATCGTAGAAGATTCGGCAAGCATTCGGGCATTGATAGCCGCGACCCTGAACAATGAAGGGTATGACGTCCTCGAAGCCGAGGATGGGGAAGACGCCCTGACCAAGCTGGGCGGGCAGCAGGATGGGGTCGACATGATGATTACCGACCTCAACATGCCCCGCATGGACGGCATCAATCTGATCGAGAGGTTCCGCAAGATTCCGGGCTGTCGTTTTATCCCGGTGGTGATGCTGACCACCGAATCGCAGGAAGAAAAGCGTCGCCAGGGGAAGGCCGCCGGGGCATCGGCCTGGCTGACCAAACCCTTCAAACCGGAACAGCTCCTCGGTCTGGTGCGCATGGTCCTGGTATGAAAGGGGCACAGAGCGGGGTCTTTATCGACGAGGCCCGCGAGCTGCTGGAGGAGGTGGAACGCGGACTCCTCGCTCTCGAAGAGGCGCCGGACGATCCCGAGCAGGTCGCCACCCTCTTCCGGGCGCTGCATACCCTCAAGGGGTCGGGGGCGATGTTCGGTTTCGAGGCGATCGCCGCCGTTGCCCACGAGATGGAAGCCCTCTTCGAGCTGGTGCGCGCCGCCCGCTGCAGTGTCAGCACCGAACTGATCGACCTCGCCCTGCTCGCCCTCGATCATCTCAAGGTCCTGGTCGCCATTGCCGCCGGCGAGGAGCAGGAGCAACCGGAGCTGGCACCCCTGCTCGGCCGTATCCGCAGCTTCTGCAGCCGCCTCGGCGAGGCGACCACCGCCGCGCGCCCGGTTTCCGCCGGGAGGGTGGACGGCACTACCCGAACCTACCGGATTCGCTTTTATCCCCCGGCCGACATCTTCCAGCGCGGCCTCAACCCCCTCGGTTTCCTGCGCGAACTTTACGCTCTCGGCGACTGCCTCGCCGTGGTGCAGACCGGGGAGGTTCCCAACCTCGATGCCCTCGATCCCCAGCGCTGCTATCTCTTCTGGGACCTGATTCTCACCACCGATGCCAGCGTCGATTCCATCCGCGACATCTTCATCTTCATCGAAGATGGCTGTCGCCTTTCGATCACCCTGATCGACGAAGACGGCTGGCCGGAGAATGCTTCCGAGTACAAGCGCCTGGGTGAAATCCTCGTCGAGCGCGGTGATCTGCAGCCCGCCGAACTCGAGCAGATCCTGCAGGAACGCAAGCGGCTCGGCGAAAGCCTGGTGGCAGCCGGCATGGTCGACAGTGGCCGTGTCGATTCGGCCCTCGCCGAACAGCAGCGGGTCCAGGAGCTGCGTCGCAAACGGCATGGCAGTAGCTCCCAGAGCAGCCTGCGGGTCAACTCGGAAAAGCTCGACCAGCTGGTCAACCTGGTCGGTGAGCTGGTGACGGTTCAGGCCCGGCTCAGCCAGTTCGTGGCACACAACGATGATCCGGCGCTGGTCAGCATCGGCGAAGAGGTGGAGCGCCTGACCTGGGATCTGCGCGACCAGATTCTCAATATCCGCATGCTTCCCATCGGCAGCACCTTCGGCAAGTTCCAGCGCCTGGCGCGGGATCTGGCGCGGGAGCTCGGCAAGGATGTGGCTCTGGTCACCGCGGGCGCCGAGACCGAGCTCGACAAAACGGTGATCGAGCGCCTCGACGATCCCCTGGTTCACCTGCTGCGCAACGCCATCGACCATGGTATCGAAAGTCCGGAGCGCCGGCTGGCGGCCGGCAAGCCGGCCCAGGGGACGGTTACCCTGAGCGCCACCCATGCCGGGGCCTACGTACTGATCGAGGTCCGCGACGACGGCGCCGGTCTCGATCGTGAGGCGATCCGGCGGCGGGCGGTGGAGCAGGGGCTCTGGAGCGAGAGCGGTGAATACGGCGACCGGGAGTTCTTTACGCTCATCGCCACCCCCGGTTTCTCCACCGCCGGGAAGGTGACCAGTGTTTCCGGGCGCGGCGTCGGCATGGATGCGGTGCGCCAGGCGATCGAAGGGCTGCGCGGCAGCGTCGAACTGAGCAGCCGGCCGGGTCTCGGCACCACCTTCACCATCCGCCTGCCGCTCACCCTGGCGATCATCGACGGCCTGCTGGTCAACATCAGCGGCGAGTCCTACGTCTTCCCGATGGCGATGGTCGAGGAATGCGTCGAACTGCACCGCGCCGCCGCCGGCAAGGAGCGGCGCCGCAACATGGCGACGGTGCGGGGTGAGCTCGTCCCCTACGTCGATCTGCGCGAACACTTCAATATTCATGGCGAGGTGCCGGCGATCCAGCAGATCGTCATTGCCGACCTCGACGGGCAACGCATCGGCTTCGTCGTCGATTACGTGGTCGGCGAACACCAGACCGTGATCAAGAACCTCGGTCGACTCTACAAGGAGGTGCGCGGCATCTCCGGCGCGACGATCCTCGGTGACGGGCGGGTGGCATTGATCGCCGATCTGCCGGCGCTGAGCGAGTTTGCCGAGGCGCGGGAGAAGGAACAGCTGGAACGGGTTGGTTGAATCGACCGGCCGATATCCATGGGTGGCCAAAAACCTTGCGGAAGAATTTGCCAATGTCAGTACCTACAGGGAGGGAAAGATGAAAATTGCTGCGAAATTGGGACTAGGATTCGGACTGGTCGTGGCGCTGCTGGTGGTCGTGTCGGCAACGGCGATCCTGCAGCTGCGTTCTGTGAATCGGGGTTACCAGGACGATGTTGGCACGGCCTATCACGCGGTCGATGCCGCCATGCAGACCCAGGTCGACCTGTTGCGCGCCCTGCGCAACCAGAAAAACTTTCATGAGACCAACGAGCTCGCCTATGCCGAGAAGGCCAAGGAGTGGTTAAAAACCACCGAAAAGGATCTGGTCGACCTCAAACAGGTGGTAAGGGGGATGGGAACCGAGGCGCAGAACCAGGTCGACGAGTCGGCCAAGGTTCTTTCCCGCTACGAAGAGAACCTGGACAAGTTCATCAAGACCACCCAGTTCCGGGGACTCACTGAAAATGACGGCGTCCAGGGGGAGTTCCGCAACGCCGCCCACGCCCTGGAGGCGGCGTTCAAGAAGGCCGACAAGACCGAACTGACGGTGCTCTACCTGCAGATGCGGCGCCACGAGAAGGACTTCATGCTGCGGGGGGACAGCAAGTACGTGGATGGGGTTCACAATGTCGGGAGCGCCTTGAACCAGCGGCTCGCCGCCTCGACCCTCGGCGCCGGACAGAAGGGCGAACTCGAAGGACTGCTCAATACCTACCTGATGGGGTTCGACAAGCTGGTAGCCAGCGATGTCGAGCTCGATAACCAGCTCGCGTCAATGGAGATCCTGGCCAACCAGATCCTGGAATTGTCCGAAGCCAACGATGTCGCTGCCGGTGACTACGCCGACAAGACCTCGGAGGCGATCTCCCTCTCCGCCAGCAACTCGATCCTGCTGGTCTGGGCTGTGAGCATCCTCAGCGCTCTGACAGCCTTTATCTTCGCCTTCTTCTTCGCCCGCTCCATCTCCAAGCCGATCGCCAAAGGGGTCGCCCTCGCCGAGGAGATCGCCAAGGGGGATTTCAGTACCCGCCTCAATCTGCAGCGAGCCGACGAGATCGGTCAGCTCTCGGTCTCCCTCGACAACATGGCCGACAGTCTGGCACGCCAGGCCGATGTCGCCGAGGAGATCGCCAAGGGGAATCTGACCGTCGAGGTCGAACTCGCCTCAGAGAAGGACCAGCTCGGAACCGCCCTGAAGAACATGGTGCAGATTCTCAACGATGTCCTTGGCCAGGTCAGCGCCTCCACCGACAACGTCTCATCGGGGAGCCAGGCGATGAGCGCCGCCTCCGAAGAGATGTCCCAAGGGGCGTCGGAGCAGGCCGCGGCCGCCGAAGAGGCCTCCAGCTCCATCGAACAGATGACCGCCAATATCCGCCAGAACGCCGACAACGCCTTGCAGACCGAGAAGATCGCCATCAAGGCCGCCCAGGATGCCCGTGATGGCGGCGCCGCGGTGGCCGAGACGACCATGGCGATGAAGGAGATCGCCAACAAGATCATGATCATCGAGGAGATCGCCCGCCAGACCAACCTGCTTGCCCTCAATGCGGCGATCGAGGCCGCCCGCGCCGGCGAGCACGGCAAGGGGTTCGCGGTGGTCGCCGCCGAGGTCCGCAAGCTGGCCGAACGCAGCCAGGTCGCGGCCGGCGAAATCAGCACCCTCTCGGTCTCCAGCGTCGAGGTGGCGGAGAAGGCGGCCAGCCTCCTTGACGTCATTGTTCCCAATATCCAGAAGACCGCCGAGTTGGTGCAGGAGATCAGCGCCGCCAGCAAGGAACAGGACTCGGGTGCCGAGCAGATCAACAAAGCGATCCAGCAGCTCGACCTCGTCATCCAGCAGAACGCCTCGGCCTCCGAGGAGATGGCCTCCACCGCCGAAGAGCTCTCGAGCCAGGCCGAGCAGTTGCAGGAGATGATCGCCTTCTTCCAGGTCGCCGGCGGTGGCAAGATGCGAGTCCACAAGGATGCGTCGGCCGGCGGCAAGGGGAAGGTCAAGGCCCAGATCGCCCACCTCGCCGGCAAGGCGGGCGCGGGGAAGGCCCAGTACCTGCGCCCGGAGGAGAAGAAACGGGTCAAAGGGATCGCCCTTGATCTCGGCAGCGACGGGGACGCCCTTGACGACGAATTCGAGCGGTTCTGAGAGTCCCGATCCGGCAACCCCTTGCCAAAGGAGCGACTATGTCTGGTGCAGCGACGACCAGTTTGCAATATCTGACCTTTTCCCTCGGTGACGAAGTCTTTGCCGTCGACGTCACCAAGGCCCGAGAGGTCCTCGATTTCACCACCGTAACCCGGGTGCCGCAGACCCCGCGCTTCATGATCGGGGTCATCAACCTGCGCAGCAGCGTGGTGCCGGTGATCGACCTGCGCCTCAAGTTCGGCATGGCGGCCACCGAACGCACCGTCAACACCTGCATCATCGTCATGGATATCGTCGTCGATGGCGATTTGCTCACCGTCGGCGCCCTGGTCGATTCGGTGCGGGAGGTGCTCGAAATCGGCAGCGACCACATCGAGCCGCCACCCCGGATCGGCACCCGGCTGAAGACCGAATTTCTCAAGGGGATGGCCGGCATCGACGATCATTTCGTGATGCTGCTCGATATCGACCGGGTCTTCTCTGCCGACGAACTGGCGCTGGTCCAGGCGGCGAGCGAAGAGGCGGAAACGGTGGAGTAGGGGATGGAGCGAGCGGGGGGAGAGGCCATCGCCGAATGGATCGCGGAACGCAAGCGGATGAAGACCTTTTCCGATCGTGACTTCGAACGCTTCAGCCGCATGATCTACACCAAGTGCGGCATCAACCTGCAGCCCCACAAGAAGAACATGCTCGAGGCGCGGCTGCGCAAGCGGCTGCGCCAGCTCGGTATCGACACCTTTGCCGATTACGCGGACTATGTCTTCAGTGCCGAGGGGCACCTCGAAGAGCTGGTGCCGCTGATCGACGAGGTGACCACCAACAAGACGGACTTCTTTCGCGAGCAGAACCACTTCGAATTCCTGCTGGCGCAGGGGCTGGATGATCTCTCGCGGCAGTTCGGCGCCGGCAGCGAAAGGCCGCTGCGGGTCTGGAGTGCCGGGTGTTCCACCGGTGAGGAACCCTACACCCTCGCCATGGTCCTCAGCGAGTACCAGCAGCGCGTCGGCACCTATGAATTTTCGATCCTTGCCACCGATATCTCGACCCGGGTGCTGGAGCGGGCCCAGCTCGGGATCTACGCGGAAGAAAAGATAGTCCCGGTCCCCGTCGAGCTGCGGCGCAGGTATCTGCTGCGCAGCAAGGAACGCGAGCGCCGGCAGGTGCGGATTGCGCCGGCGTTGCGCAGGCGGGTCAGCTTCCGGCGCCTGAACTTCATGGATGATGATTGGGGGATCCGTGACCCTCTCGACATGATTTTCTGCCGCAATGTCATGATCTATTTCGACCGCCCGACCCAACTGGCCCTGTTGCAGCGTTTCTGCCGCCTGTTGCCCGCCGGGCGGCTCCTCTTCCTCGGCCACAGCGAGAGCCTGCACGGTCTGGGACTCCCCCTGGTGCAGCTGGCACCGTCGATCTACCGGCGCAATTAAGGTCTGGATTATGCCGATTTTGCCGTCCCCAGCAAGGACCAAACCTGCCAGCGACCCGATCCGGGTCCTGATCGTCGACGATTCGTCGGTGGTGCGGCAGACGCTGACCGCGATTCTCTCGGCCGATCCGCAATTGCAGGTGATCGGTACCGCCGCCGACCCCTACCTGGCGGCGGAGAAGATTCGCAAGGAGATCCCGGACGTCATCACCCTCGACATCGAGATGCCACGGATGGACGGCCTGACCTTCCTGCAGAAGCTGATGAATCAGCACCCGATCCCGGTGGTGATCTGTTCCAGCCTCACCGAAAAGGGGGCGGACGCCACCCTGCGGGCCCTGCAGTACGGGGCGGTGGAGATTATCAACAAGCCGCGGCTCGGGGCGCGCCAATTTCTCGAAGAGTCGGGGGTGCTGATCCGGGATGCGGTGAAGGCGGCGGCGGTCGCCCGGCTCCGCCCCTTGAGTGCCCTGCAGCGGCTGGTTCAGCCCAAGCTGACCGCCGATGCGGTTCTGCCGGCGCGCGCGCCGGGGGGCGTGCTCAAGACCACCGAAAAGGTGGTGGTGATAGGCGCCTCCACCGGTGGCACTGAAGCCTTGCGGGTGATCCTCGAGACCCTCCCCCATGATGCGCCGGGGATGGTTGTGGTCCAGCACATGCCCCAGGAATTCACCGCGGCCTTTGCCCGGCGCCTCGATGGCATCTGCCGGGTCGAGGTCAAGGAGGCTGCCGATGGGGACAGCGTCATTCCCGGTCGGGCGCTGATCGCCCCTGGCAACCGCCACGTCCTGCTCAAGCGCAGCGGCGCCCGCTACTATGTCGAGGTCAAGGACGGGCCGCTGGTCTGTCGCCATCGCCCCTCCGTCGATGTCCTGTTTCGGGCCGCGGCCCGCTATGCCGGCGCCAACGCCATCGGCATCCTGTTGACCGGCATGGGCGATGACGGCGCCCGCAGTCTGCTCGAACTGCGGCAGGCCGGGGCGCGGACCCTGGTCCAGGACGAAGCGACCAGTATCGTCTTCGGGATGCCCGGGGAAGCGATCCGGCTCGGCGCCGCTGAGCGGGTCCTTCCCCTGCCGGAGATTGCCGGGGCCCTGATGAAGCTTTATCACGAAGGGTGAGAAGTCACCCCAACGGGAGTTGCCAATGAAGAAGTGGAGCGACGAGGAACTGCTCAGCGCCCTGCGCCAGCGCCTGGATGCCGACCGCCAGGCCTTCAACGACCTGACGGTTATGACCCGCAAGCTCGAAGAGGTCAACCACCGGTTGCAGCAATCGGAGTCGCTGAAGAGTCAATTCCTCTCCAATATCCGTAACGAAATCAACAATCCCCTGACGTCGATCATCGGCCTGGCGGGACAGCTTGCGGCGGGCAAGGCGGGGGACAGGGCGACCGATTTTGCCGAAATGATCTATGCCGAAGCCCACGGCCTCGACGCCCAGCTGCAAAATATTTTCATGGCGGCAGAGCTTGAATCGGGCGAAGCGCTCCCGGAGTGGGCGCAGGTCGATGTCAGCGGGGTCTTGAAGAGCCTGTGCGACCGCATCGAATTCCGCTGCCGGGAAAAGGGAGTGGCCATCAACCTCCAGGTGGCGGACGACCTCCAGTTTGTCAGTGATCAGCAGAAACTTTCCCTGATCGTCGGCAATCTGCTCGCCAACGCGGTCGATTTCAGCCCTCCCAACAGTGCCGTCGGTCTCTTCGCCGAGGTCAGCGGTGAGGCGTTGCAGGTTGTCGTTGCCGATGCCGGTCCCGGGATCGCACCTGAAGATCAGGATCGCGTTTTCGACCGGTTCTGCCAGCTCGACACCGGCACCACCAAGCAGCACCGGGGCCATGGCCTCGGTTTGAGCATCGCCCGCAGCCTGGCCCAGGTCCTGAGCGGCAGCCTGACCCTGGAAAGCACCCCTGGTGAAGGTTGCCTGCTGACCCTGGTCCTGCCGGCGCCGGCGGTCGGCGCCGAGGTGACCGATCATGCCACCGCCGGCAACCTCTTCATGTTCGACGAACCCGAAATCTTCTGAGCTGGCAGGTTGCCTGCCGGCGTCGAGGGGCGTCTGTGGAATTGAAATCCCACTATCTTTATCCCGGGGCACTCTTTGTTCACCCCGAACCGCACCTGGTGACCACGGTGCTCGGTTCCTGCGTGGCGGTCTGCCTCTGGGACCCCCAGCAGGCGATGGGCGGCATCAACCACTACCTGCTGCCGCTCTGGAACGGGGAAGGGTTGCCGACCCCCCGCTACGGCAGCGTGGCGATCCCGCGCCTGGTCGAGCGTCTGATCGAGTTCGGGGCGCGACGGGAACGGTTGCAGGCAAAGATTTTCGGTGGAGCCTCAATGTGGAAGTCGAATGAAGGTCTGCTGGCGGTCGGGGAGCGCAACATCTCCCTGGCCCTCCATCTTCTGGAGGAGTTGCGGATTCCGATTCTCGGCAAGGATGTCGGTGGCATGCAGGGGCGTAAAATTGTCTTCAACAACGGTACCGGGGAGGTCCTGTTGCGCCGCCATCGCGGCCAGTTGCAACCGGCGGCCTGACCAACGCCGGGATTTTGTTTCATGCGTGGGGGAGCATCCGAAGCAAATGCGCAGTCCTTTTCTGAACCTCAAATACTATCTGGCGGGCCTGGCTCTGTTCTGGACCCTGGCGATGGTCGGCGGGACCGTCCTCCACCTGAACGAGGAGGATAGCCAGGTCGTCGCCAACGCAAGGATCGAGGCCGACGCCCTCATGCGGCGCGAGGTTCTTGCTCTGCAATGGAGTGCCCGCCAGGGGGGGGTCTACGTCCCGGTCAGCGCCGAGATCCAGCCCGATCTACGGCTTGCCCGGCTGCCGGAACGGGATGTAACCACCCCCAGCGGCAAGATCTTGACGCTGCTTAATCCTGTCTGCAAAACCTTGCCGGACGACGAACTCGACGCCCGGCGCTATGGTGGCGGGCATTTGGTCAGCACTCGGTCGCCGGATTCCGGTCAGGCGCCCGATGCCTGGGACGTTCAGGCCCTGGAAAAACTCCGCGCCGGAGAAGCGGAAGTGAGCAGCCTCGAACGGCAACAAACGGAGGAGTTCCTGCGGGTGATGCGCCCATTACAGTTTGCGGGGCACTGCCAGGAGTGTCATCCCAGACAGGATTCCGCCGGGAAACCGGTGCAGGCCGGCATCAGCCTGCTGGTCCCCTTAACGCCGCTGCGGCTCGCCGTTGCCGCCCACCAGCAGGCGTTGGTCTCGCGCTATCTGCTGCTCTGGCTCGAAGGTATAGGGGCCCTGCTGCTCGGGTTCTGGATTCTGCGCCGGCAACGGAAGCTCGCCGAACAGAGCGAGGAACGACGCAGCCAGGCCGAACGCTCCATCAACTATCTGACCTACCACGACCCCCTCACGGGCCTCCCCAACCGGCAACTCTTCGACGACCGCCTGCGGCTGGCCCTGGTCCATGCCGGACGTCTCGACCAGCAAGTGGCGGTGGTTCAGTTCGGTCTCGACAAATTCAAGCACGTCAATGGCAGCCTCGGGCATGCTGCTGGCGATTCGCTGTTGCAGGAGGTCGCCCGCCGCCTGTCCCTCTGTCTGCGTCCCGACGATTCCATAGCGCGTTTCGGGGCCGACCGTTTCTTGCTCCTCTTCCCCGGGTTGCGCAAAGCCGAGGACGCCGCCAAGGTCATCGAAAAGGTTCTGCTCAGTTTCGACCAGCCGTTGTTGGTGGAGGAGCGGGAAGTCTTCCTCTCCGCCAGCAGCGGCATCGCCCTCTTCCCCGCCGACGGCCGGGACAGCAATACCCTGCTGCGTAATGCCGAATCGGCCCTCAATCGGGCCAAAGATCTGGGCCGCGGCACTTTTCAGTTTTACGCTCCGGCGATGAACTTTCGAGCCGTCGAACAGATTGCCCTCGACGCCGGTTTGCGCCGGGCGCTGGAGTTGGGCCAACTGGAGGTCCATTACCAGCCCCAGGTCGATGGTGTCACCGGGGAGATCCTCGGTGCCGAGGCTCTGCTGCGTTGGAATCACCCGGAGTTCGGGCTGGTCTCTCCCGACCAGTTCATTCCCATGGCCGAGGAGAGCGGGCAGATTCTGGCCATTGGCCGCTGGGTGCTGGAAACCGCCTGCCGCCAGACGGCCTGCTGGCGGACCGATTTCGGCAAACCCCTGCATATCGGAGTCAACCTTTCCCCACGGCAATTTCAGCAGCCGGATCTGGTGGAGATGATCGAAAGTATCCTGGATGCGACCGGACTGCCGGCCGAAGCCCTGGAGATCGAAATCACCGAAGGGATCCTGATCCGTGATTTCGATCAGGCTTTGGAGAACCTGACCGACCTGAAAGTACGCGGGGTCAAGATCGCCATCGACGATTTCGGCACCGGTTATTCGTCCCTCTCCTACCTGGTAAAGTTTCCTATCGATCGGCTGAAGATCGATCGCTCCTTTGTCGCCGGGCTCGAAAGTGACGCGGGGAACCAGGTCGTCGTCAACTCGATCATCGACCTCGCTGCCCGCATGCACATCGAACTGATTGCCGAAGGGGTCGAGACCGAGAGCCAGCGTGAAATCCTGCTGCAGAACCGCTGCCGCTATATGCAGGGCTTTCTCTTCGGCCGGGCGGTCAATGTCGGAACCTTCATCGGCCTGCTCTCCGCCTGAGAGTGATATGCCGGCCGCTAAAACGCTCTTCCGCGGTCGGCGCGAACAGGGAGGCTCTTCCCTGCCCTTCGTGGCCGCGAATCCTCCTCTTCCCCGTCCGGCAACAACTGGCTCAACCCCGCCGCCAGCAACCCGATCAACATCACGAATTCGAACATGGTCTCCTCCTCGCCTGGTTGGTTACAGGGTGAACCGGGCCTGTGACAGAATGTGTCGCAACCCTGTGCAGCCCTGCCTTGGCTTTCGGCGCGGGGAGGTGTATAAGAGTCGGGCGATCGCAAAGTATTCCAACCTGAATCCTGAAATCTGGCCGTCTTCATGAATGTCGTTGATCTGCAGAACCTGCACAAAAGTTATGGCGCCCGCACCATTCTGGATCAGTGCAACCTGGCCGTGGCCGAGGGCGAAAAGCTCGGCCTGATCGGGCGTAACGGCTGTGGCAAATCGACGCTGCTGCGCATCCTTGCCGGTCTCGAGGAGGCCGACGGCGGCCAGCTGCTGCGCAAGCGCGGCCTGGTGGCCGGTTATCTCAGCCAGGAGCCGGAGCTTGATCCGGAGCAATCGATCCGAACGACCCTCGAAGCCGGTCTCGGCGATGCCCGGCGGCACCTGGACCGACTCGCAGTCCTTGCCGATCGGCTCGGCGGCGCCACCGCGAGCGAAGCGCCGGCCCTTCTTGACGAACAGCAGCAGATCCAGGCCTGGCTCGACCTGCACCAGGCCTGGAACCTCGACCACAAGGTCGAACGGGTCTGTGCCAGCCTCGGTCTCGACCAGTTGGAGCGCCTCGTCGGCACCCTTTCCGGCGGCAACCGCAAACGGGTGGCGCTGGCCGGTCTGCTCCTCGCCGAACCGGAACTCCTCCTTCTCGACGAACCGACCAACCACCTCGATGCCGATACCGTCGCTGCCCTCGAAGAATTATTGCTCGCCTATCCCGGCGCGGTGATTCTGGTCACCCATGACCGCTATTTCCTCGACCGGGTCGTGACCCGCATCGCCGAAGTCGAGGCCGGCCAATTGCAGCTCTTCAGTGGCGGCTACGGTGCCTACCTGGAACAGAAGCAGGCCCAGCTCGAATCGGCCGGTCACCGCCAGGAGCGTCTCCTCAACCTGCTGCGGCGGGAGGAAGCCTGGCTGCGGCGGGGCGCCAAGGCCCGCACCACCAAGCAGAAAGCACGCAAGGACCGGGTCGCCGAACTACAGGCCCAGAAAGCCGCCCCGACCCGCGGTGATCTCGGTCTCGCCTTCGCCAGCGAACAGGGCCTCGGCAACACGGTTCTCGACTTCGACCACCTCGGGGTGGCGATCGGCGGACGTCCGCTGGTCGACGACCTCTCCTTTATCCTGCGCCGCGGCGAGCGGGTCGGCATTCTCGGTCCCAACGGCTGCGGCAAGACCACCCTGCTGCGGGTCGCTCTTGGCGAACTGGCGCCCAGCACCGGGCGGGTGGTGCTCGGCCAGAAGAGTCGCATCGGCTACCTCGATCAGGCGCGCAGCGGCCTCGACGACGGCGAGTATGTCCACGAGGCGCTCGGCGAGGGGGAGTGGGTGACGCTTCCGGGTGGGCAGAAACGGCACAAGATTGGCTACCTGGAGGACTTTCTCTTCACTCCCGCCGAGCAGAAAAAGCGCATCGTCACCCTCTCCGGGGGGGAACGGGCGCGCCTGCTGCTGGCAAAACTGATACTTGAAGGGGCCAACCTTCTGGTCCTCGATGAACCGACCAACGATCTCGATATCCCGACCCTGCAGGTGCTGGAAGGGGCGCTGGTCGAATTCCCCGGTTCCCTGCTGCTGGTCACCCATGACCGCTGGTTCCTCGATCGCGTCGCCACCGCCATTCTCCATTTCGAGGGGGGGCGGCAGGTCGTCGCCTATCCTGGGAACTATCAGGATTTTCTTAACTTTCAACGGTTGCAGGCAGAAGCCGAAGGTCCCGCTGCCGCACCGCCGCCGGTTGCGGTCGTCGAAAAGGTGCGGGAAGGGCGACCGCGGCGGGCCGGGCTCTCCTTTCGGGAGAAGCAGGAACTCGAGCAGGTCGAGGGCGCGATTGCCAACGCCGAACAGCGGCAGCGGGAGTTGGAACTCCTCCTCGCCGATCCGGGGCAGCTCGGTAACCATCAGGCGCTGGCGGCGGTGGCTGCGGAACTCGCCGGGATCGAGGCCGAACTCGAAGGCCTGATGCGGCGCTGGGAAGAGTTGGAGGCGCGCAGGAGCGGCTAGCCCGGAACCGAATTTTCCCCGACTTGGCCGTTGACAAGGGTTCGGGAAATCGTATACAGTATGCAGTATTTCGCATTCGGGAAAACCCCTGCAGGCCGCCTGGAGACGGCGCTTGAAGGGTTCTGACCCGCCCGTAAAAGGTTCATTCCTGCGCCGCCTTGGAGATACCTCCGGCGGTGGCAAACTTATGAGGAGGAGAGAGATGATCGAAACGTATTTGAAACACCAGGAAGAGCGCAATGCCCAGGGCATTCCGGCGCTCCCCTTGAACCCGGAGCAGACCAGGGAGCTCTGCGCCCTGCTGCAGAATCCCCCGGTCGGCAAGGAGGAGTTCCTCAAGGATCTCTTCAAGAACCGCATCTCCCCCGGTGTCGATCCGGCCGCCGAGGTGAAGGCCGGTTTTCTCGCCGAGATCCTTGCCGGCAAGGCGACCTCAAAGCTGATCGACAAGAAGGAAGCGGTGCAGATCCTCGGCACCATGATGGGGGGCTACAACGTCAAGCCCTTGATCGACGCCCTCAAGGATGCCGCCCTCGCCGACGAGGCCGCCTGCGCCCTCTCCGGCATGACCCTGGTTTATGATGGTTTCGACGAGGTCGTCGCCCTCGCCAAGACCAATGCCGCCGCCAAGAAGGTGCTGACCTCCTGGGCCAACGCCGAGTGGTTCACCCACAAGCCGGCGATGCCCGAGACGATCAAGGTCAAGGTCTACAAGGTCGACGGCGAGATCAACACCGATGACTTCTCCCCGGCCGGCGACGCCTGGAGCCGCCCCGACATCCCGCTCCACGCCCTCGCCATGGGCAAGACCCGCTTCCCCGACGGCAACGCCACTATCGCCAAGTTCCGCGCCGAGGGTCACCAGGTCGCCTTTGTCGGCGACGTTGTCGGCACCGGTTCCTCGCGCAAGAGTGCCTGCAACTCGGTCCTCTGGCACATCGGCAACGAGATCCCCTGCGTGCCGAACAAGAAGACCGGCGGCGTCATCATCGGTGGCGTCATCGCTCCGATCTTTTTCAACACCGCCCAGGACTCCGGCGCCCTGCCGCTGAAAATGGACGTCACCAAGTTCAACACCGGCGACGTCATCGTCATCAATACCAAAAAGGGCGAAGTGACCAATGAGGCGGGGGATATCCTCACCACCTTCGAGATCAAGCCGAACACCGTCCCCGACGAGTTCCGCGCCGGCGGCCGTATTCCGCTGATCATTGGCCGGGCGCTGACCGACAAGGCACGCACCGCCCTCGGCATGGGCGCCACTGATCTCTTCACCCTGCCGATCAACCCGACTCCCAAACCGGGCCAGGGCTACACCCTGGCGCAGAAGATGGTCGGCAAGGCCTGCGGCGTCGAAGGTGTCCTCGCCGGGACTGCCTGCGAGCCGAAGATGACCACCGTCGGCTCCCAGGACACCACCGGGCCGATGACCGCCGACGAGCTCAAGGAACTCGCCTGCCTCAAGTTCCTTTCGCCGATGTTCATGCAGTCCTTTTGCCACACCGCCGCCTACCCGAAGCCGGCTGACGTCAAGATGCACAAGACCCTCCCCGGCTTCATCGCCGAGCGCGGCGGAGTCGCCCTGCGCCCCGGTGACGGCGTCATCCACTCCTGGCTGAACCGGCTGCTGCTGCCCGACACCGTCGGCACCGGCGGCGACTCCCACACCCGCTTCCCAATCGGCATCTCCTTCCCGGCCGGCTCCGGCCTGGTCGCCTTCGCCGGCGCCATGGGCTTCATGCCGCTCGACATGCCCGAGTCGGTGCTGGTGCGCTTCAAGGGTAAATTCAACCCCGGCATCACCCTGCGCGACGCCGTCAACGCCATCCCCTACTGGGCGATCCAGCAGGGCCTGCTGACGGTGCCGAAGAAGAACAAGAAGAACATCTTCAACGGCCGCATCCTTGAGATGGAAGGTCTGCCGGAGCTCTCCGTCGAGCAGGCTTTTGAGCTGACCGACGCTGCCGCCGAGCGCTCTGCCGCCGCCGGCTGCATCCAGCTCTCCGAGGAGTCGGTCTGCACCTATCTGCGCTCCAACGTCGCCCTGATGGAGAAGATGATCGCCGAGGGCTACCAGGACCCGCAGACCCTGCAGAACCGCATCGACGCCGTCAACGCGTGGCTGAAAGCGCCGAAACTGCTCAAGGCCGACAAGAACGCCGAGTACGCCGCGGTGATCGAGATCGACCTCGCCGATATCACCGAGCCGATTCTCGCCTGCCCCAACGACCCGGACGACGTCAAGCTCCTCTCCCAGGTCGCCGGCACGCCGATCCAGGACGTCTTCCTCGGCTCCTGCATGACCAATATCGGCCACTTCCGTGCCGCCGCCGAGATCTGGCGCGGCCAGAAGTTCAACCCCGCCGTCCGGACCTGGATCTGCCCGCCGACCCGCATGGATCAGCAGCAGCTCAAGGACGAGGCGCTCTACGCGATCTACAGCGCCATGGGCGCCCGCATCGAGATCGCCGGCTGCTCCCTCTGCATGGGGAACCAGGCGCGGGTGCCGGACGGGGTCAACATGTTCTCCACCAGTACCCGGAACTTCGACGACCGTATCGGCAATGGCGCCCAGGTCTACCTAGGCTCCGCCGAACTCGGCGCGGTGACCACCAACCTCGGCAAGCTGCCCACCCCCGAGGAGTACCTGGCGGTCTACCAGGAGAAGATCGCGCCGAAGGCCGATACCATCTACAAGTACCTGCAGTTCGACGAAATGCCGGAGTTCAAGCAGACGGCTTAACTCAGCGGTGTGCCGGTTGTCGTACCGCTGGCGGCAAGACGACAAAACCCCCGCCCGGGCTATGCTTCGGGCGGGGGTTTTGTCATTGGCAGGGAGAGACGCGACCGATGGTTGCGGCCATTACGGGTTGATGGCCGGTAGCCATGCGCCCCCGGCTCCTTTCGCCGTAACGAGAGTGAATGGGGGTATGATGGTAAAATTGGAGGATTCGCAGGGATGGCAACCGGGTAGCGCGTGAGTTCCGGCTGACCATCGGCGTTTTCACAGCCCGAAGGATGTCGCGATTGGACGAATCGAGAGTTTACCTGGGGCTCATCAACCCCAAGAGCCCGGCTAACGTCGGGGCCGTGATGCGGGCCGCCGGCTGTTTTGGCGTTGCCGGGGTCTACTATACCGGTCAGCGCTACGCCCGGGCGGTCCGGTTCCAGACCGACACCAAAAATGCCGGGGAGAAGATTCCCTTGACCGGGGTGGCGAACATGGTCGATATCCTGCCGCCGGGAACCCGGCTGGTCTGTGTCGAACTGGTCGTCGGGGCGATCCCGTTACCGCAGTTCCGCCACCCGGAGCAGGCTTTCTACCTCTTCGGCCCGGAGGACGGCAGCCTCCAGCAGGAGCTGATCGACCGGGCCGATGCGGTTGTCTATGTGCCGACCGCCGGCTGTCTGAACCTGGCGGCAACGGTCAACATTCTTCTTTATGACCGGGCCGCCAAGGCGGGCCGGGTCCTGGCCGGGGACGCACTGATCCTGGAAAGCCGGGACCGCAATAACCGTCTGAAGGTAAGAGCTGAGTAGAGGATGGCCCCACCTCACCCGGAGAGGATGTAGTTCTCCAGCTGGCTGATCAGGTGCTCCTTGGCGGCGATAATCTCCTTGACCGCATCGCCGATGGAGATCAGCCCGACCAGTTTTTTATCCTTCATCACCGGAAGGTGCCGACAGCGTTTCTGGGTCATCAGTCCCAGGCACTCCTCCACGGTCTGCTCCGGTCGCACGAAAACGACCCGTTTACTCATGATTTCAGCAACCTTCGTCTCGCGGGAGGTCACCCCCCTGAGGACTACCTTGCGGGCGTAATCCCGTTCCGACAGGATGCCGATGACCTGCTCCCGCTCGACGACCACCAGGGCGCCGATCTCCTTTTCCGCCATCAGTTCGAGGGCGGCGTAGACTGTTTGGTCGGGCCGCACGGTCCACACCTCCTGACCTTTCGCCTTAACCAACTCCCGTACCGTTTTCATCCCGACCTCCTTTCCTCGTCTGATCACGTCCCGGCTCCACCAGGTTGTAGTAGAACCTTAATGGCCAGTGGCCAATTGTCAATTTGCCCTGAACTGTGCGCTGCAATCGGAAAACGCAGGGTATTCTCCCAATAAAGGTCGAAACGCTTGAGGGGGCCGTACCTGAGGGGTAGGATATAGCGCTGGCAACAACCTGCGCAGAAATGGTTATCCCTCGAGGTGCAGCTGATTTTGTAGTCTGGTTCTCCATTGCCCGGATAGAAGCATGTCGTCCTGGTTCTAGGTCTACCGCCCAGTCCGAATTCCGTCCACGCGAACCCATCAGATTGGAGGATGTCATGAAACAGTTCGAAAAAAGAGAATGGGGCTTAGCTCTCATGCTCACGGTTCTATTCCTGGCTGGTGCCGTTTTGACCACCAGTACAGTTGCTGAAGAAGTGGCTCGTCCCTCGACCGGTGGCCCCCCGGGAGAGGCCGTTCAGCTTTCCGGGGATGCCGTATCCGGGGCAAAGCTTTTTGTTGATAACTGCCTCCCCTGTCATGGCGCCGAAGGGAAGGGGGGAGTCGCGAACCCGGGGTCTGCCGATGGGACCGTTCCTCCGCTCAACCCTATTGATCAAACGATGGTGAGTCCGGATGCCAAGGTTTTTGCCACCAATATTGATCTCTTCCTGGAGCATGGATCGATTCCGGAAGGGAGCAAACCGGCCATGACCATGCCAGCCTGGGGAGCCGGCAATTTGTTGACCCAGCAGCAAATTGCCGATCTGATTGCCTATCTGATTAAACTTAATCCGGCACCTTAATAGGAGGGCGGCCAAAACCGGGGGGATTGCCGCGCCCGCCGGCGGCCATTGAGCCGCTTTTGGTTTGACACCGGCTCGCCAGACAGGCTATACAGGAAATCTTTTTTTCACCCCATCTACTTTTCCTGTTGTTGAAAGCGAGTCGTCATGATCAACCTGAAACCCGAAGTCGTCGCCCGCCTCGAGCGGGTCCTCAGTTCCGTCGAAATGCTGCTCCCCAAAGCGGTCGCTGCCGTCGACTGGGCAACCTGCACCGCTGCCAACTGGCGGCGCCACTCCTTCTCCGGCTACCTCGAGCCGGTCAAGGTGACCGACACCACCACCCTCGACGAACTCCTCGGCGTCGAGAAGCAGAAAGAGACGATGATCAGCAACACCCGCCAGTTCCTCTTCGGCCTGCCGGCCAACAACGCGCTCCTCTGGGGGTCCCGCGGGACCGGCAAGTCGTCCCTGGTCAAGGCGCTGCTCAACCAGTTCGCCGCCGAGGGGCTGCGCGTGATCCAGGTGGAGAAAGAGGACCTGATCTATCTCTCCGAAATCTTCGCCGCGGTGGAGAACGAACCGTTCCGTTTCATCCTCCTGTGTGACGATCTGACCTTCGAGGTCGGCGAACTGAGTTACAAGATGCTCAAGAGCGCCCTCGACGGATCGGTCTATTCGGCGCCGGAGAACGTCCTGATCTACGTCACCTCCAACCGCCGCCACCTGCTTCCCGAATACGAGAGCGACAAGATCGGCGGCAAGTACGTCAACGGTGAACTGCAGCAGAGTGAGGCGACCGAGGAAAAGGTCTCCCTCTCCGACCGCTTCGGCCTCTGGGTTCCCTTCCACGTCTTCAACCAGGATCGTTATGTCGAGGCGGTCCGTCTCTCGATCGACCGCGAGGCCCGCAAGCGCCAGCTCGAAATCCCCTGGACGCGGGAACTGGAACAGGAGGCGATCAAGTGGTCCCACGACAAGAGCAAGCGTTGTGGCCGCACCGCCTTCCAGTTCGCCAAGAACTATGTCGGACGCTACCTGTTACGCTTGCGGGCGGCCTGATCGGCAACGAGAGGGCAGATAGCCAGGTAAGGAGAAAGGGGGCGGTCCATCATCGGGCCGCCCCCTTTCTCTGTGGCCCCTCGATCAACAGGGCCAATTCATTGCGGTTCACGATTTGACGCGGCGTGATGTGTACCTTATATTTCTATAGAACACCGTTAGCCAGGTTTCCCAGGAAGATCTTTCCGGTTCCACCCCACCAAAAGGAGAAAACGGATGAAACTGTCAAGAATCATGGTAGCAGTAGCGGTCCTTCTGCTCATGTCCGCCGGGTTGGCCTGTGCCGGCCAGGACCTGGATGCGGTCAAGAAGAAAGGCTACGTCCAGGTTGGTGTCAATGGCGGTGTCTTCGGCTTCGGCATGCCGGATGAAAAAGGGGTCTGGCGCGGGCTCGATGTCGATACCGGTCGCGCCATCGCCGCGGCGGTCTTTGGCGATGCCAGCAAGATCAAGTACACGCCGCTCACCGCCCAGCAGCGCTTCACCGCCCTGCAGTCGGGCGAAATCGACGTTCTCTGCCGCAACGCGACCCGTACCCTGACCCGGGAGACCCAGCTCGGTCTCAACTTCGTCACCGTTAACTACTATGATGGCCAGGGTTTCATGGTTCCCAAGAAACTCGGCGTGAAGAGTGCAAAAGAGCTCAGCGGGGCGACGGTCTGCGTTCTCCCCGGCACCACCACCGAACAGAACGCCGCGGACTACTTCCGCAGCAACAAGATGGACTGGAAACCGGTAGTGATCGAGGCGACCGCCGAGCTTGCCAAGACCTTCTTTGCCGGACGTTGCGACGTGCTGACCTCCGATGCCTCGCAGCTGGCCGGGGCCCGCGCCACCGCGCCCAATCCGAAGGATTATGTCATTCTTCCCGAAATCATCTCCAAGGAGCCGCTGGCTCCTGCGGTTCGGCATGGCGACGACCAGTGGCGGGATATCGTCGACTTTACCGTGCTCGCCATGATCCAGGCGGAAGAGTACGGGATCACCTCCAAGAACGTTGACGAAATGCTCAAGAGCAGCGACCCCGGCGTCCAGCGCTTTCTCGGCGTGATCGAAGGGAACGGCAAGGCCCTCGGCCTCGACGAAAAATGGGCCTACAACATCATCAAGCAGGTCGGCAATTACGGGGAAGTCTTTGAACGCAATGTCGGCAAGGATACTTCCCTCGGGATCGAGCGCGGGCTCAATGCGCTCTGGACCAACGGTGGGTTGATGTATTCGCCCCCCTTCAAGTAAGCTCGTGAGGATGGCCGGGGACACGGCAGAGCGGTGCCCCCGGCCATCCGCTGCATCGACCATGTGGCGTTCTTTCCGCGGCAAAACCTTTTCGATCGGTTTCGGACTTGACAACTCCTGCGATTGCCCCCACCGACACCTCTGCTCCACCCCGGGTTCCCTTCTGGCGTGACCCGGCGAAACGGGCGCTGGTCTTTCAGGCTGCGGCCCTGATCCTGGTCTTTGGTATCGGCTACTTTCTCTTCGTCAACACCCAGGCGAACCTTGCGCGCCAGAATATAGCCACCGGCTTCTCCTTCCTGGGAAATGAGGCGTCCTTCGAGATCGGCGAGTCGGTGATCCCCTATTCGGCCGCCGACACCTATTTCCGTGCCCTTCTGGTCGGGGCGCTCAATACGATCAAGGTCGCCTTCATCGGCATCGTCCTGACCACGATTCTCGGTACCCTGGTCGGGGTCGCCCGACTTTCGAAAAACTGGCTCCTTTCAAAGCTGGCGGGGGGCTTCATCGAAACGATGCAGAATATCCCGGTATTGCTGCAGCTCTTTTTCTGGTATGCGATCTTTTACGAGTCGTTTCCTGCGCCGCGCCAGGCCCTCCACCCGCTCCCCGGGGTTTTTCTCTGCAACCGCGGGTTGATCTTCGGGATTCCGCTCAAGGACCCGGCTCATGGGGCAATGTTCTGGGCGTTGGTGGCGGCCCTGATCCTCAGCTGGTTTTTGCACCGCTGGGCGCGGTTGCGCCAGGCCCGCACCGGGCAGATCTTTCCGGCTATCCGTTGCGGTCTTCTCCTCTGTGTCACCCTGCCGCTGCTGGTCTGGTGGGGGTACGGGGCACCGACGACGATGGATATGCCGGTGCTGCGCGGCTTCAACTTCACCGGCGGTATGACCGTCAGCCCCGAGTTCTCTGCGCTGCTGATCGGTCTGGTCCTTTACACTTCGGCCTTTGTGGCGGAGATCGTCCGTGCCGGCATCCAGTCGGTGGGTACCGGACAGGTCGAGGCGGCGATGGCGGTCGGTCTGAAATCCGGGCAGGTTCTCCATCTGGTCATCCTGCCCCAGGCGCTGCGGGTCATCATTCCGCCGCTGACCAGCCAGATGCTTAACCTGACCAAGAACAGTTCGCTGGCGATCGCTATCGGGTTCCCCGATTTCGTCGCCGTTGCCAACACCACCATCAACCAGACCGGACAGGCAATCGAAGGGGTAGCGCTGATCATGGTGGTCTACCTCTTCTTCAGCCTGTCGACTTCGTTCTTCATGAACTGGTACAACAAAAAAATGGCTCTGGTGGAGAGGTGATGCCGTGAGTGAATCCACCCCTGCTCCCGAAATGATGAAACCACCGCGGACCCGCATCGGCGCCCTCGGCTGGGTGCGCGCCAATCTCTTCAACAACTGGTACAACTCGTTGTTGAGCCTGGTGACCCTGGCTCTGCTTGGCAAGCTGGTACCGCCCCTGTTCAAATGGGCATTTGTCGACAGTCTCTGGTTCAGCAGTGCCGAAGCCTGTCATGACGTCGACGGCGCCTGCTGGTCGATCATTCCCGCCAATGTCCGCTTTATCTTCTTCGGGTTCTTCCCCCAGGACCAGCAATGGCGACCGCTGCTCGCCATGATCCTGCTCTTGGCGCTGGTCTTCTATTCCAAGGATCGGCGCCACTGGACCCGGTTTTTGCTCTGGCTCTGGCCCATCGGCCTGGCGGTGATGGGAACCCTGATGCACGGCGGGATTTTCGGCCTGCCAGTGGTGGAGACCAGCCAGTGGAGCGGCCTCCCCCTGACCCTGATGCTGGCGCTGTTCGGCATGTTTGCGGCCTACCCGCTCGGTGTGCTGCTCGCCCTCGGCCGCCGCTCGCGGATGCCGGCGATCAAGTCGCTGTGCGTCGTCTACATCGAAATGATCCGCGGCGTGCCGCTGATCAGCCTCCTCTTCATGTCTTCGGTCATGTTCCCGCTCTTTCTTCCCGAGGGAGTCACCCTCGACAAGGTGCTGCGGGCACAGGTGGCGATTATCATGTTCACCGCGGCCTACATCGCCGAGGTGGTGCGTGGCGGGCTGCAGGCGATGCCCCGCGGCCAGTACGAGGCTGCCGAATCGCTCGGGCTCGCCTATAACCAGACCATGCGCCTGATTATTCTGCCGCAGGCCCTGAAGATCGTCATCCCGCCCAGTGTCGGGATCCTGATCTCGGCCTTCAAGGACACCTCGCTGGTCGTCATCATTGCCCTCTACGATGTTCTCAAGACCACCAAGGTGACCCTCTCCAATCCAAAATGGGCCGGGTTTTCCACCGAGGCCTATATCTTTCTGGCCGTTCTCTACTTCGTCTGCTGCTATGCCATGTCGAGCTACAGCCGCAAGCTGGAGAAGGCCCTGCATACCGGACGCTGATTGGTCCGGTTCCAACCTGCGAGAGGTTTATGAACGACGCGCAACGCTCTGAAACGAAGGCAGGCTCCCCGGGGGAGGGGGCGATCATCGAAATCACCGACCTGCACAAGTGGTACGGTGAATTCCATGTCCTCAACGGCATCAACCTCACCGTGCAGACCGGGGAGCGGATCGTTATCTGCGGTCCGTCCGGCTCGGGCAAGTCGACCCTGATTCGCTGCATCAACCGGCTCGAGGAGCACCAGGTGGGACGGATTGTCGTCAACGGCACCGAGCTGACCAAGGACATCAAGAATGTCGAAAAGGTCCGCGCCGAGGTCGGGATGGTCTTTCAGCACTTCAACCTCTTTCCCCACCTGACGGTGCTCGACAATCTCACCCTCGGACCGATCTGGGTGCGCAAAACGCCGAAAAAAGAGGCCGAGGAGGCGGCGATGATGTACCTGGAGAAGGTCCATATTGCCGAGCAGGCCAAGAAATTTCCCGGTCAGCTCTCCGGTGGGCAGCAGCAGCGCGTAGCCATTGCGCGCAGCCTCTGCATGAAGCCGAGGGTCATGCTCTTTGATGAGCCGACCTCGGCCCTCGATCCGGAGATGGTCAAGGAGGTTCTCGACGTCATGATCAGCCTCGCCGAAGAAGGGATGACGATGCTGGTGGTGACCCATGAGATGGGATTTGCCAAGAGCGTAGCCCATCGGGTGATGTTCATGGATTTCGGGCAGATTGTCGAGCAGAATACCCCCGCGGAATTCTTCGACAACCCTCAGCACGACCGTACCAAGCTCTTCTTGAGCCAGATTCTGGAGTGACTCCGGCATCCCGGCGTCGACCGATGGTCCGGCTTCTTCCGGTCGGCGCCCCCCTCTCACGCTGAAGGCCCCCGGCGATGGCCGATCCCAATATCTTTTTTCTCCCGGTGGGCGATTTCTGCCGGCGCGAAGTGGTGACCTGCAGCCCCGACGACGGGTTGGTGGCGGTCGCCGGGCGGATGCGGGAGCGGAACATTTCGAGCGTCGTGGTCTGTGTCGATGGAATCCCAACCGGCATCGTCACTGACCGTGACCTGCGCAACAAGGTTATCGCCAGCGGCAGTGACCCCAATCCCCTGCACGTGCGCTCGGTCATGAATTCCCCGTTGATTACCATTTGTGAAGAGGACTACCTCTTTGAAGCCCTCTATCGCATGTCCCGGGAGGAGATTCACCGGGTCGCGGTAGTCGACCGCGAGGGGCGCCTGGTCGGGATTGTCACCGATTCCGATATCCTGCGCCTGCAGACCCGTTCGCCCCAGCAGTTGATTCGTGATATCGAGGAGGCCGGTAGCGTCGCCGAGCTCAAGGAGCTGCACCGGCGGATTCAGGAACTGGTCCTCCATCTGGTTGGAACCGGGGTGGCGACCCGCGACCTGGTGCGGATGATTGCCCATCTCAACGACCGTCTCCTGCTGCGGTTGATCGACCTGCTGCGCAGCGGCGCCTACGCCGATTTGTCCGAGGATTTTGCCTTTGTCGTTCTCGGCAGCGAGGGGCGCCAGGAACAGACCCTGACCACCGATCAGGACAATGGCATTATTTACGCCGATCATCTCTCGAAAGACGAGGTGGCGCGCATTGAAGCCTTCAGCGAGGAGCTGATTGGCCAGTTGATCGCCATCGGCGTGCCGCCCTGTCCGGGGGGGATCATGGCCAAGAATCCGGCCTGGCGTCGCAGCTTCAGCGCCTGGACCGAGATTGTCGATCACTGGCTCGCCAATGCGGTGCCGGAAAATATCCTCAAGGGAAGCATGCTCTTCGATTTGCGTACCCTCGCCGGGGATCCAACCCTGGAACGTCGTCTCAAGGACCATGTCACGAAACGATTGCGCCAGGATGCGGTCTTCCTGGTGCGGACCGCGGCGAACGTGGTCCGTTTTGTCCCGCCCCTCGGCTGGTTCGGCCGCATCAAGGTTGAAAAGGAGGGGGAACACCGCGGCCAGCTCGATATCAAGAAGGCCGGAATCTTCGCGGTGACCGAGGGGGTCAAGGTGCTCGCCTTCGAGGCCGGTATCTTTGACGGCGGCACCCGCGAGCGGCTGCAGGAGCTGGTAGCGGCCAGGGTTTTGGAAAAACAGCAAGCCGAGGACCTGGAAGCCAGTTTCAACTACCTGGTATTCCTGCGCCTTCGTTCCCAGGTGGCGGCCATTCGCGCCGGATCGGCACCGAGTAACTTCCTCTCCCTCGACCACCTCAATCGCATGGAGCAGGGGCGTTTGCGGCTCGCCCTGGAAGAGGTCGACGCCTTCCTCGATTTTCTCCGGCGGCACTATCAACTAGACCTGATACGCTAGGTCTGCCGCAGAAAATCGGCAGCGCGACGTGTTTGCGCCGCAGCAAAAAATTCCCCTAGGCGGGCACCCAAAAATCGCCTATAGTGCGCCATCCCCGCCCCCTTGCCGGCCGTGCCGGAAGGGGGTGGTCTGCGTCACGGTGGAGGCGTTCATGGGCAATATCCTGGTTCCAGCAGCACGGGAGCGGCGACGGGCCGCCAATCGTGAAGAATTCTCGGCGGACTATAATCGTCTGCACTTTCCAGATGCAGCCATGGCGGCCGCAATGATGGATCGCCGCGGTGAACTCCTGGCCCAGCTGGCGGGGCAGGTGGAGCTCGGTTGCGGCGGCACCAAGCTCGATTGCAGCAACCTCGCCCCGGGGTGCCGCATCTGTGTCGCCGGTGGCTGGTCCTGTCTCTTCATCAACGGGCGCTGCAACTGCCGCTGTTTTTACTGCCCGACCGGGCAGGAGGCAACCGGCCTGCCAACCACCAATACGGTGGAGTTTCGCACCCCCGCCGACTACGTCCGCTATCTGGAACTCTTCGGTTTCAGCGGCGCCAGCATCAGCGGCGGCGAACCCCTTTTGACCCCCGGCCGCAGTCTTGCCTTTATCACCGCCATCAAGCGCCGCTTCGGCGCTGCCATGCCGGTCTGGCTTTACACCAACGGCACCCTGCTGACCGCCGATCTTGCTGCGCGGCTGGCCGATGCGGGGCTCGACGAAATCCGCTTCGATATCGGTGCGACCGGCTACCACCTCGATGCCCTGCGCCGTGCCGTCGGGGTGATCCCGACCGTGACCGTCGAAATCCCGGCGATTCCGGAAGAGGCGGGACGACTCAAGGAAGGGTTGTTGACGCTGCGGGAAGCGGGGGTGGACCATCTCAACCTGCATCAGCTGCGGCTGACCCCCTACAACCTGCCGCAGCTGGTGGAACGTGGCTACACCTTCCTGCATGGCGAGAAGGTGACTGTCCTCGAATCGGAACTGGCTGCCCTCGAACTGCTCCGCCACAGTGTCGAATGGGGAATCGGGCTGCCGGTCAACTACTGCTCCTTCGTCTACAAGAACCGCCACCAGGCCCAGGCGGCACGGTTGCGCAACGGCCGCTTTCTCCTCAAGAGCTGGGAGGAGTCGACCGCCGCCGGTTATCTGCGCACCCTCGCTCTGGTCGGTACACCGGCAGCGCTGGCGCGCCAGGAGGAAGAGTTCCGCGCGGCAGGTGTCGCGTCGACGCTGTGGAACCGAGGCAGCGGGCGCCTCGCCTTCCACCCGCAGCTTCTCCCCCTGGTCGATTTCAGCGATCTCCAGCTGGTGGTCGGTTACGCCACGGCCCGCCAGCGGCAGGCGGTGAGCTACCATAACCCCTTCACCACGGTGCGGCTTTCGCCGTCGAGCCAGGTCATCATCGAACGCGCCCGGGTCGGGCGTGATTTTGAGCTCAGCGGCGATCTGACGAAGTCATTCACCCAAACGTTTCTTGGCAAGGGTGGCGAATCCCTGGCTGAAATAGCGGCTCCCCTGTTAGAGCTGCTCCCCTTCGAGCGGTTGCCAACCGGTTTGGCCGATTACTATTGATCTGGCACCCGGCCGCGAAAAGGGTGGTCATGCCCTTCGATTGTCGATAGAATCTGCGCGATGCGGGTTACTCGCTGCCAGCCCAGTTCCTTCGCAGGGAAACCATGTCCGATCCCCATGAATTTCTGCGTGCCCTGACCGTCGTCCTGTGCGTGGCTGCACTGACCACGGTCCTGTTTCAGCGCCTGCGCCAGCCGGTTATCCTCGGTTATATCCTCGCCGGACTGATTGTCGGTCCCCATGTGCCGGTGCCACTGGTGGCCGACAGCGTCACCGTGCGAACCCTGGCCGAGATCGGCGTGATCCTGCTGATGTTTTCCCTCGGCCTGGAGTTCAGTCTGCGCAAGCTCGGCGAAGTCGGTCCGACCGCCGCCATGACCGCTGTCGTCGAAACCAGCCTGATGCTCTGGTTCGGGTTCAACATCGCCCAGCTGTTCGGCTGGACCCTCCTTGAATCACTCTTCCTCGGCGCCGTCATCGCCATCTCCAGTACCACCATCGTCGCCAAGGCATTTCAGGAACAGGGTGTTGCCGGGCGGCTGCGGGAGCGGGTGGTCGGTATCCTGATCGTCGAGGATCTGATCGCCATTCTGCTGCTGGCGGCGCTGACTGCCATCGCCAGCGGCAGTGGCCTGGCTTTCGGCCCCCTCCTGGTCACCGTCGGCAAACTCGGCGCCTTCCTGGCCGGGCTGATCGGTTTTGGCCTCCTCCTCATCCCCCGGGCGGTGCGATTGGTCAATCGCCTGAACCGCCCGGAAACGACCATCGTCGCCGCCGTCGGCTCCTGTTTCGCCCTCGCGCTGCTGGCCCAGGGGTTCGGCTATTCGGCGGCCCTCGGTGCTTTCCTGGCCGGGTCGTTGATCGCCGAATCGGGGGAGGCCGGCCGGATTGAACGCCTGGTCGAGCCGGTGCGCGACATCTTTGCGGCGGTCTTTTTCGTCTCGGTGGGCATGCTTATCGACCCGGGCTTGATCCTCCGCCACTGGGGCGCGATCCTGGTCCTGACCGGGGTGGTGATCGGCGGCAAAATCGGCGGTGTCGCCCTCGGCTCCTTCCTTACCGGGAGCCGGCTACGCATTGCCATCCAGTCGGGGATGAGCCTGGCGCAGATCGGCGAGTTCTCCTTCATCATCGCCGGGCTCGGCTTGACCCTCGGTGCTACGGGAGACTTTCTCTACCCGGTGGCGATTGCGGTCTCGGCGCTGACTACCCTCACCACGCCGTGGCTGATCCGTGCTTCCGGGCCGGTGGCGGACTGGGTCGACCGCCATCTTCCTGGCCCCTTGCAGACCTTTACCGTCCTTTACGGCAGTTGGGTCGAAGGATTGCTCAAGGCGCCCCGTTCCGAGGGAAACATGGCGCAATTGCGGCGACTGTTGCGGCGACTGTTGCTCGACGCCGCGGTCTGCTCCGCCATCCTGGTCGGTTTCTACTCCTCTGCCGACGCGCTCCTCGCCCTGGCCCGGGATCGGGCTGCCCTCCCTGACGCCATCGCCTCGCCGCTGCTGCTCGGCATCGCCCTGCTCCTCGCCGCCCCTTTCTTTTTCGGCACGATCCGGGTCGGACGCAAACTCGGCCAGGCCCTCGCCGAAATGGTCCTGCCGGCCGGCAGGGAAGGACGGGTCGACCTCGCCGCAGCGCCGCGGCGCCTGTTGGTGGTCAGTTTTGAACTCCTCATCGTTTTTCTGGTCGGTGCCCCGTTGCTGGTTTTGACCCGCCCCTTTGTTCCGGGGATTCCCGGAATTCTGTTGCTGGCGCTCTTCGTCACCGGCCTCGGCGTCCTTTTCTGGCGCAGTGCCACCAACCTCCAGGGGCACGTGCAGGCGGGGACCGAGGTCATCATCGAAGCCCTCGCCCGCCAGGCCAAGGGGGGCGGCGGCAGTGCCGACCGCAGCGCTGTTGCCCTGCAGCAGGTCGAACAGCTCCTGCCGGGGTTGGGCGCCTTGACGGCGGTGCGGTTGAAGTCTGGCTCGCCCGCCGTCGGACGGAGCCTGGCCGAGCTCAACCTGCGGGCCCTGAGCGGCGCCTCCGTTCTCGGCATTACCCGCAAGAGCGGGGCGATCATTGCCCCGACCGCGAGCGAGGTTCTCAACGCCGGCGATCTGCTCGCCCTTACCGGGACCAGCGACGCCGTCGCTCTGGCGCGGACACTGCTGGAGGAATCCGTCCCTGCCGAACCTCCCGCTGAAAACTGACTCTCCCGCTCGAAAGATGATCGCATGGCGCAACCCTGGAAAACCCTGGCCAGCTTTCCGACCGCAGAAGGTCTGCTCGAATTACGGCAGCGCGGGCCCAAGGACTTTCTGATCCTGGTCGGGGGGCTGGTTTTGATGAACAGTCTCGCCAACCGCTCCGAGATCGCCCTTGGCCAACTCGGCTGCCGTCACCTCGGGCAACACTCAGCGCCCCGGGTCCTGGTCGGTGGGCTCGGCATGGGCTTCACGCTGCGGGCGGTCCTCGATGAGCTGCCGGCTTCGGCGCAGGTAACGGTCGCCGAGCTCAACCCGGTGGTCGTCGACTGGTGTCGCGACCCCCTGGCCCCCCTCACCGCCGCCGCGGTGGACGATCCGCGGGTGACCGTGGTGATCGGTGATGTCGCCGAGGCGGTCCGCAAGGTGGCCAGGGCACCGTCATTGCCGCGCTACGATGCCATCGTCTTCGATCTCTACAAGGGGCCCCATCATCGCAGCGATGCCGAGCGCGATCCGCTCTACGGCCGTCGTGCCATTGCCGCCGTCCACGCCTCGCTGGCGCCGGAGGGTCGCTTCACGGTCTGGGGGGAGAATTTCGATGCCGGATTCGACCA
The DNA here is from genome assembly GCF_054658035.1 of Desulfuromonas carbonis. Lineage (NCBI taxonomy): Bacteria > Pseudomonadati > Thermodesulfobacteriota > Desulfuromonadia > Desulfuromonadales > Desulfuromonadaceae > Desulfuromonas > Desulfuromonas carbonis. The sequence continues at coordinate 184,256 of NZ_BAAHXR010000001.1, read as the reverse complement.
GCGGCTGCGCGCCGCAGGATTCGTCACCAGCCACCAACGACCGGGGCGGGGGGGGTACCGGCATGTCGTCTTCGTGGCGCGCAAGGCGCCCCAAGGTTGTTCAAAACGGGGGCGCCGTTGAACCGGGAGGTGTCGAGGGACGCATCCCGCAATGCCCTGCAGGAGCTGGCAGCGGCCCGCATGCCCTATGGCCGCTACGCCGGCTGGCTCCTGGTCGACCTGCCGGAACCTTACGTCGTCTGGATGGCCGGCCAGGGGTTCCCCGCTGGCAAGCTCGGGCGCCAGTTGCAGGAAATCTACGAGATCAAGCGCAACGGTCTCGAATACCTCTTCGAACCGCTGCGGTCCCCGGTCCGCTGATCGCCCAAGGAATAGCCGATGGACGAATTCTCCCTGCAGGATCATCCCTGGATCGAACTCCACAATCTCCTCAAGGTGACCGGGCTCTGCGCCAGCGGCGGTGAAGCCAAGGCGCGGATCGCGGCCGGTGAAGCCCGGGTCGACGGCGCGGTGGAGCTGCGCAAACGCTGCAAGATCCTGGCGGGTCAGGTGGTTGAGTTCGCCGGCACCAGGGTGTTGGTGACCCTTTGAGCTCCCCGCTGACGACTCTGGCCGTCATCCTCTGCGAGCCGCAGCAGCCGGGGAATATCGGCGCCGTGGCCCGGGCGATGGCCAACTTCGGCGTCACCGACCTGCGGCTGGTCCGCCCCTGCGCCCATCTTCACCCCGAGGCCCGCAAGTTTGCGGCGCATGGCCACCCGCTGCTCGGCCAGGCGCGGCTTTTTGCCGACCTCGACAGCGCCCTCAACGGCATCGACCTGAGCATTGCCGCGACCTGTCGCAGCGGCCGCCTGCGCGGTGAACTCCTCGATTCGACCCGCCTGCCGGAACTGGTCGCAGCGCTCCCCGCCGGCGCGCGCACCGCTCTCGTCTTCGGCCGCGAGGACCGGGGTCTCGCCACCGCCGAGGTGGCACTTTGCACCCGCGCCGTCGCCATTGCCACCTTTGGGCCAGCCTCCTCCTTCAACCTGGCCCAGGCGGTCCTTGTTTTTCTCTATGAGCTGGCGCGGCGCCCCTGACCGGTTCCCCGGAAAGGTGCCGCGCGAAGCTTGACAGGGGGGTGGCCGGGCCGATAATAATATCCTGGCTGTTGCAGCGGTGAGCCTGTCTTTCGGGCTTCCGGCCCTTTTCCCCAGCGCGCAGGAGGGACCATGCGTATCGCCCTGATCGGCATCGGCAAGATCGCCAATTACCAGATGCAGGCCATCTCCCACACCAGGGGGATCACCCTGGTCGATGCCCACGACCTCGACCCGGTTCGGGCCGAAGAGCTCCCCGGCAGCGTACAGTTCCACGACGACCTCGACAAGCTGCTGCAGCGCTCCAAGGCCGATGCCTTCCTCGTCTCGACGCCGACGCCGAGTCACTTCGAGGTGGCGATGAAGATCATCGAGGCCGACCGCGTCGCCATCGTCGAAAAACCGCTCTGCACCAACCAGCAACAGGTCGATGCCCTGATGACGGCGGCACGCACCCGCAAGCTCCCGCTCTATACCGCTTTTCATCCAAGCTACGGGCGGGAGGTCGAATGGTGGCTGGAACAGACCAGCGCCCAGAATTTCGAGGTCGGGCGCCTGATCGGTTTCGAGTCCTGCTTTGCCGATCCCTATTTCCTCGATGGCAAGCTCACGCTGGGCGCCGTCGGCAAGGCCGGGGCCTGGCTTGACAGTGGCATCAGCAGCCTGAGTATCCTGGCGCGCCTGCTCGACCCGCAGCAGATGGCGGTGATCGAAGGACGGATGACCGTCATCCCCTCCATCTCCTGCGCCCAGGTCCAGGGACTCGGGCTCTACCGGTTTCACAGCGGCGGCAGTGTCGGTTACGGCATGATCGACACCAACTGGACGCTGGGCAAGAACTACAAGACCACCCGGCTCTGGTATGAGAACGGCGTCATCGAACTGGACCACGCCCGCGAGTACGGGCGGTTGCGGCTCACCGGACAGGACGAGCTGGTCTTCAATCTGGCGACCGACAAGCCACGGCTGGTCAATCATTACTGCGGAGTCTTCGACAACCTCGCCATGCTCTTCGCTGGTGGGGAAGACAACAAGGAACTCTCCGAGGTCCTGCATCGCCTCCTCTTTTCCGCCCTATAAGAGAACCCGTTTTTCATGGCGACCTTTTCAAGTGAACGCATGCAGGTCGACCTGGCCGGCCTCGGCCTGACGACGCTCAGCGCCGATGCGCCCCTTGCCGCCCATAGCAGCTGGCAGATCGGCGGCCCGGCCGACCTGCTGGTCGAACCGGCGAGTATCAGCGAAGTTTGTACGGTCGTCCAGTATGCGCGGGCCCACGGGTTGCCGCTGCTGGTCATCGGCCAGGGGAGCAATCTCCTCTTCGACGACGCCGGCCTGCGCGGCATTGTCCTCAAGGTGGGGCGACACCTCGCCGAGCTGACGATTGCCGGGCGGCGGATTTCGGCGGGCGCCGGGCTCTGGGTGCCGGGGCTGGCCCGCGCCGCCCAGCGCGCCGGAATCGCCGGGCTCGAACATATCGTCGGGATTCCGGGGACGCTGGGCGGGCTGGTGGTGATGAACGGGGGGAGCCGGCGCCAGGGGATCGGCGACCTGGTGCGGCGGGTCTGGGTGGTCGACCGGGAGGGAAATCCGGCGTCCTTGACCCGGGAGGAGTGCGGCTTCGGTTATCGCAGCAGCAACCTGCAGGGGAGCGGCGCGCTGGTGGTGCGCGTCGAACTGGAGGGGCGGGCCGGGGAGGCGCGGCAGATCCGCCGGGAGATGCTTGCCGACCTGCGGGAGCGGCGCGGTAAATTCCCGCGCAAGGAGCCGAACTGCGGCTCGGTCTTTTTAAGTACGGCGGCGATGCATGCCAGCGTCGGACCGCCGGGGCGGATTATCGAAGCGGCCGGTCTGAAGGGGGCGTCCATCGGCGCGGCGGAGGTTTCCCGACGTCATGCCAACTTCATCGTCAACCGGGGCGGCGCGACCTCCCGCGATGTGCTGGCCCTGATTGCCCACATCCGCCAGGTGGTTATGGAGCGCATCGGTTTTGAGCTGCAATGCGAAGTGCGCTACGTCGATCCCCGCGGCGGGGTGATGCCCGCCGACCGCGCCCTGACTCCATAACGGGTCTGTTCGCAGTGAGGATACCGGTAACGGCCGGGGGTGCAGGGTGCTGCATTCCCCGGCCGTTGGCGTTTCAGCCGTTAGCGGCGGCCTTTTGGGCGAGGCGGGCGACAAACTTGTCGTGGTCGATGGTAAAGCGTTCATGCTTGCCGCGGGCGATGACGTCGACCGCATCCCGGGCCTCGACGCTCCAACGGGTACGGCGGCCGTCCACATCCACGAGGCGCACCTCGGCCGTGACCGTCATCCCCGGCGGTGTCGCCGCCTCGTGGGTGATATCGACCAGAGTGCCGACGCTTTGTTCTCCCTCCTCAAGAAACGGCGCCAGCGCCTCCATGCAGGCCCACTCCAGAAATCCGACCAGAAAGCCGGTGGCGAAGACTTCGGGCATGCTCCGGAACGGTTCCGCCTCGGGATAGAGATAGGGGACGGTCTTGGTCACCGGGACGCAAAAGTGGAGGGTGTGGGAATGGCCAACGGCGATTTCGCGCATGATGTTTCCTCCCTGTGCGGATTGAAAGAACTGCTGTCAGTTTAACACAGCCTGACGGTTGGCCGGCCGGCCAGGTCCCTTCCGGCAGGGTCAGAGGTAGCTGCGGCCGCCAACGTAGGTGCGGGCGAAAAAGGGGGTGGCAAGATCGGCGATCCGCACCGTCTTGCCGGTGCGCGGGGCATGGATGAACCTGCCGTCGCCGATGTAGAGCCCAACGTGGGTAACCGTACTTCCGCCCCTGGTGGCGAAGAAGACCAGGTCGCCCGGGCGCAGCTCCGTTTTCGCCACCCGGCGTCCGGCCTGGAACTGGCTGCGTGAGACCCGCGGCAGGTCGAGTCCGTTGAGGCGGTAGCAGACCAGGGTCAGGCCGCTGCAGTCGAATCCCTCCTCGGCATCGGTCCCGCCCCAGCGATAGGGGACGCCGAGAAAGCGGCGCGCGGTCCTTACCAGTTCGGTGCGCAGGTCCCCCGGCGCCCCGCGGGCAATGCGGGCGGCGGTGTAGTCCTCCGGGATGACAATGAAGAAGGAGCCGATCAGCCCCTGGTCCCGCAATTCAACCGCTTCGTTTTTCGCCGCCCGGTAGCTGTCATGATTGCCGAAGCGGACCTTGTAGAGCCCTGACTCATGCAGGAAGTAGTAGGCGTCGATGCCGCGCGACTCAAGCAGACGTTCGAGCCGCACCGCGTTGTCGATACTGGAAAAAGCCCCCACCTGGACGCAGTAGCCCATCCGGGCCAGGGGGGGCGCATCTGCCTCCGCCGCCGGCAGCAGCGCGGCGATGGGATCGCTGCCGGAGGTGCTGACCGGGAGGGTGGATGGCGCGGGCGGAGCTTGCGGTAGCGCACCCTGGCAGGCGGGCAGGAGCAGGAAGAGAATCAGCAGAAGCGGCAGCCGCATCAGAATGACACCGGTGGCTACAGGAGCAGCAGCAGGACCTTGACGGCGAGAATCTTGCCGATCAGGGCGACGGGGTAGACGGTGGCATAGGCCGCCGGGGCGTAGCTGCTGGTCGACAGGGTGCCGGCCGCGGCCAGGCCCGAGGCACTGGTCATGCCGCCGACCAGGACCCCGAGCAGGCGCAGAAAGCGGATGCGCAACAGCCACAACCCGAGGAGCAGGCCGGCAGCCAGGGGGAGCAGGGTCACCAGGACGCCGGAAAAGAGGAGCGCCTCCCCTTGCTCGTGAAGCGTGGCGACAAAGGAACCGCCGGCCGAGGTGCCGATCGCCGCCATGAAGAGGGCCAGGCCGAGGTCACGGATCAGGCGATTGCCGGCCGTCGGCAGATCCCAGATCAGCGGGCCGGTCTGGTAGCGGGCGCCGAGCAGCAGGCCGGCGATCAGGGTGCCGCCGGTAGTGCCGAGGGTCAAGGGGCCGACCAGCGGCAGCGGCAGGGTCAGCCCCCCGAGCAGGAACCCGAAGAGGAGTCCGATGAGGATCGGCAGCAGGTTGATGTCGTAGGTGGCCTTGAGGTCGTTGCCGAGCATCCGCGAGATGTTGCGCAGGGCGCGCTCGTCCCCCACGGCGTGGAGGACGTCGCCGAGATGGAGCCGGGTGTGGGGATCGGCGATCAGGTCGATGCCGTTGCGGGTGATCCGTGCCACCTGCACGTTGAAGGTTTCCCGGAAATTGAAATAGCCGAGGGTGGTCCCCACGAAACGGCGCTTGGAGACGACGATGCTCTTTTTGGTCAGCATCCGTTCGAAGGCAATCTCCCCCGCTACCTCCTGGCCGATGAAGAGGACCATCTTTTCGAGGTCGCCGGGGCGACCGACGACCCGCAGCCGGTCGCCTTCCTGCAGCACCGTATCCGCCCCGACCAGGACCGGTTCGAGGGCCCCCTGGCGCAGCAGGCGGGTGATCGTCACCGGGGCAATCTCCTTGAGCAGGAGCTGGTCGATGCGCTTGCCGAAGAGGTTGGGATTGCTGACCTCGATATGACGAAAGGTGATCGGTGGGTTGATCAGCGCCAGCTCCTCGGCCAGGCGCTCTTCTTCCTGCTTCAGGTTGACCCGCAGCAGGCGCGGTACCAGCCGGATGGCGAGGGCGACGCCGATCACGCCGAAACCGTAGGTCACCCCGTAAGCGGCCGGCGCCCGGGCATGACCGACGATCTCGACGGCGGCCGCCAGGGACGGGGTGCTGGTCATCGCCCCGGCGAGGAGGCCGGCGCCGGTCCCCGGATCGAAACCGAAGAGCCGACAGCAGGCGAAGGCTGCCAGGGTGCCGGTCAGGGCCATGACCAGCACCACCAGGGCCATCGCCAGGCCATGACTGCGGAAGGAACTGGCAAAGCCCGGCCCGGCCTGTAAACCGATGGCGTAAATGAACATCGCCAGGCCGATGGTGTGGATGCCGGCAGGGAGGGTGACGCCGAAATGGCCGAAGGCGAGGGCCACGAAGATGATCGCCGATGGACCGAGGGAGAGGTTCCACAGCCGCACCCTGCCGAGCAGTTCGCCCAGGATGATGATCAGCAGCAGCAGAAAGATCTGGTTATGCAGCAGGGTCATGGTCCCACCGGGAATTGTCGCAGGGTCGGTCAGAACCGGACCCGGCCGAGATTCTTCTGGTAGTCGCCAAAGAGCTCTTCGAACATCTTGACCCAGTGGCCGGCGGTCATCAGGGTGAAGCGGTGCAGGGCGGTCCCGGAAACCTCAAACCGCCCCTTGCCTCCCGGCCCCCGGGTGATCAGGGTGGTCTTGATTTCACCGGCCATTTTCGGAATGTCTCCCGACCAACCGCCCCCCTTGACCTGGATATAGCCCCAGAGCTGGTCGATGGCGACCTCCATGACAATGGCTTCGGGCCCGGCCGCCGCGGCGTCGCCGACCACCCGGTAACCGTAGCTGGCAAGGGCATCGGTCAGCAGCTCGCGGACCACCTTTTCGACCGGCTGGTCCGGTTTGAGGAAGATATTGTTGCGCGCCTTGCCATAGCCGTCCCGGACCCGGGCGATAAAAAAGCGGCGCTCCTTGGCGGGCGTGGTGGCAACGCTGCCGACGGCGATGGACGGGGTATTTGCTTCCCGGGGGTTGTCGGCGAAGGTGCGGTTGTCGCTGACGCTTTTCAGGTAGATCACCCCTTTTGCGTCGCCCCTGGCGCCCTTGAACGCCGGGATTGTCAGGGCGATTTCACTCCGCCTGGCGGCGTCGGAGGCGGTTGGCAGCAGCATGAGCAGCAGCAGGCAGAGTACGGACAGGCGCATTGGCGATCCTCCTTTAAAATGGACAGAAAAATCCAAGGTTCAGCCGGTTGCCGGAGAATATAGCGGATTGAAGCGGAAGCGGCAACCTTTCAGCGCCGGCCCAGGAGACGGACAGCGACAGCGGAGCAGAACCCGCCGACACCGAGACTGGCGAAGGCAAGGCCCCAGGCGAAGACCTGGCTGTTGCCGCCGGCGAGGTCGAGAACGGCGCCGAAGACCAGGGGGGCGGTGAAGCCGGCGCCGAAGCCGAGCAGCGAATGGAGCGCCATCGCCGCCCCGCGGCGTTGCGGGTCGGCCGCCGCGACCATGCCGGCGGTGAGCGCGGCCGAATCGCCCATCACCAGCAGGAAGTAGCCGGCGACCAGGATGAAGACGAGCAGGGGGGGGAGGGGGGCGCTGAAGCCGACCAGGCAGGAGGCGACCCCGGATGCTGTCATCACCATCAGGACCACCTGGCGGCGGTCGCGGCGCACCGCCAGTTCATTGCCGAAAATACTCGCCAGCGGGCCGAGAAGATTGACCCAGGCGGCGAGGGTGGCGGCGCGGGCGAGGGAGCCTCCTGTCGCGGAGAGGCCGAGGCTGAAGGCGAAAAAGGCCGGCAGCCAGGAGCGCAATCCAAAGAGTTCCCAGCAATGGAACATGTAGCCGAGGATATAGCCGAAGGCCGGCCGGTTGCGCACCACCGAACCGAATTCGAAAAGGCCGGCGGGCCGGGCAGCAGAGGTTTGCCCACCCCTGGGCGGGAAGCTGAAGAGCACCAGCGGCCCGGCCATCAGGGGACCGAGGCTGGCGAGGGCAAAGGTCCACTGCCAGCCGGCCTGGGAGAGGGCGCCGGCCAGCAGCAGGGAACCGCTGGTGCCGAGACCGAAGCTGGCGGTGTAGAAGGCGATGCTGCGGCTCTGGGTGGTCCCCTGCAGATGCTCGGTCAGAAGGCGCAACCCGGGCATGTAGGTGCCGGCAAGCCCGGCCCCGACCAGCGCCTGGCAGAGGAGCGCGCTGATCAGCCCCTGGGCGAAAAGGGCAAAGCCGAGGCAGCCGCAGGCGGAAAGGAGGGTGGCGAGCAGGTAGATGCGGCGGGCGTCGATGCGGTCGGTCAGCCCGACCAGGATCGGGGTTGCCGCCATGTAGCCGGCAAAAAAGGTGCCGCTGATCAGCCCCGCCTCCGAGTTGGTCAGGCTCCAGCCCTGCTGCAGGGTCCGCAGCAGGGCCGGATAGGTGGCGAACCCGGTCATGCTGAGAATCTCCGCCGTGCAGAGCAGGAGCACGGCGCGCAGGGGCGAAGGCGGGGACTTGGTGCCGATCATCGGCAATTCCTTGCGGCAGGGGGCGGCTGGCATCCGCCGACACAGGGAGCAGTCAGGATGAGTGGTTCAGAGCAGGTACGCCTTGACCAGCGCCTGCAGCTCGTCCCTCTGCGCCGCAACCGCCGCCCGGCGCTCTTCGAGGGAGAGGAGGCTCATCAGGTGCTTGCGGGCCTTCTTGCGACTGCCGGCGATCGACTCGCACATGCCGCAGAGGATGTCGGCGGGAAGGCCGTTGCGGTACCCGGCGACCAGTTTCTTGATCTCGTCACGGCGTTGCTCGTCACTCCAGGCCTGGAACTGGGCCTCGCCCAATTTGGAAAAATCGAACATGTCACTCCCTGTCGGTGTTGGCAATGGGCCGCCGGTGGCGGCCGGAATCTGTGGAACAAGCGGACAGCGATCGTCGCTGCCGGTCATTCGAACTGGCGACGAAAAGCGGCGAAGGCGTCGCGCAGGGTGGTAAGTTCGGCCGCGAGCCGCGCCACCTCTGCTTCGAGGGCGGCAATCCGCTCGTCCTCCCCGCGAACCTGTCGGGTCGCCGGCTCCTCCGGGACGACCGGCTCCGTCGTCGGCTCCGGCGGGGCCCCGAGCAGCTGGGCGTAGCGGGATTCCTTGCGTCCCGGTTGGCGCGGCAGCTTGACGGCGAGGGGCTCCTCCCGCCCGGCGAGTTCGCCCAGCACCTCCTCGACCGCGGCGAGGTCGGCGAAGGGGTGCATGCGCTCGCAGCGGGTGCGCAGTTCGCCGAGGGTTTGCGGCCCGCGCAGCAGCAGCTCGCAGAGGACGGCGAGCTCGGCCGGATCGAGGTGCAGTTTGGCGCTGGCGGAGTGGGCGTATTTCGGCACCCGGCCACCGTCCCCCGACTGCAGCGCCAGGCCCTTGAAACGGAGGCCGTCGAGGGCGCGGACGACATCGGTCTCCGCCAGCGCCAGAACCGGGTCGCGGTTCGATTTCTGGTTGCAGGCGTTGGTCAGGCTGTTCAGCGACAAGGGATAGTATTCGGGGGTGGTCAGTTCCTTTTCGATCAGGGCGCCGAGCACCCGCTCTTCGCTGGCATTGAGGGTGGTGGTCATCGGGCTCTCCTTGTTGCTGGCGGGTCAGAAGTTCTCGGGGTGGCGCGGAGCGACGTCGGCGTAGAAGGCCTGGATGCGGGCGAGGTCGGCCTCGTAATTCTCACCCGGCAGCAGCAGCGGCCCGAAGCCGATCTCCCGTTTCCGGTAGTCGAAATAACAAAGGGCAATCGGCACGCCGGCGGCCTTGGCGATGTGCCAGAAGCCGCTCTTCCAGCGTTCGACCTTCTTGCGGGTCCCCTCGGGGGTGATGCCGAGCCAGATCCGCTCGCGCTGGCGAAAGATCGCGGTGGTCTGCTCGACGAGGTCGTTGCGCTTGCTGCGATCGACCGCAATGCCGCCCAGCCAGCGGGCGAGGAGGCCGAGGGGGGGGCGAAAAAAGACATGCTTGGCGAGCCAGTTGGCATGGAGCCCGGTCGCGAAGACGAGAGCAATCCCGACAATGAAGTCCCAGTTGGAGGTGTGGGGGGCGACAACCACCACCAGCTTCGACTGCTCGGGAAAGGGGCCGGCCAGGCGCCAGCCGAGCCGGCGCATGGCGAACCGTCCGAGAGCGCGGCTCAGCCGGTTTCCCCGTTGCGGCACCGTGGCGGGGAGGGGTGGCAGGTTCGCTGGATCAGTCACGGTAGCGCCGGAGCAGGTCGCCATAGGCATCGATGCGACGATCCCGGAGGAAGGGCCAGATGCGGCGCACGGTTTCACTCCGTCCGAGATCGACGCTGACGGTTAGAACGGCCTCTTCGTCCTCGGTGGCGCGGGCGAGGAACTCTCCCTGCGGGCCGGCGACGAAGCTGTTCCCCCAGAAGCGGGCGCCGGCCCCGCCGCCCGGGTCGGGTTCGAAGCCGACGCGGTTGACGGCCACCAGCGGCAGGCCGTTGGCGACGGCATGGCCGCGCTGGACGATGATCCAGGCCTCGCGCTGGCGCAGCTTTTCATCGTCGCTATCGTCGGGGTCATAGCCGATGGCGGTGGGATAGATGAGAAGCTCGGCGCCGGCCAGGGCCATCAGGCGGGCCGCTTCCGGGTACCACTGGTCCCAACAGACCAGCACCCCGAGACGGCCGATGGAAGTGTCGACCGGGGTGAAACCGAGATCGCCGGGGGTGAAGTAGAACTTTTCGTAGTAGCCCGGGTCGTCGGGGATGTGCATCTTGCGGTAGCGGCCGGCGATGGAGCCGTCCGCCTCCAGCACCACCGCGGTGTTGTGGCAGAGCCCGGGGGCGCGGCGCTCGAAGAGAGAGGTGACGATCACCACCCCGAGTTCCCGGGCGACAGCGCCGAAGGCTTCCGTCGATGGACCGGGGATCGGTTCGGCCTGATCGAAGAGTTCGGTCGCTTCGCTCTGGCAGAAATAGCGGCCGGTATGCAACTCCTGCAGCACCACCAGCCGGGCGCCCCGCTCGGCAGCGGCGCGGATGCCGCTGATGCTGCGCGCGATATTGGCGGCGCGGTCATCGCCGCAGGCGTGCTGAACCAGGCCAATGGTGAGTTCGCGGTTGGTCATCGGGTTCACCTCGTGAAATAGGACTATCGGACCGATAGGACCAAGAGGTCCAATCCTGGTCTTTATCCCTTCGCCAGTACCCCTGCCGGGAGCTGCATCGTCACGCAATGGAGCGAGCCGTGCTGCAGCAGCAGCGGCCGGCAGTCGATGCCGATGACATCCCGCCCGGGAAAGGCCTGGCCGATGATGGCGAGGGCAACCGCGTCGGCCGGGTCGGCGTAGGTCGGCACCAGCACCGCGCCGTTGAGCACCAGGAAGTTGGCATAGGTCGCCGGCAGCCGGTTTCCGGCCGCATCGTAGATCGGTTGCGGCCAGGGGAGGGCGAGGAGGCGGAACGGTTCGCCGGCGGCGTTGCGCAGGTGCTGGAGCTCCATCGCCATGCGGCCGAGGGCGGCATGGTGTTCGTCCTCGGGGTCGGGGCAGCTGACATAGACGATGGTGTTGTCCGGACAGAGCCGGGCCAGGGTGTCGATATGGGAATCGGTGTCGTCGCCGGCCAGGTAGCCGTTCTCGAGCCAGAGGATGTGACTGGCGCCGAGCCAGCGTTGCAACTCCCCTTCCAGCCCCTGCCGGTCGAGGTGCGGGTTGCGGTTGGGACCGAGCAGACATTCGGCAGTGGTCAGAAACAGACCATTGCCGTCGCTTTCGATGCTCCCCCCCTCGAGGACCAGCCCCGGTACCCGGCGCTCCAGTTGGCCGAAATAGCCGGCTTCGGCAAGGCGGCGGGTGACCTGGTTGTCGCGGTCGGCCGGGAACTTTAGCCCCCAGCCATTGAAACCGAAATCGAGAAGGAGCGGTTTCCCCTCCGCCAGGACGGTGATCGGACCGAAATCCCGGGCCCAGGTGTCGTTGGTCGGCAGGGTGGCGAGGCGCAGCCGCTCCATGCGCGCCCCGGCATCCTCGAGGCGGGCAGGAATCAGCCCGGGTTGCGGCGCCACGATCAGGACCTGGCAGTAACGGCTGGCGGCGGCGGCGATGGCGATAAAGACCGGCTCCACATCAAAGAGCCAGGGGGCCCAGTCACTGTCAGGATGGGGCCAGGCGAGGAGGATACCATCCTGCTCCTCCCATTCGGCCGGCAGGCGTAGATTCATCAGCGGTCGTCCTTGGCTGGTGGTTCGGCAGCTGGCATCTTAGGTGAATTTTTGCCGCCGTGCAACGCTTTCCTCCCGCCCCGCTCCCGTCTTTTCGCCAGCTTCCGGCGCCCCCATACGGCCAGTACCGTCACCGCCAGCAACAGGCCAATGAGCAGGCTGAACCGGCCGCTCCAGAGCTCAACCCGCTGCCAGCTCGCCCCGGCGAGATAGCCGAGGCCGGGATAGGCCAGGCCCCAGAGGACGCCGCTGATGAGAACGTAGCCGGTCATCAGGCCGGGACGCATCTGGGTGCAGCCAGCGATGAAGGGGACGAGGCCGCGTACCGGCCCGACAAAGCGGGCAAAGAAGACGCTTTTGCCGCCATGGGCGGAGAAGAAGAGTTCGGCCTGGCGGACCAGCTCCAGGCGGCGCCGCAGCAGCGGCGACTGCAGCAGGGCGACGCCGGAGCGGGCGCCGAGCCAGTAGCTGCAAAGATCGCCGAGGATGGCGCCGATGGCGGAACAGACGATGACCGCGGCAATCGCCCCCTTGCCGTGCAGGGCGAGAAAGCCGGCAAAGAGGATCAGGGTGCTCCCCGGGACCAGCAGGCCGACGGCCGGCAGCGACTCGAAAAAGGCGACCAGCCCCAGCAGCAGGCAGTAGCGCCAGCCATCGGGGAGCCAGTCGAAGAGGTTGATCAGCCAGTTTTCCATGTCCCAATTCTAGCAGATGCAATGCCCGGCGGGCCCCCCGCTGCCAGGAAACCTTCCCTTCTCCCGGTGCCGGATCAGGCGGTGAAGCGGGCGTGCCAGCGATCGAAGACGGTGACCTTTTCGGCCCCGTACCCGGCCAGCTTGGCGCGGACCTCGGCGACCGGCCGCGGGCGGTCCTGCTCGACGGGGTTCTTGGAATAGAAGAGATCGGCGTAGGCGACGATCTCTTCTTCGAGGGTCAGCGGCAGCATCTCCCGGGGCGGCAGCGGAAGCCTGAGGGCGATGATTTCCGCCGCGGTCAGGCCGACCCCGACGTGGCGCTCGCAGACCAGGGCATGGCGTGGCAGCCCTTCGGCTTCGAGCATTTCCCGCCCCATGCTGGCGTGGGCGAGATAGGGGAGGGAGCCGAAGCAGCCGATCTCCGGGGCATCGGTGTGGAGGATGCCGATATCATGGAGGAGCGCCGCCTCCTCGACGAATTGGACATCGACCGCAACGGTCGCGGCCAGGTGGCGCGCTACGGTAACGGCATGGGCGGCGACCCGCTGACTGTGCCTCAACAGCGCGCGGTGGGCCAGGGTTCCCGGCGGGTAGAATTTCTCCAGCAGTTTTATCGGATCCAATGTAGCTCCAAGTAGTTGAAATAAAACAGTGTCCAAAAAGTCGACCGCGGTCGGAAATTTATTGACGGCGTTTCATGGCAACTATATCATGCGGCCCTGTTGAACCGAAAGGAGTCCCATGAGCGGGTTGCGGGAGACCAAGAAGCGATCGACACGGCAAGCGATCCTGGCGGCGGCAGTGGAACTCTTTGCCGCCCGCGGCTTCGAGCGCACCAGCATCGGCGACCTCGCCCGGACCGCCGGCATCGGCAAGGGGACGATTTACGGCTACTTCCGCACCAAGGAGGAGATCTTCCTCGCTTTTTGCGAAGACGAGCTCGAATTCATCTTTCGCTCCCTGGCCGAGGAGGGGGACCCAGCTGCGCCCCTGGTCGACCGGCTGCTGAACCTCTTTTTGGCCCAGTTTCGCTATGTCACCAGAAATCGCGAATTCGGCCGCATCCTGGTCCGGGAGATGGCCTTCCCGGCGGCGACCGCATCCGGGCGAGCCCGGGATCTCGATGCCCGCTACCTGGCCGCCCTCGGTGAACTCCTCGCTGCGGCGTGTGCCCGCGGCGAAATCGCCCCGGGTTACGATCCGTTTCTGACCGCTGCCCACCTCTACGCCCTCTATCTGGTCGCCCTGTCGGGCTGGTATACCGGTTACCTGACCAGTGAAGACGAGGTCGAGAATTCCCTGCGAACCGTCCTGCTCCAGACCCTCAACGGCCTCGGGCTGCGGCCGGCTGACCGTTTTGCAACAGCAAAGGACCTGTCATGAAATCTCACCTGTTGATCGGGAGCTGTCTCCTTGTCCTGCTCACCCTGGCCGGCTGCAGCCGCGACGATGGCGCCGCACCCGTCGCCGCCAGCGCCAGGGCACCGGAAAAGGTCGTCAACGTCAAGGTCGCAACGGTCAAGAGGAGTGACCTGGCCGAGACCTTCACCCTGCCGGGGAGTCTCGAAGCCTGGCAGGACCTGACTCTGGCCGCCGAGCTGGCCGGCGCGGTGCGCTGGACCGGTCCGGAGGAGGGAGCACGGCTCGCCGCCGGCGCCGAAATCCTGCGCATCGACCCGGAGACGGCCAAGGCCAATCTCGACCAGGCCCGGGCCGATTGCGATCTGCTCGGCAAGCAGCTCGACCGGGTGCGGCAGCTGCACGGCGACGGCTTCGCCAGCCAGCAGGAGCTCGACTCCGCGGCAAGCTCCTATGCCGTCGCCGCTGCGGCCCTGCAGCGCAGCCAGGTCGCCCTGGCGAAGAGTTCGATCAGCTGCCCGGTGCCGGGAATTCTTGACCGGCGCCTGGTGGAGCGGGGCGAGTACGTGGCCGAGGGGACACCGGTGGCGCGGGTGGTCCAGGTTGACCGGCTCAAGGTTCAGATCGACCTGCCGGAAAAGGATGTCCCTTTTGTCCGCGTCGGCCAGACGGTGACGGTCCAGCCCGCGGTGTTGAACGGCACGGCGCCGGGGGCGCGTTCCGGCACGATTCGCCATATCGCCTACAACCCCGATCCGGCGACCCGCACCTATCGCACCACCGTGGAAGTCGCCAACCCGGCCGGCGACTGGCGTCCGGGCATGATTGTTCGTGCCACCTTTTTGCGCCGGACCCTCGACCAGGTCCTGGCGGTTCCGCTCTACGCGCTGCTGGAACGGGAGGCGACGCGCCTGGTCTTCGTCGAAGAGGGGGGCATCGCCCGGCGCCGCGAGGTGACCATCCTGGCGGTGGTCGGCCAGCAGGCGGTCATCGACACCGGTTTGGAAGGTGGCGAGCGGGTGATCGTCAGCGGCCAGCAGCTCCTTGCCGACGGCGCCGTGGTCGCCGTCGTCGCTGTCGAGGAGTAGACCAGCATGCTCCTCTCCAACGCCGCCATCGGCCATCGCAGTACCGTCTTCACCCTGATGTTCTTCGCGATCGTCGCCGGACTTTACAGCTACCTGACCCTCCCCCGGGAGTCGACGCCGGACATCACCATCCCCTACGTGCTGGTCGTCACCTCCTATGAAGGGGTCGCGCCCGCCGATATCGAAACCCTCATCACCCGCCCCATCGAACGCAAGCTCAAGGGGCTCAAGGATGTCGAAAAGATCCGCTCGGTCTCCGCCGAGGGGTCGTCGATGATCACCATCGAGTTCAACCCGAAGGTCGACATCGACAACGCCCTGCAGTGGGTGCGGGACAAGGTCGACCAGGCGAAGGGGGATCTCCCCGACGACCTGGAGAACGATCCCTCGATCCTCGAGATCAACTTCAGCGAGTTCCCGATCCTGATGGTGGCGGTCTCCGGCGACGTCAACGAGGCGGTCCTCAAGGGGGTCGGCGAAGAGTTGCAGGACCGCATCGAGGAGATCCCCGGGGTCCTCGACGTCGTCCTGACCGGCGGGCGGGAACGGCAGATCCGGGTCGAATTCGATCCGGAACGGATGGCCGCCTACCAGCTCTCCTTTACCGAGATCCTTGCCGCCATCAGCCAGGAGAACGTCAACATCCCCGGCGGCAGCATCGACATCGGCCGCGGCAAGTACCTGCTGCGCGTCCCCGGCGAATTCACCGATCCCGCCATCATCGACAACCTGGTGCTGGTGGCCCGTGACGGCAGGCCGATCTACTTCAAGGATGTGGCGACGGTCCGGGACACCTTCGAGGACCGGCAGAGCTACGCCCGTCTCAACGGCAACCAGAGCGTCACCCTGGCGGTGAAGAAGCGCACCGGGGAGAATATCATCGCCGTCGCCGACCAGGTCTTCGCCCTCCTCTCGGCCGCCCGCGACCAGCTCCCCCCCGGGATCGAGCTGGCGGTGACCATGAACCAGTCGAAGGACATCCGGCGCATGGTCTCGGAGCTGGAGAACAATATCCTCACCGGGCTGATCCTGGTAGTGGCGGTGATTTTCCTCTTCCTCGGCGTGATGAACTCGATCTTCGTCGCCCTGGCGATCCCCTTCTCGATGCTACTCTCCTTTGTCGTTCTGCAGGCCTTTGGCATCACCCTCAACATGGTGGTCCTCTTCAGCCTGATCCTGGCGCTGGGGATGCTGGTCGACAACGCCATCGTCATCGTCGAGAACATCTACCGCCACGTGCAGGAGGGGGCCGACCGCACCGCCGCCGCGCGCATGGCGGTGAGCGAGGTCGGCTGGCCGGTGATCAGCTCGACCCTGACCACCCTCTGCGCCTTCCTGCCGATGATCTTCTGGCCGGGGATCATGGGTGAGTTCATGAAGTTTCTGCCGATCACCCTGATCATCACCCTGACCGCCTCGCTCTTCGTCGCCCTGGTGATCAACCCGGTGATCTGCGCCAACTTCATGACCCTGCGCCCGGGCAGCAAGGGGGGACCGACTGTGGATCCCTGGCTGTTGCGCGCCTACCAACGCACCCTCGAAGTTGCCCTCGCGCACCGCGCCCTGACTGTTTTCGTCGCCCTCTTCTTCCTGGTGACGATCAGCGGCGTCTATGGCCTGATGGGGCATGGCGTCGAACTCTTTCCCGATACCGAGCCGAACAACGCCTACGTCGAGATCCAGGCGCCGGAAGGGGCCAATCTCGAAACCTCCGACGCTCTGGCCCGGGCGGTCGAAGCCGTTACTCGCAACGAGCCGGATATCGAATTCTCCATCGCCGAGGTCGGGGTCTCGGCGAGCGCCGAGGCCGGCGGCGACGGCAGCAGCCCGGCCAACCAGAGCAAGATTTCACTCAACTTCGTCGAGCGGGCTTCCCGCCGCGAGGACTCCAACCGGGTGTTGGGGCGCATTCGCGCCCAGGTGGCGAAACTCTCCGGTGCCGAACTCAAGGTGGAAAAACAGAAGGAAGGCCCCCCGACCGGCGCGCCGGTCAGCATTGAGCTCAGCGGCGAGGATATCGTCACCCTCGGCCTGCTGGCCGACCAGGCCAAGGGGCTGATTGAGGAGGTGCCGGGACTGGTCGATCTCAAGGATGACCTGACCAAGGCCAAGCCCGAGATCCGGGTGCTGGTCGATCGCGAGAAGGCGACCCTCCTCGGCCTGTCGACCGCCGCCATTTCCAATACGGTCAAGGCGGCGATCAGCGGCAGCAAGCTCGGGGTCTACCGCGAGGGGAAGGATGAGTACGACATCGTCGCCCGTCTCCCCGCCGCGCGCCGCCAGGGGACGGCGGATATCGAAAACCTGCTGGTCCCCTCCCGCAGCGGCGGTCCGGTCCCCCTCTCCAGCGTCGCCCGCATCGAACTCGCCACCGGCTTCGGTTCGATCCGCCACCTCGACCAGAAGCGGGTGGTGACCCTCACCGCCAACACCTTCGGCCGCAACAGCAACGAGGTGCTGCAGGAGGTCCAGGCCCGTCTCGCCGGCTTGGCCCTCCCCGCCGGTTACAAGATCAACTTCTCCGGCGAGCAGGAAGAGCAGCAGAAGGCCTCGGCCTTTCTCGCCAAGGCATTTATTGCCGCCCTCTTCCTCATTGTTCTGGTCCTGGTGACCCAGTTCAATTCCCTCGGCCAGACCTTCATCGTCATGACCTCGGTCGTCCTCTCCCTCTCCGGAGTCTTCCTCGGCCTGCTCCTCACCGCGACCCCTTTCGGCATCATCATGACCGGGATCGGGGTGATCTCCCTCGCCGGGGTGGTCGTCAACAACGCCATCGTCCTGATCGACTACATCAACCAGCTGCGCGGCCAGGGGCTGGAGTTGCAGGACGCCCTGGTGCGGGCCGGCCTGGTACGCTTCCGGCCGGTGATGCTGACGGCGGTGACGACGATCCTCGGCCTGTTGCCGATGGCCGTCGGAGTGAGCTTCGATTTCAAGAGTTTCAGCTGGGAGATTGGCGGGGAGTCGGCCCAGTGGTGGGGACCGATGGCGGTGGCTGTTATCTTCGGCCTGGCGGTGGCGACGCTGCTGACCCTGGTGGTGGTGCCGGTCCTCTATGCGCTGCTGGAAGGAGCCCGGGCCCGGCGGGCGGCGCGCCGCCTGGTCAGGGGAGAATCCTGAAGGAATCGAGCATCCCCTGGAAAATCTTGCGCTGTTCGGCAAACTCCTCTTGCGGTGCCGAAAAGGCGAGGATGAAGGCGCGGCTGCGGCCGGTGATCAAAGCGACCTCAAAGGAGCGCTCCGGGGTCGCGCCGGAGATCTTCTCCGCCGGCGCCTCCAGCTCAACCGGTTCGCGTGCCGTCAGGGTAAAGTCGGGGTGAGCGGCCCGGAAGAGGGCGAAAAGACGGTCGAAGCCACCGATCGCTTCACCGGTTGCCAGGGAGGTCACGTCCAGGCGGGCTGTCGGACTGGCGCCGGGTGCGCTCCAGCTGACCGTCGGCAATTGCCGGTTGCGGTCGGGCTGGACGCTGCGTATCCAGCTCTGCGGGTGTTCAATGGCAAAACCGAGGGTCGCGTCGATCTCGTAGCCGATGCGGCCTTTCGTTTCCGGAGTCTTGGCCGGTCGGCCGCAGCCGGTTGCGGCCAGCAGTAACGAGGTGAGCAGGAACAGAAAAAGGCCGCGCAGGGGTTTCATGCAGAGCTCCTCGCCGGGGATGAGAACAGGGTAATAATAGCACAAGCCGGCCTGCTTCGCCGGCGGTGCCCGGTGGCCAACTTCTACCGCTTTTGACTCAGCCCCGGGGGGCGGCGCAAGCCACCCCCGGGGCTGTTTGTTTCAGGGGGCGGCCGGACGGGTGGTTAAAAAGGTGGCCCCGAGCGGAATCAGCGCCAGGACCAGCAGCAGGCCGACCAACAGGAAGGTGGAGCTGAGCCCATAACGATCGGCGAGCCAGCCGATCGGCGGCCCGGTGACGACAAAGAGGAGGCGAAAGCCGAGGGACTTGAGGGAGAGGATACTCGCCCGGTTCTCCCGGGTGCTGTCCCGTTGCAGGTGGTGGCGCAACAGGGGACCCTGGAGCCCGCGCATGGCAGTGAGGAGGAAGTAGCAGGCAAAGGACCAGAGGGCGTGGGTCAGCCCGAGGCCGAGGTAGCCGGCGAGAATCAGTCCGAGGTAGAGCAGGAAGAGTCCGCGCTCACCGAGCTGGAAATGAAAGCGCTGGCCGGCGAAGGAGAAGAGAGCAACCGTCAGGTTGGCCGCCGCCCAGATCGGACCGAACCAGGCGAGGGGGACGTTGCACTCCTGCATGAAGGGCTGGATCAGCCAGACCGGGTAGAAGGAAGCGACGCCGAGGACCATGGAAAAGAGGAGGGTGGCGCGCAAACGGCGGTTTTCCAGGAGCGCATAGCGGCAGGTGCGCAGCGCCGCCCCCAGATGGGACGACCCTGGGGCAGCAGCCTGGAAGGGCGGCTCCCGCAGTGACCGGGTCACCAGCCACGCAATCCCCCAGACAGCGATTTGCAGCAGGAACGGGCTGAGGGGCTGCCAGGCGTAGAGAAGCCCGGCAAAGAGAGCCGCGAACGCCTCGCCCCCCTGGCCCCAGCCGGTCATACGGCCATCAAAACGGGCATACTCCTCCTCCCGCTGCTGCGTCCGCAGGGTTTCGAAGAGGAGCGCGCTGTCGGAGCCGCTGATGAAGGCATAGGAGCAGCCGAGGAGCAGCTCCGCCGCCAGCACCGCGGCAAAGGAGGCGGCCACGGTATAGAGACTCCAGCCGGCGATGCCGATGGCGGCGGCGAGGCTCAGGGTGTAGCGGTAGCCGAGACGGTCGGCGAGGTAACCGGAGGGGTATTCGAGCAGCAGGGTGGCGAGGGAGAAACAGCCCTGCAGCAGCAGGATTTCGGCCAGGGAGAGGCCGATCCGGTCTTTCCAGAAGAGGGTGATGATGGCCATCGGAAAGAGGGCCATCTTCAACGCCGAGAAGAGGTAGAGGAGGCGGATGTTGCGGGAAAAGTTCACGCGGTCAGGCAGCAGATGGCAGCACGCGGATTTCCGCTGTCAGTCCTGCCAGTAGATGCAGGCGGCGGGGCAGGCATCCATCGCCTGTTCGATGATCGCCTCGGGGGCGCCGGTCGGATTGTAAACCTCCGACTTGTGTTCACCGTGGGTATGCTCGTGCCCCTCTCCCCCGGTCATGCGAAAGACCTCGGGGCAGATGTGGGTGCAGACTTCGCAGCTGATGCAGCTGTCCTGGTCGACGACGGGGATTCGGGCCATGGGACCACCTCCGGGGAAGAAAATTGACCGCGCCATGCTAGCACTTCCCGACGCGAATTGCCACCGTTTGCCAAGGTTTTGCCACGTGCGTGCTAAGTCGTGGACTTCTCTTGATTATCACGACTTCACAGGGAGGTCGGGCTGTGCTATCTTTGCCGCAACCCGCTAGGCCGAATACAATTCGCACCATGGGGACGTTCAAACGCCGATGAGCCGGAAAACCGGGCTGCGCCTCGAAATAATCCTCAATATCATTCTGCTGGTCGGTGCAGCGCTGCTGCTGGGCAGTTTTCTGCTGCTGAAGATGACCGAGAAGGAACTCCTCGCCGAACGGGTCTCCCGCGCGCGATCGGTGGTGAGCCTGGCAACCGGTGTCGCTTCTGTCCCCGATTACGCGGGCCCGGGGACATCCCGGCTCGTCAGCGCCGAGGCTTTGTTGCGGCGGCTTGGTGTCGACCCGGCCCTGGTGAGCTGGCAGATTGTCGACAGCCGTCTGCAGGAGGTCGCGGCCTTCAGTGCTGGCGGCAGCCCGCTTGGCACGAGCGCCGATCTCCAGCTGAGTCGCCTGGAGGGGGAGCCGCTGGTCCGGGTGCGCTACCAGGGGCTGCTGCTCCCCTTTTACTCCCGGGAGCCGGTCGATGTGACCGTGACCGGGGGGGGCTTTGCGGCGGGGAAGTTTATCGGGGCGCTGCAGGTTCAGTTCACCCTGGAGGATATCCGGCAGCGGCTGGTAAAGACCCATCAGCTGGTGCTGCTTTACGTCCTCTGTTACGGCACGGTCCTGGTTCTTTTCGGCTTTTCCCTGCTCGAGCGCAACGTCGTGCGACCGGTCCGCAGCCTGATGGAATCGACCCGACAGGCCGCCGCCGGCAACCTTGATCAGCGTCTGGAGGCGACCGGACCCGAAGAGATTGCCGCCCTGGCCGACTCCTTCAATGAAATGCTGGCAGCGCTGCAGGAGAGTCGCAACGACCTGGAACAGCGCAACCGCCTGCTGCAGGAGAGCAACGCCGCCCTGTCGCAGACGCGCCATGACCTGATCCGCTCGGAAAAGATGGCCTCGGTGGGGCACCTTGCCGCCGGCATGGCCCACGAGATCGGCAATCCCCTCGGCGCCGTCGTCGGTTACCTGGAGATTCTCAAAGGGGAGGAGCGCTCCGGCCGGTCGCGGGAGATCCTCGGACATGCCCTCGGCGAAGTCGGCCGCATCGATCGCCTGGTCAGGGACCTGCTCGATTACGCGGCGCCGCCCGGTGGCATTCTGGAAGCGGTCGATCTCGCCGATCTGGCAAGGGGAGGGCTGGAGCGGCTTACCCTGCAGCACGCCCTGCGTGATGTCACCCTCGACACCAGCGCTCTGCCGCAACAGCTGCCCCCCGTGCACGCGGCCCCCCATAAACTGTTGCAGGTGGTGATCAACCTGGTCCTCAACGCCGTCGATGCGTCAACCCCCGGCGGGGTGATTCAGCTCAGCGGCGGCACCAGCGACGGCTGGGTCTGGCTGGCGGTGGCCGACCAGGGGTGTGGTATGACAGCGGAAGAGGTCTCGAAGATTTTTGATCCTTTTTTCACCACCAAGGCGCCGGACAAGGGGCGGGGCCTGGGACTGGCGGTTTGCCACCGGATTCTCGAAGAGGCCGGTGGGACCATCGATGTCGAGTCGACCCCGGGGCAGGGGAGCCGTTTTGTCCTGAAATTGCGAGCGATGGAGCCGGAGGCGTCATGACAGGCCCGATGAAGAAGCTGTTGATCATTGACGATGAGCCCGCGATGCGCCACATGTTGCGGCTGGTGCTGGAGAAGGAGGATTTCCAGATCAGCGAAGCGGCGAGCGGAAGTCAGGCGCTGGAACTTCTTGAACAGGAGCCCTTCGAGCTCGCCCTGTGCGACATCCGCATGCCCGAGATGGATGGGCGTGCCTTCCTGCGCGAGGTGGCGCAACGGCGGATCGCCCTCTGCATTATCATGATGAGCGCCTACGGCACGGTCGATACGGCGATCGAATGCATGAAACTCGGGGCCTACGACTATATTTCCAAGCCCTTCAAGCCCGACGAGGTGACCCTCACCCTGCGCAAGGCAGAAGAGCGCCTGCGCCTGAAGCGGGAGAACCTCCAGCTCAAGGAAGTCCTGGCCAAACGCGAGGGGCAGTTTTCCATCGAGGATATCGTCTGCACCAGCCCGCAGATGCGCAAGGTCCTCGATACGGTGCGCCGGGTCGCCGCCAGCGACTCGCCGGTACTGATCAGCGGTGAGACCGGGACCGGCAAGGAATTGATTGCACGCGCCCTGCACAGTGAGAGCCCCCGGCGGCAAGGGCCGTTCCTTGCCATCAATTGCAGCGCCATCGGCGCCGGCATTCTCGAGAGCGAACTCTTCGGTCACGTCAAGGGCGCCTTTACCGGCGCCGACCGCACCAAGGAGGGGATTTTCGCCGCCGCCAGCGGCGGTACTCTCTTCCTCGACGAGATCGCCGAACTTCCCCTCGACCTGCAGCCGAAACTGCTGCGGGTGCTGCAGGAGGGGGAAGTCCGGCCGGTCGGTTCCACCAAGTCACGACCGGTGGATACCCGGGTGGTCGCGGCCAGTGCCGTTGACCTGCGCGACGCCATAGACGAAAACAGGTTTCGCAGCGACCTCTATTACCGGCTGGCGGTGGTCGAACTGGGGTTGCCGCCCCTGCGCGAGCGCCCGGCCGACATCCCGCTGCTGGCCCGTCATTTCCTCGAAGAGATCGCGCTGCGGGAGGGTCGGCAGGCGCCACTCCTCGATGCGGAATCGAGCGCCAGGCTATCGGCCTATGCCTGGCCGGGGAATGTCCGTGAGCTGCGCAATGTGCTGGAAAAGGCGATGATCTTCAGTCCGCGCGGGGAGCTGGTGGTGGCGGCGTTGCCGGAGGAGGCACGGCGTCATCCGCGCGCCCTGGAGGGGGACTTTTCCCTGAAGAAGGCGGCGCGGCGCCTGGAGATCGAGTACATCACCAAGGCCCTGCAAGAGACCGGTGGCAATCGTACCCAGGCTGCCCGGCTGCTTGAAATCAGCCTGCGTGCCCTGCTTTACAAGATCAAGGAATACGGTCTCGACTGAATTCTTAACGGCGATTACAGTCGGCCAGGGTCACCACAACCTGCCGGCGTTCGCCATGTGAATTGACGACGCCCAGGGTCACCGGCTCTCCCGGAGCCTTGCCGCGCACCCGGCCGAGAAGCTCATCCCGCAATTCAAGCGGTCTCCCGTCCAGAGTGACGATCAATTCACCCGGCTCGACTCCGGCCTCGGCCAGGGGCCCAGCGCCCAACACTTCCAGGACCCTGATTCCGGTACTCCCTGCCGCACCGCTTTCCGCGGACCGGCGGGACGGTTCCCAGCTCTCGGCATAAATGCCACCGAGGGTGGCCGCCGTTGCCTGCCCATCCAGCAGCTCCTGGACCGCCGTCACCGGGCTCATGAAGGCAATCCCGCTCATTCCCCCCGTTCCCGACATGACAGAACTCTGTACCCCGACGACCTCTCCTGCGAGGTTGGTCCAGGGGCCGCCGGAGAGTCCCCTGGGCGCCTGGGCGGCGACGGGCTGGGCTTCGGTGTAACAGCGGTTCTGTACGTTCCACTCGAAAGTCAGCCGGTCACCGGCAACACTCCCCGGGAAGAGTAGCCCGTGGCGGTAAAGGGCGGTGCCGAAGAGGACCAGCGGCGTGCCACTGGTGGGAGGGGCCAAGGCCAGTTCGAGAGTCGGGAAGAGGCCACCGCGCCGTTCGACCCGCAACAGGGCGAGATCATGACCAGTATCGACACGAATGCGCTTCGCCCTGAGGCGACCGCCGCCGGGGGAGCGAACCTCGATCAGGCGTCCTCCCCTGACGACGTGGGCGGCGGTGATCGCCAGCCCCTGGGAAGCGACAAACCAGCCGCTGCCGGCGAGGTGACCATCGACCAGAATTTCCAGGGAGGCGGCTTCGAGGCGGCTGGCGAGAGAGACCTTGGCCGGATTGGCACCAGCCGTTGCGGAGGGGAGAAGCAGGTAAAGAAGGAGCGCCCACCTGCAAGCAGCCGCAAAAAGACCGCCTTGCCCGATTCGGTGGTGGACGGAGCTGAGCGGGCTAATCCCTGACAAAAGCCCGTCCTGTCATGGGGGAATCGACCGCCACCTGGAAACGTGGGGTGACCAGATCATCCGGTGCAAAGAAACAGAGATTGATTCGTCCTTCGTCGGCCGTTCCTTCATAAAAGCCGTCTTTGGTGGTGCCATTAGGAAAGTAATTGACATCGTATATGGTTTCAGCGGTCAGGTCGCAGGCAGCCCCTCCCCGCACCACGACGGCACGGGTGAAATCGGTCCACTCGGCATCGCCAGGAGCGGGCCAGGTCGGTCCGGGGTAACTCCCGCTCTGGAGGGAAAAACGCTGCCCGGGAAGGTCGATGACCACCCGGTAAGGGGTGTTCTCGTTGATCGCCCGATCGCGCGCCCGGTGCATGGCGCCGAGGGCCGCCTGAGCGGCTTCGCGGTAGTCGGATTTGCGCAGCCAGCTGTTGAGGTTGGGCATGGCGATGATCGCGACCACACCAAGTACTGCGACCACGACCATCAGCTCAATGAGAGTAAAACCTTTATCCGTTCTTACCACGCGCTTACTCCTGTTTCGCCAGGGTCAGGGAGAATTCCTGCCGGGCCTGCATGCCGTCGGGGTCTGTGGCGACAACCCGGATGGTCCAGGAACCGGCGGTCCCTGGCGGGAAGGCCCAGGCGATCAGGCCGGTCTTTTCATCGACCTGCATCCCCGGAGGGGCCTCTTCGAGACGGTAGGTCAGCGGGTCGTTGTCAGGGTCCGTGGCCTCGGCCTGGTAGCGGAATCCGGTGTCCGGCACCACGGCGGGAGGGGTTGAGGTAAAGTGGGGCGGGCCGTTGGGGACGACGAGGTTGCCACCAACAAAGGGTTCCCCCTGGTCCCTGCCGTCGCTCGGGATGGCGGTAACGGTGATGCGGGCATCCCGCTTGAGATACTCGGCCGGCAGGACCGGGCCGGTCACCCACGGCAACTCCTCGCCATCGACCCGCCACTGGTACTCGACCTCGACGGGGTCACCATCGACATCGCTGGTCTCAGGGACGATGACCAGTTCCTTGCCGGCGATGATGACCGGGTCCTGGAACCCGAGCCGGGAAATAACCGGGGCGGCGTTGACGACCCGGGTGGAAACGCTGGCCCTGGCCGGACCGCAATCGACCCGGACCGCGACTTCATCATCCCGCTGGTAGTAGTCGCGCTCCAGGCGTGGTCCCGTCGCTGCCGGAACCTCCTGGCCATTGACCTCCCAGGCAAAGCGTCTCTCCTGGCGGCAATTGCTGACCATCACCTCCGCCCCGTCGGCCGAGGTCAATGGCTCCGGGATCAGCCGGATGGAGAGCTCCCCGCCCCCCTGATTGTTCGCGGTAGCGGCGGGGATCGGTTCGAGCATACGGTTGTTGACCGGGGCGGATTTCTCCGCCCCGGTCCCGGGTGCAGGCTTCTGTTCGCCCCGGTCGCAGGCCGCGGCCAGCAACAGGGCGGACAGAAGCGCAAGGGTCAATGAGAGTCGCAACGGGTTACTCCATCATCCAGTAAATCTGCCAGGAAGTCATGCTTGGTGGCGGCTCTTCGGTACAGATACCACCGCCGCAACCGATGAGGACCGCCGAGGTGCCGTCTTCCTTGATGGCGATAACCGCGCCCGAGGCAATCCCCGAGCCGAGAATCCGCGAGCGATCCTCCCGCCGGAAAATTGCGCCCGTGCCGGAGGCAGACAGAACCCCTTTGTCGTCCACGTTGACGATACCGGCGCGCTTGTTGAGGTTGGAGGTGTTTTCGCTGTCGTTGGCCTCGTAGAAGTTGAGGACTGCTTCGCCGGTGAGGTAGTCGACGACGTAGAGGCGGCTGACGCCGAGATTCCCCGACAGACAGGGGTCAACGTCGGCGGAGACAGCGTTGGGGGTAAAGGTGGTGTAATAGGCCTTGCCGTAAACCACAAGCGCCGGGGCCAGGACTTTTTCGCCCTTGTTCTGGTCGAGCTTGATGAACCAGCCGCTGTATTTCGGGCTGTTGAGACGTTCGAGAACGCACTCGATCGAGGTGTCGGTCGGATCGCTGCAGTTGGGAGCGGTCATGGTGGCGCTTTGCAGGCTGTCCTCGGTGACGTTGACCAGGTTGGCCTCAGTCTTCACCGTGGTGTCGTAACTGCTGTCGTAGAAACCGCGGTCATAGAAGGCATAGAGCCGGTCGGTGACGCCGGTGTTGAGAGCATGGGCACGGTCGCCGGTGCCGAAATAGACACCGTTGTACTTCTGTTCCAGGACCACGGACGGTGGGTAGAGGATGCGCCGGCCGTTGGTGGGCGGGTCATCGCCGCTGATCAGCTTGTCGCTCGGATTGGCGCTGAATACCTTGGTCCCGGTCCACTTGCCGGTGGTAACCTTGTCGGCGACGCGGAAGCGCCACATGTTGCCGCCGGTGTCGCCAGCGTAGATGACGTCGATGTAGCTGTCGAAGTTGCTGTCGATGGCCGCTACCGAAGAGGGGAAGGAGTAGGTCGGGATGTTGGCCTTGTCCGTTCCGCTGGCAGTGGCATAGGCTTCGGTATAACCCCAGAGCTTGACCGGTGTGTCGTTGAATTTCACCTTGCCGCTGCTCAAGTCCCTTTGGCCGATCTCGACGATGTAGATTCCCCGTCCCTTGGGGGTGAACTGTTTGCTGCTTCCGACACTGAAGACATCACCGAAGTCGTTCGCCTTGAGAGTAGTTTCGGTAGTTGCACCCATGCCGTCCGGGAAGGTCTGGGTGCTGCCGTAGCGCAGGTCTTCGTTGGTGTCGTAACCGGCGCCGATAATCGCCACGAAGCGGTCGCTGCCGCCGAGGCGCATCTTGCCGACAACCGGGTCGGACCAGCTCTCCCCCAGCTCTTCAAAACCGCTGGTCTTGCCGGTCAGCTCCCAAAGGAGGGCAGGGTTGGCCGGATCGGAGACATCGAGCGCATAGTAGGCGCCGCGATTCAGAGTCGGATCGAGGGTGTCGACGCCGGCGCCGCGGCGCAGGCCGAAGAGGATGATCACCTTATCCCCGGCAACCGCATCAATGGTGCCATCGTTATTGGCGTCGTAGACGAAGGGGATCGGGCTCGCATCGATGAAATAGTTGTGGATATTGTTCCCGAGCTGCTGGAGGTTGGGGAGAAAAATCGGCGGGATGAAGGACCAGAGCTCCTCGCCGGTGGCGTCGCTGAAGGCATGGAGCTGGCCGTCGTTGCTGCCGACGTAGATGACGGTCTTGTTGGCCGAAGTCCCTTCGTCTGCAAGGCTGTAGCTGTTGTAGGACTGGATCAGCGGCTTGGAATGGAGGATGTCGCCGAGAATCCAGGGGCGCTTCTCGGAAGTATTGCCGTCAAGATCCTGGTCATAGGCGTCCCAGCCGGTGATGTAGCGGATGATCTTTTCGCGGTCAGTGGTGGCGGAGACTCCCAGCAGGGTGGTTGTCAGCTTGGTGTTATCCAGCTTAACGGCATTTTCAGCCGAGGTCAGGTCTTTTTTGATCGGGTTGAGGACCGTGCCGTTGCCGGTAATGGTGTAGATCTTGCGCGGATTACTGACCAGGTCGCGTTTGGCGAGGAGTTCGCCGACCCCCCCCTCGTCCACGTTGCCGCCGTCAGGGTTGACACTCCAGAAGGAGATGGCATCGGGGTCGAACTTGCCGTTGGCGTCCGTCGCCACGGCACCGGTCTTGTCGACCACCTCCCCCTTGACGAGACCGAACTTCTTCAGGTTGCCGCGCCAGTCGCCGTTGGCGACCGGCTTGAAGAAGCCGAGGTAGACCCGCTCACCGCTGTAGGTCTTGTTTTCCGGGCTGGTCGGCACCACCGGCGCCACGAAGGCCGAGTTGACCTCGAGGATCTTGCCAATGATTGTCGACAAGGCACTGGCGAGGTTTTGGTAGTTGGAGGCGAGGTAGGGCACACCCCCACCGTTGGCAGCAGTATCTTCAAGGAGTTTGACCGCCGCCTTGTCAGCGGCAATGGCGCCGAAGCCGATGGTGTAGGTATAGGCGTTCTGAGTCCCGGCGTACTTTTCTGAAAGATCGATGTCATGGATGTACTTTGCAACATCGTCGAGGTAGTCGCTGCTGTCGGTTGATACGTCCTTGCTATCCTTGTCGCAATCACCGTTGCCACAAATACTTCTCAGAACATCATTGTTATCTTTCGTCGGCATACCGTCGGTGATGAGAATGACGTAGGTTTGCTGACAGCTCGCCGTAATCGGCGAGGTGTAGGTGTTGCTGCGAAACGCGCTCTTCTCGCCCTTGAAGTAGCGCATGGCCTCAAAGAGGGTCTCGGCCAGAGGCGTATAGCTTTCTGCCTTGAGGCCGTCAATAACTTGCAGTAACGCATCCCTGTTGGTTATGCTCCCGACGTGGATTGCGGCCATGTCTTTGATTTCGCTGGTAAATGATTTCCCTCCGATGGTTTGGGTGACCAGTGCTCCTCCCTCGTTGCTGGTATCGAAAATCATCAGGCCGAAATTGACACCAGTGGTGCCCTTGATGAGGTCGGTGACAACCGTCCGGGCAACCGTGTTTTTAGAGGGTTGGTTTGCTGGTGTCGTGCAGACAAAGCCAGGAGTCGTGGCGTCGGTAGGAGTACTGGTGAAGGCAGCCGACAAGTCGGGAGTTGCAGCCACCACGGGTGTGACAACGGTTTGGGTTGGTGACAATGCGATTGTACCATTGGCAGTCGTGTTGTACCAGATGATCCAATTACCAGTTACAAACCTTCTTACTGAATCAGAAGCTATACATTTTCCGGAGTCGAATTTGTAATTCCCGACAAAATATCCCGTTGGAGACTTGAGTGCATTTTCAATTGTGCCGTTGGCTATTGGGTTGGCACTAGTGCTCGGGCATTGATCATTCAAGTTATCTACATCACCATTAATATCTGAGACGTATTTCCATTCTGAGCAGATCCCGTTGTTCCAGTCGGATTGTTTGCAATAATAAACTGCATCATTTATACAGTTTTCATCCCAAAAATTATTTTTCTTTTCTCCGCAATACTTATGTTGTGTAGTGTATGTCTTGGCCGGGTTATAGCCACCAATCGGTGCCGGGTCGCCACCGCCGGTAGTTTCACAGGCGTTGCCGATATTGTTGCTGTCCGTGTCTTCCTGTCCTGGATTGTACACGTCCTTGCAGTTGTCGCAGGCATCACCGATGCCATCATTGTCCGTATCTTCCTGCCCGGGATTGGAATTACGCCGGCAATTGTCACAGCTATCGCCGATGCCATCACTGTCCCTGTCCTCCTGCCCTGGATTGGCAGAATGGACGCAGTTGTCCTTCGGATTAAGACAGCCGCTGACATCGGGATAACCATCCCCATCTGAATCAGGACATGCGCCAATTGGCTCGCAGGCATCTCCAATGCGATTGCTGTTACTGTCCTTCTGGTCTGGATTCTTCACATTGGGGCAGTTGTCCTGGCTGTCGATTACCCCGTCATCGTCGTAGTCCGGTTCGCAGACCTGGATATTAGCCGGCTCCTTCATGCTCCCCGAGGTGTCGAAGATAATGAGGACGTTGGGTTTCACTGTGGCGGTCTCACCGCCGTAGATAGCAGTGTCACCAATGAAGTCGTCGGGACCGGCCCAGGCGGTCGCTGCCAGGGCCAGAAAGGCGATCAGTGTCAGAATATTCGTTCTTCTCATAGGAATTTCCTCCTGTTCGCCCGCAGGTTAAGGGGTGTTCTTGGGTTGTTTTTTTGCTGGTGCAACCGTCTGAAGATAGTTGAGGTAGTTGCCGGTGGCCCGACTGGGGGCCTCAAAATTGTCAGCACAGTTGTAGTCGCTTAGGACAACGCCGGTCCAGATCCCCTTCTGTCGGAGATTATTGCGCGCCAGGGAGCACTTGAAAGCATCGACCGTTTTGTAATCTCGGTCGGGGTCCCACATATCGTAGACTCTGTTGTGCTCGTAGATTCGATTATTGACGAACATCCCCTCGTAAATATGGTCGGGTTTGTATTCCGCAGCCAAAGCGACCAAGGGCAGCCCGAGGAGAATGAGCAGGGCCAAAGAGAGAAGTTTTTTCATCGTTGCCTCCTTCAAAAGGGCGTAGAGCGCCTTACTTGGGTACGATCCTGACCACCTGGGCGCGAATCCCCTGGCGGGACGGGTTGCTGGCATTGAACGGGGCGACGCCGACGGCATGGACGGCGTAGTTGCGGGCCTCGAGCACCGTGGCGTCGCTGCCGGAACCGACCGGGGTAGTGCCGCTGTAGAGAAATTCCACGGTATTTTGTGGGGGGTCACCAGGCTTATCGATAGCGAGGCCGGAGCGGGCGGTGGCAACCTGCTCGCTGAAATGGGTCACGCCGTCGGCGGTGAAATCCTTGTTGAGGTCGACAGAGCCGGAGCCGGTCGCCACTACCTCGGTTGAATACTCGACCGCCCGGTCGGCGGCGTAGAAGGCCTCCTGGTAATTGCGGTAGTTCCCGGAGAGCTGGATTTCGGAGGTCGAGGTGTTGAGGAGCATCGCGCCGAGGATGCTCATGATGGCCAGCAGGGAGATCGCCACGATCAGGGCGATGCCGCGCTGGTTGCCGAGCGGACCGACAAATGTTGCCAGGGACAATTCGTTACGGGTCGGATCATGGATCATGGTGGCTGACTCCTGTTTCGGGCCGGATATCAATTCCGCAACCGGATGACGCTGACGACGCTGCGCGGCCGGACCGTGCCGTCGAGCTGGCTGACCGTATTGGCGGTGATGGTCACCCGCACCGCCACGACCCGGGCGAGCTGGGCCGCCGTCAGGACGTTGGGGGCAAGGGGCGCGACCTCGCTGCCGTCATCGAGCTGGTAGGTGAAGAGGGGGACAGCGTTCGGGTCGAGGGGGTCGGGTACAACGATATTCTCGGCGATCAGGTCGTTCCCCTGGCCGTCGGCATTGCGCACCAGATCGGTGCCGGCGAGGGTCCAGGAGATGGTTGACGGATCGGGTGGTGGAGGATTAGGGGGATCGGAACGGGTCACGCGGGCGATGATGTCGCCGGGCAGGAATAAAGATTCTGTGGCGGGCCATCCCTTGATGGTTATTGTAGGTGGCGCAGCGAGAGGGTTTACGGGATAGTCTGCATCGCCGCGAAAAACGCTGTCTACCTCCAAGTCCACATTGGCCGGTTGGTCGCCGTTTTGTGGTCGGATCACTCTCACCCAGTTGCCTTTGGTGAACAGGTCGGTCATGGCCGCCGTAGTCACAGCCAATGCCGCCGTTGCCGTTCCACCCGTAACTTCGACCCCGTCTCGGACCTGGGCAAAGTTGTAGTAGGCCGAAGCGGTCTCGATATTCAGGGTGGTGGCGTTGGAGTTGGCGGCGATGCCGGTGGTGCCGGTGGGGACGAGCAGGCCGGCCATCTTGATGTCGCGGCCGATGATATCGAGGGCGACCCGCAGCGACTGCTGGATATCGACCACCTCTTCCTGGTTGTAGGTGGTGCGCTGCATCCCCATGTAGAGGGAGTACATTCCAACCAGGGCAATGCCGAGGATGGCGACGGCGACCAGCAGTTCGAGGAGGGTGAAACCCCTTTGGCGGGTGACTTTAACTACGGCAGATTTCATCAATAGAACCTCTTGAACCCTTCGAGGGTAACTACCCGTTGCTTCGGCCCGGTGACGGTCACAGTGATCTTGGCGATGCGGGCCGCCGGCTCGTTGGTCTCGACCTCCCAGCTGGCGGCAAAATCCCCGGCCCCGTCAATCCGGGCATTGGCGCCGAGGTCAAAGGCGATCGGAGCCACAGTGTCAGCTTTGAAGACCGCATCCGTGTCACTGCGGGTCAGCACATCTTCGAGCACCCCCTGGGCGATGGCGGTGGCGACGGTACGCGTGTTGGAGCCGGCGTTGTATTCCATGGCGCGGATCTGCACGCCGGCGATCCCGAGCAGGCCGATGGCGAAGATGGTGAGGGCCACCAGAACCTCCAGCAGGGTGAAGCCGCGTTGGTTGGTTGTTGCTGCTGTCATCGATCAATTCTCCTTGCTACCCGCCCCGCATGTGGCGCCAGGGGGCGGAGGGGACGTGTTGGTATCCGGATAAAAAGCAAAAACCGAACCAACTTCGGACGCTGGAATTCGCCTGATACTTCGGCCTCTTGCAGCGAGCGGACTGGGGCGGGACCCTGTGGGAACGCAACAATTTCAGCACCAGTAGTGCAAACTTTGCATGGTCGGGGCCGGATGGGAGCTTTTCCCTTGAACCAGCGCCGCCCTTTCCCGTATAGTCGGCACTTGTTCTCACTGACCATTCGCGGAGGTTTTCCCTATGGCCAAGATTGTCCCGTTTCGTGCCCTGCGTTATGACCTGAAGCGCCTTTCCCAGCCGGGCAGCGTCATGGCGCCTCCTTACGACGTCATCTCTCCGGCCCTGCAGGAGGAGCTCTACGCCCGCGACCCGCACAACGTGGTGCGTCTGATCCTCGGCCGGACCGGGACCGGGGACCACGAGGGGGACAATCGCTATACCCGCGCTGCCGCCGATTTCAGGGCCTGGCAGGAGTCGGGTGTCCTGTTGCGGGACGCCGCGCCGTCCCTCTACCTCTACGACCAGGAGTATCTTCTCGAGAGTGGGGAGCAGGTCGTGCGCAAGGGGTTCATGGCCCTGACCCGGCTGGAGGATTTTTCCTCCGGCGTGGTCAAGCCCCACGAAAAGACCCTGGCGGGGCCGAAGACCGACCGGCTGCATCTGACCAAGGCCTGCAGCGCCAATTTCAGCCCGATCTTCAGCCTTTACGCCGACAGCTGCTGCGTCCTCGAAGCCCTGACCCGGGAGTTGCGGGGGGGGGCGCCCGATATCGAAGTCAGGGACGATGACGGGGTGATCCATCGCCTCTGGCAGGTCACCGACCCGGCCATCATCTCGCGAGCGCAAAACCTCCTCGACGCCAAGCCGCTCTTTATCGCCGACGGCCATCACCGCTATGAGACCGCCCTTAACTACCGCGACTACATGCGTGGCCAGCATCCCGGCTATACCGGCCGGGAGCTTTTCAACTATGTCCTGATGTACTTTGCCAACATGGAAGACCAGGGGATGCAGATCTTCCCTACCCACCGGCTGATCTTCAATTTGAACGACTTCCGCCTCGAACCTTTCGTCGAGTCCCTGGCCGACAGCTTCGATATCGAAACCGTCCCCTGCGACCCGGCATCGGCGGAGGAGCGGCAGCGGATTCGCCAGCTCCTTGCGGCCAAGGGGGCGGGTGGTCACGCCCTCGGCCTCTTTGCCGGCGGCGAGCGCTGTTTCCTTCTCACCCTCAAGGATGAAAAGGTGATGGACCGCTTCTTCCCGGAAAAGGCACCCAAGGCGCTGAAAACCCTCGACGTGTCCATCCTTCACCGGCTGATTCTCGAAGGGCTGCTTGGGATCACGGTCGAGGCCCAGGAGCAGCAGCTCAACCTCAAGTACGTGAAGAACTTCGACGAGCCTTTCGAGCGGGTGCTAAGCGGCGAATTCCCTCTCGCCTTTTTGATGAATCCGACCCGCATGACCGAGGTCCGGGATGTCGCCAATGCCGGGGAGAAGATGCCGCAGAAGTCGACCTACTTCTACCCCAAGCTCCTCTCCGGCCTGGTGATCAACCCGATCGTGCCGGGCGAGTCGGCGGAATAACCGAATCTTCGCCAAGGTCCGGGCGATCCGGGCCGCAGTTTGCGGTGGAACATCCTTTTCAGACCTTTTTGATTCCCGGAGGGGCGTGTGGACATTCTCGGTATCGACATCGGTTTCGGTTTTACCAAGGCCAGCAACGGCAAGGAGAACCTGATCTTCAAATCGGTCCTCGGTGAGGCGACCGATATCCAGTTCCGCGAACCGGTTCTCGGTGAAGGGGCGGCCGAGGAGCACCTGCAGGTGGAAGTCGACGGCAAATCCTATTTCGTCGGCGAACTCGCCGAGCGCCAGAGCAACGTCCGTTTTTTCACCCTCGATCAGACCCAGTTCATCAGCCAGTTCGCCAAGACCCTCGCCCTCGCCGCCGCCGCCCGGCTGGTCGGCAATTTCCTGCCGATCAACCTGGTGACCGGGCTCCCCATCGGCTACTACCGGGACCACAAGGATTCGCTGGCCCAGGTGCTGCAGGGAGAGCACAAGGTTGCCTTCACCGATGCCGCCGGCAAACGCCAGGAGAAGAGTATCAACATCAACAAGGTGCGGGTCATCCCGCAGCCTTTCGGTTCGATGTTCAACCTGATGCTCAACGACCTCGGCGAGATTGCCGACCGGCGCCTGGTCAAGGAGAAGATCGGCATCATCGATGTCGGCTTCCGCACCTGCGACTACACCATCGCCGACCAGATGCGCTACTCGGAACGGGGGAGCCGCACCACCGATTCGGGGATTGCCCGCGCCTTCAACGTGATCGCCGGCAAGCTGCGCGAAAAGAGCAATGTCAATGTCGAGCTCTACCGGCTCTATGGAGCCGTCGAAAAGGGGACGATCAAGATTCGTGGCAAGGAGTACGACCTGCGCGAGCTGACCGAACAGGTCTTCGCCCAGCTCGCCACGACCGTCGCCAACGAAGTCGACCGCCTCTGGGTTGATGACTGGGATATCGACGCCATGGTCATTACCGGCGGCGGCGGCGCGGTCCTCGCCAAGCATCTCCAGCCCCTGCTCAACGGCAAGGTCCTCACCCTCGACCCGGCTCAGGATGCCCGGCTGCTTAACGTCCTTGGTTACTTCAAGTTCGGCCGCCACCTCTGGGCCCGTGGCGCCGGGGTGGCGCCGGGCTGAATCTTCGGACTCTGGTATAATTGCCCTCTGGCCGGGCAGGGCCCGGCCAGGCGAAATCCATTGACCCATCCATCCCGGGGGTATCCCGCGTCATGGCCGTCACCCCGCTCGCGATCATCGCCTTCCTCGAAAGCCGCGCCCGCCGGCCCCTGACCCTGCGTGACATCCTCTCCGGCCTCGAACTTTCCGCCAGCGATCGTCGCGCGGCCAAGCAACTGATCGAATCGATGGTCCATGACGGTTCCCTGATCCAGCTCAAGGGGGACCGTTTTTCCTTGCCGCGCCAGCTCAACCTGGTCACTGGCAAAGTTTCGGCCCACCGCGACGGCTACGGCTTCGTCGCCCCGGCCGATGGCGGCGCCGATGTCTTCGTCCCGGCCCGTTTCATGCGCGAGGTGATGCACGGGGACCGGGTGGTGGTGCGGGTCGAACGGCAGGGGCGCGGCGGCAGCCGCGAAGGGCGGGTGGTCGAAGTTCTGGAGCGGGCGCACACCACCCTGGTTGGGCGCTTCGAGGGGGGAGAGCGGCTCGGTTTTGTCGTCCCCGTCGCCCCCCGCCTCGGCGCCGACCTGCTGATCCCCGCCGACGCCGCCGGCGGCGCCCGCCCCGGGGAGATGGTGGTCGCCCGCATCGAGGCCTATCCGGGCAAGAACCGCAACCCCGCGGGGCGGATCATCGAGGTGCTGGGGCCGGTCGGGGATCCCGAGGTCGAAGTGCTCACCGTGATCCACCAGCATGGACTCCCCCATCGCTTTGCCGCCGCGACGCTGGCAGCGGCGGAGGCGGTGCCGGAAACGGTTACCGCCGAGGAACTGGCCGGACGCGAGGATTTACGCGGGCTGCCGCTGGTGACCATCGACGGCGTCAATGCCCGCGATTTTGACGACGCCGTCGCGGTACGTGCCGAGAGTGGCGGCAGGACCCGGCTATGGGTGGCGATTGCCGATGTCGGCCACTATGTCCCGGCCGGGAGCGACCTCGATCGCGAGGCGCTGGAGCGGGGGACCAGTGTCTACTTTCCCGACCGCTGCATCCCGATGCTGCCGGAGCGCCTTTCCAATGGCATCTGTTCCCTTAACCCCGGTGTCGACCGGCTGGTCCTGGTCGCCGAGCTTCTTTTCGATGGCCAGGGGGTACGGCTCGACAGCCGCTTTTACCCGGCAGTGATGCGCAGCGCGGCGCGGCTGACCTACGGTGAGGTGCGCGACATGCTGTTGCACCGGGAGGAGGCAGTCATCGCCCGCCACCCCGAACTCTACCCCCGCCTGCAGGAAATGGCCGCTCTCGCGGAACGCCTGACCGCCATGCGCCGCCAGCGCGGCAGCCTCGATTTCGACCTTCCCGAGGCGGAGATCATCCTCAACCTCAAGGGGGAGCCGGAGGATGTCGTTCGGGCCGAGCGGACCCTCGCCCACCGGCTCATCGAAGAATTCATGCTCGCCGCCAACGAGGCGGTCGCCGAATTCCTCAGCCGGCGCGAAGTGCCGCTCCTCTATCGCATCCACGAAGCCCCGACCCTCGACAAGCTGATCGCATTCCAGCAGTTCGTCGCCCACTTCAACCACGGCATCCTCCTCGATGGCGGCCCCGGCGGCGCACGCCGGCTGCAGCAGCTCCTTGCCAGCCTCGAAGGGGCGCCGGAAGAGCGGATGATCAACCAGCTGCTGCTGCGGAGCATGAAGCAGGCCCGCTACGCCGAAGAGAATGCCGGGCACTTTGGCCTGGCGGCCGAGTATTACTGCCACTTCACCTCGCCGATCCGGCGCTACCCGGATCTGGTCGTCCACCGGATTCTGCGCCAGGCGTTGACCGGAAAAGGGATGACCGGGCGCCAGCGGCAGCGCTGGCAGCGCGAACTGCCGAACCTGGCGGAAGTCACCTCGCAGCGGGAGCGCCGGGCGATGGAGGCCGAGCGGGAAATCGTCGCTCTGAAAAAGGCGCAGTTCATGGAGGGGAAGGTCGGCGAAGAGTTTGCCGGCCTGGTTTCGGGGGTGCAGCCCTTCGGTTTCTTCGTCGAACTGCGTGACTACTTTGTCGAGGGATTGGTCCATATCTCCAGTCTCGGCGATGATTTTTACCACTATGAAGAAGAGCGCCAGCGCCTCGTCGGCAGCCACCGGCGCCGGATTTTCCAGGTCGGCGAGGAGGTGCGGGTGCGGGTGGCCAAGGTCAGTCTGGAGCGCCGCGAAATCGACTTCGAGCTGGCCGGAATCGGGACGGCGGCCCGGCCACCGCGGCGGCCGCGCCGCCGTCCCGGGAGAAAGTAGCCGATGCGTATCGTCCGCGATCTTTCCGAGCTGACGGTGCCGGTCGACGGTGCCGTGGTCACCATCGGCAACTTCGACGGGGTCCACCTCGGCCACCGGGAGATCTTCCGCCGGGTCGTCGAGCGTGCCCGGGAGCTGCAGGGAACCGCCGTAGTGCTCACCTTCGTCCCCCACCCGCTCAAGGTGCTCGATCCAGAGCGGGCGCCCCGCCTGCTCAACACCTACGCCGAAAAGGAGCGATTGATCGCCGCCTCCTGCATCGATCTGATGGTCGCTCTCCCCTTTGACGCGGAGCTGGCGGCCCTGCCGGCGGCCCTCTTCGTCGAGGAGATCCTGATGCGGAAAATCGGGGTGGCCCACCTGATCGTCGGCTACGATTATGCTTTCGGGCGGCACCGGGAGGGGGACGTCGCCTTTTTGCAGCGCAAGGGGGCTGAGCTCGGCTTCGCCGTCGAGGTGCTGTCACCCGTCGTTTCCGGCGGCGAGAGCTACAGCTCGACGCGGATCCGGCGCCTTTTGGCGGCGGGTGATGTGGCCGGGGTGGTCCCCCTGCTCGGGCGCCACTTTACCCTCGAAGGACGGGTGATCCATGGCGCCAACCGCGGCCAAAAGCTTGGCTTCCCGACCGCCAACCTGTTGACGGAAAAAGAGATCCTGCCGCGCCCCGGAGTTTATGCGGTGCGGGTGCGCCAGGATGAGAAGTTCTTCGACGGCGTCATGAATATCGGCTTCAATCCGACCTTCGGGGTCGAACGCATCTCTCTCGAAGTGCACCTGCTCGATTTCAGCGGCGATCTTTACGGGCAGGACCTGCGCGTCTATTTCGTGGAACGGCTGCGGGGGGAGAAGGTCTTTGCGTCGGGAGAGGAACTGAGCCTGGCGATTCGGCGCGATATTGAACGCGCCCGAACGCTTCTGGCCGACACCCGGATTGTCGAGTACCGCGAATACCTTGACTGCGGCTTTTCCCCGCCCGGGAGGGATGCATGAAATCGCCTCTTCCCCAGACGGTAAGCGGCAAGACCCGGGTCTACGGCATCTTCGGGGACCCGGTGGCCCATTCTCTGTCGCCCCTGATGCAGAATGCGGCCTTTGCGGCCGCCGGCATCGACGCCATCTATCTACCCTTCCAGGTTGCGGTGCCTGCCCTGCCGGCTGCGGTGGCAGCGCTACGGGCGTTGGGGATCGGCGGTGTCAACGTCACCATCCCGCACAAGGAACAGGTTCTCGCCTTTCTCGACGAGGTTGATCCCCTGGCGCAACGGATCGGCGCCGTCAATACCATCGTCAATCGCACCGGAACCCTGGTCGGGTATAATACCGACGGCATCGGCCTGCTCCGCTCCCTGGAGGCAGATCTCCAATTCCGGGCGGCGGGGAAGCGCATCCTCCTGCTCGGCGCCGGTGGCGCCTGCCGGGCGGCCCTGGCTGCCCTGCTTGGCGAGGGTGCCGCCTGGATCGGCGTCGCCAACCGCAACCCCGAGCGTGCCCTGCAATTGGCACGGGAGTTTGCGCCCTTCGCGCCGGGCACACCCATTGCAGCATTTGCCCTGGCGGCGGCGGACCTGACCGCTGTGTGGGGGGAGGTCGACCTGGTGGTCAATACTTCTTCCCTCGGTTTGCATGGCGAAGACTTTCCGATGCCGATCGCCAGCTTGCTGCAGCCAGCGGGCCGCATTTACGACATGGTTTACGGTCCGCGCCCAACGCCGCTGCTGGCGGCGGCCCGTGCCGAGGGGCGGCCTTGCGCCGACGGGCGCGGGATGCTGGTCGGCCAGGGCGAAGAGGCGTTTCGCCTCTGGACCGGGCAGGCCCCGCCTTCTGGCGTGATGCGGTCCCGGCTTTTGACAGAATCCTCTGAAATATAGGGTCCTTAGCTTGACAGTTTCGCGGCCTTTCTATAGTATGGCTTCACTTTTGTTTTCGGGAGGACAGGGCGCGGCATGACGACGAACCGACTTGGTGAACTGCTGGTTCGCAACAAGCTGATCAGCGAGGGGCAACTGGTCAAGGCCCTCGAGGACCAGAAGGTCCAGGGAGGGCGGCTTGGCGCCAGCCTGATCAAGCTCGGCTACCTCAAAGAAGAGGAATTGTCGGCTTTTCTCTCCCGCCAGTACGGCGTCCCGTCGATCAACCTCCAGGAATTCGAAATCGACCCTGCGGTGATCCGCCTGGTCCCGGCCGAGGTCGCCCAGAAGTACCAGATCATTCCGATCAATCGGGCCGGTTCTACCCTGATTGTCGCGATGAGCGATCCGTCGAACATCTTCGCCATCGACGACATCAAGTTCATGACCGGTTACAACGTCGAAGTGGTGGTCGCCCCCGACGCCTCGATCAAGCAGGCCATCGACAAGTACTACGACCAGAGCGCCTCCTTCGACGAAGTCATGGGGGATTTGGAGGATATCGACCTCGAGATCGTCGACGAAGAGGACAATGTCGATGTCAATGCCCTGGCGCAGGCGAGTGAGGATGCGCCGGTCGTCAAGCTGGTCAACCTGATCCTGACCGACGCCATCAAGCGCAAGGCGTCGGATATCCACATCGAACCCTACGAAAAATCGTTCCGCGTCCGCTATCGCATCGACGGTGTCCTCTATGAGGTCATGAAGCCGCCGATGAAGCTCAAGAACGCCATCACCTCCCGCATCAAGATCATGTCCGAAATGGACATCGCCGAACGCCGCCTGCCGCAGGACGGGCGCATCAAGATCAAGCTCCCCGGTGGCAAGGACATGGATTACCGTGTCAACTGCCTACCGACCCTTTTTGGCGAAAAGGTCTGCCTGCGCCTCCTCGACAAGAGCAACCTGCAACTCGACATGACCAAGCTCGGTTACGAGGAGGCGGCCCTCAAGCACTTCAAGGAGGCAATCCACAAGCCCTTCGGCATGGTCCTGGTCACCGGACCGACCGGCTCGGGCAAGACCGTTTCTCTCTATTCGGCGCTGTCGGAGCTGAACAAAGTTACTGAAAATATCTCTACCGCCGAGGACCCGGTCGAATTCAACTTTGCCGGCATCAACCAGGTGCAGATGCACGAGGAGATCGGTCTCAACTTCGCCTCGGCGCTGCGAGCTTTCCTGCGTCAGGACCCCGATATCATCATGATCGGCGAGATCCGCGATTTCGAGACTGCCGAGATCGGGGTCAAGGCGGCGCTGACTGGCCACCTCGTCCTTTCCACCCTGCATACCAACGATGCACCTTCGACGATCAATCGCCTACTCAACATGGGGATCGAGCCCTTCCTGGTCTCCTCGGCGGTCAATCTGATTACTGCCCAGCGCCTCGGCCGGCGCGTCTGCCAGGAGTGCAAGGAGGTTGAGGAAATTCCCAAGCAGGCGTTGATCGATGCCGGGGTGCCACCGGAAGAAGTGGATGGATATGTCTGCCAGCGCGGCAAGGGATGTTCCAACTGCAACGACACCGGCTACCGCGGCCGCGTCGGTATCTACCAGGTCATGCCGATGTTCGAGGAGATCCGGGAGATGGTCCTGGCCGGCGCCAATACTGCCGAGATCAAGCGGGAATCGATGCGTCTCGGGGTCAAGACCATGCGCCAGTCCGCCCTGACCAAGCTCAAGGAAGGGATGACCAGCATGGAAGAGGTGTTGCGCAGCACCATGGCGGACGATTAATGCTGCTCAGTAGCCTTTTGTCGCAATTGCGGGTCAGGCCGCGGTTGTGTTTGTACCGGTAAGCGGGGAGGTGGCACGTGTCCAACATCAGTATTCACCAGCTGCTCAAGACGATGGTCGACCAGGGGGCGTCAGACCTCCACATTACCACCGGTTCCCCGCCGCAAATCCGGGTCGACGGGCATATGACCCCCCTCAAGCTGCCGCCGATGCAACCGGCCGATACCAAGCAGCTCTGCTACAGTATTCTTACCGACGCCCAGAAGCGCAAGTTCGAGGAAGAGAACGAATTGGACCTCTCCTTTGGGGTCAAGGGGTTGGCGCGGTTTCGCGGTAATATTTTCATCCAGCGTGGCGCCCTCGCCGGCGTTTTCCGGCTGATCCCTTACAAGGTGCTGACCTTCGAGGAACTCGGTCTGCCCCAGGTGGTGAAGGACATTGCCCGCAAGCCACGAGGGCTGGTGCTGGTTACCGGCCCCACCGGGAGCGGCAAGTCGACGACGCTCGCCTCGATCATCGACATGATCAACACCGATCGCCATGAGCACATCATCACCATCGAAGATCCGGTGGAGTTCCTCCACCCGCACAAGAACTGCCTGGTCAACCAGCGCGAGGTCGGCGCCGACACCCAGTCTTTCAAAAAGGCCCTCAAGTACATCCTGCGCCAGGACCCCGACGTGGTGCTGGTCGGCGAGCTGCGCGATCTCGAGACGATTGAAGCGGCACTCACCATTGCCGAGACCGGCCACCTCTGTTTCGCGACCCTGCACACCAACGGCTGCGTGCAGACGATCAACCGCGTGGTCGATGTCTTCCCGACCCATCAGCAGCAGCAGGTCCGCACCCAGCTCGCCTTCGTCCTCGAGGGGGTCCTCTCCCAGACCCTGGTCCCCCTCAGCTCCGGCAAGGGACGCTCCCTCGCCCTGGAAATCATGGTGCCGAATACCGCGATCCGGGCCCTGATCCGTGATGACAAGGTCCACCAGATCTATTCGCAGATGCAGATGGGGCAGGACAAGTTCGGCATGCAGACCATGAACCAGTCGCTCTTCATGCTCTATCACACCAAGAAGATCACAATGGAGATTGCGATCTCCCGCTCTTCTGATCCTGAGGAACTGAAGCAGATGATCGCCAACCCCAATGCGGTGCTCAAGCGCGGAATACAGACCGCCAGGTCCTGACCGGCTCCCGGCACGTCTGACGGCTGTTCAATTTACTGCGAGAGGACGATATGCCTAAGTTTACATGGGAAGGAAAGGCGCGCACCGGAGCGCAGCAAAAGGGCGAAATGGAGGCTCCCAATGAAGCCGCCGTCATGGCCCAGCTGCGGCGCCAGGGGATCATGCCGAGCAAGATCCGCGAGCGGGGTCGCGGCATGGAAATTAATCTGAAAATTCCCGGTTTCGAACCGAAGATTACCACCAAGGACCTGGTCGTCTTCACCCGCCAGTTCGCGACCATGATCGACGCCGGTCTCCCCCTGGTGCAGTGCCTCGACATCCTCTCCCGCCAGCAACCGAATCGGACTTTCAAAAAGATTCTGACCCAGGTCAAGGAGAGCGTCGAGTCTGGCTCCACCTTTGCCGACGCCCTGAAAAAGCATCCGAAGGCCTTCGACGAGCTTTATGTCAACCTGGTGGCGGCCGGCGAGGTCGGCGGTATCCTCGATACCATCCTCAACCGCCTGGCCGCCTATATTGAAAAAGCCCTGAAGCTGAAGAAGCAGGTCAAGAGCGCCATGACCTATCCGACCACCATCATCGGCATCGCCGTCGTCGTCATTGCCGTCATCCTGATCTTTGTCATCCCTGCTTTCGAGAAGATGTTCGCCGACTTCGGTGGCAGCCTGCCGGCACCAACTCAGATCGTCATCAATCTGAGCAATTTCATTCAGGACTATATCCTGGTGATCATCGGGAGCATTGTCGCCACCATTTGGCTTGTCAAGCGCATCTACCGGACCCCCAAGGGAAGGGAGAAGATCGACGACTGGGCGCTAAAAGCGCCGATTTTCGGCATCCTGATTCGCAAGGTGGCGGTCGCCAAGTTCACCCGGACTTTGGGGACGATGATTTCCAGCGGCGTGCCGATTCTCGACGGGCTTGAAATCGTCGCCAAGACCGCCGGCAACAAGACGGTCGAAAAGGCGATCTACCGGGTGCGACAGAGCATCAGCGAAGGAAAGACAATTGCCGAGCCGTTGGAAAAATCGGGAGTCTTCCCGCCAATGGTCTGCCAGATGATTGCCGTCGGTGAACAGTCCGGGGCCATCGACACCATGCTCAACAAGATCGCCGACTTCTATGACGACGAGGTCGACGATGCCGTAGGTAATCTAACGGCGATGATGGAACCGCTTTTGATGCTCTTTCTCGGGACGACGGTCGGTGGCCTGGTTATCGCCATGTACCTGCCGATCTTCAAACTCGCCGGGACGGTGGGAGGCTAGCCCCTATTCATGGCCGGCTATCGTGGCGCGGGAGGCCATGGCGAACGGGCCGAACACCAGCGGCTGATTCTGTTTCTGGTCTCGCGGATCCTGGTGATCTCCCTCTTCCTCGGGGGGACGATTGTCTATCAGTTCCGCAGTTCCCTCGGGCAACCCCCGGTTGTCATCACCTATCTCTACCTGCTGGTCGGCATCTCCTACCTGCATGCAGTGGTCAGCGGCTTCCTGTTGTTACGTCTTCCGGGGCGCGCCGTCACCCAGTTCATGGCCTCCTGGGACCTGTTGCTGGCTACCGCGCTGATCTATCTGAGCGGCGGGATCGATAGCCTCTTCTCGTTTCTTTACCTGCTGATCATCGTTACCGTCAGTCTGCTTCTCCCGCGGCGGGATGTGGTTTTCGTCGCCTGTGCTTCGGCCATCCTCT
Source organism: Desulfuromonas carbonis (assembly GCF_054658035.1). Lineage (NCBI taxonomy): Bacteria > Pseudomonadati > Thermodesulfobacteriota > Desulfuromonadia > Desulfuromonadales > Desulfuromonadaceae > Desulfuromonas > Desulfuromonas carbonis. The sequence continues at coordinate 140,484 of NZ_BAAHXR010000001.1, read as the reverse complement.
ACGGCAGCCTGCTCGACTTGCAGTATTTCGGTCTGTTGCATGGGTTGCCCGGGCTCGATTTTGCCCACCGTACCGATGGCCGGGACGTCTTCTATGCGGTATTTATCAATGTTACCGGGTTTTTGCTCACCGCCCTTCTCGCCGGCGCGCTTTCCGAACGGCTGCAGCGCAGTCAGCAGGCCCTGGAGCAGAAAGAGATCGACTACGAGGAGCTGGAGAATCTGAATCGCTCTATTCAGGCCACCATCCACACTGGCCTGATGGTCGTTAACCGATCCGGTCGCATTCGCCTTTTCAACCAGGCGGCCGAACGGATGACCGGCTATACTCTGCACGAGGTCTACAACCTGGATATTCGCCAGCTGATTCCGGAAATGGCGGTCATTGGCGAGTCTGGGCTGCAGGAGATCAGCCGCGGCCAGACCTCCTTCAGCAGCCGCGATGGGCAACGGAAAATATTCGGGTTTGCCTCGTCGCGGGTTGAGAACGGCCGTGAAGGGGAGGGTGGGCTACTCGTCGTTTTCCAGGACCTCACCCAGGTTCTCGAAATGGAAGAGCGGCTGAAGCGGGCCGACCGCCTCGCTGCGGTGGGGCGGCTGGCGGCCGGCATGGCCCATGAGATCCGCAACCCCCTCGCCTCCATCAGCGGTTCCGTGCAACTTATGCTGGAGGGGACGGATCTCCCGGAGGACGACCGCCGGCTGATGGGGATCGTCGTCCGCGAGGCGGATCGTTTGAGCGCGCTGCTGACTGATTTTCTGGTCTATGCACGGCCGCGCAAGCCGGCGCCGGAACACTTCGATCCGGCCCTGCTGCTCGACGAAATTATTGACATGGTAATGGGCGATGTCCGCTCTAGCGCAATCAGCGTTGAGCGGCATTACCAGGCCAGGGTTTTGGTCGAACTCGACCGGACCATGCTGTGGCAAATCTTCTGGGATCTGTTGATCAACGCCGTCGAGGCGATGCCGGAGGGGGGCCGCCTGCGGGTGACGATGACCGTCGAACAAGCTGGCCTGCGCCTGGCGATCGAAGATTCCGGGCCAGGCATACCGGCCAGGGAATGGGGACGCATCTTCGAGCCCTTTTTTACCACCAAGGCTCAGGGGACTGGCCTTGGCCTAGCCACGGTTTTTTCCCTCGTCGAGGTCAATGGTGGCACGATCCACCTGGAAGCCGGAAGTCTGGGCGGGGCCTGTTTTGTCCTGCACTTTCCCCTGGGACCGGATCAGCATCCGAACGGCAGCGAGCCGCTGCGATTGCAAGGGCAGGTCGATCATGAAGAGTAAATCCTCCGCACCCCGGGTCCTTATCGTTGATGATGAAACCAGCATGCGCGAATTTCTCGGCATCATGCTGGGCCGGGAGGGGTATCGTGTCGATACGGCGGCGGACGGCGTCCAGGCCCTCGCCTATCTGCAGCACACCCCCTGCGACCTGGTCATCAGCGACATCAATATGCCGCGCTTGGGAGGGATTGAACTGCTCGCCCGGATCAAGGAGAAATGGCCGGAGACGGTGGTGATCATGATCACCGCCTTTTCCTCGACCGACGAAGCGGTCGAGGCGATGAAGCAGGGGGCTTACGATTACATCACCAAGCCCTTCAAAAACGAGGAAATCCGCCTCATCATCAAAAACGCTCTGGAGCGGCGCAGTCTGCGGCAGGAGAACCAGCAGCTCAAAAAGGAGCTAGGCCAGCGCTATTCCTTTGCCGGGCTGATCGGCAAGAGCCGCGAAATGCAGCTCATTTACGACCTGATCGAAAAGGTCGCCGCCAGCCGCGCCAACGTTTTGATCTCCGGGGAGAGCGGAACCGGAAAAGAGCTGGTGGCGCGGGCGATTCATCATCAAAGCGAACGGCGCGAGCGTCCTTTCGTCCCCATCAACTGCGGCGCCATTCCGGAAAACCTCCTCGAAAGTGAGCTTTTCGGCCATGAAAAGGGTGCTTTTACCGGCGCCACCCAGCAAAAACTGGGCCTCTTCGAGGTCGCCGATGGCGGGACCCTCTTCCTCGACGAAATCGGCGAATTGCCCCAGATGATGCAGGTCAAGCTGCTGCGGGTGCTCCAGGAGCGGGAACTGCGGCGGGTCGGCGGGACCCGGAATATTCCGGTCGACGTTCGCCTGGTCGCTGCCTCCAACAAGGACCTTGCCAGTGAGGTCGCCCGGGGCGCCTTTCGCGAGGATCTCTTTTACCGGATCAATGTCATCCCCCTGCATCTGCCACCACTACGCGAGCGGCGGGGGGATATCCCTCTGCTGCTAGAACATTTCTATCGCCAACTGACCGGCAGAGAAACCCTGCGGGTCACCGAGGGGGCGATGCGCCGGCTCCTCGACTATCCCTGGCCGGGCAATATCCGGGAACTGGAGAACGTGGTGGAGCGTTGCATGGTGCTCGACCAGGGGGATGAACTGCGGGAAGAATCGCTGCCGCCCCAACTTTTGGGGTGTGTTTCAGGGGGGATGTCTGCCATTGATCAGTTTCCGGCGGAGGGGCTCGATCTCGACGCTTACCTCGGCGAGATCGAAAAGGGCCTGTTGCTCAAGGCCCTGGAGCGGAGCGGCGGTGTCCGCAAACAGGCGGCGACCCTGCTTGGTATCACCTTTCGTTCTATCCGTTATCGCCTCGCCAAGTTCGAACTTGCGACGGACGACGAAGACGAGTAGACTTCTGGGGTGGCAAGGACTGGAGTGACAAAGTTTGTCATTGGGTACTGCCGCATTTTGGCGGCTGCGAGCCACTTTCCTGCCCCGGTTAATACCAGATCATCCCGCAGGACCCCCGCATTTTTAAAGGGTTGCAGGGAAAGTTCACAAAAATAAACTATTGGCACAATGATTGCTAGGTAAGCAAGGAAAGTTTGGATGGACGAACGGTCCGATTGGGTTGCTTCCGATCGGGTTGTCCCGTCCACGATGTCAAGGTTGCCGGTTTGCCGGCATTAATCTGTCCACCCAGGAAAGGAGAACAAAACCATGCTGAAAATGTTCAGAAAATCTGAGAAGGGTTTTACCCTGATCGAGCTGTTGATCGTCGTCGCGATCATCGGTATCCTGGCGGCCATCGCCATTCCCCAGTTCGCTTCCTACCGCCAGAAAGCTTTCAACTCAGCGGCTCAGAGCGACCTGAAAACAATGCGGACTTCGTTAGAAAGTTTTTACACGGATAACTACTACTATCCTTATTAAATTATCTCAATCGGAATTTGTTTTGGTTACCTCTTCAGAATAGGAGAAATATGATGAAAACACTCGGTGGAATTCTTGCTGTCTTGATGTTATTGGTTTCTGCGAACAGCGTTTTTGCGGCACATACTGGTACTCTACAAAGTGGCGAGGTTAGCCTTTCCACCTCCGGTGGCACGCCTGATCCATTGATTATCGGCCTCTCGCCCAAAGTGACGGCCCGCTATATTAATCCAGGAACGACCCAAGCTACAGCACAATGGTTTGCCATTGCAACCGCTCATCCTGGTGGCAATACTGTTTATGGGACAGCGCAAAATCTGAATAATATCTGGCAAAAAGGCTTTAAAACTGGAACTGCTCTTACGACTGACCTTATGAATATTCCCGTGTCCGTTAACTCTGCCGACGATTGGTCAAATAACGGTTGGAAATATTGATTTTTCATTTTTACATTATGCAAAAAGCCCCTCATGTGAGGGGCTTTTTGCATAATGTCGCTGAAGGGAGTAGTCGTCAAGCTGTTCGGAATGATAGGAATGACAGTAGTGTATGGCCAAGTTGATAGTGCCGCTTAGCGAAGATGAAAAATCGAACGGAACAAGAAACGCAAAGAGGTTTGAAGAATCAGACCGAGATGTCAAGGGAAATGTCCGGGATGGATGCCTTGCCGATCTAGTGATGCGGTCCTGTCGGTTTTTTGGGGGCGCGTGCGGGGGATCGAAGCTTCTCACCGTCTTTATCCTCCTTCTGCAATTTACTATCCTGCCGGGACTCGGAGACATGGATAAGGCCGGGAAGCTTTTCCCGTTGGTAGTGGTCACCCTTCTCTGTGCCCTGATTTTTTTATGGTCCGGGTCTTCTTTGCGGCTTTCACCGGTCATGGGGCTGTTTGCCCTTTTCTGGCTGGTTCTGCAAGTTTCCGCGACTCAGGCTTTTCAACCCCACTGGGCCCTGATTCAGAACGGCATCCTCGCAATTTTACTCATTTTTTCTATGATGGTCGCCCAGTGGAGTTCTGATCATAACGAATTTAAGGGAATTTTTATTGTTGGGTTGCTGATTTTTGGTCTGTTTGCGGCTTTGCTCGGCCTATATGACTTTTCCCGGTTTTTGGTCCTGGGCCCGTCCTCCTCCATGGTGATTCCCTATCTCCTGCCACCGAATCAAAGCCTGCGCATCGGTGGTCCCTACGGGCAGCCCAATCTGTTTGCCGTCTTTCTGACTGTCGTTCTGCTTGCCTATTTTTATCGCCATCTTCATGCCTCGGCGATGTATCCCCAGGGGATATTTGTCTATTTTCGACACTTCCCATTCTTTGTTGTTGGTTTGGTATTTTTTCTGACTGGCTCCAGAGGAGGGTTGCTCTCCCTGTCCCTAATCCTCGGTGTGCTGGCTTGGCTGGTTGCCAGAGGGAAATACCTTTCAGATAATCGCCCCGGGCGGATGGAGTTTTCCCGTTTGCTACTTGTATTGCTGGGCGCCATGCTCTTGGCCAAGGGCCTAACCGCAGTACTGGCCCCTCACTTGGCACTGGGGAGCGAACTGATGGATACGGGGATCAGTACTGACGCACGGTTCGTATTCTGGACCAGCGCATTTTTGATTTTCAAGTCGCATCCCTGGCTGGGGGTTGGACTGGACGGGTTTCAGTATTTTCAGGACGCTTATGGACCAAGGGCGCACGATCTGCTGGGGTTCGTTAACTACGAAGCGATGGGGAGTACTTCCTGGGCCCATAACGAGTTGTTGCAGATCCTTTCCGAGGGGGGAATCGGCGCTTTCCTTTTTGCACTAATACTCATTGGCCTACTTATCTTTGCCATTTGGCGCTGCTTTCTGCGAAACCGGGAGCCGTTTGGTCCCTTTTTCCTTTATAGCCACCTTCTTTTACTCCCCTTTATCTTCCAGTCGATGTTCAGCTGGCCGTTCCGTCATCCCGCTCTTCTGACCCTTTTTTTCGCTTGTTTGGGGATTCTCCTTGCCCAATATCCTCTCAAAGTCCTGAGGTTTTCCGCCCTTTGCAGGGGAATTCAGGTGATCCTCGTGCTCTGCGGATTGGCATTGACGGGCCTTTTATTTCAGCAGGAACTGGCCTTGGGAGCACTTAAACATGAAATGAGGATTCCCGGCCGGCTAGAATCCAGCTTTTCCAATTTTACCATCCTGGCCGAAAACCCCTACAGTGCCAATCGCGCGCTTGTATCGGCTTTGCCGCGTTATCTGCATACGGCCCTTTCCCCTGGCCAACATAATCTGGCCCGACGAATTGTTCCCTACTACGAGCGTTTGTGCCATGTGAAGGGTTCGCGGGCCAACTGGTTTAATTTGGGCCTGCTATATTACACCCTTGGACGAGAAGGTGAGGCCAAAATGGCCGTTCGGAAGGCGATTCACCTTATGCCGTCATCGGATCTGTTCTGGCAATTCGATCATTATCTCAACATGCGCCAGGCCGCACGGGAAACAGGTCGTCCCCTGGAGGAGTTTTTCCCACGACACAAACCCTATAACCCTTCACTGCTGGGTATGCCGATCTATGATTGAGATCTCCCTCGAAAAAGTCACCAAAATTTACGATCCCGGACTATTTAGGAAAAAGGTCCATGCTGTTCAGGACTTGTCTATTGAGGTTCGCACTGGGGAAGTGTTCGGGCTGGTAGGTCCCAATGGAGCGGGAAAGAGTACCAGTATCCGGCTCCTTCTCGGGTTGAGTCGTCCCACCTTCGGGATCATCCGGTTCCGTTCACGTCTCTTGAGAAAATCTTGCTACCGCAAAGAATTCGGATACCTGCCTGAAAATCCTTATCTGTACGATCACTTGAACCTGGAAGAACTCCTCGCCTTCAGCGGTCGTGCCTCAGAGATGGACAGGGGAGTGGCGGAAAGACGGGGACAGGAGTTGATGGAAAGACTGGATATGCTCGAGTCCCGAAGACGGCCGATGCGCACCTTTTCCAAGGGAATGCTGCAGCGTGCCGGAATCTGTTTTGCTCTGATGCACGATCCCTCCGTGCTGATTTTGGACGAGCCTATGTCTGGTCTCGATCCTGTCGGTCGCCGCATGGTTTTTGAGCTAATTGGTGAATTGAAGGACCAGGGGAAAACCATATTCTTCTGTTCACATATTCTTACGGACGTAGAGCGCCTGTGTGACCGCATTGGGGTGATGGTGGGTGGGCGACTGGTCCGTGTTCTCGGGCGGGAAGCTTTTGCTGACAACGTTGGTCCCTCGTTGCACCTTGTCGTGGCGCCCCTCACAGAGGATCAGCGGAATGCTCTCGATACGCTGATCGGCGGGGTATTCAAGGAGCAGGGTCAGTACATTATTTCGTTCCCGGTTGCTGCGCTGCCGGTGGTCTCCTCACAGTTGAGCGCCATGGGAGTGGAGGTTCTTGGGAGCAGAAGCGGTCGCTTTTCCCTCGAGGAAATCTTTATGCAGGAAGTGGAGGCCAAATGATAACAAGATTATTTGCTCTGGCTTTAATCACTTTCCGCGAGGGTATCCGCAACCGTTCCGTTTTTGGCATTGTAATATTCTCCCTCTTCTTCTTCGGACTCAACATCGCTGTTGCCGGTTTCTTCATGCGGGATATCGACAAGGTTACGGTCGATATGAACCTGAGCGCTCTGTCGCTGGCTGGTCTGCTACTCGTCTTTTTCATCGGTGTCAACCTCATGGCCAAGGACATCGACCGCAAGACAATCCACCTGGTCCTCTCCAAGCCCATCTCGCGAGTAGAATATATCTGGGGAAAGTATTTAGGTCTTCTACTTTTCATCCTGGTGTCCATGGCCGTACTCATGGCCTTCTCCTGTTTTACCGTGTGGTTGCTCAAGGTTTTGTATGCCGACTATTTCCTCCAATTCTCCTGGACTATTTTTTTCATTGCCGCATTCTTTGTCTTTTTGAAAATTGCCGTTCTTGGAGCCGTCGTCGTATTTTTCAGTTCCATCACCACCAACTCCTTCATCACTCTTATCTTCTCTCTTTGTGTTTTCATTGTCGGTGCCACCATAGAGGAGGTCGTTTTTTATCTTCGCTCAGCATTTGCGGCCAAAGAAATGGCTTTTTCCGTACCCCTTAGTAATTTTATTGAGGTGGTATCCTATCTTGTCCCCAACCTCGCGACCTTCGATTTCAAGACTGAGGCCGCCCACGGTCTTTCCCTCGGCTGGGAACGGCTCGGCGTTTCCTTCGGTTATGGGACGATTTACATCGTCGTCCTGCTTCTCTTCGCTTCTGCCATTTTCCGGCGGCGGGAGTTTAATTAATGCGACGGAGTTGGAGCTTACTTGCTGGTCTGGTTATCGCTGTCGCTATGTATTTTTTTTTCAATATGGAAATGTGGCGATGCCGAAACGACGTAAGGAGTGAATCCTCTGCAGAGTATGTCCTTCCCTCAAAATTTAGTCGGATATTATCCCTCGGGTATCGGGGATTGCTCTCGGATTATCTTTTTCTTAAAACCGCCGCCTTTTATGGCGAACGGCTGATGACGCAGAAACCGCTCAGTGGAGCTGATTGGGATTATTTTGCCACCAGCCTTGACGTCATCACTGACCTCGACCCCTATTTTTTTGATCCATACCTGTTGGCCGAGGGGAATATGGCTTGGGAAGGTAAAATCCAAGAGGCCAACAAGCTGTTAAAGAAAGGAATGAAATATCGGAGCTGGGATTGGCGCATCCCTTATTTTATCGGCTTCAATTATTTTTATTTTTTGAAGGATTATGAGAAGGGAGCCGAGTACGTCATGGCCGCAGCCAGGCTCCCTGGCGGTCCCCCTTATCTTAAAACACTCGGTTCCCGCTTGGCTTATTACGGCGGAAAGACCAAAACGGGAATTCTGTTTTTGAAAGGAATGATAGCGGAGACCGAAGATCCACGGTTCCGTGCACCATTGGAAAAGCGCCTGCTCGCTCTTGAGCGAGCCGAGAAATTGGAGCTTTTGGTTAACCGCTTTAAAGAAGAAACCGGAAGATCCCCGGCGGCGGTCAACGAATTGGTAGAAAGGGGCTACATTGATTCCTTGCCCGAAGACCCCTATGGTGGAAAGTGGGTTATTTTACCAACTGGCCGTATTTTCAGTACCAGTAAATTCGCTTCTACGCCTGAAAAGCAAAGATAGATAAATGTATCTGTAATCAGTAGTGTCCGGTTAAGAAGTTGCATAGGCTCCGAAGTCCAAGTCAATGATATCGGGAGGCCCTAAGCCTGCGGCCGCATCCTCGGCGGCCTCGTTGCGAATATTGTTGCGAAGCTCACGCACCCTGTTGATGCTGACACGTTCGCCATGCTCTTCGTGGCAGTAGATGGCCAGCAGCAAATAAGTAATCAACCCTGCGAGGATCTGCACCAGCAGGCCGTAGGGACTGCGGGCAATCAGGTGATACACCTTGAGGTGGCGCTTCCACCAGGCGAAGAAGGACTCGATCGTCCAGCGTAGCTTGTAGATCAAGGCAATCTGCTCGGCGGTCAGATCGAAGCGGTCGGTGGCGACCCAATAGGATTTTTGGTCAACCTTGTAGCCGACCACACGCACTTCTCGTTCGGTCTGGTTGACATCTTTGGTGCCGAGCAACACCCTGGCGTCATAGAAAACATGACTGCCGGGGACAACAGGATTGGCGCTCAACTCCGTCTTACGAGAACTGGCTTTGATGCGGCAGACAAAGTGGCGTCCCTGATCCTGCCAGTCGTCAAAGTTTTTGTAACACTGGTAATAGCGGTCATAGACACCTGTCTGACCGGGAGCCACGAGCCGTTCCGCCTGAGGACGCTCGTCGCCCTTGCCGTCGGTTAATGTGACTTTCTGGGGGACACCACGACCGATATCGAACCCCAGGTGAACCTTGGCCTTTTTGGCTCCGTCTCGATAGTCCGCCCAGAGCATGGACAGCGTAGCGTCAATCAGCGAACCATCGACGGCGATCAGATCGCCGAGATCGGAGATGTCTTTGGCGACAGGAATCTTTTGTGAGACCTGTTTCTGCAGGTCTTCGTAAACATGAATCATCTGCTCCAGCCCTCGGGTATTGATCGCCTCAAAGAAGGCGCTTTTCCGGATACCGCCGGGCGGTGCAATATGAGTCGCGGCAAAATCTTCCTGCGTCAGAACCTGAAGCAGATGACGCCCCGAAGAATGCTCTTCGAGGTGATAGTAGGTCAGGATTTTCAACTGATCTTCAAACGTCATCTGCAGTGGCCTGTTGCCTCGGGCCTCAAGAACCGGGGCATGTTCGAGAGCGCCCTTGAACGGGGTAAAAAGTCGGACAATGGAGCGCCTGCTAAGCCGGGTACGGTGGCAGCGAACAAGTAATGACATTTTCGTAAATCCTCATATAAAATAGGTATTTACGAAAATCACCGCGCCGACTTCACGACGATTTGTCAAGCAAAAAATACGCTAACTTGTGAAAATATTTACAATTATCTGCAACTTTGGGTGAATGCAATTTGCTAACCGGACACTACTGATCTGTAATGAGGTAAACAAGCTAAATAGTTTTTTGACCTGTAGATTTTCCCTTCTGGTGGTAGTTCCTAAAACATCACCTCAGTCTTCTTCGAACTCTGAGTTTCTGCTATTTTCTACAAAATTCTCTACATTCCTGGACATCAATCCTATGAACTTCTCGATTTTCCTGGGTGCCGCTTTCGTCGTCGGCGCCGTCATCGGCTCCTTTCTAAATGTCTGCATCTACCGCATCCCGGCTGGCGAATCGATCGTTCGGCCCCGGTCCCGCTGCGGTTCCTGTGGCAATTCCATCAAATGGTATCAAAATCTCCCCATTCTCAGCTATTTGGTCCTCCGCGGGCACTGTGCAATGTGCAACGCAAAAATTTCCTGGCGTTACCCCTTGGTGGAGTGGCTGACTGGAGGGCTTTTCTCCTGTCTTGTCTTTCGTTTCGGCCCCCAGCCCTTCGTCGTCGCTTTGATGATCCTCGTGGCCATTCTGGTCACGATTACCTTTATCGACATCGATCATCAGATTATTCCCGACGTCATCAGCCTTCCCGGGATTCTCGTTGGCTTTTTCGCGTCTTTTTTCCTGCCGTGGGTGACCTGGGGGGATTCGCTGCTGGGTATTCTCGCGGGCGGGGGGAGCCTCTATCTGGTGGCGGCCGGCTATGCTTTGTTGACCGGCAAGGAGGGGATGGGGGGGGGAGACATAAAGCTGCTGGCGCTCATCGGTGCTTTTCTTGGGTGGAAAGCCATTCTCCCCATCATCTTTTTCTCCTCTGTCCTCGGTACCCTGGTTGGCGTGCCGCTGATGTGGATAAAGAGGTCCGACGGCCAGCTCGCCATTCCCTTTGGTCCGTTTCTCGCTGCAGGATCCCTCACCTATCTCTTCTGGGGCCCCATGATTGTCCGCTGGTACCTGGCGCTTTTTTGAAGAATTTCGATCCTGGGGTTGTGCGAACTGCATTTACAAGATGCTGGGGGCGATGGTTGAACCTGCCTCACTATGTGGTATGACGGGCCGGGTGTTGGCTATTCAAATCAATGATATGTATGCATCACAAAACTATAATTACTTGACAATTACTATCATTGACCTATAATTCCCACAATTTTCTAGCCTAGTGTCCATTGGGAAACCCCAGATGGGCACGGCGTGTTTTCCGAATCGGAAACGAGGAGTTTTTCGTTGTGGCAAGGAAATCGAGGGATTGCGCGGAGGCGTACACCGGTACGTCGCACAAGCAAGGCCGAAGATTGACGCCACCACGGCGGAAAATAACCGTTTTCCGGACGGAAACTAGCCTAATTTTCACGGGACGCTGCCGATGGGAAAAAACCACGTAAAGGAAATTCGTGAAGCCCTGCTGATGAGCAAGGCAGAGTTGGCCAGAAAAGCCGGGGTTTCTCCTCTGACCGTGGATCGTATCGAGCGTGGTGCTGCTTGTCGCATGGTCACGATGCGGAAAATAATCTTGGCTCTCGGTCTTGATGTCGCTGACCGGGGGAAGGTATTCCCGGAGCAGGATAATTAGTGGAACATATTTTGCTTTATAGTGCTGCTGTTATGCGGGCCTTACTCTAACCTCAACAGGGTGAAGCAATGCTTTCTCGAGGCAAAAAAGAGATCATCGGGATTGATATCGGCTCGAGTTCGGTCAAGCTGGTACAGTTGCGGGAAATGAAGGGGGGGTATGCCCTGCAGAATCTTGGCATCGCCCCGTTGCCGGCGGAAGCAATCGTCGACAATGCGATCATGGATTCCAGTTCCGTGGTCGATATTTTGCGCAACCTGGTGGAAAGCCACAAGGTTAAGACAAAAAATGTCGCCACCTCCGTTTCCGGTCACTCGGTTATCATCCGCAAGATTCAGTTGCCGATCATGACCGAGGAGGAGATGGAAGCTTCCATCCAGTGGGAGGCGGAGCAATACATCCCCTTCGATATCTCCGAGGTCAACCTCGATTTCCAGATTCTCGGTCCCGACGCCAAGGATCCGGCGCAGATGAATGTCGTGCTGGTCGCGGCCAAAAAAGATTTCGTCAACGACTACCTGGCGGTCTTCAAAGAGTGTGGCTTCGATCCCAAGGTGATGGATGTCGATTGCTTCGCCATGGAAAATGCTTTCGAGGCCAATTACCCGGAAGAGACGGCACCGGTACTGGCCCTCGTCAATATTGGCGCCAGTGCCATGAACGTCAATATCCTCAAGGATGGCGTTTCGGTATTCACCCGCGATATCCAGGTGGGTGGAAACATGTTCAACGAGGAATTGCAGAAGCGCTTGGGGGTGAGCGGAGAGGATGCGGAGACCGCCAAACTCGGCGGCGCTCTCAACGATGTCGATGCCGCCGATGTCGAAGAGGTCCTGCATGATGCCTCCGAAAACCTCGCCCAGGAAGTCCAGCGGTCCCTCGACTTTTTTGCGGCGACCTCGGCCGATGAAAAAGTTCAGAAGCTCTTTATCTGCGGGGGGTGTTCGCGTCACCCGGCGGTCAAGGAGTCCTTGCTGCGGCGGCTTGATATGCCGGTGGAGGTTCTCGATCCGTTCCGGGGGATTGCTATCGACGAGAAGAGCTTCGACCCTGAGTACGTGCATGCCGTTGGGCCGTTGATGACCGTAGCGGTGGGTCTTGCCATGAGGAGGTTGGGCGACAAATGATCCGAATCAATCTATTGCCCGTTCGGGCCGCCCAGAAGAAGGAAAAGCTCCGGGGCCAGATAGCGGTACTCATCCTTTCGCTGATTCTCGTTGTTGCGGCCTGCGGTGGTATCTATGCCAATCAGTTGATGCGCATCGAGGCGGTCCGGGATGAGATCAGGGCCAACCAGCAGGAGAGCGACCGCCTCAAGAAGACCATCGGCGAGGTTGCCCAGTTCAAGAAGATGCAGCAGGAGCTGCGGGGCAAGCTGGATGTCCTCGACAAGATCAAGCAAGGGAAGAAAGGCCCGGTTCATCTCCTGGAAGAGTTGAGCACGGCCATCCCCGACAAGGTCTGGATCGATTCCTTCAAGGAAGCGGATGGGGTTATCTTCATTAACGGTGGTGGCTTGAATGAAGAGGTGGTCGCCGAATTTCTCAGGAACCTTGAGACCTCCCCGTACTACCAGGGGGTTGAACTGCAGGTGATCGAGCAGGAGTCCCGCGGTGTTATCAAGAGCCAGAAATTTTCCCTGACCTGCCGGGTTGAAGTACCCCCGGCCGGGCCAGCGAAATAAGCGGAGGACGGTGCCGGTATGAATCCAAGAGTTGAATGGTTTTTGCGGCGTCCTGCCTACCAGCGGGCCCTGATGATTTTGGCTGTTATGCTCCTGGTGGTCGCTGCTTTCGTTTTTCTCCTTTACCTGCCCAAGGATGAGGAATACTCCAGTCTGCAGCAGGAGAGCGAAAAGGTGCTGGCCAAGCTCCAGGAAGATCGGAGGATTGCCGCCAACCTGCCCCGGTTCAAGGCCGAATATGAAAAGATGAAGCTGCAGCTTGACCAAGCCCTGACTGAATTGCCGAATGAAAAGGAGATCCCCAGCCTGCTGACGACCATCGCGACCCTGGCGAAGGAAAATGGTCTCAATGTACTGCGGTTCAAGCCGGGGGGGGAGCGCCCCCAGGGCTTTTACGCCGAAGTCCCGGTCGATCTCAAGCTGGTTGGCACTTTTCACCAGATTGCCAAATTTTTCTACGATGTCGGGGATCTTCCGCGAATCGTCAATATCGGCAAGGTCGCCATGACCCTCGGCAGGGGGGGGGCGTCAGCCGGAGCGGAACTTTCCGTCGACTGTCTGGCGGTGACCTTCCGCTTCCTCGAAGGCTCTGCCCCTGCCGCACCTGCGAAAAAGGGAGGGAATAAGTAAATGCCCTTCACCAATCTAAGACGCGTTGGCTTGATCTTGATCGCCTGTCTGCTGAGTTGGGGGTGCAGCGAGGAGGCCCCCGCCCCGTCATCGCCACCACAGGCCAAAAAAGCTCAACCCGCCAAGGCGGCTCCTGTCGATGCCGCTGCCCAGGTCGAGGAGGCCCCGGAAGTTGCCAAGTATGTCTATAATCCGATGGGGCGCCGGGATCCTTTTGTCAACCCCCTGAAGGATCTCACCTCTCCCGCGGGCCAGGATGGGGATCTGCTTACCCCGCTGCAAAAAGTCGACCTCGGTCAGTTGCGGGTGGTCGGCATCATCGTGGGGCGTGGGGAGCCGGCGGCGATGGTTGTCGGCCCCGGAAGCCGGTCATTCATTCTTAAAAAGGGTGTCAAGGTCGGCAAGAATGATGGCGTGGTGATCGGGATTGATGCAGACACAATAAAGGTACGTGAAAAATACATTGATTTTTCCGGTGAGGTCAGAACCAGTATCCAGGAGCTGCAGCTTCCGAAGCGGGGAGGAGTGAATTAATATGTGTTGCCCATACTTCAAGAAGGTCGGTGTGGTCGTGAGGTCGCTCGTTCTGCTCCTGCTGCCAATGGTGGCGGTATGCCTGACCTTGTCGGTTGCCGAGGTCTATGCAGCCCAGAAGAAAGAGAACGCCATTGCCAGTATCGACGTGGCAAATCAGGCGGCGGATACCGCGGTGAAGATTGTGACCAAGGATCCGGTCGGCTATCGCTACACGGTCTACGATTCCTTTGACCCGGTTCGTGTGGTGGTCGACTTTCCCGGCATGGATGTCTCGGAAATCGGCAAAACGATTCCCGTCAAGGATGGCGCCATTCAGGAAGTTCGCGTCTCCTCCTTCGACCTGACCTCGGGAAAACTCGGTCGGGTTGAGATGTTGCTCACCACTGCGGCCAAATACGAAGTCAGCCTGGAGGGGAACACCTTCCAGATTCGGTTTGACAAGCCTGCTTCTGCCGTAGCGACCGCCCCGGCGCCTGCCGTAACCGCCATGCCGGAAGCTCCGGCCGCCTCGAGCGGGACCTTGGCCGCCGCCGCAAGTCGCGCGGCCACAGCGCCGGTTGAAAAGCCGGCCGATCCAGAACCGGGCAAGGCAACGGTCGCGACCGTAGAACCTACCTCGGCGGCTACTGCGGTTGCCGCACCTTCCGCCGCCACGGATGAGCCCAAGGTTGATTCCAAGGCCGCTCCTGTTGCTGTCAAAGCCGCACCCGCTGCGGCCCAATGGCTCCAGTCGATCAAGGTAGAAAACGGGCAGATTCTGCTTCGCAACGACGGTACAGTTGGCAAGTACCAGTACTTCAAACTGGGCTCGCCGCCGCGGCTGGTCGTCGATCTCTTCGACGTCAAGCCACAGTTCAAGGAGCGTACGCTGCCTGTCACTGAGGGCTTTAAGCAGGTACGTGTCGGCACTTACCCGGACAAGACCCGCCTCGTTTTCGACGCTGCAGGCAGCGTCTTGCCGCAATACAGCGTCATGCCAGAGGCCAGCGACCTGATCGTTTCCTGGAATGCCGTCAAGGATGCTCCCCAGGTTGCTGCGATTGTGGAATCGCCTGCCCCTGCCGCCAATCAGCAGGAAGTCACCGTCGAGGCCGTCGATTTTGACGTCCGCGACGGGCAATCCTACCTGACCGTTTCTCTGTCCGCCCCCGGGAAGGTGATCCCGGCCTCGGCATCGGGGAACACCGTCGGTTTCGGCGTCAAGCATGCCAATATCAGTCGCGCCCTGCGCCGGACTCTCGATGCTTCGGCCTTCCCCAGTGCCGTGAAACGGGTAACGCCCTATACCGTTCTCGTCGATGACAGCCAGGATGTACGTTTTGCCGTGGAACTGAAAGGGGCGGCCCGTTATTCCCTCAAGGAGAACGGGACCTCTCTGGTCCTGGCGGTGGACAACGATGGTTTCGCCCAGCAGCCTCCGGTGGCAGGGGAGGTGGTTGCCATTCCGGTCCCGGCAGCCGAGCCGGCCGCCGTCGCCGCACCGATGCCGGAATCCGCCCCGGTGAAGGCATCCCCTGCGGCTGCCCAGTCGACTCCGGCCGTTGCCGACCAGGCGGTTCGAACTGCCCCGGCGATCGTCGAATTGGCCGGTACTGGTTCGGAAGCGACCTATTCGGGGCAGAAGATCACCCTGGTCTTTGATGATGCCGATATTCTCAATATCCTCCAGCTCATTGCCGAAGTCAGCAACCTCAATATTGTTGCCAGTGACGATGTCAAGGGGACCATTACCCTGCGCCTGGTCGATGTCCCCTGGGATCAGGCCCTCGACCTGATCATGGAGATCAAGGACCTCGGCATGGTCAAGCAGGGGAATATCGCTCGCATCATGCCGCGGGAAAAGTTGCGTGCCATGGAAGAGGCGCGCATGAATGCCTCCCGGACCCGCGAAAAGCTTGAGGATCTCAAGACCGAGCTCATCACCGTCAACTATGCGGACCTTGGGAGTGTCTCCAAACATGTCAAAGGGGTGTTGACCAAAGACCGCGAGGGAGTCTCTGTTTCGGAGGATACCCGCAACAAACAGCTGATTGTTACCTCGATTCCATCCAACCTGGCAGACATCAGGAACCTCATCAGCAAGCTCGACACCCCGGAGCGGCAGGTGATGATCGAGGCGAGAATTGTTGAAGCCAGCTCCACCTTCAGCCGGGACCTCGGCGTCAAGTGGGGATTCTCCTCAGAAGGGGAGAACCGCGACATGCAACTGGGGAACAACCAGTTCAATCTTGGATTGGGCGGCAGCTTCCTGATTTCTCCGCCTGCCGCCGGCAGCGTTATCGGTGGCGCTGGGATGGGGGCCGGGTTTACCTTCGGCAGCCTGACCGGCACCTCCCTCGATCTGCGCATTTCGGCTCTCGAAGCGGCCGGTCAGGGGAAAGTCATCTCCACCCCGCGAATTTCAACCCTCAATGGCGGCCAGGCCAAGATCAGTCAGGGGACCAAGATCCCTTACCAGTCTTCCGGTCCTGACGGACCCAAGACCGAATTCGTCGACGCCAACCTCGAGTTGACGGTCACTCCGGTGATCAACCCGGACAACAGTATGATTCTTGACATCTCGGCGACCAACAGTTCTATTGGCAACACGGTCAGCACCGGAACCGGCGGTAATGCCCCGGCTATTGATACCCGGGAGGCGAAGACCAAACTGCTGGTCCGGGATGGGGAAACGACCGTTATCGGTGGGATTTTTGTCGAAACCGACAATAACAGTAATGCCGGGGTCCCGTTGTTGATGCATCTTCCACTGGTCGGACATCTGTTCAAATCGTCCAATAGATCGAATACGCGGGCCGAGTTGCTTATTTTCATCACGCCGCGAATCGTCAACTGATCGATCCCGGAGTCTCATGAACAGAAAGGGACAGGTCCGAAGGCCTGTCCCTTTCTGTCTCGGTTAGGGAGTCGGTGGGTATGGATGCATCTGACCTGGCCCCTGGAAAGAACACTGCTGCGGCTTTGAATCGCCAACGATCACTCCGAAATATTGTGCTCATTGGTTTCATGGGGGCGGGAAAGACGACGGTCGGAGCTGTTCTGGCCGAAGCCCTCGGATACCGATTGGTCGACCTCGACCAACTGATTGTCCTGCGCTGCGGAAAATCGATCCCGGAGATTTTTTCCGAGGAGGGGGAGGCGGTCTTCCGGGATTACGAATCGGCCGCTCTCTGCTCGTTGCGCTCCACGGAAGGGACAGTCCTGGCCACCGGCGGCGGAGTGGTGGGGCGGCAGGAAAACTGGGAGACTCTGCGTGGTATCGGGCCCGTGGTCTACCTGAGACTCCCCTGGGAGATCATCTGTCAACGGCTATCCGGGGATACCCAGCGCCCCCTGGCCGACCAGAGGGACGGCGGTGAGCGATTACGCCGACTATGGACCGAACGAGCGCCACTCTATGAGCAGGCCGATTTGATCATCGATGGCGATTTGCTGACACCCGAAGAAATCGCCGGCAAAATTATCCAGGCGCTGGCAAAGGAATAGGCGGGCATGGCCAACGAACAACTGATTGTCGGTCTCGGCGAACGCAGTTATCCGATCGTGATCGGCAGCGACATTATGGCCGGCCTCGGCGCCGAGCTCAGCCGGATCAATTTCCCCAGCAAGATTGCCGTCGTCAGTAATTCCACGGTGGCCGATCTTTACTTTGCGGCAGTCCGAAGCAGCCTGGAGGCCGCGGGATTCAGTGTCACGCTGTTGTTGATCGGGGATGGGGAGGAATTTAAAACGCTCCATACCCTGGAAGCGGTCGTCGGCCAGTTGATTTCAGGAAATTTCGATCGTGGGTGCGGTTTACTGGCCCTCGGCGGCGGCGTAGTTGGCGACCTGGCCGGATTTGCCGCCGCCATTTACCTGCGCGGCGTCCCCTTTGTCCAGGTGCCGACCACTCTGCTCGCCCAGGTCGACAGCTCGGTGGGAGGCAAGACGGCGGTCAATCACCCCCTCGGGAAGAATCTTATCGGCGCATTCTACCAGCCGCGCCTCGTCTATATCGATGTGGCGACCCTCCTGACCCTTCCCCCGCGTGAATTTGCCGCCGGTCTTGCCGAAGTCGTAAAATATGGCGTTATTCGGGACCTCGATTATCTGCAGTGGCTCTCTGCTGAGCGCAAAAGGATCATGGAGCAGGACCCTGAAGTGATGATCCCCCTGGTAAAGAGGTCTTGCCAAATCAAGGCTGATGTTGTAGAAATTGACGAAAAAGAGAGCTCTTTACGCGCCATTTTGAACTTCGGCCATACTTTTGGACACGCTGTGGAAACCCTTTCCGGCTACGGGGTGGTTCGCCATGGCGAGGCGGTGGCCATCGGCATGCTGGTTGCCGCCGCGGCCGCCACGGAATTGGAGCTGTGCCGGGAAGATGAACTCGCCACCTTGCGCAGCCTGTTGGCTTCTTTTCAATTACCGATCACCCTGCCGCCCTTGGGGCTCAGCGAGATTCTGGAAGTGATGGCCCGGGACAAGAAAGTCAAGGCCGGCGTCCTGCGTCTCATTCTCAATCGCGGTCTTGGCGACTGCGAGATTCGGGATATCGCCCACCCGGAACCGCTTCTGCAAGCAGCCCTGGCCCGTCTTCAGGCCCTATAGGATTACCTCATGGCCGCCTTGGAACATACTGCCTCTATGCTTGGAAAAATTGCCGGCTATATCGAGATTCTCAGCCGGGATCCGCACTCGACGGCGTTTGTGCCGTTAGCCGATGCCTACCGTCAGTTGGGGTTGCTGGATGATGCCATCGAAGTCGCCCAAAAGGGGGTCGCCGCGCTTCCCAAGTTCAGCCCGGGCTTTATTACCCTCGGCCGCCTTCACGCCCAACGTGGTGATCTGCCGGCCGCTGAGGTAGCCTTTTCGCAGGCGATTGCTATCGAACCGGACAGCCTTCCCGCGCTGAAAGGGCTCGCTCGCGTCAGTGGCATGCAAGGGAATCGGGAGCGCGCTCGCCAGCTCCTCGAGAAAGCCAATGCGCTTCAGCCGGACGATGCCACGGTGCTGAAAATGCTCGCTGCGCTGGGACCGGCACCGCAGGGCGAAGGCAAGCCAGCGCGAACACCTGCTCCGAAGAGTGATTTGGAAGAGCGGGACGCACCGATCGCTACCGCGACCATCGCGGAGATCTATGTAAAGCAGGGTTTGCTCGGCAAGGCCCTGCATGTCTACCGCGATCTCCTCAAGGCCGACCCGGGGAACAGTGGTCTTGCCGGCCGTTATCGGGAGCTTGAACGGGAGATCAGCGGGGAAGGGGCGCCTGCTCCGATTGCAGGCGAGGCGCCCGCCGTGGAAGAAGAGGCGTCCGTTGGTTCCCCCGCCCGGGAGGAGTCCCAGATCCTTGCCACCCTGACCAGCTGGCTTGATGCAATTCGCGACAGGAGGGAAGATGTTCGCTGAAATTCTGCAGGAGATCGTTGAAGGGACCGCCGGTGGAGTTGGTGCGGTTCTTATGGGGTATGACGGCATCGCCATTGAGCAGTATTTCAAACCCTGCGAGGGAGTCGACCTGCAGATGATGGCGGTGGAATACGCCAACGTGCTCAAGGAGATCAAGCGGACGGTGGAGATTCTCAATACCGGCGACATGGAAGAGGTCGCGATCAAAACCGAGCGCTTCTATGTGGTGATCCGGGCGCTGACCGATGAATACTTCACCGCCTTGACCCTGCAACGGGATGGTAATTTCGGCAAGGGACGCTATCTGCTGTTGCGTGACGCCCAAAAACTTATCGAGGCACTGAGTTGAGTGCCGCATCCATGAAGATACTCGTCCTCCACGGACCGAATCTGAATCTGCTTGGCTCCAGGGAACCTGCTGTTTACGGAACCCGGACCCTCGCCGATATCGATGCCGAGCTGGTTTCCCTGGGACGGGAACTGGGCGCCGTGGTGGAAACCGTGCAGTCCAACCACGAGGGGGTCTTGATTGACCGGATTCATCAGGCCCGAAACGAGGGAGTCTCCGGTCTGCTCATTAATCCCGGTGGTTTTACCCATACCAGCGTCGCCCTGCGAGATGCCTTGACCGCAGTCAACCTTCCTACCGTTGAAGTCCATCTTTCCAACATTCATGCCCGGGAGTCGTTTCGTCAGCACTCCTACATTGCCCCGGTCGCTCTCGCCCAGATTGGCGGGTTCGGTGCCGACAGCTATCTGCTGGCCCTGCGGGGAATTTTAGGCATATTAAAAAAGTAAATAATTGTGAATAAAAGCGGAATATGCTAAAAGACAGGTCCGGACGGATTCGCCCTTTGCTGGAGCATTGCGCCCTCGATGGCCTGGTTTTTCTGGACCCCGCCAATCTGGCTTACCTCAGCGGGTTTTCCGGAACGGACGGAGTCCTGATTGTTACCCGCAGTGCGAGTTGTTTTCTCACCGACTCGCGTTATACGACCCAGGCCAGAGAGGAGGTCACCGCGAGTGAAGTTGGGGAATATGCCGACAAGGTGACCGGGGTTCTCGACTGGCTGCGAAAGTCCGGAATTTCCCGGGTCGGGTTTGAAGCTGCCACGCTGCCGTATGCGACGGCAATGCGCTTCAGGGAAGGGGCGCCGGGCCTCGAGTGGGTCCCCCTCGATAAGGAACTGAAGCCGTTGCGGGGGAGCAAGGACGCCGGGGAGGTTAATGCCCTGGGCCGTGCGGCAGCCCTGAACTCGGCGGCTCTCGCGGAGGTTCTGCCGCGCTTGACCCCTGGCGTCAGCGAGCGTAACTTCGCGCTTGAACTTGAGTTCGCCCTGAAGCGCCGCGGTGGCGAAGAGAAGGCGTTTGACTTTATCGTCGCCTCCGGCCGCCGGGGAGCGATGCCGCACGGGGTCGCTTCGGATAAGCTGCTGGCTGCAGGGGAACTGGTCACGATCGACTTCGGTACCCGGGTCGATGGCTATCATTCGGATGAGACGGTTACCCTGGCCCTGGGCGCGATTGAAGAGGACCAGCGGCGTGTTTTCGATACGGTTCTGGCCGCCCACGATCGGGCAATCGCGGGAATCCGTCCCGGAGTTCCCCTGCGTAGCATCGACGCCCTGGCTCGTGGATACATCGACGACCAGGGATTCGGCGAATTTTTTGGCCATGGCCTCGGCCACGGTGTTGGCCGGGAAGTTCACGAGTTTCCCGTGGTCTCGCCCCGCAGCGAAACCATCGCGGAGGAGGGGATGGTCTTTACCGTCGAGCCGGGAGTCTACCTCCCCGGGGTCTGCGGCGTCCGGATCGAGGACATGGTGGTGGTCACCGCCGACGGGTGCCGCGTGTTGACGCAGATTCCCAAGCATTTTCGTTCCCTGCCGGTTTGAGCCGGCACCAGGAGTGGCGCCCGAGGCGCCCCAAAAAGCAACGTCAAGGAGGTTCTGTTCTATGGATATCAAGGATCTGAAAACCCTCATCAAGCTGGTCACCGAAACGGATATTACCGAATTCGAGGTGGAAAACGCGGAAGAAAAGGTTCTGATCAAGCGCGGCCACGCCCAGGAAATCGTCCACGTCTCCGCTCCTGCCTACCAGGCCCCTGCTCCCATGCCGGTGGCGGCGCCTGCTGCCGGTGCGGCCCCGGCGCCGGCCACGGCGGCTCCGGTTGCGGTCACCAATGACAAATACGAAACCATTACCTCGCCGATCGTCGGTACCTTCTACCGGGCGCCGTCACCGGAATCGGACGCGTATTGCGAGGTTGGTTCCATCGTCGACAAGGGCCAGACTTTCTGCATTGTCGAGGCAATGAAATTGATGAACGAGATTGAAGCCGAATTCAAGTGCAAGGTGATCGAGATCGTCAAGGAAAATGCCCAGCCGGTCGAGTTTGGCGATCCCCTGTTCATCGTGGAGCGGATCTAGCGGGTCGCAGGATCCAGGGTCCAGGCCCCGGAATATCTGACACCTGACACCTGTTTTTCGGAGAAAAAAACTCATGTTCCATAAGATATTGATCGCAAACCGCGGAGAAATCGCCCTGCGCATCATCCGCGCCTGCAAGGAACTCGGCATCAAGACGGTGGCGGTCCACTCGGATGTGGACAGCGAGTCGCTGCATGTCAAGCTGGCTGACGAAAGTATCTGCATCGGGCCGGCCCCCAGTGCCAAGAGTTACCTGAATATGAAGTCGATCATCAGCGCCGCCGAGGTCACCGATGCCGACGCAATCCACCCCGGTTACGGCTTTCTCTCCGAGAACGCCGAGTTCGCGGAAATCTGCAACAACTGCGGCCTTACCTTCATTGGCCCGACCGCTGAAAACATGCGCCTGATGGGCGATAAAATCAGCGCCCGGCAAACAGTCACCAAGGCTGGCGTCCCCATTCTTCCCGGCACCAAGGACGGGGTTCACACCGCCGAGGAGGCCATGCGCATTGCCGGCGAGATTGGTTACCCGATCATCATCAAGGCGACGGCCGGCGGTGGGGGGCGTGGAATGAAGGTGGTTCATTCTCCGGCTTCTCTGGCCAACGCTTTTGCGGCCGCCCGCTCCGAGGCCCAGGCCGGATTCGGGAATCCCGAGGTCTACATCGAGAAATTCTGTGAGCGTCCCCGGCATGTCGAAATCCAGATCATGGCGGACAAACATGGCAACGTCATTCATCTCGGCGAGCGCGACTGTTCCATTCAGCGCCGCCACCAGAAACTGATCGAAGAGGCGCCCTGCCCGGTGCTGAGCCCCGCCCTGCGCAAGAAGATGGGGGAATGTGCGGTGGCTGCCGCCAAGGCGGTCGGCTATACCAGCGTCGGGACCATGGAATTTCTGCTCGACAAGGACCACAATTTCTATTTCATGGAAATGAACACCCGGGTTCAGGTTGAACATCCGGTGACCGAGATGATTACTGGCGTTGATATTATCAAGGAACAGATTCGCAGTGCCGCTGGCCTGCCGCTGCGCTTCAAACAGTCGGATATCAAGATTCACGGCCACGCCATCGAGTGCCGTATCAACGCAGAGCACCCCTTCAAGTTCACCCCGTCCCCCGGCAAGATCGACGGCTACCATACCCCCGGAGGCCTCGGTGTGCGCGTCGACAGTTTCGTTTATGATCAGTATACGGTCCTGCCCCACTACGACTCGATGATCGCCAAGCTCATCGTGCATGCCGATACCCGTGAAGAAGCCATCAAACGCATGGCTCGGGCTCTCGATGAATACATCATCGAAGGGATCAAGACCACGATCCCCTTCCATCAGAAAATCATGGACAACAGGGAATTCATCGAAGGAAACGTCGATACCGGATTTCTTGAACGAATGGTAATCTGACATTGCAGCAGACGGCAAAGGCCGGGGCAACCCGGCCTTTGCCGTTCCGGGGAATGCGATGACCCTTATCCCTTGGCGCCTGTTGCGCAGTGGACCCGCCACCGGGAGCTTCAACATGGCCCTCGATCAGGCGCTCCTCGAAGCCGTGGCCGCCGGTCGCAGCGGGTCGGTGCTGCGCCTCTACCACTGGTTCCCGGCTACGGTCAGCCTTGGCTATGCCCAGCGCGGTCGCCGGGTGGTGAATCTTGCCAGCTGTCGCGACCTCGGCCTCGATGTGGTGCGCCGCTTCAGCGGCGGCAGGGCGGTGTTGCATGACCAGGAAATGACCTACGCCGTGATCGCTCCCGAGCCGAGTCCCTGGTTTCCGGCCGGCGTAGCCGGCAGCTACCGCATTATTGGCGAAGCGCTGCAGGCGGCCCTGGACGGTCTCGGCCTGGAGACGACCCTGGCCATCGGTCGACATGCCGGGGCGGGGAGCGCGGATGCCCAGGCCAGCGCCTGTTTCACCGCGCCGGCGACGGCGGAACTGGTTCATGCCGGCTGCAAGGTAACGGGGAGTGCCCAGAAACGCCAGAAGGGGGGCTTTCTCCAGCACGGCTCGGTGCCGGTCGATCTCGACCCGGTCCTGTTGTTCAGAGCCCTCGACACCGCCGGACAGCTCAGCCCGCAGGCAGGGGGGGCTCTGCTGGCGCGCCGGGTTGGCTGGCTGAATCGTTGGCTGCCCGTGCCGCGGTCGGTCGAGGAGGTCGAAACCGCCTTCATCGCCGCCTTCAGCCACCGTCTCGGCGTCGTCCTGGAACCATCCACACTCCGACCCGACGAGCTGGCCCGGGCTCGTTCCCTGGAGCGCCTGCACTATGCCAACCCCGCCTGGAATCTGGCGGGAATTGCCGGTTGACAGGGGGACCGCTCACGACTATGTTATGACAGTCTCGGACAACCCTTATTCCTTCCAGTTACGGTCCTATCATGAACTTTAAACATCACTTGCTGTTGCTGATTCTCCTGCTCCTTCCCACTCCCGGACTTGCTTTGACCATCGGTACGGCGCCGGTACCGGGGAGCAGCCTGCCGAAGGGGGCGCAACTTGAACAGTTTGCTGACTACCTCTCCCGGCAACTCGGAGAAAAGACCACTATCCATGAATTTGCCGACCAGGCAACCCTCGACGCCTGGATGAATCGCTTCGGCGAGGTCGATCTCGGTTTTGTCGAACCGGCCCTGGTCAAGTCCCGTCCCTGGGCCTACCCGGTCGTGGTCGAGGCGTTGCCGGCGGGACAGGCCGGCAGCTGGCCACTGGTTGCGCGCCAGGACCTGGACCCGGCACGGGCTGAACGCCTGCGGCAGATCCTGACCGGGATGACCGTTGAGAAGTCGGGGCGTGAGCTACTGGCCAAACTGGGGATCGCTGCGTTTGTCACCCACGGACGGGCTCCCGCCGCACCTGCGGCTGTTGCTGCTGTCGAGCCGGCTGCACCGGAAACCCTTCCGGCCGCGCCGCAGGGTGCCCTCGAGGGCGGCGAAGATGTAACCAGCAGCGATCCCATCGCCGCAATTCTGAATGCGGAAAGCAGCGACCAGGAGATGGCTGCAGCTGCCGCGGCAGATGTAGCGCCGGGGGACGCTGAACCCTTCCCCGCTGTCGCTCCATCCGCGCAACAGGTGACCCTGCGCCAGGCCGAACGTCTCGCCCTGGAACAGAACCTCAGCCTCAAGGCTCAGGGCTATGATCTGCTGGCTGGGGTTGCCGCCGAACGCAAAGGGTATGGCATCTACGATCCGCTCTTCAGCCTGACCCTGGCCCGAGGGAAAAACCAGCAACGGTTGAACCAGTTGAGCACCGTTTCCCAGAGCAATACCGACTACCGCATCTACGACGCCGGGGTAAGCCAGCAGATTGTAACCGGCGGCAAGCTCGGTCTCGATTTCACCAACCAGCGCACCAGCTACGATTTTGCCCCCGGGGTCCTCTATAACCCCAATTACGCCAGCGAACTCAAACTCAGCCTGACCCAGCCACTGCTCAAAAACTTCGGCCGGACCGTCACCGAGCAGGCCATCCTCTTCGCCGTCAAGGACCGCCAGCGCTCCCTGGAAGACCTTCGCAACCAGGCCTTCACCGTTCTTGCCGGGGTACGCGATGCCTACTACGAGGTTCTGCGCAGTCGCGATGAACTCACCTACCGGCAGACCTCCCTGGAACTGGCGCAGCGGGTTTTGAAGGAGAATCGCGCCCGGGTCAACGCCGGAGTGATGGCGCCGATCGATATCCTCGAGGCTGAGGTTGGCGTCAAGCAGCGGGAGCGCGATCTCCTCGATGCACAACGGCAACAGCAGGACGCCCTCGATAACCTGGCGCTGCTGCTCAACAGCCAGGAGCCGGTCCGGGCCGGGGACGAACTGCTCGAAGTTCCCGAGCTTGCGACCGATCTCGAAACGGGCTTTCAAGCGGCCCTGGCGGGCCGGCCCGATATCCAGAAGCGGTTGCGGGATATGGAACGATTGCAGATCGAGCAGGAGGTCGCTGGCAACCAGCGGCTGCCGGGGCTCGATCTTTCGGCGGCCTATTCTCACAAGGGGCTGGGCCAGAGTTACAGTGACGATTGGGAGGATGTCAGCTCCGACCGCTTCCCCAACTGGCAGGTCGGCGTGACCCTCTCCTATCCGCTCGGTAATCGCGCGGCAGATAACGAGGTATTGCGTAACCGGGTGCGGCTCAAGAGTCTCCAGGCGCGCCTGGCCCAGCTGCACGAGGAGGTGCGGAACGAAATCCGGACCGCGATCCGTTCGCTTGACGTCAATCGCAAGAAGATAGAAGTCAGTGCCCGGGGCCGGGAGCTGGCCGAGGAGAAGCTGCGCACCCTGCTCAAGCGCAAGGAGGTCGGACTCGCCACCACCCGGGACGTTCTCCAGGGGGAAGATGATTTGGCGCTGGCCCGTACCTCCGAGATTACTGCGCGGGCCGACTACAACAAGGCGGTCACCCAATATCTGCGCGTGACCGGGGAGCTGCTGGAACATGAAGGGGTCTATTTTACCGGCAACCTCGATCCTAAGAGCGATGCCCGGTTGATGCAGATGCAGAACTGATGACCTTGCGGGTCGGTCACATTACTTATGCCAACTGTGCCCCCTTTTTCCACCATCTCGCCGCCAGCGGTTTTGACGGTGAGATCGTCCCCGGGGTGCCGGCGCAACTCAACGCGTTGCTGGCCGCGGGCGCCATCGACGTCAGCCCCTCCTCCTCCTTTGAATATGCCCGCAACTGGCAAGATTACCTGCTGCTGCCCGGGCAGTCGATCAGTTCCTTCGGCCCGGTGCGCAGTGTCCTCCTCTTCTCCTCGCGACGGCTCGAAGATCTTGATCACTCGACCATCTACCTGACCGGAGAGTCGGCAACTTCCATCAACCTGCTCAAGGTCTTGTTGCTGGAGTTTTTGCACCACCGCCACTGCCGGTTCCGGGTCCCGGAAGGGGAGGTCGAGACGCTGGCCGCCGGGGGGGAAACCGCCCTGCTCATCGGCGACCGGGCCCTGCGCCTGGGACGCTCCCCGCACTCCTGGCGCTACTGCTACGATCTCGGCGAGCTCTGGTACCGATTCACCGCTCTCCCCTTCGTCTTTGCCCTCTGGATTCTGCGCCGCGAGGCTGCCGAAGCCCATCCGGACCAGGTGCGGACACTTTTAAAACAGCTCGGAGCTGCACGCGAGAAGGCCTTTGCCGCCCTCGATCAACTCGCCGCGGCGAGCCCCGAACGCAGCTGGTATCCGGAACCGGAACTGGTCTCCTACTGGCAGACCATGAACTACGATCTGACCTCCGACCATCTCGCCGGGCTGAAGCACTTCTGGGCTCTCTGCCAGCGCCACGACCTGCTCGGGGGGATCCCCGAATTCCAGTTTTTCTCCTGATTCAGCAACTCTCCCCGGGAATTCCGGCGATGCGATCTGCTCCCAGGGACCGTTGGTAGTCGTTGAGTATCTGGGCGTGGTCGAAACAGAGTGGGGCAGGGAGGGCATCGAGGGGGAAGATTCGGGCGCCGGCTGCGTCATCGCCTGCAGCCAGCTGTCCCGTTCCGGTGGCGGTGAAGACGATGGAGATGTTGTGCTGGCGCGGATCACGCGCCGGGTCGGAGTAGGCCCGAAACTGGCGTAGTTCCGAAAGCTCCAGTCCGGTCTCCTCCCGGGCCTCCCGCAGGGCCGCCGCCTCAAGGCTCTCGCCATAGTCGACAAACCCGCCGGGCAGGGCCCAGCCCACAGGCTCATTGCGGCGTTCGATAAGGACGATCCCGCCCTTCTGGTGGATAATGATATCCACGGTCGGGATCGGGTTGCGGTAGGTCTGGACGGTGGCGCCACACTTGGGGCAGGGAATCGCCTGCTGCATAAATATCTCCTGGCCGGCTGGGAAATCGTGGTTGCTTGCGATTGACAGTTTATCTCTCCGGGCCAGGGATTTACAGCCTTTCCCGTTGACACCCCGTGAAGAAATCGTCTATTAATAGCCCCTGCTTGCCCGGGTGGCGGAACTGGCAGACGCAAGGGACTTAAAATCCCTCGGCTTTGGCCGTACGGGTTCGATTCCCGTCCCGGGCACCAAATTGTTCTCCCAACCGGTTCTTTATGGACCGGTTGTTTTTTGACATGTCTTTGTCGTGCAGGCACAAATCATTGTGCCGCGCTTGACAAGCCTGCTACTGCTTTGTATTTTTTAGCCGGCGCGGCGGGTTTCAGCCTGCTGTTCGAAAATGGAGGGGGGCTTCCATGTTCGTGACCGTTTCGGGCCGCCGTTTTCTTTGGTTCCGTTGCGGTCATCACTTTTTGCCGGGGTAAAAACTCCCGGTCTTTCCGTTCCGTCCTTTTGTTCCCCCTCTCTTCGTTTCTCCCAACCTGCTGACCTGGGCCGTTTTGCGTGGTTATTGTGCCCCGGGAGGTGGTCTTGAAGCTCATTGCGTCAATAAAAGGAGACAGTCGTCACAGCCATTGATTTCCCCGGGGGGGGAGGATGCAAAGGAGGAAACGCATGGTGCGTTCGGAGCGAGGGGTAACCTTGATGGAATTGCTGACTGTTGTCGGGGTCGTGGCAACGATGGCGCTGGTCGCCCTGCCCAGCTTTTCCCGATGGCGGGGGCAGGCCCAGTACCGGAAGGTGGCCTCGGAGATCGTCCAGTTGCTGCGTGAAGCGAGGACCCGGGCGATCAGTCGAAACCTGGAACAGCGCGTTGAATTTGAGCTGGCAAACCGCCGCTACCGCCTTACCGAGGGAAACCGCTCCTCCCGCAGTACCAGTTTTGCGACCGTCGTCGTCGATTGGATTGCCTTGCCGGAAGATGTTGCACTCATGAAAAACCTGGCGTGTAACAGCGAAGCGGACAGCAATCTCGAATTCAATCCCAACGGGACATCCCAGACCGGTTATGTCTGTGTCGTCGAGGCGGCGGCGCCCGCGAATTGCCACTTCAGGGTCGGAGTCTCCTCCTCGATTTGCGGCCGGCCGACGGTGCGCTGAAGGGGAGGGGAGAAATGAAAAACGGAGCCGATCCCCTGGGGGCGGCTCCGTGTGGTTTGAGTGATTTCTTTTTCGGCGTCACCCATTAAAAGGCGCCGGTCAATAGGGTAAAAAACTCCCGCGCAAGATTTTTGATTTTCTCGCCTTTACTCGTGGCCTTCGGCCACGAAGGTTGTCTGCTTCTCGACGTATGCCGGTATTTCGTTCCGTTTCCGTGTCAGCTCTTGGCTGCAACAGTCACCCATCAGGTTTAAGGCTCGATCGGCAGATGTTCCGTTCGCCGATGGCCCCTGCCGCTTTTCGCGGTCCAGAAAATTTTCGGTTCCATGCCGTGTCCAATGGATGTTGACAGGTCTTTTGGTTGTGAACCAGCCCCGTTGTGGCTCGCGGCATGGGCAGTCAAGATGCGGATAACCTTATCTGTCTGGGTGGGGCGGTTGACCAATCAGGCCTTTTGGTTGGGCCAACCCCATAGCTGGTTCCCCGCCCCAGCCAGTTCTATCAGGGAAACAGTTTTTCCGGCATAAACGGCACTTGGTCGCGCATAACGAAGAACGCCGCCCGGGTCAGCTTGTGGGCCAGGGCGCCGTGGGCCACCATGACCGGACACTTTGCGAGCTTGCGTTGATAGAACGCCCGCGCTTTCGGATCAAAACGACGGGCGAGTTCGGCCGCTTCGGAAAAGGCCCAGGCCAGGTATTTATTGCCGTTCTTTTCGTTGCCCCGTCCTTTGGCCTTGCCGTTGCTGGTCCAGCGACTGGAGACCTTGCGGCAATACGAGGCGTAATTTCCGACCTTGGCAAAGCGTTCGATGCACCCGGTTTCCAGCCGGATGGTCAAGCCCAGAATCTTGCCGACGCCGGGAAGGGACAGAAGATAGCGATAGGGGCCGTCGAGATCGATTTTACCTTCGACAACCGCCTCGATCTGCCGAATCTGCCGGGTAAGAAAGTCGATACTCTCCTTGCTGACCGCTCCGGCCAGGGCCAAATCCTCGTTTTCGGCGAGCAGGGGACCGATACGGTCACCTCGGAATCGTTTGATCTCGTTCGCCTTGAGTCGAACGCCGCAATTGCGGGTGACGATGTTCTGCAAGCTGATGATCAGCGAAGTCCGAAGGCGTATCAGATGTCCGCGTTTTCGCAACAGGTCGCGTACCGGACGCATTTCCTTCGGATAGATGTAGCCTTCCGGCAGAATGTTCAAGCGCAGCATCTCGGCCAACCAAAAAGAATCGTGGACATCGTCGACATGCTTCAACCCCTTGTAGGTTTGAATGGCCGCAGGATTGGCCAAATGAACTCGATATCCTTCGTCCATCAACAGATCCACCAGCCAGTACCAGTTGTAGGTCGATTCAACAACGGCGCCCATCAAGTCGGGCCGAAACGGCTGGAGGGTTTGTAAAATCTGCTTCGGGTCGTTGTCCAGCTTCTTTTTGAAAATCCTCTTTCCGTTCTGGTCAATGATTCCAAGATAGTTGTTATTTGAGTGCAGGTCGAAACCAGAGTAGAGTTTCATAAGGCACCTCCTAAAATAGGGAGTTGTTTGTTGTTCCTAGCGTACCAGGATCGGCCTGGTAGCGTAGGAGGTGCCTTTTAGAGGATTATCAGGCTTCACCAAAGACATCGGCGCTGAATATGTAGATTTCAGTGTCCTCCGACTTCCAGGCATCGGTCGGTAGCCCGGCCTTGACACAGGTCTGCTTGAGAAAGGTCTCCCGGTCCCAGCCGTGCTCGGTAGCGACCTGGGGGAGCAGAACACCCCGGTAAAAGCCTTTTTCGAGGTATATCCCGTGCTTGCCGACCTCGATTTCTCCGACGTCTTCAATTTTCTGCAGCGGCGATAGGACGGAGATCTCGAGACTGAAATTGCCGAGGTCCTCCTCCCGGATCGGGTAGAAGCGCGGATCCTTGCTCGCCGACGCTGCGGCAATCTCGGCCACTTCCCGAAACAGGGGGAGTTCGGACTGGAAATTCCCGATGCAACCCCGGAGTTCGCCGTTCTGCTTGATGGTGACAAAACAGCCACTTCGCTTGTTCAGGACTTTCTCTTCCCGGGGTTCGATGTAAACCGTTCCATTGCGAACCCAGGACTCGATCGATTTGCGCGCAATGGCCAGCAGGGTCGCCTGTTCCTTGTCGTTAAGCGCAGTTTTCACAAAACCTCCAGAAAATTCCATCCGTCAGGGATCCCCAGGTAATTGGCAGACAATATAGTAAGAATCGCGGTCATTTTCAAGGGATTTAGACGGTCCGGGGAAGGGCTGGGTGGGCCGGCCGGGAATACAAAAGGACGCCGCGCCGGCCGAAGGTTCTGCTTCGGTGGCGGCGGCGTCCATGGATAACGAGCTTGCGTGGCCAATCCCGGCTTATGGACCGAGACCCCGGCCGGGGATTCAGCTGTTGGCGGCGCAGGGGAGGGTGGAACCGTGAATCAGAACGTTCTTGCTATTCTCGATGGTCCACAGCGCGCCACAAAGACCGCATTCCTGGAGGTTTTCTGCGAATCCGTCGGAATGGGTGTCGATCTCGACGTGGTGGCTGTTTTTGCAGATGGGGCATTCCATGCCTGTTCTCCTTGGTTATGATGTATCTGGTTTTTATTCCCAAATTCTGTGTGAGGATAACTCCGTTCGCCCCGAAAATGCAAGGATAAAATCGAAAAAAATATTTAAATACAATAAGTTAGAGCACTTCTTGTTTTGTAGTGTATACCGTTTGTTGATTGTCAGACCTGTCGCCAGAGTGGGGCGCGAGGTACAGCCCGACAAGTGGTTGTAAATTTTACTAAAAATTTCAAATAAACCGGTTTTTGGCAAACTTCCATGGATTGGCCGACGAACCATTCGCCATTGGAGGACCAAATCGAGGTTCGTCGTCAAATCGACTTGGGTCGGCATAAAAAAAGGCCCCGTTGCCGGGGCCTGAAGGTAGTGACGAATCCATTTTGGAGGTCTTATTTGAACTGTTTTTCGCTGCGCTTGCGCTCATTGGCGTCGAGGTACTTCTTCCGCAGGCGGATCGATTTTGGCGTCGCCTCCACCAGCTCGTCCTCGGAGATATATTCGAGGGCCTGCTCCAGGGTGAGCAGCCGCGGCGGTATCAGGCGGACCGCCTCATCCGAACCGGAGGCGCGAACGTTGGTCAGTTTCTTTTCGCGGCAGGAGTTGACGACCAGGTCGTTCTCCTTGGCATGCTGGCCAATGATCATCCCCTCGTAGACCTCGGTGCCGGGGGCGACGAAGAGGGTGCCGCGATCCTGCAGGTTCCAGAGAGCGTAGGCGACGGTCTCCCCCGAGTCCATGGCGATCAATACTCCGTTTTTGCGTTGCGGGATCGGGCCGCGGTAGGGTGCATACTCGTGGAAGGTGTGGGTCATCACCCCGGTGCCGCGGGTGTCGGTGAGGAACTCGGTGCGAAAGCCGATCAGGCCGCGGGCCGGAATGACGAATTCGAGGCGGTTGATGCCGTCCATTGGATGCATGGAAACCATCTCTGCCTTGCGCTGGCCGAGCTTTTCGATGACCGTCCCCTGGTACTCCTCGGGGACGTCGATGACGAGGTACTCCATCGGCTCGCAGCGCACGCCGTCAACTTCGCGGTAGATCACCTCGGGTTTGGAGACGGCCAGTTCATACCCTTCGCGGCGCATATTCTCGATCAGGATCGACAGGTGCAACTCGCCGCGCCCGGAAACCTTGAAGGTGTCGGTATTGGCGGTGTCCTCGACCCGCAACGAGATGTTGGTGCGCAACTCGCGCATCAGCCGTTCGCGGATGTTGCGGCTGGTGACGTATTTTCCTTCCCGACCGGCAAAGGGAGAGGTGTTGACCATGAAGTTCATCGACAGGGTTGGCTCGTCGATGGCGACGTAGGGGAGCGCCACCGGGTTGTCGGCGGCGGCGATGGTTTCGCCGATGCCGACTTCATCGAAGCCGGCAATAGTGACGATATCGCCGGCCACCGCCTCGGTCATTTCGACCTGCTTAAGCCCCTCGTAGCCGAGGAGCTTGGAAACGCGGCCGCGCTTGATGGAACCGTCGCGGTTGATCAGGGCGACGGTCTCGCCGGCGCGGACCCTGCCGTTGGTAATCCGTCCGGTGGCGAGACGGCCGAGGTAGTCGTTGTAGGCGATGCTGGCGACGAGGAGCTGCAGGGAAGCATCCGGGTCGGCCACCGGCGGCGCCACCCGTTCGGCAATCATCGTGAAAAGGGGCTCGAGATTGGTCGATTCCTGGTCGAGTTCGCGCTTGGCAATCCCCTGCTTGGCGCTGGCATAGACGACCGGGAAGTCGAGCTGTTCCTCGTTGGCGTTGAGTTCGCAGAAGAGGTCGAAGACCTGGTCAAGGGCGTAAGCAGGCCGGGCACCGGGGCGATCGATCTTGTTGATGACGACGATCGGCTTGATGCCGAGATCGAGGGATTTTTTGAGAACGAAGCGGGTCTGCGGCATCGGCCCGTCGAAGGCATCGACGAGCAGCAGCACCGAGTCGACCATCTTCAGCACCCGTTCAACTTCGCCGCCGAAGTCGGCGTGCCCGGGGGTATCGACGATATTGATCTTGAGCCCGCCGTGGTGAATCGAGAGATTTTTGGAAAGGATGGTAATGCCCCGTTCTTTCTCCAGATCGTTGCTGTCCATCACCCGCTCGGTGATGACCTGGTTTTCGCGAAAGACCCCGGACTGTTTGAGCATGGCGTCGACCAGGGTGGTCTTGCCGTGGTCGACGTGGGCGATGATGGCGATGTTACGGATATTCTGCGGCATGATCCTGTGAACTCCTTGGCGGTGGCGCCGGTAACTGGCGGTTTCTGCAAAACCCATCAAATATAGAGAAGCGCGCCGGAAAAAGCCAGAAATAAATTTTCGCGCCGGGCGGACGTTCCAGCTACCGTCTTGCCAAAGGGGATAGAGGTCATTAAGATGATGCTAGCTGACCGCCGTCCCGCGCCGCTCTCATCTGTCCGCCTGTCGAGGAGGTTGCCCATGTCCAGAATATTTCTGTCCGGTCTTGCCGTTCTGCTGCTGCTGGCCGGCGGCTGCGCCGTCAACCCGGTGACCGGGCGTTCCGAACTCGCCCTGATGCAGGTCTCCGACCAGGAAGAGATCGCCCTGGGCGAGAAGGCTTTTCCCCAGGCCACCCAGACCATGGGGGGGGAGGTCAACGACCCGCAGCTGCAGGCCTATGTCAACCGGGTCGGCCTTTCCGTGGCGCGGGTCAGCCAGCGCCCCGGGCTACCCTACAGCTTTACCGTGGTCAATGACTCCTCGCCCAACGCCTTCGCTCTCCCCGGCGGCAAGATTGCCATCACCCGGGGGCTCTTGGTCAATATGGATAACGAGGCCCAGCTCGCCGCAATTCTTGGCCACGAGGTCGGGCATGTCAACGCCCGTGACTCGGTACAGGGGATGCAACGGGGGATGCTGCTCAATCTCGGTCTCGGCCTGTTGTCGGGTGCCACCGACCAGAGCGGTTACGGGCCGCTGGCGCAGCAGGCCGGATCTCTGGCCGCCGGGCTGCTCGACAAGTCCTACAGCCGCGACCAGGAACGCGCCGCCGACACCCTCGGCATCGATTACATGGTCAAGGCGGGCTACAACCCGGTCGGTGCGGTTCAGGTTCAGGACTTCTTCTATCGCAAGCTCGAGGGGGGGGGCGAGCCGCAATGGCTCTCCGGGCTCTTCCGCACCCATCCCTTCTCCAAGGAACGGCTCATCGCCAACCAGCAGTATATTGCCACCACCTATCCGACCCCGGGGCGTAACGCCCGAATCGCCAGCGAGTCCTTCCAGCAGGCGATTGCCGGTCTTAAAAAGAGCCAGGAGGGCTACGCCCTCTATGATCAGGCTCGGGAGCAGCAGGCGCAGGGGCAGACCGGCAAGGCGATCGCGACTTATCTTCAGGCTGCCGCCAAGGCTCCGGACGAGGCCTTGATCCTGACCGGTCTGGGGATGGCCTACCTCGACGCAGACGATCTCAACTCGGCGCGCATGAATCTCGCCAGGGCGGTGCGACTCGACGGCAACTATTACTATTCCCGTCTCGGCCTCGGTTACACCTATCTGCAGCTCAAGCAGGTATCCCAGGCGTTGCCGGAGCTGGAGCAGAGTCTGAAACTGATGCCATCCCTGCAGGGCGCCTATCTCCTCGCCGAGGGGTATGACCAGAGCGGCCAGGCGCAAAAGGCTCTCGCCCTCTACCAGGAGGTGGCCAAGGCCGACCCCCAGGGAAAACTCGGTCAGGCCGTCGCCACCCGGGTGACCGCCCTGCAGGGGAAACCGTGAACTGGGAGCAGCTGCTTAGTCCGGACGAGGTGCTGGTATGGGAAGGACGGCCGGCACCGCGGTGTTACACCTTTCGCAACTGGCGCCACGCCCTCTTCGGCGTGTTGCTCCTTTTTCTCAGCCTCTACTGGCTGACGATCGCGGTCCAGCTCGCCGCCGTTTACCATTGGCCCTGGCTGCCGCTCCTCCCCATCCCGTTTCTGCTCACCGGCCTCGCGCTCTCCCTGGGGCAACTGCTGCTGGCCCGCCTCGAATGGGAGCAGGTTTTTTATGCAGTAACCGACCGTCGCATCCTGGTGCGACGCGGGCTGCGCGGCCGGCGCCTCGAAGAGCTCCCGCTGGCGGAGCTCGGCTGGCTCCAGCTGCGCCCCCAGGGGAAGGAGCTCGGCACCCTGCGAATCCGCGACCGGGCGGATGAAAAACGCCTCACGCTCTGCTGCGTCGAGTATCCCCGTACGGTCGCCGACCTGCTCGAAGCGGCGCTGGTCCGCACTGCCGGCGAGTGCCTGCTGCGCAGCGGCGGCTGACCGGCTTTTAATTGACTTTACCCCTGCCGATTGGGTACCATTCCGGCACTTCCATCGTGCCGGAGAATTGCCCTTGCCCACCATGCAAAAACGCTTTTATCTCGAAACCTTCGGTTGCCAGATGAACGTCGTGGACTCGGAGCGGATCGTTGATCTGCTCCGGGACGCCGGCTATTCCCAGGTGGACGATCCCCCCGCGGCCGACCTCATCCTGCTCAACACCTGTTCGATTCGCGACAAGGCCGAACGCAAGGTCTACGGCCACCTCGGTCGCTTCAAGCCCCTCAAGCAGCAGAACCCGACCCTGATCCTCGGCGTCGGCGGCTGCGTCGCCCAGCAGGAAGGGGAACGGCTCCTTGAGAAGCTCCCCTTTCTCGACATCGTCTTCGGGACGCACAACGTGCACAAACTGCCGGAGATGGTGCAACGGGTGGAAGCGCAGCGGGTGCGCTACCAGGAGACCGAATTCCTCGACCGCGAAACCCGGCTGCAGCTCTTTCCGCAGCGGCGCGGCGGCGCGGCGATCTGCCGCTTTGTGACGGTGATGCAGGGGTGTGACAACTTCTGTTCCTACTGCATCGTCCCCCACGTCCGCGGGCGCGAGGTCAGCCGCCCCAGCGGCGAGATTCTCGCCGAGATCCGCGATCTCGCCGCCGGCGGCGTCCGCGAGGTGACCCTGATCGGGCAGAACGTCAACTCCTACGGCAATCGGGAAGCGGGCGAACTCTCCTTTAGCGAGCTTCTCGAAGCGGTGCATGGCATCGACGGTGTCGAGCGAATCCGCTTTACCACCTCTCATCCAAAAGACCTCTCCGATGAGCTGATTGCCGCCTTTGGCACCCTCCCCAAGCTCTGCAAGCATTTTCACCTGCCGGTACAGAGCGGCTCCGATCCGATCCTGCAGGCGATGAACCGGGGCTACGATCGCGGCGACTACCTCGACAAGGTCGCCCGGCTCAAGGCAAGCTGCCCGGAGATCCGCCTCACCTCCGATATCATCGTCGGTTTCCCCGGGGAGAGTGACGCCGACTTTGCCGCGACCCTCGACCTGGTGGAACAGGTGCGCTTTGCCGACCTCTATGCCTTTCTCTACTCGTCCCGCCCCGGAACCGCCGCCGCCGGGCTGAGCGACGATCTCCCGGCCGCGCGGCGGCAGGAACGCTTCGAGCGCCTGCTTGCCCTGCAGGCCGGTATCAGCAAGGCGACCTGGCAGCAGGACGTCGGCCGCATCCTGCCGGTCCTGGTGGAGGGAGAGAGTCGTCAGGGGGACGGCCAGCTCTTTGGCCGCACCAGCTGGAACCGCATCGTCAACTTCCCGGGGCCGGCCGAGCTAATCGGGCGCACCCTAGAGGTGCGGGTGACCCGCTCCTATAAAAACTCCCAGCTCGGCGAGCTGGCCGTAGCCCCGGCGTGACGCCGAAAGCCTGATTCCTGTATCCTGTGCTCTGAACCTCCAGCCCGACGGATTTTCCATGGCCAAGGGCCGCATCCTCGCCATCGATCACGAAGAGTTTTTTCGCACCCTCTACCGCGACCTGCTCAAGGGAGAGGGGTACTACGTCCGTCTCGCCGCCAGCGGCCGGGAGGCCCTCGACTGCCTGCGCAGCGAGGAATTCGACCTGGTGATCACCGACATGCACATGGAGGGGATGGACGGGCTGGTGATCACCGAGGCGATCCGTCGCTTCAACCCCGACCAGGAGATCATGGTGGTAACCGGCCAGCAGGAAGTGACGCTGGCAGTGGAGGCGATGAAGCGCGGCGTCTCCGAATACCTCCTCAAACCGATCCACCCCGAGGCTTTCCTCCTCGTCGTCAACAAGGTCCTCTTCCGCCAGAGCCAGGGGCTGGAGCACCGCAAACTCCTCGCCGAAAACCTCGAATTCCACGCCACCCTGACCTACTATCGGCGCTGCCTCGCCTTTCTCAAGATCCATGACCTCGATCGCCTCGGCGATGTGATCCTCGATACCCTGATGGAGCTGTTGCGGGCCGAAGGCGCCGCTCTCTGGCTGCGTGCCTACGGTGGCCAGCACTATCGTCTGCGCTGCCGGCGCGGCCTCGCCCGGGTGGCGGCCGAGGAAGAGACGCTGCAGCCCGATGCCGGGCAACGCCGACTCTTCGCCCTCGGCAACGCCAGCCTCGCCGATGAGGATCGTTCGCTCTGGGTCCCCCTCACCAGCGGCGTCGAACCGATCGGCCTGATCCGCGTCGAAGCGCCGGCCAGCCGTGACCAGTTCAATCGCCGTGACCTCAAGGTCGCTGACATGGTCGCCGAGTTTGCCGGCAGCGCTCTCTACAATGTGCTGCAGTACCGGCGCCTGGAGCAGGACAGCCTGCGGGTGCCGCGCGGCGAAGCCTACACCATGGCCTTTTTCCGCGATCACATCGCCAAGGAGCTGCACAAGGGGCGCCGTTACGGGCGGCGCCTGGCGCTGGTAAAACTGGTCGTTGCCAACTACCCCGAACTGCAGGAGCGCTTCCTCGACAAGGATCTGGGCGCGGCGCTGGAGGGGATGATCGCCACGGTCAATACCGCGCTGCGGGATGCCGATATCATGGCGCTGGCGGAGCCGGACGAGTATCTGATTATGCTCCCCGAGACCGACTACTGGGGTTCGCTGGTGACCCAGAAGCGGATTCGCAAGGCGC
The DNA here is from genome assembly GCF_054658035.1 of Desulfuromonas carbonis. Taxonomy (NCBI): domain Bacteria; kingdom Pseudomonadati; phylum Thermodesulfobacteriota; class Desulfuromonadia; order Desulfuromonadales; family Desulfuromonadaceae; genus Desulfuromonas; species Desulfuromonas carbonis. Next base: position 102,232 of record NZ_BAAHXR010000001.1, on the reverse strand, counting down.
TGCGCGGCAAGCTGAACCTCAGCGACATGAAAAAGAGCCACCCGATCGAGGTTCTGATGCGCTCGGCCGCCTTTCCGGCTGACGGGGCGAGTTTCGAGGAGCTGCAGCATGTCGTCACCCGCCGCCTGGAACGGTTGCGGGGGAGCCTGTTCCAGCGTTCGCGCTGGCGGGAACAGCCGCTCTGGACGATTGTCGACCAGCTCCTCGGTCAGCCGGCCGACTACCGGGTCGGCAGGGAGGAGGGCGGACTGCAGGTCGGCAAGGCGCTGGCCGGGTTTGAGGACGGCCAGAGCAGCTGTTATTTCCGGATGCCGGAAGCGCGTCTTGAGGAGATCATGCTTGCCTTCTGCCAGGAGACGATCGAATCGAGCCGGACCCGCGGGGTCATCTACCGCAGTTGCAGCGACTTCGAGGTGATCCGGCGCAGTTTGCAGCATGCCGATCAACTCGAAAAGACGGCAACCAGTGTCTACCTGCTGGGCGGCCGGCGCCGGGTCGCCTGGGACAGCCAACGGCTGGTACCGATCTTCATCGAGGACGAGGCCTTCCGCAAGACGGTGGTGCTCCTCTACCTCAACGAGGATTACGCCTATGCCCTCTTCGCCCGCCGCCAGGGGAATGAGCTGATCGGTTTCCACAGCGCCGATTTCTATTTCGTCGAAAACATGCTGGCCAAACTTCAGGAGCAATACCAGCTCCAGGCGCAGATCTGATGCCGATGCCGATCGTGACCAAAACCGTTATTCTCGCCAGCGCGCGTGACGACCTGCAGGGGTTGGTCGAGTCCCTTCGCCAGCAGGGGTGCCAGGTGCATGCCTGCAACGACGGCGCCCGCGCCCTCGAACTCGCGCTGCGGCTCTTCCCGCAGCTGCTGGTCGTCGACAGCGATATTCCACTGCTGCCGGCGGCGCGGCTGGCCCAGATCCTGCGGGCCAACCCGCGCACGGAAGGGCTCTCCTTCTTCTTCGTCGGCCATGAGGGGGAGGAGATCGAGGGATTCCAGCGCCACCGCGACCAGTTTCTGCTGCGCCCCTTCAACCGCGAACAGCTGCTGCTGACCATCGCCACCTTCTTTGGCCGCCGCGAACGGACCGAACAGGTCAGCCGCCAGGAGAAGGAGGTTGCCGGCAGCCTCGACCAGATCTCCCTGGTCGACCTGCTGCAGGTGTTCGGGCTCAACCGCAAGGATGGAATCCTGCACCTCGCCCGCGGCGAGGAACGGGCCGCAGTCTTTATCCTGGAGGGGTGCGTGATCAATGCCCGGGTTGGCCGGGTCGGCGGGGAGAAAGCTTTCTTCCGGCTGTTGCGCTGGGAGAACGGCACCTTCTGGTTCGTCCCCGGACCGCCGGAGGTCGAGGCTCTCATCGCCACCCCCCTCGACCACCTGCTGATGGAGGGGATGCGCCAGAACGACGAGGAGAATGCCCAGCGCGATGCCCTGCCGCAGCCGGAGGCGATGCTCGGACTCAAGGTTCCCCGGGAGCGCCTGCCACATGGCCTGCGGCCGACGACCCAGGAAGTGCTGATGCTCCTCGAGTACTACCCGCGGGTGGAAGAGCTGCTCGATCATTGTCCGCGCCCCGACTTCGAGGTGCTGCAGGTTCTGAAGGTGCTGCTCGAAAAGGGGCTGGTCGAAGAGCTGCAGGCGGCGGCGGGGGAAGCACCGCTGCCGTTGCTGACCGCCGAGGAAGTGCTGGCGGCCAAGGATTTTTTCAATGACACCGAGCTGTTGCTCGAATCGGCATCGAGCAAACTGGTCTTGCTCGCGACCGCGCCGGAGCAGCTCCGGCAGTTTACCCAGGCGCTGCAGGGCCTCCCCGAGTTCGAACCGGAGAGCGCGTTTCTGCTCGGCGCCGACCGCCTCGGCCTCGGCGATATCGGGCGGCTTAACATCGGCGAGAGCTTCGCGCTGCGCCTCTTCTGCCTGCCGGCGACGGCAGCTACCGCGCCGCTTTGGACCGCCTTCGGGCGGCGCCTGTTCGGCGTGGCCGCCCTGGGTGACCCCGCCGGGATGGCGACGGCGATCGACTTTTTCGAAGCATCGCTGCACCTGCCGGTGGCGCGGGTCGTCTTTGCCCCGCCGTTGGCAGCAGGGACCTATCTGCTGCAACGCAACGACCGCCAGGGGGTGCGTCGCCTGCTGGCCTCTTTTGCCACCCGTTTCACCGGGGAACCCGTTCCCGAGGAGGTAGCATGATCGACCTGCACACCCATACCCTGTTCAGCGATGGCGAACTGATTCCAGCCGAATTGACCCGCCGTGCGGCGGTAGCCGGCTACCGGGCCCTGGCCATGACCGATCACGGCGACCTGTCGAACCTCGACCTGATTATCCCCCGCCTGGTCCGGGTCGCGGCCGACCTCGGCGCCGCCTGGGGGCTGACGGTTCTCCCTGGTATCGAGTTGACCCATATCCCCCCCGGGGAGATTGCAGCGGCCGCCCGCGAGGCGCGGCGTCTCGGCGCCCGGATCGTCATCTGCCACGGCGAGACGATCGTCGAGCCGGTCGCCGCCGGCACCAACGCGGCTGCCCTTGCCGCCGACATCGACATCCTCGCCCACCCCGGGCTGCTCAAGGCGGAGCTGGCGCAACTGGCGGCGGAGCGTGGCATCTGCCTCGAAATCACCACCCGCAAGGGGCACAGCCTCACCAACGGCCATGTCGCTCGGGCCGCCCTCGCCGCCGGCGCCAAGCTGGTCATCGACAACGACGCCCACGCCCCCGGCGATCTCCTCTCCCCGGGAATGATGCGCGCCGTCGGGCGCGGCGCCGGCCTGAGCGAGGAGCAGGTCGAGCAGTGCCTGCGCAACAGCGAGGAACTGGTGACCAAGGCCCTCGGTGATGGGCGATGAGTGATGAGTGATGAGTGGCAAAGGAGAAGTTGTGACTGACATGGATTTTGCCTTTTTTCAGGAATTTGTCGAAGCGCCGAGCCCGTCGGGCTTTGAACAGCCGGCGCAGCGGATCTGGCGCCGGGAACTGCAGGAAGTGGCGGACGTGGTCAGCGGTGACATGATGGGAAATGCCATCGCCCGCCTCGCCGGCAGCCAGTCCGGTGCCCCGCGGGTGATGCTCGCCGGCCACTGCGACGAGATCGGCTTCATGGTCAGCTACATCGACGACCAGGGCTTTCTCTACTTCGCCCCGATCGGCGGCGTCGACGCTCACCTTGTCCCCGGTCAGCGCGTGCTGGTACACGGGGCCGCCGGGCCGGTGCGCGGCGTCGTCGGCAAGAAGCCGATCCACCTGATGGAGGCCAAGGACCGGGAAAGCGTGGTCAAGTTCAAGAGCCAGTTTATCGACATCGGCTGCGCCAGTCGTGCCGAGACCGAAGGCCTGGTGGCGGTCGGCGATCCGCTGACCTTTGCCGTCGGCCTGGAGCGGCTGCAGGGGGAGCGCGTCACCTCGCGGGCCTTCGATGACAAGATGGGCGCCTTTATCGTCGCCCGGGTGCTGCAGGAAGTGAAGCGGCGCGGGCCGATTGCTGCCGAGCTCTTTGCCGTCTCCACGGTCCAGGAAGAGATCGGCCTGCGCGGCGGTACCACCAGCGCCTACGGCATCGACCCCGACATTGCCATCGTCGTCGAGGTCGGTTTCGCCACCGACCATCCCGAGGTCGACAAGAAGGAGATCGGCGACTTCCGCCTCGGCGGCGGGCCGATCCTGGCGCGCGGCGCCAACATCAACCCGGCCCTCTTCGAGCTGCTCCTTGCCAGCGCCAATGAGGAAGGGATCGCGGTGCAGATCATGGGCGCGCCGCGAGCTACCGGCACCGACGCCAACGTGATCCAGCTCTGCCGTGGCGGGGTGGCGACCGCCCTGGTCAAGGTGCCGCTGCGCTACATGCACTCGCCGGTGGAAGTCCTCGATCTGCGCGACCTGGAGGCAACGGTACAGCTCCTCGCCGCGGCGGTTCGGCGCATAAGCGACCGGGACCATTTTATCCCCCGCTGAACCCCGTATTTGCCCTTGACGGGATTCCGCCGGCGGGTATAGAGTCGGCGATTAAATATTTTACTCCTCCCGCCCGCTAAAGGAGATCATAGATGCTCGACTCCGAAATTCGCGAAGGGTTGACCTTCGACGACGTTCTGCTCCTCCCCGCCCACTCCACGGTCCTCCCCAAGGAGACCGACCTGACCACCCTGCTGACCCCCCAAATCCGCCTCAATATTCCGCTCCTCTCCGCGGCCATGGATACCGTCACCGAGGCCCGGACTGCGATCTGCATGGCGCGGGAAGGGGGGTTGGGGATCATCCACAAGAACCTCACCCCGGCCGAGCAGGCGCTGGAGGTCGACCAGGTGAAAAAATCGGAGAGCGGCATGATCGTCGATCCGATCACCATGGATCCCGACCAGAAGATCTTCGAGGCCCTGGCGCTGATGAAGAAGTACCGCATCTCCGGGGTGCCGATCACCAAGAACGGCAAGCTGGTCGGTATCCTCACCAACCGCGACCTCCGTTTTGAAACCCAGCTTCAGCAGCCGATCTCCAACGTCATGACCAAGAACAAGCTGGTCACGGTGCCGCCGGGGACGACCCTCGAAGAAGCCAAGTGGCACCTCCACCAGCACCGCATCGAGAAGCTGCTGGTGGTCGACGACAACTTCGCCCTCAAGGGGCTGATCACCATCAAGGACATCGAGAAGGTCCGCAAGTACCCCAACGCCTGCAAGGACGACATGGGCCGGCTGCGGGTCGGTGCGGCGGTCGGCGTCGGCGGGGACCGCGAGGAGCGCCTCGAAGCCCTGGTCCGCGCCGGGGTCGACGTGGTGATCATCGATACCGCCCACGGCCACTCCCAGGGGGTGATCGACACGGTGATCGACTGCCGCCGCCAGTACCCGGAGCTGCAACTGATCGCCGGCAATATTGCCACCGCCGAGGCCGCCCGGGCCCTGATCAAGGCCGGCGTCGACGCGGTCAAGGTCGGCATCGGTCCGGGCTCGATCTGCACCACCCGGGTCGTCGCCGGGGTCGGGGTGCCGCAGATCACCGCCATCGCCAGCGTCGCCGAGGTCACCGGCAAAGCCGGCATCCCGCTGATCGCCGACGGCGGCATCAAGTATTCGGGCGAACTCCCCAAGGCGGTCGCCGCCGGCGCCGATATTATCATGATCGGCTCCCTCTTCGCCGGCACCGAGGAATCACCCGGCGAAACGATCCTCTACCAGGGACGGACCTACAAGGCCTACCGCGGCATGGGCAGCCTCGGCGCCATGAAGGCCGGCAGCAAGGATCGCTACTTCCAGGGGGACGTGGAGAGCGATATCAAGCTGGTCCCGGAAGGGATCGAAGGACGCGTTCCCTACCGCGGTCCCCTCTCCGAGAATATCCACCAGCTTCTCGGCGGTCTGCGCGCCGGCATGGGCTACACCGGCTGCCGCACGATCAAGGAGTTGCAGCAGAAGGGGCAGTTCATGCGGATCACCAACGCCGGTCTGCGCGAGTCCCACGTCCACGACGTGGCGATCACCCACGAGGCCCCCAACTACCGGGTCGAGCGCAGCGGGTAGCAATTGGTTTTCATAGGTCCTGTTAGTCTTTATAGGACCTATGGGACGCATGGGACCTATGAAAAACCGCGACCTCGCCTTTCCCTTAACCAGGTAATTCAATGGACATCCACCAGGAAAAAATCCTGATCCTCGACTTCGGCTCCCAGTACACCCAGCTGATCGCCCGCCGGGTGCGCGAAGCCCACGTCTACTGCGAGCTCCACCCCTTCGACATGGAGCTGGCGGCGATCCAGGCCTTCGCTCCGGCAGGCATCATCCTCTCCGGCGGCCCGAAATCGGTCTACGAGGCGGGGGCGCCGGCGGTGGCCGAAGCGCTCTTCGAACTCGGGGTGCCGATCCTCGGCATCTGCTACGGCATGCAGCTCCTCTCCCGCCACTTCGGCGGCGAGGTGGTGCCGGCCGGCAAGCGGGAGTTCGGGCATGCCGACCTCTTCGCCAAGGGGCAGCCCGGGCCCCTCTTCGACGGCTTCTTCGTCGACGGCAAGAGCCCGGTCTGGATGAGCCACGGCGACCACGTTGCCACCGTCCCGGCCGGGTTCGAGGTGGTTGCCGGCAGCGGCAACGCGCCGGTCTGCGCCATCCAGGATGTGGCGCGCAATCTCTACGGCGTCCAGTTCCACCCCGAGGTCAACCACACCCCGCGCGGGGAACTGCTGATCGATACCTTCGTGCGCAAGATCTGCGCCTGCCACGGCCAGTGGACGCCGGGGCAGATCATCGCCGACGCGGTCGAACGCATCCGCGCCCAGGTCGGCGGCGACCGGGTCATCCTCGGCCTCTCCGGCGGCGTCGACAGCTCGGTGGCGGCGGCGCTGATTCACCGTGCCATCGGTGATCAGCTCACCTGCGTCTTCGTCGACAACGGCCTGCTGCGGCTCGGCGAAGGGGACCAGGTGATGGCGACCTTCGCCAAGAACCTCGGGGTCCGGGTGATCCGCGTCGATGCCGAGCGGCGTTTCCTGGACAAGCTCGCCGGCGTCACCGACCCGGAGCAGAAGCGCAAGATCATCGGCAATCTCTTTGTCGATATCTTCGAGGAGGAATCGAAGAAACTGACCGACGCCAACTGGCTCGCCCAGGGGACAATCTACCCCGATGTCATCGAGTCGGCCGGGGCCAAGACCGGCAAGGCCCACAACATCAAGAGCCACCACAACGTCGGCGGCCTCCCCGACTATATGAAGCTCCAGCTCCTCGAGCCGCTGCGCGAGCTCTTCAAGGACGAGGTGCGGGCGATCGGCGAGGAACTCGGCCTGCCGCACCAGATGGTCTGGCGCCACCCCTTCCCGGGTCCGGGGCTGGGGGTGCGCATCCTCGGCGAGGTGAAGAAGGAATACTGCGACATTTTGCGCCGCGCCGACGCCATCTACATCGAGGAACTCTACCGCAGCGGCCACTACGACAAGATCAGCCAGGCCTTCGCCGTCTTCCTGCCGGTGAAGAGCGTCGGCGTCATGGGGGACGGCCGCACCTACGAATATGTCGTCGCCCTGCGCGCCGTCGAAACCAAAGATTTCATGACCGCCGGCTGGTACCCGATGCCCTACGCGGACCTGGCGCGGATCAGTAACCGCATCATCAACGAGGTCAAGGGGATCAACCGGGTCGTCTACGACATCTCGAGCAAGCCGCCGGCCACCATCGAGTGGGAATAGGGCGTGACATGGGGGGGCTGATGCTGATGCGCTGGTTGCCGGCGTTTCTGCTGCTGAGCCTGGTGGCGGTGACCCCGCTGCGGGCCGAAGAAATCGCAGCGCCGGAGCGCCCAGCGCTCTGGAGCAGCGACGAGACCCTGCTGCTCCTCGGTGGTCTGGCCGGTGCCGGGGTGGTCTCCCTCTGGGACGAGAATCTCAGCCGCAAGGCCGAGAACAACCAGGCCGCTCCTTTTGAAGAGCTCGCCTCCGGCTTCAATCTGGTCGGCCATCCCGTCGCCTGTTTCGGGCTCGCCGGTGCCACCTGGGGTTACGGCCTCTGGACGGAGGATACTGAAATTGTGCAGACGGGCCGCCAGGCCACCGCGGCGGTCGTTGCCGCCGAGCTGGCCACTCTGGCCCTCAAGGCCGCGACGGGGCGGGAGCGACCTGACAATTCAGCCAGCTCCGGTGCCTTTCATCCCTTCTCCCTGGAGCGCGAAGCCGACTCCTTCCCCTCCGGGCACACCGCCGGCGCCTTTGCCCTGGCCGCCGTCTTTGCCCGTCACGCCCACACTCCCGCTGCATCCTGGGGCTATTACAGTCTTGCCGGCCTGGTCGGCCTCTCCCGCGTCTACGCCGGCGACCACTGGGCGTCGGATGTGGTCGCCGGAGCCGTCATCGGCGAGCTGGCGGGGCGCCTGGCGATAAAATGGCAGCAGCAACTGGGTGGTCCTTCCGCAGCCCTTTACCCTTGGGCCGGCCCCGGTCTCGGGGTGCAATGGGTTGCTCGGTTCTAATCTCGCCTCATTCCGGAAATTCCAGAGGAAAACAGCTCGCCCTACTTCCAATCCGAGGGGTCAAACCGGACCCGGGAAAACCAGCTTGCGATTGGAGTTTCTCCCTATTTCCCTTGGTTTTTCAGTAGTTTTTTGTTGATCTGGCCGGCGGGCTATGATAAAAATGCCGCTTCGAATGAAGCGCTCCAAATTTTAATCTGAAATGCAATACGCCCGGTCGGTAACGCCTTTACAGGGTTTGGATCCTTTGCGCCCTCTCCCCCAAAAAAAATCCGAGCCTGGGGTGGTCGTTGTCCTGATCTCCATCCGGTTTCGGCAACTACCCATGGGCGGCACGGAACTGGAATCTTCCATTCGGAAAGGATATTCACCTTGACCAGAGCTTGTTTTTTTTATCTTGGTAGCCTTTTGGCCCTCTGCCTGTGTTGGGGAGCAATTGGGGTGACAGTTGCCGGGGCGGCTGATTTAACCCCGCAGCAGATGCTGGAGCAGCTCTCTCCCGCGGAAAAGGAGGCCCTGGCCAAAAAGTATGGTGTGGAGCTGCCCGGTGAAAAGGGCGGGGCGGTGACCGTCAATAATCCACCCGTTGTCAAGGCGCGTCCCCTTGAAAACTCAGAAATTGAAGGAGAATTCAAGGCCCCGGCCGCCGCTGATGAAAAACTAACACTTGCCAAACCGGTCGCAGTGGACTCTCCGGTCACCAAGATTTCCGGGCAGGCGGCCGCCGAAGCCCTGGAATTGCGCCGCGGCTTCGCCGACTTTGTCGCAGAGTCGAAGGCGCTTAAGGTCGATACGAATTTGCGGCAGTTCGGCTATGAGCTATTTGCCGGGACGCCTTCCACCTTTGCGCCGGTTACGGACGTTCCCGTTCCCGCGGAATATGTCCTTGGCCCTGGCGATGAGTTGAAGGTGCAGCTGTTCGGAAAAACCAACCAGCAATTAGCGATGATCGTTGACCGGGAGGGAGTGATCGCCTTTCCGGAAATCGGCCCCTTGAATGTTGCCGGGATGAGCTTTGCACAGGCACGGGCCTATATTGCCGAGCAGGTCAAGGAAAAGACGATTGGAGTCTCCGTTAGCATAACCATGGGCGAGTTACGCTCGATTCGTGTCTTCGCTTTGGGGGAGGTTTCGCAACCCGGTTCTTATTTGGTCAGTGGCCTGGCCACCCTTTCGCAGGCGTTGTTCGTCTCTGGCGGGGTCAAGAAGATTGGCTCTCTTCGAAAGATCCAGCTCAAGCGGGATGGCCAACTGGTCACCACCATTGACCTGTATGATTTCCTGCTCAAGGGTGATACCAGTGCGGACGTGCGGCTGCTTCCCGGCGATGTTGTCTTTGTCCCGCCGGTCGGAGCCACGGTCGGGGTGGCCGGAGAGGTAATGCGCCCGGCGATTTACGAGCTGCGCACTGAAAAAAGCCTGGGTGATCTGTTAACTCTCGCCGGGGGGCTCCGGCCGACGGCCTTTCGTGAAAAAGCCCTGATTGAGCGGGTTGGCGAGAACGGGATCCGTTCCGTGCAGGAGGTCGCCTTGCAGGATGCAGGACTGCAGACCACACTGCGCAACCACGATCTGATAAAGATTTTCTCAATCCTCGACTACGAAAAAAATCCCGTATTTCTGGTGGGTAACGTCAAACGTCCCAGTAAATATGCCTGGAAGGAGGGGATGCGACTTTCAAGCCTGGTTTCCGGCCCCGATCAATTGATGCCGGAAACCTATCTTGATTACGCTTTGATTGAGCGGGAAGCTGCCGACAATCGTGAGCCTGAACTGGTACGGTTCAGTCTGGCTGATCTCCTGAACGGCAAAGCCGAAGCAGACCTGTTACTTCAACCGCGAGACAAGGTGTACATCTTCCATCGGTCCCATTTTCGTCAGGCGCCGATGGTGACCATTTCTGGTCAGGTGCAGAGTCCCGGCAGCTATGAGCTGAAACGCTCCATGCGGCTGGTTGATTTGCTGTTGTCGAGTGGTGGCCTTCGCAAAACTGCTGATCCCAGTGAGGCAGAACTGTACCGGACCGACCCGGTATCAAAGGAGGTAAGTTTATCCAGGTACTCTCTCGCGGCGGCCCTGGCGGGGGTGAATGATCAGAACCCATTGTTGCAGGACTCTGATCGGCTGGTCGTCCATTCCATCTGGGAGACCAAGCAGCGCTTTACGGTGAGAGCCCTCGGCGAGGTCAATAACCCGGGTTCCTACGAACTGGCCGCCGGGATGCGGGTTGCTGATCTGGTATTTGCTGCCGGTAATTTGACCCCCCGGGCCTATCTGAAACAGGCGGAAATCACCCACTTCGACATCGTCAACGGGGAAGAACGCGTCACCCGCCACGAATCTTTCGATCTGACAGCAGCGTTGCAGGGCGATGCTGAGGCCAACCAGCTGCTGGCCCCCTATGACGTGATTACGGTGCGGACCCTTTCCAACTGGCGGGGAGCGGAGAGTGTCACCCTGGCAGGTGAATTCAAATTTCCCGGGACCTACCCGATCGAAGAGGGGGAGCGGCTCTCCTCCGTCATTAAACGCGCCGGAGGGTTTCTGCCGGAGGCCTATCTGGATGCGGCATTTTTTACGCGCGAATCGATTCGACAAGATCAGCAGCAGCAGATTGACGAAATGGTACGGCGGCTGGAGAGAGAAATCAACCTGACCCAGGCATCTATCGGGAGGGAAAACCCGCAATCTCTCGCATTGCAACGTAACCAAACCGAGTTGGTTGCAGCGCAGAAGATTTTGGAGGCCGCCAAGCGGGTCAAGGCGACCGGCCGTCTGGTGATCCAGCTCTCTGATGTCAAAGCCTTGGCCAATTCTGAATTCGACCTGGCATTACGGGACGGCGACGTGCTGCGTGTCCCGAAACGCCCCGAGGAAGTTCATATCATCGGGCAGGTTTACAATTCCTCGTCACAGCTCTACCGGCCAGGGGATGATCGTGACGATTACATCCAGCGTTCCGGTGGATTAACCAATTTTGCCGACAAGGGGAGCATTTACGTGGTGCGCGCCAATGGGGAAGTCGATCCTCAGAAAGGCTGGTGGCGGTCCCGGGAAATTCATCCTGGTGATGTCATTGTTGTTCCCGAAAAACTTGACCGGTTTTATGCCATTGAAAGCGCCCTCGATTGGAGCAAGGTGTTGATGCAGGTTGGGGTTGGTGTCGCTTCAATGAAGACCCTGGGAATTTTATAAAAGCCGGCCCGAATATTCAGAAAGTCGTAAATGATGAGTAACCATACCGAACAGGCCGCCGAGCTACGCCCGCCGATTAATCAGGATTTGGGCCGGTCGCCAGCTCCTGCTGACGATGAAATTGATCTTCTTGAACTTTGTCAGGTAATTTGGGCCGGTCGCAAATATGTTTTTGCAATCACCTTTTGTGCGGCTCTTCTGGCGGTAATCATTTCCTTATTGCTGCCCAATATCTATAAAGCCGAAGTGCTTTTGGCCCCGGTCGGCAGCGAGGAAGTGAAAGGGGGCGGGCTGGCGTCCGCTCTCGGCAACCTCGGCGGTTTTGCTGCAATGGCCGGGATCGCTCTTCCCGGCGGCGGCGCGATTGAAACCAACCTCGCAGTTCTCAAGTCCCGGGAGTTTATTAATCAATTCATTAAAGACAAGGAGCTCATGCCGGTTCTCTTTGCCGATGACTGGGATCGGAAAAAGAGCCAGTGGAAAGAGAGTGATCCGGAAAAGCGGCCCAATTCCTGGGATGGCTACCGGTTATTTACCAAAGAGATCATGAAAGTTTCCCTCGATGACAAGACCTCCCTGGTGACAGTCTCTGTTGCCTGGACCGATCCGGTATTGGCCGCGGAATGGGCCAATGAACTGGTGTCGCGACTGAATGATTTTTTGCGCCGACAGGCTATTCTGCGGAGCGAAAATAATCTTAAATATCTCAACCGGGCCCTTGAAAGCACCAGTGTTGCCGATATGCGGCAAACCCTCTTTACCCTGATTGCCAGTGAACAGAAAAAGGCAATGCTAGCAAATACGCAAGAGGAGTTCGCCCTCCGGGTCCTGGACAAGGCCGCTGCACCAGATAAGAAGTTCAAACCGAAACGGGCGATCATCTGTATCCTGGCGACGGTTGCAGGCGGAATGTTCTCGGTACTTTTTGTTCTGGTATTGAATTGGTATCGCCGCAATACCGAGATTCCTCCAATAGGGGTGGATTAGTACCCTTTACGGTACTTTCCTCTAATTTTCAGGAGGGTCCAATTTCCCGAAGCTTGCCTCGCAATCGGCAAGCACTACTGCCCCGTTGAAAGTTGAAAAATTATGAGACAGTAGTGCAGCTGAAAATTTTCCTCTGGGAGAGATCTTTTGAAATTTTCAAACAAAAAAATTCTGGTAACCGGCGCCGATGGTTTTATCGGTTCTCACTTGACCGAAGAACTGGTAAAGCGCGGGCATGATGTGCGTGCTTTCGTACTTTATAACTCGTTTAACTCTTGGGGCTGGCTCGACGAGTCTGCACCGGAGATCAGGAAGTCGCTTGATGTATTTGCGGGGGACATCCGTGACCCCCATGGTGTGAGAACTGCCATGCAGGGATGCGACATAGTCCTTCATCTGGCTGCCTTGATTGCGATCCCTTATTCCTATCACTCTCCGGATACTTATGTAGATACCAATATTAAGGGTACTCTCAATGTTGTACAGGCTGCCCGTGAACTGGAGGTCGCAAAGGTTGTTCATACTTCTACCAGCGAGGTCTATGGAACGGCACGCTTTGTCCCGATCACCGAGGAACATCCATTACAGGGGCAGTCTCCCTATTCGGCATCCAAGATCGGTGCTGACCAGATCGCCATGTCCTTTTATTCTTCGTTCGGAACACCAGTTGCTACCATAAGACCATTCAATACCTATGGCCCCCGGCAATCCGCGCGTGCCGTCATCCCTACCATTATCACCCAGATCGCCACCGGAATCCGCAAGATTAAGCTTGGCGCGCTGTATCCCACCAGAGATTTCAATTATGTGGCTGATACGGTTGCCGGTTTCATTGCCGTTGCGGAATCAGAGCGCACTGTGGGAGAAGTATTGAACATCGGCAGCAACTATGAAATTTCCATTGGTGAAACAGTTGCGATGATTGCCGATATCATGGATGTCAAGGTCGAGATTGAAACCGATGATGTCCGACTGCGCCCTGACAAGAGTGAAGTAGAACGCCTCTGGGCCGCCAATCAGAAAGCGTTGGACTTGACCGAATGGCAACCGAAGTATGCCGGTAAGGAAGGTTTGCAGCGCGGATTGGCCGAGACTATCGCTTGGTTTGCCAAACCTGAAAACCTGTCCTGCTATAAGGCCGACCGTTACAATATATGACAGCAAACTTTAGCACAAGGGTCGTTCTCAGCGCTTTGCAATCAGTCCTGCCTTCTGGTAGCGGATTCATTTCGTTACATGAGCCGCGCTTTGCAGGTGAAGAGTGGATTTATGTCAAGGAATGCCTAGATACCGGCTGGGTCTCGTCTGTAGGCAAATTTGTTGATCGTTTTGAAGAGGATCTGGCTGCTTATACCGGTGTCAAACGCGCGGTTGCCGTTGTCAATGGGACTGCTGCATTGCACATCTGTCTGCTGCTTGCCGGGGTTGAGGCTGGGGATGAAGTTCTCATGCCTGCCTTGACTTTTATCGCCACGGCCAACGCGGTCTCCTATTGCGCCGCAGTGCCCCATTTCATTGATAGTGAGGAAGCGACTCTCGGCGTTGATCCAATGAAACTTGCAGAATATCTGGCTGCGGTTACGGAGAAGCGCTCTGATGGATGCTTCAACCGGCTGACCGGTCGCCGGATCAGGGCAATTGTGCCGATGCACACCTTTGGACATCCGGTCGATCTTGAGCCGCTTTTGGAGGTCTGTCAGGTTTTCAACATAACCTTGATCGAAGATGCGGCAGAATCACTCGGCTCGTTTTACAAAGACCGTCATACGGGGCAGTGGGGTTTGCTCTCGGCTCTAAGCTTTAACGGGAACAAGACTATTACTACCGGTGGCGGCGGAGCAATCCTGACCAACGATGAAGAGTTGGGTCGACTGGCAAAGCATATCACGACAACTGCAAAAGTTCCCCATCGCTGGGAGTTCAATCACGACATGATCGCCTACAATTATCGTATGCCCAATATTAATGCAGCTCTTGGCTGTGCCCAGCTAGAGCAGCTTCCCGGTTTTCTGAAGATCAAACGTGAACTGGCAGAACACTATCGGCAAGCCTTCAGGGATATTCACGGCATACGCTTTTTCACTGAACCAGCTAACAGTCAGAGCAACTACTGGCTCAATACCCTGCTGCTTGATGAGCGGTATGCCGACCGGCGGGATGCCCTGTTGAAAATCACCAATGACGCCGGCATTATGACCCGACCTGCCTGGACTCTTATGAACAAACTACCCATGTTTTCTGCCTGCCCCAAAATGAATTTGCAGGTTGCGGAAAGCCTGGTACGCCGTCTGGTAAATATACCGAGCAGCGTCTTGCTAGGTAAGGGATCGGTCAATGCGTAAGATCTGCATAGTCACCGGCACCAGAGCCGAATATGGGCTGCTCTATTGGCTGATGAAAGAAATTCAGGCTGACGACGAGCTTCAACTTCAGCTTATTGTCACTGGCATGCACCTTTCGCCTGAGTTCGGCCTCACCTACAGGACGATTGAAGAGGATGGCTTTACCATCGATGCCAAGGTCGAGATGCTACTCTCCAGTGACACCCCGGTGGGGATTGCAAAATCAATCGGCCTCGGGGTAATTGGCTTTGCCGATGCATTGAACCGTTTGAGGCCGGACATAATGGTGGTTCTGGGAGACCGCTATGAGATTCTGGCAGCTGTTCAGGCCGCTCTGGTAGCAAGGATTCCCGTAGCTCACATTCATGGCGGCGAAACAACCGAGGGTGCAATTGACGAAAGCATCCGCCATGCCATCACGAAGATGTCCCATCTGCATTTTGTGGCTGCCGAACCTTATCGTAAACGGGTGATCCAGCTGGGTGAGCATCCAGATACGGTATTTGATGTCGGAGCACTTGGAATTGAAAATATCAGGCGATTGCAACTGCTTGATAAGGCCGCGCTTGAACAGAGCATAAACTTTGAACTGGGCACCAGCTTTTTTCTGGGTACCTACCACCCCGCGACACTCGGCGCACTAACTCCTCAGGCTGCCATGCAGGCGCTTCTTGATGCCCTGGACAAGTTCCCGCAAGCCAGAATAATTTTTACCAAGCCCAACTCCGACACTGATGGCAGAATATTGGGCCGGATGATTGATGACTATGCACAACAGCATCACGAGCGGGTCGCTGTGTTTACCTCCATGGGGCAGGTCCGTTATCTGAGTGCGCTGAAGCTGGCAGCTGCCGTAATAGGTAACTCGTCAAGTGGCATTATTGAGGCTCCTGCCTGCCATATTCCGACTGTCAACATAGGGGACCGACAGAGTGGGCGACTCAAAGCCGACTCGATTATTGACTGTCTGGAAACGAAGGAATCCATAGCAGCTGCGATCAATAAAGCTCTTTCACCCCGTTTTCGGGATGAAATCAAGCATGGCGTTTCACCCTATGGTTATGGAGAAACTGCTTCACAGATCAGGGACTGCCTGAAGAGCGCAACTCTGAGCTGTGCAAAACCTTTTTACGATCTTCGAGAGGCACGATGAAAGCTCGCCACACCTACATAATCGCCGAGGCCGGCGTAAATCACAACGGCTCACTGGAGATGGCAAAAAAACTGGTGGAAGTTGCTGCCGATGCCGGCGCCGATGCTGTAAAATTCCAGACCTTCAAGGCGAACAAGCTGGTGAGCTCTCTGGCGCCCAAGGCAGAATATCAGACCAGGACAACCGGTAGCGACGAATCCCAGTTTGAGATGATCCGCAAGCTGGAACTGGATGATCATGCTCATGAAGCACTGATTGCGCATTGCAAGATTTGCAACATAGAGTTTCTTTCAACACCATTTGATCTTGAAAGTGTTGACCTTCTGGCCGGGCGATTCGATCTCCCTTGCATCAAGATCCCCTCCGGAGAGATAACCAACGCCCCTTTACTGCTCAAGATCGCCCGGACCGGAAAACCGGTGATTCTTTCAACCGGCATGTCTACCCTGGGTGAAGTTGAAGATGCGCTTGGTGTTCTGGCCTTTGGCTTTCTGAGCAAGAGCGGGCCTTCAATAGCAGCCTTTCGTGCTGCTTACTGTTCTGCCCAGGGGCAGGCGCTCCTGCTTGACAAGGTGACGCTTCTGCACTGCACAACCGAATATCCGGCCCCGCTTGAAGATGTGAATTTGCAGGTGATGGACACCTTGAAAAGCGCCTTTGGCCTGCCGGTAGGCTATTCCGATCACACCGAAGGAATTGCCGTGCCGATTGCGGCTGTTGACCGCGGCGCTGTTGTCATTGAAAAGCATTTCACCCTTGACCGCAGCTTGCCGGGTCCGGATCACAAGGCGTCGCTCGAACCGGCTGAACTGAGGCAGATGGTGCGTTCGATCCGGGATGTCGAGCAGGCTCTCGGCACCGGCACAAAGCATCCGACACCAAGTGAACTGAAGAACATGGCCGTAGCCAGAAAAAGTCTGGTGGCTGCCTGTACTATCAGGTCCGGCGAGCCATTCACAGCTGAAAACCTGGCAGTAAAAAGGCCCGGCAATGGGTTGTCACCGATGCACCAATGGGAGCTGTTGGGCCGAAAGGCCGGAAAGGACTTTGCCGTTGATGAGGCAATAGAACTATGAGTCTGCCGGTTATCATATTGGGTGCGGGTGGCCATGCGAAGGTGTTGATCGGGGCGATGCTGGCAACTTCTGCCGTTATCAAGGGGGTAGTTGATTCAAATACGGCACTGGTCGGTAGCCGTATCCTCGGCGTTCCTGTGTTGGGTGGAGATGATGTTGTTGCTGAATTCAACCCCTCACAAATCCGGCTGGTAAATGGAGTCGGCTCGATAGGTCTTCCGGTTTTACGTCAACGACTGTACGAAAGGTTCAAGATTTTGGGTTATGACTTTGCCACGGTTGTTCATCCGTCGGCAGTTGTTGCTTCTGACGTCGTCATTGGCGAAGGAGCCCAGGTTATGGCCGGTACGGTCATCCAACCCGGCAGTCAGATCGGATGCAACACAATCATCAACACTCGTGCGTCAGTGGATCACGATTGTATTATTAGCGATCATGTCCATATTTCACCCGGTGTTACCTTTTCCGGGGGGGTGGATGTTGGAGCGGGGAGCCATATCGGTACAGGCGCCACTCTGATTCAGGGGGTTTCAATCGGTAGAGGTTGCCTAGTTTCAGCCGGGGCAGTTGTCGTTAAGGATATCAGTGCTGGCATAAAGGTGCGCGGTGTGCCGGCACGGGAGTTCGTATGAATCGTTGGAAAGATGTGCTGATAAGCCCGGATACAACTATTATGAACGCGATCAAGATCATTGATGAGGGCTCTCTTCAGATTGCCCTTGTGGTCGATGCTTCAAATAAACTTGTCGGGACCGTCAGCGACGGCGACATCCGGCGTGCAATTTTGAAGGGGGTTTTGTTTGACAGGCCCGTAAGTGAAATAATGTTTACCGAGCCAACCGTTGCAAGTTGTCATGAAAGCCGCGAAGCTATCATGGAGACGATGAAAACAAAGAGACTGCGGCAGATCCCAATTGTCGATCTGGCTGGCAGTGTAGTTGGTTTGGATAGTTGGGAAGAATTACTTAGCATTCAGGAACGGAACAATATTGTCGTGCTTATGGCGGGAGGTCTTGGAACACGACTTGGCGATCTTACGAAAGACTGTCCCAAGCCACTACTGCGAGTTGGCAAAAAGCCGGTTCTGGAAACAATTCTTGAAAACTGCAAGGAGTACGCGTTCAAACGTTTCTTTATTTCAATAAACTATAAAGCTGAAATGGTTAAGGAATATTTTGGAGACGGGTCGCGCTGGGGTGTGGAAATCCATTATCTTGAGGAAAAGACTAGGCTCGGCACTGCAGGAGCTCTCGGTCTGCTCCCTGAAATCCCGAGGCTGCCTATTCTGGTAATGAACGCAGATGTCCTTACAAAAATCAATTTCAAGCATCTGATGGACTTTCATGATGAGCACAAGTCAGTAGCCACCATGTGTGTCCGTGAATATGAATTCCAGGTGCCATTCGGCGTCGTGCAGCTTGATAGCCATCGCCTTAAGAATATTCTGGAAAAGCCGATTCATCAATTTTTCGTGAATGCAGGTATTTACGTGCTTAATCCGGAAGCAGTTTCCATGGTTCCTAAAAACGAATATTTTGACATGCCAACACTTTTTGACAAGTTATTTAATAAGCAGTCGGAAACGGCGGCATTTCCGATTCGGGAGTATTGGCTGGATATAGGACGAAAAGCCGATTTCGAACAGGCAAATGGTGATTATGATGAGGTGTTTTCATGATCGCGAACAAAACTGTCCTAGCCATAATTCCGGCGCGTGGCGGTTCCAAGGGGGTACCTCGCAAAAATATTCGTGAGGTAGCCGGCAAGCCTCTGATCGCCTGGACAATTGAAGAGGCAAAAAAGTCCAAATACATCGACAGGTTGATATTGTCTTCAGATGATGACGAGATTATTGCTGTTGCACGTGAGTGGGGCTGTGACGTTCCTTTCGTGCGTCCGGCAGGATTATCGCAAGATGATACCAAGGGGATAGAACCGGTCATTCATGCCATTAATGAGCTGCCCGGATATGATTATGTTGTTTTGTTACAGCCCACTTCTCCGCTGCGCACGGCTGATGACATCGATAAATCCATCGAGATATGTCTGGACAAACATGCAACTACATGCGTATCGGTAACAGAACCTGACAAGAGCCCGTTCTGGATGTTTACTGTAGATGCTTATGGAAAGATGCGCAAGTTGCTGGAAAGTGAAACATCTATTGCACGCAGACAGGACCTTCCCCCGGTATATGCGTTGAATGGCGCGGTCTATGTGGCTGATACAAGGACTATTGTAGAAACGCGATCATTTGTAACTGAAACCACGGTGCCTTACATAATGTCAAAGAATAACAGCATTGACATTGATACGGAAGATGACCTGGTTGTTGCCGAGTTTTTTTTGAAAAGGATCAATAAGATATGACCGATTCCATCCACAACATACTTTTGATTGGCGCCGGCCAGCTTGGCAGTCGGCATCTTCAAGGTTTGGCTCACATCAATATTCCGGTGTCAATCGAAGTGATTGATCCGAGCGAGGCGTCCCTTAAGACTGCTCGGGAAAGATTCTCCGAAATCGCGAAGAATCCTCATATTCGGGAGATCAGGTTTAACACCACCGGCAATGGAGAGAGCGGCTCAGTTGACCTGGCTGTAATCGCAACCGGTGCAGACGTAAGGGCAGATGTTGTAACTGCTCTGATTGCTGACAAGCCGGTGCGAAATATTATCCTGGAAAAGTTCCTTTTTCAGAAAGAATCCGATTTCGTAAGAGTAGGAGCGCTGATGCACGAGCGGCAGGTGAACGCAGTTGTCAACTGTCCACGGCGAGTCTATCCGTTTTACCACCAGTTGAAAAACGTTCTTTCAGGCGATGGGCCGATCACATTTCGCGTGGACGGAAGCCACTGGGGTTTGGGGTGTAATGGTGTACATTTTCTTGATCTGTTTGCGTTCCTGACGGATGAATACTCATCCATCCGAATTGATGAGGTATTGCTGGACAACACGATTCTGGAAAGCAAGCGGCCAGGCTTTGTCGAGTTTACCGGCAGCGTCAGGGGGGCGAATGCCCGCGGTGACAGGTTTGAAATATCATCCAGCATAGAACAGGGAACGCCTTTACGTATTTCTATAGGAACAGGAACCCGACAGATCGAGATTCAGGAATCGACCGGGAGTGCATTGTTTTTTGATAATTCGAGCGGAACAAACTATCAGGAGTCGTTCGCAGTGTCTTACCAAAGTCAGATTACCGGAACGGTAGCGCAGGAAATGCTTATGAACGGTGCCTGCTCTCTTACCCATTACAAGGAATCTGTGCATCTCCATCTTCAGCTGCTTAAAACATTACTGACGCATCTCAATAACGTGAGCGGAAAGCAGTACGAGTACTGCCCGATTACATGAAAGAGGCTATTATGGAAAAGGAAGGTATATGGCTTGTCGGTTGCGGCCAGATGGCAATTGACTACATAAAGGTGCTTGATGCGCTGAAGCAGCCGTTCAAGGTTATCGGTCGCGGGGAAAAAGCTGCTGCCCTCTGCGAAGAAAAAACCGGAAAGGCTGTAATAAGGGGCGGATTAGGCTCTTTTCTCGATGCCAATCCGTTGCCATGCAAATGCGCCATTGTAGCTGTCAATGTCGATGCGCTTGCGGAGACAACAATTCAATTAATTAACAGTGGTGTCAAGAACATACTGGTTGAAAAGCCCGCGGGATTGAATCCTTATGAAATTATGGCAGTACGAGACGCTGCAATTTCAAAAGATGCGGATATTTATGTGGCTTACAATCGTCGTTTTTATGCAGCTACTTTGCATGCAAAGAGGATGATAGAGGAAGACGGCGGGTTGTTGTCGTGTAACTTTGAATTTACCGAATGGGGTCATGTTATTGAAGGGTTGACAAAAGACCCCGGTGTCAAAGAAAAATGGTTTCTCAGCAACTCCACGCACGTTGTGGATCTGGCCCTGTATCTCGCAGGCAAACCACAACAGCTAAGCTGCTATACTGCGGGTTCACTGCCATGGCATCCCGCGTCTTCAGTTTTTGCAGGGGCCGGAATCACAGATAAGGGAGTTCTGTTCTCCTATCAGGCTAATTGGCTGGCCCCCGGGCGATGGGGGGTGGAAGTATTGACGGCTCATCACCGGTTGATCTTCCGCCCGATGGAGACATTACAGGTAATGCACAAAGGCTCAGTCAGGATAGATCCGCTGGAAATTGATGATTCACTGGACAAGACCTTCAAGCCTGGCCTCTATGAGCAGGTGAGTCGCTTTCTTGCTGGTCGAATCGAGGGGTTTTGTACCCTGGCTGAACAGATTGATCACTGGGGTTATTATTGCCGTATGGCAGGGTATTAAATATAAATTGTTGGCGCAAAAGGAGCTCTGGAATGAAAGTATTGAAGGTTATATTGAAAAAACCATTTAATTTGATTTTAAAAATTAAGAAGTTTTTTTGGAAAGCAAAAGTCAGGATTCAGGCGCAACACTGTGGGAAAAGACTTTATATAGGAAGCGCAAGCAGTGTAAATTCAAAAACAGTCTTCGGTGATTACTCAAGTACCAATGGAATTACGGTAAAAGGGTATGGGAAGGTATTGATCGGTGATTATCTTCATACTGGTGTAGACTTGCTCATACTTACAACCAACCATAATTATAAAAACTCTACGTTGCTACCGTATGATTTGGATGAAGAAGTTAAAGACGTTGTTATCAAGCGTGCCGTGTGGATTGGGGACAGGGTTATTATAATGGGTGGCGTAACTATTGGTGAGGGTGCGATTATTCAAGCGGGTAGTGTTGTAGTATCAGATATTCCTGATTATGCAATTGCTGGTGGAAGTCCAGCCAAAGTTTTCAAATATCGGGATATCGATCATTATAAAAAACTTGCAGAGAGAGATATGTTTTACCGCTACTGATTTTTGGTATTATAAAAATTGGCTCGTCAGCAGAATCTGTGGGTGCCTTCCGGTTCGGGTAGGCAGCCAAGTGTATGATACAAGGCGATTTTTAGGACCTCGTAACTGCGAAAACCGTACGCTTTTCTACAGGTCACTTTCGCTTTGTTGTTAAGACCCTCGACAGCTCCCAGGGCGATCTGCTCCCGGGCGCGAAACCAGTTGAGCAGCAATTCCCGATGAGACCGCAGCATCTTCGCCACCTGCTTCATCGGTTGAATGCGGGAACGCATGGTGCGCCGGCACCACTCGTCGAGGAATCGGGCGGCCCAAGCGGCCCGCTGGTACTGCCAGAACCGTTGGAAGTCCTCCTTGAGCAGGTAGGCCCGGATCGTCTTGAGGTTGCAGGCCAGCAGTTCCTTCAGCTTGACGCCCTGCTTGTCGGTCAAGTTCTCCGGGCGTTTGAGGATGCACCAGCGGCTGCGAGTGAGTACCGGCTGCTCTCCCTTGGCCCTCAGCTCCCGGGTCTCCTGGGCGCGAACTTTATCGAGAGCCTTGTTCATCTGGCTCATGATGTGAAAACGGTCCAGGATGTGAAGCGCTTTTTCGGCCGCCGCCGCCACGATTTGCAAATACGGCTTCCACATGTCGCTGCAGACGAACCGGAGCCGGGCGGTACGCTCAGCGCCGAATTCCTTGAAGAACTGCCGCAGGGTCCTCTGGGTCCGCTCTTTGCCGATCCACAGCAAGCGACGGCAGCCGGCGTCGATCTGGTAGACCACGGTCAGGTAGCTGTTGTGCCCCTTCTTGTAGGCGATCTCGTCGATGCCGATGGCGGTGACGTTCTCCAAGTCGCGGTGGGCCAAGCCCCAGGCGACGGCCATCTTGACCGAGCGAAAGACGTTGTCCCAGGAGGTTTGGAAGACGTCGCCGACCTCCTTCCAGGACAACCGTCGCGCCCAACGGGCCAGGAACCAGGCATAGGTGGTGGTGAGGTGATTCTTCCCTTCGGCCCAAGGGACCTTTTCCACCTTGACGCCACAGCGCGGGCAGTCAACCCGGCGCATGGAATAGACGAAGAAGACGGCGATGCCCCACAGCGGGACGAACTCAAAGCGCCGAACCGGCAACGTGTCGTAGCCTGGGGCGCTGCGCCCGCAGCCCGAGCAGATCGGACGGCTACCGTCTCGGGGACGGATATCGATATCAAGGACCGTGGCTTTTCCCTGTTCCCGCCAGCGAGAGGAGCCGTAGACAAAACCACTATGCTTCTGGACCCGATTCAGGATAGACTTGACCAGCATCCCGGTTTCCTCCGCCTGGTTATGGGGTAGTCTTGGTCGACGTCCATAATGCCAGACTTGGAATCGGGATGCGCTTTTTTCAGCAACCGGTAGGCTGCTCAGCCCCCATCCCGGGGTTGCTGTTTACCCACAAATTCTGCGGAAGAACCTAAAAATTTTTGAAACAATGAACTACCCCGCAGCAAGCTACGGGGTATCAACAGCCTACACCCTTAGTAAAAATCGCGCAGCAAGCTGCGGGGAATTGAACCCAACTTTTGATTAAAATATGAATGTTACCAAAGCAACCAACTCAATTTATGGTCTCTACCTGTCATTTTTAACAATTGCCTGGATGTTTCTCAATTTCGGTGGCTCAGGGGCGGATCCCTATACTGGCCAGGGTCTGCGGTGGGTCTTGATAACAGTGCCATTGCTTTTTATCATATTTATATTCACATTAGTTCGGCTTATGCAGTTTTCTTTTGACAATAATTTAACACAAATTTTTTTGCTTTTATATATTTTGTGTATTATCCCAGGTTCTGCGATTCATTCAGACCTGAAACATCTTTCAGAGGTGCTTCGCTGGGCTCTACCACTGTATTTTATAATTCATTTCAGGATTTCCGTTTCATATAAATTGCTGAATTTTTTATATATATTGTCAGTCATTGTCGTTGTATTAAATTACAATAGCGGTGTATCCGACTATGGATATCTTCCGGGTCAAACTACTGTTAATCTTCATCAGGGCATGTGGTGGCGAGTCTCTCTTTGGTTGTACAAGACACCACCTTATTCTGCAGCGTTCTCAATAGCCATATTGTTGGTAAATTTTTTTTATAATAAAAAAAATTCTAGGTATTTTTTTTATATATTAAGTACATATTTCATAATTTTAAGTGGAAGCAGAACTTCGTACCTTATATTGATTTTTACAGTAATATTTTTATTTTTAAAAGCAAGGGTAAGGTTTGGATGTCGGCCGACGTATTTGATTTTTCCAATTATTGTATTTTCTACTATATTCTTACTTCAAGTTTATTCAGAAAATATCGGTTTTTCAACAGGAAGTGAATTTATAAATAGCGCCATCACCCGAAGTGTTGATGGTAGCGCCAATTTAACTCTCAATTCTAGACTGCTTATCATTGCAGAACATTATAGATTGCTGCTTGATTCAGATGTTTTTCCCTTTTTAGGGATTGGATCAAAGGTGAATGACTCGCCCAACTGGACTGTTAACGGTGGGTTTTTTGGCGGTACGGCAGATTCATTTATTTCGCATCTTATGGTCAGGGACGGAATTGCATTTATATTTTTATGGTTAGGTTTTTGTTTTTTCTTGGTCAGTCTTTTAAAAGAAAAAAATGTTTTTGGTTATATGGTTGCCGTCATATTAATGATATTTTTAGTAGCTTATGGGGCATGGTTGAATTTTTCAAATCCTGTTTTTCTTATGTATTGTGGGATGTTTTTTATTCGCCAAGATTTTTCTCGTGATTACAGTGCAAATTGTATAAAGAGGAGGGCGCACTATTGAAGGGTTTTTCTTTAACCGCCTTTATTGCGATCACGGGATCTGCTTTTCCCTTTTTATTGCTCCCGATTTTAACTCGAGCATTGACCAAGGAACAGTATGGTGAACTTGTTGTTATTGAACTTTGTCTCGCGATTCTTACCACTTTAATTCATTTTTCAATTTCAGGAAGTACTGTTGAGTATTATAAAATGGATGAAGAATCGCTCAAAAATTATCTTTCCATGTCGCTCTACCTCTCATTTTTTTCCTTCATTATACTTCAAGTTTTTGTTTTAACTTTTGGCGATATAATTTATAAAAATTTCCAGGTTAGTAAGATGTGGTTGGCTGTCATCCCTTTGATGGCATTCATGAATGTTTCAACAAAATTACAAAATATTCTTCATGTTTGTAAAAGGAACCATTTGTCTTATGCAATTTTTTTATTAGCACCTAATGCCTTAATTTTTATAAGTACAATTATTTTTCTTTATATTTTTGGTTTAGGTTACGAGGCTAAGCTTTATTCAATTCTTATATCGTTTTTTTTATTTGGAATAAGTTCATTTTTTTTACTTTTTAAAGCGGGTTTTATTTCGTTTGACTTCAAAAAAAAATATCTACCAATAAATCTCAGTTTTACCATTCCCCTATTAATTCACAGTCTGGTTGCTAGTTTGTATTTCAGTGCTGATCGGCTTTTTTTATCAAAAATGATTGGAAATAATGCTGTTGCTATATACGCTGCAGGTTTTCAAGTTGCGGCCGTGATGTCTGTCTTGCAACACGCATTTTCCACGCCGTGGCACCCCTTGGTAATGGAATTGCTCAGTGAAAAAAGTGTTGAAAAATATGGGAAAAAACATGTCTTTACCAAACTGATTAAAAATACGATTTTATCTAGCATGATAATGGTTTTTATAGCGGTATTTCTAATTATAGTTGTTTACTATTTCATTAACATAATACTTCCCCATAGTTATGAGGAATCAAAAGGTGTTTCTATAATTATTATTATTTCATATTGTATTTTAGGGTTTTATAAAATTGTTTCGCCTATTTTATGGTATTACAATCGTACATCTACCTTATCAAGGATAACAATTTTTGTATTTTTTGTTAATATGTTATTTAATTATATTTTGATATCAAAATATAACGTAATGGGTGCATGCTATGCCACATTAATAAGTGTATCAATTCAGTTTATACTAACAACGATTATTTCTTGTAATATTTTATATAATGACTTCGTCCTTTTTGAAAAAAATAAATCCATGAAATAGTTCATTAACGAATCACGGAGTCCCAATTATGTATCTTACCGTTATCGGAATCGGCTACGTCGGCCTGGTTACCGGCACCTGTTTTGCCGAAATGGGCAACTTCGTCACCTGCGTCGATGTCGATGTTCGCAAGGTCGAGCGTCTCCAGCAGGGAGAGATCCCGATCTACGAACCGGGGTTGGAGCCGCTGGTCCGCTCCAACGTCGAGGCGGGGCGGCTGCAGTTCACCACCAGCCTCGCCGCGGCGATGGCCGAAGCCAACGTCTACTTTATCGCCGTTGGCACGCCGCCCGGCGAGGACGGCTCGGCCGACCTCCAGTACGTGCTGGCGGTGGCCCGGGAGATCGGGCGGAACCTCGCGGGTTATGCGGTGATCGTCGACAAGTCGACGGTGCCGGTCGGGACCGCTGACAAGGTTCGCGCAGCGATCCGCGAGGAGCTGGAACGGCGCGGCGTCGCTATCGACTTCGATGTCGTCAGCAACCCCGAGTTCCTCAAGGAAGGGGCGGCGGTAGAGGACTTCATGCGTCCCGATCGCATCGTTGTCGGCACCGACTCGAAGGCGGCGCGGGAGATCATGCACACCCTCTACGCCGACTTCTCCCGCAACCACGACCGCATCCTCTTCATGGGGGTGCGCGACGCCGAAATGACCAAGTATGCCGCCAACGCCATGCTCGCCACCAAGATCTCCTTCATGAACGAGGTCGCTGCCCTCTGCGATCGCTACGAGGTCGACGTCGAGCAGGTGCGCCTCGGCATCGGCTCGGACAGCCGCATCGGCTACTCCTTCATCTATCCCGGCTGCGGCTATGGCGGCTCCTGTTTTCCCAAGGACGTCAAGGCGCTGATCCACATGGCGGAAGCCTCGGCCCTCGAACCGATGGTTCTCGGCGCTGTCCACCGCCGCAACGAGGCGCAGAAGGATGTCCTTTTCGCCAAGATCAGTGACCGCTGCGGCAGCGACCTCTCCGGTCTCAACTTCGGGCTCTGGGGCCTCGCCTTCAAGCCGGGGACCGATGACATGCGCGAGGCGCCGGCGGTGGTCCTCCTCCACCAGCTGATCGGTGCCGGCGCCAAGGTGCGCGCCTACGATCCCGAGGCCCGCGAAGTCGCCCGCGAGGAGCTCCCCGCGGCCTGGTTCGAGAGTGGGGCGCTGACCCTGGCGGAACACCAGTACGACGCTCTTACGGGATGTGATGCGATGATTCTGGTGACCGAGTGGAAGCCCTTCCGCCACCCCGACTTCGCTGCGATCAAGCGCCTGCTGAAGAACCCGCTGATCTTTGACGGGCGCAATCAGTATGACCCGAAGAAGCTGAAAGAGGAAGGGTTTGAGTATTTTGGGATCGGAAGGAGAAGTTAAAAAATAAGGAACGGAGCTTGAAATTGCTTCTTTATTTTTTTATGATTAACCAAGGTACCAAAAACCTAAATATTCACTCAGTAGTGTCCCAACGTTGTCTTGAGTGAATTTCTCAACTATTGGTTTTCAATTAGTTTTTTATACAAAATCCTGAATCAGTGAGGTGGCAGCTCGCACCTCTGATTTTTACCTCGCGAGGTCATTTTCGCGAGTGATTTTGAGTCTCACACCGTCCGTCCGGGTTGTTTTCCCGGATCGGCGGAGCTGTTCTTTGACAATTCAGCTGATTTTTACAGGGAGCGGCCTCTCTGTGCCTGTTTCAGGGCGAGCGATGGCGACCCCAACCTGATGGTGGGGTTGTTCCGTGCCCTGATTGTCTCGGTTTCGGTCAGCCATAAGCGAACCGTCGGTAGGTTCTGCTGAAAGCGTCATACTGATCATGCGCATGCCGACTGAAGCGCAACGTCAGGGCGTGTGCGTGGCAGATGAAGCGCCCGGCGAAGTAGACCAGGTCCTGAATCACCGTCTTGAGCCGGCGGCGTTGTTTGGCCCGCCGACGCTGCTTGCCGGTCATCAGGCCGACCTGGCCCACAGCCCGCAGAATGTTGTAGGCCAGCCCGGCACAGTGCATGACCAGGGTGTTGGTGGCGAACTTGCCTGACGGCAGACGTTCCAGATCCATATCGCTTTTAAGCTCGGAGTGATACTGCTCGCACAGGGCGTGTCCCTTGTACAGTTCGATCACCTTGTCCTTGGCGCTTGAGAGGCTGGTCCACCAGCCCTCGATTTCAATGTCCGGGACCAGCAGCGGGGTGCCGTCTTTTTCGAAATAGCGTTCCGTGGCCCGCAGCACACGGCGGACCTTGAGAGTCTGGTACTTGCCATCCTCATCCTTGAAGGCGCGCTCGACCGTTTCCGTCATGATGGCGATGCGGCCTTTTTTGTCCTGCTTGATCATCTTGCCGTGGGCAAAGACCTCGCTGGCTCTGGCCGGCACGTCGGTCCCTCGGGGATTCCACTTGACGATGAAGTCGACCTTCTCTTCCTTGAGAGCCACCAGAGTCGCAATGGCATCGTGGGCGCTGTCCAGTCGCACCAGCAGGGGAGCTTCGGTCAACTGCCGGCTTTTGTGAATCGCCCGCAGCAAAAAGGGGACAAAGCCCTCCTGGGCATGCTGGGACCCGGGACGGTGCTCGATCTCCAGACACCACCCCTCCAGCCCCAACCAGGCGGCGATCGGGGCGAAGCCGTGGAACTTGCGGTAGGTCCAGGAGGCCCCCTCTTTCTTGGTGTTGGAGTTGTCCTGGGTGAAGACGTCCAGATCCAGCGGCATGTGCCCGGTCTCAAGCGTCGAGAACTCGGCCTTGGCTTTTTTGAGAAACTCAACCGTACAGAAGTCGACAATGCGCATCGTCGCCTCGGCGACGGCATCCATTCGCTGACGCAGGGTCTCCGGTGACGGGACCTTGTTGACGCCGAGGGCCGCAGCGAAAAACTCGTCATCCTCGAAAAAAGGCCGGATCGCCTCGAAGTCGCTCTTGCCCTGGCAGAGCAGGCCGAGATAGCAACGCAGCACATCGGCCGTGGCAATGCCCTTGCAGGGGGCCGCCTTGGCGACCCGCGCGTTCAACGACGTGAACCTGTTGACCGCCAGGCCGACCAGGGCCACGCCGGACTGGGAGGTGTAGAATTCGCTGTCGGACTGCTCGATGTTGAACCGCGGAAACGTCACGAAAAAATCTCCTTGGGTGAAGTTTGAGGCGGCTCTATAATAGCAGAAAAGATCAACAAAATCAGCTAATTGTCAAAGATAAAACAAGAAATTACGATTGTAAGCTCACTGATTCAGGAAAATGCCTATTGTCGACTTGAAACTTCTTTTGGCTTGGCGCCATCCTACCTGCGGGTTCAGCACCTTATCGCAGAAGCGGCTTCATGTACTCAGGCAAACTGGTTTTCTCCCAAGTCATTGACCACCTTCCCCTGCACACCTTTCGGCAATGCGTGAAGCGCTACCGGGGGAACCACAAGGTCAAGCAGTTCACCTGTCTCGACCAGTTTCTTTGCATGGCCTTTGCGCAACTGACCTACCGCGAGAGTCTGTGAGATATCGAAGCCTGCCTGCGTGCGCAGAGCAACAAGCTCTATCACATGGGCATTCGCAGCCAGATTGCACGGGATACGTTGGCCAATGCCAACAGCGTCCGCGACTGGAGTATCTACGCCGACTTGGCTCAGAGTCTTATCCCGGTAGCACGCAAACTGTACTTGGACGAGGACTTCGGCTTGGAACTCGACCAGACTGTTTATACTCTGGATGCCACGACCATCGACAACCCCGGCATCCTGTCTATCCCTATCTGCTGCGGGGAATGACCATCGATCGCCCCAACCAGGTCTGGGCGACGGACATCACCTACATCCCCATGGCACGCGGCCACCTATTCCTGGTTGCCATCATGGACTGGGCGACCCGCAAGGTGCTGTCCTGGCGGCTGTCCAATACCCTCGGCACCCATTTTTGTGTCGAGGCGCTCAAAGAAGCACTGCTCAAATACGGCGCCCCTGAAATCTTCAATTCTGACCAGGGCGGCCAATTCACCAGCGAAGCCTTCACCTCGGTCCTGAAGGCCTGGAACATTAGGATCAGCATGGACGGCAAGGGCCGGTTCAAGGACAACATCTTTATCGAGCGCCTCTGGCGCACCCTGAAGTGCGAAAGAATCTACCTCAAAGCTTACGAAGCCGGCGCCGAACTCTCCCGGGATCTGGCGGTCTGGTTCAACTTCTACAATGAGAAGCGCAAGCATTCCGCGCTTGACAAGCAGACCCCCAATGAGGCTTATGAACAGGGACTGCAACAACTCAACCCGGCCGCCTGAGGCTGGAAATTCCACAGCTTTTGGGGCATTGCTTATTTCACCCCTCAGGCTGTCTCACGATTCAGGACCACCTCAGTTGACATCGGTGGACAGCAGCGCCAGCCACTTTCTGGTACTGCGATTTCGGACGATGACGATCTTGGCCATGACAGGGTTCCCCTTATCGTCCGTGCCCAGTTCAACGAGAGTCGAGGCAAGAATCTTCGCCCGCCCGCTGCGTTTGCGGACGCTCTTGTACAGTTCGTTGAGGGTGAGTTCGAACCCCTTGTAGCCGTAGGTGATGGTCTTCATCCCCTTAAGCATGCAGACCACCTGCTGCTTTTGTTTGAGCAGCCCGATAATCGTTGCCGGATGTAGCGGAACCGGTTCCTTGGACACAAGTTTAGATTATGCCGCCTGACGGATTTCGTCGGGCGACCGGAAGCCATTTTTCTCGACTCGCCATTCGCTGTTGTAGAGTTCGACGAAGGTTTTCACGGCCTCGCGAACATCATCGATGGTACGGAATATTCGGCCATAGATGGCTTGCTCTTTCAAGGTGCGGTTGAATCGTTCAGCAACTCCGTTGGTCTGTGGTTCGGCAACGAAGGCAAAGCTGGGGGTGATTCCCCAGAACTTGATCTGGTTCAGAAAATGGTCTGAGAGGTACTGGGTGCCGTGATCCATACGCAGAGACAACCCTCGGGCAATATCTTTCTCTACGCCCCCATAGATGTTGTCTAACGCCATGGAAAGTGGTTGAAGAGCAGCATAACGGTCGCCGGTCTTGCAAACATGCCAGCCGACACATTCGGCGTTCCAGTGCTCGACGGCGCTAAAGATCCAGACCCAGCCTTCGTCGAGAGTGAATACGCGGGTGCCATCGGTGCCCCACATTAGATTCGGAGCCATGGTGATGATTTTACCATCATGCGCCTTGGCTGCTTTGGGCCAACCCCGGTGAGGTGACAACAGATGATTCTCGCGCATCAACCGCAGAACCCGCTTGCGTGCGATGCGCACGCCGTCACAAATCCGCAGCCTGGCCCAGACCTTGCGGTGTCCTTCGCCGGTGAACGGGGACGTGGCCAGATCGTGACGGATCATGGCGAGAAGATCCTCATCACTGATTGACGGACGTGGGCCACGACGCTTGGGAGTTGATTGCGGAATCTGGCGCGAGGCATGGTAGAACGAGGAGCGAGCCTGCTCCCAAACATTGCAAACCCGCTGGACGCCGTAGGCCTTTTCAGCGCCTGGGGAGATCGTTTGGCTCATTTCGACGACCTCCGTTTGGCTAAAGGGCCGGGTTTTTTAACCCGTTCCCAAAGTAGTTCGTTTTCCATGGTCAATTCGCCGATCCGGCGCATGGCCTGGTTGAGTTCCGCTTGAGTCGGATCGTTCTGACGTTGTTTCAACGACTCATCGATTCCGGTCAGCGCTTTCTCTCGCCACTGCTCCAGGCGGTAGATTTCGATGCTCAACTCGCGGGACAGAGCATCAACCGATTCGCCCCGCAGCAAGCGCAGAACCACTTCACGCTTGCGGGCAGCGCTCCAACGTTGCCCTTCGGCCAAAGGCCCAGTGACTGTTTCGTTCTTGTTGTTTGTTGTCATTATTAATCTCCTTGGACATCGGGATTCTATCCCAAATCAGTGTCCAAGAAAACTGGTGCCGCTATATAATCGTTGCCGGAAAAGCGAACCAACTGTCGAAGAGCAAGTAATCGGCGGTGATGCCGCTACGGCGGGCTTGTATCACCAGATCCTTGAGCACCTCAGGGGCTTTGAGCAGACTCTCGGCCCGGCGCTTGAACCCGTTGGTCCGTTTGTCGATTTCGGCCATCGGCAACAGACGGTTTTTCTGCTTGGGGAACTGAGCAGGCCAAACGAAACCGGCACACAGGTTGAACCATCGGACCAGCCCAGAGTCAGCAACCGAAAACCGCGGTAATAGCGATTCTCGTTATGGTCGTGGACCCGCGCCAAAAGCTCCACTTTTTTGCTGCGGTTGCGATTGTAGAGCGAGTCATCGACGATGAAAACCTTGGGGGTCTGCTCCGAGGTCAGCGGTAGAATCTGTTTCCGAATGATCGCAGCACTCAGCAGATGCAGGAACTTGTGCCAGTTGGCATTGACCGAATTGAGAAATCGGTACACGGTGTCTTTGCCGATTTCCTCCCCGGAGGCATCGGCTTGCAAATAGCGGAACAAATTCTTGCCGGTGAAAACCAGGCTGAAGATAAACCGCATCACCGCGACGGGTGCAATGCCGCACTGTTTGACCATGTTGCTTTGCTTCAAGAGTAAAGCGATACGCTGATTGTCAAAGTACGAATTAATTTGGTTTTGACATGAAACAGTTTCTGCTACAATCTGATCCAAAGCGTCATCTCCTGTTGTTTTGGTTGTTTGACGATAACCTATCCTAACACAGTTGAAGGCGTTTTTTGTTTAATCTCAGGGGGGTCCAATTCCCCGAAGCTTGCTTCGCTATCGCCAATATGAAATATTGGCGACATGAGCGAATATGTACACAAAAGTCATAATGTTTCTGTGCTGTTATACCATCTTGTTTGCCCAGCAAAATACCGCCGGGTTGTTTTCACCCCAGAGGTTGATGGCTGTCTCAAAGAGGTCTGCCTTGAGATCGCCAAAAGATACGAGATTCAGTTCGTAGAAATTGGGACCGACAAAGACCATGTTCACTTTTTGGTGCAGTCGGTTCCAATGTACAGCCCAACGCAGATTGCACGAGTCATCAAAAGCATTACGGCCAGAGAAATATTCAAACGAGTCCCATCGGTTAAAAAGCAACTATGGGGTGGCGAATTTTGGACAAAGGGCTATTTTGTGAACACTGTAGGCCAAAAGGGTAATGAGAAAACCATTGCGACCTATGTTAGAAATCAAGGCCGAGAAAAAGAGTATCAGCAATTGCACCGCGAGCAGTTAACGCTTTTTGATACCCCGTAGCTTGCTGCGGGGTAGTTCATCTATTACAGCAACTTATCTATTTTTTACAGCTACGAAAGTTGAGTTTTTAAAGAAATGGGGAGGCTCAGACTGCTTCTGCAACTACTACAAATTTTCGTCATTGTCTCTGTGGTGACTGCTTGAGAAGGTAGCGTCGTATCAGACCTCAACCTTTACGCCATCTGTAGAGACGAGTTCGTATTTTTAAGGGACGGCTTACTTACGAGGTAATAATTGATCAAAAGAAAAAAAAGACTTTTTATAGTAATACAATCACTCCAGTATTTACAGGCTGAAGAGATTTTTGATGATGAGGATGAAAATATCTTAGTTGTTTTGTGGGCAGATGAATTCAGTCAGTTGCATAGTTTGGTTTCATCAAAAATTTGGGATAAAATATTTTGGATTCAGTTGCGAGGGACATTTTATGAAGTAGTTAAACATAGAAGATATATTAACAAAATTATCGATGATATTGGGATAATTGATGAAGTAATAGTTAGCTCATATTACAATAATTTAATGAATATTTTTATGAATCATTACAAGAATTCTAATAAGATTTTACTTGAAGATGGAAACGCCACCTTAACACTAGATACAAATAGTTATTATAGTGGTAAAAAAACGAAATTAAAAAATTTTATATTATATTTATTTGGTTTTGATGTATCACCTATTCAGAAGATAGATATTTTTACAACGTATAAATGTGTACTTGAATACCCCCCGAAGATTGCCAAGAATTTAATTTATAATGAATTCTCAAGGATTAAGAAAAAAATTAAAAACCTTCCTGATGGGAAAGATGTTTATTTTATAAACAGTAACTACATTCAGTTGAAAATGATTGATAAGAAAGTTTATATTGATTTTCTTAAAAAATCTATCGACAGGTTTCGAGGTAATAATATTAAGGTAATATTGCATAGATTTGATCAGGTTGATGACTATAATGAAATAATTGGTTATCGTGGTACCGAAGTAATCAAGCTTAAAGAATGTGTTGAAATTTATTTTAGTAAAATTCATGAAAAACCTTATTTTATTTTAACCGCAGGTTCTGGCGCGACAAAAACTCTTTATGATATTTACAGATTCAATGTAAAAGTCTTCATGCCAAAGATAGAATTGTTTCAACCAAAATTCAGAAAAGATATTAAAACTATTGTTGATAAGCTCGGGGAAAAATTTAATGTCGAGTTTTTGTAAAAGCAAAAAATGGAATAAAATTAATTCTAAATTTTATTATGAGCCATGGCTTATTTGCTTTTGTGTTGAGGGTTAATTTAATGAAAATTAAAATAATTACGTTTATTTCTTACTTCTTGCCTGGATATAAAGCCGGTGGGCCCCTGCGGAGTATCGTTAATCTTGTTAATCATCTAAATGACGAATTTGAGTTTTGGATTGTAACCCGAGATCGGGACCTAGGTGACTCGTCACCCTATAATGGTGTTTTGCAAAATCAATGGCAATCTGTTGCTGGTGCAATGGTTTACTATCTGCCGCCAGAAGATGTTACTATTAAAAATATGGCAAAAATTATCAATAGTACACCTCATGACATTTTATATTTGAACAGTTTTTTCGCCTTTGATTTTACGATAAAACCCCTGTTGGCCCGTCGGCTTAAATTACTACTAAACAAACCCGTTATTTTAGCGCCTCGGGGTGAATTTTCATCCGGCGCAATAAAAATTAAAAAATTTAAAAAAACATTCTTTATCCGATTTTCAAAGATTCTAAAATTATATAGTGGCGTTGTTTGGCAAGCATCTAGTGAACACGAAGCCCAGGATCTTATTAATATTTTAAAAGTTTCTCGCTCGTCCATATTTATTTCTCTTAACTTACCTGCCCGAATGAAAATTTCTAATTTAGAAAGGGTTTATGCCAGATCAACACCATTAAGTTCAAACTTGAGAATTGTCTTTCTTTCACGGATTTCACCTAAGAAAAATCTTGATTACGCTTTAATGGTTTTAAGGAAGGTTCGTGTAAATGTGGTTTTCGATATTTACGGTCCTTCTGAAGATGAAGAATATTTTGCCATCTGCAAAAATTTGATAAAACAGCTTCCTGTCAATATAGTGGTGAACATTTTTGGAAGTGCACATCCCGACCAAGTTTTGTCAATTTTCAATAATTATGATTTATTTTTTTTCCCGACAAGGGGCGAAAACTATGGTCACGTAATTGCCGAGGCACTTTCTGTTGGAACTCCCGTATTGTTGAGCGATCAAACTCCTTGGAGAAACCTGAAAGATGATGGTTTAGGGTGGGACTTACCACTTTATGAAGAGGCGAAATTTGTTGAGGTTATTGAAGAATACTCGCGCGTTGATAAAAATGAAAAAGAACATAAACGAAAGAATATAAAAGAAAAAATTTTTTATCGTTTATCAGATTCGCAGGTATTGGAGGATAATCGAAACTTATTTAAATCCGTCACTCTAAATTCGTAACACTGGAGATCATGTATTGCTTATGTTTAACAATAAAATTCTATTAATTACTGGTGGTACTGGTTCCTTTGGTAACGCGGTTCTGCGTCGTTTTTTGCATACTGACATTGAAGAAATTCGTATCTTTAGCCGGGACGAAAAGAAGCAGGAGGATATGCGCATCAGTCTCGCTAATCCAAAGGTCAAATTTTGCATTGGCGATGTGCGCTCCTATGAAAGTCTCCTTTCGGCAATGGAAGGAGTCGACTACGTCTTTCAGGCTGCTGCATTGAAGCAGGTCCCTTCCTGCGAATTTTATCCAATGGAAGCTGTCAGAACAAACATTCTTGGTACTGAAAATGTTCTCAACGCTGCGATTGCCAAAGGTGTGGAGCGTGTTATTGCTCTCAGTACCGACAAGGCTGTTTACCCGATCAATGCCATGGGCATCTCCAAGGCTATGATGGAGAAAATTGTTGTAGCAAAATCGCGCTTTACTGATCCAGCGAAGACGATTTTTAACTGTACGCGTTACGGTAATGTTATGGCATCGCGTGGATCGGTGATCCCCTTATTTATAAAATTAATCAAGGAAGGGAAGCCGTTAACCGTAACCGATCCGGCTATGACTCGTTTTCTCATGTCGCTGGATGATGCCGTCGATCTCGTTCTTTATACTTATGAACATGGTCAACAGGGCGATACTTTTGTGCAAAAAGCTCCGGCATCGACCATTGGTGATCTGGCTGTAGCGATTAAAGAGTTGTTCCGGGCGGACAACGAAATAAAGGTCATTGGCACCCGCCATGGGGAAAAGCTGTACGAATCGCTTATGACACGAGAGGAAATGGCTCACGCCAAAGACCTGGGCGGCTATTATAGGATCCCGGCCGACAATCGCGATCTTAATTATGGCTCTTTTTTTGTGGAAGGAGAGCAACGGGTGACCGAGGCTCAGGACTATCACTCCCACAATACCCATCGCCTCGACATCGCCGGGATCAAGGAGAAGCTGCTTTCCCTGGAACTGGTGCGCAATGAACTGGCGGAATGGCAAAAGTCCCGTTAACAGGGACGTGCTCACAGGAATTAAGGGGATGGATAGAGCCATTAAGGTTTAACTCTTCAAATTTTGGTTCTTCCGCAGAATTTGTGGGTAAACAGCAACCCCGGGATGGGGGCTGAGCAGCCTACCGGTTGCTGAAAAAAGCGCATCCCGATTCCAAGTCTGGCATTATGGACGTCGACCAAGACTACCCCATAACCAGGCGGAGGAAACCGGGATGCTGGTCAAGTCTATCCTGAATCGGGTCCAGAAGCATAGTGGTTTTGTCTACGGCTCCTCTCGCTGGCGGGAACAGGGAAAAGCCACGGTCCTTGATATCGATATCCGTCCCCGAGACGGTAGCCGTCCGATCTGCTCGGGCTGCGGGCGCAGCGCCCCAGGCTACGACACGTTGCCGGTTCGGCGCTTTGAGTTCGTCCCGCTGTGGGGCATCGCCGTCTTCTTCGTCTATTCCATGCGCCGGGTTGACTGCCCGCGCTGTGGCGTCAAGGTGGAAAAGGTCCCTTGGGCCGAAGGGAAGAATCACCTCACCACCACCTATGCCTGGTTCCTGGCCCGTTGGGCGCGACGGTTGTCCTGGAAGGAGGTCGGCGACGTCTTCCAAACCTCCTGGGACAACGTCTTTCGCTCGGTCAAGATGGCCGTCGCATGGGGCTTGGCCCACCGCGACTTGGAGAACGTCACCGCCATCGGCATCGACGAGATCGCCTACAAGAAGGGGCACAACAGCTACCTGACCGTGGTCTACCAGATCGACGCCGGCTGCCGTCGCTTGCTGTGGATCGGCAAAGAGCGGACCCAGAGGACCCTGCGGCAGTTCTTCAAGGAATTCGGCGCTGAGCGTACCGCCCGGCTCCGGTTCGTCTGCAGCGACATGTGGAAGCCGTATTTGCAAATCGTGGCGGCGGCGGCCGGAAAAGCGCTTCACATCCTGGACCGTTTTCACATCATGAGCCAGATGAACAAGGCTCTCGATAAAGTTCGCGCCCAGGAGACCCGGGAGCTGAGGGCCAAGGGAGAGCAGCCGGTACTCACTCGCAGCCGCTGGTGCATCCTCAAACGCCCGGAGAACTTGACCGACAAGCAGGGCGTCAAGCTGAAGGAACTGCTGGCCTGCAACCTCAAGACGATCCGGGCCTACCTGCTCAAGGAGGACTTCCAACGGTTCTGGCAGTACCAGCGGGCCGCTTGGGCCGCCCGATTCCTCGACGAGTGGTGCCGGCGCACCATGCGTTCCCGCATTCAACCGATGAAGCAGGTGGCGAAGATGCTGCGGTCTCATCGGGAATTGCTGCTCAACTGGTTTCGCGCCCGGGAGCAGATCGCCCTGGGAGCTGTCGAGGGTCTTAACAACAAAGCGAAAGTGACCTGTAGAAAAGCGTACGGTTTTCGCAGTTACGAGGTCCTAAAAATCGCCTTGTATCATACACTTGGCTGCCTACCCGAACCGGAAGGCACCCACAGATTCTGCTGACGAGCCCAAATTTTTTGTTGGATTTTTTGGCGGTGTAAATCAGTTTGTGTAAATGGCTTGGGTTTTTGTCGTCAGTAAACCGGCAACCTGCCTTCGAACAAGATGGAGAACCGGTTGAGGGCGGCCTTCCAGTCCCGAATCGGCAGGGTCCATTTCTTGGCGATATTATTCAGCGCCAGGTAGAGCAGTTTGAACATGGCTGCATCGTTGGGGAATGAGCCCCGGTTCTTGGTGACCTTGCGCAGCGACATGTTCAGCGATTCGATCGCATTGGTGGTGTAGATCACCTTGCGAATCTCCGCCGGGTAGGCGAAAAAAGGGGTGATTCTCTCCCAGTTCCGCCGCCAGGACTGGCCGATGGAAGGGTGGGTTTTATCCCACTTCGCTTCGAACTCCGTCAGGTTCATTTCGGCCTGCTCGGCCGTCGCGGCCTGGTAAATGGTCTTCAGATCGGCCGCCACTTCCTTGCGCTGTTTCCAGGAGACGTAGCGGAGAGAATGGCGCACCATGTGAACGAGGCAGAGCTGGACCTGGGTGCGAGGAAAGACCGCTTCGATGGCCTCGGGGAAACCTTTGAGCCCGTCCACGCAGGCGATGAAGATGTCTTCGACACCCCGGTTTTTCAACTCGGTCACCACCTGTAACCAGAACTTGGCGCCCTCGTTCTCGGCCACCCACATACCCAGGACCTCCTTGATGCCGTCCAGGGTGACGCCCAGGGCCAGGTAGACCGCTTTATTGCTGACGTGGCCGTTGTCCCGCACCTTAACCCGGACCGCGTCCATATAGACGATGGGATAGAGGGCGTCGAGCGGTCGGTTCTGCCAGATCTTGACCTCGTCCGCGACGGCATCGGTCACGCTGGAAATGAGGGCGGGAGAGACCTCGACGCCATAAATCTCTTCCAGATGCCCTTGGATCTCCCGGGTCGTCATCCCCCGGGCGTAGAGGGAGATGATCTTGCCGTCGAAGCCGGCGAAGCGGGTCTGGCCCTTGGGAATGATGAGCGGCTCGAAGCTGCTGTCCCGGTCACGCGGAACCTCGATCGGCAGTTTGCCGAATTCGCCCTTGATGGTTTTGGCCGACTTGCCATTGCGGGCATTGCCGCCTTTCGTGGCCACGGGAGCATGCTTCTCGTGCCCCAGGTGTTGGGTCAATTCCGCTTCCAAAGCTCGTTCCAGAAGGGCCTTGGTGAGCTGTTTAAGCAAGCCGGTTTCGCCGATCAGGTCTTCGGGCTTCTTGTAGTCGGCAAGCAGGCGGTCCAGCAGATCTTTTTCGATGGCCATGGGGGCTCCTTAGAGGGTGGGGTCCCGGTGTACCCCTGAATGGCCATTTACACAATCTTTTTTACACCCTCGATTTTTTTGCTTGCAGAAAGCAACCTTTTTTGCTGTTTCTGTGATCCAATTTATCCCCTGCATCCCTGTAAATAAGTTTTTCAATGTTTGTCAGGATTTGTAATGAAAAACATTCTGGTTACCGGCTCCGCTGGTTTTGTTGGGAAGAACTTGGTCGAAACCTTGCGTCTGCGCAAGGACATTGAGCTGACCACCTTCGATATCGAGGATGACCCAGCCGTTCTCACCAAGGTACTGCCGCAGGCCGATTTCATCTTTCACCTCGCCGGCGTCAATCGTCCCAGGAATGAAGAAGAATTTCGCACCGGCAACACGGGCTTGACCGAGGAGATTGTCGGCGGTCTTCACCAGGCGGGAAGAGTGGTGCCGGTTGTGCTGTGTTCCTCGACCCAGGCGGCGCAGGAGAATCCTTATGGTGTGAGCAAACGCGCCGCCGAAGCGGTCATCTTCGCCTACGGGCAGGCGACTGGTGCGGGGGTCTTTGTCTTCCGCCTGCCCAACCTTTTCGGTAAGTGGTGCCGGCCCAACTACAACAGCGCCATTGCCACCTTTTGCCACAATATTGCCCACGACCTGCCGATCCAGGTCAACGACCCCAATTTCACCCTGACATTGGCCTACATCGATGATGTGGTGGCCGCCTTCATCGCGGCGCTCGACGGCCAGGCGACGATCCGTGATGGTTACGCCGTGGTCGAACCGGTACATACCATCAAACTCGGTGCCGTTGCCGACCTGATCCGCAGCTTTAAAGGAAGCAGGACCGATCTCAGCCTCCCCGACCTCGCCGATCCTCTGGCAAAAAAACTCTACAGCACCTATCTCAGCTACCTGCCCACCAATCAGTTCAGTTACCCGCTGAAGATGAACGTCGACGAGCGTGGGTCCTTCACTGAGTTCCTCCGCACCCCAGACCGTGGTCAGGTCTCTGTCAACATCTCCAGACCGGGGATCACCAAGGGAAACCACTGGCACCACACCAAGAACGAGAAGTTCTTGGTGGTGAAAGGGCAGGGGGTAGTCCGCTTTCGAAAAATCGGCAGCGAGGAGGTCATCGAGTACCCGGTCTCCGGTGAGAAGCTAGAGGTTGTCGATATTCCAACCGGGTATACCCATAACATCAGCAACACCGGCGAGGGGGACCTAGTGACGGTGATGTGGGTCAATGAACCGTTTGACCCTGAACGGCCGGATACCTTTTTCGAACCGGTCTAAAAGCCAGCCACGAATGTCACGAATAGACACGAATCAAGGGCTAATACATCAGGAACTTGCTTATGCTGTTATGGGCGCAGTTTTGAGGTCCATAATGTCCTGGGCGGTGGGTTTCTTGAAAAGGTTTACGAGAACGCCCTGATCGAGGAACTCCGTCTTCGGGGGATCGAGGCGGAGGGGCAAAAAGAATCCTGATTAGCCCTAATTCTCAGCTATGACACATTCTGTCGCACAGGAAGCATAGAGTTTGGCCATGGAACCCATGAAAAACAAGGAGGTTAGCACCCATGGCCATCAATCGTATCCAGTTTCAACCGGGGCTGAGCTTGGCTGATTTTCTCAAAGACTACGGTACGGAAACCCAATGCGAGGCGATCCTTGAGCACTCGCGCTGGCCCCAAGGATTTGTCTGCCCAGCATGCAGTGCAAGCCGCGCGGTCCAGTTCCGGCGAGGACAGTCGAAAATCTTCCAGTGCAGTCGCTGTCGAAAACAGATCTCTCTGATTTCCGGAACGATTTTTCATGGGAGCAATCTACCGCTGACCCAGTGGTTTCTTGCCCTCTACTTTATGACACAAGGCAAGTCCGGCCTGTCGATGCTGGAGATGAGACGTATGCTGGGCTTGAGCTACAAGGCGGCTTGGCGACTCAAGCACAAGCTCATGCAGGCGATGTTCGAACGCGAAGAGACAACGGTTCTGGGTCAGCGAGTCGAGATCGACGATGCCTACTTGGGCGGAGAACGCTCCGGCGGGAAAGTCGGTCGCGGTTCGGAGAACAAAGTTCCCTTCATTGCGGCGGTGGAAACGAGTCATGACGGCCATCCGCTGCGAGCGGTTTTTAGCCGGGTGACGACCTTCAGCAGCCATGACGTTGATCAATGGGCCAAGAATCATTTGGCACCGACGGCGCTGGTCGTTTCTGATGGCCTGAATTGCTTCCGCGCGGTCACCAAGACTGGGTGCTACCATCAGCGAGAGGTGGTTGGTGATCAACGCAGAAGTACCGACATGGGCTGCTTCCACTGGATCAACACCATCCTGGGCAATCTTAAGACGGCCATGGCCGGAACGTATCATGCGTTTGACTTCGACAAATATGCGCATCGCTATCTGGCCGAGTTTCAGTACCGGTTCAACCGGCGGTTTGACCTACGCAGCATGCTGTCAAAGCTGCTATTCGCCTGTGTCTCAATCGGCAAGCGGCCCGAGGCCTGGCTTCGCCGAGCTGAGAATTGGACCTAATCAGGAAAAGAATTGGTGGTTTGGTTCAAGGGGAAACAGGTCGGCAGATACGTTGCCGACATTGTCGTCCAAAACCAGATTCTCCTTGAACTTAAAGCGGTTGATGTTCTGACCAGAGTACATGAAGCGCAAATGCTTAATTACCTGGGGGCCACCGGCCTTCGACTGGGGTTGCTTCTTAACTTTGGCAAGGAGCGGGTTGAGAGCAAGCGCATGGTTCTCTAGGTTACTAACAACCCAAGAGACTTGTGGTCATTCGTGCCATTTGTGGCTAAAGGGGTAGCTGTGAAAAAACTGAAAGTAATAACCGTCGTCGGTACCCGCCCTGAGATCATCCGCCTCTCCCGGGTGATGGCGGCGCTCGACCGCTACGTGGATCACATCCTGGTGCACACTGGACAGAACTACGATTACGAACTTAACGAAGTCTTCTTCTCCGACCTTGATATCCGCAAACCAGACTACTTCTTGAGCGCCGCCGGCGCCAACGCGGCTGAGACGATCGGAAACACCATCATCAAGCTTGACCCGATCCTGGCCGAGGTGAAGCCGGAGGCGCTCTTGGTGCTGGGTGACACCAACAGCTGCTTGGCGGCGATCCCAGCCAAGCGGCGGCAGATCCCGATCTTCCACATGGAGGCCGGTAACCGCTGCTTCGACCAGCGGGTTCCCGAGGAGACCAACCGCCGGATCGTCGACCACACCGCCGACATCAACCTGACCTATTCGGACATCGCCCGCGAGTATCTTTTGCGTGAAGGTCTGCCGCCAGACCGGGTGATCAAGACCGGGAGCCCGATGTTCGAAGTGTTGAACCATTACGCCGACAGGATCGATGCCTCCGACGTCCTCTCCCGCCTGAATCTTGCGCCCCTCGACTACTTCGTGGTTAGCGCTCACCGTGAGGAGAACATCGAGTCGGACCGCAACTTCTGCAACCTAGTGAAGATTCTCAACGGCCTTGCCGAGAGGTACGGCAAGCGGGTAATCGTCTCGACCCATCCCCGCACCCGCAACCGGGTCAACCGGCAGGAGATCGTCTTTCACGACAAGGTGGAGCTGCTCAAGCCGCTCGGTTTCTGTGATTACGTCCATCTGCAGAAACATGCCATCGCCGTTCTGTCGGATAGCGGCACCATCAACGAGGAGTCATCCATCCTCAACTTCCCGGCTCTCAATATCCGCGAAGCTCAC
Organism: Desulfuromonas carbonis; assembly: GCF_054658035.1. Taxonomy (NCBI): domain Bacteria; kingdom Pseudomonadati; phylum Thermodesulfobacteriota; class Desulfuromonadia; order Desulfuromonadales; family Desulfuromonadaceae; genus Desulfuromonas; species Desulfuromonas carbonis. The sequence continues at coordinate 59,371 of NZ_BAAHXR010000001.1, read as the reverse complement.
GAGCGGCCGGAGGGGATGGAAGAGGCGGCGGTGATGATGACCGGGCTGAGTGTCGAGCGGGTCTTTCAGGGGCTGGCGGTACTCGAAGGGCAGGGGAGGGGGGAGGACCGGCTGCTGCGCAGGGTTGCCGACTACTCGATGCCGAATGTTTCCGACAAAGTGGTACGGATCATCCTCAGTTACACGGATTACGTCAATCGTGTGGTGTGGAAGAATTTCTGAGGCCATGCGTATTCTAATACTCTCTCAGTTGTTTGATCCGGAACCAACCTTCAAAGGTCTGGCCTTCGCTCGGGAATTGACCCGTCAGGGCCACGAGGTCGAGGTCCTGACAGGATTTCCTAACTACCCCGGGGGGAAGGTGTATCCGGGGTATCGTGTCAAGTTGGTGCAGCGGGAAACCGTTGACGGTATCTCCGTTATCCGGGTACCCCTTTACCCAAGTCATGATGGCTCCAGCATCCGACGTATCCTGAATTACCTCAGTTTTGCCTTCGCTGCTGCTCTGCTGGGTCCACTGCTGGTCAAACCAGCCGATATCGTCTATGTCTACCACCCGCCGGCCACGGTGGCTCTACCCGCCATCATGCTGAAACTTTTGCGGCGCATGCCTTTTGTGTATGATATCCAGGACCTTTGGCCCGATACCCTGGCGACAACCGGGATGCTGAACAATTCCACCCTGCTGAAGTGTGTTGAACTCTGGTGCCGTTTAATCTACCGTATGGCCGACCACTTGATTGTGCTTTCGCCGGGGTTCAAAAAACGGTTGCAGGAGCGAGGTGTCCCAGCCGGGAAGATTTCCGTCATTTATAATTGGTGTGATGAATCTCAGATCACGACGATGGCACGCGTAGAAGCTGCTGGGCGTGAGCCGGCAATGGTCGGTCGATTCAATGTAGTATTTGCCGGAACCATGGGGAAGGCCCAAGCACTGGACGCTGTGCTGGAAGCCGCCGATCTGGTTGGAGCAAAAAATTCTCACGTTCAATTCGTTTTCATTGGCGGTGGCATCGAAGTTGACCGCCTTAAACGGCGAGCCGAGTCGATGAGCCTGACCAACGTCGTATTCCTGCCCCGTCGCCCCATGTCTGAAATCGGTTCCGCTTTGTCCATGGCCGATGCGCTGCTGGTTCACCTAAAGGACGACCCCCTCTTCGAGATCACTCTGCCATCAAAAACCCAAGCTTACCTGGCAGTTGGCCGTCCTATTATTATGGCGGTCCGTGGAGACGCCGTCGATCTGGTGGAAGCGGCAGGAGCGGGAATATGTTGTACCCCGGAAAATGCTCAGAGCATCGCCGAGGCCATTGGAAACCTGGTAGCCATGCACGAGGACGTTCGGGAGGAGATGGGAAGGAAGGGTGCGGACTTCTATCGGCAGGAACTGGCTCTGACTGCCGGGGTGCAGAGGTTTGAACAGATCTTCCAGACCATAATCTGAATGATCAGGCTCTGATGACAAAACGACTCTTCGATTTTATCGCTACCGCAATTGGCATTTCCCTGACCGGAATTGTGTTACTTCTCCTGAGCCTGTTGGTCCGCGTGAAGCATGGTAGCCCTGTGCTGTTCCGGCAGACCCGCCCTGGTTTGCGCGGAAGGCCCTTTGAAATGTACAAGTTCCGCACCATGACTAATGACCGCGACTTCGCCGGTAACTTGTTGCCGGACGATCAACGTCTGACCCCCTTCGGCAAGTTCCTGCGCTCTACCAGCCTTGATGAACTCCCCGAGTTGATCAATGTTCTCAAGGGCGATATGAGCCTCGTAGGACCTCGCCCCCTGCTGATGGAATACCTCGACCGCTATACCCCTGAACAGGCCCGCCGCCACGAAGTGCGCCCCGGTATCACTGGCTGGGCACAAGTTAACGGGCGCAACGCCATTAGCTGGGAGGAAAAATTCAAACTCGATGTCTGGTACGTGGACAACCGTTCCCTTTGGCTCGACATCAAGATTCTCTGGATGACCTTCGCCAAGGTCTTCAAGCGGGAGGGGATCAGCCAGGAGGGGCAGGCGACGATGGAGAAATTTATGGGGACTTCAAAGGAGGGTGACAAATGAGCGGAAGATTGATCGGCGTCTATGGAGCCAGCGGTTTTGGTCGGGAAGTACTCCCGTTGGTTCGCATGGCAGTTGAAAACTCCTCTGGGGAGTTTGAGATCGTTTTCATCGATGACAATGCAGACTCATGCGAGATAAATTCCACTCGGATTATTACATATGAAAAGTTTTTCGCAGAACCGGCTTCATCAAAATCTGTTACGGTGGCTATAGCCAACAGCCGGGTGCGCCAAAATATTTTCGGTAAACTTGCTGAGGACGGCATCGGTCTGCTGGATGTTAAGGCATCCAATGTTGTGGTGATGGATCAGGTCACCCTGGGCAATGGCGCCATTCTCAGCCCATTTGTCACCTTGACCTCAAACATCCGTATTGGTACTGGATTTCAGGCAAATATATATAGTTATGTAGGGCATGACTGCGTTATCGGCGACTTTGTGACTTTTGCACCCAGTGTCAAATGTAATGGAAATATCGAAATTGGCGATCACGCCTATATTGGCACCGGTGCGATAATTAAGCAGGGTCGCCCGGATAAGCCCATGAAAATTGGCGCCGGAGCCATCGTTGGTATGGGGGCCGTCGTCACAAAAAACGTTCCTCCCGGCGAAACGGTCGTTGGCAATCCGGCGAGACCTTTGTCGAGAAGTGCGCTAAAGGGGTAAGGCAGATGAGCTTGGACATATATTTTTCTCAGGCCGATATTGAGAAGTTGGAAATCGGTATGTCAGCTTCCTATTCTCAGACCATAACAGAGGCGGATATCGCCCTCTTTGCCGGGGTATCCGGTGATAAAAACCCGGCTCATGTCAATGACGAGTACGCTCAAGCTTCCCGCTTCAAAAGACGGATTGCGCATGGGTTGATTTCGGCATCCTTTTTTTCGGGGCTTCTCGGAACAAGATTGCCGGGACCTGGGTGTGTCTACACCTCCCAGACCTTGAACTTCAAAAGGCCGGTTTATATCAATGAGACGGTTACCGCTACCATTACTGTGACTGAGATCGACTTGAAATCGCGCCGAGTCAAACTCTCTACTATTTGCAAGGTTAAGAAAAAGACCGTAATCGAGGGTGAGGCAGAAGTTTACATCCCTTAAAATTCATCATGCTTTCTCTATCTCTCCCTGGTGACTTCATGCTCAATACCTCCTTCGCCCCTTGGCCCTCCTTCACCCACGAGGAGGCCGAAGCCGTCCATCGCGTCCTCCTCTCCAACCGTGTCAACTACTGGACCGGAACCGAAGGTCGCGAGTTCGAGAAGGAGTTCGCCGCCTTCAGCGACTGCCGGCATGCCATCGCCCTCGCCAACGGCACCGTCGCCCTCGAATTGATCCTCGCCGGCTACGGCATCGGCCCCGGCGACGAGGTGATCACCACCGCCCGCACCTTCATCGCCTCGGCGAGCTGCATCGTCATGCGCGGCGCGACGCCGATCATCGCCGATGTCGACCCGGTGAGCCAGAACCTGACCGCCGAGACGGTCCGGCCGCTGATCACCCTGCGGACGAAGGCGATCATCGCCGTCCACCTCGCCGGCTGGCCCTGCGACATGGATCCATTGCTGGAGTTGGCCAGGGAGCATGGCATCAAGGTCATCGAGGACTGCGCCCAGGCCCACGGCGCCCGCTACAAGGGGAAACCGGTCGGCTCCCTCGGCGATGCGGCGGCTTTTTCCTTCTGCCAGGACAAGATCATGACCACCGGCGGGGAAGGGGGGATGCTGACTACCAATGACAGCGCCCTCTGGGAAAGGTGCTGGGCCTTCAAGGACCACGGCAAGAGCTTTGATGCGGTTTACAATCGGGAGCATCCGGCAGGTTTTCGCTGGCTCCATGAATCATTTGGGACGAACATGCGCATGACCGAGATGCAGGCGGCGATCGGGCGTATTCAGCTGCGGCGGTTGCCCGAATGGGTCGCCACCCGGCGCCGGTATGCCGCGCTGCTGGACGAAGGCTTCTCCCGGTTGCCGGAGCTGCGCGTGACCCTGCCCCCCGAGGATATTTTTCACGCCTATTACAAGTATTACGTTTTTCTCCGCCCGGATCTGGTTTATACTGCCACCCCGACCCCGGGACGTGACCTGCGCGACCGGCTGATCGATGCCATTAACGCTGCAGGTGTCCCATGCTATTCCGGAAGTTGCAGTGAAATCTATCGCGAGCAGGCTTTCAGGGAGGCCGGCCTGGGGCCCCGGGCTCCGTTGCCCATTGCCCGGGCCTTGGGGGAGACCAGCTTGATGTTTCTTGTTCATCCGACCCTGGACGAGGGGGCTATGCTGACTACGGTCGCGGCCGTCGACACGGCCGTGGCTGCCCTGCCGGCATAAAAAACGTACAGTTTTCGTTAAATATGGATTTTTGGGGGAATCTGTGAAGGAACTGATCAGAGAATACAGGTTTTGGGTTATTCTTGTCTTTAAGATACTCATTCTCGTATCCGCACTGCTGCTCTCCTATCTCCTGCGGTTTGATTTTCGTATCCCTCCCAACCACTTGCGTTCCATCCCCGCCCTCCTGCCGATTCTGGTCGTTGTGAAAATGGCGGTTTTCTGGGGCGTGGGAACCTTTCGCGGCTGGTGGCGCTACGCCTCGATGGCGGACATTCTGCTGCTCGCCCGGGCCAACCTTTTCGCCTCCGTTGCCCTTATTCTCGTCCTTTTCTTTTCCCATCGCCTCGGCAATATCCCCCGCTCGATCCTGGTCCTCGACTGGATAATCTGCTTCTGTATGTTAGCCGGTACCCGCTTTTTAACCCGTGCGTTGCGGGAGAACTATCTCCCGTTTTTGGGGAAGAATGGCAACGGCGGTAGGCGCATCCTGATCGTAGGCGCCGGCAGCGCTGGCCAGATGATCGCCAAGGAGATCCGGCAGAACCCGGCGCTGAACAAGACCATCGTCGGTTACGTCGATGACGATGCCGACAAGCTGCGGCGGACCTTTGCCGGCTTTGAAGTCCTCGGCACTCAGAAAGACCTCCCCGCCATCTGCCGGCAGCACCAGGTTCAGGAAATCATCGTCGCCATCCCCTCGGCGACCGGCAAGCAGATGCGGACAATTGTCGATCACTGCCAGACTCTCGGCGTCGCCTTCAAGACCCTCCCCGGCATCAGCGACCTCATCGACGGCCGGGTTTCGATCCAGCAGGTGCGGGATGTCGACCTGAATGATCTCCTCGGCCGTGAACCGGCGCACCTCGACCTTGAGCTGATCCGCTCCTTTCTGGAAGGGAAGCGGATCTTCATCACCGGTGCCGCCGGCAGCATCGGCAGCGAGATCTGCCGCCAGGTCTGCCGTTTCCGTCCCGCCCGCATCATCCTCTTCGACCACGCCGAGTCACCCCTCTTCTCCATTCACAACGAGCTGGCCCGGGAACATCCGGAGCTGCGCCACACTGCCATTGTCGGTGATGTTCGGGACCGGGCGCGGATCCAGGCCCTCTTTGACGAGTGCCAGCCCCAAGTGGTTTTTCATGCCGCCGCCTACAAGCACGTGCCGCTGATGGAGCACAACCCGGCCGAGGCGGCCAACAACAACGTGCGCGGCTCGCGGGTCATGGCCGATGCCGCTGATGCCTGCCACTGCGAGGCTTTCGTCATGGTCTCCACCGACAAGGCGGTCAATCCGACCAACGTCATGGGGGCGACCAAACGGGCGGCGGAGCTTTACGTCCAGGCCCTGGCCCGGACCAGCCGCACCCGCTTCGTCACCGTCCGCTTCGGCAATGTCCTCGGCAGCGCCGGCAGCGTGGTGCCGATCTTCAAGAAACAGATCGCCGCAGGAGGGCCGGTGACCGTCACCCATCGGGATGTGACGCGCTTTTTCATGACGATACCGGAAGCGACTCAGCTGGTGCTGCAGGCCGGGAGCATGGGACAGGGGGGGGAGATCTTCCTCCTCGATATGGGCGAGCCGGTGAAGATCGTCACCCTTGCCGAGGAACTGATCCGGCTTTCCGGCTTCACTCCCTATGAGGATATCGAGATCCGCTTTAGCGGATTACGCCCCGGGGAGAAGCTCTTCGAGGAACTCCTAATTGCTGGCGAAGGGGTCAAGCCGACCAGTCATGAGAAGATCATGGTCGCCGAATCGACCCCTGTCAATCGCGCCCACCTGGAGCAGCAGCTCGAAGAGCTCTACCAGATCCAGCGCGCTCTCGACCAGGCCGGGGTGGTGGCGAAGCTGCGGGAGATCGTGCCGGAATATTGCCCGGAGAAGGCTGGCGCCCAGCGCCACGCATCCTGAAAGGATGGCGGGATGTCGAAAGCTGGTGGTTGCACAATGAGTACCCGGGGGGAGCTGCTAGCCGGCCGGTTCGGCGAGAGGATATTTTCCCCCTGCGCAGGAGGCAACCATGGGTGACGGGCAGACGACCCTGCAGCAGCTGAAGGAAAAGATGGCGGATTTCGTCCGCGAGCGGGATTGGGAGCAGTTCCACACGCCGAAGAATCTCTCCATGTCGATCGCCATCGAGGCCGCCGAGCTGATGGAGCATTTCCAGTGGCTGACCGTCGAGGCGTCAAAGAACCTTCCTGCGGAGGCGTTGGCCGACATCGGCGAGGAGCTTGCCGACATCGTCATCTATTCCCTCTCCCTGGCCAATACGCTGCAACTCGATCTCGCCGATACCGTCCTCGCCAAAATGGCCAAGAACATCCGCAAGTATCCCTCCGACCAGGTCCGCGGCAAATCCCACAAGTACACCCATTATCAAAAGCAGCTGCCGGAAGATCCGGAAGCCTGAGGTCCCCCGCCACCCGAAGGCGTCCATGAAACCGGCGAAAAAATACAGCCAGGCGGCGCGGCTCCACGACGTCATCCGCATCCTCGAGGCCCGCTACGGGGCGACCATCGACGAACTCGCCGAGGAGTGCCGGGTGACGCGGCGTACCATCTTCCGCGACCTGCAGGCGATCCGCGACGCCGGCTACCCGCTCGTTTCGGAGCGCGAGAGTGACGGCCGCGTCCTCTACCGCTTCATCACCGGCTTCAAGAAGATCCCGCCGATCACCTTCTCCCTGCAGGAGCTGATGACCCTCTACCTCGGCCGCGGACAGCTCGCCTTTCTCGCCGGGACCCCGTTCCAGGACGATCTCGAGGCGATCTTCGCCAAGATCCGCTCCAGCCTGCCGCCGCGCAGCGTCGCCCATCTCGAACGCCTCGCCGCCGCGGCGGCGCCCCGCTTCCAGGGGCTGCGCGACTATTCGGGCAAGCGGCAGATCCTGGAACAGCTGCGCGACGCGCTCCTCTTCCAGCAGCGCTGCCGCCTGCACTACGCTCCCCCGCATCGGGAGGTCGAAGAGTACCTCTTCGACCCCTACACCCTCCTTTTTTTCAGCAACTCCCTCTACCTCGGTGGTTATGCCCACAATCGCCAGGCGCTGCGCCTCTTTCTGGTCGATCGTCTGCAGGGGGTTGAGGTGAGCCGGGAACGCTTCGAGGTCCCCGAGGATTTTGCCATCGCCGACCTGACCGGCAGCGCCTTCGGCCTGATCGACGAGGCGCCACAGCAGATCCGGGTCCGTTTCGCCGAACCGATCGCCCACCTGATCCGCGAACGCACCTGGCACCCCAGCCAGGTGATCGAGGAACACGCCGACGGCAGCCTGACCCTGACCTTTCACGCCGGCGGCGAGAAGGAACTCCTCGCCTGGCTCTACTCCTACCTCCCCCATGTCCAGGTCCTTGAACCTCCGTCGTTGCGAAGCGCTTTCCTGCGCGGACTGCAGCAGGGGCTCAGCTTGCAGGGACCCCCGTGACCCCCGTGACCCCCGTCGCTCATCGCTGAAGCATAGTGACGCATTCTGTCACACCTCCTCGCTAGGGTAGCATCAACAGCACAGCCAAACTCAGCGACAGGAGGTGTCCCATGCTCTATCTGGCAACCGGCAACCTGGAGAACGACCCCCTCTATTTCGACATCCAGGCGATCGAGGAGCGACGCTACCGCGGTCATCCCTTTTTTGCCGTCAGTGGTATCTGTGGCGACGGGCGCATGGAAGGGGAGGTGCTGATCGAAGTCGGCGCCGAGACGACCGTTACCTTTGTCGACGACTATCTCGCTCCCCTGCGATTGCGGGAATTTTTTCAGCGCCATGACCGCGGGCGGGTGACGGCGGCTTTGTGCCAGGCGCTCGCCGACCTGCAGGTCTGCCTGCAGGGAATCCCCGGGGAAACGAAGTCCCGGGTCCTTGGCTGCTCGGCCCAGGGGCGCTGGCTGCCGCAGCGGGCCCGGACCTGGGGCGAACAGCTGGAACTGCCGCTGGTGATCGGGGAGGAACGGGTGACCTGGGGGCGGCAGGCGGCCTAGCGTTGCTGCTTTCCGCCATTGCTTTTCATGGCGTGCTGGGGTAAAAAAGGGGCTGCCCTTTCGTCCCGAGGATACGCCATGCGTCAGCTCGTGCTCGCCTCCACCAGCCCTTACCGCAAGCAACTGCTGCAACAGCTCGGGCTCCCCTTCATCACCGCCTCGCCCCTCTACTTCGAGGAGCTCGACCAGACGGTGGCGCCGGAGCTGCTGGTCAAGCATCTCGCCCTGCACAAGGCCGAGAGTCTGGCGAAACATTTTCCCGAGGCGCTGATCATCGGCGCCGACCAGGTCTTCGTCGATGCCCGGCGCCGCATCGTCGGCAAGCCGGGGAGCCCGGAGAGGGCGGTGGAGCAGCTCAAGGGGATGGCCGGGCGCAGCCACACTTTTTATACCGGGATCGCCCTCTTCGACGCGGCGGCCCAAACGGTGGCCACCGATTTCGATACCTTCACCGTCACCCTGCGCCAGCTGACGGAGACCCAAATCCGCAGCTATGTCGAGCGGGAAAACCCGGTCGACTGCGCCGGTTCCTTCAAGATCGAGGGGCTCGGCATCGCCCTGATGGACCACCTCGACGGGCGCGATTACACCACCCTGATCGGGCTGCCACTGATCAAGCTCACGCAGATGCTCGAACAGTTCGGAGTCCACATCCTGTAAAATCAAAAGCGCGGCGAGCAGCAAAGCGATTCCGGAGCCTGGTCCCGGAACCGTCCTCCTCTGCCGCTCCCCCGTTTCTCTTGCCCGGGTTTTTATGAAACACGCCGATTTTGTTCACTTGCACCTGCACAGCCAGTACAGCCTCCTCGACGGCGCCATCAAGATCGGCGACCTGATCGAGCGGGCCAAGGAATTCCGCATGCCGGCGTTGGCGGTCACCGATCACGGCAACATGTTCGGCGCCATCGAGTTCTACGAGAAGGCGATGGCCGCCGGTATCAAGCCGATCATCGGCTGCGAGATCTATGTCGCCACCGGTTCCCGCTTCGAAAAGGGGAACGCGCGCAGCTCCTCCGACGCCTCCGGTCACCTCGTCCTCCTCTGCCAGAACCTCACCGGCTACCGCAACCTCTGCGCCCTCGTCTCCTCGGCCTACCGCGAGGGGTTCTACTACAAGCCGCGGGTCGACTGGGAGCTGCTCCAGGAGCGCAACGCCGGCCTGATTGCCCTGAGTGCCTGCCTTGGCGGCGAGCTGCCGACCCTGATCGGCAATGGCCGGATGGCGGACGCCAAACGGCGCGCCGGCGAGATCGCCGCCATCTTCGACGACAACCGCTTCTACCTCGAACTGCAGGAGAATTTCCTCCCCGAGCAGGAAACCGTCAACCAGGGGCTGATCGAGATCGGCCGCGAGCTCGGCCTGCCGCTGGTGGCGACCAACGACTGCCACTACCTCGGCCGCGAACAGGCCTTCGCCCACGAGGTGCTCCTCTGTATCCAGACCGGCAAGACCATGGACGACCCCTCGCGGATGCGTTTTTCCAACGAGGAGTTCTACGTCAAGAGTCCGGCGGAGATGGCCGAGCTCTTCAAGCATGTCCCCGAGGCGCTGCGCAGCACGGTGGAGATCGCCGAGCGCTGCAACCTCGAACTCGATTTCAAGACCTACCACTTCCCCCAGTACGAGGTGCCGGCCGGCAAGAGCCTCGACGATATCCTTGAGGAGCAGTCCCGTCACGGGCTCGACGAACGCCTCACCAACATCCGCAAGCTGCGCCCCGACTTTTCCGCCGAAGAGGAGCAGGGGTACCGGGAGCGGCTCGAACGGGAACTCGCCTGCATCAAGCAGATGGGTTTTCCCGGCTACTTCCTGATCGTCGCCGATTTCATCAACTGGGCCAAGGACCACGACATCCCGGTCGGCCCGGGGCGTGGCTCGGCCGCCGGGTCGCTGGTCGCCTACGCCATCCGCATCACCGACATCGACCCGATGCCCTACCATCTCCTCTTCGAGCGTTTCCTCAACCCGGAGCGGGTCTCGATGCCCGATATCGACGTCGACTTCTGCATCTACGGCCGCGAGCGGGTCATCGATTACGTCCGCCAGAAGTACGGCAGCGAAAACGTCGCCCAGATCATCACTTTTGGCACCATGCTCGCCAAGGGGGTGATTCGCGACGTCGGCCGGGCGCTCAACATGCCCTACGGCGAGGTCGACAAGGTCGCCAAGCTGGTCCCCGGCACCCTCGGCATCACCCTCAAGGAAGCCCTCGCCCAGGAGCCGAAGCTGCGCGAGCTGGTGGAGAAGGACCCGAAGATTAAGCAGCTCTGGCCGATCGCTCTGGCCCTTGAGGGGCTGACCCGCCACGCTTCGACCCACGCCGCCGGCGTCGTTGTCACGCCGCGGCCGCTCACCGAATACCTGCCGCTCTACACCGATCCCAAGTCGGGGGCCCAGGTCACCCAGTACGCGATGAAATTCGTCGAGAAGTGCGGGCTGGTCAAGTTCGACTTCCTCGGCCTGAAGACCCTCACCGTCATCGACAACGCGGTCAAGCTGATCCGTGGCGCTAAGGATCCCGCCTTCGACATCACGCTGCTGCGCGACGACGACGAGCTCTCCTACCAGCTCCTCCAGGCCGGCAACACCACCGGCGTCTTCCAGCTCGAATCGAGCGGCATGAAGGAGCTGCTGATCAAGCTCAAGCCCTCCTGCTTCGAGGATATCATCGCCGTCTGCGCCCTCTATCGTCCCGGCCCCCTCGGGAGCGGCATGGTCGACGATTTCATCCAGCGCAAGCACGGCCGCAAGGCGATCACTTACGATCTGCCGCAGCTCGAGCCGATCCTCAAGGACACCTACGGCGTCATCGTCTACCAGGAACAGGTCATGCAGATCTCGCGGACCCTGGCCGGCTACTCCCTCGGCCGTGCCGACCTGCTGCGCCGGGCGATGGGGAAGAAGGACCCGGCGGTCATGGCCAAGGAGAAGGAACCCTTCCTCGCCGGCGCCAAGGCGCAGGGGATCGACGCCAAGAAGGCGGAAGGGGTCTTCGACCTGATGGCCAAGTTCGCCGAGTACGGCTTCAACAAGTCGCACTCGGCCGCCTACGCCCTGATCGCCTACCACACCGCCTATCTCAAGGCCCATTTCCCGGTCGAGTTCATGGCGGCGCTCTTGACCGAGGACATGGAGAACACCGACAAGGTGATCAAGAACATCTCCGAGGTGCGCGCGATGGGGATCGAGGTCCTCCCCCCCGACATCAACGCCTCGGAGCGCTCCTTTACCGTCCACGACAAGTCGATCCGCTTCGGCCTCGGCGCCGTCAAGGGGGTCGGCAGCACCGCCCTCGAGTCGATCGTCGAGGCGCGCCAGGAGCAACCTTACCTCTCGCTGCACGACTTCTGTGAGCGGGTCAACCTGCAGAAGGTCAACAAGAAGGTGGTCGAGGCGCTGGTCAAGTGCGGCGCCCTCGACTCTCTCGGCGGCAAGCGCTCCCAGTACATGGCGGTCCTCGAAGAGGCGATGGAGATCGGCCAGAAGGTCCAGCGCGAGAAGGCGATGGGGCAGGAGTCGCTCTTCGGTACCGAGGAGATCATCTCCGCCGGCGGCAACGGCTACGGCCAGCTGCCGGCGCTGGAAGAGTGGGCCGAGAACATCCTGCTCGGCTTCGAGAAGGAGGCCCTCGGCTTCTACATCACCGGCCACCCCCTCGCCCGCCACGCCGCCTCGATCAAGCGCTTCGCCACCTGCAGCACCGCCGAGCTGGCCGAGCGCACCGACAAGGAGGAGGTCAAGGTCTGCGGCATCGTCGCCGGGCTTAAGGAGCTGGTGACCAAGAAGGGGGACCGGATGGCCTTTGTCACCCTCGAGGATCTGACCGGCTTTGTCGAGATGGTGGTCTTCCCCGAGACCTATCTGGCGGCGATGGAACTGCTCAAGAGCGAGGAGCCGCTGCTGGTCTCCGGCACTCTCGATATCGGCGAGGAGAGCGTCAAGCTGATGGCGAGCGAAGTCCTTGCCCTGCGCGAGGTCAAGGAGCGTCTCACCAGCAAGGTTCACTTCCGCCTCACCACCCCCGGCCTCGACGAGGCCCAGCTGCGGGCGCTGCGCGATATCATGGCGCGCCACCGCGGCAGCTGCGCGGCGCTGATTCACCTGGTGATCCCCAACCGCAGCGAAACCCTGCTCAAACTCCCCGAGAACCTGGCGGTGGCGGCGAGCGATGAAATAATGGATGCTACGGAAAAGCTTTTTGGCTATAATGTCGTCACTTTTGAGTAGCGCAGGCCGCGGCCGCGGGCTAGCGGCCGGCGGCAGGAGGCCGAAGGGGCGACCCTTTGGCCTTTCGCCGTGTGCCGAATAAACAAGGAGTTCCTATGCAGTTTTACCTCGAATTCGAAAAACCCCTCGTCGAGCTGGAGCAGAAGATCCGCGAGCTGCGCGAGTATTCGACCGACAAGGTCGATTTCTCCGGCGAGATCAGGAAACTGGAGAAAAAAGCCGAAAAGCTGCGCGAGGAGATCTTCTCCAACCTCAGCCGCTGGCAGCGCACCCAGCTCGCCCGCCACGTCAACCGCCCCTTCACCCTCGACTACGTCCAGCACATCTTCACCGACTGGTTCGAGGTCCACGGTGACCGCAATTTCCGCGACGACCCGGCCATTGTTGCCGGCTTTGCCCGCTTCGACGGCCAGCCCTGCTGCGTCATCGGCCACCAGAAGGGGCGCGACACCAAGGAGAAGGTTTACCGCAACTTCGGAATGCCCAATCCCGAAGGCTACCGCAAAGCGCTGCGGGTAATGCAGATGGCCGAGCAGTTCAAGCTGCCGATCTTCACCTTCGTCGATACCCCCGGCGCTTTTCCCGGCATCGGCGCCGAGGAGCGCGGCCAGGCTGAGGCGATCGCCCGCAACCTGCGGGAGATGGCGGCGCTGACGGTGCCGGTCATCACCACCATCACCGGCGAGGGGGGCTCCGGCGGAGCGCTCGGCATCGCCGTCGGCAACCGCGTCATGATGATGGAATATTCGGTCTACGCGGTCATCTCGCCGGAAGGGTGCGCGGCCATCCTCTGGAGCGACGGCACCATGGGACCCCAGGCCGCCGAGGCCCTCAAACTCACCGCCACCGACATCCAGGAGCTCGGCTGCGTCATCGACGATGTCATCCCCGAGCCGATCGGCGGGGCCCACAACGACCACGCCCTGGCTGCCGCCAACGTCAAGTCGTTCCTCAAGAAACACTACCTCGAGCTCAAGGAGCTCACCCCCGAGGAGCTGGTCGAACAGCGCTACCAGAAGTTCCGCGCCATGAGCCAGGTGCAGGAGTAAGGGCGAGCAACGGGCAACGGGTAAAGAGCAACGAGCAACGAGCAACGAGTCACGAGTCACGAGTCACGAGTCACGAGTCACGAGTCACGAGTCACGAGTCACGAGTCACGAGTCACGAGTCACGAGTCACGAGTCACGAATCACGAATCACGAATACTTAAACCACAGGGATGGACGGGATGACCAGGACGAAATTTGCTCCTCCGACACCGTATCATCCCTGTTTTTATGCCGGGGCGGGTCATGGCTGAAATTGCCGTCGTCGGCCTCGGCCAGTCCTCCCTCGACCTGATCGGCCGCCTCGAAAGCTACCCGGCGGTCGACGAAAAAGCCGAGCTCGACCAGTTCCTGATCCAGGGGGGCGGACCGGTCGCCACCGCCCTCGTCACCCTCGCCCGGCTCGGGGTCGGCACCGCGCTGGTCGGCCGCTGCGGCGACGACGAGCACGGCCGGCGCATGCGGCGGGAGCTGGAGCAGGAGGGGGTCGACTGTCGCTGGCTCGACGCCGAGCGCGGCGCCAGCAGCCAGCTCGCCTTTATCGCCGTCGACGGCGGCGCCCGGCGCACCATCTTCTGGCACCGCGGCAGCGCTCGGCCGCTCCATGCCGCCGAACTCTCGCCGCAGCTGCTGGCCGGGGTGCGGGTGCTCCATCTCGACGGCCTCCAGGCCGAGGCCTCCCTTGCCGCCGCCCATCGCGCCCGGGCCGCCGAGGTGACCACGGTCCTCGATGGCGGCACCTGGCGCGCGGGGACGCGGGAGCTTCTCCCCTATATCGACCACCTCGTCGTCAGCGAGCGCTTTGCCCGCCAGGTCACCGCCGGCGGCCCGGTCGAAGCGGCCCTCGAGCCACTCCTCGAGTACGGCGCCCGCGCCGTCACCGTCACCCGCGGCGCCCGCGGCAGCATCACCCGCACCCAGCGCGGCGGCGAGTTCCATCAGCCGGCCTTTGCCGTCACCGCCGTCGATACCACCGGCTGCGGCGACGTCTTTCACGGCGGTTATATCTACGGTCTGCTGCAGGAGTGGCCGCTGCCGCAGACGGTCCGCTTCGCCGCTGCCTGCGCCGCGCTGAAGTGCCGCGCCCTCGGCGGGCGCACGGCGATCCCGCGGCGGGACGAGGTGGAAGAGCTGTTGCAGGCCCAGCCTGCCATCTGATCGCGGAGGGATAACATGAGACGCTACCTGCCATTGCTTGCCCTGGCGCTGCTGCTCCTTGCCGGCTGCGCCGCCGTTCCCTACCAGTACACTCACAACGTCGAGGCGCCGGATACGGTCAACCTGAGAGCGGGGGAGCCGCAGATCGAGCGCGGCCGGCCGGTCGCCTTCCTCGATGGCATCGGCCACTACTTCTTCTCCCTGCCGAGCAAGCTGATCCTCTGGAACTGGAGCGTTGACAACCACGATATTTCGCCGGAGACCGAAGAAGCGCTCAGCAGCTACCTGGCCGCCAACGACCTCCCCAGCGTCAAGGTGCGTCTCAACCAGTACGCGCCCGGCGGCGAATGGCGGCGGCTGGTGAAGAACCGCTCGGTCAACGGCTTCTGGCGCTACACCATCGGCGCCATCACCACCACCTTCTACACCATCCTGCCGGGACGGGTTTTTGGCGGCGACAACTACAACCCCTTCACCAACACCATCAATATCTACTCCGACCACACCGCCATCGTCGTTCACGAAGGGGGGCACGCCAAAGACTTCGCCCAGCGTGAATACAAGGGGGTCTACGCTGCCGCCCGCATGATCCCGCTCTTCCCCCTCTATCAGGAGGCGATCGCCACCGGCGACGCTATCGGCTACGACCGTGCCGAGGAGCAGCCTGCGGAGGAGAAGAAGGCTTACAAAGTCCTCTATCCGGCCTACGGCACCTATATCATCGGCGAGGGGTTGGGGATCGCCTCCTGGTTCACGCCGATCTCCTACCCGGTGCAGCTCGGCATCCAGCTCGCCGCCGCGATTCCCGGCCACATCGTCGGCCGCATCAAGGCCGCCAACGTCGAGGAGCCACAGCCCCCCCTGGCGCCCGCCGTCGCCGGAGTCCAATGATGCGTCGTTCCCTGCCCGGCCTCTTTTTCGCGCTTTTGCTGCTCCTCCTCGCCGCTTGCGGCGGGCCGACCTACACCACCCGCGTCATCGACACCCCGGAAGGGCGCGAGCTCAAGGGACACCAGAAACCCTACACCGTCAACGGCCAGCGCTACGACCCGCTGCGCAGCCACGAGGGGTTTGTCCAGGAGGGGACGGCGAGCTGGTACGGCGCCGATTTTCACGGCAAGAAGACGAGTAACGGCGAAACCTACAACATGTACGCCATGACCGCCGCCCACAAGACCCTCCCGCTCGGCGTCTTCGTCCGCGTCACCAACACCGCCACCGGCAAGCAGGCGACAGTGCGCGTCAACGATCGCGGCCCCTTCGTCAAGGGACGCATCATCGATCTCTCCTTCGCCGCTGCCAAGGCCCTCGACGTCGTCGGCCCCGGCACGGCGCCGGTGCGGGTCGAGGCCCTCGGCTACCAGGAGAGTGATACCCCGGGCCAGGTCGTCTACCGCCAGCCGGTCAGCTACGACATCGGCCACTTCGCCGTCCAGGTCGGCGCCTTTACCGTCGCCGACAACGCCAATCGCCTCGCCGCCCAGCTGCGCGACCGTTACGGCGCCGCCAGCGTCCAGCAGGGGTACGTCGGCGGCCAGCTCTTCTACCGGGTCCGCGCCGGCAACTACACCTCCCTCGAAGCGGCCGAAACCGCCCGCGCCCAGTACGAACGCGCCGGTTATCCGAGCAGCTTCGTGGTGGCGATGGAGTAGGGGAGGGCGGTCACCTCTTCATGGGCAGATCGATGCAGGCGCTGGGAAAATTAAGGGCGGCAGCGAAGCGCCTCGGCCATGACGGCCTGACCGTCTGGTTCATCGCCCGCGACCCGCGTACGCCGCTCCCCCTGCGCTTCCTCGCCCTTGCCGTCGGCGCCTACGCCCTCAGCCCCATCGACCTGATCCCTGACTTCATCCCCCTGCTCGGCCACCTCGACGACCTGATCCTCCTTCCGCTGCTGATCCTGCTGATCCTCAGGCTGACCCCGGTCGACGTCCTCGAAGCGAGCCGCGCCCGCGCCAGCACAGTGACCGCCCGTTTCAGCAATAAAGTCGCCGCGGTGGTGATCGTGCTGCTCTGGCTTGCCCTGGCGGCCGTTCTCGGCTGGTGGCTGCTGGAGGAGGCCGGCTGGTAATCGTCTCTCTCGCTTCACGGCAAACTATCAAAATGATTGACAGCCGTCAGCGAAGAAGGTATTCAAAAAGGGTCTTTTTCGGTTCACTGGAGGGGTGACATGAAAAAAGCAAGGAAGGAAATTCAACAGCCCGCACCGGCCCAGCGCCGGGCGGGCTGTTTTTGCTTGGAGAAAAAGGCGGCAAACTGCGGATTCCGATGAAAGTTGCCAGCCGTTCCAGCGCAAAGTTGCCACTCGTTCCAAGGCAAAGTTGCCAGTGATCGGAGCGTAGCGACGCTGGAGTTTTTGTCTTACGCCAAGTTGCCGATCGGGTCAAGCTGGGATCGCCGTTTGCGCATCGATTCTCCTTTCAAGGTGAGCCGGTAGGCGTTGTGGATGAGGCGGTCGAGGATGGCGTCGGCGACCGTCGGATCCCCGAGGTAGTCGTGCCAGGCTTCGACCGGAAGCTGGCTGGTGATCAGGGTCGAACGCAGATTGTGGCGGTCCTCGAGGATTTCGAGCAGATCGCGGCAACCGGCGGCGGTCATGGGGGCGAGCCCCCAATCGTCGAGGACGAGCAGTTGAGTCTTGGCGACTCTATCCATCATCTTGGGGTAGCGGCCGTCGGCCCGCGCGAGGGCCAGTTCCTCCAGGAAGCGGGGCAGGCGCAGGTAGAGGGTCTTGCAGCCGAGGCGGCAGGCCTTGTGAGCCAAGGCGCAGGCGAGGTAGCTCTTGCCGACGCCGGTGGGGCCGGTGATGAGAATGTTGTGGCCCTTGGCGAGGTAGCGACCGCCGGCCAGCGCCAGCACGAGGTCGCGGTCGAGTCCCCGGGGTGCCCTCCAGTCGAGGTCCTCGATGCAGGCGCTCTGACGCAGCCGGGCCGTGCGCAGGCGAGTGGTGAGCCGGCGGCTGTCGCGCTCGGTCTGCTCGCGGTCGACCAGCAGGCCGAGGCGCTCCTCGAAGCTCAAGGCATCGGCGGTCTCGCTAAGGCGCTGTTCCTGAAGGGCCTTGAGCATGCCGGTCAGCTTGAGGGCGCGCAGTTTGTCGTCGGTGGGGTGGCTGAGCATGGTGGTCTCCTTGGTCAGTGGTAGTAGCCGGCGCCGCGGATGTTGTCGTGACTCGGCAGCAATGAGAGTTGGGATTCGGTGGACTCGGGGAGCGACTGGCGGTCCAGTCCGGTTTTGAGGATCGAGGCGACGCTCTTGAGGCGACAGGCGTTTGTTGCCAGGGCCCGCTGGCAGGCCGCTTCCAGGCGCTCGGGCGTGTAGGTCTTGGCCAGCCGGATCAGCCCCAGGACGCTGCGGTAGCCCTGCTGGGGATGGGCCCGTGAGGCCAGGATCTTCTCTGCCAAGGCGGCGGTGTGCGGTCCGGTTTTGGCCGCCCAGGAAACCAGGCGCTGCGGCGTCCATTCGGCATACTCCCTGTGGCTTTTGGGCATGTGCTCGCCGAGAGTGGTGTGGCGACCGCGCTCAGAGGAGCGGACATGGGAGGCCACCCGTTGCCCTTTGTGCAGAAATTCGACGGTGGTCGCCGTCAGGCGCACGTCGAGCTGCTGCTTCACCAGCACATACGGGACCGAGTAGTAGTGGTGGTCGACTTCGGCATGGTAATCGATGTTGACCCGCGCATGGCGCCATTCGGCGAACGTATAGGGGGTCGCCGGCAGAGGATTCAGAGCCGGACGTTCCAGGGTGTCGAAGAGCTGCTGGCGGCAGCCGGGAAGCTTCTTGAAGGGGCGCCGGTTGAGGTGCTCCACCAGCTCCCGAATGGCGGCGTTGGCCTCGGCCAGACTGAAGAAGGTACGGTTGCGCAGCCGCGCCAGGATGAAGCGCTCGGCGACCAGAACCGCCGCCTCGACCTTGGCCTTGTCTTTGGGTTTGCGCACCCGCGCCGGAATCACCGCGCAGCCATAGTGAGCGGCCAGCTCCGCATAGGTGGGGTTGATGTCCGGTTCGTAGCGGCAGGGTTTGGAGACGGCGCTTTTCAGGTTGTCCGGAACAACGATCTCGGGCACTCCGCCGTAGAAGGAGAAGGCCCGGACATGCGAGCCGATCCAGTCCGGCAGCCCTTGGGTCCAGGTGGCTTCGGCAAACGTCTGGGAACTCGCCCCCAGGGCCGCGACGAACAGTTGCGCTTCGCGGATCTCGCCGGTGCGGCGGTCGACGATCGGCAGGGTCTGGCCGGTGTAGTCGACAAACAGCTTCTCGCCGGCTTTGTGCACCTGACGCATCGACAGACGCAGTTTGCCGGACCACTCACGGTACAGATCGCAGAAACGGCTGTAGCGATACCCCTCGGGATGGCTGTTCTGGTATTCCTCCCAGAGCAGCCCCAGGGTGACGCCCTTGCGCTTGAGTTCCTGATGGATGGTCGCCCAGTCGGGCATGGGGCGCTGGTCGGCGGGAATGACTGGCGCTGGCGGAAAGAGCAACTGTTCAAGTCGGGTTTCGTCCAGATTCTCTGGCAGCGGCCAAGACAACCCGGCGTGAGCGGCGCGTCTCAGAAATTCGCCCACCGTGGTGTGTGACGTGCCGACGGAGCGGGCGATGGCCCGCTGTGTCAGGCCGGCTTCGTAATGCAGACGCAGAACGTCCTTGATCTTGCGCATGGATAACCTCGTGTGTGCCAATGGGACCACCTCCTGGAAAAAGTCCAGAAGGTTGTACCCCGCGGTTACCCAGCGTCGCGAGAACTTTGATCAGTCTGACAGATTCACCGACCTCTTCCGCTCAAACTGGAAAGTTTGGATCGGAACGGGTGGAAACCTTGCGTCGGAATGACTGGCAAGTTTGGATCGGAATCAGTGGCAAGTTTGCATCGGAATCGGTGGAAAGTTTGGCTCGGAATACGCAGCAAACAAACAACCAGGAACATCTCGCTTGTCATATGGACGGAGTAAACCTGCTAACCCATTCGGGTGTTATATACGGATCCGTATATAACACCGCCATATGCCGGGAATGTAGGCGGTGTAAATCAGTTTGTGTAAATGGCTTGGGTTTTTGTCGTCAGTAAACCGGCAACCTGCCTTCGAACAAGATGGAGAACCGGTTGAGGGCGGCCTTCCAGTCCCGAATCGGCAGGGTCCATTTCTTGGCGATATTATTCAGCGCCAGGTAGAGCAGTTTGAACATGGCTGCATCGTTGGGGAATGAGCCCCGGTTCTTGGTGACCTTGCGCAGCGACATGTTCAGCGATTCGATCGCATTGGTGGTGTAGATCACCTTGCGAATCTCCGCCGGGTAGGCGAAAAAAGGGGTGATTCTCTCCCAGTTCCGCCGCCAGGACTGGCCGATGGAAGGGTGGGTTTTATCCCACTTCGCTTCGAACTCCGTCAGGTTCATTTCGGCCTGCTCGGCCGTCGCGGCCTGGTAAATGGTCTTCAGATCGGCCGCCACTTCCTTGCGCTGTTTCCAGGAGACGTATTTGAGAGAATGACGCACCATGTGAACGAGGCAGAGCTGGACCTGGGTGCGAGGAAAGACCGCTTCGATGGCCTCGGGGAAACCTTTGAGCCCGTCCACGCAGGCGATGAAGATGTCTTCGACACCCCGGTTTTTCAACTCGGTCACCACCTGTAACCAGAACTTGGCGCCCTCGTTCTCGGCCACCCACATACCCAGGACCTCCTTGATGCCGTCCAGGGTGACGCCCAGGGCCAGGTAGACCGCTTTATTGCTGACGTGGCCGTTGTCCCGCACCTTAACCCGGACCGCGTCCATATAGACGATGGGATAGAGGGCGTCGAGCGGTCGGTTCTGCCAGATCTTGACCTCGTCCGCGACGGCATCGGTCACGCTGGAAATGAGGGCGGGAGAGACCTCGACGCCATAAATCTCTTCCAGATGCCCTTGGATCTCCCGGGTCGTCATCCCCCGGGCGTAGAGGGAGATGATCTTGCCGTCGAAGCCGGCGAAGCGGGTCTGGCCCTTGGGAATGATGAGCGGCTCGAAGCTGCTGTCCCGGTCACGCGGAACCTCGATCGGCAGTTTGCCGAATTCGCCCTTGATGGGGCGGTGTAAATCAGTTTGTGTAAATGGCTTGGGTTTTTGTCGTCAGTAAACCGGCAACCTGCCTTCGAACAAGATAGAGAACTGGTTGAGGGCGGCCTTCCAGTCCCGAATCGGCAGGGTCCATTTCTTGGCGATATTGTTTAGCGCCAGGTAGAGCAGTTTGAACATGGCTGCGTCGTTGGGGAATGAGCCCCGGTTCTTGGTGACCTTGCGCAGCGACATGTTTAGCGATTCGATCGCATTGGTGGTGTAGATCACCTTGCGAATCTCCGCCGGGTAGGCGAAAAACGGGGTGATTCTCTCCCAGTTGCGCCGCCAGGACTGGCCGATGGAGGGGTGGGTTTTATCCCACTTCGCTTCGAACTCCGTCAGGTTCATTTCGGCCTGCTCGGCCGTCGCGGCCTGGTAAATGGACTTCAGATCGGCCGCCACTTCCTTGCGCTGTTTCCAGGAGACGTAGCGGAGAGAATGGCGCACCATGTGAACGAGGCAGAGCTGGACCTGGGTGCGAGGAAAGACTGCTTCGATGGCCTCGGGGAAACCTTTGAGCCCGTCCACGCAGGCGATGAAGATGTCTTCGACACCCCGGTTTTTCAACTCGGTCACCACCTGTAGCCAGAACTTGGCGCCCTCGTTCTCGGCCACCCACATGCCCAGGACCTCCTTGATGCCGTCCAGGGTGACGCCCAGGGCCAGGTAGACCGCTTTATTGCTGACGTGGCCGTTGTCTCGCACCTTGACCCGGACCGCGTCCATATAGACGATGGGATAGAGGGCGTCGAGCGGTCGGTTCTGCCAGATCTTGACCTCGTCCGCGACGGCATCGGTCACGCTGGAAATGAGGGCGGGAGAGACCTCGACGCCATAAATCTCTTCCAGATGCCCCTGGATCTCCCGGGTCGTCATCCCCCGGGCGTAGAGGGAGATGATCTTGCCGTCGAAGCCGGCGAAGCGGGTCTGGCCCTTGGGAATGATGAGCGGCTCGAAGCTGCTGTCCCGGTCACGCGGAACCTCGATCGGCAGTTTGCCGAATTCGCCCTTGATGGTTTTGGCCGACTTGCCATTGCGGGCATTGCCGCCTTTCGTGGCCACGGGAGCATGCTTCTCGTGCCCCAGGTGTTGGGTCAATTCCGCTTCCAAAGCTCGTTCCAGAAGGGCCTTGGTGAGCTGTTTAAGCAAGCCGGTTTCGCCGATCAGGTCTTCGGGCTTCTTGTAGTCGGCAAGCAGACGGTCCAGCAGATCTTTTTCGATGGCCATGGGGGCTCCTTAGAGGGTGGGGTCCCGGTGTACCCCTGAATGGCCATTTACACAATCTTTTTTACACCCTCGGAATGTACAAAAATACTGTAATTATAGGGAATTATCAGTAGTGTCCGGTTAGCAAATTGCATTCACCCAAAGTTGCAGATAATTGTAAATATTTTCACAAGTTAGCGTATTTTTTGCTTGACAAATCGTCGTGAAGTCGGCGCGGTGATTTTCGTAAATACCTATTTTATATGAGGATTTACGAAAATGTCATTACTTGTTCGCTGCCACCGTACCCGGCTTAGCAGGCGCTCCATTGTCCGACTTTTTACCCCGTTCAAGGGCGCTCTCGAACATGCCCCGGTTCTTGAGGCCCGAGGCAACAGGCCACTGCAGATGACGTTTGAAGATCAGTTGAAAATCCTGACCTACTATCACCTCGAAGAGCATTCTTCGGGGCGTCATCTGCTTCAGGTTCTGACGCAGGAAGATTTTGCCGCGACTCATATTGCACCGCCCGGCGGTATCCGGAAAAGCGCCTTCTTTGAGGCGATCAATACCCGAGGGCTGGAGCAGATGATTCATGTTTACGAAGACCTGCAGAAACAGGTCTCACAAAAGATTCCTGTCGCCAAAGACATCTCCGATCTCGGCGATCTGATCGCCGTCGATGGTTCGCTGATTGACGCTACGCTGTCCATGCTCTGGGCGGACTATCGAGACGGAGCCAAAAAGGCCAAGGTTCACCTGGGGTTCGATATCGGTCGTGGTGTCCCCCAGAAAGTCACATTAACCGACGGCAAGGGCGACGAGCGTCCTCAGGCGGAACGGCTCGTGGCTCCCGGTCAGACAGGTGTCTATGACCGCTATTACCAGTGTTACAAAAACTTTGACGACTGGCAGGATCAGGGGCGCCACTTTGTCTGCCGCATCAAAGCCAGTTCTCGTAAGACGGAGTTGAGCGCCAATCCTGTTGTCCCCGGCAGTCATGTTTTCTATGACGCCAGGGTGTTGCTCGGCACCAAAGATGTCAACCAGACCGAACGAGAAGTGCGTGTGGTCGGCTACAAGGTTGACCAAAAATCCTATTGGGTCGCCACCGACCGCTTCGATCTGACCGCCGAGCAGATTGCCTTGATCTACAAGCTACGCTGGACGATCGAGTCCTTCTTCGCCTGGTGGAAGCGCCACCTCAAGGTGTATCACCTGATTGCCCGCAGTCCCTACGGCCTGCTGGTGCAGATCCTCGCAGGGTTGATTACTTATTTGCTGCTGGCCATCTACTGCCACGAAGAGCATGGCGAACGTGTCAGCATCAACAGGGTGCGTGAGCTTCGCAACAATATTCGCAACGAGGCCGCCGAGGATGCGGCCGCAGGCTTAGGGCCTCCCGATATCATTGACTTGGACTTCGGAGCCTATGCAACTTCTTAACCGGACACTACTGGGGAATTATAAAATTCAATAAATTGGCTTTCCGGGGTTTCAAACGGCATCGGGCCGAAAATCAGGAGATTATACGGATCCGTATATATGCTGTTTGGCAGATTACCGATCATGACTATCTCAAGCATCGCGAAATACCTTGCCGCGTGGTTCGTCATGTTGCTCGTTTCCATCGCAAATGGCGCCGTTCGGGACTTCACCTATGGCAAGCTAATGAGCGAACTTTCTGCTCATCAACTGTCAACTCTCACGAGCGTTCTGCTGCTGGGCGCGATTATCTTCGCCTTTGTCCACTTCTTCCCGCCCTCTTCTGACCTGGAAGCCGTTTGCATTGGTCTGCTTTGGATGTCACTTACCATCGCGTTCGAGTTTCTCTTTTTCCATTTTGTCGGCGGCCACTCCTGGGCGAAATTGCTGGCCAATTACAACATTCTGGAAGGGCGCGTCTGGGTTGTCGTTCTGGCCTGGGTAGCGGTTGCTCCATACGTTTTCTTCCGACTCCGCCGACCGACCTAACACTTATCAGGCCCCCGGCCGTCAAGGGTAAAAAAGTCCGATAACGAAAAAGGTTTTCCCTCCCGTTCTTTGACATGCGACTGATCACTTAAGAGCCAACCGGGTTCCGGCTTGGGATTCTCTTCTGGCTGCAGACGAATTCTGCTCCAAACACTTATCGAGGCTCTTGATGCAGGGGCCGGTCTTTGTCGACCTGGTTCTCCCTGCCGCCTGGAATCACGCTCGTGCCCTCATGCCGTCCCAATCAAAATAGCGAGGTCCATCTTGGTGCCGATGGCCGCAGTTAGGTGCGGGATCGGGGAAGGGGCAGAATCCGGCGCGGGCCCTTTGGACCATCGCGCAAGCTGTTGGAGCGGGGCGGACCTCCAATCAAAACAAACCGGCTGGCGGAAGTTGGCGGATGATGCGGCCCAAGTCGGGCTGTTGGCCCAGAAGTCTGCGCTTGCTTATGGCCGCCGAGCTTATCTCGCCGCTGTGGTTGCCTCCAGTTAGACGGTCTGGCTGATCCGCCCCCTCCGCGTCAGGCGGCCTTGCGCAGGAACCTGTCCTGGTCGAAGGGCACCTGATTTTTGAGCATGTAATAGACGGCACGACCGAGACGATGGGCCAGGATGGCCAGGGCTTTCCCCTTGCCGTGCTTGCTGGCCAGGCGTTGCAGCATGGTTTGAGCCGGCTTGTTCCCTTTGAGCATCAGCACCACGGCCTCGCCAAAAGCCCAGCGCAGATGGGCGTTGCCGATCTTCTTGCCCGAATGGCCATAATGCTTGCCGTTCGATTCCTTGCCCGGCTTGACCAGCCGGCAATAGGAGGCAAAGTCCTGCTCGCGGGGGAAGCGGGCGATGTCCTCGATCTCGTAGAGCATCACCATGCCGAGGATCTTGCCGACCCCGGGAATCGATTTGAGCAGCGCCAGGTTGATCGGATCATGACCGGTGGCGATGCGCTCCAGTTCCCGCTCCAGTCGATCCAGCAGCTGTTCGTAATGTTCGATGGTGAGCAGGTCGACCTCGACCATGCGACGTACCACCGAATCGGGAAACTTTTTGAGCAGATCACCGCGCTCGCTCGGTTTGGCGATACGTCCCAGCGGCTCGGGGAGGTTGTACTGGGTGGCGGTGTTCTGGATGTGGGCGAAGAGTTCGCCCCGTTTGCGGGCGAGATGATTGCGGCGGCGCAGCAAGTCCCTCGTCGCCCGCATCGGCTTGGGGTAGGTATAGGCCAGCGGAAAAGAACCGCCGCGCAGCAGTACGGCGATCTTGTGGGAATCGATGCGATCGTTCTTGGCCTTGCCGCCGTGAATTGCCTTCATGTAGAGGGCATGACCGAGGACGAAGTCAATCTCCTGCTCGGTGCACAGATCGGCCAGCCAGTACCAGGTAAACATGCACTCGCAGCCGACCACGATGCCGGAGCGGTAGGGTTTGATCAGTCGCAGGAAGTTTTTCGGTTTGGTCGGGATGTTCTGATGAACCACCACCTCGCCGGTCGCATCAAGGATGCAGACGTACATGGCGTCTGCATGCAGATCGACGCCGCAATAGAATTGGTGCTGTTTCGTGTAGAATTTCATGGTGCAGGCTCCTTTCTTTGAGAGGGTTTCTTGTTTCTCAAAGGATACCGGATGGTCCGGTATCTATGGAGGGGGCCTGCACTAGTATCAAATCGTGTAGCGGAACCGGTTCCTTGGACACAAGTTTAGATTATGCCGCCTGACGGATTTCGTCGGGCGACCGGAAGCCATTTTTCTCGACTCGCCATTCGCTGTTGTAGAGTTCGACGAAGGTTTTCACGGCCTCGCGAACATCATCGATGGTACGGAATATTCGGCCATAGATGGCTTGCTCTTTCAAGGTGCGGTTGAATCGTTCAGCAACTCCGTTGGTCTGTGGTTCGGCAACGAAGGCAAAGCTGGGGGTGATTCCCCAGAACTTGATCTGGTTCAGAAAATGGTCTGAGAGGTACTGGGTGCCGTGATCCATACGCAGAGACAACCCTCGGGCAATATCTTTCTCTACGCCCCCATAGATGTTGTCTAACGCCATGGAAAGTGGTTGAAGAGCAGCATAACGGTCGCCGGTCTTGCAAACATGCCAGCCGACACATTCGGCGTTCCAGTGCTCGACGGCGCTAAAGATCCAGACCCAGCCTTCGTCGAGAGTGAATACGCGGGTGCCATCGGTGCCCCACATTAGATTCGGAGCCATGGTGATGATTTTACCATCATGCGCCTTGGCTGCTTTGGGCCAACCCCGGTGAGGTGACAACAGATGATTCTCGCGCATCAACCGCAGAACCCGCTTGCGTGCGATGCGCACGCCGTCACAAATCCGCAGCCTGGCCCAGACCTTGCGGTGTCCTTCGCCGGTGAACGGGGACGTGGCCAGATCGTGACGGATCATGGCGAGAAGATCCTCATCACTGATTGACGGACGTGGGCCACGACGCTTGGGAGTTGATTGCGGAATCTGGCGCGAGGCATGGTAGAACGAGGAGCGAGCCTGCTCCCAAACATTGCAAACCCGCTGGACGCCGTAGGCCTTTTCAGCGCCTGGGGAGATCGTTTGGCTCATTTCGACGACCTCCGTTTGGCTAAAGGGCCGGGTTTTTTAACCCGTTCCCAAAGTAGTTCGTTTTCCATGGTCAATTCGCCGATCCGGGAGGGTGTAAAAAAGATTGTGTAAATGGCCATTCAGGGGTACACCGGGACCCCACCCTCTAAGGAGCCCCCATGGCCATCGAAAAAGATCTGCTGGACCGTCTGCTTGCCGACTACAAGAAGCCCGAAGACCTGATCGGCGAAACCGGCTTGCTTAAACAGCTCACCAAGGCCCTTCTGGAACGAGCTTTGGAAGCGGAATTGACCCAACACCTGGGGCACGAGAAGCATGCTCCCGTGGCCACGAAAGGCGGCAATGCCCGCAATGGCAAGTCGGCCAAAACCATCAAGGGCGAATTCGGCAAACTGCCGATCGAGGTTCCGCGTGACCGGGACAGCAGCTTCGAGCCGCTCATCATTCCCAAGGGCCAGACCCGCTTCGCCGGCTTCGACGGCAAGATCATCTCCCTCTACGCCCGGGGGATGACGACCCGGGAGATCCAGGGGCATCTGGAAGAGATTTATGGCGTCGAGGTCTCTCCCGCCCTCATTTCCAGCGTGACCGATGCCGTCGCGGACGAGGTCAAGATCTGGCAGAACCGACCGCTCGACGCCCTCTATCCCATCGTCTATATGGACGCGGTCCGGGTCAAGGTGCGAGACAACGGCCACGTCAGCAATAAAGCGGTCTACCTGGCCCTGGGCGTCACCCTGGACGGCATCAAGGAGGTCCTGGGCATGTGGGTGGCCGAGAACGAGGGCGCCAAGTTCTGGCTACAGGTGGTGACCGAGTTGAAAAACCGGGGTGTCGAAGACATCTTCATCGCCTGCGTGGACGGGCTCAAAGGTTTCCCCGAGGCCATCGAAGCAGTCTTTCCTCGCACCCAGGTCCAGCTCTGCCTCGTTCACATGGTGCGCCATTCTCTCCGCTACGTCTCCTGGAAACAGCGCAAGGAAGTGGCGGCCGATCTGAAGTCCATTTACCAGGCCGCGACGGCCGAGCAGGCCGAAATGAACCTGACGGAGTTCGAAGCGAAGTGGGATAAAACCCACCCCTCCATCGGCCAGTCCTGGCGGCGGAACTGGGAGAGAATCACCCCGTTTTTCGCCTACCCGGCGGAGATTCGCAAGGTGATCTACACCACCAATGCGATCGAATCGCTGAACATGTCGCTGCGCAAGGTCACCAAGAACCGGGGCTCATTCCCCAACGACGCAGCCATGTTCAAACTGCTCTACCTGGCGCTGAACAATATCGCCAAGAAATGGACCCTGCCGATTCGGGACTGGAAGGCCGCTCTCAACCAGTTCTCTATCTTGTTCGAAGGCAGGTTGCCGGTTTACTGACGACAAAAACCCAAGCCATTTACACAAACTGATTTACACCGCCCGATCCGGCGCATGGCCTGGTTGAGTTCCGCTTGAGTCGGATCGTTCTGACGTTGTTTCAACGACTCATCGATTCCGGTCAGCGCTTTCTCTCGCCACTGCTCCAGGCGGTAGATTTCGATGCTCAACTCGCGGGACAGAGCATCAACCGATTCGCCCCGCAGCAAGCGCAGAACCACTTCACGCTTGCGGGCAGCGCTCCAACGTTGCCCTTCGGCCAAAGGCCCAGTGACTGTTTCGTTCTTGTTGTTTGTTGTCATTATTAATCTCCTTGGACATCGGGATTCTATCCCAAATCAGTGTCCAAGAAAACTGGTGCCGCTATAGACCTAACAAATCGCAAAAAAGCGAACACGGATACAGGGGTTATTTGCCGCTCTGGCTTGCTCGCCACAACAAAGAGGTCTTTGGCGGGCTCTACGTTGCTGGTATTGTCTACACAATTTGGGTGTCGGTTTACGCCGCTACCTATACAATTCACTGCAGGCGGCACAACCCTGACAGGCCGTGGCCTGAACTCAAGCGTCAGACGCCACAACCCATTCCTCCTGTCACCAATTTTTACCAACTCCGCAACCTGGAGACACCCATGCCAAAGCCAATCATTAACATTGCCGATGTCGAGCTTGGGCCGCGCCCTCCCGGCTTCGCCCCTTCCGGATCCGCGGCAGAGAGATTCGACGCCCGGATGGGATTTATTGGCCCGCGCGTTGGCGCACAAAAACTCGTTTACAACATCACCGCTGTGCCGCCGGGGAAACGCGCATTCCCTTTTCACAACCACCGCGTCAACGAAGAGATGGTTTTTGTCCTGCAGGGGACCGGCGAAGTCCGGATCGGCGAGAGCGTCTACCCAATCCGCCCCGGTGACGTAATCGCTCTTCCTACCGGCGGAAAAGAGAGCGCCCACCAGATCACCAACACGGGGGCCGAAGAATTGCGCTATCTCGCCGTGAGTACCAAGCTCTCGCCCGAGATCGCCGAATACCCCGACTCGGGAAAATTTGGCGTCCTGGCCGAGTTCGGTGCAGACTCCGAGGGCAAGGCGCAGCGCTTTGTCTTCGTTGGTCGCGCCGACGCATCCCTCGACTACTGGGAGGGGGAGTGACTCTTACGGCAGCAGACTGCTGCCTCCCGAACCCCTGACCCTCATGCCGACGCTCCATTACCTCGCCTATGGCTCCAACATGCACCCGCTGCGGTTACGCGAACGATGTCCAAGTGCGCTTCCCCTGGGGGTCGTGGAGCTGCCGGGCATGGTGGTGCGCGATGCAAAACGCAGCGAGGACGGTTCGGGGAAGTGCACCTTTATCAACCAGCCGGGGCATCTCGCCTTTGGCGTCCTCTATGCGATGGATGCATTGGAACAACCTCTCCTGGATCGGGCCGAAGGGCTGGGCCAGGGGTATGATGTTCGACCGTTCCGGGTTTCGCTGGCGGGAGTGGTCTATTCCCCCATCGCCTATGTGGTCCGGCCCTCCCACTTCGATTTGTCGCTGCGCCCCTACGACTGGTACCAGGCGATGGTCGTAGGCGGGGCGCGCCATATGGGTATGCCGGAAGAGTACATCGCCGAGTTGGACGCGGTTGAGGCCATTATTGACTTGGACGCAGTACGGCGAGAAAATGAACGGGCACGGCTGCGAAGGATGGGATGCCTGCGATAGCCGAAGTCCTTATCCGCCCAGGACGTGGTGCAACAGCCAGGGCTAAAGCCCAATATCTCTTTAACCTCCAGGTATGGTGACGACGATGTTCACGCTACGGAAAGTGTTGGTCGGGATTTTGTTGCTTGCTGTTTCCCCGGTAACAAGCTCATTCGCGCAACCCGCGGCAGAGGCCGATGCCGAGTCCCTGAACCGCGGCAGGTATCTGGCCAGGATCGCCGGCTGTAACGACTGCCATACGGCCGGGTACGCCCAATCCGGCGGAAATATCCCGGAAGCACAATGGTTGATGGGCGACCAACTCGGCTGGCGTGGCCCCTGGGGTACGACCTATTCCAGCAACCTGCGACTCTACATGCAGAACTTTTCCGAGGACCAATGGGTCCAGATCGCCAGGACAGCCCAATTCCGGCCGCCGATGCCTTGGTTTGC
This sequence comes from Desulfuromonas carbonis, assembly GCF_054658035.1. NCBI lineage: Bacteria > Pseudomonadati > Thermodesulfobacteriota > Desulfuromonadia > Desulfuromonadales > Desulfuromonadaceae > Desulfuromonas > Desulfuromonas carbonis. The sequence continues at coordinate 29,204 of NZ_BAAHXR010000001.1, read as the reverse complement.
CCTCCGTGACATGACTGAGGGCGACCTGCGCGCCATCTACCGCTTCGTCCGGCAGCTTGGCGACGCTGGCGCGCCGGCACCTTCCTTCGTCCCTCCCGGGCAGGAACCGAAGGGGCCATTCGTGTTGTTTCCAGCGCCGCCATCGGCAAAATGAGGCCGGAATCAACGGCTATACCATCTCTCGCGGCATCGCAGTGGGAGTGCAACGTGCGAATCTTCGGTCTGGTTGTTAGAGGAGGGCATTCGTGCCAGGCCTGCAAACATGGAAATAGGTGGAATATTTGAAGAGGGCAATCGTGTCAGGCCTGCAAACATGGAAATAGCCGAAATTGCACGATTGCAGGCCTGACACGAAAGCTTTGCAAGTACATTGATTTGGGAATTTTTTGCCAAGCACGTGCTGCCATGACAGAAAAGTCGGCGCTGGCGGGACGGCAAGAATATGCCGTGACAGGGAAAATCAGATGCCCGACCTGTCAGCCCACACGGGCGCTGCGCGATAAAGCCACATAGGCCGGTTACTTCTACGTTAGTGAAATGACCCCCAGGATAATTGTGCATGGACGCCAACCGATATCGATATGAATCCCCTGCCGCCCCCGTGGTCTCGGCCATCGCGTTGGCTGCCGGGGCTGGGCTGACCGGGCTGGCGCTGAGACTGGAGGATGCCCCGCTCCTGGTCGAAATCCTCCTCTGGTGTTTCGCCGTTCTGATGGCCCTCGTGCTGCTCGGCACCCTGCTGCGGACTTCAGTGACCGTCAACGGGGAAGGACATTTTCGCATGACCAAAACGTTGGCGGGATTCCCGCTCGGCAAGGTTTGCCTGCACAACGGCGAGGTTCGGGCCGTAGAACTGCACCGCACCCTGACGCCGGGTCTGGAGCACGCCAACACGTTGAGCAGCAGCCCCGACAAGCCGCGCTATCGTCTGGAGATAGTTCACGGCCGGGGGAAACATCTCGTCGCGGCCTCCGCCGGCAAGGGCCTCCAGAGCGAGGCGATCCGGCTGGCCAAGGCGCTCGATTGCCCCCTGGAGAAAACGGGGGACTGGGCACGCTAGGGGAATCTCCGGAATTGCTTTTTGCGGAACCAAATTCCTCACGGTGCCAAGGGGAACCAAACATGCGATATTTCGCTCTACTGTTCGGGATTTTGCTCCTTTTCGGCCTGGGGGGCTGCTCGTCACGGCAGCTCTACGAGTCCGGCCAGAGCTGGCAACGCAACCAGTGCAACCAGATCTTCGATGCGCTGGAACGCAGCCGCTGCCTGGAGAGTACCAGCTCCTCCTTCGAAGAGTACCGCCGGGAATCCGAAGCGGTGAGGAACGCCAGGTAGGAAGCGGTGGCAATCCTCCCTCTTTGAAGAGGCAATCGTGTCAGGCCTGCAAATATGGAAATAGCTGAAATTGCACGATTGCAGGCCTGACAAGAAAACTCTGCCCTGGTTGCTGGATTTGCCGAGGAAGAGGCAATCGTGTCAGGCCTGCAAATATGGAAATAGCTGAAATTGCACGATTGCAGGCCTGACAAGAAAACTCTGCCCTGGTTGCTGGATTTGCCGAGGGGACGGCGGCGGACTGTGGTCTGTGTGTGGTCAGGGGGGGGCGGTTTGGCGTCACGGGTCTGGATTTTCCCGGCCGCGCGGCAAATGTCCTCCAATGGGATGTTCTTTGCCCCTTTGCCGCCGAAGGAAGCTGAAAAGACTAGGAAAAACAAAAAGGCCCGCCAAAGTGGCGGGCCCCTCCATGTGATTCGTCCTGAGGTGCTACTTTACTTTTTTCCCGCTAAAACTGGGTGGCATCGAAGCGTGAAGGTTTTTCCTGCCTAGATTCTAGACATCGCCAGACTCCTCCATCGCCATGCCGTCGAGCACTTCCCGCAGCCGGGCATCCAGCCAAGGCGCGTCAGGGATAATCAAAGCCAGCACGGCATCACCGGCCAGCGGCATGACCGCCTCGAAGATCCCCGAGGCGCGGAATACGTACTCGAACGGCGGGGCCTGGTAGTCGAAGTCCGGCAGGAGCTGTTCGATCGTGTCACCCTCCTCCAGGACGACGATGTGACCGTGCGCCTCGGGATCGTACGCGCCGTCGTCCCCCTCGAACGCCACCATCCGCTGAACAGCTACCGCAGGCAGCATGCTCGCAAGTTCCCGAGCTCGGGCAGCTGACTTCAATTCGATCATCAATCTTCTCCTTCCTCGCGGCCATGAAGTGACAGATGGCGCAGGTTGCGACCTTCTCGACGATGTAAGTTGCGCACCACCAGATCGGGTGCGCCGGCTTGGGCAGGCGAGCGATCACGTCGTCCTCCCTTCGTCGGCAAGAGCGTTCAGCAGGTGCTGGCGCAGGGTTGGATCAGCATCGGGGGGAACGACGACGGTCAGGCCGAACTGGTTGTTGCGTAGCAGCACGCCGACCAGCATGTCGCCGTCGCGGTAGCCTCCCTCCCACGGCAGGCGTTCGGGGGGATGGCCGAGCACGGTGTCGATGGTCTCGGGTGAGTCGCTGGCCTCGACTAGCACGACGTAGCCGTCGTCCTCGGGGGTGTAGTGGTGGGTACCAGTGGTGTGGGCAGAAAACAGGGTGGCGACGGCCCGCTCGACGGCGGTGCGAACCGGGGGTGGCAGGTCGGCCGACGTCACGTCGACCGGCGAAAGAAAGGTGCGCATCGATTCCTCCTTGGCGTAGGCGGCCTGATTGCCAAGGAGGTAGTACGAGCTTTAAAAGTCGGTTGAACTCAGTAAAAAGCCCCGAGCCGTTGGCTCGGGGCTGTGTCGTTGTTCTCTGTTTTTTCGGTGGGGTCGGTGGAGTTGTGGGGTAGGGCTACCTACCGCAAGGGTTTTCCCGTGGTTCCCGGTGTTCCCGCTGCCGCTCTCAGGGCTGAGGCTTCTGCCCCGGCATCTTCGACTTGGTGATCTCGTCGTGCTTGGCAAGCTGGATCTTCATCAACGTCGCCGGCAAACCAAGCGACAAGATGAACGCTGAGATGGCCGTCCCCAAATACACTCGCTCCATCCAGACCGCAACATCGGGAAGCACTTTTCCGACAAGGCTCGCAGCAAGAACGAGCCCCAAGGTCGCAAGGTAGAGGATGAACATCCACTTCTGGCGGACAAGCTGGTTGAAAATTTTCTTGCGGCCTTTTTCGTTGGCGCGCCAACTATGCCCGGCAAAAGCACTTGGGTCTCCCATCATCGTCATGATCGCAACGAGAAAACCAGCCAGGACAGAAAACACCGTGACGATGACATTGATCGCTAAGTCGTTATCATGAATCAGGGGCTGTCCATAGATTGCCCCAGCTGCGCCGGCAAGGATTGAAACACTGAAAAAGATGATACGCGGCCAAGCAATTTGCTCTCTGTCTGTAGCCATACGCTATTGCTCCAGCAATCCGCCATCTCGCAATTCGTAGTAGTACTGCTCCAAGGCCCGCCATGCATCACCGCAGAAAACAGACTTCCCATGTTTAGGGAGGGAGACCGTCTTTCTCAGTGTGATGTCAGCGCCATTGATTTTCTCCCCACCAAGAGTCTCGATGGTAAAGCCGTCGTCGCCATCTTCAATCATCTGACTAGCCAATGACTCAATGCTCTGCCTACCAATAGTGCTGTCTTTTCTGCGACTGTCATATTTCAGTATGACATGTGCGCTGAGGTTTTCCGCCTCTTCGAGCTCTGCGGCATCATGGTCCTCCAAAATCAGGGCCTTGATTTCGTCCATCAGCCTTCCGCCGATCTTTTTCCTTACGGTCGTTCTCTCAAGATGATCCAGAGTTGCGTCAAATAATGTCGCATTCAGGTTGATCGACCGAACCCCTTGGCTCTGGATCAGGCGGACTTTGTCAACATCGGCTTTCTTGCAAAGGCCGAATTTGGAGGCATTGGCGTCGATCTTCGCGGCCTCGATGACCTCCACCATGTAGCGCTCCGCCTTCTTCTCGTGAAGATTGGACGAACAAAGCAGCACATGATTGCCCGCGACCAAGGCCATGATATCTCCATCCATGAACTCGCACTGGTCGGGAGGAGGTGTGGTGGTGACATCAGCCGGTTGTGTGCCGGCGGTCATGGGAACAACAGAAGCATGCTCTCCAGGCGAGTACGCCGCGATGTGGAGAAAAACGCCAAGCGAAGCTTGGTTCTGATGCTTTCTGCATTCCAGAACAGGATGCCCAGGCATTACCACGCGGCGCTGTGCAACGTCAGGCAACTTGGTGTGCGCCTCTGCAAGGTACTGTTCAAGAGTCTTTGCTGTCGGAGCAAAAAACTCAGCCTTGCGGTAGCCCAATGTTTTTTTCTTTTCGTCGGACACGATAACCCCCTGTAGTTTTGTAAAACATCCAAGCTTAGGTAAAAAATTCGGACATCAAGGATTGCATCAATTCTGCTGTCCTTTTCTCGTGTTCAACATGCTGAGAACCAATCGAATGAATGGCTGAGGCTTTTTGCGCAAAGGTCTGCTGCTGGGTAAGCGGGGGAATTGGCAAGCACAATTCCTGCAAGATATCCATGTCAATTTTTTTGGTGCCGTGAGCTGACGAAGATACTTTGGACAGCAAATAACCGTGCTGGCATTGCAACGCCCACCGCAGGTACTTGCCTACGAGTTGGCTCTTCGGAACCATCGCCTTCATGTCTTGATTGATCGTAACCATTGACACATTAGAATAAATCGGCACCGTATGTGCCAGAATCATCCCTCGAACAACGATCAGGACGCTTTCAGGAGGAATTTCCTTCAGAGTGGTTTCCTCCAATGCTTTCTGCGAAATATGATCAATTGCATCGCAAATGTTGTCTGATTTCATGTCCTTGGGAGACACCCACGGGATAAGGCCATCCCAAAATTCAGGACGCTGCTTCGAAGGGGTGCCACCACTCCTGAATTCGACTACATCTCCAAGGGGCTGAGTCTCCCACCCCTTCGGATTGGTCGCCGGGTCGCCGAACATGTCGACGAACAGGGCCGGGATCAACTCCCGCGTCGTTTCCAGGGCCTGCTTCCGCAACCGCCGGATGCTGTCCGCCCGCTTCAGGATGTTTACAATGCGGCGTTGTTCGTCGAGAGGAGGCAGGGGGATACGAAACTTCTTGAGAGCACCTTTGCTAATTTCTTTGAACGTAGTACCACCGGCTTCCCGTAGCATCAGGTCTTTTTGTGTTGGGAGCCAGTAGGCCAAGAATTCCGGGAGAACCCGGTCGCCACAAATGAAGTTCGCAAATCCCTGATTGGTAGAGATTGGCTTTGTTGCAATCGCCGTAAAGCCAATTGTTGCCCTACTCGTAAGAAGAACGGAACACTCCGGCAAAAGCCTTGCACTACTCTTTTGCAAACCAAGTGGGGTTACCGTTTCCTTAGTCTGCGAAATATACAGGCCCTCAAGTGCGGTAACATCTGTGGGCGTCGCCCATAAAACATCGCCACCGAAAAATTCTGGATTTGTCCTTGTTGGCGTCCCTCCACCAACAATCTGGCAAACTTCACCCAGAAGAGCTGTCGGCCATTGACTCACGCCCGCCCCTCCTGAAGAGCATCCCGCAAACCTTCAACCTCCTCCAAAATCTCCCGCTCAATGGCGGCCATTACGTCCAACAACTCCAGCGGACTACGGTGCTCGACCTGCGCCTGCGACAGCGGCCGGTAACGGCTGGCCGACAGGTTAAAGTCGTTGGCGCGGATCGTGTCGGCAGTAGCGAACCACCATTGGTTCGCCCATACCGCCCCTTCGTCCCGGCCCTGCCACTCCTGCCAATTCAGCTCCCGCTGTTGGTAGGCCGTCACCAGCCCCGGCAGGTCGTCCTGCTCGATCGGCGCGGTGTGCTGGGCGTCGAGCTTGTAGCCGTCGTTGTCGGCGTGCAGGAACAACACCCGCCCGGTCTTGCCCCCCTTGCGGAAGACCAGCACCGACGTCTTGACCCCAGAGTAAGGCTGAAATACTCCGCCCGGAAGAGACATAACCGCCTCGACGGTGTTGTTTTCCAGCAGTTGGCGGCGCAGCTCCTTGTGCGCCCCAGTGGAACCGAACAGCACCCCCTCGGGGACAACCACGGCGCAGCGACCGTCGGCCTTGAGGCTGTCGACCATGTAGCGCAGGAATAGCAGCTCCGTAGCCGTGGTGGTGCCAACCTTGACGTCATCGACGATACGGTCCTTGTCGACCCGGCCGGAGAACGGTGGATTCGCAAGGACCACCTTGTAGCCGTCCAGGGGTAGGCCGCGCTCCTGCTTCTGCTGGGCGTCGAGGGTGGTGGTGAGCACGTTGCGACGGCGGATGTAGACCTGCGGCAAGCCGCGCAGGGTCAGGTTCATAGTGGCAAGGCGGACCATCTTCGGGTCGACGTCGTTGCCATAGAAGGTGTTGTGTGCCAGCACCTCCCACTTGGCGGCAGAGAGCATGTCCCCGGGGCCGCGCTGCACCAGCTTGCCGTCGACCTCGACCTGCTCAATGGCACCTGCCGAACTGTTCTGCAATCTCATGTGGCCGTAGGCGGCAACGAGGAAACCGGCGGTACCGGCCGCCGGGTCGTAGACCGTCTCCCCGACCTGCGGGTCAAGAATGCGGACCATGGCGCGGATGACATGACGGGGAGTGCGGAACTGGCCCAACTCGCCAGCCTGACTGATCTGCTTGAGGACATGCTCGAACAGGTCGCCCTTGGTGTCGGCGTCGGCCTGGTCAAGGCGCAGTTCATCGACCAGCCCGACCACCTGAGTCAGCACCGTCGGTTCGTCGATACCAAGTCGCGCCCCCTCCATGAAGTTGTAGGCGGAACGGTTCGCCATCTCGGCGTAGAAGGCAAAGACCTCGTCACGGACGAAGCGCACCAGCCCCTCGCCGGTCATCCCCTTGGCCCAGATCGACCAACGCAGCCGGTCGGCGGGGATGGTCTTCTGCCCCTCGACCGGGGCGTTGAGCGGATTGCGCAGAGTCCAGTTGCCAGCAAAGACGCTGGCGTACTCTTGCTTGGAGATGCGAGCCCGGGCGGCGTTGTCGCGGTCCTGCCCTTCGGAAAGATAGAAATAGAACAGGAACGCCAGCTGCTCGGCGTTGGACATGGGGTCGGGATAGCCACCGCCGTAAAGGTAGTTGCGGATCTGGTCTACCTTCTGACGAAGTTCGGGGGTCAAAGCCATGCTGGAAAACTCCTAGCGGGATTGCTGATCGTGGATGGTTTTCTCGTCGCCGTCAACATCGGCAAAGACGGCTCGGTTGAGACCATCGAGAAGGACGGCCAAGCGCTCTTTGTTGCCAAAGGTAGCCACGGCGCGTTGCAGCCCGCCGATGTGGCTGAAGGGAGGCACCATGAAGTGGTCGGCGGTGAAAACATCGAGCCGGCCGGCGTTGGCCTTCAGGTACTCGCCAACGGTGCGCAGGAAACGCAGCTGTTCCGAGTGGAACCCTCCTTGCTCTGCCAACCATGCCTCGAAACGGGCGGCAACCTGGGCCTGCGCCTGCGCGTCGGCATCGACAAAGATGAAGTTGCCGTTCTCGTCGATCGTCACCCATTCGCGGGTGTTCGGGTCAATATGGTCGTCGATGTCCAGGGTCAGCAGGTTGCGAGGGTTCGACTTGTACTTGGGTCGCCCCTCCTTGACAAGGCCCCCTTCTGCCGTCGTCTCGTCATCGTCGTGGTAGTCGGTGACACCGACAAAGTCAAACATGGTGAAGCGGCTTTTGCCGGGAGCCTTGCGCGTACCCCGACCGCGCATCTGCCGGTAGAGCACCACCGACCGGGTGAAACGGGCCATGACCAGACTGACCACCTCGGGAGCATCGAAACCGGTATCGAGCATGTTGACCGAGACCAGGATTTTCGGGAACGCCTCGCGTTTGAAACGGCGGATCTTGGTTGCGGCATCGAGAGTATCGTCCTTGCCGAAACCGGAGACCACGAAGTCGGCGTAGCGGACCTCGGGGGAAGGTTTCTCGTGGGCGAACGCCTCGTCGAACATCAACGCCAGGGTCTCGGCGTGGCGCTTGGTGACGGCAAAGACGATGGTCTTGCCCGGAACGGGGTAGCGCATCACCCCCTTTTTGTCCTGGTAGCCGTTGGCCAGCACGTCAAGAAACTCGCGGACGATGGCCCGGTTCCGCTCGGGAATGGTAAAGCGCCTCTCCAGAGCGTTAGGGTCGACCTTGACCGTATCGCCATTGGCGAACAGTTCCTCGAATTCGGCGCAGTCCTTCTTCGACATGGCTGACCAGTCAAGCTCGGACTTCTTGACCTCAATGCCGTCAGTGGCGGCAGTCCTGACCGTCTTCGCCTTGTAGATCTGGTAAGGTGCCAGATACCCCTCGTCGACCGCCTGCTTGAGGGTGTAGCGGAAGGTCGGCTTGTCGACCTCGAAGAACCGCAAGGTGTCGCGCACAAACAGGTGGTCCTCGTCGTCCCCGGTCTCGATCTCGCTGGTGAAGGGGGTGGCGGTCAGGCCGACCTGCACGCCGTCGAAGTACTTGAGGATGCCGCCCCACTTGCCGTAGATGCTGCGGTGGCACTCGTCGGTGACGATCAGGTCGAAGTAACCGGCCGAGTAGTCGCGGTAGATGTTGGTCATCGACTGCAGGGTGGTGACGGTGATCAGCTTCTCGTCCTGGAAACGCCTCCCAGTGCGCAGGACATAGCAGGGATAATCCGGGAGGTGCTCGGCGAAGGCGTCTTCGGTCTGCTTGGCGAGGGTGATCCGGTCGACCAGAAACAGCACTCGGGTAACGGCGTTGGCTTCGAAGAGGCGCTTCATGAAAGCGGCAGCGGTGCGGGTCTTGCCGGTCCCGGTGGCCATCTCGACCAGCAGTTTGCGCCGGCCGGTCGCCATCTCCTTACAGAGGGTGTCGATGCAATCCCTCTGGTAGTCGCGTTCGACGATCCTGGTGTCAATCGATTTGGTCAGGGGATCGACCCGCAGCTTGCGGCGGGCAAGGCGGCGTTCGAGGTCAACCTGGCTGAAGAAGCTGGAAACGGGGCGGGGGAAGGCTTCGGTCTCATAGTCCCAGAACAGGATTTGCTCGCCATCGGCTAGAAAGGCATAGGGCACATTGTCGAGCTGAGCGGCGTAGTTTTTAGCCTGCTTGGCTGCTGCCTGCAAAGTCTGACCGGGGCGCTTGGCCTCTATAACGGCCGCCGAGCGGCCATTGCGGTCACATAGCACGTAGTCGGCAAAGGTGCTGTCCGGCAGCTGGTACTCGTAGCGGACGCTGACGCCATCGGTCAGCTTCCAGCCGACCTCCTTGAGCTGCGCGTCAATTTCGACCCGCGCGAAGGCTTCCTTCTTTTTCCCCGGTCCCGCCATAGAATGCCCCCCAAAAGGCCCAGTAAAAACATGGAATTCCGCCCGACAAAGTAGCATTTTTTGTTGCCATAAAGAAGGGAAAAACAGGCCCCTACCCATAACGGGTAGGGGCCTGTTGGTCTTGTCTCGCATTTTTGATGGGGTCGATGGTGTGGTGGGGTAGGCCGAGAAGGTGCAAGGCTTTTCCCGCGTTCCCGACCTTCCCGCTACTATTCCTGCCGGCGCTTCAGCGTCAGGTTTGACGGGATTCGATTGCAGGGAGGCTGTTCAAACTCTTTGTCGGCCACCGGCTTGCGCTTTTCCCGTGCCAATTGGGCCTCGCGGGTGCGCTGGACCAGCATCCTCGGCGCGGGACCTGAGGAGGTGGGGCCTTGGCACGATTCCTGGTCTTTGGGCAGGTTGCAGAATTGCACCCCCCAACCAAATCGATCATGGAGAAACAACCGCCCGCCGCAGCTGTAATTCACTCCGTTGGCAAAACGCAGATCGAGGTGGATCCTGTCGCGCTTTAGAAGCTGGATCATCTCCTCCGGCATGATCTCCGGCTTCCCGGCTTTGCTCAGCTTATCCCGACGAACGATGAAGCCACATTTCTGGTGATTATGGCAGAAATAATTACCGCCAGCGGTAACGACATCACCCTCGCAGACGGGGCATTTTCCGAGCACCATTTTGAGCAGGTTCTCCCTTTCGGTTCTCCGACGGCGCAGAAATTCATTCAGCGCCTGGTGTTTGTCTTTCACAGGTTTTTCCTCCTTGTTCTGGTGAAATGCAGGCGGCCCCGGAGAATTCCGGGGCCGCCGCCGTTGATGTTAGTCGTCGAGACCGAGAGGATCACCGGCTTTAACCATCTGGCCATCCATCTCGCTGTCTTCCGCCTCCCCCAGAATCGACGTGCGGACGGTGAAGAACCGGACCCATTTGCCATCCAGCCAGGCCAGCCGCTGTTTCGCCTGCAGCCGGCTAGGCTCGTGACAGATGAGCAGACCTCGATCACGCAACTCGCGCGCGACCTCCTCGGGGTTGGCATTGCCGGTTGCGGCGATAAGCTGCTCGCGGTCGAACAAATACGCGCCGACGCGAGGATTGAAGAAGCCGCGCGCGCCACTGACATAGAAGAGGCAATCGTGTCAGGCCTGCAAATATGGAAATAGCTGAAATTGCACGTTTGCAGGCCTGACACGAAAACTCTGCCGACACGGAAACTCTGTCTAGTCTCGGCAACTCACGGCTCAAAGAATTGCGCAGCTAACCATTCTCTCAATTTGACTTAACTGTTGCACGGTATCCGTGTAAGCGTTAAAATCTATGCGGAGGGTTCGACAGGGTGATTGCATCATTTGGCGACAAGCTGACGGAAGCGCTGTATCACGGCACCAGCGACAAAGACCTTCGTCGGCTGCCGTTGGAAATCGTCAACCGCACCCTTCGCAAACTCGACATGCTCAATGCCGCCCACGATGTTCTGGATCTGCGCTCTCCCCCGGGTAATCGCCTTGAAGTGTTGCAGGGAGACCTTGCGGGACTGTTCAGTATCCGGGTCAACGACCAATGGCGGATCGTGTTTCGCTGGAAGGGCGGTAACGCCTACGAAGTGCGCCTGACCGATTATCACTAGAGGCGCCAAGGAGAGAAACCATGATCCCTGAAAACCGCATCCCGTCCCATCCCGGGAAAATCCTCAAGGAAGAGTTCCTCGACGAACTCGGCGTCAGCCAAGTTGCGTTCGCCGCGCACATCAAGGTTCCGGTTCAACGCGTCAACGAGATCGTCCGGGGCAAGCGCGGCATCACCTCGGATACCGCCTGGCTACTGGCGCAGGCTCTCGATACCACCCCCGAGTTCTGGCTCAACCTACAGGGGACTTACGACCTGGCACTGAACCGTCCGGAAAGGAGAATCGAGAAACTGCGCATGGCCAGCTGACTTTTCGGGAGAAACAAGAGGGGCAGGGTCAGGTCTCAACCTTTGACACATTCAGCTTCTTTGATAGAGGTCATTAGTGAACGAGCGGCTGGAGGCAAACCTGAGGAGTGTCAAAAGTTGAGATCTGAGACCCCTATGTGCTGATTCGGGCGGAGGATGGCATGGACAGGAATCTGGAAAAACGCAAACTGGCGCGGTCCCGAAGCGACAAGATGATCGGCGGGGTCTGCGGCGGGATTGCGGAATATTTTGGCTGGACCCCGTGGGTGGTGCGCTTCGTCTACGTCCTGGTGAGTATCCTCAGCGCCGCCTTTCCGGGCATCCTCATCTATCTGCTGCTCTGGGTGCTGATGCCGAAAGCCGAGGAGTAGCGGCGCCAGGGGAGGGGGGGCAGAATCAAGAGGCCGCCGGTCCGGAATGCTCCGGGCGGGCGGCCTGTTTCGTTCTTGGGGGGAAGGAAACGGGGCGCTGCTGGGCGGGCAGGGCTAGCGGCGGCTCCCTTTCTGCTTTTTCAGTTTGCGCTCCTCGGTGGCCGGTTCCTGCCGGCGCCCGGCCAGGGTTTTGATCGCGTACCAGTTGAGCCAGAGGACGCCGGCGACACCGAGGGCGCCGACATACTCGAGGTTGCTCTTGACGCCGGTCTGGAACAGGTCGAGGAGAAAGACGCCGTAGAAGCAGAGGGCGATCAGCTTGTTGGCCCACAGCGCCCAGCCGCCGCTCAGGCGCCAGACCGCGCTGAGGATGTAGATGTTGCCGAGGCCGTAGCCGATGGCGACGTAGCCGAAGACCCGGTCCCACTGGGGCACGCCGCTGGCGTTGAGCAGGCCGAGGGCATAGTAGACGAAGATGAAGGAGGTGACGGCGCTGAAGAGGGCCAGCCCCTTTTCGAAGGTCGTATTCGCTTTGCTCATCAGTTGGCCTCGGTCTCGGGTCAGGGCGTGGCGCCCGGGGATCGGACGGTGCCACAGTTTAGCAACCCGGTTGCCGTCGGTTCAAGCCGAATCATCCATTTATCTGCCCTTCTTCCCCCTTGCCTGATGCGGCGATCCCTTTTATAGTAGGCATTCCTATCCCTTATCCTCTCTCGCTCCCGGAGGTTGCTCGTGCTTTCCAGCAAGTATCGTATCCATGCCATGCTGATCCTGGTCGCCCTGGTGATCATCTTTTTTCCACAGTTCAGCGAGCGCCCCCCCAAGGAAAAGGCGGCGGCAGCGCGGACGGCGGCAGCGGCCTTCCTGCAGCAGGTCGACCAGGACGCCTTCGCCGCGAGCTGGCAGAACGCCGCCAGCCTGCTGAAAGAGAAGGTCACCGAGGCAGAGTGGGTCGACAAGCTCAACAAGATCCGCTCGATCGCCGGCCCGATGGTGACGCGGACCGAGGACTCGATCTCCTACAGCACCACGGCCAAGGAGAGCCCGGACGGGGAATATATCCTCCTCACCTACGACACCACCTACAAAGCCCGGGGGAAGGCCAGCGAGATCGTCACCGTGATGCTCGACAAGGACGGAACCTGGCGGGTTGCCGGCTACTTCGTCAAGTAAAGCGCTAAACCGGTTTATTCGCCTTCCGTAACGCTGAGTATAGAGTTTCCGGCACCCTCCAGGTTTTTACGGTCGAATCAAGGATACCGATGGCAGCCAGTGAACTGCAATTTCTGATGGACCTGCAGGGGCCGATGGCCGCGATCATCAATGCCAGTCACAATGGCATTATGATCCTGGACGACCGGGGCATCGTCACTTGCTATAACTTGGCTGCGTCCCGGATTTTCAACGAACCGACGGAGACGATTGTCGGCCAGCATTTTTCCCGGGTTCGACCCGAGGCCTGGCCCGACCTGAAACGCGTATTGGAGACGGGCGAGCCCCAGTTGGGCCGCAAAATCACTCTTCCCCAGGCGACGATCATCGTCAATCGCAGTCCAATCGTCCTTGCTGGAAAGATTGTTGGTGCGTTGTCGATCTTCCAGGATATCTCCGCATACGAATCCATCATCTCCAAGTTACAGGGGTATCAAACCCTGCACCGCGAGTTGGAAGCCATTTTCGAGTCTTCCGAGGATGGTCTCTATATCGCCGATGGCAAGGCGGTTACTATCCGCGTCAACAGCGCTTACGAACGAATCACCGGCCTTTCCCGGGCCAATCTGCTTGGTAGAAACATGCAAACCCTGGTCTCCGAGCAGGTCTTTGACTGTTCGGCGACGCTCGAAGTTCTGGCGAAACGCCGCCAGGTCAATATGCTCCAGCATATCCGCGGGGGCAAACAGGTGATGGTGACCGGGACACCGATCTTCAACGATGACGACGACATCGTCCTGATTGTGACCAACGTTCGGGACATCACCGAGCTGAATCATCTGCGGGCCGAACTCGATGACAGCCGGCTGCTCAGCAACCGCTACTACCAGTCGATTTTGGAACAGGAAGAGCTTGGGCAGATGCTCAAGGATATGGTGGTCAAGAGCAAGTCGATGGTTCAGGTGGTTCACCGGGCAGTTAAGGTAGCAGCTTCTGACATCTCGGTCCTCCTCAGTGGTGAATCGGGTACCGGGAAGACCATGCTGGCCAAGGCGATTCACCAGATGAGCCGGCGCAAGGATCGCCCCTTCGTGAAGATCAACTGCGGAACCATCCCGGAATCACTGATCGAAAGCGAGCTTTTCGGCTATGAGAAAGGGGCATTTACCGGGGCCCGTGGCGAGGGGAAGGCCGGCTTAATCGAGGCTGCCCATAGCGGAACCCTCTTCCTCGATGAAATTGGCGAACTTAAGCCGGATCTGCAGGTCAAGTTGCTGGAGGTGATCGAGGAGCGGACGTTTACCCGCGTCGGCGGCACCAAGCCGGTGACAGTTGATGTCAGGATCATTGCCGCGACGCACCGCGACCTTCCGGAGATGATGAAGAATCACCAGTTTCGGGAAGATCTTTTCTACCGACTCAATGTGGTTCCCATCGAGATTCCGCCGCTGCGTGCCCGGCGGGAGGATGTCCCCCCGCTGGTCCAGAAGTTTCTCGAAGAATTCAATAAGAAAAACGCCACCAACAAACGCTTGACACCGACCGTTCTCAACACCCTGCAGAGCTTCTCCTACCCGGGGAATGTCCGCCAGTTGCTCAACATTCTCGAGCAGATGGCGGTCATGTCCGAGAATGAAACGATTGGAGCGGAAGACCTGCCGCTCGAACTCGACTCCGGAATTTCGACCGACGCAGGCGGCGGTTTGCCCTTGAGTCTGAAGGATGCCCTGGACCGGCTGGAAAAGCAAATGATCCAGGAAGCCCTGAAGAATGCTCCCACTGAAATGGCAGCGGCCCGGGCTCTCGATATTCATACCACCACCCTGTGGCGCAAGGCGAGTAAGCACGGCTTGAAGTAGCATTGCATATTTGCAATGACCTTTTCATTCCCGCAATAATCCCTCCCTAGCATCCCGATAAATAAGGCCAAATCCCCACCGACACTCCCGCCTTATTCTGTGGGCTATTGCATGTTTGCAATAGTCATTTTCGCGTCAGTCAAAAAAAATATAGTTTTATATGTAAAAACAAGATGTTGCAATATTTCGAATTGGTGGCACGCTCATTGCTAAAACATTGATTGATTATTTTCAGGGGGCTCTCACCAAGGATTCGCCCCTGGCATTGTGCGAGGACCGATGCCGGCAATTTCGCCACCAACGGCCGCGCGCCCCAGTTCTCATGGAGGAAAACATGGTACAGCGAACTCACAGTGGTAAACGTCTCCTGTCTCGTTTGGCAAGCTTGCTTCTGCTTCCTGTCCTGTTCATCGGCCTTCCCGCCGCAGCGGATGCAGAAGAGGGGAGCTTCAATCTCGGGCTGGTCACCTTCCTTTCCGGCGGAGCCGCAGGGCCCTTTGGAGTGCCGGCGCGCAATGCCGCTGAACTGGTGATCGAGGCGATCAACAATGGCACTCTGCCAGCTCCCTACAACAGCAAAGGAGTCGCTGGCCTGCCGATCGACCCGACCATCATCGACGAGGCCGGTGGTGGTACCAAGCAGGTCGGAGAGTTCCGCAACCTGGTGCAGCGCAAGAATGTCGATGCGGTCATTGGTTACATCTCCAGCGGCGATTGCCTGGCGATCGCGCCAGTTGCCGAGGAACTCGGCGCCTTAACCATCTTTTTTGATTGTGGTACCCCGCGGGTTTTCGAAGAGAACGCCTACAAGTATGTCTTCCGTACCGGTCCCACCTCGACGATGGACAATGTGGCTGCCGCCCGTTACGTTCTCGATCTCAAACCCGATCTCAAGTCGGTGGCTGGTATTAACCAGAATTACGCCTGGGGCCAGGACTCCTGGAATGACTTCAAGGGCGCGCTGGAGGTTCTGAAGCTGGGCGTTGAAATCAAGACCGAGCAATTCCCGAAGATCTATGCCGGGCAGTACGGTTCGGAAATTTCCGCCCTGATGGTCAGCCATCCCCAATTCATCCATTCAAGTTTCTGGGGCGGTGATATGGAAGGGCTGGTTTTGCAGGGTGCCGCTCGTGGCCTGTTTGAAGATCACACTGGAGTCTTTACCTGTGGAGAAACGGCAATGTATCGTCTCTCTGACCAGATTGCCGAAGGGACAGTACTCGGCGGGCGTGGACCGTTCGGGGTTTTCGCTCCGAGCAATGCCCTTAATGACTGGTTTCGTACCAACTACATCGCCCGCTTCGGTACCCCACCAACCTATCCCTCCTACAAGATGGCCCAGGCCTTACTTGGGTTGAAAACCGCTGCCGACAAGGCATCTGCCGGCAAACCAGGCAAGCCGAACAAGGACCAGATTGCCGCCGCCCTGACCAATCTCGAATTCGAGGCACCGAGCGGAACGGTACGCATGGCGCTTGGCAACGGGCATCAGGCGGTTCAGGAGATGGTCTATGGCCAGTACACCAAGAAGAGTGGCAAGCCCGAAGTCTACAACGTCAAGCGGTACCCGGCCGAATGTGTCAACCCGCCTGAAGGGGTGACCAGTGCTGAATGGATTAAAACTTCGCTGAAAGCGACTCCCTGCAAATAACCCGCAGTCACCTGGAGGCGGGGGGCCGCCCGCCTCCAGGATCAAACTTCCGAGCGAGTCTTATCCATGGACACACTGCTAGTCATACTCATTGACGGTCTGGTCTACTCCTCCTGGCTTTTTATTGTCGCTGCCGGCCTGACCCTGGTTTACGGGGTCATGAAGATTTTAAACATGGCTCATGGCAGCCTCTACGCCATTGGTGCCTATACGGCAGCCTCGCTGGTCGGCTGGTACTTCAATGGCGGCCATCCCCCCTGGGGGAGCTTCGCCCTCTTTATCGGTGGCGCGGTTCTCGCCGGGATGCTGACCGGTCTGGTCGTCGAACGGGGGCTGCTGCGCTGGATGTACGGGCGCGACGAGGTCGTGATGATCCTGGTGACCTATGGTGTGCTGCTGATCCTCGAGGATGTCACCAAACTTTTCTGGGGAGTGGATGCCTATTTTGCCTATCAGCCCTACAGCCTGCTTGGCAGAATCCGCCTCAGCGGGATCTCTTTCGCTACCTATGACTTGATCCTGATCCTGGTCGCCGGTCTGGTCGGTCTGGCCCTCTGGTTCTCGCTCAACCGGACCCGGCAGGGGAAACTGTTACGGGCCGTCATTCACGATCGGGAGATCAGTCAGGCGATGGGCATCAATGTCAACCGGGTCTTCATTGTTACCTTTGTTATCGGTAGCGGTTTGGGAGCCCTCGCTGGGGGATTGACTGCGCCGGCTCTCTCGGTAGCGCCTGGAATCGGCATTGAAATCATTATTCTGGCCTTTGCGGTGGTTGTTATCGGTGGTCTTGGCAGTGTCGGCGGCGCAGCAATCGGCGCCCTGTTGGTCGGGCTTTGCCGAGCCCTGGCCGTGCATACTTTTCCACAATTCGAGTTGTTCGTTATCTACGGGGTTATGGCTGCGGTACTGGCCGTCCGCCCGCAGGGACTCTTTGTTGTTGCTGCTGCAAGGAAAATCTGATGCTGATTCCTGACAAGACCTCACGCAATCTATGGATCGCCCTGGCGGTCCTGCTGGTTCTGGCTGCCGTATTTCCCAACTGGCTCGGATTCATTACCACCGTTGCTCTGGCAAAGGGACTGGTCGTGCTCGGCCTGGTGCTTTTGATGCGCACCGGGCTGGTCTCCTTTGGCCAGGGCCTTTACTTCTGTCTCGGCGGCTATGTGGTCGGTATCGCCGGCAGCCGCTGGGCGATTACCGACGTCGCACTGCTGCTCGTTATTTCCGTGCTGGTGGCATTGTTGGTGAGCGCCTTGCTCGGATTGCTCCTCAGTCGCTATCGGGACATTTTTTTCGCCATGCTGACCATGGCTTTTTCGATGATTCTCTATGGAGTCCTGGTGAAAAGCGTAGCCCTCGGCAGCACCGATGGTTTCAATATCGAGCAGGCCAGCCTGTTCGGGTGGCACCCGGCGACCGAGAGTCTTGGCACCTGGGTCTATTTGCTGACGGTAATGCTGGCAATAGTCCTTCTGCAGATTATGCATCGCTATGTCCGCTCCCCCCTCGGTTACGCCGGGGAGGCGATCCGGGAGAATGAAATACGGGTTGAATATCTCGGCATGTCCCCCCGGCAGATCATCTATCTGAAATATGTAATTGCGGCGGTCCTGGCTGCCGTCGGCGGCGCCTTGACGGCCCTGGCCGCCGGGCATGTCGATCCGGAAATGGCTTTCTGGACAACTTCTGGCGAATTCGTCTTTATTGCCCTTCTTGGCGGCACCGCGCACGTGGCGGCACCGTTGATAGGGGCATTCATTTTTGAAATCATCCGTACCTTTGCTTTCGATCTTGCCCCCTATAGTTGGCAGATGATCCTTGGCGGGGTGTTGCTGATGATTATTTTCTTTCTGCCGAAGGGGCTCTGGTCGCTGCTGCCGGCACAAAAGTCGGGTAACCAATCATGACGGCGATTCTGGAAACCAGGGGATTGACAAAAAGCTTTGGTGCGGTGACCGCTGCCGCAAACATCAATGTGGTCATTCATGAGAGCGAAGTAGTAGGCGTCATTGGTTCGAACGGTGCGGGCAAGACGACTTTTATCAATATGGTGACTGGCTATCTGAAGCCGAGCGAAGGGGAGATTCTCTTTCGGGGTAAACGCATCAACGGCTGCTCCCCCAGGCAGGTGACGCGGACCGGGATCTGCCGGTCCTTTCAGGTTGCCCAGCTCTTCCCGGAGCTGACTGTGCTGGAAAATATGCTGATTGCCTGCCGGATGCTTTCTGGGAAACGGCTCGGCGGTTTTGCGCCGCTGAAAACGGAGGCCTCCCTGCAGTCCGCCCGGGCGGCCCTTGTCGATTATGGTATCGAGGAATACGCCGAGGCGGTTGTTGCAACCCTCCCCCAAGGGGTCCGGAAACTTCTCGATATCGCCATGGCGATGGTCGGTCGGCCGGCGCTGCTGCTGCTGGACGAACCGACCAGCGGGGTCGCCATTGATGAAAAATTCGGGCTCATGGACACCGTCATGAACGCCGTCGGCCGTTCCGGAGCGGCCAGCCTTTTTGTCGAGCATGATATGGAAATCATCAGCCGCTATGCGACCCGGGTGATTGCCTTTTATGACGGTCATGTGATTGCCGATGCGCCTACCGCTGAGGCGTTGGAGCATCCCGATGTCCGGGAATACATCATCGGTGCCGAACTTCATCGACAACCGGCGGAGAACCACCATCATGCTTAAAATCGACAAACTTAATGTCAATATCCAGAAAACCCCGATCCTTCGAGATGTGACCCTTCACCTCGGCGAGGGGAAACTGGCCGGGCTGATTGGTCGCAATGGGGCCGGCAAGACCACCCTGTTGCGCACCGCCATGGGACTGATGTCACCAGTCTCTGGTTCGATCTTCTGCGGTGGGCAAGACATGGCAAAAGTGCCGGCATACGTTCGGGTGAAAATGCACGTCGGGTACATGCCGGAAGACAGGCGGCTGATCCCGGAGTTGAGCGTTCAGGAGAACATTCTGGTTCCTGCCTGGTCAGGACGTTTGCCCGACAGCGCTGCACGACTCTCCTGGATTTACGAACTGATGCCCGAGGTCGCGGGATTCCGTTCCCGCAGGGCACTGCAATTGAGTGGCGGTCAGCAGAAACTGGTCGCCCTGGCCCGGGCGCTGATGTGTGGCACCCGACTGCTGCTCCTTGACGAGCCCTTTGAGGGGGTCGCTCCGGCCCTCTCGCGGCGCCTGGCTGAGGTTCTTCATACTCTCAAGACGGAAGGGTTGTCGGTTCTGCTGTCCGAGTCGGATTATTCGCACTCTGCCGGCCTGATCGACAAGCTCTATGTCATTGAACGGGGCCAGGTTGTCGAAAAAAAACTTTCCTGAATTTCTGCTGGCTGTCGGTTCGCGACTGCGACTGATCTGGAGATGACGCCATGAACAATTTCATTTTTCAAACTACCGCCACCATCATCAATGAGCCCGGGGTCACTTCCCGATTGGGGGAAATTGCCGCCAGCCTTGGCATGCACCGGGTACTGCTGGTCAGCGATCCCGGAATTGCCAAAATTGGGCTGCTGGAACTGGCGGAATCCGGGTTGCGCACCGGCGGTATGGAGGTAAGCGTGTTTGCCGAAGTACTGGCCGACCCCCCGGTCGATAACATCATGGCCGCCTTGAACCAGGCCAGGGAATTTAATGCCGACGGTGTAATCGGGTTCGGCGGCGGCAGCTCGATGGATGTCGCGAAGCTGATTGCTTTTTTGAGCAACTCGGAACAGGGTCTGGCCGAGATTTACGGGGTCGGAATCGCCCGGGGGAAACGGTTGCCACTGATCCTGGTGACAACGACCGCGGGGACTGGTTCGGAAGTGACGCCGATTGCCATTGTCACGACTGGAGAGAACGAAAAAAAAGGGGTGGTCTCTCCGCTTCTGCTCCCCGATATTGCCATCCTTGACGCTGAGCTGACCGTCGGACTTCCACCACGGGTCACTGCCATGACCGGAATCGATGCCATGGTACATGCCATCGAGGCCTATACGACCAGGGTTAAGAAGAACCCGATCTCGGATACCTTGGCGCGGCAGGGGCTCAAGCTGCTCTTCGAAAACATCCGGGCGGCAATCGCCAATGGGCATGACCTTGGGGCGCGCTCCAAGATGCTGGTCGGCGCCCTGCTTGCCGGGCAGGCCTTTGCCAATGCTCCGGTCGGCGCGGTTCACGCCCTTGCCTACCCGATTGGCGGGCAGTATCATGTCGCGCATGGGTTAAGCAATTCCCTGGTTCTGCCGCACGTGATGCGGTTTAACCTGCCGGTCGCCAGCAGGGAGTACGCGGAGCTGGCCCGGGAGCTGTTCAGTGATCTCGGCACCACCAGCGATCTGGCCGCAGGTGCCAGATTAATTGGTGCACTGGAGCAGTTGATGGTCGACGTCCAGTTGGAAACCCGGTTGAATCAGGTGGGAATTGGCAAAGAAGCACTGCCAGTGCTGGCCGAGGCCGCCATGCTGCAGACTCGACTTCTGGTCAATAACCCGCGAGACGTTGGATACGAGGATGCCCTGCAGATTTACCGGGATGCCTGGTAAGGAAGCGACCACTGGTCCGCAGTGGCAGGACGCTGGTACTCAGAATCTCTCACAAGGATGCGGTATGACATCGATTACGCTCAAAGAACAGGGGTTGTTCCGTCAGCAATGCTATATCGACGGCGAGTGGTTGGATGCAGACAATGGTGTCACGCTGGAGGTGACCAACCCGGCGACCAATGCCATTCTCGGCACCATCCCGAAAATGGGCGCCACCGAGACGCGGCGTGCTATTGAGGCGGCCCACCGTGCTCTCCCCGCTTGGCGGGCCAAGACCGCCCAGGAACGATCGAATATCCTGCGCAAATGGTATGAGTTGTTATTGCAGCACCAGGACGACCTGGCAGTGCTGATGACCGCCGAGCAGGGGAAGCCGCTGGCCGAATCAAGGGGCGAGATTGCTTACGCGGCCTCCTTTATCGAGTGGTTCGCCGAAGAAGGGAAGCGTGTCTACGGCGATGTCATCCCGCCGCACCAGGCCGACAAACGGATTGTAGTGCTGAAAGAACCGATCGGTGTCTGCGCCGCCATAACCCCCTGGAACTTTCCCTCGGCGATGATTACCCGCAAGGCTGGCCCGGCCCTGGCTGCCGGCTGTACCATGGTGGTCAAACCTGCTACCGCCACCCCCTACTCAGCGTTGGCCCTGGCTGAACTCGCCCGGCAGGCCGGTGTCCCGCGGGGGGTCTTCAGCGTGGTCACTGGCTCCTCGGCCGAAATCGGCGGCGAACTGACCGCCAATCCAATAGTGCGCAAGCTGACCTTCACCGGTTCCACCGAGGTTGGCAAACAGCTGATTGCGGCCTGCGCCGGTACGGTAAAGAAGGTCTCCATGGAACTGGGGGGCAACGCCCCCTTTATCGTCTTTGACGATGCCGATCTTGATGCCGCGGTGGAAGGTGCAATGGTGTCAAAATACCGCAACACAGGACAGACCTGCGTCTGCACCAACCGCTTCCTGGTTCAGGAGGGGGTCTACGACGCCTTTGCCGAAAAATTGGCGGCGGCGGTGCGGAGGATGACGGTTGGGGACGGGCTCAAAGGGGAAACCCAGCAGGGACCGCTGATCGATATGGGGGCACTGGAGACGGTAGAGAAGCACGTCGCTGATGCCGTCGCCAAGGGTGCCCGGGTGGTGACCGGCGGCAAGCGCCATGCCCTGGGTGGTAGTTTCTACGAGCCGACCGTGCTCGCCGAAGCCACCCCGGGGATGTTGATCGCCAAAGAGGAGACCTTCGGGCCGGTGGCGCCACTCTTTCGTTTTCAGACCGAAGAGGAAGCGATCCATATGGCGAATGACACCGAGTTTGGTCTTGCTTCGTATTTCTACAGCCGGGATATCGGGCGCATCTGGCGCGTTGCCGAAGCAGTTGAATACGGCATCGTCGGTGTCAACACCGGACTCATCTCTACCACCGTCGCTCCCTTTGGCGGGGTAAAGGAGTCGGGGACTGGCCGTGAGGGGTCAAAATATGGCATTGAGGATTTCCTCGAGATCAAGTACCTGTGCATGGGTGGAATCGGCAAGGTGAATTAGACGTAAGGCTTCTCTCTGCTAAAAGTGCTGGCCGGGGGATTTCCTTTGCTGCCGGCCAGGGCTCGCACTTTTGGCAAATTAACTCTAACCGGTCTGCCAAGAAGGTTGACTGCTATTCAGAATTGGCACATTAACCACGAAAAGTGGAGGACTTGCCGATGCCCTTCGTAAATATCAAAATCACCCAGGATGGTGCGACGGCTGAGCAGAAGGCCGAATTGATCCAAGGGGTTACGAAGCTCCTAGTCGATATTCTCGGAAAAAATCCTGCAACCACTGTCGTCGTTATCGAAGAGATTGCGACCGACAACTGGGGAATCGCCGGGGAGACTGTTACCGCAAGACGCTTGAAATGCCCCTAGTTCGCTTGGGCATACCCCCCCCCGGAGGACTCCAGCATGACCACAAAAAGCCCACAGCGCTCCGAATACAAAGCGTTTTTTCCCATTGCCACGCGCTGGATGGATAATGACCTGTTCGGGCATGTCAACAATGTCGTCTATTATTCGTACTTCGATACTGTGGTGAACCGATACCTGATTGAAAACGCAGGGTTCGATATTCACTCGGCCCAGGTCGTCGGTTATGTCGTCAATTCCGGGTGCAATTACCTTTCACCAGTGGGATACCCGGACGCTCTGGTTGCCGGGCTTCGTGTTGACCGGCTAGGAAACAGCTCGGTTCATTACGGGCTTGCCATATTTCGAGAGGATGAGGTGGCAGCCTCAGCCTATGGTCATTTTGTTCATGTCTTTGTCGATAGGCAAGTGAACCGTCCGGTTCCGTTGCCACCTGCCATCAGAGCAGCCCTCGAAAAAATTTCTATATGAGCGTTTGCACGGGGGGGCTGGTGGGAGATCTCTCCCACCGGCCGGCCTCGCCTCTCCCTCACAGCTTTGGTTTTCCCTTTTCGTTTCCCTCCATCCGTTCCACTCCCTGAATCTCACAGTATCTCCAAGGATGGTATTGTTGTGGCGGAGGTTCGCCATTTTCTCTCTTGTCGGGGTGAAGCGAGGCCCTGTATACTTCGATTTCTGCCGGTTTTCCGCCGGGGAAAAGTTTCTTGGAGCTTTTATGGAAAAAATTCTGATTGTCGACGACGAAGCCTTTATCCGCGAAAACCTGGAGCGGATCCTCGCCGAGGACGGCTACCGCCCGATCTCCACCGAGAGTGGCGAAGAGGCCCTGAAGCAGGTCGGCGAGGAGGAGATCGACCTGGTCCTGCTCGACCTCAACCTCGGCAGCAAGAGCGGGCTCGACGTCCTCAAGGCGCTGCGGGAGGTCGACCCGGAGGTGCTGGTGATCATCATCACCGGGTACGGCACCGTGGAGAGCGCCGTCGAGGCGCTGAAAATGGGGGCCTACGATTACATCAAGAAGCCCTTTAAGGCCGACGCCATCCGCCTCATCGTGCGTCTGGCGCTGGAGACCCAGAACCTGCGCCGCGAGGTGCGCCACTTAAAGCGGGGCGGACAGGAGAAAGGGCTCCCCGGGGCCGACATGGTCGGCGCCAGCGAGGCGCTGCTGCAGGTCTACCGCCAGGTGCGCGAGGTGGCCAAGCACGAGACGGCGACCGTCCTGATCAGCGGTGAGTCGGGGACCGGCAAGGAGCTCGTCGCCCGCGGCATCCACAACCTTTCGCCGCGCAAGGACCGCCCCTTCATCGAGATCAACTGTGGTTCGCTCCCTTTCAACCTGCTCGAGACCGAGCTCTTCGGCCACGAACGGGGGGCCTTTACCGACGCCAAGAGTCGCAAGCTCGGGCTTTTTGAAGAGGCGAACGGTGGGACCATCTTCCTCGACGAGATCGGCGAGATGGACATGAACCTGCAGGTCAAGCTGCTGCGGGTACTCGAGGATCGCAAGATCCGGCGCCTGGGCGGGGCGCGCAGTATCGATATCGACGTGCGGGTGGTCGCCGCCACCAACCGCAACCTGAAGAGAGCGATCGAGGAGAAGACCTTCCGCGAAGACCTCTACTACCGCCTCAATGTCTTCCCAATCCATGTCCCGCCGCTGCGGGAGCGGCGCGACGACATCCCGCCACTCCTCGACTATTTCCTCAAGCGTTTCAGCCGCGACTTCAACAAGCGCATCCGCGAGGTCTCCCGCGACGCCCTCGACCTGCTGCTGCGCTACCACTGGCCCGGCAACGTGCGCGAGTTGCGCAACGTGGTGGAGCGCATCTGCATCATGACCAACGAGGAGGTGATCCGCCCCGAGCTTCTGCCGGGGGAGATCTTCGGCAGCACCCCACAGAAAAGCTCGCCCTTTGCCTACGAGATTCCGCCGGAAGGGATTCTCCTCGAGGAGATGATCGGCGAGATCGAAAAGGAGCTGATCGGCAAGGCGCTGAAGATCACCGGCGGCAATATCGCCAAGACCGCACGCCTGCTCAACGTGCCCCGCGGGACGCTACGCTACAAGGTGGAAAAGTACGGCCTGGAGGGGAATAATTAGCATTCAACCCCTTCGTTGCTACACCGGTGGCGGTCCATTCCTGGCGGGGTGGGCCGCCATCGGTGTTTGCGGTAAAAGCATGATCCTCCGCCGGAATCGGCCGAAATTGGCCAGTCGACCCTCGGGCTGAGTGCATTCAAAGGGATGGATCGTGACCGAATTGGTCGATAACGGGATTTTGAATTTCCCGGATAACCGTTCGATAATGCGCCGCTGTCTGTCGCACTCGGATCACGGCGGATAATTTTCGTTGGCGGTTGGCACCGCCGTTGCTATTTCCGGAATGCGGTTTTAAAACTCTCCGACGGGTCTTCCCGCCGGGCAACCGGGAGGAGTGCAACGACGATGTTGATGACGATGTGGAACCGTCTCTGGTACTGGCACGACGAAACCAGGGGGCTGCTCCTCTTCAGCCCCCTGGCCCTGCTGAAGGGGATCGGGCGCAGGAATCTCCAGTTCAAGTCCCGGCAGGAAGGGCACGAAGAGGAGATCGACCAGGCCGACGAAATGGACGAAGCACCGGCGGAGCACATCCAGCGGATCAGTACCGGTCCCGGCGGGGTCCAGGAGGAAGAGCCGCGCGCCTACACCGGCCGCCAGAAAATCGGCCTCTGGCTTGGTCCGCTCCTCTTCCTGGCCATGCTGCTGCTGCCGACCCCGGCCGGAATGACTGTCGAGGGGCAACGCATGGCAGCGGTCGCCCTGCTGATGGCGACCTGGTGGATGTGCGAGTCGATGCCGATTCCGGCGACCAGCCTGCTGCCGATCGCGCTCTTCCAGCTGCTCGGCATCACCAGCACCCAGCAGGCGACCGCCCCCTACGCCAATCACCTGATCTTCCTCTTCATGGGCGGCTTCATTATTGCCCTGGCGATGCAGCGCTGGGAACTGCACCGGCGCATCGCCATGAATATCGTCAAGGTAGTCGGCTTTTCGCCGGGGCGGCTGATCTTCGGCTTCATGGCGGCGACCGCGGTCCTCTCCGCCTTCGTCTCCAACACCGCCACCGCGGTGATGATGATGCCGATCGGCCTGGCGATCATCAACCATGTCATCGAGGAGGGGAAGAAGGAAGGGCTCGACCGCGAGATCGATTTTTCGCCCGAGAAGTTCGCTTTTGGCCTCAACCTGATGCTCGGCATTGCCTACGCCGCCTCCATCGGCGGCGTCGCGACCCTGATCGGCACTCCCCCCAACACCGTTCTCGCCGGTTACCTGCAGAAGACCTACGGCTACGAGATCACCTTCGCCCGCTGGCTGCTGGTCGGTGTCCCGCTGGTGCTGATTCTCCTCCCGCTCTGCTGGTTGTGGCTGACCCGGGTCGCCAACCCGATGAAGCTGAAGAAGGTTCCCGGCGGCCGCGAGCTGATTGCTGCCGAGCTCAAGGCGATGGGAAGGATGGGCCCGGGTGAGCGCTGGACCGCCCTAATTTTTGGTCTGACCGCGCTGGCCTGGATTTTCCGCGGTCAGCTCAGCTTCCTCTTCCCCAATCCGAAGCTCGTTACCGACGCCGCCATTGGCATGACTGGTGCCCTGCTCCTCTTTTTGATCCCGGTGAACCTGAAAAAGAACCAGTTCGTCATGGACTGGCACTGGGCGGCAAAAATGCCCTGGGGGGTACTGATCCTCTTCGGGGGCGGCCTGGCGCTGGCCGGCGGCTTCAAGGAGACCCGGCTGGCGGAATGGATCGGCGGCCAGGTCAGCCTGTTGGAACATGCGCCGGTGCTGGTGCTGGTGATCGCGGTGACCACCCTGATCATCTTTCTCACCGAGCTGACCTCCAACACCGCCACCGCGGCGATGGTGATGCCGATCCTCTCGGCGGTCGCCATCGGCCTCGGCCAGAACCCGCTGCTGCTGGTCGTCCCGGCGGCGATTGCCGCCTCCTGCGCCTTCATGCTGCCGGTGGCGACGCCCCCCAACGCCATCGTCTTCGGCTCCGGCTACGTCACCATCCCGCAGATGGTCAAGAGCGGTTTCGGCCTGAATATCATCGGCGTCATCCTCACCGTGGCCCTGACCTATGCCCTGGTGATCCCGGTTTTTGACGTCGTCCTCGACTTACTGCCGGCCTGGGCGACCCTTCCCCGCTAGCCGGCGCCCGATTCCTCCTAGCGCCTGCTTCCCCGGCAGGCTTTTCGCCCCGTTCCGGCCTCCCCGGGAACGGGGCATTTTTTTCGTGGTTTTTTACCGGGAATCATTCTTCGCTGCCATCCTGTCCGCCGGTTACTGTCAACGTTGCCTTTTGCCGGCGGGAGGTGGTAAAAGAGGTGACCTGGAGGTGCCATGGAACGAGCAATGCAACGGCAGCGGATCACCATCGAGGGGATCGTCCAGGGGGTGGGGTTCCGCCCCTTTGTCTTTCAGATCGCCCGCAAGTGGGGGATCAGCGGCTGGGTCCGCAATGACAGCCGCGGCGTGACGGTAGAGGCGGAAGGCCCCCTGCCCAAGCTCGCCGGGTTTCTCTGGAGCCTGCGTTCGGATATTCCTCCTCTTGCCGCGATCAGCCGCTTCGAACTGGCGGAGATTCCCGCCACCGGGGAGCGCGGTTTCGCCATTCTCGCCAGCGCCGCTGGTGCCGACCTGGGGGCCCAGATTGCGCCGGACAGTACGGTCTGTCCCGACTGCCTCGCCGAGCTGCTCGACCCCGCCGACCGCCGCTACCGCTATCCCTTTATCAACTGCACCAACTGCGGACCGCGCTACAGCATCGTCACCGGCGTCCCCTACGATCGTCCCCGCACTACCATGGCCGCCTTCACCATGTGTCGCGACTGCCGCGCTGAGTACGACGATCCGGCCTCGCGGCGCTTCCACGCCCAGCCCAACGCCTGCCCGGAGTGCGGCCCCCGGCTGCAACTGCTCGATACTTCCGGGAACCGGCTGACGGGCGACCCGCTGGCGATGACGGTGGAGCTGCTGCGTGCCGGGCGGATCGTCGCTATCAAGGGGCTCGGCGGCTACCATCTCGCCGTCGATGCCGGTAACGACGGGGCGGTGGCCGCACTGCGCCGCCGCAAGGCGCGGGACGAAAAGCCCTTCGCCCTGATGTCGGCCAGCAGCAGCGCGGTGCTGGATTATGCCGAAGCGGACGATGCCGAGCTGCGGCTCCTCGCTGGACCGGAGCGGCCGATCGTCCTGCTGCGCCAGAAGCCGGGGCATGATATTGCCCCGCAGGTGGCGCCGCACAACCGCTACTTCGGGGTCATGCTCGCCTACACCCCGCTCCACCACCTGCTCCTCGCATCCTTCCCGGCGCTGGTGATGACGAGCGCCAACCGCAGCGACGAGCCGATCGTCTATCGTGACGGTGAAGCTGGCGAACGGCTCGAAACGATCGCCGATGCCATCCTCGGCCACGATCGGGAGATCGAGACCCGCTGCGATGATTCGATCGCCCGCATCATGGCCGGGCAGGCGGTGCTGCTGCGCCGCTCCCGGGGCTACGTGCCGCGCAGCATCTTTCTCCCACGGTCGCAGCCCCCTCTGCTCGCTCTCGGCGCCGAGCTGAAGAGTACGATCTGTCTCACCCAGGAGGATCGCGCCTTTCTCAGCCAGCATATCGGTGACCTGCAGCATGAGGAGGTGCAGGATTC
The DNA here is from genome assembly GCF_054658035.1 of Desulfuromonas carbonis. Taxonomy (NCBI): domain Bacteria; kingdom Pseudomonadati; phylum Thermodesulfobacteriota; class Desulfuromonadia; order Desulfuromonadales; family Desulfuromonadaceae; genus Desulfuromonas; species Desulfuromonas carbonis. The sequence goes on along the minus strand of NZ_BAAHXR010000001.1, from coordinate 820 downwards.
CTTTGCCGCCACCATCGATCACCTGCAGCAGATGCTCGGGGTCACGCCGCAGCTCGTCGCCCACGACCTCCACCCGGACTACTGGTCGACGCGCTTCGCCGAGGCGCAACCGCTGCCGCGGCTGGCGGTGCAGCACCATCATGCCCATCTCGTCAGCTGCCTGGCCGAACATGGGGTCGAAGAGGAGACGATCGGGGTGATCTTTGACGGCATCGGTTACGGCAGCGATGGCCGTATCTGGGGCGGGGAGTTTCTGGTTGGCAATGCGGAGGGATTCCGCCGCGTCGGGCACTTTCGCGAGCTGGCGATGCCCGGCGGCGATGCGGCCACCCGCGAGCCGCTGCGGATGGCTCTCAGCCTCCTCTATCAGGCCTACGGCCGAGAACTGCCGGACCTGCCGCTGCTGAAGCGGATTCCTGCGGCTGAGTTACCCCTGTATCTGCAGATGATCGAGCAGGGACTCAACGCGCCGCTGACCTCGAGCTGCGGCCGCCTCTTCGATGGCGTCGCGGCGCTCGCCGGGATTCGCGACCGGGTCAGCTACGAGGGGCAGGCGGCGCTGGAACTGGAGATGGCTGCCGTTCCCGGCGCGGTCGAGGGGTATCCCTATGACGTGCGGGAAGAGGAGGGGAGGCTGATCTTCGATCCGGCTGCTCTGACCCGGGGGATCGTCGCCGATCTGCAGGCCGGGGTCGCGGCCGGAGTTATCAGCAGCCGCTTTCACACCACCCTCGCCTGGATGGTGGCGGAAGTCTGCGCCCTGCTCCGCAATGCCAGCGGCCTGGAACGGGTCGCCCTCTCCGGCGGGGTGTTCCAGAAC